>CAVOXU010000001.1:0-312509 GCA_963700535.1 Chrysiogenales bacterium
AAAACACCGTGCTGCCGACGAGGACGATCACCGCGCCGCTGGGCAGGTTCAGATAGTAGGAAAGGATGCAGCCCGCCGATCATGACGCTTTCGGCGATCACTGCCGTCCATATGGTCAGCGTTCTGAAGGAGCGGCTGAAAAGGCGGGCCGTGGAAACCGGGACGATCAGGATGGCGCTGACCAGGATGACGCCCATGACGCGGATGCCCAGCACCAGGGCGCAGGCCAGCATGACGTAGATCAGCAATTGGTAGAAATCGGGATTGACGCCGGCCATGTAGGCCATTTCCCGGTCCAGGGCCAGCAAGGTCAATTTGCGCTTGTTGCGGATGATAAAGGCCATGATCAGGATGGCCAGGATCACGATCAGGGCCAGGTCCTGGCGGCGGATGGCCAGGATGTTGCCGAAAAGATAGCCGAGCAGTTCGGGCTGGTAGCCCTTGCGCAAGCTGATCAGCACGATGCCCAGGGCCATGCCGCTGGTGAACAGGATGCCGATGATGGCGTCGCTGGAAAGGCTGCTTTTCTTTTCCAGCCAATAGATCAGGCAAGCCAGGAGCATGCTGAAGATCAGGGCTGAAATCAACGGGCTGAAACGGGTCAGCAGTCCGATGGCAGCGCCGGCCAGGGCGGCATGGGCCACGCCGTCGCTGAAAAAAGCCATTCTACGCAGAGTGACAAAGATGCCAAGATAGGCCAGAAGCATGCCCAGGACCAGGCAGGCGATCAGGGCCCGTTGCATGAAAGGCAATTGCAGCAGTTCAACCATGGTCGTGATTTTTCAGATCGGCGCTGTCGCCATACAGTTCATGCAGCACTTCCCTGGTCAGGGCCTTTCGCGTCTCGCCGTGGCAGATCAGGTCGCGGTTCAGGCAGATGATGCGGTCGGTGAATTTGTAGACCATGCTGATCTCGTGGGAAACCATGATGACGGTCACGCCGTGCTCGCGGTTCAAGCGCTGGATGGTCGAATAGAAGTCGCTCAAGCCCTCGATATCAATGCCGCTGGTCGCCTCGTCGAGAAAGAGGATGCGCGGCCGGTGCACCAGGGCGTGGGCCAGCAGCACCCGCTGCAGTTGCCCTCCGGAAAGTTCGCCGATCAGTTTGCCCTTGAATGCCTTCATGCCCACCTGGTCGAGAACGCCGCCAAGCGGCAGCTTTTCCGGCGTCCGGCAGGTAAGGTTGATGAATTCCTCGACGGTCAGGGGGAAGGTGCTGTCAAAAGCGAATCGCTGCGGCACATAGCCCACCTGCGGCAATACCTGGCGCACCGGCCTGGAAAAAAGACTGATCTCGCCCTGGAATGGGACCAGGCCGAGGATGGCTTTCAGCAGGGTGGTTTTTCCCGAGCCGTTGGGTCCGATCACGGCGATGATCGCTTCCTTTTCAATAGTGAAGCTGACATGCTCAAGGGCCGTGCAGCCGGCAAAGCGCACGGTCAGGTCTTTTACTTCCAGTACGGTTGGCATGGCATTGTTCAGCGGTCCAAAGCGTTGAGTATGGCCCGGGCGTTGCGGCGCAGCATGCGGGCATAGGAATCGTTGGCCACGGTCCCGCCCAGCGGGTCCAGTTCGATCAATTCCAGTCCAAGGTCTTCCAGCATGGGTACCAGGCTGGCGGTCGAAAGCTGTGGTTCGGAAAAAACGGCCTTGATGGCCGAAGCGCTTGACCTGGGAATACAGTTTTTGAATGTCGCGGGGACGCGGCTCCCGGCCTGGCGAGGTCTGAAAAACGGCGACAATCTCCAGTCCGTAGGCGGCGGTAAAATAGCTCCAGGCGTCATGGAGGACGATCATCCTTTTGTTTTTAAGACCGGATAAATCCTTTTTTATCTCCTGGTGCAAAGCGGCCAGCCGTTTGCTGTACTCCGCCAAATTTGCTTCATAGGTGGCGGCCCGGCCCGGGTCGGCTTGGGCCAGCACCGCGGCGATTTTTTTGGCGATGATCGCTCCGTTAGCCGCGTTCAGCCAATAATGGGGATCGAATTCCGCGTGCAGGGAGGCAGTGGCTGCTCCGTGGTCGTGTCCATTTTCAGCCATTGGTCTGAGGTTGACATATTCATGCAGGGAAATGAGCGGCCGCTCGCGGCAGGCTGTCGGCTATATTGTCGATCCAGTCATCCATGGCCGCCGATCTTGAAAATGAACCGGGCGTCCTGCAGTTCCTTCACCTGGCCGGGGGTCAGGTCGAAAGTATGGGGCGAAGCCCCGGCCGGCAGGATCTGGACTACCTGGATGTCCGGACCGCCAATGCAGCGGATGATATCGGCAACCGGAAAAATGGTTGCCGCCAATGTCAGGCGCTTGCCCTGTTTTTCGGCTGCGCTTGAGCCGCTGACCGCAGTCAGCGGCAAGATCACCAGGAGCCAGCTGCAAAGCAGGAAAAGAGGTCCATTTTTCATGATCGAAGCCATTGTATCAGAATCAGTGTCGGTAGTAAATTGCTTGTGAATGGGTAGGGGCGGGTTTGCTTGTCCCCGAAGGGGGAAACCCGCCCGTACATAACAGCCAGAAGAATTAAATCCCGGCCTGGATTAAGGCTAATTGGACTTAAACCTGATCCATAAAAAATGCATGCGAATATTTTTAAAAACGTGTATTTAACTGAAATGTTTTATATAATCCTAAATTCTGATGCAAAAAAAGGAGTCGCTTATAGAAAACGAAATTAAAACAAAAAAACTGCCGCGGAACGTCTGGGTTGTCAGCATCACCAGTTTCCTGACCGATGTTTCCAGTGAAATGATCATCAACACCCTGCCGCTTTTCCTGAAGAATGTTCTGGGCGTTAAAACCAGCCTGATCGGACTGATCGAAGGCGTGGCCGAATCCACTTCCAGTTTTGTGAAACTCTATTCAGGCTGGCTGTCCGACAAATTGAAAAAAAGAAAGCTGCTGGCGGTCCTGGGTTACGGGATCTCGACCTTGAGCAAGCCGCTTTTCTATTTCGCCAATTCCTGGGGCGTAGTGGCCGCGGCCCGCTGGGGAGACCGCATCGGCAAGGGGGTGCGAACTGCTCCACGCGATGCCCTGGTGGCCGATTCCACGCCAACTTCCCAGCGCGGTTTCGCTTTCGGCTTTCACCGAGCCGCCGATACCGCAGGGGCTTTCTGCGGACTGCTTATCGGCCTGGGAATTGTCTGGTTCCTGCAAAAAGGCGGCGGCGAAATGCTGGCCGGCACTTTCCGCATCCTGGTCCTGGCCAGCCTTCTGCCGGCGGCGGCTGCTGTAGTCATCCTGGCCCTGGCAGCCAAGGAAACCCGGATCAGCGGCGCCAGCCGGCTTCCCAGCTTCGCTTTCAAGCCTTTGGGAAAAAGGTTCCGTTATTTTATCATCATCATCGGCGTTTTTGAATTGGGCAACTCTTCGGACGCCTTTATCATTTTGCGCGCCCAGGAACGGGGTTTGTCGATTGCCGGAATTTTCGCCATGTTGATCGCCTTCAATTTTGTTTACAGCCTGATCTCGCTGCCGGCCGGAAGGCTGTCGGACCGCATCGGCAGGCGCCGCGTAATCATGGCCGGCTGGGCCCTGTATGCCATGACTTACCTTGGTCTGGCCCAGGCCCGCTCCGCTGCGCATATCATCATTTTGTACGTTGTCTACGGCGCCTATTACGGTTTGAGCTATGGTACGGCCAAGGCCCTGGTGGCCGACCTGGTACCGCCTGAATCCCGCGGCTTGGCCTTCGGGACCTATAATGCCGTGCTCGGGCTCACCGATCTGCCTGCTTCGCTCCTGGCCGGCGTCCTCTGGAGCGGGTTGGGGCAGTGGGCCGGATTCGGAGCTGCGGCCCCATTTTATTTCGGTGCGGCCATGGCCTTGCTGGCGCTGCTGCTGTTCGCTCTCTGGAAGCCTGGTCCGGCTTCAACCTGAGGCCCTTTCTCCATTCCTTTTTATTCCGGATTATGCTATCGTGAAAGCCTGGCAGGGTTGTGTCCCGTGGAACAAGGAGGTCAAGCCGGCCGGAATGCGCCGGCAATGAAAATGACGCCGAATTCAAGTTCAATGAGTTTAATCATAAGGCTGAGCCAATTGGGGGATCAGAGTTGGCCAGCACGGCCAGGACCCGAAAGAGAATTTCATGTTTCCCGGGCCTGTCGCAGCCGCTTTCAATTCAACCAGGCCCTTTTTTCCCTTTCCAGCAACGTGATCCTGGCAGACTACCAGGCCGTGCGCATCTTTGCCCAGAAAATGAATGAAAAACGCGACCTGGCGCGTTTCCCGGACAAGGCGGTCCGGGCCGGATCAATAAATGCCATGGGCCTGATCGACGAGATAATGCATTACGTGGTTTCGCTGTACGAGGCGCAGGCCCGGCCCCAGGTGTTCAAAATGTTCATGGCCGATCTGGAAAAAAATCTGGGCGTCAGCATTGTACGCAAAACTTTGCTGCGCTTCTGCACTGAATTTCCGCCCCAGGTGGTCTACCAGGAACAGGTCGGTGTTGAGGAATACTTGCTGGGGACGAGCAAGGGGATTTTTAACCGCGAGGCGGTGCTGGAAGAGATGTTCATGCTTTGGCTGGAGAACTTGAACCCGGCCTTTGCTCCCTTCCGTGAGTTGTTCGACGACAGCGCTCTGGCCGAGGAATCCGATTATCAGCGGCTCATGGCCGCGGCCAAGGGTTTCTTTGCCGATATGCCCCCATTCGGTCCCGATGGGCAGAACCTGGTCGACATGCTCAGAAGTCCCGCCCTGGCTTATCCAGAATCGTTGTCGGGGCAGCTTCGCTATATAAGCGAAAAATGGGGCTTGCTGCTGGGCAAGTATTCCGACCGCCTGCTTTCCAGCCTGGACCTGATCAGGGAAGATGAAAAAAAACATTCCCCCGGTCCGGGCCCGGCTGCGGTTTTCTCAAGCCTGACTGCCGGGATGGGCAGTGTTGACGGCGAAGAGGTCGAGAGGTTTTCGGCTGACCGCGAATGGATGCCCCGCCTGGTGCTGATGGCCAAAACCGTATATGTGTGGCTGGATCAGCTCAGCAAAAAGTACGGCCGACCGCTCAACACCCTGGAGCAGATACCGGACGAGGAATTGGACATGCTTGCCGGCTGGGGCATCAACGGGCTTTGGCTGATCGGTATCTGGGAGCGCAGCCCGGCTTCGCGCCGCATCAAGCAGAAATGCGGCAATCCTGATGCCATGGCCTCGGCCTATTCTCTGTATCGCTATGAAATTGCCGCCGATCTGGGCGGAGAAGCGGCCTTGCAGAATCTGAAACAGCGAGCCTGGGCCCGGGGTATCAGGCTGGCTTCCGACATGGTTCCCAACCACATGGGCATTGATTCCCCATGGGTAAGCGAACATCCCGAATGGTTCGTTTCCCTGGATCACAGCCCTTTTCCCGCCTACAGTTTCAGCGGTGAGGACATTTCCAGTGATCCGCGCACGGCGATTTACCTGGAAGACCATTACTATGACCGCAGTGACGCCGCGGTGGTTTTCAAGTGGGTGGACCGCCGCAGCGGAGCGGTGCGCTATATTTATCACGGCAACGACGGCACGCGCATGCCCTGGAACGATACGGCCCAGCTGAACTACCTGCGGCCCGATGTCCGCGAGGCGGTCATGCAGACCATTCTGGCGGTGGCCCGGAATTTTCCCATCATTCGTTTTGACGCCGCCATGACCCTGACGCGCAGGCATTACCAGCGCCTCTGGTTCCCCAGGCCGGGCACGGGGGGCGACATCCCTTCGCGGGCCGGGCAGGGGATGACCCAGGAACATTTTGATCAGGCGCTGCCCGCAGAATTCTGGAGGGAGGTGGTTGACCGCGTGGCCGCGGAAAATCCCGATACCCTGCTGTTGGCCGAAGCTTTCTGGCTGATGGAATCCTATTTTGTGCGCTCGCTGGGCATGCACCGCGTATATAACAGCGCCTTCATGAATTTCCTGAAGGATGAAGAGAACGCCAAATTCCGCGATTCGCTGAAAAACGTATTGGAATTCAATCCCGAAATTCTGAAGCGTTTCGTCAATTTCATGAACAATCCGGATGAAGAGACCGCCTTGGCCCAGTTCGGCAAGGATGACAAGTATTTCGGCGCCTGCACGCTGCATGGCCGCCCTTCCCGGCCTGCCGATGTTCGGCCATGGCCAGATCGAGGGATTCGCCGAAAAATACGGCATGGAATACGGCCGGGCTTACCTGGATGAACGCGCCGATGAGGATCTGGTCCGCCGCCACGAGCGGCAGATCTTTCCGCTGCTGCGCAAGCGGGCGCTTTTTTCCGGAGTGACTGATTTCCATGTTGTACGATTTTTATCAGAACGGCGGCATGGTCGACGAGAACGTGATCGCTTTCTCCAACCGTCATGAGGAGCGAACGCTGCCTGGTGGTGGTTCACAACCGCTTTGCCAGCTACCTCGGGCTGGGTAAACATGTCAGCTGCCTTTGCCGGCGAAGACCGTCCCGGCGGCTGCCCGGTCGCTGTGGCGTAAAAATCTCGGCCAGGGACTGGGGCTGCGCGACCAACCCGGCTGGTTCGTGGTATTTCACGACCTGGTCTCCGGGCTGGAGTATATACGCAGCAGCAGCGATCTGTTTGCCCAGGGACTGGCCATCGAGCTTGACGCATACCAGACCCACGTCTTTATTGATTTCAAGGAAATGGCCGAAGACCCGGTCGGGCATCTGGGCCGGCTTGCTGCCTATCTGCAGGGACGCGGCGTTGCCAGCCTGGATAAGGCCGGTCGGGAAATGGCCCTGCTGCCCCTGCATCGCGCCCTGAGGGATTTGTGCCGGCCGGAACTTTTAGCCAGGCAATTGCAAGTTTTTCAAGGACGGCCGGGCAGCAAAAAGGAAGGTGAGCTTTGGCAGGAACTTGAAAATAAAATCGCTGTGCTGATGCTGCAGTCCGCGTTCCAGGCCGACGATAATGATGGTGGGCGCAAGACAACGGAGACGGTCATCGAGGACCTGCTGACACTGCGGACTGTTTTTCGACCCGGAGCAGAAGACGAGAAAATTCCGCTGGCGCCGGCCACGGTTTCCGCAGGGTACTTGCGGAGCGTATTCATGAAAAAGACACGGACAGGCAAGCTGTTCGTTCTTTGGATCTACCTGCGGGGCCTGATTGCCGCCGGGACCGGGCAAGCGCCGGACTGGAAGGCCCGCTCTTGCTGATTGGCACCTCGACGCTGTCGCGACAGATATTTTGCGTGGCTGGGGATTTGCGGAAGCGGAGAGCGAAGCCGCGCTGGCAAGGATCATGATCGCCGCGGGTTTCGCAAAACCGCTGCCTGACCGGGAAGCCGTTGGGGAAGGATCGGAAAAGCCAGTGACTTTGGCCATCGCTGCCTATCTGCAAATTATTTTTAATGACAGCCAAATTCAGGAATTGCTGCAGGTCAATCGTCAGCAGGACGATCTGTTTTTTAACCGCGAGGCATTCAGCGAACTTTGTGAGTGGCTGACCATTATTTGGCTCTGGGACCTGTACAGGGATAGGGGTGAGGACAGGACTGAATATGGACAGAAAGACATGGAATTGCTGAATTTTATGAGTTTTTTGCCGGAATTGGCTGCAAAAGCCAAGTACAAGCTGGGAATCTTATTGGAAAAACTGGACCAGCTTGCCGCGGAATAAAGCATAAAATCCACGCTGCGGCCCCGCTCTTTTCGTCTACGCGTGAATGAAATTGCAGAATTCAGTTATGTGTTTCGTGCAAGAGAAAGACTCATTGATTATCGATACTATTGCCACTTCTCATCACGCATTACGCATTACGCATCACGATAGTTCGGTTTGGCTCTTGCATTCCGGCCCGATTAATTATAAAATAACATTTTGTTTGGAGAGGTGTCCGAGCGGTTTAAGGAGCACGCTTGGAAAGCGTGTGTACTGGAAACGGTACCGTGGGTTCGAATCCCACCCTCTCCGAAGATGCCTGTTCCTCCAGGGCCGCCAAAAGGCCCTGGCCAAAAGAGAACAAGGCTCAGGAGCCCGGCGGTGCGAACCTATGAACCTTGTCAGGACCGAAAGGTAGCAGCAATAAGTAGAATTTCGCAGGTGTCCGGGATTTCCTGAGCCTTATAAATATGAGAAAATAACATGTACCTTGCCTTAGCCAGAAAATACCGGCCGCAGAAATTCGCCGAACTGATCGGCCAGGCCAGCATCAGCAAAACTCTGCAGAATGCCATTGCCATGAACAAGGTATATCCGGCCATGATTTTTTCCGGCATGAAGGGCGTCGGTAAAACTTCGTCGGCCCGCATTTTGGCCAAAGCGTTGAACTGCGAGAAAGGCCCGGCCAGCGAACCCTGCAACCAGTGCCAGACCTGCATGGAGATCACCGAGGACAATTCAGCTGATTACCTGGAGATCGACGGGGCTTCCAACAACGGGGTCAACGAGGTGCGCAGCCTGCGCGATACTGTCAAATACAAGCCGTTGAAAAACCGTTTTCGCATTGTGGTCATTGATGAAGTGCACATGTTGTCCAACGCGGCATGGAATGCTTTGCTAAAAACCATTGAGGAGCCTCCCGAGCATACCATATTCATCATGGCCACGACCGATTTCCACAAGATCCCGGCCACAATTGTTTCCCGCTGCCAGCATTTTGAGTTCAAACGTATTCCCTTCGAGGTCATCAAGCAGGTTCTGAAGGATATCTGCCAGAAGGAAGCGATCAAAATATCGGAATATTCCCTGTACCTGATCGCCAAATCGGCCGAAGGCAGCTTGCGCGACGCCAAAAAAATCCTTGATCAGGCCATCGCCATTTCCAGCGGCGACGTCAAGGATGACGATGTAGTGGCGATATTGGGGATCATCGCCGAGGAAACATTCATCATTCTGACCAGGCACGTTTTCAGCCAGAACCGCAAAGGCATTATCGAGCAGATCAACCAGCTGATCGAACGCGGCACCGACCTGCGTTTTTTCTATACCGAATACCTGCGTTTTATCCGCGACGTGATCGTCATAAAGTCCATTCCCGACGCCGAGCGACTGCACAACCTTAATCCGGAAAACATCACCGAGATCAAGGAGATCGTCAAGGGAGTCAACGAAGTCGAGCTGCTCAGATTTTTCAATGCGGTGAAAGAATTGGAGCAGACCATCCGCAATACCGAACACCCTTCCATCATCCTGGAATACATGTTTTTGAAACTGAGCTATTTTTCGGCCCTGGTCAGCATCGAAGAATACTTGAAGAAAATCAAGGACCTGAAACCGACAACCGTGACCACGGCGACCGCGCCGCCCCAGGCCCGGCCGCTTGAGAATCCGCCGTCCAAGGTCGGGGATGCCGATTGGATAGTGGAGTTGAAAACGCGAATTGAAAAAGATAAACCGCGCTTGGCTTCGGTGCTGAGCTCATCATCCCTGGCCGTGCGCGACAACGCGCTGGTCATTGAGGTGGGCGCTAATTTTGAAAATGCCGGAAAACTGTTGAAAGAGAACAAGCCCTACCTGCATGAGCTGGTTCAAGTCCTGGCCGGCAAAGAGATCGGCTTGGAGATTGTTCTTCAGGCGCAAAAATCCGCTGAGAATGACAAGCGGATCGTACAGGACCTGAAGAGCGATAAAAAGATCAAAAGCTTGAAAGATAAGATCAAGGGCAACGTGATTGCCGTGGAAAGCGTCAAGGGAGGCAAGGATGCCTAAAATGCCGGATATGAATCAAATGATGGGCATGGCCAAGAATATGGCCAAGCGCATGGAAGAGGAAATGGACGCCATCAACGTGGAAGGCAATGCCGGCGGCGGCATGGTCGCGGTCAACATGGATGGGCACAAGCGATTGAAAGCCCTGCGCATCGCCTCCGAAGTGGTGGACCCGGCGGATATCGAAATGCTGCAAGACCTGATCCTGGCGGCGGTCAACGATGCCCAGAGCAAAGTCGAAGAGAAATTGAAAAGCGGTTTGGGCGGGATGGCTGGCGGCATGCCCGGCGGTTTTCCTTTCGGCGCCCTGTAGTGCCGGTGTCACTGTGGCCCGGCCAACTCCCTTCCGCTCATGATTGATTTCACCCCGCCTCTGGCCCGCATGATCGAGGAATTGAAAAAAATCCCGGGCATCGGCCGCAAGTCGGCGCAACGGATCGCATTCTACCTGTTGCGGACCGATAAAAAGAAGGCCCTGGCCCTGGCGGATGCCATTGTACAAGCCAGGGAAAAAATATTTTATTGTTCGATCTGCAACAACATCACCGCCAGCGAACCCTGTGAAATATGTTCCAGCACTGAGCGCGACGGCGAAAAGATCTGCGTGGTCGAGGAACCGTTCAACATTCATTCCATAGAAAAAACCGGCTTGTTCCACGGCCATTATCATGTCCTGATGGGCAACCTTTCGCCGATCCGCGGCATCGGCCCCGATGAATTGCGTATTTCCGGGCTGGTCGAACGGATCAAAAACGGAAGTTTCCGCGAGGTGATTCTGGCCACCAGTCCGACCACCGAGGGCAGCGCCACCGCTCATTATTTGACAGAAATTCTCCGCCAGTATAAAATTACCATTTCGCGGATCGCCCAGGGACTGCCGGTGGGCGCCGATCTGGATTATGCCGACGAAGTGACGATCGCCAAGGCCATTGAAGGCCGCCTGGAAGTGAAATAGGAGGTCTTGATGAAAAAGGTTGATGGTGTTTTATTTTCAGCAATGCTATAATTGACGTGTATGAGAAAAAAATGGCATGCCCATTTGCCCAGGAGTTGAAATAAGAATAAAAAATGCAAGAAAATTTTATTATTTACAATGAAGAATATGTGCTGATAAAGGAAATTCTTCGAAAATTGAAAAGCAACACCAGCGGCAAAGCCGTTTTCATCACTGATTCGGAAGGCCATTGCATTGCCTCATCCGGAGAAATGGATGACATCAACCTGAATTCCATTTCTTCACTGATCGCCGGCAGCGTCGCCGCCATTAACAGCATCGCCCAGATGTTGAAAATCGAAAATTTTACCGCCGTCCTGAACGAATCCGCCAAGGAAAGCCTGCATATTTCACTGGTAAATGACCGCACCATGCTGGTGGTTATTTTTGACAACACCTCAAACCTGGGATTGGTCCGTTTCCGGGTGCGCAGCGCCATGGAGGAACTGATCAAGGTCTTCCAGACCATAAACAAAAAGCTGAAAGCATCAGAAAAGATCCCCGGCGGTTCTCCCTTCGAAGGGGTTTCCGATGAAGACATCGATCGCATTTTTGGAGATTAAATTTGTCTTTTCTAAATTATTCCACCAGAGAAATCAATTTTAAAATCGTTTATTACGGTCCCGGCCTGAGCGGCAAAACAACCAACATCAAGTATATTTATGAAAAAATAAAGAAAGACAACAAGGGCAAACTGGTGAGCTTGGCCACTGAAACCGAGCGAACGTTGTTCTTTGATTTTTTCCCCCTTGACCTGGGGACCATCAAGGACTACAAGGTACGCTTCCACCTTTACACGGTTCCCGGGCAGATATATTACAGTGCCTCGCGCAAGCTCATTCTGAAAGGCGTGGACGGCTTGGTGTTTGTGGCCGATTCCCAGACCGAACGCTATGAGGCCAATATCGAAAGCATCCAGGACATGCTGGAAAACCTGCGTGATTACAAGATAGATTTTGCTACCATTCCCTATGTCCTGCAGCTGAACAAACGTGATCTGCCCAATATTTCCCCGGCCAACGAGTTGATCGGTGTGCTGAGAAGAAAAGAAGAGCCGGTGCTTGAAGCCGTGGCCTACAAGGGCGACGGAGTGGTGGATACGCTGAAGGCCATTTCCAAACTGATCATGTCCGAAATCAAGAACAAAATCGGTTAAGTGACACGATTCACCTGCGATTGGATATTCAATATCCTGGTGGTCCTTTGTGACGGCAAGGTGGTCTGCGGCTGCGCCGATCCCAAGGGTGAAAGGCCGCTGGGGCATTTGCGAGAAAACAAGCTGATTGATATTTGGCGCAGTGCCAAAGTGCGGCAGATCAGGCAGGAATTGAATGCCGGTTATTCCCCGTTTTTGTCTCGATTGCGGATTAAAGAAACATCTCGAAGCCGGGGCTGCGGTCCCGCAGCAACCTGTTGATCTGGAAATTCTCCCCAGGATCTTCTTTGAACCCACGGTTGTCTGCAATTTGAACTGTTTCCAGGCTGTTTGTGCCCCGGGAGCCGGTCTGGCAGCCACCAGGGACAGGAAGTTTTTCCCCGCAGAAGAATTCCGGCTCCTGCTCGAGGAGATCGGCCCGGGGCTGATCCGCCTCGATTTCTTCAATTACGGGGAGCCTTTCGTTCACCCCCAGGCCCTGGACATGATAGAGTACATAAAAAAAAAATATCCGCATATTTATTTGTACACCAGCACCAACGGCCTGCTGCTTGATGAAAAAAAAATAACGCGCCTGGCCGAATCGGGCATTGATGAGGTCACATTTTCCGTTGATGGAGCCGACCAGCGCGCCTATGGCCGCTATCGCCAGGGCGGCGATTTTGCCAAGCTGCTGAAAAATATGGCGACGCTGGTAAGGGAGAAAAGGCGCCTGGGTAGGGAAGTGCCCTTTATAAACTGGCGCTATATCCTGTTCAAGTGGAATGACTCATTCTGGCAGATGGCCAGGACCAGGCTTTTGGCAAAAAAAATCGGCGTCGACCGTCTGACCTGGGAGATCACCGATCATCCGGCCGGCGCGGCTTCAGAAAAATACCGTATCGGCAGCCCGGCCTGGAAGAGGATCTTTTTCCAGATCTGGGATTCAAGCCAGATCGGTTCGGCGTTGAAAAGTACCCGCTATAGCGCCAGGATCAAAGTGGGGAAAAAACGTCTCACAGGATCCAGCACTAAGAAAATTGTCCTGGATGTTGCCGTGAAAAACCGCGGCGGCGCGACCTGGATCACCCAGGCCTTTTCAGGACGGCGCTGGGTCAGGCTGGGCGCCCAGCTTCACGATGCGGAAAAAAACTTGCTGGAATTGAATTTCGCCAGGGCTTTTCTGCCCCGTCCCCTGGCCGGGGGAGACAAAGCTGTCGTTAAACTGGAATTGCCGGCTGTCAGCCGCAGCGGTGATTACTGGCTGAAATTTGACATGGTCAGTGAAGGCGCTGATTGGTTCGAGAATGGAGGCTCTCCCGTCCTTTGGCTGCCCTTCAAGGTCAGCGAATAGCCGCTGGTTTTTTCGGATTTTTATCTAGCGGATTTCGTTCTATTGTCTTTTTCTGTACCCTGTACCCTGTACCCTGTACCCTTCTTTTCACGGCGTAATGATCGAAGTCTGCCGGCGACCTTTCCAGGTGCCGATGACCTGGGCCAGGCGTTTCACCCCTGTCCTCGATCTCGGCCATGCTCGAATAGGAGAAATTCATGCGGAAGCAATTGCTGCCGCCGCTGTCGGGATAAAAAGCTGAGCCCACGACATAAGCCACCTGCTTTTCAACAGCGGCCATGAACATTTCGCCGGTATCCATGCTTTCCGGCAGGGTGACCCATAGGAACAAGCCGCCCTGCGGGTGGGTCCATTTCAGTCCTGGAAGCTTGGGCATATAGTGGGCCATTCTGTCCAGCATGAAATCCCTTTTTTCCTTGTAGGCTTTGCTGATGACCAGGATCTGTTTTTCCAGAAGGCCGCGGCTCAGGTATTCATAGAGGATGGATTGATTGAACGGGGAGGAGCACAGGTCGACCGACTGCTTGGCTGTCACCGCTTTTTGGATCAATTCGTTGGGACCGGCCATCCATCCCAAGCGGAAGCCGGGAAGCAGGATCTTGCTGAAGGTGTACAGGGAAAGGATCCGTTCCGAGTTCATGCCGATCAGCGACGGCTCGGATTTGCCTTCGAAGCGCAGCTGCCGGTAGGGCGAATCTTCGACGATGATCAGGTCGTATTTTTCGGCTATGCGGATAAGTTCCTTTCTCCTTTTCAGACTCATGGTTATTCCCGACGGGTTCTGAAAATCGGGAATTTCGTAAATGAATTTCGGCTTGCTGCCCTTGGCGGCAAGCTTGACTATCTCGGCTTCCAGCAGGATCGTCTGGGTGCCTTCCTGGTCCAATTCAATGCCCAGCATTTTTGCCCCGTAGGAGTGGAAAGCCTGGATGGCGCCGACATAGGTGGGCCGGCTGGTCATGATCACATCGCCCGGATCGACGAATATTTTCCCCACCAGGTCCAGCCCCTGCTGGGATGAAGTGACGATCAGGATATTGTCGCTGCTGATGTTCACCCCGTCCTTGTTCATCATCTTGGCCAGTTCCTCGCGCAGGCGGCTGTCGCCTTCGGTGGGACCGTATTGCAGGGCGGTTTTGCCTTCTTTTTCCAGGACGATCTTGGACATTTCCTTGATGTCGTCGATGGGAAACAGATCAGGGGCGGGCAGGCCGCCGGCGAATGAAATGATGCCCGGCTTGCGGGTGAGCTTCAGCAGTTCGCGGATCTCCGAGCGCTTCATGCCCCTGGCGGTATTGGATAAAAATTGATCATAATTAATCACGGCATCCTCCTTGCGGCTGATGGAAATTGTTAAAGGTTAAATCAATTTATAATACAATCGCCCCTGTTTTGCAACTAGAGGCTTTGAAAAAATTGTTAGGTTGCATCACGATCCCTTGGAGGACATTCGAACAATGATATTTCCATCCCTTGGACACCCAGGGGGGTGGCGACGGTGAGCAATATCGCTAACGCCTCTTTACCCCCCTTGGTAAGGGAGGGGGCGAGCATGCGGATTTCGTCACTTAATTCTTCGAGCGATCCTCACGTCAACCCCCCTTGGTCAAGGGGGTGGCGCAGCCGGGGGGATAAATGACATTTGAATTCAGCTAATTTTTGCAAATCAGGCTGAATCTGCTATAGTCGGGGGCATGCTGTTATTGCTGATCACTTCATTCATCTGGGCCTTTTCTTTCGGTTTGATCAAAAAATATCTGGGCGGCCTGGATGCCGGCTTCGTGGCCTTGGCCCGCCTGGCCATAGCTTTTCTGTTGTTTCTTCCCCTGTTGAGGCCGCGAAAGATCTCTGCCGTCATGACCCTGCGCTTTTTTTGCATCGGCATGATCCAATTCGGCTTGATGTATGTTTTTTATATCCAGGCGTTCCGTTTTCTGGCCGCCCACCAGGTGGCCCTGTTCACCATTTTCACTCCTCTATTTGTGACCGCTGCCGACGATCTCTGGGAAAAGCGTTTCCGGCCTCTCTATTTCTGGACAGCGCTGCTGGCCGTGGCCGGGACCGCTGTGATTGTGTATTCCGGGTGGGGCAGAACCGACCTGCTTGTCGGTTTTGCCCTGGTGCAGGCTTCCAATCTTTGTTTCGCCCTGGGCCAGGTCTTCTATCGACGAGTGATTCCCGCGGGCCGGGAGTGGAGAGACCGCGAGGTTTTCGCCTGGCTCTACCTGGGCGGAACCGCGGCCGCGGCACTGTCCATGCTGCTGTTTTCGGGACCGCTCGCTCTGAAACTTAACAGCAGCCAGGCGCTGGTCCTTCTTTACCTTGGGCTGCTGGCCTCGGGGCTGGGATTTTTCCTGTGGAATGTCGGGGCCAGCCGCGTTGCAGCCGGTATTTTGGCCGTTTTCAACAATGTCAAGGTTCCTTTGGCCGTTTTGGTCTCACTGCTGATTTTTGCTGAACAGACAGATCTGCTGCGCCTTGTCCTTGGCGGCGCCGTTATTTTGCTGGCTTTGGCCCTGAATTACCGGCCCGGCAAAAATAAATCCTGGCCTTCGCAAAACCACGCCTGAATTCTCCCGGATGCTGATCATACGGACCATTATCTTCGTTCCGGATAAAAAAACCGCTGCCGGCCTGATTTTATTAAACTTTGCCGCCCAAAAAACAGTATAATGATATTCCCTAAGAATTTACTGCCAAGGAGACATATCATGAAGCGAAGCATGCTGATCGCCCTGCTGGTGGTCATCGTCATTCTGTTGGGCCTGTTCATTATCGGCGGTTTTATCTATCTGCAGTTCAACCAGGAACCCTATGTTCCTGAAAAAGCCTATTTGAAAATCGACCTGAGCGGCCAGATAGCCGAAACCACGCCCACCCGCTTCCCGGGTATGTCGAGTGCCGCCATATCGATCCATGACCTGTGGTATAACCTTGAACGGGCAGCCAAGGATGATCGGATCAAGGGCGTACTGCTGCGCGTGCAATACCTGGAAACCGGTTTCGCCAAGATCGCAGAGATCGGCCAATTGCTTAAAAAATTTGCGGCCAGTAAAAAACCGGTCGTGGCCTTCATCGTCGACGGCGGCCTGAAGGAATACTATCTCGCATCCTTCGCCGACAAGGTGATCCTGTTCAAAGGCGGCAGCCTGTCCATCAGCGGCATCGGCGCCGAAGCGCTTTTCCTGAAAAACACCCTTTCCAAGCTGGGCGTCCAGGCCGAGGTGTTCCATATCGGCGATTATAAAACCGCCAGCAACACTTTCACCGAAGAGCGCATGACTCCCGCGCACCGGGAATCCACTCAGGCTCTCATCGACGATCTCTACCAGGCCGTGATTTCCGGCATTGCCGCCAACCGCAAACTGGACAGCCGTGAAGTCAAAAAGATTCTCGACCGGTCACCGCTGCCCCATGAAGAATATGTCAAAAGCAAATTGATCGATGCCTTGGGATATGAGGATGACATGTTCCAGTCCCTGCCGGCCAAATATCCGGAAGTGGATTTTAAAAGTTATGCCAAAACCCGTTCGCCTCTGCCGTTCAGCGGCGCGAAGAAGATCGCTGTCATTTTCGCGTCCGGAGAGATCAACATGGGCCGCAGCGGCGGCCAGTCCCTTTTCGGCGGCGATATCCTGGGCGCCGATACCCTGGCCGGACAACTGCGCCAGGCGCGCAACAATTACGCCGTCAAGGCGGTCGTGCTCAGGGTCGACAGCCCTGGAGGCTCGGCCGTGGCCTCGGACGTCATCCTGCGCGAAGCCGAATTGCTGGCCCAGAAAAAACCTTTGGTCATATCCATGTCCGACATGGCCGCTTCCGGCGGCTATTGGATCTCGCTTTCGGCCAGAAAAATATTCGCCCAGGCCGAGACCATCACCGGTTCGATCGGGATCATCTCCGGCAAGTTCGTGCTGAAAGGCCTCTATGACAAGCTGGGCATCAGCAAGGAGATAGTTAAAACAACGGAATTCGCCGGCATGTATTCCGACTACCAGCCGTTTTCCGATCGGGAAAAGCAAAAGGTCCTGGCCGACATGCAGCGCATCTACGATGAGTTCCTTAAAAAAGTGGCCGGCAACCGCAAAATGGCCGTGGCTGAAGTTGACAAGATCGCCCGCGGCCGGGTGTGGAGCGGCCAGGCGGCGCTGAAATTGCATCTGGTCGACGGTTTGGGCGGTTTGAATGAAGCCCTGTCCGAAGCCCGGAAACTGGCCCGTATCCCTGTAAATGAAAAATTCGGGGTGAAGATCTATCCGCAGAAGAAGTCTTTTTGGGACATGATCTTTGAACTGGCCGACGCCAGGGTCCAGAACCCCATGGATGTGCAGGCCCGGCTGCAGGTTTACAAGCGCTTTTTCCCGGCCATGGCCATGCCTTTCACCCTCACCTGTTATTAAGCGGTTTTGGCAATCCGCGCTTTATTTCCAGCGCAGTTCGTACTCGGAAACCGGCTGGAAATTGGTCAATGATTTGACGATATCCACTTTCACTTCCTTGCAGCCGGAGATTTCCAGGGCGCGCTCCATCCAGCCGCAGATGCGGTATTCGGTGGTCTTGTCCAGTTCCGGGAACTGGGTGATGCGCACCACGCAGAATTTCGGTTCGCTGACCGGGCACCATAATGGAGCAGGGACGGTAGTAGGAGGCCAGAAATTCTCCGGCCTTGTTGATCAGGGAAGTCGGCGAGGGAATCTTGACCAGGAGCTTGAGCACTCCATGGAACCTGACATCGGCGCTCAAGCGCCCGAACTCCCAGGCCGCGGCTTTCAGGTCCCAGTCGTAAAAGAGTTGGGCGATGTTGGCCATGGGCTCGATCAGCGTTTCTTTCAGGGGGAACCAGGCCTCCTGGTCGACATCGCGAGCTGTATATCCTGCGGGCCTGGGGAGATATCAATTCCAGCCAGCGTTTCAATCCGTAATGGCCGAATTTGTCCAGGATGGATTTGGGAATCGAATGGATGATCACGCCCTTGACTTCCGTCATGTTTCCTCCTTGGCCTTCAGTCTGAGTCTCGTTCACCCGTGCGCGCTCAGCGGTTTTCCGGAGTCATCAGCAGCGACATGGCTTCCTGGCGCGGGCCGAGGTTTTCGCGAAACACGCCGCGCACGGCCGAGGTGATGGTCAGCGAACCGGGTTTTTTCACGCCGCGCATGGTCATGCACAGGTGCTCGGCCTTGATGACCACCATCACACCCAGGGGATCGAGGGACTGCACCAGGTAATCGGCGATCTGCTTGGTCAGCCGCTCCTGCAGCTGCAGGCGCCTGGCCAGGTAGTCGACCAGGTAGCCCAGGTTGTTCAAGCCGATGATCCTGCCTTTTTTGGGAATGTAGGCGATGCTGGCTTTGCCGGAGAAGGGCAGCAGGTGGTGCTCGCACATGGAATAAATCGGAATATCCTTGAGGATGACCATTTCATCGTGCTTTTCCTCGGTCAGGCATTTCAAAAAATCGTTGGGATCCTTGCCGGTGCCCGAAAGCACTTCAGCGAACATGGCGGCGGCCCGGGCCGGGGTTTCCCGCAGTCTTTCCGAGGCGGCGTCCTCACCGATGCCGGCCAGGATCAGGCCCACTCCCTTTTTAATCTTTTCTATATCCATACTTTTCATTTACGGCTCCCTGGGCCAATAGCATGGCCTGCTTGACCGGAATGTGCAACTCCTCGGCCAGGCGGCAAACATCGCTGAATTCGGGTTTGACGTTCACGGGGCGATTCTGCCAGGAACTGACCTTTACCCGCACGTCCCGGCCCTGCACGCGCAGGGTTTGCGTCTCGCGCGGCATGATCACCCTGTCTTCCAGCCGCTGGCGCAGTCCGATGGACGTGCTTTCGCGAAAAATGGCCGCGATCACTTTTTCACGTTCATTTTCGCCGCACAGGACAGTCAAGCTGCATCCCAAACGGCCTTTTTTCATGAAGCCGGGAGTGATGAAAATATCCACAGCTCCGGCCTGTACGATCTTATCGGCGGCGGCGGCGAGCAATTCGGGACTCATATCGTCCGTATTGCATTCCAGCACCCAGATGCGATCGTTGGTGCTGGCGCCGTCCCTTTCTTCCAGCACGGCCTGCAGCAGGTTGGGGATGTTCTCAAAAGTTCTGTGACCGCAACCGCAGCCGGTTTTCAACGGCCTGGCCGTGCGCTCGGCATCAGCCTGGCGCCCGCAAGTGGTCAGGATGGCGGCGCCGGTGGGGGTGAGCAGTTCGCCCTCGATGCCGCCGCTGCGGCAATTGAATCCCTGGACCAGGCGCAGCACCGCCGGCGGCGGTACGGGCAGCAGTCCGTGCCGCGTCTGGATGCTGCCCTGGCCGGTCACCAGGGTGGTGAAATAGATCGGGCAGCAATCCAGCTTTTCCCAAAGAAAACAAAATCCCAGGATGTCGACCAGCGAATCGGCGGCACCGATCTCGTGCAGGTGGACATTTTTCAATTCGCTGCCGTGAACCGCGGCTTCGGCCTCGAATATGGCTGTGAAGATACGGCAGGCGTTGGCCTTGATCCTGGTCGAAAAAGGGCTGGCGTTGATCAGGGCCTCGATCGCGCTCCAGGTCACCGCCTGCTCGGCGGCGGGGGCGGCGACTGTGACCTGCTTGCAGCGCAAGTGATTTTTCTCGGTGTCTTCCACGGTCACGGTCACGTTCAGGCCGATGTTTTCAAAGGTCTTCTTGAACTCGGCGCCGGCGTCCAGCAGGTCGATCATTGAGGCCAGGATCATGTCTCCCGAAGCCCCGCAATTGGTTTGAAACAGCAGTTCTTGCGCCATGGGCCATTTATACCCCATCGGCCTGGTCCCGTCAAGCTCAGCTCAAGGTCATTGCAAAGCATGTGCAGGAGAACAAGCATTGGCGTTTGACTTTGGCGGGTGGAAAATGTATAAAGCGGGGAAGGAGGCGCATGGACCGGCAAAACAGGAAGAAGATGCCCGAGTGGCAGGCTCTGGGCAAACACGCGGCAAAAATGAAAAAACTGCATCTGCGCGACCTGTTCGCCGCCGACCCGGAACGCGGCAGCCGTTTCGCTGTCGAGGCGGAAGGCATTCGCCTGGATTACTCCAAGCACCCGGTCACGGCCGAGACCATGGAATTGCTGATCGGACTGGCACGGGCCTGCGGCCTGGATAAAGAGATCGGGCGCATGTTCGCTGCCGAAAAGATCAATGAGACCGAGAACCGTCCTGTCCTGCATTGGGCGCTGCGCGATTTTTCCGGGCGAACGGTCCAGGTTGACGGCAGCGATGTCATGCCCGCGATCCGTCGGGTGCGGGAACGCATGGCCGTTGCCGCCGAAAGGATCAGATCGGGACGCTGGCTGGGCCATGGCGGCCAGCCGCTGACCCACGTGGTCAACCTGGGCATCGGCGGCAGCGACCTTGGCCCGCAGATGGCCTGCCAGGCCCTGCGCTTTTATTCTCAGCGCAACCTGCATTTTCATTTTGTTTCCAACCTGGACCCCGGGCACCTGGCCGAAACCCTGCGGCCGCTGTCAGCGGAAAACACTTTGTTCATCATCGCCTCCAAGACCTTTACCACCCAGGAAACCCTGGCCAATGCCGCCGGCGCCCGCGCCTGGCTGCTCCGGCATTTCTCCGAAGAAACAGCCCTGTCCAGCCATTTCGCGGCCGTTACCGCCAATCCCCGGGCGGCAGCGGCTTTCGGTGTGGCGACTGAAAACATCTTTGAATTATGGGATTGGGTGGGCGGTCGCTATTCCCTGGCTTCCGCGGTCGGCCTTCCCGTGATGATGGCTGTCGGTCCTGAACACTTCGAGGAAATGCTGCGCGGTTATTGGGCCATGGACAACCATTTTTGCTCGGCACCCTGGGAAAAGAACCTGCCGGTCCTTCTGGCCCTGCTCGGCATCTGGCAGATCAATTTCCATGACGCCACGAGCCACGTTGTTCTCCCTTACGACCAGTACCTGCGGCGCTTCCCCGCTTACCTGCAGCAGCTGGACATGGAATCGAACGGCAAGGGCGTCAACCGTGAAGGGCGCCCGGTCGATTACGCGACCGGACCGGTATTATGGGGCGAACCGGGAACCAACGGCCAGCACGCTTTTTTTCAACTGCTGCACCAGGGCGTCCACCGGGTGCCCTGTGATTTCATCGGCTTTTGTCGTTCCCTGAATCCTTATAAAGATCACCATGAGCGATTGCTGGCCAACATGTTCGCCCAGAGCCAGGCCCTGGCTTTCGGCAGGACCCGGGAGGAACTGGCAGCCGAAAACGTTTCCGAAGCGCTGCTGCCTTTCCGCGAGTTTCCCGGCAACCGCCCCAGCAGCACCATAATGGCCGGGGAACTCACTCCCGGCGTACTGGGCAGGTTGATCGCCCTCTACGAGCACAAGGTCTTCGTTCAGGGGGTGATCTGGAACATTTTTTCCTTCGACCAGTGGGGCGTGGAGCTGGGCAAAAGCCTGGCCAAAAAAATTCTGCCCCGGCTTGCGGGTGATGCTGAAACTGAATCAAGCCAGGACAGCTCAACCATTGCTTTGATCGACTATTGCAGGAAGCACAGTTCTGAATGAATAGTGAATATTGAATAGTGATTGCCAAAGGCAATGATCGCGACGGTTGAAATATGATTTTTGCCATTCACCGGTTTCTTCTCACTGATTACTAATTTCCGAACTTTTGCTATAATGCTTGAATGGAAATGCTGAAAAATATCCTGATCTCCCTGCGCATCAAGCAATGGGTGAAGAACGTCTTCATTTTTGCGCCCATGATATTTTCGCTGCATATGTTCCAGGCGGCCTACATTCAGAAAAGCCTGCTGGCTTTTTTTCTCTTCAGCCTGGTCACGAGCGCGATCTACATTTTCAATGACATCCTGGATCGTGACCGTGACAGGCTGCACCCGGTAAAGCAGAACCGTCCCATTGCCTCGGGCCGCTTGAGCGTCCCGGCTGCCGGTCTGGCGGCCTTTGCCTTGCTGGCCGGAATGTTGCTGCTGATCGCCGGCTTCAACCGCGAATTCTTTCTGATCGCCGTTTTGTACAGCGGCCTGAATATCCTCTATTCGCTGTTTTTGAAAAGTGTGGTCATTATCGACACCATGGTCATCGCCCTGGGATTCGTGCTGCGGATCATGATCGGCGGAGCAGTGACCCATGTCGTCATTTATCCCTGGATACTCATCACCACTTTTCTCCTGGCCATGTTCCTGGCCCTGATCAAGCGCCGGCAGGAGTTCCTTAAAATTCAGAGCCTGCATCCCGAACAGCTCACCCGCAAGACCCTGCAGAGCTACAACCTGGGCATGCTGGACCAGATGATCAGCATCGCCACGGCCACCACCCTGATCTCTTACATCATGTATGTCCTTTCCAGCGATGTTCAGCAGAAATTTCATACAGCCAAGCTTTACTACACGGTGCCCTTTGTCATCTTCGGCATTTTTCGCTATTTATTTCTTGCTTATTCCAAGGGGGAAGGGGAGAGTCCTACCGATATCATCTACAGCGACCTGCCTTTTACGCTGAACATCATCCTTTGGGTCACTGTTTTCATATTGCTGGTGAATCATTGAAATGGCCCTGCCATCCTTGACAGTCATAAAAAAACTGCAGAGCGCCGGAGTCAGCCAGGAGGAATTGGAGGATATCTACCGCCAGCACAAAAACGAATACCGGATATTGCTGCACCTGGCGCAGCATCCCAGATTTCCCCAGAGTCTTTCTTTGGGCATCATCAGCAAGCTGTTCGCCGTGGACCTGGTACGGGTCATCAAGAACGTCAAGGCCAACCCGTTCATCCGCAAAAAAGCCGAGCTGGAATTCAGCCAGCGCTACAAACGGCTGGCCCTGGGAGAGAAGATCTCACTTCTAAAAATGGCGCCCAACTCGCTGCTGCTCACCTTCAGTGAAGAAAACCAGCCGCAGCTGATCCAGACCATTCTGCAAAGCGGCAATTGCAGTGAGGATGTTGTGCTGCGTTTTGTAAATCGCGCAACTGAGCGCTACAATTTCTATTCAGCTCTGGACGCCAGCCAATGGCATCAGAATCCGGCCGTGGCCCAAGCGATTGCCCATGACAAGGATGCGCCCATCAAGATCCTTTTGAAGATCATTCCCTACCTGGGCCTCTCGGGTCTGCAGAAATTGTTCCGTGATGACAATACCCACCAGTCCGTGCGCGATCATATCAAAACTTTCCTGGAGAGGAGAAACGCCGGTTCGAAGCGCCGTTCAGGTAATTGAGAACCCCGCTGCCAATCCGGGCTCCAGCCGCTGCCAGTCGCAGTTTGCATTTATAACCATTCCGGTATAAAATAACATCTTTATGAGAGCATTGTTTCTTATTCTTCTTGATGGCAATCTCGGCGCTGAGCCTGCAGACAGTGC
The DNA here is from genome assembly GCA_963700535.1 of Chrysiogenales bacterium. Taxonomy (GTDB): domain Bacteria; phylum Acidobacteriota; class Aminicenantia; order UBA2199; family UBA2199; genus UBA2199. Next base: position 23,457 of record CAVOXU010000001.1, read on the forward strand.
CGGATAATGAAAAGCCATATGTCTGGCCGCTGACCATCAACAACGGTATCAGCTCCACTTTCCAGGAATTCAGGTCCAACCATTTCCATGCCGGCATCGACCTGCGGACATTCCAGCGAACCGGATTTCCGGTCCTGGCCGTGGCCGCCGGGGCGATCGAGAGCCTCTCCATGTCGGATCGGGGATATGGTCGCAGCCTGCGCCTGCGCCACACTGACGGCAGGTATTCCCTTTACGGCCATCTGGAAAAATTTCGCGAGGACATCGAGGTCCTGGTCGCCCGGGTGCAGAAAAAAAGCGGTAAAAAATATTTCGGCACCTGGACCCTGCCGGTGCCTCTGGCGGTGCGCCGGGGCGAGGTCATTGCCTTCAGCGGTGAAAGCGGCTCCGGCTTTCCCCACCTGCACCTGGAAATACGCGACCAGCTCGATCGGGCCATCAATCCGCTGCCCCTGATCGCCAACCTCCCCCGCGACGGGCACGAACCCCTGCTGAAAGGGATTTTGCTGCGCAGCCGCGGTCCAGCTTTGATCAATGACGATTGCGGAGAATTTTATTTCAAATTTCGAAAAAATGGAACGCTGTACACCCTGGCGGAGCCCTTGACGGTCACGGGGCCGTTCGACCTGTCCTTGCATGCCCTTGATCTTTCCGATGTAGGCCATGTAGTCGCTCCCTACAGCTTGCAGGCCTTCCTGGACGGAGAGCCTGTCTTTCAAGTCGATTTTGATCGTTTGACCCGTGACGACAACAACCAGTTGGGCATGCTCTATGACATGGCCTATTCGACTTCCGGCACCTATTTTATCAACCTCAGTTATCAGAGCGGATTCGACCTGGAAAAAACCGGGATACGCTTGGCCGAAAGATTGCGGCAAATGGCTCCAGGCCTGCACGAGATCAAGATCATAGTCAAAGACCGGCAGCAGAACCAGGCCCTGGCCCTGATCCCGTTGCGTATGGTGGCCGGCGAACGATTCCTCCGGTCTGCACAAGAAATATCCGCTGCCAAGAACTGGCAGCGGCATCATGCAGAGAACTGAATTTTCAACCTATGTCAATCAGGATGACGTGGTGATCAAGATCAGGGATCTCCCGGTTCCGGCCTCCATGCTGAAACTCAGGATCATCCAGGGTGATCATGAGCAGGTTGTTGCCGCTCATGAATATGCGGCCGGGTCGTATTTCTGCTTCAAGCCTTTAAACCATGACCCGCGCCTGCTGTTGCGTTTTGAATTGTCCGACGGCCAGCAGCGCGTGGAAGAAAGGCAAAAAACATTGTATCCGGTCCTTTTAAAAAATAAATTTGCCCAAGTCGTCCGTTTTCATGATTTCGCTGGCCGAGTTTGGTTCCACAGCGGTTCTTGAACCAAAGGTCCTGCTGTTTGAGCGGATTGATCTGAAAGCGGAATTTCCCATGCTGGCCGGTCCGGTCAAATTGGGCCCGGATCACTTCGCTTTCCTGGACGCGGTATTTTTCAAGTTCAAGGTCCCGGCCGGGGAAGTCCGTCCCGAGCAGTTGGGAATTTTCAAGTACAGCTCCAAGTCAAAAAAGTGGAGCTACATTGCCACCCAGCCCGACTACGATCCGCGATACATGAAATGCCGGGTTCTCACGGCCGGAATTTTCGCTCTGCTCAGGGACATTGAGCCGCCGGCAATCATATTCCACAAACCCGAGTCAAGGCATCTGCAAAGTTTGCAGCGCCTGGTGGTGCATGTCAGTGACCGGGGCAAGGGAATCGATGAGCGAACGGTGGCGGTGTTTTTAAATGGCCGGATTATCGATGCCGAGTATGATCCTGATTGGAAACACATACTGATCAAAGATCTCAAGGATTTGCAAATCGGCAAAAACCGTCTTCTGGTGCGGGTGCATGATCATGGCGGCAACAAGAGCGAGAAAACCTATACTTTCTCACTTAAATGACAATCGGGAATTTCATTCCAAGCGGGGAATTTTGTCAAGGACTGTGGAAATCTTTATTTTTAACTTTAGAAAATCTTATGGAGTATGGTTTCTCTTGGATTGCATACTTTTTATATGCGCAGAACACCTATAGTAATTGATATTGCCAGAGACAACCGTGGGGCAACGATTCACAAACTTCAACCAGAGCAGTCCATTTTCTCTGCCACGTTGACAGACCGCCCTGAAAATGCGAAAATTAATATATTCAGGCTATTATTGTATAATTCCTATACAGTTTAACCCTGCTTGCTGGCGGTCACACCATCTGGAGGATTTATATTGTCAAGCGTTCAAGGTGAACCTGGCGAAGACGATGTGCTTTTCATCCGCCTGCGTCTTCTTGGTGATATTATTTTCACCATTCCTGCAATTGAACTTTTTAAGCGCCGCTTTCCCGGTACCCGCCTGCATTATGTTGTAGAAGAACGATTTGCTGAAATAGCCGGTATCATCCCCGGCATCGATCACATCATAACCGTGCCTGCCAGGCGCAGCCTGAAAGATATCCTTGCCTTTCGCAGCCAGATCAAGGGTTTGAGCATTGATACGGTCATCGATTTCCATTCGGGGCCCGGCAGCGCAGTGCTCACATTGGCCAGCGGCGCTGCCCGGCGCATCGGCTACCGCACCCCAAACCGCAATTGGGCCTACAACCGCCTGGTCAGCCGCAGAAGTTCGGCCCATCCCGCTCATTCGGTTTTCAACCAGGCCAGGCTGCTGGAAAAGATCGGAATTGCCATCGATGTCCTTCCGCCTTTACCGGTCATTGATGCCCGTGCTTTCCCTTTGTCCTCGCCAGTGGCTGCCGTCCGGGATATCCGGCCCAAGGTCGTGGTCCATCTGGGAGCCGGCAACCGTTTTCGGGATTGGGGCATGGAAAATTTCAGCGCCTTGATCCGGCACCTGAGCGCCCGGCGCATCCCGGTCTTTCTGATCGGCGCCAACGGGGAGGAGATGGCCCGGGCTGCGATTCTCGCCAAGATCGCCCATGTCCATGATTTCTCCGGCCCTTTGTCCAGCCGGGAAATGCTGGCATTGATCGCCAGCGCCGCGGTATATGTCGGGGCCGATTCGGGCCCATTGCATGTAGCTTCCCTGACCGCGACCCCGCTGGTCGCCCTTTACGGGCCCAACCTGGCCGCGATCAGCGGGCCCTGGCGCCGGGAACAGGTGGAGATCATCCAACTGGAAATGGCCTGCCGGCCCTGTTCGCAAAGAAAATGCAAGTATGATACAATCCACTGCATGCGGCAAATCAAAGTGGAAAGAGTATATGAAGCTGTCAGCAAATTCATCAAGTAACCTGGCTTTTGCCCTGCTGCTGGCATTCCTTTTTCTTGTCAATTTCTCTATTGCCGGCTGTTATATTTTCCTGACCCTTATTCTGCTGCTCTTCATTATCCATCTGGCCTTGGGCGGAGAATTTCCGCGGCCTCCTTTTTTTTGCTGGTTCTTTGCCGCCTACATTTTATTTACCCTGCTGGCCACGGTTTTTTCCTTTGATCGGGCCGCCAGCATACGCGACAACAAGGAACTGCTTATTTTCCTGCTCATCCCTATCTTTCTCTGGCTGCTGAACACCTGGAAGCGGGTTTGGCTGTCCATATGGACCATACTGGCCTCGGGTGTGTTTTCGGCCCTGGTGGGGATTTACACGGTTTGGCACAAGGGCATCGCCCTGTCGGACCGCCTGAAGGGCTTCACCTCCCATTGGATGACCTATGCCGGATTGCTGATGTTCGCTTTCATCTTTTTTTTCGTAATACTTTTTTTAGGCAAGGACAAAAAGCTGTCGCTGGTCATTTCCGGGGCGCTGGCCGTCATGCTTACCGCCATTGTCTTCTCCCTGACCCGTTCCGCATGGCTGGGCATTGCCGGTGCCTTGCTGATGTTCCTGATTTTTTTCAGAGCGAAATATTTCCTGGTGCTGGCGCCCCTGGCGCTGATCCTGGTGCTGTTGGCGCCATTGCCGGTGAAAAACCGGATACTGTCCATTGTGGACCTGCATGACAAGTCAAACCTTGACCGGATACACATGGTCTATTCGGGCTTTAAAATATTCCAGGATCACCCCTGGACCGGGGTGGGAAGCAACAACATCGAAAAGGTCATCGCCGGCAATGAAAAACGTTACCGCCATCCGCTGGCTGAAAAGATCAATCCGCACCTGCATAACAATTTTCTGCAGATACTGGCCGAAAGGGGGATATTCGCCCTGGCCAGTTTCCTGATGGCCTGCCTGTTCATTATCCTGCAATTGCTGAAATTGCTGAAAGCAAGGACTGGAGATTGGCGCGCCATCACGGCCGCAGTGTTTTTTGCCTTTATCGGTTTTTTGATCGCCGGGATGTTTGAATACAATTTCGGCGACAGCGAGATCAAATTCATCCTTTTTTATTTTATCAGCCTGCCTTTTTTAAACCTGAAAGAGGAAGCCCATGTTCAAGCTAAAGAGAATCGCTGAAGTCTGTTCCCGATTCGCCGATAAAAAGATCCTGGTATTCGGGGATGTTATATTGGACCGCTATATTTTTGGCCAGGTTGTGCGCATTTCTCCGGAAGCTCCGGTGCCGGTGGTCAAGGTCGACAGTGAAGAAATACGTTTGGGCGGAGCCGGTAACGTGGCGGCCAACATCGATCAGTTGGGAGCCAGGGGTTTGCTGTTGGGCGTCGTGGGCGCGGACAGCTATGGCTCTGAAATAGCCCAACTGAAGAAAAACGGCAACTGGATCATCAGCGATCCGGCCAACCAGACCATCGTCAAGACGCGGATCATTTCCCAGCGCCAGCAGATCGTCCGTGTCGACCGCGAAGGGAAGATCAATATGAGTCCCACAGTCATGGATCGGATAAAAGCCGTTGTTGCTGCAGCAGAAATGGACGCCGTCATTGTATCTGACTACGCCAAGGGCACGGTGAATGCGCAAGTGATTTCCCTGCTCAAGGCCCGGGCCGCCGCATTGGGTATTCCCATTATTGTGGATCCCAAACCGCCCCATTTTGATTTTTACCGCGGTGTGACCGGCGTCACACCCAACCTGAAGGAAGCCGAAGACATGGCGGGTAATCCCATAGCCAACGACCAGGATGTCGCCCTGGCCCTGAACCGCATCCGCCGCAAATTCAAGACAGATTTCGCCCTGATCACCAGGGGCGGCATGGGAATATCGGCTGTCAAAAAGAATAGGAAAATGTTCCATCTTCCGGCTTTCAGCCATGAGGTCTTCGATGTGACCGGCGCCGGCGATACCGTGGTTGCAGTGCTGACCCTGGCCCTGGCCGCCGGAGCCGATCTGCGCGAAGCCGTGGCCCTGGCCAACGCCGCCGCTTCCATCGTCGTCGAGAAGATAGGCACCTCGCAGGTCGGCCTGGAGGAATTGCAGATAAGGCTCAAATTCATCCTCAAGCAACATTGAACCGACTGCAGCTGTTTAAAACCCTGGCCCCGGGCTTTTTGCCGCTGCTTGTTTTCATAGCTGCCGATGCCTTATGGGGCACAACGACAGGCCTGGTCGTGGCCTTGCTTTTTGGAATCCTGGAAATGGCGGTTTCGTATTTCAGGGACAAGAAACTGGACCGCTTCATCCTGCTGGACACCGGACTGATCGTCCTGCTGGGCGGTGTCTCGCTGCTGTTGAGAAACGATGTTTTTTTCAGGTTGAAGCCGGCCCTGATCGAGCTTGTTTTTTGCCTGATCCTGGGCGTCTCGGTCTATTCACCACTGAACATCATGCTGGCCATGTCCCGCCGCTACCTCAAGACCCTGGCCATGAATGACGAGCAGGTCAAATCGATGATGCAGGGCATGAAGGTTTTATTGTTTCTCTTCCTGGGCCATGCGCTGCTGATCGTCTATGCCGCCCTGGCCATGTCGGCGGCGGCCTGGGGCTTCATATCGGGCGGCCTGTTCTATATCCTGTTCGCCGCCTATTTTCTCGTGGAATGGCTGCGCAAGCGCCGGAAAGCCCGGCGCTCTGCTGCCGAGGCCGCTGCGCAATACGCCGACGAGGAGTGGTTCGACATCGTTGACGCCGAGGGAAAGGTGCTCGGCAAGGCGCCGCGCAGCCTCTGCCACTCGCGCCAGGACCTGCTGCACCCGGTCGTCCACCTGCACGTACTGGATTCCCGGGACCGCCTCTTCCTGCAAAAACGCTCCCTGAGCAAGCAGATCCAGCCCGGCAAATGGGATACGGCCGTGGGCGGCCACCTGAGCAGCGGCGAAACGGTGGAAGCGGCCCTGAAGCGGGAGGCCGAAGAGGAACTGGGCCTGAACGATTTCAAGGCCGTGCCCGTGGCGCGCTACGTCTGGAAGAGCGATATCGAATCCGAGCTGGTCTACATGTTCGTCACCAGGAGCGACCAGCCTTTGCGCACCAATCCCGAAGAGATCAGCGAAGGAAAATTCTGGAAGGTCGGCAAGATCAGGGAAGCGCGTTCCAAAGGTATCCTGACCCCGAACTTTGAATTCGAGTTTGATATTCTTTTGAAGCAGGTTTTCAAGGAAAAATAATTGGCGTAGGGACACGGCGTGCCGTGCCCCAGAATTCGTGTCCTACCCCCGAGATCGATCATTACCTGTAATTATTTCGTGATTAAATGGGTGGCACGTTAGGGCACGGCACGCCGTGCCCCTACAGCTGACCTGAAATGTAAACGATTTGGACGACGCGTGTCAAAATTATCACTGAAATTATTGGGATCGTGGATCGATGGGGGATCCGTCGGAGGTTGAAATAGCCCGTAGGGGAGTCGAACCCCTCTTACAAGAATGAAAATCTTGTGTCCTAACCGATAGACGAACGGGCCATAAAATGAGCCGTGTTGGATTCGAACCAACGGCACCCGCCTTAAAAGGGCGGTGCTCTGCCAGCTGAGCTAACGGCCCAACTAAAGTCCGGCATATTTGTAACATAATTATCCGTTCCTGTCAATCTCCGGCGCTTGGAAAATGGCAGGTGGAAATCGACTGGCTGCTCGGTTTAATCCGGCAATTGCAGCAAATACTTATGAAAAATGCTGGTTAATATTTGAAACTGATGTAATTCCGTGATCTGGACGCGGTGAGAACATCTTCCAGCAGTATGTCGAAATAATATTTCCCTTTTTGGCTTATCTGGTAGGGCAGGGAGAACTCGAGCGTTTTTTCGTTTGGAATCCGGTCTTTGGGGTAGCTGAGCTGCTTGCTGAATTCCCGGGAATCGATTTTTTTGTGTTCGCGATACACATAGATGGATATTTTGTAATCAGCCTGGATGGTGCTTTCCACATCTCGAAAGCGTATCTTGCTTAAGGGAATGGCAATGACAAGCTGTCCGTCCTTGTATTTGGCTTCAAAGGAAAAGGCATTTTTCATGGCCTCGCGGTCGGTCAGGTTCAGGGTGAATTTTGCCCTGTCGATGGAGGTCAGCAATTCCGCGGGCCAATTTCTCAGTTTGTATTCGCCAAAGCCATTACTGTCGATAAAAATCAGTTCCAGTTGATAATAATAATAGATCCAGCGTTCGTAACCCTTGATGGAAGGATCATTGATCATTTCGCTCAGTATGCGGTTATCCGGCTCGCCCAACTGGATCAATATGCGGCCGCGCGGGGTATCCCAGCCCCGTCCAAAAGGCCGGTTCTCCTTGAACCAGCGGTTGGCGTAGGCAATGCGTCGTTCAAATTCGCTCTTGTTTTCATTTTCCTGCGTTTCCGGAAAAGGATCCCTTTTTTTCCAGAATTCGTCGATGAATTCTTCCTTGGCCCTGGTATCGGGGAGATGCTTGTAAATCTGGACCTCCTCTTTGGTCATGATCAGCCGCGCTTTTTCATAGAATGACTCGTAATAGGGATCACGTTCTATTCTTGTGACTTTAGCGGCACAGGCATTCATCAGCACCAGCAACGCAAAAATTCCCAGAATCGATCGCTTCATTATCACCTCATCTGAAATAAATATTGACACTTAAATTGGCTGTGAATCCCCCCAGGTCCAGAAGGTCAAAATCCTCGAAGTAGCCGGAAAGGCGACCCCTCAAGTATTGATATTTCCCTTCCAGGGCCAGCGCCACCCGTGAATGGAAACGGAAAACCAGACCGAAACGGCCATTGAACCCGATGCTGAATGTTCTGGTTTCGGCAAAGCCTTCACTTACGCTGTCATCTACAAAGTTGATAAAATCTCCCCATTGCTGGAAGGTCCAGGCAAACACGCCGGCGCCGACTCCGAAAAACGGGAAGACCCGGTAACGATGACCCAGGGGATACACTTTGAAATTGGCTTCCATGGGGGTCAGGCGCAGTGAAATATTCTGGAAAATGGGTCTGCCGTTCTGATAAGTGTAGTCACGGTATTGACTGTAAACGGTGCGGTTGTAACTGCCGATTTCAAGTGAAAATGAGCTGTAACGGTTGAGAAAGGCTTCGTATTCAACTCCATAGTAGGCGTTCATCATGTCGGATTTGCTGAAAGCAAGATTTTCCAGGTTGATCTCCCACAGGTCCGAGCGCATCTGGGGAACAAACATGCCTATCTTGAAGTTCATGCTCTGGGAAATGAGAATTCCTGATCCCAAGCCAATAACAGCGATTATGATCAACATGCGTTTCATTTTAAACCTCCGTCAACATGAAAGCATTTCAAATGCCAATTTATAATTGCTTTCATAGTGCCGAATTGTCCCATTTTCAGGACAAGAAGCGCTTGATTGTATCGCTTTTGGGCAGAGAATTGAAGCGAGCGATTTCCACTCCCTCCTTGAACAAGATCAAAGCGGGAACTCCCAAAACGAAAAATCTGGAAGCGATTGAAGGTTCGCGGGTGATATCCACTTCATAGGCCGCGATGGCAGCAGGATGCAATTCGGCAAGCAGCGCCGGCAGGCCCTGGGCGATCTTTTGGCAGGGGGCGCAGCCGGGAGAAGAAAAATCCAGGATGACAAAGGTTGATGAAAGCAGTTTTTGGTCCAAGTCCGTCAGGATGATCTTTTCCATTATTTCTCCTCAAGCAGAGAAGCGATCAAGTCCTGGATCTGCTTGCTGGAACCGGCCCCGGTCTTGATGAAAGCGACTTTGCCCTGGCGGTCAATAAAAACCATGGTTGGAATGGCTGTCACGCCATAGGTGTCAAAGCCTGAACCTTCGCTGGAAACGGCCACGGGGTAGGAAATTTTATTTCTGGTCAGATAATTTTTTATCAGGGTCAATTCCTCGCTGGCGCTGACCCTGTCCTTTTTTTCCAGGTCATCACTGTATCTGCCGTACAGTCTGGTATAACCTATGATCAGCAGACCCTTGTCCCTGTTTTTCTCGTATTGCTCGAGCAAGCTGGGCAGAACCTGGCGGCAGGGATTGCACCAGGGGGCCCAGAAATCGACGACAACTACCTTGCCCTTGAGTTCGCTCAAAGTCAGCGGCTGGGCATGGAACCAGGTTTCGGCCGTTAGCTGTGGCGGCGGCTTTTCCAGAAGGTTGAGTTGGCTCAATTCATTTTGCAAGTTCAGTTTCATGTCAGCTTGGCTTTCAGAAGCCAGGGCCTTTTGCAGGTAGTTTCTGGCGCTTTCGGCCTGGCGTTTTTCCTTGGCCAGCATGGCCAGGTTGGCGTAGATCCTGGCCGTCATATGCTTGATCTCAGCCGGCAGTTCGGGGGTTTTGATCAATTTAAGTGAATATTCTTCCCGGACCGCGGCATCGGGATTGGAAAAAGCCAAGGCCAGGCAAATGTTGTAAAATTGCATGTCCTTTTTGATGCCGGGTTCAATTTCCCTGAACAGGGCGACCGCCGGAGCGTGCCGGCGCCTGATCAGGTTGAGAATGACCTTTTGCAGCTTGGCTTCTGCGGCAAGATACATTTTGCTGTCGCTCAGGCGATCGATGATCTTCTCGGCATCTTCAAAACGGCCAATTTCGATCATGATCTTGCTGCGCAGCAGATCCAGATCGTCGCTGGCGGCGCTGTTTTCATTTTTTTTAAGCAGCACTTCCAGTTCCTGTCTTTTCTCGCTCATGATGCGGTTGTATTCATTGGCGAATTGGTCAGGCAGGCGGCTGCCGGCTGTGTTTTTGAATTTGCTGTTCAAGCCTTCATTGAGGCGGTCGTATTTGCTTGTCAGTTCGCCATAATCGCCCGCCATTTTTTTCACTTGTTCCGCGGCAGATTTCCCATTGCATGCACAGAGGGCTGTCAGTAAAAGGATACCCAGCCAGATTCTTTTTCCCATCGTGCCTCCTTGGACATTCTGAAAGGTTGCCTGGACTGAAAAGTTTATCATAGACCCGCCCGCTTTTCAAATTCAGGTCAGCGACCATAAAAAATATAAAATCGGTCCAGACTATTGAATTTTATTATTTATTTTTATATATTGCATTTTTAATAACAAAGCGAGGCAAAAATGAAAGAATACAAAATGATCAACGATTATCTGTATTACCGGGATTTGTTTTCCGACACCATGGGCATAAATTACCGCGTAGCCCCGATCCAGAATCGCAAGCCTCTTGGCCATAAGTTGCTTTGCGAGGTGAGCCCTGCCATTGCCGCCAATGCCGACATGTGGAAAAGGGTCAAAATTCTCCTGGAGGGGATAAAAAAATCGAACATCCCATTTTTGTATTCGCCGGAAAAGATCATCGTCAATGAAAAGCAGAACCAGCTTGTGTATGAATACTTTAAAGGAAAGAATTTCGAACAGATCCTGGTCGACACGGAAAAGAAGGGCATGCCCTTTAATTTTGATCTGGCCATGTCGACATGCATCGCCATCGCCGATATCATCGAAGTGGGATCTTCTATAATTGTCAGCGGCGAGAAGTCTTTTCACGGTTTTCTGACTCCCGACAATATCCTGGTCCATTATGACGGCAAGATCTCCCTGAAGAACTACGGCATATTTCCTTACTTGGAAAAGAATGATCAATTCTACTCTGATTTGGAAAAACGTTACGGCTCCTGGCTGACACCGGAATTCATAAGAAAGGAAAAAATTGTCACCCAATCAGACATCTACCACCTTGGCTATCTGATGTACCGGATACTGACGGGAAAATATTTCTCCTATGCAAGCGGCGAGGATTTTGACGCCAAGTTCGCCAACCTGACCTTCAAGCAATACATGCCATCCACGGATAAAAGTTTTCTGACCAATGTCATCACTTTTTTCAAAAAAACCCTGAATCCCGATCCGTTGAAACGATTCCTCTCAATCAGGGATTTCAAGGATTTTATCGCCAATTACTTTCACATCGAGGAGTTGTCTTCCATCACATTCAACCTGGCTTATTTCATGAATTCGCTTTACGGTGAGAATGTCGAAGAGGAAGACAAAATTCTCAAGCAGGAACTGGAGTACGTGGTGCCCGAACCCAAAAAAGAACCGGCCCAGATCCAACAGGCAAAAGATGACCTGGTCAGCGGCATACTGGACGGTTTTGATGAACGCAGGAAATTGCCCGGGTGGCTCTGGCCGGTGCTGGGCGTGGTTTTGCTGGCCAGCGCAGTCGGGATCTTTATTGTTGTGAGTTCAGGCAAAAAATCAAGTGAGATCACCGCCCAGGAAAGGGTAATGGAAGAACAGCGGCTCCAGGCTCAGAAGGAGCAGTCCGAACAGATCAAGGCCATGGCCGACAAGATCAGGGAGTTGGAGTTATCGAAAGCAACTGCCGACGAAGCTCAAAAAAAGATCATTGAACTCGAGAAACAGCGCCTGGAAGAGCAGAAGAGGAAAAAGGAAGATGAACAGACCCGGATGAAGGCTGAGGATGAAAAACGAAAACTGCAGGAAGAGGCCGACCGGCTGAAAAATGAAGAAGCAAGCAAACAAGCACAGGATGAATTGGAAAGGAAAAAGAAAGAAGAGGAAAAACTGAAGCTGCAAGAAGCTGAAAAGAAGCGCATCGAGGCGGCCAAGGTCAAGGAAGGGGACCAGGTCTCGCTTAACGAAGTCACTGCCAAACCGGAAAAAATATCCGGTAATCCGCCGGCAATCAACGCTTCCCTGAAAAGCAAATACCAGGGCAAGAAATTAACCATCCCGACCTTGATCCTTGTCGATGAAAACGGCAATGTTACGAAAATAAAGATATTGACGGGCAATGTGCCGGCCGATATCAAGTCTGAGCTGGAGGAAACTCTTTACAAATGGAAATATTCACCGGCCCTGAAGGACAATGTCAAGGTCAAGGTCTGGCTGACCGTTTCGATCCAGTTCCGTTTTTAAAGGGATCCGGCAACAGCATAGAATACCGGAAAAAACACCAGGCGCTCCCGGCGGCGGGCTGCGTCTATTTCCAGGCGGCTGATCTTTTTTAGGGTCAGGTCGTCCAGGCCGGCAAGTTGCTGCCAGAATCGCCACTCCCGGTCCCAGACGTCCATCTGGTAGCTTTCGGGAAAATTCAGGCAGCTGGCCAGGCCAACTTCTGCCCGGAATCCCGATCTTTGCAGCAGGGATTTCAATTTCCGGCCCAGATACGGATCGCCTCCCGCTTGCAGGATATGGCCGCTGAAGATCTCTTTCAGAAAATCGAGCTTGGGCGGGTAATCGATCCTGGCGCCGTAATCCGGCTCGGCCAGGATCAGCAGCGTGCCTCCAGCAGCAAGCAGCTTTTTCATTTTCTTCAGAAAGATGAGCGGCCGGCGCTGCCACATCAGAACAAAGGAAAGCACGATCAGGTCAAAGCGTTGCTTTTCCTCCAGCAGGTCGTTTTCGTTTCCAATGCGGAAATTGTTTTTGGGGAATTTGCCGCGGGCGAATTCCAGTATCTGCGGATCTTTGTCGACAGCAGCGACCGGCCGAGCGCATATTTGCCTGATCTCTTCAGTGATCACGCCGCTGCCGCAGCCGAAGTCAAGGATGCGTTCACGGCCGGCCAGGCCGATCTTGCGGTACAGCCAGTGCCGGCCCGCGGCCAGCCATTCGGCCTGCAGGAGGTAATGATCGTGAAATTGTTCGGCATCCATGCCTGGACTATAGATAGGGCCGCACAAAATGTCAAACCTGCCGCTCGACTCATTGTTTTCGGCTCGAACAACAATAATTGTTAAAAACAAAAAAAAGTGCTATGATTCATTTTTGCCAATACTTCGATGCGCCCATGGTTATGGGGCGAAGGCAGCGAGAAATGATCAGGTTATTTCGCCAGGACGGACTTGAATTCATGTTGAATGTTGACATGATAAAAAACATAGCGGCCGATCCCGACACGATCATCACCCTGCTCAGCGGTGAAAAAATCCAGGTCAAGAACTCGCTGTCCGATGTACTGACCAAGATCAAAGCCTTGCGGATAGGCATAAATGAAGAAAACCGGAATGTCGATGACCATGAGTCCAATGAAAGGGATAACAAAAATCGCCCGGATTGAGTTTCGCTTCATTTCCGGTTTGACCGCGCGTCAAGTCAAGAAAAGGAGTCTTCATGACAGCAATTACTGACAAGAGTTCATTGAAACCCTATTTTCGCTGGCTGGTTCTGGCCATCATGAGCCTTATCTGTTTCGCTCAGTACTTCATTTATGATTCGGTGACGCCGCTGGGCAGCTTGATCAAAGCGCCGCCGGCTCAGGGTGGCCTGGGTTTTTCCGGTTCACAGTACGGACTGCTCTTCTCGGCCTATGCCGTGGCCAACGTCTTTTTGCTCATGCTGCTGGTCGCCGGAGTACTCGTCGACAAGCTCGGTCTGAAAAAGTCGGGCATCATATATGGTTTCCTGTGTTTCCTGGGCGCCGCATTGACAGCGCTGGGCGCCATGGAGGGATTGCCGCGTCTCCTGGGACCTGCCTATGAATGGCTGCGCACCGCTTTTCTCCCGGAATGGAGCCCGGAACTGAAAGTCATGCTGCTGGGGAGAGCTATCTACGGTGTGGGCGCCGAGGCTATTCTGGTGGTGAATAACAAGGTGCTGGCCCGCTGGTTCAAGGGCAAGGAACTTGCCTTCGCCTACGGTTTGAACCTGACCATCATGCGCCTGGGAACTTTCCTGGCTCTTAATATCCAGGCCCCGGTGGCCAAGCATTGGGGATTGCGCAATGCTTTGTGGTTCGCCGCCTTTCTCATGCTGATTGGTTTTTCGACCTATTTCATGTATCTTTGGCTGGAACGAAAGGCGCGCGGCCGTGAAGGCGCCCCGAGCGCAGAAGTCGGTTTGGCGGCCGCCGGGACCGCGAACCAGCCGGAAGAAAAGTTCCGCCTGAAAGAAATTTTCTCTTTCAGCCCTTCATTCTGGTTCATTTCCCTTTTGTGTGTCACCTTTTATTCGGCCGTGTTTCCTTTCCAGGCCTACGCGCCTGACATTCTGGTGCAGAAATTCAATTACAGTGAGATCCTGGCCGGTACCATCGCCTCGGCCCTGATCTTCGGTACCATGATCTTCACTCCGATCTTCGGCTGGCTGGTGGACCGCTTCGGCAAGCGGGCCAAATTGATGATGCTCGGATCGCTGATACTCATTCCCTGCCACCTGCTGCTCGGTTACACCTATATCCCGCCCATCATCCCGATCTTCGTGGTGGGCATTGCCCTGTCGCTGGTTCCTGCCGCCCTGTGGGCCGCCATCCCGATGATGGTTCCGGAAAACAGGTTGGGCACGGCTTTCGGCGTAATCGGCTACATTCAGAATGTGGGATTGATGCTTTTTCCATATATTGCCGGCCGCATTTCCGATGCCCACACCACGCAGAAGGTGATCAACGGCCAAAACGTCAGCATAGTCGATTATACCTCGACCATGCTTATGTTCGCGTTGCTTGGCGTAGTGGGCTTTGTTTTCGCCTTGCTGCTCAAGCGGGCCGATTCCCGACGCAAGGAAGGTCAGAGCATCGATTCGGTGATGCGCGGCTAGGGGCAGGAACAGGCCGGAAAGGACCGCAGCCAAGTCAGTTTTCAGATGACAGCTTCTTCAGTTTTAAGGCCCTTTGCAGGTTTTCCTGGGCTTTTTGGTAATTGGGGGCCAACTTCAAAGCTTGAATATAATGAGGGATCGCCGCTTCGAGCTTTCCCTGGTGTTCCAATGCATAACCAAGATTGTTCTCGGCGGCGGCATAATTCGGCTTAATATGGAGTGCGCTTCTAAAATGATCAATAGCAGATTCAAGTTGGAACCGCTTCAGCAATGCGGTTCCCAGATTGCAGTGGGCTTCGGCATAGCCGGGATCGATCTCAATGGCTTTGGAGTATTGGCTGATTGCATCGCTTGTTTTGCCTTGTTCCATAAAAATATTTCCCACTTGAAAGTATCCCAGAGAAAAATCTGGTTTCAATCCAAAAGCGAGCTGCAGATTTTGCATGGCCTGCCTGCTGACGTCCCTGCCTCAATAAGCTCACCCCGTAGTAATAATAAGCCATGGCAAAATCCGCTCGAATCCTTATGGCCTCACGGTAATGTTTTTCCGCTTCCTTGAAATCATTGCGCCTGCTCCAGACATTGGCCAGATTGTAATGGGCCATGACATATTGCGGGTCTATTTTTAAAGTATGCTGATAGTTGATGATAGCTTCTGAAAAATTTTGCTCTCTTCCTAAAGCGACGCCCAAATTGTTATAAGCCTCCGCATAAAGGGAGTTCGGTTGCGATCGCCTTGGAAAAATTCTCTTTTGCTTTCACGAGATTTCCCTCATGCATCCAGGTCATGCCCAGGTTATTGAACGCTATGGCAAAATCCGGTTTTATTTTCAGAACTTCATTGAAATACGTCCTGGCTTCAGCATATTTTTTTTGTTTGATTTTCAGAGTGCCGAGATTATTGTAAGCCATCCAGCAATCACCATTTTTTATGATCGTATCGTTCCAGAGCATTTCCAGGTTATCATATTTGCCTACTTCCCGGCGTCCCACATAGATCAAGCTGAAAACCAATGTCAATCATTAAAACATACTGAAATTTATCAAGCTTCAGTTTGCTTAATGTATTTTTTGCAAAAACAATTACCAGGGCGATTATGCCAATGCTGGCCAAATATTGAAAATGATCCGCTACAAAGGAAAATTGCATGGGATAAACATTAAAAAAACCCAGGGCGGGGAACAGTGAGCAAAGGAAAAAGAAAACAGCAACCAATGATTCCTTGCCTGTCTTTTTTCTGAAAAACCATAGTCCCAGACCAAAAACCAGCAGGGAGAGGGGATAGATGAACTGGCGGATGTCGCTTGGATCAATGATCCATCTGGGATAGATGAACGACAGCGCCTGAGGCCAGATAATTTTACCGATGTAAAACCAGACGGCGCGACCTGCTATCAAAAAACGACTGACAATTGACAGGTTCCACTCCTCTCCCAGGGCTCCCACATGATGGACTTCCAGCCAGACCGTGCTCAATCCAAAAACGATGCCGAGAATAAACAGCGGCAATAGGGCCAGCCAGTCCCATTTTCTGAGTTTTTCTTTTTTCCACCAGAGAATGGACAGCAGGATCATGGGCAATGTGGCTGTCACTGTTTTACTGAGCAACGCGCAAACAAACAAAAACATTCCAGTCAAGTACAAAGCAATGGAGCGCCAACGGGTTTTGGCAGCAAAAGTTTTTGGCGGCAGCGAGTAATACAGATATGCCAGCATTGATAAAAGATAGAAGAATGCAGAAAGGACGTTTTTTCTTTCGGTGATCCAGGCAACGGATTCCAAATGGACGGGATGAATCGCAAATACCAGCGCAATAAAAAAAGCGGCCCCAACCCCAAGAAAGCGAAGCACGGCCCATAACAATAACGCGTTCAGTATATGCAGACAGACATTGAGCAAATGACTTATGTGGGGATTGAGTCCAAAAAGCTGCCTTTCGATCCAGAAAGAGGAAAATACCAACGGATAATATTGTGGCGATGTCTGGGGTTCAAGCCAAATCCGCATTAATCCCTGCGCATTTTGCAGGTTTCTATTGTTCACCACATAGGCGTCATCATCCCAGATGTAATCGGCTTTTAATACCGGAAAGTACATTATAAAAACCAGAAGGATCAGCAAAAGACCCTGATAGAAGGGTTTTTCTTCTGAAAAAAGAAATCTCTTGTTTCATGAAAATATGGTCTTCTCCAAAATGATTTTATAATTTTTGGAGGGCTTGCAGCTTGTATCTAAAAGTTCATGCATTTTCAGGAAACTCACTCAAATTCGAGTGGTCAAAAAATAAAAAGATCAGCGGTTCAGAAAATATATTGAGATGTTCAGAACCGTGGCCAAACTGACCCAGAGGATATAGGGGACCAGAAGCCAGGCGGCAGGCCGGGATATTTTTGCGAAAACCATAATGGTGGCCAGAATTGCCAGCCAGAGCACGACAATAACGACAGCTCCGGCCAGCGGCGAGCGCAGCCCGAAAAAAACCGGCGACCACAACGCGTTCAGCAGCAGCTGGAATAGAAATACCGCCAGGGCCGTACCGACGCCCTTGGACCCGAGCCCCTTATGCCAGACCAGGTAGGCGGCCACGGCCATCAGCAGGTAGAGGCTGATCCACATGGGGGCAAAAAGCCAGTTGGGAGGGGCGAACCACGGCTTTTGCAGCTGGGCATACCATGAAGGGATCGCCGGCCGGGTGAACAGAGAGCCCACAAATCCGGCCAACTGGCAGGCGGCGATGCTGGCCAGCAGTTTTGTCCAATTCATTTTTTCGTTTCTGCCGCCGCCTTTTCAATGGCGATCAACTCCACTTCGAAGATCAGGGTGGCGTTGGGGCCGATGACCTGGCCGGCGCCCTGTTCGCCGTATGCCAGATTGCTGGGCAGGTAGATCTGGTATTTGGAACCCACTTTCATCAGCTGCAGGGCTTCGGTCCAACCCTTGATCACGCCTTTGAGCGGGAAAACGGCCGGTTCGTTGCGTTTATAGGAACTGTCAAATTCGGTGCCGTCCAGCAGGGTGCCGCGGTAGTGGACCTTCACCGTATCGCTCTCTTTGGGCAGAGGGCCGTTCCCTTCGCTGAGCACTTTGTACTGCAGACCGCTGGCCGTGATTTTGATCCCGGGTTTCCGGGCATTTTCCTTGAGGAAGGCCTCTTCCTTGCTTTTGTTGCCCTGTCCCTGGCTGGCGCGTTTTTCCTGCTCGATCTTCATCATGTCCTGCTGGAATTGGGTCATGACCTTCTGGATCTCTTCGCTGCTGAGCAGGGGCTTATCCGTTTTTTGCGCATCAAGCAGTCCCTGGAACAATATATCCATGTCGATATCCATGGCCCTGGCCTTGAAATTCTGACCGATGTCCAGGCCGATGGCGTAACTGACTTTCTTTTTCTGGTTGTCCAGATCTGCGGTTTTCAGCGGTTTGGCGGTGATTTCACTGCCGGCTTTTTGACAGGCCCCCAAGCCGGCCAGCAGCAGGATCAGTGCCAATACGTAAAATTTTTTCATATGCGACTCCTTGGTTTTCATTTGCGGACAATATATCAGAATATGAGACGGAAAACAACAAAAAGTGTTAGTGATAGTGTTCGTGTCAGAAGAAGAGAAAAAAATACAATCAAAAGCAAATGGTGTCTTATTCTGACTATCACGGCATCTTCAATATTTGAGTTTTTGCAGCACGTATTCCAAGTAGCGCGACTTCATCTGCCGGCTGGCCATGGCCTGCTTGAGCGGCGGCAGTTTCAGGATGACCCCGAGTATGGCGGCCATGGCCCTGTGGTTCCAATGGGCCTGGAGGTCGAAGATGAGATTTTGCAGCTTGCCCCTTTCGATGGCCATGACCACGGCCCGGTGGGTGGAATTCAGCGGTGTGATCACCCTTTGCGGGCGCGAGTCGAGGCTGATGCATTCATGAGGGCAGGCCGCCACGCAGACGGCGCAGCCGAGGCACAGATCATTGTTCAGGCGGGCGACCTTTTTTTTGGAATGTTTGGGATCGTTGGCAGTGACCAGTCCCAGGGCCTCTACCGGGCAGGTTTCAACGCATTTGCCGCAGCCGTTGCAGGCCTTTTCATCGATGACCGGGATGAAGTTGCTGGTGTGGACCGGGTGCAGGAAACCGAAACGGCGGGCGGCGATCATGGCCTCACAGCAGCAGCCGCAGCAGTTGCAGATAAAATTGACCGATTGGCGCACATTTTCGCCGAATTGAACCAGGCGCTGGGCGCGGGCTTTTTGCAGCAGGTCGAGTCCTTCGACAACATCGATGCGCCTGGCGATGCCATGGCGGGTCAGGGATGCGGCCGTATTGTTGAAGGTCAGGCAGATGTCCTGTTCGGCAGCGCAGGCGCGGCCGACGTGCTCCATTTTGTGCCGGCAGTAACAGATACCGACCCCGATATGGCGGGCCGTTCTGATAATCGCCGCCGCCCGTTCGTAATCAAGAACATGAAGTGAATTTTCAGCGCTTAGCGCGGACTCATTCACAAAAACGCGGCCCAGTTGGGTTTCACCCTGGCAGAACAGCTGCTTGATGAACTCTTCCTCCACGTTGAGATATTGGTAGAAAAGTTCGGCCAATAATTTCTGGTCGATGTCGCTTCTCAGCCGCATCAGTGAAAACTCGAAAAAACCGGCCATGGGCGGCGGCAGGCAGTAGACGGCCGGACCGTTTTCCGGCTGCACATCCACCAAAACTCCCCGTCCGGCCAGCCTATCCAGGACCTTCTGGGCTTCACTTTCCGGTTTCCTCCACAAGCGGGCTGCTTTTTTTGCCGTGA
The DNA here is from genome assembly GCA_963700535.1 of Chrysiogenales bacterium. Lineage (GTDB taxonomy): Bacteria > Acidobacteriota > Aminicenantia > UBA2199 > UBA2199 > UBA2199. The sequence continues at coordinate 43,019 of CAVOXU010000001.1, forward strand.
AGGGCTTGATGGGCAGCTGGGCGACCAGGGCGGCCTCTGCTTCGGAAAACAGCATTTTCAGGATCTTGAAAAGGGCCGCTGACGGCGGTGCCCCCTGTGGGTAGAGATTGATGCGGTCTGTCAGTTTTTGATACGCCGAACGAACTGTCAGATGAGCCATATTGCTCCTTGGGTCACTTAAAAACACATTCCAGCCAAATTTATCATGATCGTCGCGCAATTGGCAAATCCAGCGCCTGAACCTGATGCTTTGTTGTCTGAAGGTTGACAGGTCCAAAAAAAGTATGTTAATATTAAATACATTTTAATTTACAAGGAATAAACAACAATGTTAAAAGGAAAAGTGAAATGGTTTGATGCCAAGAAAGGCTATGGTTTCATCCACGGGGAAGACGGCAAGGACATCTTTGTCCATCATACGGCCATCGTCTCCCAGGAAGGATTCAAAACCCTGGAAGAGGGTCAGGATGTTACTTTTGAAGTCATCCAGGAAGACAAGGGTCCCAAAGCCGCCAATGTGAAAGTGGCGGAATAAGCAATAAACAGAAATTCAACGTTTTTTTCGGATAGCGGACCGTACCCGGCATACAAGCAGTCTGAAAATCCAATTCAGTTAATCTGCTTTAACGAATCCTCTTAAGTCCGGCGGCCAGTTCGCGCAGTTTCTTCTGAATGCGCGCCCTGTTGCCGGGGCCCATGCGCAGCAACTGTTTCTGGGCCGGATTGAGATTTTCCAGGTTGACATCAGCGAAAGCGAAACTCAGGACCTTTTTCTCCAATTTAATATCTTTATTCATAGACGGTACTTGCAGCAATTGCTCGATGGCTTGCTGCAATCTTTGTGAAAAAGTGATGCCGGGATAGCCCAGTTCCCTGAATGCTTTCTCCAGGGTGGGGCGCAGTGTTTTATACCAGGTGATCCAGATCTTTTCCGGGACGGATACAAAAGCGTTGGCCATATGGTCGTAGCGCCGGAAACTACGGGGGTCCAGGATGATGGTACCGTTTTTTTCAATGGCTGAAAATTTTTCCGCCGGGGCCAGGAACGGCAGCTGCGCAGCCGGGCTGAGACCATTGGCGATATTGTCCACTGCGGCCACCGCCATGCGAACCAGGTCTTTCTGACGGCTCCATTCGCGCCAGGCGGCAGGAACATCAGCGGCTGCGATCAGTTCCCTGACCGGTCCGTCACTTTGTTCCAGAACCAGGTCAAGGGGGGTGATGTCGGGATCAGCCACTTCCGCATCGGCCGGAGCAGCCTCTTCCTGGAGTTTGAGCAAAGCTGACGGTTCAGGCAGGTCAGGAGTTTTTTGCGGCGCTTCCGGAGTCAAAAACATAAAATATCCCAGGACGAGAATGGCAATCACGGTCACGCCCAAACCGATCCAGATGATTTTTTGATAAGCAGGCATTTTTTACCTCTTTAAGGAAAATTAGTGCCTTTATTTTAGAACAATAAGCGCCTGCTGTCAAAAATGTCCGCTGCCAGTGCCGCCAGGATCAATTCGCTATTGGCCGGGTCACGGCGGACACAGCATTGCGCCTGGCGGATCAATGGATGCCGGCGTCTGATGTGCAGCACTCTGCCCTGGCCTGCATGCAGCCAGAATGCAGGAGCCAGGCCGCGGCCGCCCGCCATGACCACGGTCAGGGGGATCGCCGGCCGCCCCGGGCTATCGACAAGCTGCCGGTGTTGCCAATGGTTTATCAGTTCACGGCATAAATATTTTTCTGCACTTATCCATCTGGTCGGGCGGCAGAATTTTGACCAGGCGCTGTGGGAGTGCGGCAGCAAGCCTGGATCATTTTTCGCAAGTAGAAGGAAAACCTTCCCTTCAGTTTGCCGGCCGTTTCCATATGGATGGGCGGCGCGACAAGAGGCAGGTGCAAGTGGTTGAGCAGAAAGTCCTTTTGCAGGGGGGTGAGCAGCAGAGCTTGTTCATGACGACCGAGAACAAGGCTGGGGTCACTGCCAAGGGGCAGAGCGAACAGGGTCTCATTTTCCGCCTTGCGGCGCAACTCCTCAAGGTTCAGGCGGCGCTTTGAACGCCAAAGACGGAAAGGGGAGAAGGCCGAGAGAAGTTGGAGATCTCCATAGAGGCGCTCTTTTCTGAAAATAAGTTCTTCGATGCGTTCCTGATATTTTTCGGGAAAGGACATGTAGTGCGCGGCCAGCCATTGGTAAAGCTGGCCGGCAGCCTTGGCCAGCATTGAAAAACAGGAAGCGGATGGCGCTGCAGCGCTTTCCAGGGCCGCTTCAAAGACCAGGCCATGATAGGAAGCGCTGGTGAACGCCTGCCAGGGAATGCCCTGGTCCAGCAGCCATATGCGGCAAACGTCGCCTCGGGACGGGAATGGCTATGGAAGCATGTGGACAGTCCGGGCCGAGATCGATCGGCCGCTGGGCCAGGGATCTTCTCAGCAAAGACCTTTTTTCCAGCCTATGGCCGTTGAGCATGATATCCTGGGGAACGGCAGCACACAATTCACGGATCAATTTTATTTCTGATCCTGAGCGGCCGCGGCTGCGGGAGATCGAGATGCGCGTACCCGCGATCCGGGCGCAGGAATCCAGTTGGCGCAGCCGTCCGGCCTCGATTTGCATGGTCCTTTTGCCGTCGCGGCCTGAGCTTTCGATTTTGATGTTCAGGTTTCCCGGGATCGAAACAGCCAGCAGGCCGATTCCCGGGCTGGCTTCACTTTGCAGGTCGGCGATGGCTTTTTCCCTGTCCGCGGCGTTCCGTCCTGAGTCAAATGCGCAGGCCAGGGAAAGCCACTGGCTGCTGCTGATGCCGTCCCCGTTGTCGCTGATGGTCAGATCGCGGTTCCGCACCTGAATATCAACTGTGCTGGCCCCCCTTTTAAGGGAGGCGCGCACCAACTCCACGGGAAGTTGGGCCGGAGAGGGAAACATGCAGGCCGCCAGTTTCTGCAGGTGGGCGTCGGCATCCACGGACAGCAGGTCGGCAAAAGAGTTGCTGTCACTGCTGCCTTCGTTTGAAAGGAGGAAATCGCTCATGAACATGTCCTCAATAAGCTGCGGGCCGCTTTTTGCAATAGAGCGTGATTGGTTTCTGCATCGAGCAGCCGGTCGGCGTTCAAACGACTCAGGAATTTGAAAACGGCCAGGGGTTGGTTGCGGTTGAACAAAGAGGACAAATGCCGGAAAGTCGCTCCGGCCGGATTTACTGCGATAAATCGCTGCGGGAAAAAAAACGGACTATGGCGGAGCGGAACCGGCAGGGCGACCTTCAAGAGGTCGGTACTGTTCAGGCCGGGGGCGATCAGGCAGAGAACAGGCATGGGCAGCGTTTTATTTAAAATATCATTGACCGCGCCGAGCAGAGGGTATTCAGGGCCGGGGGCCGGAAGCGGCCGTAATTGGCAGAGCATATCAGTGTCGATTGCCGCGCTGAAAAGTGCGCGCAGGGGAGCATAAAGCGGTTGGCTAAGATCAAGAACTGCCATGCCGCTGCCGGCCATGGCCAGGGCCAGGGGGTTGCGGTTGGCGGTAATGAACAGTTTTTTTTTGTCGAGCAGGCGCAGGGCCTGGCGGACAGACAGGGATTTTCCACTGGCAGTTGGTAAAATGCGATGGCTCCACAGTGGATTGTCCCGGCCCCATATTTCCGGCTGAAGCATGGCTTGCCCGACGAGCTGCATGAGCTTATTCCTCATTTGCGATTGGGGCGGAAGCGAAGCTTCGGCGCTACTTTTATTCCTGTTGAGAAACAGAAGACCGGCCGCCGCGGCCATGACCAGCAATATCAAGGCTGGCGCGAACAAGCGATTCAATGCCAGGGTATCCTCTGTCCGGGCCTCATCCCCGGGTGAGGCCAGGCCGAATCCGCGGCCGGGATCGGGGTGGGCGGCAGTGATGGAATGGTCAGCCGGCCTGCCGGCGCTGGCATCAGTGACATGCCAACCCTGATCAAAATACTCGCTCCAGGCATGTAGCAGGGGGCGGACCAGGCCATGCTCACCGACCATGCCTATGACCAGTCGGGAAGGGATCCCCATCTTTCTCAATAGCAGGACATTCAGACCGTTGATGATATCGCAATCACCCTTGGCGATGCGCAACACTTTTTCCAGCCAGGGTTGGCCGCCGGCCAGGCGCAAGTAATGATTGGCGGTCGGCACTGACGTGTCATAAGTGACCATATTTCCGACCAGCATGCGGGCCAGGGACACTCTTGCGGCGATCGGATAGGCACGGGCTTCCTGCAGGGATTTTTCCAGGGCTGGAGGCAGTGAGAGTTCAGGGGGCAGGAGGGTCAGTTGCAAAATATCAGCGGCTGTCAGCTCTACGACGAGTTCCTCCGGGGCAGGAACGATATTCGACCATGCCGCCTTTGCCGGGAATAGACGGCAATTGTTTCGCCCTGAACGCTGCTGAAAACGGAATTTATCCTGCGGCCATCCAGGTGCAGCGATCCCGCCTGCAGGGCATGTCCCGGCGGCATAGGCAGAAATATTTCTCCGCCCGCCTCCGCCTGCAAGCGCATGCTCCAAACCTGGTCCGGTTGGCAATACCGGGTGTGCTGCGCCGGCAAGAGGCCTGGTTCGGTCCGGCGGACAAAGCCGGCCTGGATATCATAGGCATCGGCGCTGAACAGCCTGAACCAGGCCGGATTCATCGGCTGGTAGGAAAAGGGCAGCCCCTGCGGGGAGTCAGACAGGCTGACCGAAGCTCCGCGATAAGATAAAGTTGTGGATTGCAGGCTGAACGGAGAAGTCCGGGCCGCGGTGACGGCAGGGAACCAGTGGCGCAGGATGGCGATTTCCAGGGGCACGATAATGAGCAGGAAAAGCGGCAGCCAATGCCAGCCCGGGCGCAGGATACGCTTCAAGGCCGCCAGGGAACGGTCGCAGCCGCGCTGGAGCCAGGTTCTTGGAAAAGTCCGGTCCAAAGACATCTCCAGGAGGCGGCGCAGCGCTTTCTCGGCCTTTTTGCGCACATTTTCCAGCGCCATGTTCTCCAAAGCCAGATTTCGGGAAAAAGTCACGTCAAGGCGATTGCCGTTGAGCAGGAATACCGGCGCCAGGTTGCGGCCGATCTCCGCCCGACCGTCCTCGTTCATTTGCAGGTGTGTCATCTGCTTCAGCAATGCTCCCTGCCAAACCGGCAGACCGCGGGCATACAGCCGTACCTGGGGCTTTTCCGCGAGTCCCACCGCCCCTTCAACAGAGCCGCTGCGAAACCGGCAGCTGAACGGCTCAGGCAAGGCCATGGGACGGGTTAGATTTTTTCCCGCGAACCACACCGGCAGCATGTCCGCCTGGCGGTTGTTGCGCCTGAGATACTGGCAGTATTCCCGTAATTCGATTTCCAGGCGCGAGATAAATTCCGCGTGCAGAGGAAAAACGGCCGGCCGGCCCATTGAAACGCTCGTACCGGAGCGGGTCAACAGGCAGACCGCCGGCCGGACATTCAATTCGCCATCCAACTCCACGGCCCAGGAATTTTTGCCGCGGCGGGACTGCAAAAGGATCCGCGTTGGCTGGAAACCCAGGATGGTCCAGAAACCGATACCGTATTTTCCGGCTGCTTTGTGGTCCGCGGTTTTGTCCGAGGCATAGAGACGAAAAAGAAAACGTCGGGCGTAGGCCAGAGTCATACCGCGGCCGTCGTCGGCAAAGTTGAGCGTTTCCATTCCCGGCAGTGTTAGCGGGGCTTCGACCCGGATGTTGCGCGCCCCGGCGTCGCGACTGTTCTGGGCCAATTCCCTCAAAAAAAACCAGGGATTGTTGCCGTAGGTCCGGGTGACTGTTTCAGCCAACCCGCGGAATTCTTTGCCCAGCATCCAGTCGTAACTCTGTCAGTTCAATTTACGGATGCGCACTTCAATGGCCGGATCATCCTTGAGCAAAGACACAAGCTTTTGCGGATCGCTGTCTGAAAAATGGTAGGGGTAGAGCACGCGTGGCTTGATCGTTCGGGCCGCTTTGGCGGTCATTTCCGGGGTCATGGTATAAGGAAGGTTCATGGGCAGGAATGCCACGGCGATATCGCGCAAATCACTCATTTCCGGGATGTTTTCAGTGTCGCCGGCCACGTAGACGCGCAAGCCGGCAAAATTGAGTATATAGCCATTGCCTTCACCTCGCGGATGAAAGGGCAGGCCGCTGGCGCGCCGGTGGAGGATGTTGTAGGCCGGTACGGCGGCAATGGCCACACCTTTGGCTTGGACGGTGTCGCCGTTTTGCAGAATATGCGCCGTTGCCGGCAGCGGCTGGCAGGCGGGGCTGACGAAAAGTTGAGTTGAATCCTGACTCAGGGTCTTGATCGCCGCCGCATCAAAATGGTCGCCATGCTGGTGGGTGATCAGGATCAGGTCGGCTTTGGGAAAACGGCTGAAATCGGCCAGCCGCCCATCGGGATCAACGTAGATATGCAGCCCGGAAAAATCAAACAGCAAAGAGCCGTGACCGATGAAGGTGATCTGCAGGTCGCTCGCCGCGGTTTTGAAAACATCGGATTCGAAACCAGCTTGGCCTGTCACGACAATTCCCGTGATGATGAAAAAAATAAAAAATAATTTTTTAGGCATGGCGCTCTCCCGGCCAACAGCAGCACTGGTTCATACGCCGACATTTTTCTTATTGGTTTTTTTTGCTGACCCGCTTTTGCGGGCCCGGTATTCCTCAACCGGCAGCCCGGCGATGGCGTAGTGTTCGCGGGGCATTTCCTGGATAATGATGCGCACGCTCTCCGGAGCCACTGCCAAAGTCGAGGTCACCGCGGCGGTCACTTTTTTCAGCAGGGCCTTCTTGGTTGCTGCGTTGCGCCCACTGAGCATGTTCACGATCACCACCGGCATGTCAGCCTCCTGAAGTCCCAGTGAAGCCCTGAGATCAGATTATTTTATTTTGCTGCGATATTGGATCAATTTGTCCCGGTGCCTCTGGTTTTCAGCAAGAAACTTCCGATACAAGGCCTGGGCTTCAGGATTGTCGTCCTTGATGATCTCGTAGAATTTTTTCTTGGCCAGGGAATCCTCGATACCGGCGGCATTGGCCAGGGCAGTGGTTATGGATACCTTCTGGTCCAGAGCTTCCTTGATCTGGGTTCTGATGAAGTTCATGGAGGTCCTGATGGCTTCGATATTGAAACGGTCGCGGTTGTAGTCGATCTTATCGCATTTGATCTGTTCGATGGTCGAACGGATCCATTCAGTATTCTTCCTCTCATCGTCGGCCATGTCTATCCAGAATGTCCTGTGTTCGGGAAATGTTTCGCTGTACACCCAGTACAGCTCCATGACGGCCATCTCGTACTCGGCGATCAATTCGATCTTGCTGATTTGAAAGGTGGATAATTCCATGACTCACCTCCACTGGCACATTTCGCGTGACGGCCGATCTTCATTCTGTTTTTAACATAATCAAAACAAAGTGTCAATTTCCATTTATTATGATAGTGGCCGGGGGTCCTGGCGTTGGCTGACCTGAGTTTTGACAATGCCCGGGGGATTTGCTATACAGGAGTTCTCATGGAGTTCAAGAACATCGGCCGGAAATGGAAAACGTTTGCCGGTATCATCGTCAGCATGTTTTTTATTTACCTGGCCTTTCGCCAGGTCAGCCTAAGCCAGGTACTGCAGGCATTGGGCCGTGTCAATTACTGGTATCTGGGGCCGGTGTTGTCCGTCATCGCCCTGAGCCTGGTCTTGCGCAGCCTGCGCTGGCACTACCTGCTGGCCCCGCTGCAAAAAGTGAAGATAGGCGGATTGTTTTCTTCCCTGACCATCGGCTATATGGCCAACACTTTTCTGCCTGCCCATTTAGGCGAATTCGTCCGGGCCTGGCATCTGCAAAAAAAAACCGGGATCGCCGCCAGCTCGATTTTTGCCACCATTGTCATGGAGCGTTTGATCGATGTATTCTCACTGCTGCTGTTGCTGGGAGTGTCCTTGCTGGTTTTTCCTTTTCCGGATTGGGTGCAAAAAAGCGGGGCGGGCATGCTGGCCCTGGTTGCGGCCCTGAGCGTCTTGCTGTTGTGTATGAAAAAATACCAGCTGAAGACCACGACGATAAGCGTGCGGCTGCTGCGTTTGCTGCCGGCATCCATGGCGGCTAAAATCAAGGGACTGCTGGAGCAGTTTTTAAACGGCGTCACCCCGTTGCAGCGCCCGGTCCATTATCTGGCTGTCGGCGTCCTTTCCATGCTGATCTGGGTTTGCTACATCCTGACCATTCAACTGCTTTTTTTTGCCTTTGCTTTTGCCGGCCCTTACCAACTGCCCTGGAGCGCGGCCATGGTGGTCACGGTCGTAACCACCATCAGTGTGGTCGTTCCTTCATCTCCGGGTTATGTCGGCTCATTTCATTATTTATGCCAGCTTGCCCTGGGGTTGTTCGCTATTCCCAAAGGTCCGGCTCTTTCCTACGCATTTGTTTTGCATGCCGTCTCTGTTTACCCGCTTTTTTTCCTGGGTCTTTTCATTCTGGCCCGTGAAAAACTCAGCCTGAAATCGCTCCGCGAGGAGAACGTCCATGCTTTTGACCATTGACGTCGGCAACACCTCCATATCCGCAGCTGTATTCAATGGCCATACCATTGTTCGGCGCAGCGTCCTTGCTACGCCAAAAAAATGGTCGGCCAGGTATTTTTCCACCTTGCTGCCAGTCGCACTTGCGCAGCGGACAACTGCCGTGATCATTGCTTCGGTGGTTCCGGCAATTGACCGCGACCTGGCCGCAAATATAAAAAAAGTTATCGGGATACGGGCGCTTTTCCTCGACCACAGGACGGCGACAGGCATCACTTTAAAAATCGACAGACCTTCTGAACTTGGCGCCGATCGCATTGCCGATAGCGCCGGGGCCCTGACTCTGTTTTCTCCGCCGCTGATCGTAATTGATTCGGGGACGGCGACCACGTTTGACCTGCTCAACGCCCGGGGCGAATATTGCGGCGGCTGTATTTTCCCGGGCCTGGGACTGGCTATTGAAAGTCTGGCGGAAAATACGGCCAAGCTGAAGAAAATCAAGTTCCAGGTGCCCCGTTCCCCGGTGGGCACCAACACTGCCGCCAGTATCCGTGCCGGAGTTTATTTCGGCTATATCGGGACTCTCCAGCACCTGATCGCCTGCTACCGCAAGATCCTGGGTCCAAAAAGCAAAGTGGTGGCCACAGGCGGCCTGAGCCGCTATTTTAAAGGCCGGGTTCGGGGAATTGACAGATTCGTGCCCGACCTGATTTTCCTGGGGTTGAAGAGCATCTTTGACCGGCAGAATCCAGGGCCATGACATGTTTCGTTGCTTGAGAGAAAATACATGACCCGGAATAAGGCCGACGAGGATTTTGATTACATTATACGCATCATCCAATACCTGGACCAACGCCATGGCATACGTTTTTTCATAAGCAGCAAGGATTTTGACGTATTGTACCGCTGGTGGGAAAAGCGCATCCCGGCTGCCGTGATCCGTGAGTCACTGGACCGGGTGGTGGCGCGCAGCCAGGCGCGCCAAAGACCTCCCGTTCACTTCACGGCTTTCAGCAACGAGGTACGCAAAAATTACCAGTCATTCCTGGACCTGAGCATCGGGCGGGAAAGGTCCGAACCAGCGGACGAACACGCCGAGATACGAAATTTTTTAGCCAAATTCCCGCCTGATCTGGCATTCATGCGCAGCGATTTTGAAACCCTCTTTTCCCGGCTGCTTCAGGACGAGGAAATCGATCCCCAAGCCCTGCATGAAAAACTGCTGGGCCATTTTCTGAATGACGGCGAGCTGAACGCCAAAAGCGCCTGGTTTTTGCAGAACCTGTCGCCGCATTTGCGGCGGCCGGAAATCGAGCGCAAATACCGCCTGAATTACCTGCTGGGCAAATTCGCTATCCCGACCCTTGATTAAGGCGTACGGTTTGCGCCTTGCGCCAACTGCTTTTGCAGAACCAGCAGATCCTTGATTATTTCACTGAAATCTTTGTAACGATACCTGCGGTTCTTGCGTACGGTTTTTTTAACAATGGCGCGCAAGAGCTTGGGGACATCCCGGCTGAAGCGGATCTTGCTGTGCAGAATATTATAAAGGGTAACGATGTTTTCCCTGGCGCTGAAGGGATTTTTGTTCTCGATCATCTCATACAGAACCACGCCGAAGGAAAAGATATCGGTCCTGCCGTCCGTATGAAGCCCCTTTACCTGTTCCGGGGACATGTAAGAAGCCGTGCCCATGATGATCCCTTTATCTGCAAGTTCCGGATCGCTGCAAACCTTTTTTTTCGTGGCAACGGGAACGGGACAGATCTTGGCCAGCCCGAAATCGAGGATCTTCACCTTGCCGCTGCAGTCGATCATGATGTTGCCGGGCTTGATGTCGCGGTGCACGATATTCCGGTCTTGCGCCGCTTGCAGCCCCGCGGCGATCTGCAGGGCGATGTCAATGACCTGATCCAGCTTAAGGGGTTTGATTTTCATCAGCTTGGCCAAAGTCACGCCGTCCACGTATTGCATGATGATGAATTCCCTGTCCTGCTCTTCGATGATTTCGTAAATGGCGCACACGTTGGGATGATTGAGCTGCGAGGCGGCCTGGGCTCCATGTCGGAAGTGTGATTCCGTGTCCAAGTCAAGGATGAAATCGGCGCTGATGCGTTTGATCGCCACTTGTCTCCCATGCTTGCTGTCTTCGGCCAAAAAAATGTCACCTGTGCCGCCCTGGCCCAGCAGCTTGACGATCCTGAAGCGGTTTTTAATGATCGCTTCCATGTTTCAATTGTAGCAAAAGCTGGCGGATTAGGCAATCAGCCATAAGTTCGTGACGGGTGTCAAGGTGAAATAAATTCAGGCGCAAGACTGTTTGCGTCGCTTTTCTGGCGTGGATGCCGTTTTATCTTGTCAACTTTTAAACTTACGTTTCCTTGATTTTTCTCATTGACATTTTTCATAAGAATTGTACATATTAACATGGTGAAAGGCGCCGGATGTGTATGCATACTATTACTGATCATTGCCATGATGCCGCTGCAAGGTAGCGAGAGCGATTTGTTTCCGGCCGCAGTCCAGGGTTGGCTCCTTGCGTCCGGAAACGGAAATTTATAGCCGCGAAAACCTTTACGAATACATCGACGGCGCCTCGGAACTCTATATCTCCTACGGCTTCGAAAAACTGTTCACGCCGCCGCTATCTGAAATCCGGACAGCCCGACATCACGGTCGACCTGTTCGACATGGGAGACGCCGGCAACGCCTTCGGGTATCTTCGCCCACAGCCAGGAGAACCCCGGGATCGCGATCGGCCAGGATGCGGAATACCTGGACGGCCTGCTGCGCTTCTGGCAGAACCGTTATTATGTTTCGCTGCTGTGCAGTCCCGAGACACCGGAAGCGCGCGAAGCGATAATGGCCATCGGCAGGCGGATCGCCTCCAGCCTGGGGCCGCCTGCCGCTCGGCCGGAAGCCCTGGAGCTTCTTCCGCAAAACGGGCTGATTGCGTCCAGTATCCGCTATTTCCGTCATTACGCCTGGCAGAACACATATGTTTTTGTCTCATCAGCAAACATCCTGGATATCGGCCCTGACTGCGAAGCCATTCTGGCCAAATACGATCAGGGGGAGCAGCGTCCGGTCGTGCTGCTGGTGCTCTATGCCGATCGTGCCATTGCCAAACGCGCCTTTGCCGGTCTCTGCAGCCGATTTAATTTTCCGCTCGATGGGGGAGAGGCGGTCCAGGCGGCTGATAAAAAATATTTCGCCGCCGTTCTGGAAAAGAGGATTGTCGCCGCCGTCTGGCACGGCGCTGGCGCGGAGCCGGCGCTGGAGTTGCTCTCTGCCTTGCAGAAAAAAATGGCGGCCTTTGAAAAATAGGGAAATAAGGGGGAGAAAAAGATGAAAAAAAAGACCATCAGCCGCAGGGAGTTCATCAAGGACGGAGCGGTAGCCCTGGCCGCCGGTTCTCTGGTTCTGGCTTGGCCGGGAAAACATGGCGCCCAGACACCCGGAAAAACCAGGGTGGTCCTTATCCGTGACAAGGACGTCCTGGATGAAGCGGGCGTCGTTCGTCCGCCGGCCATAGAGAAAATGCTCGGCGACAGCCGTCAAAACTCTTCTCGGTGAAAAAGATGCGACCGCGGCCTGGAAAAAGATCATCAGGCCGAGCGATGTTGTGGGCATCAAAAGCAATGTCTGGAGGTCCCTGCCCACGCCGCCGCAGCTGGAAGAGGCGATCCGCAGCGGCGTGCTGTCGGCTGGGGTCAAAGCGGAAAACATCAGTGTCCGCGACCGCGGCGTGCTCAACGATCCCGTTTTTATGAAGGCCACGGCCCTGGTCAACGTGCGGCCCCTGCGCACCCACGACTGGTCGGGCCTGGGCACGCTCTTGAAAAACTACATCATGTTCGTCCCCGACCCGCCGCGCTACCACCCCGACTCCTGCGCCGATCTGGCAGCGCTCTGGCAGCTGCCCGAGGTCAAGGGCAAGACGCGGCTGAACATCCTGGTCATGCTCACGCCGTTATTCCATAGCGTCGGGCCGCACGGCTATCAACCCTGCTTATGTCTGGAAATACAACGGCCTGCTGGTCGGTTTGGATCCGGTGGCCGTGGACGCCACGGGCGCGCGCATCATCCAGGCCAAGCGCCGCGAATTTTTCGGCGAGGACCGGCCGATCAACCCGCCGCCCAAGCACATCGAACTGGCCGACACGCGCCACCACCTGGGCACGGCCGACCCCAGCAAGATCGAGCTGGTCAAGCTCGGCTGGCAGGAGGGGGTATTGATTTGAACCGAACTATCAGTGTCAGCCCGGTTCCTTTTCTTGACTTTTTTCTCCCCCTCTGCTTAAATCAGATCGTGGATAAAATTGATTTTCCCGTCAGCAAATGAGGGTTTTTAATGATAAAAAACTGGCAAGATAGGTTTTCCGGGAACTGTCGCGCTTACGAAGGCTATCCGATCGGAAAGATGCTTCAATATCTGTCCGATCCCGAAATCATTTCGCTGGCCGGGGGACTGCCTTCGCCCGATATATTTCAGCGCGGCGGGTTTCTTGCCGCATGCGAAAAAGTCCTGGCAGGCGACAGCATAAACAAGGTCATGCAGTACTCGGCAATTCCCGGGGAAAAGTCGCTGCTTGATGCCGTGATTAAATTTCTAAGGCGCGATAACATCAGTATTGCGGAAGAAAATCTTCTTATAACAACTTCAGGACAGCACGGGCTGGATCTCGTAGGAAGGCTTTTTTTGGATCCAGGCGATGTTGTCATGGTTGACAGGCCGACTTTTGCGGGAGCGATTGTGGCATTTGATCTTTGCAGACCGAAATATATTGGTATGGATATTGACAAAGATGGCTCGGCTATTGACGGTTTTCGGGCAAAACTGGAAGAAAGCAAACAAAATGGAACAATGCCCAAGTTCATTTATGTGGTTCCCGATTTCCAGAATCCGACTGGAATTACCATGAGCCTTGAAAAGAGAGAGAAGCTGCTTGATCTGAGCCATGAATTCGGCGTGCCCATCATAGAGGACAGTCCTTACCGGGACCTGAGATATTTCGGTGATTCCCTGCCGTCGATTTTCTCGCTTGATCAAAAAAGATCCGGCACAAATGTAATTGGCCTATATACTTTCTCCAAGATATTTTGTCCCGGAATGCGTGTCGGTTTCAATATCGGGCCTGCGGAAGTAATTAAAAAAATGTGCAATATCAAGGAAGGCAATATTTTAAATACACCCAAGTTCAATCAGGATATGTGTTGTGCTTACCTCAACGATATGGGACTTGAAAGTCATCTTGAAAATTGCAGAAACTATTATAGGGAAAAACTCAAGCTGTTCCTTGCTACCATGCAGGAATTTTTTCCCGAGGATACCGGCGTGAGCTGGACAAAGCCCGAAGGCGGACTGTTTCTCTGGGCTACCGTACCCGAACGTATCGACACGGAAGAGCTGTTTTTTGAGGCAATAAAATATAAGGTCGCTTTCGTGCCGGGATGGCAGTTCTACGGCGAAAATCCTGCCAAAAATCACATGAGGCTGAATTTTTCATTTTCAGATAAGGCGCAGTTGACCGAAGCGGTCAAAAGACTGGCGCAATGCATAAAAGCTCAGTTATGAAACATTTCTGTCAGCAATTAAAAGAAAAGCTTTTTCAGACAACGGCCCGAATTCCCTCCATGCTTTTCGCAGCTTGCATTCTTCACTGCTTTGCACTTGACAAAGAGATAAGGACTTTTATATAACTGTACCTCAAGCTCAAAAATGAACAGCGGTTCTTAAATGAAACAGTCAAGCAATTGGAGGAAAAATGTCGGCAATGAATGGAATGATGAACAAATACCTTCATATTGATTTAAGTGCCAAAAAATTTCATGTGGGAACACCTCCGGAGGGACTGTTCGAAGAGTTCGTCGGGGGCAAGGGGGCAGGGTTGAAATTAATGCTGGAGCAGGGTTTGGTTACCCATGATCCGTTTTCAGCGGAGAATCCCCTGATTTTTATTACCGGTCCCTTTACCGGGTCCAGGGTTCAGACTTCGGCCCGATCCACTCTGGTGACCAAATCACCCCTGACGGGGACCTGCCTGGATTCACACGGCGGCGGCCACTGGGGACCACAGTTGAAGCGGGCCGGCATCGATTACCTGTATATCACCGGAAAAAGCCTAAAACCCGTATATCTCTATATCACCCCTGGAAAGGTTGGCTTTGAAGATGCTTCGGAGTTGTGGGGCAGGAACCGCTTGGAGACCGAACGAAAACTGAGGGAAAAGTACCCGGGGACCCGGGTGGCTTCGATCGGGATCGCTGGTGAAAATCAGGTCAAGTTTGCCGCCATCGGCATCGATTACCACCGGTTTTTCGGGCGCGGCGGCGGCGGAGCGGTCATGGGTTCTAAGAACCTGAAAGCCATTGTGCTCGGGGGAAAGGAGAAAGTCGGGTTCTTCGATGAAAAAGGCTACAAAGAATTGACCGACCAATTGACCAAGGATGTGTTGGCCCACCCCAATCGAGCTTTGAGGTATGAAAAGGGCACATCCATGTGGGTTCGCATGGGGCAAGAGATCGGGCGATTTTTACCGGTCCGCAACTGCCAGGAAGTGGTAATGGATGCATACGAAAGCATTTGCTCGGAAAATCTGAAAAAAGTCCTGAATTGGAAAAGCACCGCTTGTTACGGCTGCAGCATCCTATGTTCGAAACAGGCCAAATGGAAGGATTACCAGATGGAAGGACCCGAGTACGAGACCGTGGCCTGGCTGGGAGCCAATTGCGGATTAGCCGATCCCGAAACCGTGGCCACCGCAAATTACCTGGCGGATGATTGGGGATTGGATTCGATTTCCACCGGCGCCGTACTGGCGTTTGCCATGGAAGCTTTCGAGAAGGGGATCATTACGAAAGCCGACACCGGCGGGATACAGCTCCGCTTCGGCAACAATCAGGCGTTGCTGGAGATGATAAAAAAGATCGCCCAACGGGATGGTCTGGGCGATGTTCTGGCCGAAGGTTCGCGGATCGCTTCGCAAAAGATCGGCAAAGGCAGTGAATATTTTGCCCTGCAAACAGCCGGCATGGAATTGTCCGGCGTGAATATCAAGGGATGCGCCTCTATGGGATTGGGCCTGGCTACCGCTGATTTTGCCAGCCACACCCGGATCTGGACCGCAACGGCAGAAATGAATAACAATCTGACCTTCGAGACCACTCCTAAAACCGTCAAGGACGGTCAGGATGAAGTGAATGCGCGAAATTCCCTGGTAATCTGCGATTTTGTCCCCTTTGGCTTCGATCGCCTGGCACCCATCTTGGAGAAAATCACCGGTTGGCATTACACTGCCGACGAACTGCAAAGGTTGGGAGAAAAAATTTCCAACTTTCACCGGATGTACAATATTAAAAACGGCCGGACCCGCAAAGACGATACTCTTCCCCAAAGGTTTTTCAAGGAGAAACAGCTTTCCGGGATTTTCAAGGACCAATACCTGACCGAAGAAAAATTCAACCAGTGGCTGGACATGTATTACCAGGAAAGGGGATGGGATAAAAACGGCATCCCCACGGATGAGAAGCTATCCGAACTGCATTGCAAACGCTTGTGAATCGATCGATGGGAAGGCTTATAAATCCTGATCATGGACTCAATGAAAGTTCAGTTTGTAATGGCCCAGGCCATTAGAATTGAACGATTGTTTCCCGCATTTTTGAATGCACTGGAAAGCTTGAGGCTCTGGATAATAGAGGCGATCGCTATGTGCCCGGCAACAGATCGTTCGAATCACCCAGCCACGTGCCGCCGGAAAAAAGCCTACGCTGAGCAGGCCAATTGCCTGCTGCGGAAGCAAGCATAGGACAGGAATGGGCGAGTATTTTATTTTGTTTAAATGATATTATAGAAACAATAAGAATATAAGGAGGAAATATCATGGGTATGCATTTTGATCTGTTCAGCCAAAAGGAAATGAAGCAAATGGACAAATTAAAGGAGTCTTACGGCGGTGCTGCAGAGATCATGAAGTCCATTGAAAAAATGAGGAATTATGACGAACGAAAGAAAGTCGCCGCTGAAAAAGGCTTTGGCGATGTGCTGGAAAAGGCGGAAGGGTATGCCGGTTCCTTGGCCAAGGTCGAAGATTTCATCGAGGCAGAGAAGATCAATTTCAGTAAAGCCGGTGTCGCTACTACCCAGGTGTCGGGTTTCCAGGGAGCGCCCATTACCCTGAGAGGCATGCAGCGGATGGCTGAAGATGGAGAGACCCTGGTCCCCGCTGAATTTATTTCTGTCATGGCCCTCAGTGAAGACTATGTTTTGAACGGCGAATTGCTCACGACCCTGGCCATGGCGGAAAATATCATGAAATGCAAGAAATACTGCAACACCAACCTGGTGGGAACACCCCTCAGTGACGAAACCTATGACCGGTTGGAAAAAGTCACGGGTGAGAAATTCGAAACCTATGTCCCCAATAAAGGCATGAGAGCATTGATCCTCAAAAACATGGGAACACCTTTTGGTAACCTGGGCGGTGTGGAAGTCGCCAACAACAATCACTTGGTCTACCTGGACGGTATTACCCGCTGTGCGGTGAACACCGGCGGCAATTTTTATTTGAATCCCAGCTGGTCGAGTATTGCCGCGGCTTGTTATTATGCCCGGGACATTTCCAATTTATCCTTTAAAATTTCCATGCTCTTGTCTACCCAAAGCCCTATGCAGTTCCGGATGTTGTTGAATATCATGAAAGAATACAGCCGGAAAGACGGTACTACGGCGATTTATGAGATCAACCTTGGTAACGGGATGTCGCCGGAGTGCTTCATCCAATGTTCCGAGGAATTGAAGATATCGGGAATTCCCGGGGTTTCCCTGGCCGCCCATCTGCGCATCAATCCCGACCTGGGACTGAAGGAATTCGATTGGACGAAGAATGCTCACAAGGTATTGGAGTCCGGCACCAATATCACCATCAAATATGAAAGCGACGGCACTTCCCGTCCCCTGGACACCATGGAGGCTTACTTTTTATCCAAGGAAGACCGATTGGCCCAGGCCCAGCAGATCGGGGATGTCATCTATTACAAATGTGTCCGCTGCAGCCGCGATGCCAAGGATATCATGAAAATGGGGCATAGGGCCACGTTCGCAGATATTTCCCATAGAAATAAATAACACTTGCCAATCATGCATCGCGAAGCAATAAAAAAGAAGAAGGAGGAATCATGAAACAGCGACTGGTTCTGGTCGGATTCGGAAACGTTGGCCAGGGTTTGTTGGAAATCCTGTTAAAAAAACGGCAGGAGTTGCAAGCACGTTATGGATATGAATTTGTTGTCGTGGGTGTTGCGGATGTTGCCTGGGGGACTGCTTATAACCCGAATGGTTTGAATATCGAGGCCCTGCTGAAGGCTGCCAAAGCCAGGCAGAAATTTACCCAGGACCTCAAGGATTGGGATGCCTTGACCCTGATCAAGGAGTCCGATGCCACTGTAGTCTGTGAGCTGGCGTTCACCAATCTTCAAACCGGTGAGCCGGCGATCTCCCACTGCAAGGCTGCATTTTCCGCCGGCAAGCACGTAGTGACCAGTAACAAAGGGCCGGCGGCCCTGGCTTACCGGGAACTGAAGACCATGGCGGATGAAAAAGGGCTCAGCTTCTTGATTGAAGGAACGGTAATGAGCGGCACGCCGGTATTGAATTTATGCGCAGGTCCGCTGGCCGGGTGTGAAATAATTGCCGCCCGCGGGATCTTAAATGGCACCACCAATTATATCCTCACGCAAATGGAAGGGGGCATGAGCTATGATGAGGCACTGAAAAAAGCCCAGGAATTGGGCTATGCCGAGGCAGACCCCAGCGGGGATGTCGAAGGTTATGATGCCAGAGGGAAAGTGACCATCCTGGCCAACGTGGTCATGAATACCTCTTTAAAAATAGCGGAGGTCTCCTGTAAAGGTATTACCGGCATTACACTGCAGGACATTGAAAAAGCGAAAAAGGCAGGTTCGCGCTGGAAATTGATCGGTTCTATCAAGAAGGAAGAAAACAGGGTGACGGCCTCGGTGGCCCCGGAAATGCTGCCGTTGACGCATCCATTGGCGGGGGTCATGGGAGCCACCAATGCCATCACCTTCACCACGGATTTGCTGGGAGATGTTTCCATTGTCGGGCCTGGAGCCGGTCGGACCGAAACCGGTTTTTCGATCCTCAGTGACTTGCTGAAGATTTAGCGGTCGGCGACCATGATGAAGAAAAAGATGAGGCGCAGGGTGCCTTAAGTGTGAACGGGACTGCGATCATGAACCAAGCCGCGATAGAGCGACCCGATCGCCGGGCGGAGAACAACAGGCTTGCAGCAGTGCTGGTCATGATGTTGGCGATCCCATTCCTGCTATGCCAATGTCGGGCTAAAACGGATAAAGAGATCATCGCCGCCCTGATCGCCAAAATGGCAGTCCAGGTGGAAAAAAAAGATGCGACCGGGTTGATCGCCCAACTGGCTGAAAACTACAACGATTTCGCGGGGCGTGATCGTCCCAAACCGCGGCCATGGTGAAAGAATATTTCAGCCGCTACCGCGGCATCGTGATCAAGGTGCTGGCGTCCCGGATCGAGCTCAGATCGATCGAAAGCGCCGAAGTGGAGGCCGAGTGTCCTTTTACAGCGGCGCCGCTTCAGCCTTCCGGAAATTGATCGGTTTTTCCGGCGAGAACTACCGCTTCAAGTTCGCAATGAAAAAAAAAGACATTGGATGATCCGCAGTAGCCAATGGGAGTACATCCCGCTGTCCGGCCTGTTTCCGGAATCTTTGCAGATCCTGCGGGAACTGTTCCCGGACTTATGAAATTCAATTCAGGGTGAAGGCGGTGCCAGAATGGCCATTGAAGCGATCAAGACCAAAAAGGAACTCATGGATGCGGTGTACGGTTTCCGCGCCAGCCGCATCATCCTGACCGCTTTCGAATTCGGGCTTTTCTCGAAACTGGGAGCAGGTTGCCAAAACGCGGCACAACTGGCCGCGCTCAGCGGCACCGAGCCCAGGGCCTGCGAACGGCTGCTCAACGCATTGTGCGCGCTGGGCCTTCTCAAAAAGAGGGGAGGTTGTTTCCGCAACACCAGAATCTCCCGCGAACACCTGGTGGAGGGCCATCCCCGATTTTTGGCCGGTTTGACCCACAGTGCCGGCCAATGGCAAACCTGGCACACTTTGAGCGCGGCCGTGCGCCGCGGCACTTCGCTGACCGGGCGCCGCCCGGGCAGCCGCGCTGATGAGAAAAGAAGACGGGGTTTTATCGCCGCCATGCACGAGCGGGCCCGCCTGCAGGCGCCGCGCATCGTAAGACATGCTCGATTTGTCGTCGGTCCGCCGCTGCCTGGATATCGGCGCCGGTTCGGGGGCCTACGCAATGGCCCTGGCCCGGGCCAACCCGGCATTGCGAGCGGTGGCCTTCGACCTGCCGGAGATACTGCCCCTGACCCGGGAGTATGTGCGCCGGGAGAAGCTGCTGAAACAAATCGATTTCGCAGCCGGAGATTTCAACCGCGGCGGCTTCGGGTCCGGGTATGACCTGGTCCTGCTTTCGGCCGTCGTGCACATGAACGATGAAAGGCAGAACAGCCGCCTGATAGCGCGGGCCGCCGCGGCGCTGAACCGCGGCGGGCAGCTGGTCGTTCAGGATTTCATCATGGGACCGGACCGCACCCAACCGGCGGTCGGGGCCCTGTTCGCCCTGAACATGCTCGTTGCCACCGCCCATGGCGACAGTTATACCGCGGCGGAGATCGGTGCCTGGATGCGGGCGGCCGGACTGAAGAAGATTAAAAAAGCCGACACTCCATTTGACGCGGCGCTGTTGATCGGCTGGAAAGTGTAACGTTTGCCGGCAACCGCGTCGCGCCCTGGGTGAAGCGCAGGAAGGAGTAGCATGTCCAAATTGTATTTCGTTGTCTTCCTTGCCATTGTCCTGAGCGTCTATGCGGCCATGCACGGGTTTGTCTACTGGCGCCTGGCCTCCGGGCTCTCTTTGACCGGCGGGCAGCGCCTGGCGTTGAAATTGCTTCTGGTCGGCGCCGCCCTGACTTTTATCGCCGGCGAATTCCTGAGCCGCCTGACGCCCGCCTATCCTTTGTTGTTCGCGGGCTCGCTCTGGCTGGGAGTCCTGGCCGTTTCCCTGGCGATTTTTCTTTTGGAAATGCTCTTTTCGCTGCTTTTTCCCCAGCAGCGGCGGATGCTGGTCCTGGCGGCTTTGGCCATTATTTTCATCATTTCCGCCGTTTCCGTTCTGAACGTGGCGCTCGGGCCGGTCCTGCGCCAGGTAAAAATACCGGTGCGCAACCTGGCCCCCGGCCTGGAAGGATTCACCATCGTGCAGTTGTCCGACCTGCACCTGGGCAACTTGACCTCGGCGCGCCAGCTGCGCCGGATCGTGGAGCGCGTCAATGCCTTGCAAGCGGACCTGGTCTGCGTCACCGGTGATACCCTGGATGGGGACATCTGCCGCGATGAAGGATATTGTAAAATATTGGCAAGCCTGCAGGCCCGGCATGGAGTGGTGGCGGTCACCGGCAACCATGAATTTTATGCCGGGATAGACAAATTCCTTGAACTGGCCAGGCGCAGCAACTGGCGGGTACTGCGCAACCAGTCCTGGATCATCGATGGCAAGATCGCCATCATCGGGCTGGATGAGGATTCGGCCGTTCGTTTCAAGCTGCCGGGCCCTGACCTGGACGCGGCGCTGCGCGATGTGCCGCCGGGAATTCCCAGAATCCTTCTCTATCACCGCCCGGCCAAATTCGCCAGGCCGTGCAGCGCGGGATCGACCTGCAGCTGTCCGGCCATACCCACGCCGGGCAGATCCCGCCCATGGATCTTCTGGTCTGCCTGATTTACAAATACCCCGCCGGACTGTACCGGCTTGGGCAATCCTATATTTATACCAGCCCGGGAACCGGCACCTGGGGCCCTCCCATGCGTTTCCTGTCGCGTTCACAGATCGTCAGGCTGGAGCTGGTGCGTGGAAGCGTGCCAGGGGCGGTCGGCTGGAAATGAAAAGGGAGGCAACATGAATTATACGCTTTTTGCCATCGCCTGCTACATCGTCATGCGGGGGCTGCAGGTGCTTTTTGCCGAGTACTCGCAGAAATTGTGGTACAAGATCGTCATCAAGTCCGCGACATTGGTCATGCTCTACGCGGCCCTGGCCAGCGTTGTCGTCTGGTATGAAAAGATCAACCTGTTGGGCTTCGACCCGAGCAAGTGAACCCCTGATCAGTTGTTCTTGATTCCCAGGCTCTCCATCTTGTAACGCAGGGTCGACTCGGAAATTCCCAGTTCCCTGGCCGCTTTGGTCTGTACGAAACGGTTTTTTTCCAATGCTTCCATGATGAATTTCCTTTCCATGCCCCTCATTCTTTCGGGCAGGGGCAGGTCTTCGTCATGGTTGGCCGCCCGGCTTCGGCCACTCTCCGCCAGGGGGGGCAACACCTCGCGGGTGATGTTTTCATGGCGGCTGAGGATCACCGCCCTTTCGATGACATTTTCCAGTTCGCGGACGTTGCCCGGAAAACCGTATTTCATGAGTTCGTTCAACGCTTCCGTGGTCAGGCCTTGTACGGGCTTTCGCTCTCTGGCAGCGAATTTCTTTATGAAATGATCGGCAAGATAGGGGATGTCCTCCTTGTGGCGGCGCAAGGCGGGCACGGGTATGGTGATGATATTGATGCGGAAAAAAAGATCCTCGCGGAATGCCCCCCGTTGCACCTCGTGGGCCAGGTCCTTATTCGTGGCCGAGATCAGACGTATGTCGATCGCAATGGGCTTGTTGGAGCCGAGGCGGACGATTTCCCTTTCCTGAATCACGCGCAGGAGCTTGATTTGTGTTTCCATGGGCAAATCGCCTATCTCATCCAAGAATATCGTGCCGCCATTGGCTTCTTCGAACCTCCCGATCCTGCTTTTTTCGGCGCCGGTGAATGCCCCTTTTTCATGGCCGAACAGTTCGGCCTCGATCAGGGTGGCCGGCAGGGCGGCCAGGTTGACCTTGACGAATGGACCGTTCTTGCGGGCCGAAGCGTAATGGATGATGTTGGCCAGGACTTCCTTGCCGGTGCCGCTTTCGCCTCTGAGCAGGACCGTGGCTTCCGAATCGGCAACGCGCATGGCCAGATTGATCGTTTCGGACATGATTTCCGAACGATAAATGAAGTTTTCCGAGGAATAACGGCCTTGCAGTTTTTCCTGCAGCGAGGTGTTTTCGCGGACAAGGAGTGTTTTTTCCAGGGCCTCTTCGACCAGATGCAGCAGGATATCCAATTCGAACGGCTTGGTGACGTAGTAGAAAACCCCCATTTTCAGAAGCCTGACCGCACGCTCGACTTCGCCGAAGGCGGTCATGATGATGACCGGAATAAGGGGATTGATTTCCTTCAGGTTGAGGAAAACCTGGTCGCCATCCATGCCGGGTAATTTGAAATCAAGGAGCACGACTTCCGGGGTGCGCGCCATGAAATCGGAAATGCCCTCTTCGCCGTGGCGGAAATGCTCACCGCATATCCTTTCTGGCGGAAGATATTTTTCCAGGGTGCGTGCCGCCCCTTCCTCGTCTTCAATGATCAGAGGTGACGGTTGGCGGTCATTTCGTTATTCTATCATAAATAGATCTTGAATTCCGTACCATGCCCTTCCACGCTTTCCACTTCGATCCTTCCGCCCAGGAGCATGACGATCTTCCTGGTCAGGGCCAGCCCGATGCCGCTGCCCCTGGATTTGAATGAAACAAAGGGATCGAAAATGTAGGGCAATTGCTCCTTGCCCAATTCCCGGGCCGTCATCCTTGATGGAAAAGACTGTTTTATCGCGGCGGGCGGCGGCAAAGATCTCCATGCGCCTGGCTCCGGCTTCCGCCGCATTGCGGATCAGGTTGCCGAAAACCTGGCTGAGCAAATTCCGGTCGCTGGTCAGCTCCAATTGCGATTCACTGCGGCAGCTGATTCGCAATGCCGGGGCCATTCCCGACCACTCGATTGCAGTCTTCGAAAAATCCCGGCAAGTCTATTTTTTCAGTTTGACTGTGATGGCATAATTCAATTGCGAAAAGCGGTCGATGATCTCGTTGATGCGGCCGATCTCCCTCTTGATGGATGCTGTGAAAAACGGCGTCTTCGTCGGCGTGGTCGATCAATGGTTCCAGCATCTGATAATTGAGGTAAAGGGCATCACGGGATTTCTTATTTCATGATTGATTCCGGCCGTAATCAGGGATATCTCCTGCCATTTTTCCCTCTTTTCCTTTTCGCGCTGAATTTCCAGTTCCTTGCGGCGTCATCTGGCGATTGAAACGGGAAAGAAAGGCGATGATCAGCAGCACGATGGCCGCCTGCATCAGTGTCAGCAGCAGGAAATTTTTTTTGGCGGCGTTGTGGATTTCTCCGATGGCGTTGAAAAAATAACCGATGTGCACTTTGTAGCCGCCCAGACCGGTCGTGCAGGCTCGCCGTCACTTCGATGATTTCGCCCATGGGCGAAGTGAAAGTTCTTATGGATCGCGAGTCGGTTTCGATCGGCAGGTAGCCTTCGAATTTGCTGGCGGCATGAAGCAAGCGGCCGGAACGTGCCGAGGGCGATGTAAATCACCTGGTCGTTGCCAAAAATTTCATTCATGAAGCGGATCAGGTCGCTTTCGCCTTTTTCCAGGAGATGGACGGCCGCTTTGTCCATGACCTTTTCGATGGTTTTTCCCTCTGATACGGCCAGGGCGAGCGTTTGTGATTCCACGGCTCGGCGATTGTGCAGGTTCATGAAATAAAAGATCGCAATGCTGAGAATGCTGAGCCCGAAAGGATGGCGATGGTATTTGAAGGTGATCTTCACCTTTTGCCGCGCCTCCTGGGCCCCTTGCGGTTGCCTTGTCCTCCAGATCGGCCCTTCTGGCTCCACATGGGGAAGCCCTTGCTGTCACGCAGGGCGATCCTTTCGCCCTTTATGGAAATTTCCTGGGCGATCAGGTAGGCTTGTGTCGGGAGGTCTGCAGCAGGGAGCCATGGATGCGGATCTTCATGCCCACGGCGATGTCGGTTGCAAAGAACCACTGCGGGCAGACCTCGACCCGGAACAGGCGCTGGTCGTCACTCTGGATGGAGAGCATCAGAAATTCTGATTTTTTTCCATACACCTCTTCATAGCCGATGCTTTGCACTTCTCCTTGAATATCGGTCAGTTTGTTGTGGTCGAAATAATGGAAAGATGGCGTCTGGGCCAGAAGGGATAGGACGGCCAGCAAAGGATGAAGCTGGAAAATAATTTTTTTGTGATTCATTTACATCACATAATCCAAACCAGTTGAAATTGTATAGAAACCATAGCGGAAATACAAATCGTTGGAAAGATTTTTCCGGTAGCTCCCGGTAATGTAGAACCCGAAGTGGCCGAATAGATTTTGCTATTTGCAAGGTGATCTGGGATAATTTGTCCGCACGGAACACCTGCGGTTGGATTAGATAACCATCAAGATCCAAAGCGTCAATACCTTGGTACTGTTTTAAAGAATATGAGAAATCCAAAGCAATCTCCAGATCCAGTATGGCTTCGGTTTTAATCCCTAGAGAAAACCTCGCCCCCTGCCAAAAAAAATCTTCATCCATTTGCTCAAGGGCCCATTCAGAAGACGCCGATTGCCTGCATCCCCTGCAGCAGGGTTTGGTTCTTCCTGAAAAGGAACTCAGCGTTCACTCCGGTTTGAAGCCCCAAGCCCTGGGCCACCCGGAAAACAAAATAAGGTTGGGGAATGGCAAGATCAATGGTGGAGAAAACCACTGAGGTTTGCGTTAGGGGCTGGTTGGGAGACGGCTGTGGTGGAATCGGCGCAACGGGATTGGGATTGCTGCGCCGATAGCGGGGTTCTGTGCTTGCGGCAGAAGCAAAAAATTCTTCCGCTGGTAAAGAGTACCCAGTGGTGGTTGTTGTCTCGGTGACGATATGGGGAAAAAAATAGATAGTTCATGCCCAGAGTGAGCCGGATCGTGGTCTGGGTTTTAAAAAACGTGCTCATTTCCCAGAATGCCGCCAAACGAAGGCGGTCATAGGAATCTTCGTGCAAATAATTACTGTGGCGAGATATTCAAACCGAAACGGCTGAAAAGATGATCCGGAAAAAATATGCTTCATGCCTATGGCTAGACTCGAAATGGTGGTGTTCAAGTATCGACATGTCGCCCTTGAACGCGGTCAGACTGAAATCCGGTGAGAAGAAGAAGGAACTGCGCGATGAGATCACCTTGAAGAAATTGAAGCCCCCAGTGATCATGGATGAATTCAGATAATCGTTGTTTAGATAGATTTTGCTATTTGCATTCAAGAATGAATTAAAAAGTCTGGTATTGAAACTAAATCCCAGTCCTGGAGAAAAAGTGGCATCGCTGATTTTAGAAGCATCCCAAAAAATATTGTTTGAATAATTGAAATTCAAGTATGGCACCAGAGTGATTTTCTTTCGGCTGCCGGGAGATTGCGCTACAGAATAAAATTGTCCACATGGAGAGGCAAACTCTCCCTGTGTTCTTCGAGCCAGTTTGATTTTTAAGCATTTAATGTTTGCGGTTAGATCTCCGGTTGCGGCCCTGGTTGGCGTTCGGGGCACCCTGGTTACAGAAAGACGGAACTTTGCTGGTGGCCCAGTTGTTATTCCAGAGATAATTGTAACTGTAATTAAAATTATTTGAACCGCCGAGATTCTGGGTATTGGCATTCTGGTGTTTGTAGCCAAATCTGTTCATGTAACCCGATCCGTCCTCGGGACGAACCCAGTCCGGGTCGAGACAGTTGGGTATGCCGTCGTTGTCCTCATCTCGGGCCAGATCGTTTATGCCGTCGCAGTTCTCATCGATGAAGCCGAATCGCTGGACCAATTCCTTCTGGGAAATTCTTGGCGCTGGATCGGCCGCTTTCTCCTTTTCGTCGGCAAAGGCAATGGCCGCAACCGCGATCACTGCCAAGGTCAGAATGTAAAATTTGATTTTTTTCATGTCAGCCTCCTTTGCTGGTGTCTGAAAAGGGAAAGCATTTGACGTGCCAAATAAAACATGAGTATTATCGCTGTTTTTCGGCAGCTGCCCGCGATTTGCCTCGCAAGTTTTAGCTGATTTTCGCAAATTTCCGCGAAAAGAGAACTTTTTTGGACGCATGGTTGTTTCTTTTAGTAATTATAAAATAATAGCTATTTTTATTCAAAATCATTCCAGGGCTTCACTTAATAAAAATTAATTTTCATTCAATTGCGCATGTTTCACTTTTAAATGAGCCGAGGCTCTGGTGATTGAATTCCCGGCCGGATTGCATTATAATTTATTCAGATTCATTAATACAGGCTGACTTCTGCTGCGAGGTAAGAAAATGAAACAAAAGTTGGGGCTGCTCTTTTTGTTGGCAACAAGCGCACTGCTGCTGGCCGGCAAGGTCCTGGTTGTCAAGGTCATGCGCTCGAACCTGCTGGCCAAGCCCGATTTTCTTTCGGCGAGCCTGGCTCCCATGCAAAAAGGAGCAAAACTGGAACTGATTGAAATGCAGGGGAACTGGTATTTGGTGCGCAATGCCGTTGGCTTGAAAGGGTATATACATCAAACGGCAGTTGCCGAAAGCAAAACGAATTTGAGCGGCATCATTCCCGGGAAAAAGGGAGCAAGCGAAGAGGAGTTGGCCTTGGCCGCAAAGGGTTTCAACGAGGGCAACGAGAAAAAACTGCGCGGCAGCAGGGGCTACAACTTTGCCGACGTGGATTGGGTGCATGGACTGGAATATCGCCAATGCGGCACTGGCCGCTTTCATCCGCGAAGGGAAACTGAAATGAAAAAACTACTATTGATCTGCCTGTGCTTTTTTCTGCTCTCCTGGAAGCCGCCCATTAATTTAAGCAAGTTGAGCAAGGCCAAAAAAGGCCTGGAGCTGGTTTCCGGGGCGGCCCACAAGATCAGCGAGGAAGAGGAATATTTTATCGGCCGGGCCGTGGCGGCCAACATCCTGAGCCAGTATCCGTTGTGGAAGAACGCTGATATCACCCGCTATTTGAACCTGATCGGCCGCGCCCTGGTGCTGAAGTGCGATCGGCCTGAGATCTTCAGCGGCTACCATTTCGCTGTACTGGACAATGACGAGCCCAACGCTTTTTCGGCCCCGGGCGGGATCATCCTCCTTACCCGCGCCATCGTTGCCATGGCCGAAAATGAAGACGAACTGGCCGCGATCCTGGCCCATGAGATTCACCATGTCGTGACCAAGGATCCGCTGAAGGCGATCAAGTCGCAGCGGATGAAGGCGCTGGGCACCTTTGCCGCCGGTGAGGCGATCGGCTCCAGCGACCAGGTGCTCGGTATTTTCCAGGATTCGATCATGGACATCAGCGGCACATTGCTGCAGAAGGGTTATTCCCGCAAGCAGGAAAAAAACGCCGACCTGGGGGCAATTGAACTGCTGAAGGCGACCGGGTACGACCCCCAGGCCCTGCTGGCCATGCTGCAAAAGGTAAAAGCGATTGAAAAAAAGAAGGCCAAAGCGTTTTCGGCCCATCCCTCGGCAGCCAAGCGCATCGCCTATGTTGAGGACAATCTCGATCAAGGCCCTGCTGCAAGCGACAAAAGCTCCAGGCTGACCAGGTTCAAGCGCTTCGTTTCACGGCACAGAAATTGAAACGCTTCCTGGTTTCGACCGCGCTGATCTTCGCCTGCACTTTGGTCCTGGGAAATCTCGTCTCCAGCCTTTTCGAAAAAAAAGTCTATGACCAGAAAGTCCGCTTTTTCAGCCGTCCTTGCTCCGCCCCGGTCATCCTGGTCGAGATAGACCAGGAAAGCATCGATTTCTACAACCTGAATTTTCAGACCCCCTGGCCCTGGCCGCGCAGCTTTTACGCCCGGGCCATCGATTACCTGACCGCCGCCGGAGCCAGGGCCGTGGCCATCGACATGATATTCAGCGAACCCAGCCTTTACGGCGGCGAGGACGAATGGCTGGCCGCATCCATGAAAAAATCGGGCCGGGTCTTCATGCCGCTGTTTTTTTTGGGCCAGCAAGGGCCGGCCGAAGATCTCGATAGATTTGTCTTGGCAACGGTTCCGGAGCTCTCCCGCCTGCCGGTCAGGGAAGGGAAGGTTCTCCAGCCGCTGCCGATCCTGCGCGCCGCCCTGCGCGGCGCCGGCAACGCCCAGGCCGCGCCCGACCGCGACCGCATCTACCGCCGTCTGCAGCATTTCGTCGTTCACGGCGGACGTGCTTATCCATCCTTTTCACTTGCTTTGGCCTTGTTCGCCGACCCGCGCCTGTCGCTGGCGGAAATACCTTTCGCCGCGGATGGCGGCCTGAACCTGAAGTTCTATCAGCCTGAAAGCTTCCGGCGCCACAGCATATCCGAACTAATCCAATCCCAGGTGCGCCTGGAAGCAGGAGAAACCACTATCCTGGATGCGGCAGCGTTCAAAGACAAGATCGTGGTCATCGGCGCGACCGCCCAGGCTCTTCTCGACAACCGTTCCACTCCGGTCAATGCCATCGGTTCCGGCTTCGAACTTCATGCCACCGCCTTGAGCAACCTGCTCGAGCGCGATTTCATGCGCGTGCTCGACCCCCGGCTGCAATGGCTGCTGGTATTGGCGGCCATCCTGCTGCTGAATTTTATTCCTATCCCGGATCAAGGCCATCCAAATGCAGCTTCTGGCGGCGCTGGGGGTCGTGCTGCTGGCCCTGGCCGGCAACCTGTTCCTTTTCTTTTCAGGCCTGGATCTCGATTTCATTCCCTTGTTCATCGGCCTGGTCTCCTGCAGCGGCTACGATGCCTATAACCGCTACCAGCGTGTCCGCCGCGAAAAAAAGTTCATCCAGAACGCCTTCAAAAACTACCTGTCCGATTCCCTGCTGGCTGAAATCATGAAAAACCCGCGCGGCCTCAACCTGGGCGGCGAAAAAAAACTGGTCACCATATTTTTTTCCGACCTGGCCGGTTTCACCACCCTGGCTGAAGCACTGTCGCCCGAAGAAGTGGTCAATATCCTGAATATTTACCTGGAGCGCATGACCTCGGTGATCATGGAAAACGGCGGTTTTGTCAACAAGTTCGAAGGCGACGCCATCATGGCATTCTGGGGCGCGCCGCTGGCCTGCGACCGACCAGGCCGTCCTGGCCATGCGCGCCGCCCTGCGCTGCCGGGAAGAGCTGGCTGGAGCTGAATCTGGATTTCGAAAAAAAGGGGCTGCCGCAACTGGGCATGCGCATCGGCATCAACAGCGGCGAGGTCATCGTCGGCAACATCGGCTCGCAGAAGCGTTTCGAATACACGGTGATCGGCGACGCCGTCAACCTGGCCTCGCGCCTGGAGGGGATCAACAAGCAATATGAGACTGCGGTGATCTGCGGCTCCATGTCCGCAGGCATGGCGGCCGGGCACATGGTCCTGCGCCGACTCGACCGTGTCCGCGTCAAGGGGAAAAAGATTCCCGAGGAAATCTATGAAGTGGTTGGCGAAAAATACCGGGTGGCAGCAGCGGAGGTCGAACGCCTGGCGCGTTTCGAAAAAGGCCTGCGACTTGTATTTTGCCGGAGATTTCGCATGCAGCCCTGGAGATTTTTACGACTGTCGCCGACGATCCTCCTGCACAGGTCTTTGCCAAGCGCTGCCAATACCTGCTGGACAATCCGCCTGAAAATTGGGACGGTGTCTGGACGTTCACGGAGAAATAGGGACAGGGGACAGGGTATAGGGTTTAGGGGAAAACAGTGGATAGTAGGAAGAATAACGTGATGAGATGAGTAGCCGCATAGCTTGACTTTCCTTTCAATCTCAGCACTCTTCACTGCGCTTGGGCTTTTTTTTACTCGCCAACCATTTAAAGCAGATACGATCCTGTCTTTTCCTCAACATTGCGAACGTCGAACATCGAACCTCGATCTTATCATTAAATATGCTAGAATATCCCATGCTCGAAGTAACCAACCTGCAGAAAAAGTTCGGCAAGCGGCAAGCCCTGAAGGACGTTTCTTTTTCCCTGGCTGCCGGGGAGATCTACGGACTGCTGGGACCGAATGGAGCCGGCAAGACCACCACTCTGAAGATCCTGGCCGGGCTGCTGGCCGCCGACGGCGGCAGCATCACCATCGCCGGCAAGCCGTATCATCGCGAGCAGCACGAGCTGAAAAAGCTGATCGCTTATGTTCCCGACCAGCCTTTCCTCTACTACAAGTTGAGCGGCGAGGAGCACCTCAATTTCTACCAGGACCTTTACAAGATCCCCTATGCCAATAGAAAGGAGAAGAGCGATTTCTTTTTCAGGTATTTCGAGTTCGAGGAATACCGCACTGAGCTGGTGGAGAATTATTCAGCCGGCACCAGGCAGAAGCTGCTCATCGCCCAGGCCCTGGCCGTCGAGCCCAAGCTGCTGCTGCTTGACGAGCCGCTGGTCTCCATTGACCCGCTGGTGGGAAAAAAATTCAAGCTGTACCTGAAGGAGGTCGCCGCCAAGGGGACGGCCGTGCTCTTCGCCACCCACATCCTGACCCTGGCCCAGGAAATCTGCCGGCGCATCGGCATCATCGTCGACGGCCGCATCATCGCCCAGGGCGGGCTGGAGGAGTTGATGTCCCTGGCAGGACAGAACAGCCTGGAGGAATTTTATTTCCAGACGGTGCTCCGCCATGAAAAGCCTGCTGAAGCTTAAGTTCCTGCAGCTGCGCAATTCCCTGGTGCGCGGCGAGAAGAAAAAATTCGTCCTCTTCCTGCTCCTCGGCCTGTTCTTCATGCTGGTGCTCGGCTTCTTTTTCAACAAGATCTTTGCCTATCTGGTGGCGGTAAAGGAATTCCCGCAAGTCTTCAAGGTATTTCTGGCCGAGAAACTGCTGATGATGATATACATGACCCTTTTCTCCATGCTGCTGCTTTCGGCCCTGCTGACTTCGCTCGACGTTTTCTACATCTCGCGCGACCTGCATTTTCTCTTCTCCACTCCCATGCCGGTGCGCAGCGCCTTCGCCTGGAAAATGCTCGAAACTGGGGTCTACAGCTCGGCCATGGTCGTTTTCTTCTCGCTGCCGGTGCTCTTTTTTTATTGCCGCTATTTCGCCCCCGGGCCGGGTCAGGTCCTGCAGGTCCTGCTGGCATTTCTTCTCTTCATCGCCTGCGGCGTTTTGACCGGAATCATGCTCGGGCTGGTCATTCCGGCCTTCTTTTCGGTGCGCCGCCTGCAGCCGGTGCTCTCGGTGTTTTCCATCATCCTTATTTCCTCGATCGTGGTCTTTCTGCGGCTGCTCCGTCCCGAAAGGTTTTTGGAACCCAGCGAGATCGACAATGTGCTGAAATACATGGGTTCACTGGACCTGAAGGTATTCTATTATTTTCCTTTTTCCTGGCTGGCCAGGGCCATGAGCTTGAGCCGCGGACGGCCGCAGCGCTCCCTACTGGAAGACCATCGCCCTTTTCGTGATGCTGGCGGCAGCCCTGCTGTTGCTGGTAATTTGGCTGCGCAAGAAACTCTACCTGCAGCTTTTCGACAAGCTGAACCGGGGCGGCAGAGGTTACTTCAAGTCGAACTGGCGCACTTCGCGGCTGAAAAACGACTATATGCCACTGCTGAGAAAGGAACTGAAAACTTTCCTGCGCACCCCGGCCCAATGGTCGCAACTGCTCATCGTCGGCGCCCTGGTGGCCGTGTTCGTCATCAACATGCGGATGATCCCCATGCCGCATCCCTCGATAAAGAACTTTGTCTCCTACCTGAACTTGATCATGGCGGTTTTCATCGTTTCCGGCTTGAATTCGCGCTTCACCTTCACCTCCATCCCCGGCGAGGGCCCCGGACAGGTCCATATCTTCAGCTCTCCATACGCCAAGGAGAAGTTTTACCGCTTCAAGCTCCTGTTTCACCTGCTGCCGCTCCTGTTCGTCGGCTTCATCCTGTACGCCCTGGGTGACCTGGCCCTGCATTTCGACGTCTTCACCCGGGTCATCGCCCTGGTGTTCCTGACCCCGGCCATTGTCTTCCTGACCGTCCTCTCCCTGGTGCTTGGCATCGAGACCAATGAAACCAACCCCTTGTCACCCGAACACGTGATCGTCTCCAAGCAGGGAATATCCTACATGCTTTGGAGCATGATCTACCTGGTGGCCGGGATGATCTTTCTGATCCGGCCGGTGGGAATTTATTATTGGCATCACTATACGCATGCGGCCGATCCCTTACGGGGAAATCATGGCCTGGTTTCTCGGTTTTGAGCTGGTCAACCTGGTTTTGATCACATTCTATTATCGCCGCGGCAAGAAGCTTTGGCTGGCGCGAGAGCTATAATACGACTCAGTGTCGGCGAATGGTGTGAACGGTCTAGCCAGAACTAAGTGATAACGATGATGCTGAAAGAAAAGCATTTAAAACACTTCGGCCTATGTGCCGTTTCTCATCACCATCACAAATCACGTATCAAATTATTTCTTGTAGGTCGATACGACCTTGGTCGTCAGGCCGCCGCGCGGCGTGAACTCGGCCTCGACGGTCATCTCCAGGGGCTGGACCCTTTCAACCAGGTGTTCCAGGACAAGCTGGGTCAGGCTTTCATAGAAGATCCCGCTGTTGCGGAACTGCAAAAAATAATACTTCAGGGATTTCAACTCGACTATCAATTTTTCAGGCAGGTACTTGATGCGGATGATGCCGTAGTCGGGGAGGCCGGTCTTGGGACATAGGGAAGTGAATTCAGGATTGACGATCTCCACCCGGGTGCCCTTGTCCTTGTTGTCGAAAGGCTCGGTTTCCAGCACAGCGCAATTGATGAAAGAAATGTCCTTGCGGATGGACTGCAGATAAGCGGCGATGTCTTCCATGGTCATGTCTGCTCCTTGGGAAAAATTATGCTTTATTCCCTGTTCCCTGTCAATGGTTTTCAAGCGCATGGAACTTGACAAGCAAACGCCAAGTGGCTATTATGGCATTTTCAAGGAGGATAGATGAAAAAAATATTTTTTGCAGTGATTCTTGTATTGGTCGTCGCCCTCATGCTGCCGGCCGACGTTTATATCAAAACCAACGTCCATACCGATGCCTTCTCCATGATGGGGCAGAACCAGCCGGCCAAGGATGAGGTCATGGAACAATGGGTGGGCAACAACCAGCTGGTCAACAAAACCGGTGACAAGATCATGATCATGGACATGAATAAAAAAATGATGTTCATCGTCAATCCCACGGACAAGACTTACGTGGAAACAACCTTGCCCCTGGACATGTCCAAACTGGTGCCCAAGGAAGCAGCTTCGATGATGTCCATGATGAAAGTGACGGTCAAGGTTACGGCCAACGGCCAGTCCAAGAAAATCAACAAGTGGAACTGCAGCGGCTACGATGTGGAGATGGGCATGATGATGATGCAGATGAAGATGAAGGTATGGGCCACCACCGAGGTCCCGTTTGACTGGAAACTGTTCGCCAAGATGTATGCCAACGTTTCCAAAATGCAGTTCATGGATGACGCGGCCATCGGCGAACTGATGAAGATCAACGGCTACCAGATGGCTTCGGAAATGACCATGGACATGATGGGCAGCAAGCTCAACGTGAGCAGCCAGGTCGCGGAGATCTCCCAGAAACCCGCTCCCGCCGGAATCTACGCGGTTCCGGCCGGATACACTAAAAAAGACAAACTTTCCATGGAGGATATGCGCGGCGGCAGATAGTTCAATATTTTCACTTCTGATACAAGGGCGGCCCCAAAGCCGCCCTTTTTTTTACTCAAGTTCTAGCTGGCTTTCTCATTCAATCAAATCTAAACAACATCAATGGCAATTGACCGTTTTATTGGTCTCGGCTGCTGTTAAAGTCACCCGGCAAAAATTGTTGGCCAGATTTATGTCGGAGCAGGAAGCGCTTTCCAGGGCAATGCGCACGAGGTAATTGACGCTGCGGTCCGTGCGCGAATAGACCCCGACCATGCCTGATTCATACTCCTGCAGCCCGATTGTTGACATGCCCATGGTTTGGGAAACGGCCAGCTCAGCTGCGTCTGGTGCCTCGGTCTCGAAGACAGCCTCCACCGCCGAAGCGCAGGAGCCGGCGCAGCGGTTCCGGCCGTAAGCGCGCATAAAGACGTTGCCGCTGGAGTTCCTGACGATTTCCACCTTGGTCAGAACCAGGTCCACTCCTGGACAGAATGTCTTGGCCACGTAAAGCTCCGATTCGCCGCTGTTGTTGCTCTCGTTTGCTTCGCTCACCTGAAAGGCTGCATCGGCCGTGGCCCGCCAAACTCTCCGTACACCGCTTGGGACCGTGTCTGCAAAGCTCAAGGTCACAGTTGCCGCCTTGGCCCGGCTGGGATCGGCACAGAGACGCGCCACGGTCTCCTGCCCATGATTGACATAATCTGCAGGCAGGGAGCGCTTTTCCAGACGCACCAGGAATGGACCCGCGCAAATCCGCGCGGCCGCAGAATTTATGACAGTGACCTTCACCTGAACGCGATGGCCGCCATCGGCATCCAGGCCTGTCCGCTCCGCCTTGACACTCACTATCCTCAGATCGGGCTTGATCTTCAGGTTTAGAGAGCTGTCCTTTTTTTGATCGGCCGTTGCTGAAGCGAATAGTATGAAAAAAAATATTAAGCTTACCATCGACCATTTGCATCTTTTCAGTTTGTTCATAAAGTCCTCCTCGGAAGTGGTTTTACAGCAGTTAGATAGAAGTTTTTAAAAACAATCTCAAGAAAAAAAATTCGAATTTAATTTATTTGAAACACGGCCGGCGACATTTTCATCGCCCTTTTTCTAATCCCCGATGTTGTTCAGTATTTTTTTCAGGGCGTTGATCACGTCAGCGGGAGAGACCGGAAGGGTGGGATTGAAATTATTTTCCGCGTCCAGCGGCAGGATCTGGGCATTTACCAGGAAAGCGATGGTATCGTAATTCTTGTGCAGGGGCGAGAGGTCGGCGCCCGCCATCCTGGCCGCCGCGGGCGTGAAGCGCAGTGTGTAGCTGTTTTTCCCCAGATAGTTTATCAGGGAGTTGAGGATCACGGCGAACGTGGCCCGGTCGGGAGTGGAAAAACGGTCGAAAGTGTGGTCGGGCCGGGTGCCCATAATGCCGCTGGTGCAGGTTTTGATGATATATTCCCTGGCGAAAGAACCGTCAATGTCGGTGATGATCTCGGGAGCCCGGTCCATCTGGATGAAGGGCTCGAAATAATAACCGATCAGGGCAGCCAGTTCCTCGCGGTTGATCTCGGTTTTGAAGAAGATCCTTTTGAATTTCTCGGGCAGGTTCATTTCCTGGAAGCTGTCGCGGATGCGTTTTTTTTCGGATTCCAAAACGGGATCTCCGGGTTTGATCGCCAGCAGGCGGTCCAGGGTTATCAGGGCCATGTCGAATTTCCCTTTTTTTTCATATATGGCGGCCAGCTTCAGCAGCACTACCTCGTTGTGGGCGTCCTTTTCCAGAACTGCTTCATAAAAAGGCAGGCTGCGCTGCCACTCATTTTCGCTGTAATAATGGTCGGCGATCTGCAGGGTGATGGCGGGCATGTCCGGAGAAAACCAGGCCGCCTGTTCAAGGGCTCTGATGTATTTTGCCTTGTCAATATTTTTTGCCTGCTCGGCTTCCAGAAGGTATCTTTGCGTGGCGCTTGATTGGATATATTCATACCTCAGTTTGATCCAGGCGTCATCCTGGGCCCAGGCCAGCAGTTTGCCGTATATTTTGAAGGCCGCGGCCAGGTCGCCCTCAAATTCATGGATGGTAGCCATGCCCATCTGGGCCTGCAGATTTTCGGGATTCTTTTCCAGGGCCTGGGTGAACTGGGTTGCGGCCGCGCTGTATTTTTTGCGAGCCAGGAAAACGTAGCCGAATGCCGCCATTTTTTTGTCCAGGCGCACTTCGCTGAGCTGGAATGACTTGTAGGCCGCGTTGCTGTCGCCCTTTTGCAGCTGATCCCAGCCCTGACGGAAATAGGCGTCGCTGAAATCGCCGCTCTGCAGTGCCGGCAAATGAAAATCGATTTTTACGGGCTTCACACCGCCGCAGGCAATGGTCAACAGGATGAGTGCTGCCGGCAAAATGGCTTTCATCGGATCACACCTCCGTGCTTTTCCTTGAATTGTAACATTTTTTCAAGTGAACATAAAACGCCGGCCTGGAAGCCATCGGCGGTCCGGTTTTTTTCCAGGACAATGGCCCAGTTGGCCAAGGCGTCAAGCTGCTGCTCATCGGCTACCTCGATGGTGCAGAATTCATAATCGCTGAAATAGCGCCTGAATATTTCCTCCTGCAAAGCGTCTATGCCTGAGCGCTCAGCGGCGGAAATGTACAGGTCGCCGGGATTTTCTGCGGCCGGCAGTTTCTCCGCGTCTGCCAGAAGATCGATCTTGTTGAACACGGTGACTATCTTTTCCTGAGCGATGTCAAGCTGGCGCAATACTTTTTCCACTTCGTTTTTCTGGCCGGGCCAGTCGGGATTGGTCAGGTCGACCACGTGCAGGACGATATCGGCCTGGCGCACCTCTTCCAGGGTGGCTTTGAATGAAATGAAGAGTTCGGCGGGCATACTGCGGATAAAGCCGACCGTGTCGGATAAAATATAATAGTAGCCGGGATGGGATTTATAAAGATTGACCCGGCGCAGCAGGGGATCGAGGGTGGAAAACAATTTGTTGGAAACAAAGACAGCTTCTCCGGTCAGGGCATTGAACAGCGTTGATTTTCCGGCCGAGGTATAGCCGACCAGAGAAACCAGCGGCACCGGCAGGGAACGGCGGTTCCGGCGCTGCAGGTCCCGGTTGTTGGTCACTGCCTTCAATTTCTTCCGGATGCGGGCGATCTTCACTTTGATCAGGCGGCGGTCGGTTTCCAATTTGCTTTCACCGGGGCCGCGGGTGCCGATACCGCCTGCCAGCCTGGACAGGGTGACGCCTTTGCCGGTCAGGCGGGGGAGGAAGTAAAGGAGTTGGGCCAGTTCGACCTGCAGTTTTCCTTCCTGGCTGCGGGCACGATTGGCGAAAATATCCAGGATCAGGCGGCTGCGGTCAATGACCTTGACTCCCAGAAAATCTTCCAGATTGCGCTGCTGCATGGTACTCAGGACATTGAAGAAAACAACCAGGTTGGCATTGAGCGATTCGATCAGGCGTCCGATCTCCTCGGCCTTGCCCAGGCCGATCAGAAAACGGCGGTCCGCTGCCGCTCTTTTCTGCCAGAGTTGTCCAACCGTTGCCGCTCCGGCCGTCCGGCAAAGCGCCTGCAGTTCAGCCATGCTGGTCGTGATCTCGGCTTCACTTTGCTGGACGGAAAACCAGCCGCAGGTTATGGCTTTTTCGACAGGCATTTTTTTATGAACTCCATGATGGCCGCCTTGTCCCCGGCAGCGAACCACTCGATGTCTTTTTCCTGACGGAACCAGGAAAGCTGTCTTTTGGCGAATTGCCGCGAATGGCACTGGATCAGTTCCCTGGCCGTGGCCAGGTCTGTTTCGCCGCGCAGGTATGACAGTATCTCCTTGTAGCCCAGCGACCGGAAGGGAGGACAGGAGGGGGGATGGCTTTTGAGCAGTCCCTTTACCTCGTCAACCAGGCCGTTGGCCAGCATTCTGTCCACGCGCCGGCTGATGTTCTGATACAGCAGTTCCCGATCGACCTGGAGCCCGATGCGGATGAAGCGATGGGCGGCGAACGGCGAGCGGCTGAGACGAAAGGCTGCGCTGGGCGGCAGTCCGCTGTTGCGATAGATCTCCAGCGCCCTGACCAGGCGCACCTTGTCGTTCGGCCCGATTTTTTTGGCATAGTGGGGATCGATCTGTCTCCAATTGCCGCCACAGTGCCTCCCAGCCAATGCTGGCAGCTTCGCTCTGCAACTGCTGGCGCTGGGCTTGCTTGTTGCTTTCAGGAAAGATGCCGCGGATCATTACCCTGTGGTAGAGGGCGGTCCCGCCGCAGACCAGCGGCACCCGGCCGCGCCCGATGATCTCCTGCGCGGCGGCAAAGGACAGGTCAAGGAATTTGCTGGCATTGAACTGCGAGCAGTCTGTGATGATATCGATCAGGTGGTGGGTGATCTCCCGCCGGGACTGCGGACTGATCTTGTCGGTGCCGATATCGAAGCCGCTGTAAACCTGGACCGAATCAGCAGATATGATCTCGGCGTTGAATTCCCGCGCCACGGCCAACGCCACCCGGCTTTTGCCCACTCCAGTGGGCCCGAGGATCTGAATGATGTTGTTCATCAACCGAGCAGGAGCATGAGCATGAACAGCAGGGCCAGAAAAACAAGCTGCTGGCGCAAACGGATCAATTTTCGGATTCCCTGATCCATCGCAATATCAATTTTTCATGGTCTTTGCCCAAGTGGCGTTTCACCGCGTAGATCTCGGCATAGAGGATTTCCTCAAGTCCCTTCAGGAATTCATTGCTGTTTTCATTGAAGTTTTCATACCAGATGCTCTTCATGACCGATTTTTCATCAATGCGGCCGTTGCTGCGGATCTCCAGGTTCTGGAAACAGGGGTGGATGGATTCCAGGATGGCGGTGATGGAATCGAAGAGAATGGAGTGGGCCACGGGTCCGATCTCCTTGGACAGTACCCGGTAGATGTATTCGAATTTGGCATTGTAGTACTGCAGCGTCTCATCAAAAGAGGTGAAGGTGGTGGGCAATTGCTGGATGGCGTGGGGCGTGACCTGGCGGGTCGGTTGCTTGCGGTCGCAGATCAGTTCAAGCTTGAGCAGGAAATAAAGGATCTTCAGAGTGTCAAAACGGAGCAGTTCGCTCTTCTGGATGACCGCGGCCAGAGGCGTGGCTTCGGCCACCAGGGCAAGGACATGGGTTTCAAAAGGTTTCAGGGCGATCGGCAGGTGGCCTGCGGGCGGAGCTGAAAAAAGCACGTTGTTTGCCGCGAACCTGCTCTCGATGAACTCCTGATCCTCTATGCCGCGGACGCCATCCAGGATCACATCCTGAATCGGAACATCGAGAACGATGTTCTCGCTTTCTTTTTCGGGCAGTTGACCGATATCGTATTTGCCTGTTCGCAGGGTGAAAAGTGAATAGACAATGGCGCGCAGATGGGCCGCGACCTCGGTCCACATTTGCTCGGGAGTAAGGGCTCCCATTTCCAGCAGGGCCCGGCCGTGGCGAATTTTGTTCTTTTGCATGCGCCGGCTGCTTTTTTCAAAAAGTGCCTTGCTTATGATGCCCCGGCTCAAGAGGAATTGACCCAGGGAATCCTCGGCCAGGCTGGATTGAGCAAAGACGATGCGGCCGTTTTCCAGCCACAGTGTTTTGCTGAAACGCGCCGTGGTGATCTTCAACTGCCCGTCCAGCGACTGGCTGTTCATCAGGGCAAGGATGGAGGCAAAGTCCAATTCGCTCAAGGTCCCTGAGATCGGCAAATGACCGTTCATCAATACTTCATACCAAGTTCCATCTGCGTCAGCTTGTATTGTTCCCGCTCGGTTTCGATCTGCTCCAGGTAACTTCTGGACACGTCCCCGGTGGGGTACTGGCCCGAAAAGCATGCCTTGCAGAAGGAGCGGATGGCGGGGTTCTGTCTCTTGACCGCCTGTTCCATGTCTTTAATATTCTGGTACAGCACCCGGTCGGCGCCGATCTTGGCGGCAATCTCCTCGGCGCAGGCGTTGCTGGCGATGAATTCCGCCTTGGTCTGCATGTCGATGCCGTAGACGCAGGGGTTGGTCAGGGGCGCGGAATAGGAAGCGAAATAAACATTCCTGGCGCCGGACTGGCGCACCATCTGTATGATGGAGCGCGAGGTGTTGCCGCGGACGATCGAATCGTCCACGAGCAGCACATTCTTGCCGACGAACTCGTCGGCGATGGGGTTCAACTTGTGGCGGATCGATCTTTCGCGCATCTGGTCGCCGGGCATGATGAAAGTCCGCCCTATATAACGGTTTTTTACAAGGCCTTCGCGGTATCTGAGCCTGAGCAGGCGGGCAATCTCGATGGCAGCCGGCCGCGACGAATCGGGTACCGGGACCACCACATCGATCTGCAGCCCGCTTTTTTGAATGACCCTGGCCAGCTTTTTGCCCAGGTCGACACGCGCCTGGTAGACGTTGATCTTGTTCAGGTAAGAATCGGGGCGGGCAAAATAGATATATTCGAAAATGCAGGGTTTGAAAGGGGCGACCTGTAATTTTTTTTCATGGATACTGCGGTTATGGTCAATGAAAACAGCCGAGCCGGGCTGCACGTCCCTGATCTGGGAAAAACCCAGCAGATCCAGGGTGACGCTCTCGGAAGCGAAGGCGTAGCCGGGGACGATTTGCCGGCTGTCAATGCCGAACAAAAGGGGGCGCACTCCATAAGGGTCGCGAAATGCCACCATGCCCTTGTCGGCGATATGGATCACGACCGAATATGCCCCTTTCACGAGCTTGAAAACATGGCGAACGGCGCTGAAAACGCTTTCAGGAGAAACGTCCCGAGGACTCGATTTTTCCAGGGCTTCGGCGAAAATATTCAGGATCACTTCGACATCGCAATCGGAATTGATGATCTTGTGGGATTTTTCAAAAAGCTCTTTTTTCAATTCCAGGAAATTCATGACATTGCCGTTGTGGGCCGCGGCAATACCGTAAGGGTGGTTGATCCAGAATGGCTGGGCATCTTCAACCGAGCCCTCGCCCACGGTCGGGTAGCGGGTGTGACCGAGGCCGATATGGCCTTTCAGGCGTGCGGTGTTGTGCTCATCGAAAATGTCGCGTACCAGGCCGTTGCCTTTTTTCAGGTGATAATGGCCGTCGTAAGTAAGGATGCCGGCCGAATCCTGTCCACGGTGCTGCAGGGTCAGCAAGCCGTTATATAGTTTGCCGATCACCGCTTCAGTCGAATAAATTCCCAATAAGCCGCACATGTTGCCATATTTATAACAGAAATTGCATGAAAGTCAATAAAAAAACTCACCCCCGGCCCATGTTTTTTCGAAGCAGATGAGAGGCGGGAGAGGGAAAAACCCAGGCCCTTTCTTTTCCCAAGAGCAGGGGGATGGGGATGAGTTTCAACTCCAAGCACTGTACGATTTTCGGCCTGATTTTTTAATCAAGGGGATTATTGACAAATACAGGAATTATATGGTAAATCAATTCCATGATCGCAGAATTTGAAAAACAAAAAATACAGCGGGAAGTGATCCGCAAAGAGTCAAGGCTGACCATGATCGTCAGCCTGTCCCTGCTGGCTTCCATCATCGCCTATACATTGATCGCCTATCTGCATAAGGGCAGTTTCCTGACCAGCAGGGGAGTCCGCGAAGCCTGGAACGTATTGAACATCATATCCATCGTGCTGATCATCATGGTCCTGGCCGTGCGCAAGACCATTTATTTTTCTCCGCGCCTGGTCCGCGAGGATTTCACCCTTACCGCCCTGCTGCAGCGCTGGCGGACCATCGATATCGTTCTGCTGTCATTTGCTGAAATTATCGCCATTTTCGGCCTGGTCATTACTTTTCTCGGTATGCCTTTTGCCCGTACTTTTCATTTCTTTGTCAGCGCTTTTCTGCTGACCATGATACTGATGCCCATACCCTGGAAGGTCAAGGATAAAATACGCAATTTTGAAAAATACGCCGGGAAATGGATATCGTAAGCACGGGACTTTCTCCTGCAGTGGGCATAAAAACCGCCTGCAGCGGAAAGTGCGGTGGAAAGGTTAACAGGAGATGCATATGACCAAGAACATTTTGCTGGTGGAATATGACGATTCAACCATAAACGTCATTAAAGAACTTTTCCAACCGCCGCTATTTGAAATTGCGGTGGCCAGCGATGGCGAGATGGCCAAGCGGCTCCTGAGCAACCGCTCATTCGACCTGATGATCACTGCTGCCATGCTGCCCCGTTTTCACGGTTTCAACCTGGCCTTGGCCGTGGCCCAGGATCATCCGGGCATGAGAATCATCATTATCAGCGCTATTTACAAAGGGGTGGAGTACCGGCATCAAGCCATTACCCAGTATCGGGCCGACGATTTTTTTGAAAAACCCCTTGAAAAGGAAAAATTCCAAAAAAGGGTTCTGGAACTATTGAACCTGTCGGCCAGCGATCTGGGAGCGACGACCACGGCCGCCACCACCCAGATCCCGGTGTTTGATACGACCAAGATCCCGGCCCCTAAATTCGCGGATGATGAATCCGACAAGTTGAGTTCCGCTGATATCTTTGGAGACATCATCCAGAAAATAGAGAAAGTACCCGAATTCCAGATCGACCTGGGAGGCGACCAGAAGGCCGCGAACAATCAACCGGAAAAAATGGAACCGCGACCTGCCGACCCGGCCCAGACCGTATTGGTGAAGAAGGAGCCAGCGGCGGTTCCGGAGGTTAAAAGTCCGGACCCGGGCACTACCCATATTGCGACCCCGCCCAGTGATACAAGCCGGGAACGGGAGAACAGGAAGGCCGCCGCCAGCGCCCAGAGTATCAACGACAGCCTGGACAGCCTGCGCCATACTGTAAAAAAGTCAATGCCGGAAAACAAGATGCGCAAGATCGAGGATGATATCGCCAAGCGTTTCGAAGACACCCTTTCCGGGCTTGGCTTGCAGCCCAAGCGACCCGCTGCCCAGCCCGGTTCTCCAGGCGCACCTCAGGTCAAAGCAGTCGAAAAGCCGGCGCCGCAGCCTGAAATCAAAATTGAATCCGAACCGGCGCCGACACTCCTCGATAAAGTCATGATCAAGGAAGAAGAAAAAATCCTCGAGGATGAGATCATCGAATTGGGGGAGGAATCTCTGCAAAAGGACAAAGAGCCCGAACCTGATGCTGAAGACAAAAAGAGCGCGGCCGGCAAGGAAAAAAAACCTGCCGAAAAAACTGTCCCCCAGGATAATCCCAATGAAGTGGGGGACTACGTCCTGCTCGGTCTGATCGCCCGCGGCGGCATGGCCGAGATCTACAAAGCCAAGAAAAAAGGCGTCAAGGGCTTTGAAAAAGTGATCGCCATAAAAAAGATCCTGTCCGGGTACGGTGAAGACGACAAATTCATCGAAATGCTGGTGGATGAAGCCAAGATCGCTGCTGAGCTGTCGCATCCCAACATCATTCAGATTTACGACCTGGGCCGCAAGGACAATTATTATTTCATCGCCATGGAGTATGTCCTGGGCAAGGACCTGCGCGAGATTCAGACCAGGTTGCGTGAAAGGGACAGTTGGTTTCCCGAAGAGATCTCCCTGTACCTGACCATCAAGATTCTTGAAGCCCTGAATTATGCCCACAAAGCCAAGGACAGCCGCGGCCGGCCCCTGGAGATCGTCCATCGCGACGTGTCCCCGCCCAATATACTGATTTCTTACAGCGGCGACGTCAAGTTGACCGATTTCGGGGTCTCCAAGGCCTCGATCAAGATTCACCAGACCCTGTCCGGGGCTCTCAAAGGCAAGCTGTTATATATGTCCCCGGAACAGGCCCGTGGCGAAAGCAGCATCGATTTTCGCTCCGATCTGTACTCGGCCGGAGTGGTCCTGTTTGAGCTGCTGACCGGCAAGAAGCTGTTCCTTGACACCACGGAAATGATGGTGCTCAAAAAAGTTCAGAACGGGGAGATCCTCAATCCGCGTGAGATCAACCCTGACATCGATCCGGCCCTGGAAAAGATCATCCTTACCTCGCTGTGCATGGATTGCGAAAAGCGCTACCAGAGCGCGGCGGCCATGATCGCCGACCTGGAGTCATTCATTCACAAAAAATACGATTACATCCCCGGACCGGTGCATCTTTCCCACTTTATCTATGGCCTTTTCGAGGCGGATATCCACAGGGAAGGCATCAAGGTGGATCTCAAATCACTGCCCCCCAAGCCGCGGCCACGCGAGCTACCCAAGGCTCCTCCGCCGCTGGAAGAACCGCAACCGTCCATCATGGTCCAACCACCGCCTCCACAACCGCCGCCTCCTCCTGCCCCTGAAATGCCCAAACCTTCCGAACCCGAGGGACTTGTGCGCATCAGTTTTGATGAAGATAAAATCAGCGAACCAGAAAAAAAAGTTGATTACAGCGCCAAAGCGGTTTTCAAGCCCGATTCCATTTTCAAGGAACTGGATCGGGAAAAAAAGAAATTTCCGGCTTGGGTCGCCCTGCTTGGTCTTTTCATCGTGGCTGCGGCCGCCGGCCTGTATTTTTTTGTTTTCAACAAACCGGGTATGCCGGTCATTCCCTCGGCAGTCAAGCCGGCCG
Organism: Chrysiogenales bacterium; assembly: GCA_963700535.1. Lineage (GTDB taxonomy): Bacteria > Acidobacteriota > Aminicenantia > UBA2199 > UBA2199 > UBA2199. Next base: position 87,668 of record CAVOXU010000001.1, read on the forward strand.
TTGCAGAGAAAAATGGCCAAGAGATGAACGCCGCGGTATCGACGCAGTTGACAGGTCAGGAGATGACAGCCAGCACTCAGCCGCAGTCCCTGGAAAAAACGCCGCCCATACCAGGCGCCGTTCCCGCTGCCACCCAAAAAATGCTGGATGACGCGAAACTGAAGCAGGAAGAGGAATTGAAAAAACTCAAGGAAGAAGAGGACAGGAAAAAGCTTCAGGAAGAAAAGCGCAAAAAACAGGCTGAAACCGATCGTTTGAAAAAAGAGGATGAAGACCGCAAAAAGCAGGAGGAGCAGGCCCGGCTGCTGCAGGAAGAAGCGGACCGCAAAAAGCAGGAGGAGCAGGCCCGGCTGAAAAAAGAGGAAGCGGACCGCAAAAAAGCCGAAGAACTCAAGCGGCTCGAGCAAGCCAGGGTCAAAGAGGGCGACATAATCCCGCTTAACGATGCCGATGTCCAGCCCGTGGCCATTTCCACTCCCTCGCCGAACATTCCCTCCACCATCCTATCCAGCATGCCCAACAGCCAGACCCTGATGTTCACCGTGCTGATCAACCAGAACGGCGACGTGGAAACGGTGCGCATCCTGCAGAAATCCAACAGCAGCCAATTGAACACCATCCTGACCGACTTGATAAAAACCTGGAAATATTCGCCGGCCCAGAAGAATTCCGTTCGGGTTAAAGTTTGGAAGACCGTTCCGCTGACAATAAAAAAATAACGAGGTGAATCATGGAAAAACTAAAAATCGAGGCCAAAGCGTTTTACGAGTCCACGCTCCGGGAAGCCAAAAAGCAGATTGAGATAATCGATGCCAAGATCGAAGAAGAGCTGGCCCGGGTAAAGGACATCATCGCCCAGCTGCAGGACCAGAAAAAAGCCACCCGCCTGATCTATGACGGAGCGTCCAATATCCTGGGTGTCAAGAACGAATTCGAAGAAGGCGAAGCAGGGCAGGAAAACTAAGCAGCCTTTTTTGTGATGAGCGGTCGATGCACTATGCGGCGGCAATCCAATATTTAAAAAAGATCCAGGGGGAAAACTGCAAATTATCCCTGGATAACATTCAGCGCATCATCACCCGCTTGCCTTTTGACGCCGCTGCGATCAAATACATACAGGTGGCCGGCACCAATGGCAAGGGTTCTACTGCCCATTTCATCGCTGCCATTCTGCAGAGCGCCGGCTGGCGGGTCGGCATATTCACCTCACCGCACCTGCAGGACGTGCGCGAACGCATCCAGGTCGACGGCCGGCTGATCTCGCGGCAAGATTTCGCCATGGCCATCAGTGCCGTGCATTCCCTGAGCCGGGAGCTGATCGGCAGTGGAGTGATCAGCAATTTGCCCACCTTTTTTGAAACTGTCTTTCTGGCCGCCCTCTTTCACTTCGTCAAGCGCGGCTGCGACTGGGCGGTTCTTGAAGTGGGATTGGGCGGGCGACTTGACGCGACTTCCACGATTATTCCCGAAGTTTCGGTTATCACCAATATTTCCAGCGACCATACCAATATTTTAGGCAAGACCCTGGCCGCCATCACCCGGGAAAAAGTCGCCATCGCCCGGGAAAACGTGCCCCTGATCAGCGGCTGTCCGACCGCTTCGCTGGCCGGGCGCATCATCCGCGCCGAGGCCCGGGCCAAAAAAACGCCGCTGGTTGAAGTTTTCTATGGCCAGCCGCTGCGGGTCGAAAAGCAAGGCGCGGCTTATTTGTGCAGCTACCGCGCCCCTGCCGCTGAATACCGCTTCCGCGTGGTCCAGCAAGGCCGGCACCAGACGATCAATGCCGCCGTGGCGGTGCGGGCCATAGATGAACTGAGGCGGCTCGGCTGGGAGATCGGCTCCGGCGGACGTGGCCCGCGGCATAGCCAACATGTTCATCCCGGCCCGCCTTGAAGTGATCAGCGGCCGGCCGCCCCTGATCCTGGATGGCGCCCACAACAGCGCCGGCATCAAGGTACTGGCGGAGTATTTGCGGGAAGAAGGTATCCGCGACTGCACACTGCTTTTCGGGGTTTTGCAAGACAAGCATTATCCGGCCATGGCCCGGCAACTGGCGCCGTTGGCCGCCAATGTCATTTTAAGCGAACCGCTCTCGGAGCGCGCCTTGCCCGCCGAAAAGCTGCTGCCTTTTTTTCGCGGCAAGAACTGCCTGATCGAGAGGAACCATTCCCGGGCCCTGGCGGTTGCAAAAAAATTAAAAAGAATTATAATTGTATGCGGTTCTCTGTATCTGGTGGGTGAGTTGAGAACCATCGCTCTCGGAGGCAAAAAACATGGACGAAAAAAAATTCAGGGAGATTGAGGACCTTTATAAAGATCTTAAAGAGCGCCAAGCCTCAGGCGAGATATCCGGCGATGACATGAAGGCCGAATTGAAGAAAATGATGATTCGCGACGAAGAAAGCCACTACTGGATGCTGGGCAGCAAAACGGGCGGCTGGTATGTCTATGACGGCAGCACCTGGAAGGCAGCTGATCCCTTCGGTCACGAAGAGACGCCGCTGCTGCTGCAGACTGAGCAGACGCAGGCAGAAAAAATCCCCGCTGCCGACCGGGGGGAAGTCCAGCGGCCGGCCGAAGACAAATCCGAATCCTTTTGCAAGTTTTGCCATTCGCGAATGGATGAGCACGATGCCTATTGCAAATTCTGCGGCGCCAGCCAGAAAGCTGCCGCCAAAGCTCCGGAACGTCATCCCGGCCAGGGAGAAATGCTTGTCAGGTCGGTTCGTATCTTTTCCCTGATCTTTTTTTTCGGAGGCCTGGGCCTGGTCGCCGGTGTCATTTTCGGCGCCACTTTCGGGATCTTCAAGATTTTCGGCGACCTGATCTTCCAGTTCCCGCTGATGCTGCAGGAAATGCAGGGCAAGATCCAGGGCGGATTGTTCTTTGGCGCCATGGGGGGTATAGCCGGTTTTATCGGCTGCGCACTGCTTGCCGTCCTGTTTGGCCTGCTTTATAACGCCCTGGCCTTTGTTTTCGGCGGCCTGCGTTTTAAAGTCAAGTCCTGAGTGCATATGTCTCGAGTTGCAGGCAGCCGCGGCCGGTGAAGGGGGCGGTTCACATTGGCAATCCTGCAGAATTTCAATTTCTACAAGCTTTTTCTGGCCATTGCCATAAATCTGTTTTTATTTTCGCTGCCTTTCATGTTTTTGAATAAAAAGAACAAATAAAAAAATGGAAGCCGATTCTTTCCCATCGCTTATGAAAGAGAGAGGTTAGGGGTGAGTTTTATTCTTCCAGCTATTCTTTCTGGAGAAAAAGGATCCCAAATGACGCTTGCGTGTCACATGTGTATAATAAATACTCAATTGACTGACCTGCTATTTTCTGTTCACTCTGCGCAGAAAGTCCCGTCAGGCAGGTCTGCTGGTATTTCAGGTCGTTTTTTGAATAACTTTCATACCATGGCATGAATAATGCTTCATTAAAAAGGAGAAGTCAATGAAAAATAAATCCGGTTTTACCGTGGTGGAATTGCTTATCGTGTTGCTTTTCATGGGAATTCTCGCTGCCATGACCATTAATATAAGCATGCGCGGACGGCATCGCTGGGCGCTGCGCAACACGGCCCGCGAGATCACCTCGATCTTCTACCAGGCCAAACAGCTGGCCTCGCGCGAAAATTCCCCTGTGTTCGTGGATTTTGCCCTTAATGAATATGTTCTTTACATAAGCAGGAGCGGCTCCTGGGAAAGGCTGAGGGGTGAAAAATACGGGGAAAAACTCACGGTCAGCAAAACACCCAATGACAGCACAGGCTTCGCCATTTCCCCCAGCGGCTTTCTCCTCAATCCCAATACCAACGCCATTTACGGCATGCAGACCATCGTGGTGACAGCCCCGCATTATTCCGACTTTGATACCATAACCATAAACATCTATCCGTATGGAGGGGTCCGTGTACAAAAAGATTTTAAATAATGCCCGGGGGTTTTCCTTTATCGAAGTGCTGACCGCCACAGTCCTCTTCACCTTTCTGGTGGTCGGCATTCTGATGATGACGACCATGAACATCAACAGCAATTCGTATACCCAGCATCACACCAAGGCGGTGCAGCTGGCCGAAAGCGGCCTGGAACTCCTGCGCCGCGTCGATTACAACACTGAGTTGCCCAATTATGACGGCGTGGCCTCCATCTCCTTCAGCGATTACGGCCAGATCCCCAACTATCTGGATTTTCGCCGCACGCTCCTGGCAACCTGGGGAACGCAGATCAGCACCCTGCAGGTGACGGTGACCTGGCGCGTGCGGGGCGCCACTTCCGTTCCCATTGTTCTGACCACACTGCGGGTGGCCCCATGAGCCGGCGGCAAAAGCCACGGCGCGGCTTCACCCTGGTGGAAATGATGGTCTCCCTGACCATCATGATGTTCGTGATCATATCCCTGATCACCCTTATCATCACCACGCAAAACGCCCACCTGACCGAAGGCCGCAAGCTGGACATGAACCAGGGAGCGCGCGTGGTCGAGCAGATGCTCTATGACGGTTTTCGCAGCTCCGGTTCGGTGCTTTCGCTGGCCAACACCCCGGCACTGCTTGGCAGCCCGAACGTGCCTTTCAACGGTGTTTACCCCCTGAACAACAACAATTACCCGGACGGCGTCATCCTGTCATCCGGTGACCCCGATGCCGTAACCCGGCTCACAGCTGATTTTGCCCCGGGCGCAACCACGATCAATGTCATAACGGTCGATCGGCCGCCTGACGGCGTCAGTGCGGCTGCCGTGGCCTGGCAGGAAAACGATCTTGGTCTGGTCATGCGCAGCAACGGCTACTACGTGTTCCGGGTCACGGCGACTCCGGCTCTCGGTGACACTCAGCTTACTATTCGCTCCAATCCCGCCTACTATTCCGGACTGCTCAACACGGCCAATTACAACGATGCCTGCGACGAACAGCTGGGCATATACGGCAACAGCGGCAATTATATCAGTGAAAGTCCGGTGGTGCGCCTTGAATTCTTCAACATCTTTCTGACCCGCAGCGAAGCCGACGGTTCGCTGACACTGACATTGAGCACCGACTGCGATGGTGTCTGGCGATATTTTCTCCAATGCCCATCACTGCCAGCCGCGCCATACCCATCCTGCCCAATATCGCCGATCTGCAGATCGAGTACCTCACCCACGACGTACCGCCGGTGATCTGGGCAGGCAGCGATGCGGCCCAGGCCAATCCCTGCATCGCGGGCAGTGAGAACGGGGGAAACTGCCCTGCCTTCTACAGCCAGTTTGCCACGAAAAACATAGCCTCGGCGCGCATCTTCGTGTTGCTGCGCACCGAGGAAGAGAGCAACAAACGTGCGGGCTCGGGCATAGTTTATACCAAGCCGCTCATGGGTGACACCGCCGGGGCCACGCTGCCGGTGGGCCGTTTCCATTATACCTACATGCAGTATGAAGTTTTGATCCGCAATTACAACAATATTTATTAGGAGGTTTGCCGTGAAACAATCTGAAAATAAAGGCTCCACCCTGGTCATGGTGCTGATCGCCGTGCTCATCCTTTCCCTGATCGCCCTTTCGGCGCTCACCCAGAGCAATACCGAAATTTTCACCACGCGCAACTTTTTCATGGACAAGAGTGCTTTTTACAGCGCCGATGCCGGCATCCAGGTGGGCATCAACGATATCCGCACCGCGGTCAGTTCGGCTTTCGATCCCACCAATGTCTCGTTCTCGCAGACCATCGGCAAGTACACATTTTACTCGGGAACCATTTCCGACAGTTCGCAGCAGGCAGTGAAGGGCTTTCGCGGCTTCAAGCCGCCGCCGCCGGTCGGCATGTCGGTGGAAATGAGCGGCGAACTGGGCGCGGTCACCCTGGCCTGGGACCTGAACGTCACCGCCGCCGCCGCCGTGGGTTCGCGCAACCAGGTGCGCAAGCAGCTGCAGACCGTGGTGGTCACGCTGGCTTCCGAATATTGATGAAATCAGGAAAAACAGGAGGAACAAAATGAGAACCATGAAAAAAATACTGTTGCTGGTCGTGATCGTGAGCGCGTCCTACCTGGCCCTGCAGGGCTGGGACGACAAGGATCTTTTCACCACCGTGGTGCGCACCGGAGCCAAGCCCAACGTCATGTTCCTGCAGGACAACTCGGGCTCCATGGCCGAGGGCATCTACCATCCCGATTACAACCCCAACCGCATCATCACCGACGTGAGCACTACCTACGCCAATTTCAATTCCATCGACGACAACCTGAACCAGACACTCTGGCATATCCGCTGGTACTACCAAAGCGGCAGCACCAAGCGCGTCTACGCTGCAGACAATCACGCCCACCTCGACTCGATCCTTGCCTCCAACATCATCAGGGTCGACAGCTACGGCCAATACATCAAGGTCGGCGACTGGATCCTGCAACACGATGAGAACAACACCACCAACGCCAGCCAGGCAGGCCGTGGCCAAAGTAACCAGTATAAGCCCTATTAGGATCTCCGGCAACTGGTACTATGACTTGACCCTCGACAGCAGCACTATCATGGGGACTTTCAATACCAGTTATGAGTTGTCCATCCGCAGAGACAGCTATGACTCCAGCCGCATGAGCGCCCGAGTGGTGCGCCTCTACGGCACTCACATCAAGCAGCCGGGCACATCGGTCTGGTATGACCAGGACAGTTCAAATTACTGCAAGTGGCTGTTCGCCTACGCCGATGAGGTGCAGCTCAACCAGGTCAGCATGTTCAGCGGCCTGGGCGCCCACATCGACCAGCGCTGCTATTACGACCGCGTATCGCCCCTGACCGCCACTAACCCCGAAAACACCAGTGAGACCCTGCTGGCCGAGTGGAACCGCGTCTGGCCGCAGATCTTCCCCAACAAGATCGCCAACTTGGCCAGCGACATCACCACCACAAGCACCACCATCAACTACTCGGACGCCAACGCCAGTTTCCAGGGCTACACTGCAAACTTCTATATCAAGATCGATACCGAGACCATGCTGGTCACGGCCAACACCGCCGGCGGCACCACCGAGTCGGGAACCCTGACCGTGACCCGGGCCCAGAAGAACACCCTGGCCAACAGCCATCCCAGCGGTTCCAAGATCCTGATCTACAACCAGTCCACTTCGCCAGTGATCAATGAATACACACCAATCACCTCGCTCTTTTCCGCCAGCCAGCATGTCAACGAACCGACCGGCGATATCGATCAGACCTGGACCGAGAACATCGATCCCGACGGCGGCGGCGTGCTGCCCACTGCCAATTACTACCGCTACAAGCGGGTCTTTTCGCGCATTCAGGTGGCGCGCGAGGCTCTGGCCGACGTGGCCACGGCCAAGAACAGGCTGCTGAAGGTGGCTGTCCTGGAAAATACCATAGACACTGCGGCCACCACCTTCACTTACCTAAACGGCAGCGTCAATTTCGTGACCATGAATCCCGCGGTGGCCACTTTCTACATCAAGGTCAGCGATCCCGACAACCCCGGCGACGACGAGATCATGCTGGTCAGCGGCCACGACATGGCCACCCACACCTTGACCGTGAGCCGCGCCCAGAACGGCACCTCGGCCCACGACCACATCCTGGGCGCGGCCATCCAGATCTACACCGGCATCCGCGATGAGGTGATCATCGGGCTGTTCCGTTTTCCCAATCCCACCCTGGTCCAGGGCATGACCGATTTCGGGCAAAAGAATGCCGATGGCACTTATAAATCCGAATCTTACATCAACAATTATCTCGATTCCATCTGGATGGTAGCCGACGGCTACGGCGGCAGTACACCCATCGCCATCGCCGCCGCCGAAGTCTGGCGCTATTTCAAGCCGGGCCCCTCCGACAGCACCGGTTCCGGCGCCTACCGCACCAGCGGCACCGATGACAACTGGTGGCCGGTAACCGCCAAACCCACGCCGCAAGCCTTTGAAACCCTGAGCGACGGCTACCTGCACCCCAAGGGTTCCCCGGTCCAGTTCTGGTGCCAGAACAACTACCTGGTCGTGATCACCGACGGCCAGGCCAATGGCGACAGCGGCCTGAAGAGCAGCACCTATGGTGTTTTTCAATATAATCTCAGGCGCACGGCCGAACCCACTCCAGGCGAATACTGCCGCTGGAATTACAGCAACGGCTGGGGCGACCTCGATTCGCGCGACACCAACCACGACACCAGCGGTCTGTATTGCCCGGGCAGCACCTGCTGGCTGACCGGCAGCGGCGGCACCGACTACCTCGACGACGTGGCTTATTTCATGTACCACCAGGACATGTTCCCCACCCGCAAGGTGGTCAACGGCCAGCTGGTGACCGATCCCACCCTCTACGACGAGGTCAACAGCAACCCGCGCATGGTCTGGGGCGGCGACCAGCGCATCTCGACCTACACCGTGGGCCTGACCATCCGCAATGACCTGCTGGCCGAAACCGCGGCCAACGGCCACGGTCTGAATTTCACGGCCTCCAATTACCAGGAACTCAGCGACTCCTTCCTCTCCATCCTGGAGAACATCCAGATGCGCGAGGATCCCATGATGTACACCACCTACGCCGCCCCCAAACAGTCGGTCACTTCGGGCCGCTACGGCTACGTGGCCCACTTCGTGCCCCGCACCGGACGCAGCATGTGGGAGGGTCACCTGCGCCGTTTCCGTTTGGGCGACGATGGCAATTTCCCGGAAAACATCGACCTGCTCGACGCCAACAACCGCGGCACCGTGACCGTCGATGGTGCGCCAGTGCCCTCGTACCAGTGGGACGTGGAGGAACGCCTGCTGACCCGCACCACTCCCCGCGTTGTATACAGCGCCAAGGGCGGTGTGCGCGTTGATTTCAACGGCGGTTTAATCACCCGCACCGACCTGGGCGTGGCCACCGACACGCTGCGCGACACGGTCAAGACTTTCATCACCAATTTCAGTGCCACTTACAACACCTATAAATACGGCGACACTTTCCATTTCAATCCCATCCTGGTCGGTTATCCGCTCAAATGGAAAAGCTTCTACGACTTGAGCTACCAGGCTTTTTATACCCGCTACTCCACGACCTATCCGCGCACCGAAGTGGTCTATGTCGGGGCCAACGACGGCAAACTCCACTGTTTCGCCAGCGAAACCGGCGAAGAGCTCTGGAGCTTCATCCCTCCCTCGCAGCTGAGCAAGTTATCCATCCCGGCCCTGAACCCGGAAAACTCCAGCGCCCACACCTATTTTATCGACGGCAAGGCCCTGGTCAAGGACATCAAGGTGGCCAACAACGGCGATTATCTCGACTGGAAAACCGTGCTCTTCTTCGGCATGGGCATCGGCGGCCATTCCTACTGCGCCGTGGACATCACCGTTCCCGAAGATCCCAAGTTCCTCTGGGAATTCGACGACGGTTACTCCACGACCAATCCCGATGGGCGCATGGGCTTTACCGAGGCCAAGCCGGTGGTGGTCGATATCAACAACGGCACCTCCACTTTTCCGGCGGTGATCCTGGCCGGCGGCTACAACGAACCCGAAGTCCCCGCCGATTCCAGCGACGCCGGCATCCAGGACTATATCAAAAAGGAAGGCAAGGCGCTCTACATCCTGAACGCTCATACCGGTGCCGTGGTCAAAAAATTCGTCTACGGCCCCTCGGCATCCAACTCCGCAACCCTTACGGTCAGCCCGGAATTCACCTGCGCCATGACCGCCGCCCCCGCTGTACTGGACAAGAACGGCGACGGCGTGGCCGACTACATCTACCAGGCCGATACGGGCGATTACCATGTGGCCAGCAACCGCGGCGGCAAGATCTGGAAGATAAACTGCGTGGGCAATCCTCTGAACTGGCAGGCCCAGGAGCTTTACCAGGCCGAAGCCGGACAGACCATTTTTATCTCTCCATCGCTGGGCTATGATGCCGATTACCGCCTGCTGGTCATGTTCGGCACCGGCCGGCGCTCCCAGCCCACCGCGGCCTCGGGAAGCCTGTATACCAACCTGACCGGCCAGTTCGTCTGCTTTTTCGATACAACGGCCGCTACTTTGCCCCTCTCCAACAGCAACCTGACCGACATCACCACGGCCATGACCAGTCAAACCGACACTTCATTCGACCTGAAGGACAACGACGGCAATGTTGTCTCCCAGGGCTTCTACACCGATTTTGTCAAGGCCTCCAACGAGATCTTTTTCGAGCCCAGTCCGCTGTTCCTGGCCAACACCGTCTATTTTATGACCTTCGCCCCGCAGGGGAGCGGCGGCGGCGGCTCGTCCGACGATCCCTGCTCGGGAAATTCGGGCGATGGCGGCCAACATTACATCTACAGTTTCGGCTTGAGCGCCCGTGGCAACACCGTGAATATAGGCACCATTTCAGCGACAGCCGGCAAGATCCTCGGCTACGGCGCTTTGTCCGGCACGCAGTACAAGCTGTACATCGGCCAGAGCAACGTCGGCGGCTTCGTATCAACCAGTACTCCCCCGATCGAACTCGACAATGTTTTCGGGCCCATGCTCTGGAAGGAAGAAAAACAATAACCTTTTCAACCACACAGGCGGGAAGGGCAGGATCGTCAATGGTTCTGCCGCTTCCCGTATAATCGCTTTCATCCGCTTTCGCCGCACGCGGCCGATTGATAAAAAACGCGCATGGTATTATAATGAATTTGGCCATGGCTTTTGATTAATGGAGGTCAAGAATGAAACCATGCTTTGCTTTTGTCATAATAAGCGCGGCGTTGTTGTTGGTTTCCTGCGGAAATTCCACTGTTCCGGAAAAAAGCGGGCCGGCCCAGGTCCGGGGCCCGGAAAAAACAACCGCGGCCAGGGCGGCGACGCGTCCCGTGGATTTTTTGCGACTGAGTTCCGTGCGCCTCAGCCCGCCGGCGCCCACCGCGGCCACCGATCTGAGCGCCGAAGCGGTCGTAGCCCCGCCCGAGCCCGAAGAGAGCGAATTCCATTACCGCTGGTTCGTCAACGACAAAGAAGTTGAAGAAGCCGGCGACGCTACCCTGGCTTGCGGCAATTTTCGGAAAAAACAGTGGCTTCACTGCCTGGCCAGGGTTACATCCGGGGAAAGGACGAGTGATTGGCTGCATAGCAAGCGCGTGCTCATCGCCAATTCGTCACCAAAGCTGGAAGCCTCGGCCATGGAGGATTTCGCAGTTCCGGGCCAGTTTGATTACCGGATATCCGCCATGGATCCCGACCAGGATGCCTTGACCTTTGAATTGCTTGCCCCACTTGGCCAGGGTATCGACCTGGACAGCAGAACCGGAGTTCTGACCTGGAAGCTCGACGAAGAAGCCGTGCAACGCCTGGGCACTAAAATCGAGATCAAATTCGCCGTCAGTGACGGCGATGGCGGCAAGAGCAGCGGCACCATTACCCTGAACCTGAGCAAACCGCAATGAACGATAAAAATGCCGGGACTGGTATGAAACCTTTCCCTGCTGCAGATAACCTGCGCATCACCTCCATAAGTCGCCGGCCCGCCATCCACATCTGCGTCAACGGCAGGATGATCACGGCCACGCCCGGGGAAACCGTGCTGGCCGCCCTGACCGCCGCGGGTCTGCGGGTCCTGAAAAAAAGCAATGTTTGCGGCGACGCGCGCGGCCCTTTCTGCGGCATGGGCGTCTGCTATGAATGCCTGGTGACCATCAACGGCGTGCCCAAGCAGCGTTCCTGCATGATCGAAGTGGAAGACAACATGGAGATCCTAACATATGAACCACCCCCGGACTGAAGTACTGATCATCGGCAACGGTTTTGCCGGTATTGTGGCCGCCAACCGCCTGGCTGCCGCCGGCGTGGACGTGGTCCTTCTCGATGAAAACATCCACATCGGCGGCCAGCTGCTGCGCCAATTGCCGGAACGGCTGGGCAGTGCCGCCAACCATGCCGATTACGTGAAAAAGGCCGGCCAAAGGTTCATAGCCGGCGTCAAGTCCAAAAAGATCACGGTAATGAACCGTACCCGGGTTCTGGGCATCTATCCCGAACGCGAAGTGCTGATCGAGGAAAATGAAAAAAAAGTCCGTACCCTGAAGGCCGAACGCATCATCCTGGCCACCGGGGCCAGGGAGAAATTCCTGCCTTTCCCGGGCTGGACCCTGCCCGGGGTCATATCGGGCGGCGCCGTGCAGGTACTGATAAAGGGCAGCGGCGTGCTGCCGGCCAGAGAACTCCTTATCGGCGGTTCGGGACTCTTCCTTTTCTCCGTAGCTTATGAATGCCTGATGGCCGGGGCCAGTGTGCGGGGCGTCATCGAAAGGACCGGGATTTTCAATAAGCTTCCCCTGGCGGCGCAGTTGCCCTTCCAGTTGCCGAAACTGACCGAGGGAGCCCGTTTTTTAAGCAAGATCTTTTTTTCCGGCGTGCCGCTGCATTTCCGCAGCCGCGTCATCGAGGCCCGCGGCAAAGGCTGCCTGGAGCAGGCAATCACGGCCAGGGTCGACGGTTCGGGAAAGATCAAGCCCGGCCGGGAAAAAATTTATGACATTCCGCTGCTGGCCGTTTCACATGGTTTTGCCGCCAATGTGGAGCTGGCGCAGATGGCCGGCTGCGACATTGAATTTCTGGATGAACGCGGCGGCTGGGTGACCACTACCGGCGCCGATCTCGAAACATCGGTTCCCGGCATTTATGCAGCCGGTGAGATCACCGGCATTGCCGGCGCCCTGAAGTCGATCAACGAAGGGGAGATCGCCGCCCTGGCCATCCTGAACAAGATGGGAAAAACAGGGGAGGACGCTTTCCGCTCACGCCTGAAAAAACTGCTGTCCGCCCGCCGCCGCCATTTGCGCTTCGGCAAATATTTCAACCTGCTCTACCGCATCCCGGCCCAAGACTACCTGACCATACCCGACGAAACGCTGATCTGCCGCTGCGAGGATGTGACCATGGGCGAGCTGCGCAAGGCCGTGGCCAACGGCTACGACACGCCGGCGACCCTGAAAATCGCCCTGCGCACGGCCATGGGCGACTGCCAGGGCCGCACCTGCGGCCCGATCGTCTACGACATCCTGGCCGCGCTGACCGGCCGTTCCCAGGCCGCCATGACGCCGCTGGTGGTGCGGCCGCCGGTCAAGCCCGTGACCATTGATTCCTTGGCCAGCTTTCAAAGTGACTCAGTGAGTAGTGATTAGTAAGCAGTGATTGGTTCAAAGAATCAAGAAATATTTCGAATTAATGTTTTCACAAATCACGAATCACTATTCACTAATCACTAATTACTACCCAAAATCCTGGTGCTCGGTGCGGCTGATGATCTCTTCCTGCAGCTCGGGACCCAAATCCACGAAATAGTCGCTGTAGCCGGCCACGCGCACGATCAGGTCGCGGTATTTTTCCGGGTGCTTGCGGGCAGCACGCAGGGTGGCGGCATCGACCACATTGAACTGCAGATGATGGCCGTTCATGGCGAAGTAGGTGCGCACCAGCTGCCCGAGGCGGACGATGCCTTCTTCCCCGGCCAGCAGTTGGGGGGTGAATTTCTGATTGAGCAGGGTGCCGCCGGTGCGCAGGTGGTCGATCTTGGCCGCCGACTTGAGCACCGCGGTCGGCCCCTGGCGGTCGGCGCCCTGGACCGGCGAAATTCCTTCGGAAAGCGGCTCGCCGCTCCGGCGCCCGTCGGCGGTCGCCCCGGTCTTTTTGCCGAAATAAATATGCACGGTAGTGGGCAGCAGGTTGATGCGGTAGCGGCCGCCGCGCATGTTGGGCCGGTCGTCGACGCTGCGGAAATACATCTCGAATATTTCCCTGGTGATGTCATCGGCGGCGTCGTCGTCGTTGCCGTAGCGCGGCGTCTTGTTTTGCAGCAGCAGCCGCGTTTTCTCGGCGCCGCGGAAATCAAGGCGCATGGACTCAAGCAGTTGTCCCATGGTCAAATCCTTCCTTGTGTACACATGGTGACGGATGGCGCTCAAGGCGTCGCTGATGGTTCCCAGGCCGACCCCCTGGATGTAGGAAGTGTTGTAGCGGGCGCCGCCGTCGTGGTAGTCCCGGCCATTGGCGATGCAGTCATCTATGAGCAGCGACAGGAAAGGCACGGGCAGGTCGCGGGCATAAAGGCGGTCTATGACGTTGCTGCCGCGGACCTTGATGTCTATGAAATATCCCAATTGTTTCTCAAAAGCCGTCATCAGGGCCGTGAAATCGGCTGAATTTCTCGGGATTTCCCGTTTCCAGACCTATTTTTTTGCCGCTTAGCGGGTCGCGGCCGTTGTTCAGGGTGATCTCCAAAATTTTGACCAGGTTGAAATAGCCGGTCAGGATGTAGCTTTCGCGGCCGAAGGCACCGGTCTCCACGCAACCGCTGGCACCGCCGCGCCGGGCGTCGGCCAGGGATTTTCCCTGGCGCAGCAACTCGGCCACTATGGCTTCGGAATTGAACAGCGATGGCTGCCCGAAGCCGCTGCGTACGATCTGCAGCGCCCTGTGCAGGAAGGTGTCAGGGCTTTTTTTGCTGACCTGCACCATGGAGCTGGGCTGCAGCAGCCGCATTTCTTCGATCACGTCCAGGATCAGGTATGTAACTTCGTTGACGCCGTCTTCACCTTCGGCAGTCAGGCCGCCGCTGTTGATCAGGGCGAAATCGGTGTAGGTGCCGCTTTCCTCGGCGGTGACCCCGACCTTGGGCGGCGAGGGATGGTTGTTGAATTTGATCCAGAAGGCCTGCAGCAGTTCGCGGGCTTTTTCTCTTGTCAGGCTGCCGTCGGCCAGTCCGCGGCGGTAAAAGGGCAGGAGGTGCTGATCGAGGCGGCCGGGGTTGAAGGCGTCCCAGGGATTGGCCTCGCTGATCACCCCCAGGTGGATGAACCAATAGTGCTGCAGGGCTTCCCGGAAATCGCGCGGCGCCTGGGCGGGAACATGCCCGCAAACCTTGGCGATACTGAGCAACTCCCGTTTGCGGGAGGCATTTTTTTCCCTGGCCGCCATTTCCCTGGCCCTGGCCGCGTAACGTCCGCCAAAAGCGATCATGGCGGCGGCGGCCGTATCCATGGCCAGCAGCTCTTCCTGCCTGGCCAGTGCCTGCGGGTCATTGAAAAAATCCAGGGCCTGCAGGCTCGCCTTGATCTCCCGGCGCAGGTCGGCCAGTCCCTTGCTGTATATCTTTTCACCGCAGACCGTGTGGCCCGGGGCGCGCTGTTCCATGAATTCGGTGAACACCCCGGCCCGGTAGGCTTCGAGCCATTCCGCTGACATGTGGGCGAACAATCGCTCACGCATGGTTTTTCCGGTCCAGAAGGGGATGATCTCCCTGGCAAAATCGCTGCGGGTGGCGGCGCTGACATGGAAAGGGGTTTTCTGCCGCTTGGCCAGTATGTCCAGGTCCCGGAGCGAATGGCAGGTGATCTCCGGGTAGGATGGGGTGGCTTTGGCCGCCGGCCCCCTTTCACCGACCAGCAGTTCGTCGGGCAGGATCACGACTTTTTTGCGGGCCAGCAGGTAGGCGAAAGCCGCGGCGCGCTGGCCGGGAACGGAAAGCCCATTGACCGCGGCGCTGCGGTAGAAGCGGGTCAGCAAAACGCCGCGTTCACTGGAGAGTCTCGGCTTGGCCCTCAGGCTTCTGGCACGAAGTTTGCGGATCCTTTCGGTCATGTCAACCTCCGACCTTGACGGTCAATTTTCGCTTTAAAAAAATTTCCCTGGCTTTTTGCAATGGCGGCGGGCACCGGCACCAGGGTTGCCGCCAGTGAGTCTGGTTGGCCAAGGCGCCTGTTCTTGCCGCGGCCGCCGCGGTGATAGGGGAGAAGATGCACGGGGTGGCGCCTGGGCAGAGAAGCGCAGAAATCGGCCATTGCGGCCATGTCGTCCGCTGCATCGTTGGCCCCGGGGATCAGGGGGATGCGGATGGTCAGGTGCGGAGCCAGCCGGGAAAGTTTTTGCAGGTTTTTAATGAGCAGGCGGTTGGATACGCCGGTCAGGCGCTTGTGTTTGTTTTCATCCATGATCTTCAGATCGTAGAGGAAAAGATCGGTCAGGGGCAGTATCTTTTCGAAATCGCCAAACGGGGCATGGCCGCAGGTGTCGACGGCGGTATGCAGGTTTTGCTCGCGGCAGGCCGTCAGCAGCGCCTGCAAAAACCGCGGCTGCAGCAGCGGTTCACCCCCAGAGCAGGTGATGCCGCCGCCGGAGTTACGGAAGAAGGCTATGTCTTTTGAGAGCTTGCTCATGGCGTCCATGACCGTGACCCGGCTTCCTGCCAGCTGCAGGGCCTCGGCCGGGCAGACCGTCGCGCACAGGCCGCAGCCGTCGCACTTGCTTCGCTCCACCATAATCTGGCGCCCTTTTTTTTCAATTGCTTTTTTCGGGCAAGCGTCATAGGCAATCCCGGCAGTCCTTCAGACAGCGATCGGCAAAAACCATTATCTCCGGATCCGGGGAAATGCCTTCGGGATTGTGGCACCATTGGCAATGCAGGGGGCAGCCCTTGAAAAAAATCGTGCTGCGGATGCCGGGGCCGTCGTGGATGGCGAATTTTTTGATCGAGAAAACAGTTCCTTTTGGCTGCATATACTGATATCTGATATATCAGATGATTTTAATAAAGTCAATAGAGAAGCGGTCAGTAAGGAAGTAGATAGTAGACAGTAGTTAGTAGTTAGTAGAAATACACTTTCAAGAAACCTGTATCGATCAGGAATTCGTGCAATGCTAGTTTCTACTGACTACTGTCTACTAACTACTGACTACTATTATCCCGACTTGTAATTAATTTTCCCCATGGAGTATACTCCGATCATGAGAACAAGCCAAAGGCCATGATCAACGTGAAATCCCTGAAAGAGCAGGTTTACGAATATCTGCGCCAGCAGTTCCAGCAGCGCCGCCTGCAGCCGGGAGCGGTGATCAACATGGAGGCCACCAGCAGGAAGCTGGGCATCAGCAAGACGCCTTTGCGCGACGCCTTGATCCAGCTGGAGATGGAGGGATTCGTCACCATCAGCCCGCGACGGGGCATATTCGTCAATGAACTGCCCCTGGCCGAGATCAGGGAATTCTACCAGGTGATCGGCGCCCTGGAAAGTTCGGCCTTGCAGGCGGCCTTTTCCCGGCTTGGGGAATCGGGGATCCGTAAAATGGACCAGTTGAACCGCCAGATGCAGAAAGCCATCGATCATGACGATTTTGATCTTTTTTACCATAAAAACCTGCTTTTTCACGATATTTTTATCGAGTTGAGCGGCAACAAGACCTTGATGCGCATGATCGGCAACCTGAAAAAGCGGCTTTACGATTTTCCCCAGCAGCGACAATGGATCAAGGAATGGGAGGAATCGTCCATTCACGAGCACCAGGAGATCGTGGATTTCCTGGCAGCCGGCGACGCGCAATCAGCGGCGCTTTTCCTGCGTGATGTGCATTGGTCGTTCGCGGTCCAGGAAAAATTCATCCGAAAATATTACGCCTCGGCACAGGCCTGAAGCGGCAGCGGCAGCGCCCGCTCGTGAATATTTTGATTGTTGACAGGGGTTTTGAAGTCGGGTATAATTCCGCTTGCGCTGGGATGTCGTCCAATGGCAGGACATATGACTCTGGATCATATGATCGGGGTTCGAGTCCCTGCATCCCAGCCATTTTTTTTGGCAAAAAGCGGTTGTTTCTTTTTTACTCCGCTTTTTTTAACCTTCGTGGCGCTATCGTCTAGGGGTTAGGACGGGTGATTCTCAGTCACTAAACCGGGGTTCGAATCCCCGTAGCGCTGCCATTTTCTTGAGCTCGTATTCGGGGATGAGAACCCCGGAGGGGTTCGACCAATTCGCAGCAGCGAATTGGGACAGCATCACCAAATATTTCAGTTGATTTAAACTTGGTGATGCTGCACGAAGTGTGCGCAACAGCAGTTGCGCATCCATCCCCGTAGCGCTGTGACTTCCGGTAATTTACGCGCTAGGATGGCATCGCCAGATGCCTCAGAAATCCTCGGCATGGCGATGCGTACCCGTAGCGCTGTGACTTCCGGTAATTTACGCGCTAGGATGGCTCGCTGATGCCTCGCAGAAGCCCCTGAAGTGGGGTGGCATCGCTGAATGCCTCACAAAGCCTCGGCATTGCGCTGCGTACATGGCGATGCGTACCCGTAGCGCTGTGACTTCCGGTAATTTACGCGCTAGGATGGCATCGCTGCATGCCTCGCAGAAATTCGGCCCCACTGAAGTGGGGTGGCATCGCTGAATGCCTCACAAAGCCTCGGCATTGCGATGCGTACATAGCGATGCGTACCCGTAGCGCTGTGACTTTCCCCACCTGCATTTCGGGCTATTTTGCATTGCAAAAGTCATCCGACCTGCAATGAAATTGCAATGGAATCTTGCATTTTTTTGACGATTATTACCTGGATATATGTAGTTATTATATTGTAGGAGATCATCGGACATGGAAAAGTCAGCAGTATTGAAGATCATTGGGCAATTCAAAGACATCCTCGAAAAAAAGGGGATAAAGATCGAACGGATAGTTTTGTACGGTTCCTATGCCGCCGGCACGCAGCGGGAAGGCAGCGACATTGATCTGGTTGTCATTTCGGACAATTTCTCGGGCTTGGGCTATTGGCAGCGGATCGACCTGCTGTCCGCGGCGATTTACGAGGTTTTCAAGCCGATCGAAGCCATGGCCATGACCAGGGCCGAATGGGAAAAGGGCGATTCGTTCATAGTTGATTTTGCGCGTAACGGCGAAGTGGTTTTCGCCGCCTGACAAACCCACCAGGAAATAATGAAACGCTGTATATTTAACTGGCAGGTTAATAAATTCGCGAGTAAATTTGACAGGTAGTTAAAAAAGTAGTATTTTAGTATTCATGAAAACACGTTACCTGGCCGAACAAGTGCGCGCCGACTTGCGCCGAAAAATGGTTTTTGTGGCCGGTCCCCGCCAGGTCGGCAAGACGACCATGGCGCGGCAGATTGCCGGCAAAGCCGCTCTCTATCTTAACTGGGATGTGCCCGCTCACCGTGAAACCATCCTGCGCCGGGAATTGCCGGCTGCGGGAGGGCTCGTCCTTGACGAGATACATAAATACCGTTCCTGGCGCAATTATTTGAAAGGGCTGGTGGATGAGCCGGAGCGGAAGCTGCATATCCTGGTTGTCGGCAGTGCCCGCCTCGATATCTACCGTTTCGGGGGCGATTCGCTGCAGGGCCGTTATCATTTTTTGCGCCTGCATCCGTTTTCAACGGCCGAACTTAAATTGCAGCGGCCGCAGGAATTGCTCGACCTACTGACCCTGGGCGGATTTCCGGAACCGTATTTGTCCGGCTCGCAAACAACGGCCCGACGCTGGTCGCGATCCTATCGCAGCCGGGTCATTCGCGAGGAAGTCGTTTCTCTGGAACATATTCTCGATCTTGGCAACCTGGAACTGCTGGCCTTGCGTTTGCCGGAATTGGTTGGATCCCCGCTTTCCATCAACGCCCTGCGCGAAGACCTGCAGGTCAGCCATAAAACGGTGAGCCGCTGGCTAATGGTTTTAGAGCGGCTTTATTTCATGTTCCGCCTCGCTCCCTTCGGCGCCCCGGCCATCCGGGCCGTGAAGAAGGAAGCCAAGCATTACCATTACGACTGGAGCCAGGTTCCCGAACTGCCGCAACGATTTGAAAACCTGGTGGCCTCCCATCTGCTCAAATGGGTGCACTTTCAGCAGGATGCCCATGGACTTGATATGGAACTCAGGTATTTCCGTGACGTGGACGGCCGTGAAGTTGACTTTGTCATTTGCGAAAACCGTAAACCGCTGCGTTTCATTGAAGCAAAATGGGACGATGCGACGGTTTCTCCTGCACTGGGCTATCTGAAAAAAAGATTTCCTGAAGTGGAGGCGCTGCAGATCAGTGCCGTAGGCAAGAAAGACTTTCTGTCCCGCGCAGGAATCCGCGTCCGCCCGGCGCTTTCGTTCCTAAGAGAACTTGTTTAAAAAATTAGGAATTATTGCTGTAGCGACCCGGCAGACCGCCCCCATACAATTTGATTTAATAATTGCGTATAATGCTTTTTTCAGGAGGGGAAATGGGCATTCACGGTTGGAAAAAGATCATCGCCATATTCGTAGTGGTTGCATTCCCCTGTAATAAAATCAATTCAACGATATTAACTTTTTGTAATAATGTCAACCCAAAAATGGATAATAATTGTAACAATGTAAGTGCAAGTATTTGAGCGGACCTCTCCCTAATTTGTGTATCCTGTTTTGTAGAGGCCGAAATTTGCCCGAGATGAACCGATATGGGGCAGCCGGTTACGAGACATAATCAGCTTCCAATTAAGTTGCAACGAAATTGCAATGGCTTTTATGAATTTCAACTATCCGGGATGACACCCGGAATAGGGGAGTTTCGGGGGAAACCCTTTACTGTCTTGGTTCTTGGTGCAAATGGAGAAAATTGATTTTCCTACAGTTTAAAATAATATATTAGTTTTTTAGTTGATTTTTAAGGCGCTTTTCGTCTTCAATGCGAATCTGGATGATACGCATATAGCTCTGGGCTTTTGTGTTTCCATATTTGCTGTAGGCTTTTTGAGCCCAGGTATAGGCTACTTCCAAATCTCCGCCTATTTCTGCCGCAAAGGCCATGTTGTACGCAGCCCGTCCTGCCAGTTTCTGATCCGGACTTTGTAAAATACGTTTCCAGATGGCAATGGCTCCTTCCCAATCACCGGTTCGGACATAGCGCTTGGCTTCTTTTAACTCTTTACAGCCTTTGACATAGTAGAAGCGCTTGACGGTGATCCAGGTAGGGGAGATGCGGACGCCATATTCAATGCCTGAATGGTAGCCTGCTTCATTAATTGCATCACGTTTACTGGGAAGTTTTCTCATGGCTTCTTTTTGGGTGTCTTCGCTGGCGGCCCAGGATTTCCGGTCTTTATAGAAGTTGGCATCAATGACGGACTGGCTTTGGGGATCGTAGATTTTCCAGCCGGAGTTTACCTCGATATAGAGGTCTACATGCCATTCCGGAACTTTGATGGTGCGTTTCTCTCCTGTCTTTTTATCCTTGATTTTCTTCTTTCGCATTCGTTCGTCTTTGTCCACATGAATGTTGGAATCAAAGTGTTCAAGGGCTATAAGACCGTCCACACGGTATTTCTGGCAGAGTCGTTTGACTTCATTCCAGGGTAATTGGGATGAAAAATGTCGATAGTCATCTCGTTTCAGGTCTTCTCCCTGAATGATCACAGCGCTGAATCTAGGCGAGTTGTTGAGCTTTTCCGCAAGTCCTTTTAAACAATAATCCGCGCCAATGCGGTCGGCTAAAATCGACTCTCCGGATACAAATCCCTCCAGAATATCTAAAATTTTATCCTGCTTGGATGGCAAGGCATAATTTAAAATTCCGATGTGCTTGATCTCTTTGGTTATAGAAATGTCGGCTGGTAGCAAAACCTGCATAGACCTGGAGGAAATACTGCAAGATACATTTAATAGACAGCCGGCCCCAATGGCCACCAATAAAGCCAGACGGCATAATTTGCTGATTGCATTTAATTTTCTCATGTGATTATTTTAATGAATTGAATTTAGAGAGTCAATGGCAGCTAATATGATCTATGGCCTTATCCAACCTTTTATTTAAATCTTTGGGATACCAGTGTCCAATATTGGCGAAACGAATAAATTGATTGGGCGGGGGCTGGACTCTATCGCCGTTCCGTTGCTGTTACTCCTGGGAAGTTGGCTGTTTTTCGGCATCAGCACGATTGTTATTGTTTTCTGGATTGTGGTATTGTGGTTCTTGAAAAAGGAATCGGCATGACGTGTTGAAATTGAACTATGAAGAACACAAAGAGCACAAAAAATAATAAATGGCTAAAAAAAAGGCATCATTAACGACATTTATTTTCGCAGGTTTCTTCCTGGGCATTCTGGCAGGTTATCTTTTCGGGGAAAGCATTCTTCCCTTGGCGCAGGTATTGGCAGATATTTTCCTGCGTCTTTTGCGCATGGCCATATTGCCTTTGATCGTCACATCCATCATCAGCGGCGTGGTGAGCGTAGGCAGCGCGGCCGGGCTGGGGCGGTTGGGCTTGAAAACTTTAGTTTACTATATCGCCACCACCGTTATGGCGATCCTTACCGGGCAGTTATTGGTAAATATCTTGCAGCCGGGCAAGGGCGCCCAGGTGGGGTTGAAGAAAGCGGTGGAACATGTGCCGGCGGCCGCTTATGGTGTCGGGGACTTGTTGATCCGCATCATTCCTGAAAACCCTTTCAGTGCGCTGGCCAAGGGTGATGTTCTGCCGGTGATATTCTTTTCGCTGCTTTTCGGTTACTTTATCACGCGCCTGAAACAGGAACAAAAAGTACAGATGGGGAATTTTTTCCAGGCCGCTTTTGATGCCATGATGAAGATGACGGGGTTCATTGTCTGGAGTGCGCCGTTGGGGGTATTCGGGATCATCGCCCGTATTGTCGCCACTACAGGTTTTGAGGCGTTTCATTCGCTGGGTTATTATTTCCTGGTGGTATTGATGGGATTGGCGATCCATGCATTTATTACCCTGCCGCTATTGTTGCGTTATGTCGGCGGCATAAACCCGGTCAAGCATTACCGGGGCATGATGCCGGCGTTCATTACGGCTTTTTCCACCTGTTCGACCATAGTGACGCTGCCGTTGACCATGAAGGCGGTAACTGAGCATTCGGGAGCATCGCAGCGGGTGGCAAATTTTGTATTGCCGATCGGGGCTACGGTCAATATGGATGGTACGGCATTGTATGAGTGTGTGGCGACGATATTCATCGCCCAGGTTTACGGGATCCCTTTAAGTTTTTCGGCACAGCTGGTCATTGTTTTGACGGCGCTGTTGGCGTCGATCGGGGCGGCCAGTGTGCCGATGAGCGGGCTGGTGATGATGTCGATCATTTTGCGGGCGGTGGGTTTGCCGTTGGAGGGGGTGGCGATCATTCTGGCGGTGGACAGGATACTGGACATGTTCCGGACGACCGTAAATGTCCTGGGTGACAGTTGCGGCGCGGTCATCATCTCCCGTTTGGAAGGAGAATCCAGCGCCCAAAAATAAATTGAAGTTTTTGGAGTTAGACCTCTTTTTTACTGCCACTAACTTGAGCTCGTTTCCGGTGATGAGATCCCTCGCAAAGTGTTGTAGCATCGCTGTGTGTCTCGGAAAACCTCGGCATTGCGCTGCACTCCGCTGTCAGAATTGCTGCCTAACCAAGGCAAAGAATATATTTGAAATGAAAATTAAGAATAATTCAAAAAAGTGAGTTTTTTGTTTAAAATTGAAGTACAATTGTTCCATTCTTTAGTAGGAGACATTAAAAATGTATCGATTACAGAATAATTCACGTATAAACATAATTACTGTATCGGCTTTTTTTCTACTGTGTCTGTACATTCCACTAAACGCACAAATCCCAAATACCAAAGATGTTTGGGAATTGAGCCTCGAAGAATTACAACAAATAAAAATTACAATTGCCTCAAAATTTCCTCAAAAAACAACTGATGCGCCATCAATGTAGACTCTTTCATTTGACGGAATCACCTACCAACCAATCAATATTACGGTTTTATACGCGATTTTTCTGATTCTGCAAATTGGATTCAACCATCAAAAAGACAGATGGGGGCGCTATATGGTCAGGGCATTTTTAATTTAAAAGAACTTTTCAACTTAGCAGATTTTTGTCATTCTCTTGATTTGACCCTTGGTGCGAGGTATGACAGTTACGATGATATTGGTTCGAGTTTCAATCCAAGGGCAGGATTAGTATTTGGACTCAGCAATCGATTATCCTTTAAGTTGTTGTACGGGAGTGCTTTCCGTGCACCTTTTTTTCATGAAACGGTTCAGAGTTCATCCGTTTCTTCTGGACAAAAGGATTTGAAACCTGAACATATTAGTACGTTTGAATTATCCACAACCTATCTTTTCTCCGAAAAAATTATCGGAAATATAACGGTCTTCAGAATCAGAGCTTGGAATTAATTTTAAGAAATTCAGCAATTTACAGAGTCCGAAACCATTTTCCGCTGCCGGTGCCAAAGCCGGCTTCAAACTGCAATTGCTCGGTTCGAAAGACCAAGGATCCGAAACGGGCCACCGGTCTGTTGCAAAGTTCGACATCTGGCGCCTGGCGGTCAGCATTGGGCATTAAATTTCCCCTTGACCGCCATCGATTGGGACCGGGAAGCCGAGAATTTCTTGCAAGGGAAATCCCTATCTGGCCCATGGCAGCGGACAGACATCTCACAGCGCCGATCGTGAGCATTCATGCCGACTATGTTTTTATCCGCGACAACAAACGCGAGCTTTTCGTCAATCTCTACTCCCAGTATACTCCGTATCTGGGCAAGGGGCAGATACAGCGAAACGAGCCTGGCACGGTATTTGAACCCGGCCCTGGCCGGAAGTATGATCGACTATGGCTATCGATTTCCTGGCCGAAGTAGAGCCGCGCTGGGAAAGGTGGATCGTGGCGCGGAGCCTTGCGGCTTGGTTTCTATCTGCCCGTGCGCTTCAAGGCGGCCCCGGACAGCTATCATTGACGGAATCCGCCAGGATAACGACAGCACCAGCGTCACCGTCTTTCCCGTGACCCTCGACCTTTTCTGGCTGTCTGGCCAAAGTTCCCCGTTGAACTGAAGATCGGATATCAATATACTGTGGCGGGGAAAAACTCCCCGCAAGCCCATTCTATGGTGTTTATACTGAGGGTAATCGCCCTGTGAAGCAATGAAGGGAAATTTCCAATCAAAACGGAGGTCGACCTGATCATGGATATCCGCACTCTGGCTATGGTCCTCGGCATTACCAGCATCATTCAGGTGATCGTCTTCTCCCTGCAGGCCTCGATCAACAAAACCTATCGCGGTGTCGGCTGGTGGCTGTTGTGGAGCGCTTCGGCGGCGGTCGGATTCATGTTCGTTCTGATGCGTGGCGATTCCCGCCATTCATAAAATCTCGATCATCGGTCAGAATTCGTTGTTGATTTTGGGAGTGATATTTCTCTATATCGGCATCATGCGTTTCCTGGACAGAAGAGAGAAAATTAAAACCGTACTGACGATTTATATAGGGTTTGTTTCGCTCTTGATTTATTTCACTTACGTGAATGATAATATCACGGTCCGGACGGTGGCCATCGGTGTTGCCCTGGCGGCCGTATCATTTTTAACGGCGTCGGATCTGTATTCCAACAAGATCCCTTCGGTCAAGGCTTCGGCCAATTTCATCGTGGCGTTTTTACTCGCCCACGGCTGTTACTTTGTTTTGCGCACCATCGCTGGTGCTCGCCGGCACATGATGTCAGGGACATGTTCAGCCCGTCCCTGTTCAACGTCAGCGCCTACCTGGACGCCATCATCGTCAGCATCGTCTGGACATGCGGATTGATCATCATGGTCAACCAGCGGTCCAACGCGGAGATGGCTGAAGCCATCAGACATTTCGAGTTGATTTTCAATACCAGCCCCGATGCGGCCGTGATCACCCATCTCGAAGATGGCGAGATTCTGGATGTCAACAACGGCTTTACGGTTCTAACCGGGTTCAGCCGCGCCGAAGCGATCGGCAAGTCAAGCATCGAAGCAAGGATTTGGAAAAATCCGGCCGACCGCCAGAGGATCGTCACCGAACTGCGCGAAAAGGGTTTCAAGCGAGAATTTCGAAGCCGAATTTCTGCGCAAAGGACGGCAGCCGCCCTCGACGGGTTGATGTCCGCGAAAGTCATCGATCCTGCGCGGCGTGCCGCATATCATCAGCGTCACCCGCGATATCTCCGCACGCAAGCATGCTCGAAGAAAAGGTGAGTGCGCTCCTGCAGGAAAAGGAACTCCTGCTCAAAGAGGTGCACCACCGCATCAAGAACAACATGAGCGCCCTAATGGGCATCCTGACGCTGCAATCGACTCACCATGAAAAATCCCGAAGCGCTCGCAATCCTTGATGGAAATCAAAAGCCGCATGCATAGCATGGGAATACTCTACGACAAATTGTACCGCTCTGAGAATATGAACGAGATGTCAATCCGGGAGTATATTCCGACCATTGGTTGACGAGATCGTCAGCATCTTCCCCAATCAGGCGGATCGCTGCTATTTCAATCTGCCGGAAATCAGATGTTTGATGGTCAGCCCCTGGACCAGGATGGAAAAAATGACCACGATGTAGGTGACCGTCAAAAGCGCCTCACGCTCCGGGCCCGGGGGCAAAGACAATACCAGCGCCACGGAAATCCCGCCGCGCAGCCCGCCCCAGGTCATGATTTTTATCACATGCGGGCTGAACTTGAAAAAAGATCTCATCAATGTGATCGGCAGGCCCACACTGATGAAACGCGCCAGCAATACGGCCGGGATGATCAGCAAACCCGCGAACAGATAGGGCCTGGCCATGGTGACGACC
The DNA here is from genome assembly GCA_963700535.1 of Chrysiogenales bacterium. Lineage (GTDB taxonomy): Bacteria > Acidobacteriota > Aminicenantia > UBA2199 > UBA2199 > UBA2199. The sequence continues at coordinate 113,984 of CAVOXU010000001.1, forward strand.
AGTATTTCCAGGCCGATAAGGAGGAACAGCACCGCGTTTAAAATCTCGTCCATTAACTCCCAGAATGAATCCAGGCGCTCACGCGTATTGTCGCTCATGGCCAGGTAGCGGCCCTTGTTGCCGATCAGCAGTCCGGCCACCACAATGGCGATCGGGCCCGAAATGTGCAGGGCGTCGGCAAGGGCGTAGCCGCCCATGACCAGGGCCAGAGTAAGCAGTATTTCCACCTGGTAATTGTCCACGCTTTTCAACATGCGATAAGTTATCCAGCCAACAGCCAATCCGAATACAATACCGCCGATGGCTTCCTTGAGGAACAAAAGGATGATGTTGCCGATTGTGATCCCATCGCCCCTGGTTATCACGCCGAAAAAAAGGAGAAAGACAACCACCGCCACCCCGTCATTAAAAAGGCTTTCTCCGGCTATTTTGGTCTCCAGGCTTTTGGATGCCCCGGCGGTCTTCAATATGCCCATTACGGCCACGGGATCGGTAGGGGCGATAAGGGCGCCGAACAATAAAAAGTAAATGAAGGGCATTTTCATGCCGATCAAGGCAAAAACCAGCCAGGCCAGCATTGCCACAAGCAACGTGCTCAAGGCCACGCTGAACGTTGACAAAACGCCGATGACCCATTTGTGCTTGATCAGGTCGTTCAGATTGATGTGCAGAGCTCCCGCGAACAAAAGAAAACTCAACATGCCGTGCAACAGGGTTTTGTTGAAATCAATGTTTTTGAACAGCAGGCTGGCGTAGTCGTAGACATTCACTATTTTAAAGAAGTCCAGCAGGACCAGGCTTAGAGACATGAGTATGGCGATCAGCATGATGCCGATGGCGGTTGGCAGTTTTATCAAGCGATGATTCAGGTAACTGAAAACAGCCGCCAGGGTGATAAGCAGGGCCGCGATATTTATGGTTTCCATATTTCCGCTTTTTTCATTTTCATTTTTGTCCTGTCGGCTATTGTATCTTTTCGGGATCTTTTTTTCAAAATATTCTGGAAGGGAATTACCTCAATTTTTTGCAAGAATATTTCATGAATGAAGCCTGTGGGGCTTTTTCCGACATCTCATTCAGCTAAATCCCGTCCGCATTCCGGTCCGCCACAGGCGGAAAGCGACTCCGCCCACTTTTCTCTAAAATGGGCTGCGTACGGCGCTTCAGGCTGCGAAGCGTCCCCAGCGGGGGAAGATGATCGGAAGCGCCCCGGCACTATGGGGCTTTTTCCGACATCCCTTTCCGCTAAATCCCGTCCGCATTCCGGTCCGCCGCAGGCGGAAAGCGATTCCGCCCATTTTTCTTTAAAATGGGCTCCATACGCCGCGTCAAGGGATGATCGGAAGCGCCCCGGCTGCGAAGAGCAACTAAAATGAGGTGATGCCGAAATATTAGTAAGGCTTCGTTCTTGGGGGTTTGACATGACTAGGTTTATTACTTAAAATAGCGCCTGAAACAGGGGATCGTTACTCCCGTGAGTGTCCGGCAAATATCCCCTGCTGAAACGGAAAAAGGAACCATGCTGATTCACATTGTAACGGACAATTTTTCGACCGGCGGCGGCATTGAACACATATTCCAGATTGTGCAGGGCTTGCCGGCGCTGAATTTCAGGATTTTTGCCGATGCGGGAGATGCGCTCGCCAAGTTTTCCGGACTTGGCAACGTAGAAACCTGTCCCCTGGGTTACAGCCCGGAGCTGGTCCTGAAAAAAAAACCTGACCTGGTCCATATCCATCACCTGCGCCCGCTCCTGGCCTTTTATCGGAATCCCCTGGCAAGATATGAGGTCCCGGTCATCTATACGGCTCATGGGCTGCACATTCACAAGTATGAATTTTTGCCGGGCGTTTTAAGCAGCCTGAAATACAAATTGAGATTCGCGCTGGAAAAATACCTTTTTTCGAGGGCCGGGCAGATCATCGCCGTTTCCCAGGCGGATCAAAATTTTATCAGGACCAAATACAAATTGAATCATGTCAGCTATATACCCAATGGCATCGATCCTTCCCGCCTTGAAGAAGCGCATGGCCAAAGTGGATATGGCCAGTGAATTCCAACTGCCGGCCAAACGCATTCTCTTTATTGCCGTTGCCCGTTTCAATTTTCAGAAAGGCTACGATGTATTGATCCGGGCGCTTTCCCTGATCAGGGATTTTCTCAAGGAGAAAAACGCTTTTTTTTTGCTGGTCGGCGCTGGCGAAACCCTGCCGGCAATGAAAAAAATGTCCGCACAACTGCAGGTAGCCGACCTGGTCCGTTTCTCCGGCACCAGAAAAGATGTGTACGGCCTGATGAAAGCCGCGGACCTTTTGATTCTCAGCTCAAGGTGGGAGGGACTTCCGATCGTGCTGCTGGAGGCCGGACTGCTGAGGCTGCCGGTCATCGCCTCCGACACTTTTGGCAACAACGAACTGCTGGGCGAAGACAGGGGAGTCATGTTTGAGAATGAAAATATCCATGACCTGGCAGAAAAAATCAAAAGGATCCTGAACGGTGAATACAAACTCGCCGCCCAGGCGGAAAACCTCTATCATTTCGTAAAAAGCAATTATGGTATTTCCGGAATGCTTGCCGGTCTGCAGGACACGTATGCCGCGACCATAGGTGGCAAAAGGTGAAAACCGAAAAAATTGACATATCCATCATTATTCCTGCGAAAAATGAAGGGGAAAATATCAGGAAATGCCTGGATATGGTAATGGCCCAGGAATGTCCTTATGTTTTTGAAGTGATCGTTATCGATTCGGGTTCGCAGGACCATACGGTCGCCATGGTCAGGGAAAACAAAAATATCCATCTGGTCGAAATAAGGCCCGAAGAATTCGCGCACGGCAGAACCAGAAACCTGGGTGCCAGACTGGCAAAAGGTGATTTCCTGGTTTTCCTGAACGCCGATGCCATTCCCCACGATCATCAATGGCTTTCCGCCCTTATCGATGAGTTTGCCGGGGATGAAAAGATCGCCGGGGTGTACAGCCGCCATGTGCCCAATAATGATTGCCACCTGTATATGGCCAGGGACCTGCAGACATCAATGCCCGCGCATAGAATCGAGAAAAGCCGGGTTGAGCGACTTGATTTTATCCTTTTTTCAACCGTCAGTGCCGCCATCAGGAAAGAGATCTGGAGCGCGTTTCCTTTTCTTGATGAGATATTGATCGCCGAGGATCAGAATTGGGCAGATAGGATATTGAATAGCGGTTATAAATTGATCTACACCCCGGCTTCAGTTGTGCAGCATTCCCACAATTATTCCCTGAAGGAATTGTTCAGCTTGAAATGCCTGGTGGGCAGGTCGTCCAAAAAATTCTCCAACAAGTCCAGCGCATTTTTCGCCGGCGCTTTCCTGGCCCTGGGCGGCATGATCTACAAGTTTTCCGGAGATCTCATTTATATTTTGCGCAGCGACCTGCCGCTCAAGGGAAAAGCCAGGGAGATTCTGACAAGCCTGGGAGCGCGGCTATGCAGTTTTTCCGGCCGGTATGTCGGCTGGCTGAAAGGATCAAGGCCCTGATAAGCCGCTTCATCAGTTGTATTGAACCCGATGTTCCTGCGGGGAATAACAGTCCGGGAAATCGTAAGGGTAGCGCTGCCCCCTTCCTTGTGATAATATCAGCCAACCATGATCAGCAATCGCAATTGTGAATTCAAATGATCGCCGCACCTTCCCTGAGCAAACTGGAGATCAATCTGCTGCCCCTGAAAAAGTACGATGGACCGGTGGAGGTCATAGCCGATGATGCGCGGCTGCGGGTGGTCATGGCGGAGCTCCGTGCCGAAAAGGTCCTGGGCTTCGATATCGAGGTCAGGCCGACCTTCAAGAGCGGCGACCATTTTCCGCCCGCCCTGGTGCAGATGGCAGGCAGAAAAAAAGTTTTCCTGGTACAGCTGAAAAAATTGCATTCCCTGCAGCCGCTGGCCGGGTTGTTTGCTGATCATAAAATCATCAAGGCCGGTGTGGCTGTGACCGCAGACATCGCCAAGCTCCATGAAGTGCTGCGCTTCACTCCCGCCGGCTTCGTCGAACTTGGCAAAATGGCCGCCAAGGCCGGCATCAAGGCCATGGGCGTACGCACGCTGGCCGCCCAGCTGCTGGGCCTGCGCATTTCCAAGGGGGCGCAGTGTTCCAATTGGGAGCGCTCAGATCTGACCCCGGCGCAGATCATATACGCTGCCACCGACGCCTGGGTCTGCCGGGAATTATTCCTGTTTCTGGAAAAAACGGTTGAGCGCATCATAAAATGAGCTGCGCCAACCTTTTTTATGTTGGGGAAAGAGAATGAAACTTTCTGTCAATAAAACCAAGATCATCGGCACGATCGGGCCGGCATCGGAAACTTTCGAAGTCATGGAAAAGATGATCATGGCAGGGATGAGCGTGGCCCGGCTCAATCTGGCGCACGGCGATGCGGGTGTTCATGAAAAAAACATAAAAAAGCTCCGTTTGGCCGGTCGGGCGACCGGGCATCGGTTGGCCATCCTGGCCGATCTTCCCGGCCCGAAGATACGTGTGGGAATTTTAAACAAGGAGCCGATCGATCTGAAGACCGGTGATTCTGCCGTGCTGACAACCGGGAAACTCTCCGCTGGCGCCTTGCATATTCCCGTGAATTTTGAACGACTACCCCAGGCTGTAAAACCCGGGGACATCATTTTTCTCAGCGATGGCTTCATCCAGCTCGAGGTATCGGCAATAGACGGATCGGATGTCCGCTGCCGGGTGCTGGTCGGGGGCGAACTGCGGTCAGGAAAGGGATTGAATCTGCCGGGCAAGGCACTCGGCATCAGCGCTTTTACCGCCAGGGATGTCGAGTGGCTGCGCTTTGCGTCTTCCCAGAAGCTGGATGCGCTGGGATTGTCGTTTGTCGAGTCGGCCGCCGATGTCAATGCCGTGCGCCAGGCTGCCGACCGCATCGGCTATCATCCTTTTGTCATTGCCAAGATCGAACGCTCGCGAGCCCTCGACAATCTGGCGGAGATCCTGCGGGCGGCCGACGGGATCATGATCGCCCGGGGGGACCTGGGGGTGGAGATTCCCATAGAACAAATCGCCCTGGTGCAGAAACAGCTTGTTTATCAGGCCAATCTGTTGGGAAAACCGGTGATCACGGCCACGCAAATGCTGGAATCCATGACCGTAAATTGTCGGCCTACCCGGGCCGAAGTCACGGATGCGGCCAATGCCATTCTGGACGGGACGGATTGCGTCATGCTTTCGGAAGAAACGGCAATGGGAAAATTCCCGGTCGAAGCCGTTGCCATGCTGGCAAAAATTGCCGAGGTCACCGAACCACAAAGACCCGGCGCCCGCGCCCGGGAAACCTTACTGGCAAATGTCGGCCAGGGCAAAGCCAGTCATACGGATGTGATCGCTTCAAGCATGGAAACCATCCTGCAAAGGGTAGCTTTGGCCGCCGTCATGGCTCCCACCCTCAGCGGCGCCACGGCCAGGAATATTACCCGCTTCCGGCTGCCGTTCTGGATCGCGGCCGTGAGCCCCAATGAAGCTACCTGCCAGCAAATGCAATTTTCCTACGGCATCCATCCTGTGCATGAAGCCGATTTGCCCGCGGATTGGAAGACTTATGCCGGAAATTGGCTGCAAAACCATGGAGTTAAAGGAAATATTGTCCTTCTTATCGAAGGACCGTCGGCAAGGAATCCCGGTACGAATTACAGGCTGGAAATGATCGATCTCGGGCTTCCACTGCAAACATAGAGAAAATGTTCCATTTCCTCCATATAGCGATGCTCGCCAGCAAGCAAATTATATGGTACGGATCTAAAACGGAATGATTTCACCGGGATTGGCCGGGGAAATCCTTTTTTTCCGGCCATAGAAAAAATCGTCAAGGAGAAGGGCCAGATGCTGGTTGATAGAGTTGCGCGACACATAAAACCTGACCAGGCGATGCAGCAGGGTGTCGGGCTTGGTGTAGGGACAGGAGCGGATGCACAGCGCGCAATCGGTGCCGATCTGCTTCCAGAAGGCATAACAGCTCTCCTGCCTGATGGACCAGTGCCGGAAAGACCGTGAATGGGGTTCCTGGTCATTGGCGATGGCCCGGGTCGGACAATTGGCGGCGCATTTCTTGCAGATGCGGCAAAAATTATCGGCATGGATGGCACGCTTTGGCGTGGGCTCCAGTTCCAGTTCGGTGCTGACCACAGCCAGGCGGACACAGGGACCGTATACGGGGTGGATCAGCAATCCCAACCGCCCCAACTCGCCCAGGCCGGCCTCGACAGCCAGCGGCACGCAAAGGACTTCGTAGTTGCCGTCGCTATGGGCCCGGGCCCGGTAGCCCAGGCCGCGGATATATTCGGCGATGATGGCCGCGATCTTGGCCGACTCGACATATTGCCGGGCCGACTCCAGAATAACCGGCAGGGTCGGCGACTTGGCTATCATCGGCCAGTCCATGGCCACCACGATGACCACGGCCGAACCCCTGGCGGCCGTGATTGTTTCTCCCCAGTTCTCGGCCCGGCGGCCGGCATGGCTGTAGAAGTGATGGGGCTGCAGGCTGGCGATGCCGACGTCGACGGCCCCGAAATAACGGGCCGTGCGCATGATGGCGGCACGGATGATGGCAGGATCCAGCGATTTTACTTCAGGGGCCGCTGACCCGCTGCCGGCAGATCTGGTTCGTTCAAGGTAGGAAAATGCAGCGCTGAACACCTGCGAATAGTAAGGGGAATCATACACATGACCGGATTGACCCAGTTCGGGCCGGCGGTGAATTTTTTCATCCCCCTCACGCAATTGGGGATTCCGGGCATAGTAGCGCTCGGCCAGGTCGGGATGGTATTGCAGTTGGTTGCGGGAGAACATGTGGTCGCGTTCATCGGCGCGCTCGATGCGGCTCAGGTCGGGCTCGGCCGCGGCCGGAAAAAACTTCAGCAGCGACAGGGCGGAAAATATGAACAGCAGCACCAGCAGCGCCACATTGGCAGTCTGAACGACAGCCACTTGCCGCCAATGGAGCATGATACCCCAGGCAATAGCATTGGCCAGAAAACAAAGGATCGACAGTCCGATTGCCCGCTTTTCCCCTTCGCGACAGGAAGTAACGGCGAACAAAAGGAAGAACATGGTCCCGGCCAGCAAACCAAGCCAATCTAACCAGTAAATGATCATGTCCAACCTATAGCCTAACGACTGCGCCGTGTTTTGGGAAAAATATGTCCATGTTTTCGATCATGGTTTTGCGGCCAACAGGTCCTTCACGACCTGGACCACATGCCCGGCGGTGAATTTGAATTTTTTCTGCAGCGCCGGCAACGGCGCCGATGCCCCGAAAGTTTCCATGCCGATGCTGCGTCCCGACGGCCCGACATACCTGGACCAGCCCAGCGTCGAAGCCTGCTCGACCGAAACCCGAACCGTGACCTCGGGAGGCAGGATGCTCTGCTGATACTCCCTTGTTTGTTTTTCAAACAATTCCCAGCTGGGCATGCTGACCACCCTGGCTGCGATGTTTTGCGCCTGCAGCTCGTGATATGCCGCCAGGCACAGGGAGACTTCGCTGCCGCTGGCCAGCAGCAGGACCCGGGGATTGCCGTTCGCGGCGTCGGCCAGGATATAGGCCCCCCTGGCGACAGCGGCGGCCGGACCATATTTCGCGCGGTCGAATGTCGGCAGGTTCTGGCGGCTTAGGATGAGAGCCACCGGCTCGTGCCGGAGTTGAATGATCAGTCTCCAGGCTTCGACCACCTCATTGGCATCGGCCGGACGCAGGACGATCAGTCCCGGCATGGCGCGCAGGGAAGCCAGGTGTTCGACGGGCTGGTGGGTGGGGCCGTCCTCGCCGACGCCGATGGAGTCGTGGCTGAAAATATGGATCACGGGAAGTTCCATCAGGGCGCTGAGGCGGATGGCGGGGCGGCCGTAGTCGCTGAAGACCAGGAACCCGGAGCCGAAAGGGCGAAGCCCGGAAAGTGCCAGGCCATTGAGAATGGCCGCCATGGCGTGTTCGCGCACCCCGAAATGGATGTTGCGCCCCGAATAGCTCCCGGGGGCGAAATCCCCGGCACCGGAAAAAGTCAGCCTGGTCTTGGTGGAGGGAGACAGGTCCGCGGACCCGCCGAGCAGCCAGGGAATATTCTTTGCCAGCTCATTCAAGACCAGACCCGAGCTGACCCGCGTGGCCAGACCTTTTTCATCGGCGGGAAACAAAGGCATGTCCTTGTCCCAATTTTCCGGGAGTTGGCGCTGGCGCATCCTGAAGAGGGATTCAGCCAGGTCCGGGAACGCGGCGCGGTATTTTTCAAGGAGGGATAGACCAGGCGTCGCGCCGGTCCTTTCCTCGTTTGCCGATGCCTTCACCAAAATGGGCATACACCCCTTCGGGGACAAGGAATTTTGCGTCTTGCGGCCAGCCGTAGTTGCGTTTTGTCAGACGGATCTCCTCTTCTCCCAAAGGCTCGCCATGGGCAGCTGCCGAATCCTGCTTGTGGGGCGAACCATAGCCGATATGGCTGGCGATGATGATCAGGGTTGGACGATCTTCTGTTTGGGCGAAATTGTCAAATGCCTGTTTCAACATCTCCAGGTTGTCGGCATCTTCCACTGACAGCACGTTCCAGCCGTAGCTCCGGAAGCGGGCGGCGGTGTCCTCGCTGAAAGCCAGGGAGGTCGGGCCTTCAATGGTGATCTTGTTGCTGTCATACAGCCAGCAAAGGTTGGACAATTTCAAGTGCCCGGCCAACGATGCCGCTTCGCTGGACAGACCTTCCATCATGCAGCCGTCGCCGGCCAACGCATAGATGTTGTGGTCGAACAGGGTGAAGCCCGGACGGTTGAAGTATTCGCCCAGCCAGCGGCAGGCAATGGCCATGCCGACGCTGTTGGCCAGGCCCTGCGCCAGCGGACCGCTGGTCGTTTCCACGCCCGTTGTACAGCCGTGCTCGGGATGACCAGGGGTCCTGCTGTCCAGCTGGCGAAAGCGCTTGATCTCGTCGAGAGAGACTGCCGGGAGATCCTGGATCACGTCTTCATTGTCTACGGCTTTGACCCCGGTCAAATGCAGCAAAGAATAAAGCAGCATGGACGCATGGCCGGCAGACAACACGAAACGATCGCGGTTAGGCCAGAGCGGATCCAGCGGATCGTAGTTCAAAAAATCCTGCCACAGTGCATACACAACCGGAGCCAGGCCCATGGGCGCCCCTGGATGGCCGGAATTGGCGGCCTGGACTGCATCCATGGCCAGGGTACGGATGGTATCGATGCTTTTTTTTACGAGCGGATCCTGGTTCGATATTTTGCTCATTTGCGCCTCTGCTCCAGCGAATAACTTGATTGGGTCATGGACACCTCGATTGTAAATTGATTTGGATTTCATTATACTGAGTTGCAGGAATTATTCAATTTAAAGATGAAACAACGATCTGATCAAATCATATTGGCCGGTGACGTGGGCGGCAGCAAAACAATTCTCGCCGCCTTTTCCCGGGCCGATGAGTCGCTGCGCCCGCTGGCCCATGCCGTCTTCGCCAGCCGGGAATTTTCAGCCCTGTCCGAGCTGGTGGAGCGCTTCCTGGCAGAGAGGCAGCTGCGGCCGGCCGGGGCGGCTTTTGGCATCGCTGGTCCTGTTATCAACGGCCGGGTCCAGGCCACCAACTTGCCCTGGCTGGTGGAAGAATCAGCTCTCAGTCTCAGCCTGGGCGGAATTCCGGTCCGCCTGCTCAATGACCTGGAGGCCCTGGCCCTGGCCATTCCCATTTTGCCGCCCGGGGAAGTGGAAACGATCCATGCGGGGATGCCTGAAAGTAATGGCACGTTGGCGGTTGTCGCGCCGGGCACCGGCCTGGGCCAGGCATTCATGGTCTGGGAGCAGGGGAGTTACCGGGCACTGCCTTCTGAAGGCGGCCATGCCGATTTCGCCCCGGCCAATGAATTGCAGGAGGAACTGCTGGCTTATCTGCGCCCCCGTTTCGGCCACGTCAGCTACGAACGGGTTTGTTCGGGAAGCGGCATTCCCAATATCTATGCCTTTTTCAAAGACAACGACCGCTTTACGGAACCGCCCTGGCTGACCGCACAGCTGGCGGCCGGCACAGAGCCAACGCCGCTGATCGTTAAATCCGGCCTGGAGAATACGAGCGCTATCTGCCGGGCCTCGTTGGAGCTTTTCGTCGACATCCTGGCCAGTGAGGCGGGCAACCTGGCCTTGAAAGTCCTGGCCAGGGGCGGGGTCTATTTCGGCGGAGGCATAGCGCCGCGTATCCTGCCGCTGCTGCGCGCTGCCAGCTTTGTTAAAACGTTCACCGCCAAGGGACGCTATGCCGGGTTGCTGGAACGCATTCCGCTCCGCGTGATAACCAACCCCGAAGCCGGCCTCCGTGGGGCCGCTCAATTCGGAATGCAAACCATCCGGCCATAATAACGACCATGATTAAAATCAATATACCCGGAAAGGATGAAACCCTGGCCATCAAGCACCTGGTCCTCGATTTCAACGGCACTCTGGCCGCTGACGGCAGGATCAAACCAGGAGTTGCCGGTCTGCTTGAAGAACTGTCTGCCAAGCTGCGGATACACATCGTTACGGCCGGGACTTTCGGCGGCGTTGATGACGAAGTTCATGGTATCCCTTGCGTATTGAAGATCTTGAGCGGTGCCGACCAGACCGGACAAAAAGCCCGCTACGTGGACGAACTCGGGGCGGAGCATACCGCTTGCGTTGGCAACGGCCGCAACGACCGGGACATGCTGGAAAAAGCGAAACTGGGCATCCTGGTCATCCAGGAAGAAGGAGCGGCAGCCGCATGCCTGTTGGCGGCCGACGTGGTATGCCGGGATATTGATTCGGCTTTGCAGCTGTTGCTGCAGCCGCTGCGACTGACCGCCACCCTGCGCACCTGAAGCGTAGTCTGCGAATCCTTCAGGCTTCATAAAACGTTCGTTTAGCTGTATGGCCAGCAGAGGTTTTCCAGAAGGCACACGCTGAATTCTCCTGTCCTGACTTGGAATTTGGCGTTCTATATGCTATCATTGGAAAAATTCAATCCTCAGGGGACGCAATGGCCAAAGTGATCGACTGGTTGAAGCAAAACGACAAGCTGATGTTTTCGCTGGAAATCACGCCGCCCGACCGCGGTAAAAGCGTGGACGATATCCTGGCCTCCATCGAAACCATGATGCCTTTCGATCCGCAGTTCATCAATGTCACCTATCACCAGCCGCACGTGGTCTATGAGGAAAAGGAAGGCGTCATCAGCCGGCGTCCGCGGCGCAAGAAGCCCGGGACCGTCGGCATCTGCAGCGCTATCCGCAACCGTTTCCGCGTCGAGCCGGTTCCGCATCTGATATGCGGGGGTTTCAACCGCTTTGAAACCGAAGATGCACTGATCGACCTCAATTTCCTGGGCATCGAGAACATCCTGGCCCTGCGCGGCGATCCGCCTCCAGGTCAATCTAGGTATATCCCGGAAAAGGACGGCCACCAGTACTCCTGGCAACTGGTCGAACAGATCGCCCAGCTGAACCGCGGCCAATATATCGACGAACTTGAGGACCCTTTCCCCACCAATTTCTGCATCGGAGTGGCCGCCTATCCTGAAAAGCATTTTGAATCGCCCAACCTTGAAAAAGACCTTGTTTATCTGAAAAAAAAGGTGGACATGGGGGCGGAATACATCATTACCCAGATGTTCTACGATTTTCGGCAATACAGGACTTTTGTGGAAAAGGCCCGCGCCATTGGCATCCAGGTGCCAATTATCCCCGGGCTCAAGCCCCTGGTCAGCAAAAAGCAGATCACGACCATTCCCAGTTCCTTTCATGTCAATATCCCGGCCGGACTGGTAGCTGCAATCGAGGAAGCCCGCACCAGGGAGCAGGAATTCGCCAGCGGTGTGCGTTTCCTGGCCCGGCTGGCCGAGCAGCTTATCGACTATGGTGTCCCTGGCATTCATGTCTTCAGCATGGGTCAGGGGCGTGCCGCCAAAGCCTTTCTGGAAACGGTGTTTGCCGGCAAGCGCTGAGATCCCGAGGTCGCATCATGGCCGCATGGCTCAAACCTGAAATCTCACGGCGCCAGCTGGAAAAAATCCTGATCATGGACGGGGCCATGGGCACAGCCATCATGGAAACGTCTTTGGGCCCCGACGACTACCACGGACATGTAGGCTGCCACGATTACCTGACCATATCGAGACCCGGGATCATCGCCCGCATCCATGAGTCTTATCTGGACTGCGGCTGCGACATTATCGAAACCAACACCTTCGGCGCCCAGGCAGATGAACTGGCCAGGCACGGGCTGGAGGACATGACCTATGAAATAAACAGAAAAGGCGCCGAACTGGCTTCCGGGATCGCCGCCGACCGCAGTTCGCCTGGACAGCCGCGTTATGTGGCAGGCTCCATGGGACCGGGTTCGCGCCTGCCCAGTTTGCAGCAGGTGGATTTCTCCAGCCTGGAAAAATCATATTATGCCCAGGCATTGGGACTTTTCGACGGCGGTGTCGACCTGTTCCAGGTGGAAACCTGCCAGGATATGCTGCAGATCAAGGCAGCCTTGAGGGCCCTGAATCGTGTTTTTCGTGCCAAGGGGCAAACCAGGCCGGTGAGCGTTCTGGTCACTCTGGAAAAAAACCGCATGCTGCTGGGTACCGACCCGGCCACGGCGCTGGCCACTTTTTTCCCGTACCCGCTTTTTGCTTTCGGCATCAACTGCGGCACAGGCCCGGAAGACATGCGTGACGCGGTCAGGGTCCTGGCCGCCGCTTCCCCGTTCCCGCTGGCGGTGATGCCCAACGCCGGACTGCCGAAATTCAGCGCCGGCAGATATCTATACGACCTGGAACCGGAGCCGTTCGCGCTGCAAATGAGTGGTTTTGTATCTGAATACGGGGCGAGCCTGGTCGGCGGCTGCTGCGGGACCACTCCCAGCCATATCGCAGCGCTGGCCCGCGTGACGGAGCGGCAGCGGCCGAGGTCGCAAAAAGAAAGAGTGTACAAGGGGATGGCGACATCCCTTTTTTCGATGCAGGAGTTCCTGGTAAAACCCGCCCCCCTGATCATCGGTGAACAGACCAACGCCACCGGCAGCAGGCAATTCAGGTCGGCGCTGCTGTCCGACGATCTGGACGCCATGCTGGCCGTGGCCCAGGCCCAGGCCCGGGAAGGAGCGCACTTGCTCGACCTGAACGTGGCCTATGCCGGGCGCAGCGAAGCCCGTGACATGGCCCGGGCGGCAGCGCGGCTGAACTCGCAGAACCGCCTGCCGCTGATGCTCGACAGCACAGACCTGGAAGCGCTCGAGGCGGGGCTTGAACAATGTGCCGGCCGTACCGTGATCAACTCCATCAACCTTGAAGACGGGGGGGCAAGGGCTGAGAAAATACTCAGCCTGGCGGTCGATTTCGGCGCGGCCGTGGTCTGCCTGGCCATCGACGAGCAGGGGATGGCCCGCGGCCGGGAGGAAAAGGCCGTTGTGCTGCAGCGGCTTCACGACCTGGCCGTTTCACGCGGACTGCATGCCTCCGACCTTTTCCTCGACCCCTTGACCTTCACCCTGGGCTCCGGAGACCCCGCCCTGGCCGGCGCCGGGGCGGAAACCCTGGCCGCATTATCCCTGCTGAAGGAAAGAATGCCCGAAGCCCATACCCTGCTCGGCGTGAGCAACATCTCTTATGGCCTGCAGCCCGCGGCCAGGAAGATCGTCAATGCCGTTTTTCTTTATCATGCCGTGCAGCACGGCCTGGACGCCGCCATTTTTCACGCCGGCCGCATCCTGCCTTTGAACCGCATCGCCCCGGCCGAGATCGGCCTGGCTGAAGATCTCATTTTCAACCGCCGCGGCGCCGGCGATCCGTTGCTGAGACTATGCCAGCATTTCCAGGGCAGAAAAAACGGCATCGACCTTGTGAAGGAGGAAAACTCCCGCCCGGAGCAACGCCTGCGCGCCGCCGTGCTCAACGGCAATGCCGCCGGCATCGAAAAAGATCTCGAGACACTGGCAGGTAAAATGCCCGCCCTGGATATCGTCAACGACATCCTGCTGAAAAGCATGGCCGAAGTGGGGGAGTGGTTCGAAAAAGGGATCATGCAACTGCCATTTGTTCTGCAGGCGGCCGAGGTGATCAAGGCCGCCCTGGATTTCCTGGAGCCGCGGCTGGCAAAATCGGCAAAGCGCCAGCGCGGCTGCATGGTCCTGGCCACGGTCAAAGGCGACATCCACGATATCGGCAAGAACCTGGTCGACATCATCCTGCGCAGCAACGGCTACCATGTCGTCAACATCGGTACCGACCAGGGGGGTGCCGAAATCGCGGCCGCCGTGGAACGCCACGGCCCCGATCATGTCGGCTTGAGCGCCCTGCTGGTCAAATCCACGCTGGAAATGACCGGGATACTGCGTCATTTCAACGAAAAAAATATAAGCGTTCCAGTGATTTGCGGCGGGGCGGCGCTGACGCCGGCTTTCGTCAGCACGGCCCTGCAGCCCGTCTACCAAGGCAAGGTTCATTATGCCGCCGACGCCTTCAGCGCCTTGAAGATCATGCGCGGCGCGACCGCAGCGCCGGCCCCCGGGACGGTGCGCAGGAAAAAGGCGCCGGCCGCCGCAGTGCCCCTCGAATTTTCGCAGCCGCCGTTGACAGCCCCTTTTGCGGGAACGCGAACGCTGCGCTGGAGCCTTGAAGAGATTATTCCCTGGCTGGACAAAAGGACGCTGGTCGCATCCCGTTGGCGCATGAAAGCCGGGGCCAAGGCGGAACAGTTCTTCGCCGAGACCATTGCCTTGCTTCAGGATAAAAAAGTATCCGGCTTTTCCGCCGTATACGGCTATTTCGCCTGCCGCCGTAAGGGCAAAAACCGTCTGCTGCTGGATGCCGGTGGGGAAGAACTGGTCATGACCTTCCCGCGCCGTGAACAAACCTCCCTGGCCGACTATTTCCGCAAGGATGGTGACTTGGCGCCTTTGTTCATCGTCAGTTGCGGGGCCGAGATCTCCTCGCTGGAAAAAGAACTTTTTGCCGCCGACCAGTACAAGCGCACCCTGCTCCTGCACGGTTTCGCCGTTCAGTTGGCCGAAGGCCTGGCCGCGAAAATGCACCAGCGTATCCGCCAGGAATTGGGCCTCAACGATAGACAGGGAAAACGCTTCAGCCCCGGCTATCCCGCCTGGCCGGATCTGGCCGACCAGCAGAAACTGGTTCGGCTCCTGGAGGCGGGGGAAATCGGCGTCGGACTAAGCGAAACGTTCCAGCTGATCCCGGAATTGAGCGTCAGCGCCATGGTCGTCTCCCACCCCCAGGCCGAATATTTTTAATGATAGAACCGGCCGGTACATCGCCGGCCATTCCGGACCGAAGCGAAATGTGCGGGAGGGGGGAAATGGAAAACGAACTTATCAAGGCAAATAATGATTATCCGCCGGCGGAAATCTCGCCGCTCGAGGAAAAAATCGAATTCTGGCGGCAAAGAGTGAGCCTTTTCCTGGGACCACTGCTGGCCGGGGCCCTATTGCTTGTCCCCATGCCCGGGCTGAGCCCCCGGGCCCACACTTTGGCCGCCGATTATCAGCTGGGTGGTGGTCTGGTGGATAGGCGAACCGGTGCCGATCCCGGTCAGCGCCATTTTCGGGGCTGTCCTTTGCATTCTGGCCGGAGTGGGTGATGCCAGAACGGTTCTGGCTCCTTTTGCCGAACCGACGATTTTCCTGTTCCTGGGCAGTTTCATCCTGGCCCGGGCCATGAGCGTTCACGCTCTGGACCGCAGGCTTGCCTATGGCATCATGTCAATGGCATGGATCGCGGACCGTACCTGGCGCATTTTGTTCGCTTTCGGGGCCATCGCCGCCCTGCTGTCGATGTGGATCAGCAACACCGCCACCACGGCCATGATGCTGCCCATCGGCATCGGCATGGTTTCGGCCAATGCCGCCATGCTGGAAAAGAAAACCGGCAGAAAAACAGATCCGGCCCGGTTGCGCTTCGCGACCGCCATGATGCTCATGGCCGCATATGCCTCTTCTACCGGCGGCATCGGCACCCCGGTGGGCACTCCGCCCAACCTGATCGGCATAGCCATGATCGAAAAGTTCGCCGGGGTCAAAATACCGTTTTTCCAGTGGATGCTGTTCGCCGTGCCCATGCTGCTCATCATGTACGGCCTGCTTTTTTTGCTGCTATATTTTTTGCACAAGCCGGAAATGCCGCTCATGGAAGGCAGCCGGGAATTTGTGCGCCGGGAGCTGGTCAAACTCGGCCCCTGGAGCCGCGGTCAAAAGAACTCTCTGGCCGCTTTCCTGGTAACGGTCAGCCTCTGGGTGATCCCGGGTTTTTTGGCGATATTTTGGGGCAGCTCCGCTGCCATAACCAAAACCTACGGCCGCAGGCTGCCGGAAGCGGTCGCCGCCCTGATCGGGGCATCCCTGCTTTTTATCCTGCCGCTGGATTGGAAAAAAAGGCAGTTCACCATTTCCTGGCGGCAGGCCCTGAACATAGATTGGGGCACCTTGCTGCTTTTCGGCGGCGGCTTGAGCCTGGGCAACCTGATGTTTGAAACCAAACTGGCGGAACATATCGGCCAGGGGCTCCTGCGCCTGTCCGGGGCCGGATCGCTGTGGGCCATCACGTTTGCGGCCATATTCATTGCCATTGTCGCCAGCGAAACGACTTCCAACACCGCCGCGGCCAACATGGTCGTTCCTGTTATCATTTCCCTGGCCCTGGCCGCCGGAGTCAACCCCGTGCCCCCGGCTCTGGGCGCCATATTGGGCTGCAGCTGGGGATTCATGCTGCCGGTATCAACGCCTCCGAACGCTATTGTTTACGGATCGGGTTTGGTGCCGATCGTCAAAATGATCCGGGCCGGGCTGCTCTTCGACCTGACCGGGGGCTTGGTCATTTGGGTCGTATTGCGCCTGCTGCTGCCCCTGATCGGACTGGCCTGAGCCTTGCGCTCTCCATGGCTGATTTGACTTTTAGGCAATTGCTTTCTATAATCAAGGCAATGAAAACCTGCCGCTTGGGATTTTTTTAATGGAAGAATTCATCTGCCCGGAAGGGCTGGGAAACCATTTTCCTTTTTTGATAGAAAAAAACCTGGCCGCGATCGAAGCGGCATTCGACCTGGAAATATCCCTGCGCGGCAATAAAATAATGTTTTCCGGCAACGGCGTCCAGGCCAGGAAGTTCAAGAAATACCTGCAGCACCTGGAATTCATCCACAAGGAAAACGGCAAATTGCAGGACCACGACATCCAATTCAGCCTGAACCTGGTCGCGGACGGCAAGATCGAGCGGTTGCAGGAGAATTTTTTCAAGAAAAACATTATCAAGGTGGACGGCAAGGAAGTTTTTCCCAAGACAACCAACCAGCGCAGCTATGTCCAGGCCATCCAGGACCGCGACATGGTCTTCGGCATAGGTCCGGCCGGCACGGGCAAGACATTTTTGGCCATCGCCATGGCCTTGAATTTCCTGATCAGCAAGCGCGTGGAGCGGATCGTCCTGACCCGGCCGGTAGTGGAAGCCGGAGAAAAGCTGGGCTTCCTGCCCGGCGACATCCAGCAGAAGATCAATCCCTACCTGCGGCCGCTCTACGACGCCTTGTATTTCCTTATCGGTTTCGAAAGAACATCCGAGCTCATCGAAAAGGGCATCATCGAGATCGCTCCGCTGGCCTACATGCGCGGCCGAACCATCAGCGATGCCTTCATTATCCTCGATGAAGGGCAAAACACCGTGGATTCGCAGATGAAAATGTTCCTGACCCGCTTCGGGCTGAATTCACGGGTAGTGGTCACCGCCGATATCACCCAGATCGACCTGGATGTGCCGAAAAAATCGGGGGTTTTCAAGGCCATTAAAATCCTGAAAAATGTGCCCGGGATCGGTGTTGTCCACCTGACCTTGAAGGACGTGGTACGCCATCCCCTGATCCAGCGCATCATCGAAGCATATGAACGGATGGAAAAATGAATTTTGACCTCGAATTAAAAAAGAAGAAAATTGGTCCCGAAGCCCCGGAAAAAGGCCGCTCATCGCGGGGCAAGCTGCTGATCGGCGCTTTTTTCGTATTCATTATCGCCTATATCAGCTACCTGCCGCCGGCGCTCTCCATCAGAGACACAGGTTTGCAGACCGGCGATATCGCCGGCGCGGACATCGTTGTCCGCAAAGACATGACCGTCGAAGACAAGGAAATGACCGAACTGAACCGGCGCAAAGCCCTGGACCTCCTGGCCCCGGTCTACGAATTCAACGAGCAGAAGATCACCGGCAGCCAGATGCTGCTGAACGAATGGTTCGAGTTCTTCATGGCTATCCGCAGGGAATTGCCCTTGAAAATGCAGAACCTGGAGGAATTGCGCACCCGCATCAGCGAAAATTTCGGACTCGATCTGCCCACTGCGACCATCAATACCCTCATCCGTTCCAACCCTTTTGCCCGCATCGACCTGAACCGCCTGCTTCAGGAAATAGCCCAATGGGAAAAAAAGGGAATATTGCTCTCCAAAATAGGGATTCCCCAGGATAAAAATGGCATTATCTCCCTTTATAACGAAAAAACAGGCTATGTTCAGGCAAAAGTGTCTGACTTGTACGATCTGAATGATATCAGCAGCCAATTATCGCTATTTTTAAAGAATTCATCCCTGAAAGAAAAGGAAAAAGAGATATTAAAACCGATTTTACTTGAATTTATCAGCATCAATGTCTCTTTTTCAAAAGTTCTGACCCGACTCCAGGAAGAAAAAACCCTGGCCCTGGTCAACCCGGTATTTATTCAGTTAAAAAAGGGCAAGATCATTTTGCGCCGCGGTGATGAGATCAGCAAGGATCATCTGCGCCTGATCCAATTGATCTCGGCCGAGGAAAAAACCGCATCCAGGAAAATACCCGATATTTTTCTCATTCTGCTCGTTCTGAGCATATTGTTCTTTTTCTTCTGGCGCCTGAACGTGCTCACCAGGATAGGCGGCATCAACCGCAACCGGCTGAATTTTGCCACGGGCATGACTTTTATCGCCAGCGCCGTGATCTACCGCCTGGCATTGTTCATTTATCCGCTCATTTTGAAAAACATCACCCTTAACATTCACATGGACAGCGCCGGCCTGATCTATGGCATTCCCTTCGCCGTCGGCTCGCTGATCATCGCTTTTCTCTTCGACCTGCAAAGCGCGGTCATTTTTTCCATTATCAACGCCGTCATCAGCGCTTTCATCTGCGACGGAAATTTCAAGATCGTGCTGTTCGTCCTGGTCGGCAACCTGGCGGTGGGATTCGGCATTGAATACTACCAGCGGCTGAAGCGCTCTTCCATTCTAAAGGCAGGTTTTTTCTGGCTGCTCCCTGTCAACATGCTGATCACGCTGATGCTGGCCCTGACCCAGGACAATGCCACCTGGCCCATGGTGGCTTTTTACGTGCTGCTGGGAATTTTATCAGCCTTGCTGTCGGCCCTGATCGCCAATTTCATGATCCCGCTTTGGGAAGTGATATTCAAGCTGGTCACCGACTTGAAACTGGTCGAGATAACCAATCTTAATCTGCCGGTATTCCGTGAAATGCTGGAAAAAGCGCCGGGGACCTATCACCACTCGCAGATGGTGGCCTCGCTGGCCGAAGCCGCCGCCCAGGAGCTGGAACTGTCGCCGCTGCTGGTGCGGGCCATGGCCCTTTACCATGATATCGGCAAAATTGACAACCCCCAGTTCTACACCGAAAACCAGTCGGTTTACGAAGACCCGCACGGGCAGCTCACGGCGCTGGAAAGCGCCAGGACCATCATCGCCCACATCCCCCAGGGCATGGACAAAGCCGAACAGCTGAAGCTGCCAAAAAAAGTCAGCCAGGCCATTTTCCAGCATCACGGAACAAAATTGGTGAAATTCTTTTATGAAAAAGCCAGGGAGAACGGCGCCAGGGATCTGGATGATTTCGATGAGAACATGTTCCGCTATCCGGGGAAAAAACCGCAGGGCATAGAGGAGGCCGTCATCATGCTGGCCGACCAGGTCGAAGCTGCCGCCAAAAGCCTTTCGTCACCCGATGACCATGACATCAAAAGCGTGGTGGAAAAGATCATTGCCTCGGATATCGCCGACAACCAGTTCGATGAATGTGACGGCTTGACATTCAAATCCCTGAATATCATTGCCGGCAGTTTTTACAACAAGCTGGCCTCGATCTACCATAAGCGCATCGCCTATCCCGGTTTCGATTTCAGCAAAGAGAAGGCCAATGATCAAAATCCAGCATGAAGGGTTTCCGCTGCCGGAAAAAAAATTCCAGGCGCTGCTGGTAAAAATTGCCGGGCGCCTGCAGCTCAAGGGTACCGTCACCATCCGCATCGCCGGGGCGGCCGAGGTTCGCGCCCTGAACCGCAAGTACCGCCGCCGGGATTACGCCACCGATGTACTCAGTTTCCCGCTGGCGGAAAAACTTCCCGACGGTTTTTATGCCGGCGATATCCTGATCTGCTGGCCGGTCGCTGAAAAACAGGCCCGGCAAAACGCCCAGTCCACGGAAAAAGAATTGCTGCTGCTGATGATACATGGTTTGCTGCACCTGCAGGGACACGATCATGAAAAAGACCAGGGGGAAATGCTGGTTTTGCAGAAGCAATTGTTTGCCGAGTACAGCGGGGATATGCCATGAGCCTGGCCATTCTGATCACCCTGTATATCATCACCATACTTTTGCACCTGCTGGAAAGCAGCTTTGAAAGCTTTTCGCGCATTTCCCTGGCCAAATTCCTGAATGGCATGGAGCGGCAAGCGCCTGCCGCGCTTCGCTTTTGTCGCCAAGTTCGACCTGGTCATTCATTCCCTGGCAACGGTCGTGTTCCTGCTGCAGATCGTCCTGCTGCTCTTCACGTTTCTAATGCTGGAAAAAGCCATCCCCGCCGCTCCGCTGCGCATCCTGCTCATCGGCCTGTTCTACCTGGTTTTTTTCAACCTGGTGTTTTACATCTTCGCCTACCTGAACCGTGAAAAAGTGCTGCGCCGGCTTCTTTTCCTGTTC
Organism: Chrysiogenales bacterium; assembly: GCA_963700535.1. Taxonomy (GTDB): domain Bacteria; phylum Acidobacteriota; class Aminicenantia; order UBA2199; family UBA2199; genus UBA2199. The sequence goes on from CAVOXU010000001.1 coordinate 134,978, forward strand.
CCGGTGGCCTGGATCATTTTTTATCCCCTTAATTTCATTTTTTCCGTCTTTTTGAAAGACAATCCGGCTGAATCCAGTGAAAACGAAAGACGAAGAACTGAGCGATGAACAGCTGGAAATGTTCCTGGAAGAGGGAGCCAAGGAAGGGGTCATCGAAAAGGAAGACCAGGAGATGATCGAAAGCGTTCTCGAGTTCGGCGATACCCTGGTCAAGGAGATCATGACGCCGCGCGTGGACATGGTCCATGTTCACATCGATGCCAGCCTGGACGAGATCATTGCCATCATCAATGAAAACAAGAAATCACGCTTCCCGGTGATCGCCGAAAAGATCGACAATATCGAAGGCATCATCCTGGCCAAGGACGTTCTCAATTACTGGGGCCGCAGCGACTTCCACATCAAGGAGATCCTGAGGCCGCCTTTTTTCATTCCGGAAACCATGCGCATCCTGGAGCTGCTGAAGGAAATGCAGAAGACCAAGCAGAAATTCGCCATAGTCAGCGATGAATTCGGCGGCGTCGTCGGGGTGATCAGCATGGAAGACATCATGGAGGAGATCGTCGGCGACATCAAGGACGAGTACGACGATGACAGCGAATCGATCATCCGCGACCGTGACGGCTTCATCGTCCAGGGCGATATCGATATCTATGAATTGAACGAAGCCCTGCAGATCGATATCGACGAGAACGAAGACTATCAGACCGTGGCCGGGCTGATCAGCTTCAAATTGGGCAAAATTCCCCAGCCCGAGGACAAGATCATTGTCGAAGGCTTCATTCTCGAAGTGAAAGAAATGGAAAAGAACCGCATCAAGACCGTGCGCATCTACCATGAAAAAAAATAAGACCCGGCATTCCGGGTACGTGGCCCTGCTGGGCCGGACCAATGTCGGCAAATCGACCTTCCTCAATGCCCTGATGCAGACCAAGGTGGCCATTGTTTCCGACAAGCCCCAGACAACGCGCAAAAAGATCCTGGGCATCAAGACCACGGAGCGCGGCCAGATCATTTTCTTTGACTGTCCCGGCATCCACAAGCCCCATTTCCGACTGAACGAACTGATGATGAAAGATGTCAACGATGCCCTGCACGATGCCGACCTGATCCTGTATTTCATCGATATCGGCGATGCCAAGCAGGATGAGTTCATCTTTTCGCAGCTGCAGAAAGCCGCCAAGCCGGTGTTCCTGGTGATCAACAAGATCGACAAGCTGAACAAGGCGCGCATCCTGGAGAAGATCCAGAGCTACAAGGACGGGCTGCCCTGGAAGGAGATCGTCCCCATATCGGCCCTGAAGGGCGACAACCTCGAGTTGATCGAGGAACTGATATTCCAGTATCTGCCCGAGGGGGAAAACTTCTATCCGGCCGAGGAATATACCCTGCAGTCGGAAAACTTTTTTCTCGGCGAGCTGATCAGGGAAAAAGTGCTGAATTTTGTCGAAGACGAGCTGCCGTTCACCACCACCCTGAAAATCGAAGAGGTCAAGGACCGCGGCGAGATCGTCTACGTGCGCGCCGAGATTTTCGTGGAGACGCGCGCCCAGAAAAAGATCGTTGTCGGCAAGCAGGGGAACCTGGTCAAGCAGATCGGCAGCCAGGCCCGGCTGGCCCTGGAAGAGTATTTCGCCAAAAAGGTGTTTCTCGACCTCTTCGTCAAGATCGTGCCCGGCTGGCGCAACTCGCCGCAGATCATCAGGGAAACCCTCGGCTGAAAAGCCTAAGTCTTTTTCTCAAGTCCGTTTCACAATCAAAAATCCTTTCCGGTCAATATACGGTTGCTATTTATCCTTAAGTATAATAAAATAGTATCTAAACAAATGTTCAAAATAAATACGCTGCGCTCCAAGTTCCTGCTTTCTTTTATAGTGATCAGCCTGGCGTATATCGCCATTTCCTCTTTTTTCATACTGAATATGATCAATTCCACCAACAACCGCCTGAGCAAGATCAATTTCGTGCACTGGGCCAAGGATTTCGAAGCCATGGTGGAACCGAATTTCATCAAATTCAACCAGACAACCCTGACCTCGCAGACCGAAGAGATCCTGAAGGAAAACCGCAAAGATTTCATAATGCTCTTTGATGCGCAGAACAGGGAAATCATTTACAAAGGCCCCGACTGGATCAAGGCCAGGCTCGCTCCTTACAAAGCCGAAGCGGATGACCAGGTCCGGGAAGTGGCTTTTGATTCCCAGCCTTATTACCTGATCAGCCTGCCGGTTAAAGTCGCCGCCGCGAACACCCTTTGGGGCAGCATCCTTTTCGGCCGCTCCAACGAGGAAAACAAGGCGATCATCTCGGAACTGCGTCTTTTTATCATTATTATTTCTGCCGTGCTGCTGGCGGTTTTCATCATTCTCATCGTAATCATCAACAGAAAACTGACCCAGCCCATTCAACTGCTGAAAAACGGCCTGGAAAAGATCAGCTACGGGAGTTTTTCGCACCGCATCCATATCCGTGCCAACGATGAATTTTCCTATCTCGGCAGCCAGTTCAACGAAATGGCGGAAAAAATCGAAAGCATGATGACCGAGATCGAGGCCACGCACAAGGAACTGGAAAAACAGGTCACGTCGCGTACCAGGGAATTGAACGAATCGAACAAGAAACTGCAGATCGCCATGCAGGAACTGCGGGATACGCAGCGTCATATCATCCAATCGGAAAAGCAAAAATCCCTGACGGCGATCGTTTCGGGATTCGCCCACGAGATCAACAACCCGCTGACCGGCATTCTGGGCTATGTCGATCTTATCAGCATCCGCGAAGACTCCAGCCCTTATGTCAAGGAAAAGCTGGGCAGCATTCAGAAACAGGCCGAGCGCATCAAGAATATCATCGATCAGCTCAACCAGCTGAATCCGGACATGGACCAGGTCAAAATGGAGATCAGCCTGTCCAATTTGCTGGAAAAGCTGATCAAGGTCATAGCCAGCCGTCCCGAAAACAGCGATTACGCCATTATCAAAAACAATTTCAACGAAGACATCACCATCCAGGGCAACCATTTCGCCCTGTGGCAGGTATTTGAAGGCATCGTGGAAAACGCCCTTGAGGCTTTCCGCGAAAACAATATCCGCAAAGGCATGATCTCCATCGAATTGAAAAAATCCATGGACGGCGGGACAGGCGATCGTGGATGTCAGCGATAACGGCGGCGGCTTCAAAAACCTGGACAAGGCCTTTGACCCGTTCTACACGACCAAAAACCGCACCCAGAAGAAAGGCATCGGCCTGACCCTGGCTTACAACATTATCCATGAACATCAGGGCAATATCGTCATTAAAAATAATGAGAACAACGGGGCCACAGTGTCGGTTTACCTGAAAATTGCCGAAAAGAAATTCAAAAACCAAAATCGAGCGGAGGAAAAATAATGCTCAAATCCATGAGGAATAACGTAAAATCTCTTTCCTGGACCCTTTGGCTGGTCATATTGGCCTTCATCGGCTTTATTTTCGTGCAATGGGGTTCCGGCCGTTTTGAATCGGAAGGCCTGGACAGGGACGTGGCCGCCGTCGGCCGCTTCAAGATCAGCGGCGACGAATTCCAGAAAAACCTGGCCAAAAGCCTGGAAATGTACAGCAAGCAGTTCAAAAACAGTTTGACCCGCCAGATGATCAACCAGTTCGGCATAGCCGAACAGGTGCTGCAGGGAATGGTCAGCGGGCTGATCATCCAGGGTGAAGCGGAAAAACTCAACCTTGAGGTTTCCGAAAGCGAATTGCAGGATGCCATACGCGCTTATCCGGCTTTTCAGAATGAAGGCAAGTTCATCGGTTCAGATGAATACGAAAGGCTTCTGGCCTACAACCATATGACGGTGCGTGATTTCGAGAGCGGCCTGAAAAAAGACCTGCTCGGCGACAAGCTGAAGGAACTGGTGACCGCCGGCCAGGTTCTGGACCTGAACGTGCTCAAGGAGGACTACCGCAAGGAGAACGACAAGGCCGAGCTTGATTTCATCGCTTTCAAAAGTGACGCCATCAGCGAGGAACCGGCCAGCACTGAAGCGGAGCAGCTTGATTTCTATCAGAAAAATAAAAATCTTTTTCTAGAGCCAGGAAAAAAGGGCCGGGGAGGTCCTGGCTTTGAAGTTTGCCGATTTCAAGAAGCAGATCACGCTCAAGGAAGAAGAAATGTTCGCCTATTACAAAAACAATAAAAATATGTTCAAGGTTCCCGGGAAAACCAAGATCAGCAGGATCTGGATCGCCTATGACGCGCAGACGCGCGAGCAGGTCCTGAAAAAAATGGAAGAAACCGCGGCCCTGCTGTCCCCTGACAATTTCGCTGCAAAAGCCATGGAGCTTTCCGGGGATGAAAATGCCAAGAATGGGGGTGACTGGGGCTACTGGGGCTGGCAGAATTTTTCCAGCCAGGAACAGTCCATGATCAACAACCTCAAGCATGGTGAGATCTCTTCCCCGGTGGACGCCGGCCAGGGGTTTTCAATTCTGTACGCCCAGGAAAAGATCGCCGAACAGCAGGAAAACTATGAAGCGGTCAAAACCCGCATAAAAAGCGTAATGGAAAATGATAAATTGAAAAAACTGACCGGCGAAAGGATCGCCGCCATATATGAAAAGATCAAAGCCGCCGATAACATGAAGCAGGGCGCCGGAAACCTGGCCGATAAAGTCACGGCCACCGGCTTGCTGACCAGGGGCCAAGCCATCAAGGAAATCGACGAAATGGGCTATATTTCCCAGAAACTGTTCACATTGAGTGAAAACGAACTTTCCCAGCCCCTGGATTTTCCCGAAGGCATGGCCGTGGTGCGCCTGACCAAGATCGTCAGGCCGGAAGTTGAGAAGTATGAGATCGCCAGGGACAAAGTAAAAAAAGAGCTGCAAGCCGCGAAAAAGCTGCAGCTGCAGCTGGCCCGGGCCCGGAACGTGGCCGCAGAACTGAACAAGCTTGCCGATCCCGAGCAAATTGGAGGCCTACCTGAAAAAAGAGGACCTGAAACCCGAAACCATCACCTATCAAAGGGGAGGCAGCCTGGGCGATCTGCCGGCAACGCCGGGACTGGATGAAACCATTTTCGCCATGGAGGAAAATGTCTATTCGGCGCCGCTGTCTGTAAAATCAACTGCGGCGGTCATTGTCAAGCTGAAGAGCAAGAAAATCGTTTCTGACGAGGACTTCGACAGGGAGCGGGACGGTTATTACCGCAAAAAACTGGCCGAGGCCAAGAACAGCAGCTTCGGCTCTTATCTGTTGAGCAAAAAAGACGCTTATGATATCCGTTTCAATGCCGAGATTTTCGAAAAGATCAAGGAATACGTGATCTCCAAATTCCGCTGAAGGAGGAACCATGAACCAGCAACAAGAAAGCCAAGGGCATGCCCGAAGGGGCCTTCGAGGTACTGCCCGCGGGCAAGGAATACGCCCCGTATATTTCCAGCGATTCGATCATCCCTGAAGTCACCTCCCGCTCGATCATCCTGGGCCTGATCATGGCCGTGGTTTTTTCGGCCGCGGCGGCCTTCCTGGGTCTGAAAATCGGCCAGGTGTTCGAAGCCGCGATCCCCATCGCCATCATCGCCGTCGGCGTTTCGCCGCTTGTTCAAAAGGAAGAACACCATCCTGGAGAATGTCATCATCCAGTCGATCGGCGCTGCCTCGGGACTGATCGTAGCCGGCGCCATTTTTACCCTGCCGGCATTGTTCATCCTCGGCCTGGACAAAAAGATCGGCTTTGATCTGTTCAAGATATTCATGGTCTCCTTTCTGGGCGGCACGCTGGGAGTTTTGTTTTTGATCCCGTTCCGCAAATACTTCGTCAAGGAAATGCACGGTCATTTCCCTTTCCCGGAAGCCACGGCCACCGCCCAGATCCTGGTCGCCGGTGAAAAAGGCGGCGCCCAGGCCAAGATCCTGGTCAAGAGCATGATCATCGGCGGCATCTTCGATTTCATGGTCCATTCGGTCGGCGCCTTCAACGAAGTCTTCACCACCCGCATTTTCGGATTCGGGCAAGGCGCTTGCTGAAAAGGCCAAGATCGTCTTCAAAATGGACGTTCTATCGGCCGTTCTGGGACTCGGCTACATCATCGGCCTGAAATACACGTCGATCATCGCCGCCGGCAGCCTGTTGTCCTGGTTCCTGCTGGTGCCGGTGATCTATTATTTCGGGCAGTTCATCCCGGCCGAGATCGTCGGCAACGCTCCCAAGCTGATATCGGCCATGAGCGCCGAGGAAATTTTCCGCTACTACGTCCGCTACATCGGCATCGGCGCCATCGCCATGGCCGGCATCATCGGCATCCTGAAATCATCCAAGATCATCGTCCAGGCCTTCGGCATGGGCTTCAAGCAGATGTTCGCAAAACGGCAGTCGGCGATGAAAAAACTGCCCAGGACCCAGACCGACCTGAGCATGAAGTATGTCATTTTGGGACTGGCAGCTGACGGCGCTGGTCATCTGGGTGTTTTTCAGCTTCTCGGTGCTGAGCCCGGTGCCGCATCCCCTGAGGCTCGGCCTGATCGCCATGGTCACCGTCTTCGTGATCAGCTTTCTGTTTACCTCGGTGGCGGCCCGGGCCATCGCCATCGTCGGCACCAACCCCGTTTCCGGCATGACCATGATGACCCTGATCCTGAGCAGCCTGGTGCTGGTGGCCGCCGGCCTGACCGGAGAATACGGCATGTTCGCCGCCTTGCTGATCGGCGGCGTGGTCTGCACCGCCCTGTCCATGTCGGGCGGCTTCATCACCGACCTGAAGATCGGCTACTGGCTGGGCTCGACGCCGATCAAGCAGCAGAAATACAAGTTCCTCGGCATTCTGCTTTCCTCGCTGACCGTGGGCACTGGTCATTTTCCTGCTGAACCAGACCTACGGTTTCTCCGGGCCAACGCCCTGGCGGCGCCCCAGGCCAATGCCATGGCCGCCCTGATCCAGCCGCTGATGAATCCGGGCGCCCAGGTGCCCTGGCTGCTGTACGGCGTCGGCGTCCTGACCGCCCTGATCATGGAATTCATCGGCGTGCCGCCGCTGGCTTTCGCCCTGGGCATGTACATCCCGCTGGAACTGAACACGCCGCTGGTCATCGGCGGCCTGATCGCCCACCTGGTCACCCGCTCCAGCAAGGACAAGAAACTGGCCACCAAGCGCTATGACAAAGGCATTCTCATCGCCTCGGGCTTCATTGCCGGCGGGGCGATCATCGGCGTGGTCAGCGCCATCATGAAATATTTCGACCTCGAGCGCTTCATCCGTCTGGGCTGGTCCGATAACGGCGAGGGCGAACCTCTGGCCCTGTTCATGTTCATCGCCCTGGCCCTTTATCTCTATTTCGATTCCCGGCGTGCCAAAAAGGAAGATTGATGGAAAAGGAAAAGATCGCCCAGGCCATCGAAATTCTGCGCGAACTGGATATCGATCTGTGGATGGTGATCGACCGCGAATCGGGGTTGATATCCGACCCGGTCATGGACTATGTCGTCGGCAGCGGCGTGACCTGGCTTTCGTTTTTCCTGTTTTTCAAAAACGGCGAGAAGCACGCCATCGTCGGCAACCTGGACATTGAAAAATTCCGCCGCACCGGCCTTTTCGATACCGTGTCCGCCTACAAGGGCAGCCCCAAGGACCGACCTGCTCCGTTGCTGAACAGCGCATCGAACCCAAAAAGATCGCCATCGATTATTCCCCGGATTGCGCCGCCGCCGACGGCCTGACCCACGGCAATTACCTGAATCTGCTGGAGCTGCTGAAGGAAAGCGAATTCGCGGCGCGCCTGGTCTCGGCCGAGAATGTGATCGCCAGGATCCGCGGCAGAAAATCGCCGGAGGAACTGCGCCGCTTGAAGCTGGCCTGCCAGAAAACCCTGGAAATTTACGGCCGGGTCGGCCAGGCGGTCAGGCCGGGAATGAGCGAAAAGGAGTTGGCCGACTGGATCACGGACGAACGCGAAAAAATGGGGCTGGCGGCCGCCTGGGAAGTGAGCAGCTGCCCGGCGGTGTTCAGCGGCCCGCAGGAGATCGGCGCCCATTCGGCTCCCACCGGCAACGTCCTGCAAGCCCGGCCATATCTTCAATGTCGATTTCGGAGTGGTGGTGGACAAGTACTGTTCCGACCTGCAGCGGACCTGGTACATCCTGCGCCCCGGCGAGAAGCAAGCGCCCGCCGAGGTGCAGAAAGGGTTCGCCGTGCTCATCGAATCGATCCGCCTGGCTTTTTCGGCACTGAAACCTGGCGTGCGCGGACTGGATATCGACCAGATCGCGCGCGGCCACATCGTCTCCCAGGGTTATGATGAGTATCCCCATGCCCTCGGACACCAGGTGGGACGCTACGCCCATGACGGCGGCGCCCTGCTGGCCCCGGCTTGGGAACGCTACGGCAACCTGCCGTTCATGCCCCTGGAAAAGGACCAGGTTTTCACCATCGAGCCGCGCATCTACATCAAGGACTTCGGCGTGGCCACGGTCGAGGAAATGGTGGTCATCAGCGCCGGCGGCGCCGAATATCTTTCGCAGCCGCAGCAGGAATTGTATCTGGTGAAGACCGATCAAGATGAACCACCATGAGCAGCACGGCGGCTTAACAACCAGGAAACCTGATTGGCTGAAAGTCTCGCCTGCCCGGCGGGGACGACTATTTCGCGCTTGAAAAACAAACTTGGAGAAAAAGGCCTGCAGACCATCTGCCAGAGCGCCAGGTGCCCGAACATCGCAGAATGCTGGAACCACGACCAGGCCACGTTTCTGATCATGGGCGATGTCTGCACCCGCGACTGCCGTTCTGTTGCGGTGCCGACGGCGGACGCCCGTCGCTTTGGACGAAGGCGAAGGTCAAAAGCTATTGCAGACGGCCGAACTGATGGACCTGGGCTACGCGGTCATCACTTCGGTGACCCGCGACGACCTGCCGGACAAGGGCAGCGGCCATTTCGCCGGCGTGATCCGCACGCTCGAAACAGGACCGGCCGCGATTGAAGATCGAGGTGCTGATCCCCGATTTCGACGGCGAGCGTCCGTACATCTGGACCGGGTGCTGGATGCCGGGCCCGACGTCCTGGCCCACAACGTGGAAACGGTGCCCTCGCCTGTATCCGGCGGTCAACCGCCGCAGCGACGCCTTTCGGGCATTCGCTGCAGGTCCTGGCGCACGGCAAAAAAAGAGGCTGGATCACCAAGACCGGGCTGATGGTCGGCCTGGGGGAGACGCAAACGGAGATCGAGCGAGCTGTTCCGCGTGCTGAAGGTGACCGGGGTCGATGTGCTGACCATCGGCCAGTACCTGCAGCCCGACACGCACAGCCTCCCGGTCGGCCGCTATTATTCTCCCGACGAATTCGCCGACTCTGAAGGAAAGGCCTTGGGCCATGGTTTTGCCGGCGTCGAATCCGGACCGTTCGTCCGGAGTTCCTACCATGCCGAACAACTTTGCAGACGGTGATCCATGCGCTACCTAGTATTCAGTGACATTCACAGCAACATCGAGGCCTTTGAGAAGTTTCTGGGCCATAAAAAACTGAAAAATGTCGATAAAATCCTTTTTCTGGGCGACCTGGTCGGTTACGGCCCCGACCCCGACAAAGTGATCGGCCAGTTCCGGGAATTGCCCAATGTGCGGTCCGTGCGCGGCAATCACGACAAGGTCATCGCCGATCTGGAATCATCATCGCTGTTCAATCCGGCCGCTGCCTTTTCCGCCGAGTGGAGCAAATTGAAAATCGCACCGGCCAATTATCAGTTCCTGAAGCAAATGCCCAAGGGGCCGCAGATCATTGACCGCTTTATCACCATCTGCCACGGCTCCACTTTTGACGAGGATTACTATGTTTTTTCGCAGTTCGAAGCCACAGAATCGTTCAAATTCATGGAGACGTCGATCGGGTTTTTCGGGCATACTCATTTCCCCATCATTTATTACCTGCGCAACGAAAAACTCGACATCGTCCCCTTGACTGAAAATACCCGCATCAAACTCGATGCCAACACCCGCTATCTGATCAACCCCGGTTCCATCGGTCAGCCTCGCGACAAGAACCCGGCTTCAAGCTTTATCATTTTCGATTCGGGCAAAATGGAGATCAGTTTCATCCGCTTTACCTATGATGTGACCAATACCCAGAAAAAAATCAGGGAAGCCGGGCTGCCTGAACTTTTGGCCAGCCGCCTCGAAGCCGGAGTCTAACCAACAAGGAGGAATGCCATGACAAACGATGAAATCAGGAATTTCGTTGAGAAAGTGATCAACGAAAAAATTCAAACGCTGCTGAACCGCATCGATACGTTTCAAAGCAATATGTTCAGGGACATAGAAAAACTCAAGGATCTCGACGAGTTGGTCAAATTCAAGGTGCCCGAGGATTTTGCCGGACGCAATGGCGCCGGCGATAGCGGCAGCGAAATCACGATCTTGAACGAATATGTGAAAAAAATCGCCGCGGCATCCAACCAACTGCTCCTGATCGGCGGCATCATCGAAGGCATCAACCATTTTTGCGACCGGGCCGCCCTTTTTCTATTGCGCGACGACAAGCTGGTCGGTTGGAAAGGCAAGGGCTTTTCGGGCCAAGACGGCCAGATCAGCGATGAGGAATTGAAGAGAATATTCTTTTCGCTTTCGGCCAACACGGTTCTGAAAAGCGTGATCGAGACCAAGAAAATGTACATGGGCGAACCCATACACAAGCCGGACGATTTCCTGATCTACAATCGTTTGGGCGGCGGCAAGCCCAAGAAAATCCTGGTTATGCCTTTTTTGGTCAAGGGCAAGCCGCAGGCTGTGATCTACGCCGATTCGCTGGCCGGTACCGTGATCCAGCACAAGGTCATCGAGATCCTGGCCACGGTAGGTGAACTCAGCCTGGATATGCTCCCTATCCGCCAGAAACTGCTGGCCAAGATCAAGACCCACGAGTTCGTGGAAGACACCGAGGTGGAAGCCAAAGTTTTCGACCATGCCGATGAATTTGAAAAAACTTCGGCTCCGGTCCGTGAAAATGATCCCGAGCGCTTTGCCAGGGTGATCATCAACGACATCATCCTTTACAACAAGAAAGTCGTGGATGACGGCATCAAAAACAAGAACCTTTACGAGGTTTTGAAGGAAACCCTGCTGCAGGCCAAGGAGCTGTACATGCGCCGTTCCAGTGACCTGCAATATTTCGAAGAACAGATGGTCAACATCCTGGCCAAAGGAGACCGCAAGGCTTTGAAAGGCTATAATTTTGAAGTTTACAAATAAGTCCAGAAGCTATCCATTCACCATTTTTTTCTGTCTGGTCATTGTTTTTTCCTTCGCCGTCGCCTATGGCCTGACCTGGTTGATTCCGGATGCGATCCCCTTTGTTCAGGAACGGACAATCGACCGTCAGCAGTTGTTCAAAAATTACCGCATTTTGAAATCTTTTTTAAATGCTGACAAAGCCGATATTTCAGAAGAACCGGCAGCAGCCGATGCTGATCACCCCCTGCTGATCGCCACGGAGAACCTGAAACGGGCCCAACAGCTTTTCGCAGGAAAAAAAATACCAGGATAGCAGTCTCATCCTTGCCGCTCTGCCGGGGCGTTTCCCCCACATCGCGGCCAAGCGCGACACACTGCTGCTGAGAAACCTGTATGCCGTAAAAAAATACCGTGAATTTATCGCATACTTCGATCTGCATCCGGCCGCCAGCCTGGAAATCAGAATCCTGAGGCTCGACTGCCTGTTGAAAAGCGGCCTCCGGGAAAGGGCGGAATCGGAATTCAAAATCCTGTTTGCCCGGCAGCCGCTGCAACCATTTTTCCGGCGGCTGCCGCGGGCAGAAGTGCTGGCCCTGCTGAAACGCCTGAATGAAGCAGTACTGGTTTGCCAAGTTCTCATTCCTGTTGAACAGCCTTGACGGTGCTGAATTCAGGCGCGAATTGCCCTACAGCGGTTTTCAAGACCTGAACCGTCTTTTCCGGGCTGAATTCTCCTATCTGAACCGCAATTTTGGCCAGGTCCGCCAGTTGCTGCTGAAGCGCCTGCCGGAAAACTACCGGCCCTACGCCGAAAGCATACTGGTGAAGATCAAGGTCCGCGAAGATCCGGCCAGTGATATCGCTGCCCGGCTGCAAAACATCAATAAAAATACGACTGTTTATCCGAGGCTCATGTTCGACCTGGCGCAGATACTGGTGGGAAAAAGGGAGTACGCCAGGGCCCTGCCTTTTTACGAGCAGTATCTGCAGTTGAGCAGGGAGCGCGATGAGGATTACTGGAAAACCGTCTGGCTCCTGGCCTGGATCCATTACCGCCAGGACGACAAGGAAAAGGCGCTGTATTTTTTCAGGCAGGGGAGCGGCTCGCCATTCATGAGTTATCGCATCGCTTCGCGCTACTGGCTGAACAAACTGGAGAACCGCAAGCAGGAGGAATTCGGCCGCTATCCGTTTTCCTATTACGCGGTCCGGGTGCTGCAGGACAAAAACCTGTTCAAGAACCTGAACCATGCTTTTGTCGCCGCCATTGACGATCCTCCCGGCCCGTTTTTAATGGAGGTCATCGAGGCGCTGAAGATCCTGGTCAGGCATTCTCTCTGGGACGATTGCCTGGAAACCATCCATTGGGCCAAAAGCGATCCGCGGCTATCCGCCTCAGACCTCAACCTGCTGAAAATCATCGAGTCGCTGCTTTATTACCAGCAAAACCGGTTTTTCCTGGCTTTCAGCAAGTTCCGCAGCAATTTTCGCTTTTACGAAAGCGTGCACCTGCCCAATTTCCTGAGCGGCATCTTTTTTCCGCGCCAGTACGGGGACCTGATCTCGGCTTACAGCAAGAAACAGGAAGTGGATCCGGGGCTGGTACTGGCCCTGATCCGCGAAGAGTCGTTCTTCCGTTCCGATGTCCGTTCCCGGGCCAACGCCTACGGGCTGATGCAATTGCTGCACGGCACGGCGCGCGAGATCGCCAATGGCAGCGACCTCAAGGTCAAGGCCAGGGACCTGTACGATCCGGAGATCAACATCCGCCTGGGCCTGCAATACCTGAAAACATTGCTGGACAGGTACGACGGCCGGCTTTACCTGGCCCTGGCCGCCTACAATGCCGGCCCGCATCGCGTCGACCGCTGGCTGCTGGATTTTCCCGATGCCGGCGAGGAAGAATTCATCGAGATGATCCCGTTTTCCGAAACGCGCACCTACGTCAAGAACATCCTGCGCAATTATTTCTTCTACCGCTATTATTACAGCACCGACAAACCATAGCTGGAACATTTGAATCATTCCATTCAATTTGACCTAAAATTGCCCAAATGTTAAAATGATTTTTATGTGCAGTGTGACCTCGGTATTAAATTATGGCCGGAAAATGATTAATGCCGATAACAATGGTAAAAAGGTTGCAGGTACTATTATGAAAAAGGTTAAGGTCGGATTGATCTTCGGCGGCAGGTCGGCCGAGCACAGCGTGTCGCTCATGTCGGCGGCGGCCATTTACCAGCACCTGGACAAGGAGCGCTACGAACCGTTCCTGATCTATATCAACAGGGCGGGGGAGTGGTGCCTGACCGGGAATACGAGTTTCAAGGAAGAAGAGCTGAAGAAAGAAAAATTCCATTCCTTCATGCCCTGGAGCGCCGAGTGGACCGGTGACCTGGACGCCGACATCTATTTCCCGGTGCTGCACGGCCCCAACGGCGAGGACGGCCGCATCCAGGGCCTGTTCGAACTGGCCGGCAAGCCCTTTGTCGGCGCCGACAGCTTCGCCTCGCAGCTGGCCATGGACAAGATCGCTGCCAAGATGCTGTTTGCCCAGGCCGGGCTGGAACAGGCCCCCTATCTGTATTTCACCGAAAACAACCATGAACAGATCGGGGAACTGGTGCGCAAAAAACTCAGTTTCCCGGTTTTCGTCAAGCCCTGCTCCCTGGGGTCGTCGGTGGGCATCAGCAAGGCCAAGGATGAAGCGGAACTGCTGGCCGCCGTGGACTTTGCCTTCAGTTACGACAACAAGATCATCATCGAAAAGGCCATCGAAATGCGCGAAATAGAGGTCTCGGTCATGGGCAATGACGAGATCATGGTCTCCAGCCCGGGCGAACTGCTGCCTTCCAAGGAATTCTACGACTACGCAGACAAGTACCTTGACGGCAAGACCCAGTTCCGCATCCCGGTGAACCTGGGCGACGAACTCGAAGCCAGGGTAAAAAAGACGGCCCACAAGGCCTATCGCAGCCTGTTTCTGAACGGCTACGCCCGCGTCGACCTGTTTCTGGAAAAGCAAAGCAACGAGGTCCTGATCAACGAGGTCAACACCATCCCCGGATTTACCGCCATCAGCATGTTCCCCAAACTGTGGCAGGCGCAGGGCATTTCCTTCACGGAGCTGCTCGAACGCCTGATCGCCTACGGCTTTGACCATTTCAAGCAACGCAAGGAAAACGTCGATGAAGGTCTTGGCCGTTGACTACGGCAGCAAGCGCATCGGCCTGGCCGTGGGCAATTCCATGACCCGCGTGGCCACCCCGCTGGGGCAGTTCGCCATCACTGATATTCAGGAGGCCCTGGCCCAGATAATGAAGCGGGTAGGGGAGTTCGAGGTCGGCCATATCGTGGTCGGCTATCCGCTGCACGCCGACGGCAGCCCCAGCAGCACCTGCGGCCAGGTTGACCGCTTTGTAAATTTTCTGCGCAAACATATCACTGTGCCCATAACCCTGGTCGATGAGAAATTAAGCAGTGTCGCTGCCGAAGAAATGAGCAAGGATATCCCCGGCGATTTCCGCAAGCGCAAAACGTTCCTGGACGCGCTGGCCGCCCAGGTGATCCTGCAAAAATATTTCGAGCATTCATGAAAAAAATCGTCCTGTTTCTGTTTTTGCTGATTTTGATCGTGCTGGCCTGGTTTGGATACAATATCCAGCGCAATGTCTACGTGCCATTCCAGGGCTACGCCCGGCGCGCCGTGGTGCAGATCGACAGCGGCATGAGCGTGGCGGCAATCGCCGCGAGACTGCAGCGCCAGGGAGTCATTTCCCGCGCTTCCTATTTCAGGCGCTATTACCGCATGTTCTTCGCAGATAAAAAGCTGAAAGCCGGCGAATACCTTTTTGACGGACCGCTCACCATGCGCCAGGTCATCGAAAAACTTTTCCAGGGCAAGGCGCTGTTGTACAAAGTGACGGTAAAGGAAGGACTGTGGATCAGAGGAAACCGCCCGGATTTTTGAAGAGGCCGGCCTGTTTCCGGCCGCGGAATTTGCCGATGCCGCCCGCAACAGCAAGCTTATCCGCGATCTTGACCCGGATGCCGCGGACCTGGAAGGTTATCTTTTCCCCGACACCTACCTGGTGCGCCGCGACTTCACGGCCCGGGAAATGGCTGCCTTGATGGTAGACCACTTCCGGCGCAACTTCACCAACAGGTTCGTCTGGCGGGCCCGCGACATCGGTTTTACCCCGCGCCAGGCGGTGATCCTGGCCTCACTGATCGAAAAAGAGACCGCCAACCGCGATGAACGCTTCCTGGTCTCTTCGGTTTTTCATAATCGCTTGAAGAAGAACATGCTGCTGGACTGTGATTCCACTATTGTCTATGCCCTGAAGAAAAACGGCCGCTACCGGGGAACACTGGGCTGGGACGACCTGAAATTCGCTTCCCCATTCAATACCCGCCTGCACCGGGGCCTGCCGCCGGCTCCCATCGCCAATCCCGGCTACGCTTCGCTGGAGGCGGCCCTGTATCCCGAAAACAGCGAATACCTGTATTTCGTGGCCAAGGACGCCGGCAGCCACTATTTTTCCAGGACCCTGGCCGAACACAACCGGGCCGTCCGAAAATATATCATCCAGCGCATGGACGGCAGCCTTGATTGAGCTGAGCGAGCGGGTTTTCGAGGGCCG
Organism: Chrysiogenales bacterium; assembly: GCA_963700535.1. Lineage (GTDB taxonomy): Bacteria > Acidobacteriota > Aminicenantia > UBA2199 > UBA2199 > UBA2199. The sequence continues at coordinate 150,820 of CAVOXU010000001.1, forward strand.
CGGCCTCACTGTTTTTGAAAATGAGCGCCTGCTTCTCGGTTATACGGAAATGGGATTCACCTCAACCGCCCTGCAGCGTTTTCTGGCGGGGAAACCGCTCCTCTTCTTAAAACAGGTGCATTCCGACATTATCATCAACCAGGCGCGATTGGCGGCCGACAGCCGCTGGCGACGGGCTTATCCTGCAGCGGCCCGGAGCGGCTGCCGTGATCCAGACCGCCGATTGCCTGCCCCTGTTCTTCTTCGACCGTGACCAAAGCCGCGGCGGCGTCATTCATGTCGGCTGGCGCGGACTGCAGCAGGGCATCGAAACAAAGCTTATCTCGCTGCTGGGCAGAGATCGCGGTAAATACGATTTCTATCTGGGCCCGGCCATTGAAAGGAAATGTTACGAAGTGGGTGAGGAATTGCCGGTGCTGTTCCGGGGCAAGACCTATGCCGACAGGATATTTACGGCGCTGGGCGGCGGCAAGTACTCCATGGACCTCAAGTATGGACTGATCCTTTCCCTGGATGAGGCCGGGATCCGCCCTGAACGCATCCACGACAGCGGGCTGTGCACGTATTGCTCCAATGGACGTTTCCCTTCTTACCGCCGCGACGGCAAAACCGGCATGCGCATTTTTAATTTCATCATGTTGAAGCACAGCGCTCCAGGCTAGACTAAAACTTATCAGGCAGTGAATTTTATTCTGCATGGCTGCCGCCTTGGCTGTATCAACGGCAGTTGGCCTGTTTTTCCTATCTATACGGCCTCTCAGGCAGCCAAATTGGTCAGATCGACAATATATCCATTACGAGTGGAGATCGAGCCCCACAAGAGCTCTGATGCAAGATTAAAGTTCAGAAAGCAATTTGTCAAAAAGAATATCCTGCGCACAGCAGGAGGGGTTTGATTAATCAAACCCTTACAAAATGAGAACTTAAGTACTTGAAAACACTGCAACAGCGTATGTTCCAGAAAATTGTCAGGTTTAATCATTAATATTACGTCGGATAAGATAGATTATGTAAACCAATAACTATTTTTTTAAATAAATCAGCCCAAATCCTTGATTTTGTTTTCTTTTATGTCCTGAATCAGCTTTTCCAGAACGGCAATGACCTTGTCCCTTTCAACCTTTTCCTGCTTGAAATGAAAATTGATTTTGACCTTTTTATCTTCTGAAATGAAATTGAAATAGAAGTTTTTGGGAGTTTCCTTTTTTCTTTGCTCCTTGATCTTTTCGCGGGAAAATGGTTTCTGTCCGTATTGGAGCAATATCGCTTCCATTTTTTCCAGGTCTTCCACCTTGGTGAGTTCCAGAAGGAATGTTTTGGAATCAATGCCCAGCTCGAGACATTTTTGCTTTATTTCCTCAGGCAGATCGGTGATGCGGACCAGCTCTGTTACCGTTACCCGTGATTTTCCTATTTTTTTTGCCACTTCATCATGCGTGTAGCCATAGATCTCGGCCAATGAATGGATGGACTGGGCTTGCTCGAACACGTTGAGATCTTTGCGCTGAATGTTTTCGATGATCGACATTTCCAGGGCTTCATTATCCGGAACATCATGTTCAATGCAGGGAATTTCGTGCATTCCGGCCTCTCTGGCTGCACGGAAACGCCTCTCACCGGCTATTATCTCGAAGTTCCCGTCTTTTGGCCTGACAATGACCGGTTCAATAATCCCGTTTTCCCTGATTGAATCGGTCAACTCGGCAAGATCACCCATGTCGCGGCGCGGCTGCATTTGATTGGCGACGATCTTTTCAATGGGAATATTCCTGATGACCGGTGTTTTTGTTCGCAGCGAAATTTCATCGACCAGATGGTGGTCATGCTTCATTTTAATGAATTCCGGCAAACCTACTTTTTTAGGCATTTTTGATGACTTCCTTAGCCAGCTCCTGATATTCTATCGCTCCCCTTGAATTTGGGGCAAACGTGAATATCGATTCTTTGTAAGCAGGGCTCTCCTCGAGGCGGACATTTTTTGAAATGATGGTTTTAAACACCCGATCGCCGAACACTTTACGAATATGGGCTTCACTGTCCTTGGCGATCACGATGCGCTTGTCATACAGCGTGATGAGCACTCCCAGCAAACCCAGGTCAGGATTGCTGCGCGCCCTTACTTTTTCAAAGGTTTCCAGCAGATCATCGGTGCCTTCAAGGGCAAAATATGAAGATTGAATGGGAATAATCAAATGGGTAGCCGCGACAAAAGCGTTGATGGTGATCAAGCCGAGCGTTGGCGGTGTATCGATGATTATAAAATCAAACTTGTATTTAAATGTATCCAGTTTGTCCTTCAAACGGAAATGGCCGTCGATCTCCCCTACCAGCTTGGATTCCAGTTTTGCCAGTGCGATCGAGGCCGGCAGCAGGGTCAAATTGATTATGCTTGTTTGCAGCGCGACTTCTTCGAAGGTCAACTCCGGATTTTCCAGCAGGTCGAACACTGAGTTTTTCTGCTCGCTGCGATCCACAAAAGTAACCGTGGAATTGGCCTGTGGATCCATGTCAATAAGAAGTGTCTTATAGCCCATCAACGCAAAAGCCGCTGCCAGATTGATCGATGAGGTGGTTTTGCCCACGCCCCCTTTTTGATTGGCGATGGTGATGATCACGTTTTCTCCTTGATTGGACAGGTCATGATAAATGATTGACAATTGAATGTCAATAGAAAAAATGAGTGTTATGGCTCGCAATGTCGACATGTCGACATCGGAAATCAAGACGATATCAAGTGTTAGTGTTAGTGATAGTGTTAGTAAAACCCTTTACCGAAATTAAGCCATTGGCACTGACCTTTCACGAAATATATAGGCTATCTAGAGGCAGAAATCTTGAAAAAGATGGGTATTCCTTGAAAATTCAATTCCTGGATCAATCTTTTTTTCAGGTACATTTCATCAGCCGCTTTGAGTTTTAAAGGAGATTTGCAATGGAATTTTATGAAAAATGGCCGCTGAGACTCAATGGAAATGTATTTGGGACTGAATATGCGGTGATCTGCCGTAGTCAGTTTCCTTTCGCGCAGCAGTTTTTTTACCAGTTCATTGAATGATCGAAAGTTTGATTTTTTCGTTCAATTTGGCCATGACGCTTTCGGCCAGGTCCAGCATTTGAAAAATATTCTTGCCGGTTTTGGCGGAAACGGCAATAAAATCGGCAAAATAAAGGGCATTGAAACGGCTGTGGATTTGAGCGAAGAACTTGTTGCTGCCTGTGTTTTCGGACAACAGGTCGGCCTTGTTGGCGGCAATGATAACCGGTTTTGCCGCCTTGACGATCTTTTGGGCGATCAGAAGATCGTTTTGATCGACACGCTTGGATATATCGATAATAAAAATAATAATGTCTGCTGCGCGCATTTCCTTTTCAGCACGGATAACCGCAGCGCTTTCGGTGTCTTCCTTGACCTTCTGCAGTTTTCTGATACCGGCATTATCCACCAAAATGAATCGCTGGCGGTTGCGTATTACTTCCAGGTCAATGGAATCCCTGGTGGTGCCCGGCATGGGACTGACTATAACCAATTCATCATTCAAGATCTTGTTGATGATGGAAGATTTGCCTACATTCGGCTTGCCGATAATGCTTATCCTGGGGGCATTGTTGAGATCAGGGACAACAGGTGTCAAGTTTTGCAGGAGACGGGTGATTTGCTCGAGAAGAACTTCCACGCCAAGGTTGTGTTCGGCTGAAATAAAAACAAAATCAGTTTTCAATTCAAAATATGTCGATGGCGTGATGAATCGATCAAGATTATCGACTTTGTTCAATACCGGGATAATATGCTTATGCAGCCTTTTGATCTGCAGATACAGGTCTTTTTCATATCCCAGCAATTCTCTTTTGCCGTCAAATAAAAATATGATCAGGTCCGATTTTTCAGCGGCCCTGAAAATTTTCTTGTTGATTTCAATGGTTATGGTCTCTTTATCCAGGAAAAAGCCGCCGCTGTCCTGCAGGGCGAACCATTGCTCATTTATTTTGACTTTTTGGCGGAAGATGTCCCTGGTCATCCCCGGCAGGGAATGGACCAGTGCTTTCCTTTTGCCGAGGATGCGGTTAAAAAGGGTCGATTTTCCGGTATTGGGAACACCGACAATGGTTATTAGGAATCATTCATTTGAATCATTGCCGGGCGATTAACCGCCCTTATTGTTCTTTTTCGCCATTTTTCTTACATTTCCTTCTGACACTGACACTATCACTGTCTTGACCCTTCAAGCGGATCATGGCCATGCTGAAACATTCGAGCGCCTCTCCCCTACCTACGGCATCGAGCTTTTCTTTGCTCTTGGCCTTTAAATTGAAATCAGATTGGGGAATCCCCAACAAATCGGTGATGTTTTTCACTATTTCTCTTTTGAAGGGGCTGATCCTTGGTTCTTCAATGACCAGTACGCAATCAAGGTTGAGTATTTCGAAATTGTTGGCAGCCAGCAATTGCCTGACTTTGTTCAGTAAAACTGAACCGGCAATGCCTTTAAAGGCCGGATCGTTGTCCGGAAACAATTCCCCGATATCGGGCTGGCCTCCCATGGCCCCCAGCAAAGCGTCGATCAGGGAATGGATCAGCACGTCTCCATCGGAATGGGCTTGCGCTGCAAGGGAATCGCTGACCCTCACTCCGCCAATCATTAATCCGGTTCCAGGGACCAGCCTGTGAATATCGTAACCGATCCCTGAGCGGATTTTTATCATGAGGTTTTTCTGCCAAAAATTATCTTGCCTGATGTCGATTGCAGAACCGATGTCACTTCTATTTCCAATTCGTGGCCGATATCAGTTTTGGCATCATCGACCACGACCATGGTTCCGTCCTCCAGGTAGGCCAATCCCTGCTTTTTCTCTTTTCCTTCCTTGCTGATCTTGATCTGCAATTTCTCCCCGGGATAAACAATGGGCTTGAGGGCGAAGGCCAACTCGTTGACGTTCAGAACCCTGACATCCTGCAGTTTGGCGATTTTGCTTAGATTGATATCGTTGGTAATGACCTTGAAATTGTGCTCCTTGGCCAATAAAACAAGCTTTTGGTCGACTTCTTTTATGCCGGGAACATTTTTATTCAAAATCGTTACCGATATTTCCTTATTCTGCTGCAGCTGTTCGATGACATCCAAACCCCTTTTGCCGCGGATCTTTTTGTTGGGATCGCTGGAATCGGCAATGAATTGCAGCTCGGCCAGAACAAACTGGGTGATGATCAACTCGCCTTCGACGAAGCCCGATAGGGCAATGGAAACAATCCTGCCGTCAATGATGGCGCTGGTATCGAGAAGATAAGATTGGGTAAAAGCGCTGCTGCCCCGAAAAAATTCCTTGATATTCAATGGCGAGAACATGTTGGGTTTGCTGATGCCAATGAAGAGACCGGTCACCGGAATACCGAACAGAAAAAGAGCTTTGAAAAATACATAGGCCGAAAACGACATGGCGATCAAGTTGAACAGCTGGAACATGATCCAGCCGATCGCCACGCCTCCAAGCAAGCCAAGAGATGCGCTCCAAAGGTGCTTCAATTCGGATTTTTTTATTTTAAAAACCAGCAGCGAGAGTGAAAGTGCGAAAGCGGCGCCGAGCATGGCGCCAAGCTCCTTGGAAGTGCCCTGAAATGGCGGGTACGTATATCCGATCAAACCGAAAATAACAACAAAAATCATTTTATAAAAATAAATCATCATCCGTTCATCTCCTTTAAAAAAAATTAATATAGTTTAATGAATAATTAATTATAAACTATTTTGGGGATAATTTCAATTGCTGCGGCCAAGATCGCGACGGCTATTTTTTAATGAAATCAAGCAAATCGCGGATATTTTCTATGGAAACAACCGATATGTCATGATAATTAGGTGACTGGCTTTGTCCGGCCGGCAGACACATGGTTGAAAAACCCTGTCTTATAGCCTCTTTCAGCCTGGTCTCCAGGAAGCTGATCGGCCTGATCTCGCCGGTCAGCCCGACCTCCCCCATGATGATCGAATTTGGGCGGGGATTGATATTTTTATAACTGGATATCAGGGCTGAACATACGGCCAGGTCGGCGGCCGGTTCACGAATGACCATGCCTCCGGTTATGTTCAGGAAGACATCGGATTTATAAAAAGGCAATTTCAGTTTTTTCTCAATGATCGATATGAGCATGGACAATCGATAATTGTCAAAACCGATGGCAATGCGCCGCGGATTGCCGGCAAACGGGCTTTCGCTGACCAGGGCCTGTATCTCGGTAAGGAGCGGGCGCAAGCCGTTCATGGCCGGGAAAATAGCGGTCCCTGGAGCCGGCGCCTGGCGGTTCTGAATCAGTATTTGCGCAGGGTCGCTCACCGAGGCAAGGCCTTTTTCGCTCATTTGAAAAATGCCTATCTCGTTCATCGGACCGAAGCGGTTCTTTTCGGCGCGCAGGAGCCTGATGTCGGTCTGCATTTCGCCCTGAAAATAAAGGACGGCATCCACCATGTGTTCAAGCGTTTTGGGTCCGGCCAGCTGCCCCTCTTTGGTGATATGGCCGATAATGAATACGGTGATGCCGCTTTTTTTGGTCAATTCGATGATCTCCGCGGTCACGTAGCGCAGCGATGAAACCGAGCCGCTTATGGACGCGGTTTTTTTGGAGGTGATGGTCTGGATGGAGTCGATGATCAGGAAATCGGGCTTGAGTTCCCTGACGTGGCTTTTCAGGTCCTCCAGGGTTCCGATGGTGAACAGGAAAATGTTGTCGGAACGGATGGCCAGTCTTTCGGCCCTGAGCTTGATCTGCAGTGCCGATTCCTCGCCGGAATAGTAGAGCACTTTTTTGCCTTGCGCGGACAGCAGCGCCGATACTTCCAGGAGCAGGGTTGATTTGCCCACTCCGGGTTCGCCGCCGATCAGGATCACCGAATGGCTGACGATGCCGCCGCCCAGCACGCGGTCGAATTCGTCCATGCCGGTTACCAGCCGCCCGATCTGGCGCGGATCGATATCGCTGATCTTTTGCGGCAAATTCAGCGGAGTTGATTCGCCGGCAGCGGCCGCATCCCCGCTTTCGCTTTCAACCATGGTGTTCCAGGCCTGGCATTGCGGACAGCGTCCATAGTATTTTGGGCTCTGGAATCCGCACTCGATGCATTCGAACTGGCCGGTACTCTTCATATTATTAGTTGCCGAAACTGATCCCTATCATGAATTCACGGTTCTGCGGCTGCAGCAGATCGTAATAACCGGCCTGGACATGGATGTTTTTCGACAGTGAAAAACGCAGCATGGATTTCAAAAGCGGATTCTTTTCACGGTTGAACCGGTATGCATACATATCGAGGCTCAGCCTGTTGTCCAGAATGCTCAGGCTCAAGGCCGCGCCCAGATCCGATTCGATCAGCCCGGCGCTTACTGAAAAAGCCGAGATTTTTTTACCGCCCAGGGCGGTGAAGCGCGGATCGCCACTGACGGGATCCTCGTTCACTCCGGTCATGATCAGAAAGCTCGGCGCGGAGATGTCCATTGCCAGTGCCGAGCGGGCTTTATTCAGTCTGGTAAAATAGTCGAAATGAACGGCATAATTGAAGGTGATGGCATCCAGGTTTTTTTTCTTTTTTTCCAGGTCCTTCAGCATGGACTGGACCGTGCCGACCGAATCGTCGATCTTTTTATACAAGGCTTCGTCCTGGAGCAGTTTCCCGGCCGTGCCCTTGCCCTGGCGCAGATCGTCGCTGATCTGCGGACAGGTCGACGGCTGATCTTTTCGATCTTAGCGGCCGGTCCTTGAAATTCCTTGAGCAGGCCCTGCTGGCCGTCGGCGAAAGCCGAATCCATTTCCTCGATCAAAGTGATCGGCACCATGGTCCACGGTCTCTTGACATTTTCAGCGAGATCTGCGAGAGTTCTCCAGGACGCGGCCGACCTGGCCGTTTTCAGCGAGCATGGAATTCAGCGACTCGGTGATCGATCTTGAAATTGATGAAAGACGCCCGCAGGGACTCCTTGGAATACTTGTCGGAAATGATTTCATTGATGGAATCGGTGATCTGGATGGTGCGTTCGTAAATATTGTCGAATTTGGCCTTCAGTTCGTCAAGATTGAAAGGTTCGATCACCAGTATTTCGCCCCCGGGCTCGATTTCCCTGGTGACGGGGATTGTTGAATTCATCCTTGTAAACGATCTCGATGTATTTTTCACCTACAAAGCCGATGGTTGAAATGCTGGCCCGGGCGTCATCCAGGATACGGTAGCGCTTGTTGATCATCATGCGCACCACGGCCTTGCGCCCTTCGAGGGTTATTTTACCCACGAGGCCGATCTTCACCCCGGCCAGGCGCACCGGCGCGGTCGTATACATGCCGGCAACCGATGCGAATTTGCCGTAAATCGGATAGCGTTTGCCCTTGGAAAAGAATTCGCTGCAGGATTCGGTTTTGATGATGAAATAGGAAAAAACGATGAAAACGGCAATCAGAAAAACACCCAGTTTAATTTCTTTCTTCATATTTTCACCTTATCTTGATAGGTCCTTCGGCCCTGCCTTCGATGAATTGCCGTACCACGGCGTTTTTGGTGTTGCGGATCTCCTCGGGACTGCCGGTTTCAATGATCTCTCCTTCGAAAAGAACCGCAATTTTGTCGGAGATCTTGTAAGCGCTGACCATATCGTGGGTAATGACGATGGACGTGATCTCCGGGTCGGCGCTGACCTTGATGATCAGCTCGTTGATCATGTCGGCCATGATCGGGTCCAGGCCGGTGGTGGGCTCGTCGAACATGATGATGGCCGGCTCCTTGGCAATGACCCGGGCGATGGCCACCCTTTTTTTCATGCCGCCGCTGAGTTCCGCAGGCAGCAACCGGGCTATATCGGAGAGCCCGACCTGGTTCAGGCTGCGCTCGATTATCAAATCGATGGCCGCGGCATCCATATCCTTGCGATTCTTTAATGCCGAAGGCCACGTTCTCGCCCACGCTCAAGGAATCGAAAAGGGCTCCGCTTTGAAAGACCATGCCGAACTTGTCCACCATGCGGTAGAGGTCGCTTTCCTTCATTTTGGTGATGTCCTCGCCTTCGACCAGAATGGATCCGGAATCGGGCTTCATCAGGCCGATGATATGCTTGAAAAGGACGCTCTTGCCGCTGCCGCTGCCGCCGATAATGGTCGTTGTCTGACCGGGTTCGATGACCAGGTTCACTCCCTGCAGGACCTTTTTATCGGCGAACGATTTATGAAGATCGCGGATTTCGATCATCGCAGGCTGAAGGGCAGGATCTTGGTCCAGAAGAAGTCGGAAACCAGGATGATCACCGAGGACACAACAACGGCGGTGGTGGTGGCCTGCCCCACCCCCTTGGCCCCGCCTTCGGTTTTCAAACCGAAATAGCTGCCGATAACGGCGATGGTCAACCCGAAAAAAACGGACTTGATCAATCCCGACAGCACATCCCATATCTCCAGGGAGACAAAGAGCTGGGAATCGAACAAATTGGGATTCTGGTGGACCACCAGCGCGGCCACCAGCCTGCCGCCCATGATGCCGACAAAATCGCCGAAAAGGGTGAGCAGGGGGGTCATGATGACCAGGGCGACCAGGCGCGGGCTGACCAGGTATTTAACCGGGTTGACTCCGAAAGTGAACAGGGCGTCGACCTGCTCGGTGACAACCATGGTGCCGATCTCGGCGCTGTAGGAAGCGCTGACCCTGCCGGCCAGCATCAGACCGGTCAGCACCGGGATCAGCTCTTTGGTCAGGCTGACCCCGACCAGGGAACCGGTGAATACCTCAGCGCCGAAACGCTGCAGGCCGTAATAGCTCTGCAGGGCCAGAACGCCGCCCGTAAACACGGCCATCAAAAAAATGACCGGTATGGACTTGATCCCGTCCAGGTAGAGGTGGTTCTCGATCATGCGGAAGTTGAACGGTCGTTTGAAGATCAAAGCGATCGCCTTGACCGTCAAAATGAAGATTTCGCCGCTTTTGCGGGCAAAGCTGGAGAGCGGCTGCCCGATCCTGTTCACCCGCACTATTCCCTCTCGTGGAATTCCATATTGGCAAACTTGGTGAATTTGTCGAGGAAAGCCAGGACGATCTTTCCGGTCGGGCCGTTCCTCTGCTTGGCAACGATCAGGTCGGCTTCGCCCTTGCGTTCCGAGTCCTTGTCGAACTGGTCGTCACGGTGAATGAAGATCACCACGTCGGCGTCCTGCTCGATGGAACCGCTCTCCTTGAGGTCGGAAAGCTGATATTTCGGGCCTTTCTCCCTTTTGCCGCCCCTGGTTTCCGGTGAACGGTTCAGCTGGGCCATGGCCACGACCGGGATCTGCAGTTCCTTGGCCAATTCCTTGAGGGCGGCCGTGATGACGGCCACTTCCTGGGCCCGGGTATCGCTGCGGCGCAGGTTCTCGGCCGTCACCTTGATCAATTGCAGATAGTCGACAAAAATGATGTCCAGGTTCTTTTCCGCTTTCAGTTTCCTGGCCCTGGCCTTCATCTCCACTATGGAAAGGGAGGCCGAGTCGTCGATGTACAATTTGGCTTTCTGCAGTTCGGAAGCTGCCAGCTCAAGGTCATGCCATTCCTTGTTGGTCAGGTGGGGTTTGGCGGTGCGGATCGAGCTCATGCTGACCTTGGCATGGATGGCCATCATGCGCATCAGCACCTGTATCTTCGACATTTCTATGGAATAGAAAGCCACGGCTTTTTCTTCCTTGATGGCCATGTTCACGGCGATATTCAGCGCCAACGCCGTCTTGCCCATGGAAGGGCGGGCGGCAAAAACTATCAGGTCGCCGTTCTGAAAACCGGAAGTGATGTCGTCCAGATCGTAATAACCCGTCTTCAGTCCCTGGCTCTCCCCTCCCTTCTGGATCTTCTCGATCAGATCCATGGCTTCGGGGATCATTTCGGCGGTGGAAACAAACCCTTTTTTTATGCGGTCCTCGGAGATCTTGATGATGTCTTCCTGCATTTCGTTGAGCAGGCTGATGGTGTCGGCAGCCGGTTCCCCGCCTTTCTGAATGATGTTCCGCGAGGTCAAAATGATCTTGCGCAGCGTCGAGCGATCCTTGACGATCTTGATGTATTCCTTGATATCGAGGTTTTCCGGGATATCGTCGACCAGGGAGGTGACGAAGGCATGGCCGCCGACAAACTGCAGTTTTTTCTTTTTTTCCAGAAAACTGGAAATAGTGATGATGTCGGCGGCGGAATCGCTGTTGACCAGTTGCAGGACGGCCTGGGCGATCAGGATATGGGCCTCGCGAAAAAAATCATCGCTGCTGATCTCGGCAAAGACCTGATTGACGTAGCGATTGTCGATCAGCATCGCTCCCAGCAGAGCTTTCTCGGCTATTTCGTCGTGGGGCAGGGCCAGGTTTAATTCAAGCGCCATGGGTCCGGTTAATCCGGAGTTTCTTCGCCGTCCTTCAAAACTTCAATCTTGATTTCTGCATCCACATCCTTGAATAATTTGATCTTGCCGGCGAAAACCCCCAGCTTTTTGATGGGCTCTTCGAGATGGATTTTCTTTCTTTCCACGCTGATGCCGATGGCGGCGAGTTCTTTTTCGATCTCGGCCGTGGTGACCGAACCGAACAAGACATCGTTCTCTCCGGCTTTCTTTTTAATGGAGATGGACACCCCGTCCAGCTTTTGTTTCTGCTCGACGGCGGAGAGCTTTTCCAATTCCAGCTTTTTCTGGTGTTTCTTCTTCTTGCCTTCCATGAGCGCAACGTTGTGGGCGGTGATTTCCATGGCCAGCTTCCTGGGCATGAGGAAATTGCGGGCAAAGCCCTTTTTCACTTCGATGATGTCTCCCAGGCTGCCGACTTTTTCGACATCCGAGGTCAATATGACTTTCATGTGATCCTCTTTTTTTCTTCGGTGAATCTGAGCAAAGCCATCTGCCTGGCTCTCTTGATGGCCTTGGACAATTGCTTCTGGTGATAGGCGCAGGTGCCGCTGACCCGGGCCGGAAAAATACGCCCGGTCTCGGAAATGAAATTCTCCAGATTTTTGTGATTCTTGTAATCGATCAGCGTGATCTTGTCCTTGCAGAATGCGCAGTATTTCTTGCGCGCCGAATAATATTTTTTGGGGGGTTTGCCGTCACCGCTACTACTTCTCATCTGCATCTGATTCCTCCTCTTTCTCTGAAAAATCTTCGCTTTCCCTTTCCTCGCTGCGGCTCTCCATGGTCTTTTTGCGGATCTTGTCGATCTTGGCCCATTTTTTGGTCAGTTTGTTGGATTTCTTCAGCTTGTCATCAAGCCGCAGAGTAATGAAGCGCAGCACTTTTTCCATTTGCTTCAGGCGCCTTTCCAGGGTGGTGATGATCGCGCCGTCGACTTCGGTCTGGATGAACACGTAATAGCCTTCCAGGTTTTTTTTAATTGGAAAGGCCATTTTTTTTCTTCCCCATTCATCAAGATTTTCAATGACGCCCTTGGCTTTCTTGATGGTGGCGGTGATGGACTCGATGATTTTTTTGACTTCTTCCTCATTGACCTCGGGGGTTATGATGAAGCCAATCTCATACCTGCTGATCATTTTTCCTCCTTGTGGATGTTTTAGCCTCTTCTTTTTGAAGAAGCAAGGAGTTCTTTCTCCTGTTGAATATATTCATGGTACTGTGAATATCATTTTCCAGAATCATTTGCGCCGCTTCAGCGGCACTGACGACTCCTTCCTGAAGCTTGGCAAAGGCCTGGCCCCTGAGGGGCTTCAATACATAGCGTATGATGTCCGCGCTTCTGCGGCCGGGATTGCGAATGCCGATGCGCAGGCGGGGAAAATCCTGGGTGCCGCAATGCTGGATCACCGAGCGCATTCCCTTGTGGGTGCCGGAGCTCCCGCTGGCGCGGATGCGGATGCTGCCCAGCGGCAGGTCGATGTCATCATAGATCACCAGCATATCGGCATAAGCGAACGAGAACATTTTTTGCAGCTTGTGAACGGCAAGTCCCGATTCGTTCATATAAGTCATGGGTTTGGCCAGGACGACATCTTGACCGCAGATGCGCGTTTTTTTGTATTGCAGGATCCTGCCCAGGCCGGCCAAAGCGATGTCGTGACGGCGGCAGATCTCCTCGATGCACATGAATCCGGCATTGTGCGGGCTTTTTTCATATATTTTATCTGGATTACCCAAACCGATGAAAACAAAAATTTATCCCTCCTTTTTGCCTTTGCCTTTGTCCTTATCTTTGCCTTTGTCCTTATCCTTGTCTGTTTCCTTGGCTTTCTCCATGCCGGCGGCGGCTTCCGGTGCGGCTTCAGCGCCTTCAACGGCTTCTGCAGCGACCTCTTCCACCTCAACGACTTCTTCCTTGGCTTTGGCGGCCACAGCGCAGATCACAGTATTGGCCGGAGAGATGATTTGATAGGCTTCGGTTTTGGCCAGGGTCTCCACCTTGATTGACTGGCCGATATGCAGGGCCGAAATATCCACACGGATCTCCTTGGGAATACTGGTGGGCAAGCTGCGCACCAGCAATTCGCGGGAAATGAATTCCAGCAGACCGTCCTCGGTCTTGACACCGATGGGTTCGCCTTCGAGCACCACGGGCACTTCGACTTCCACAGGCTTGTTAAGGTCGATGCGGATGAAATCGACATGGATGATGTGGTCTGACAGATAATCGTACTGAATATCCTTGATCATGGCGTCGAATTTGGATTTTTCGCCCTGGGTGATGCGCAGGATCGAGTTTTCCTTGTTCTCTGATTTCAGGATGCCCTTGATGTCGCTCATGTTCACCGCGATGGGGATGCTTTCGGCGCTGATGCCGTAAAGAATGGCCGGGATCTTGCCCTGGGCCCGCAGTCCCTTGCGGGCCTGCTTGCTTATTTCCTTTCTCAGTTCCGCGTTGATCGTGATCAAATTTTCCATTTTCACCTCTTTTATTTTTACAAAAATAATTTCGAAACGGAAGTTTCCCTGTGGATGCTGGCAATGGCGTCGGCGAAGAGCTTGGATACGGAAAGCACTTCGATCTTCTGGCATTCATCCGGGCGGCAGTGCAAGGGAATGGTGTTGGTGACGAATATTTTTTCCAGGGGCGCCTCGTTGATCCTGGCCAGGGCATTTCCGGAAAATATGCCGTGGGTGCAGGCGGCAAAGACCTTTTTTGGCACCATTCTTTTTCAGGGCGTTGATGGTCGCGCTCAGGGTGCCGGCGGTATCGATGATGTCGTCGACGATGATGGCGTTCTTGTTCTCCACGTCACCGATGATATGCATCAACTCGGCCACGTTCGGAGCCGTCCTTTTTTTATCGGCGATGGCCAGGTCGGCGTTCAGCTTGCGCGCGAATAAACGAGCCCTTTCCACGCCGCCGGCGTCGGGAGAAACGATGACCAGGTCCTGCAGTTTCATCCTTTTGAAATGGGAAATGAAGACAGGCAGGGCCATGAGGTTGTCGACGGGAATGTTGAAAAAACCCTGGATTTGGGCGGCGTGAAGGTCTATGGTCAGGACCCGGGAAAAACCGGCGGTTTCCAGCAGATCGGCGAGCAGCCGCGCCGAAATGGCGACCCTGGGCCTGTCCTTGCGGTCCTGGCGGGCATAAGCGTAATAGGCGATCACGGCCGTGATGCGGCGGGCCGAGGCCCTTTTGAAAGCATCGGCCATCAGCAGCAGTTCCATGATATGGAAATTGCTGTCCGCGCACAGTGATTGCACGATGAACACATCGGCGCCGCGGACGTTTTCGTGGCTCTGAAAACGGATCTCGCCGTCGGAAAACACATCCAATACCGACTGACCCAGCGTGCGGTGCAGGTTCCTGGCGATTTCGCCGGCAAGTTTCTCATTGGCAGAACCGGAAAAAATCAAAAATTTATTCTCGTTTGTCATCGGGTTTTTCTGGGGCGGTAGGATTCGAACCTACGAATCTCGGCTCCAAAGGCCGATGCCTTACCGCTTGGCCACACCCCAATTCGCTCCTGATAATTTTTTCTGGTCATGGTCCGGGTCTGTATCACGCCGGGCAGAATCGCGGGCAAGGCAGCCATTTTTCTTGCCGGGCCGATAGCGAATACCGCTGAACCACTGCCTGTCATTTGCACGAGATCGCATCCTCCTCGCAACATTTTCCGCTTGATTTCCCTGATTTCCGGAAATAAATCAAAAGTAACGCTTTCCAGTTCATTTTCTAAAATGGAGAAATCTCTTCTTCTCAGGAAGAGTTTTATTTTACTGGGAAACAGGGCTTTTGTCAAGCGCCAGCGGGAAAAAATCAACGCCGTGGAAACGCGCTGAGGCGGAATGAACAAGGCAATGGGACGGGCGCGGATTTCAGGCAGGGGGGACAGCAACTCCCCTATCCCTTCGCCCAGAACCGTGCCGCCGATGAGAAAAAAAGGCACATCGGCCCCCAAACCGGCCGCCATTTCATTCAACTCCGCTAAAGGGATGTTCAAATTGAAGTACTGGTTGAGAAAAAGCAGCATGACGGCGGCGTTGCCGCTGCCGCCTCCCAGTCCCGATCCGGGAGGAATATGCTTGCTTACCGTGATGTCAAAGCCGCTGCGCAGGGGATAGTTTTCATAGATCAGCCGGCAGGCGCGGGCGATGGTGTTGCTGTCGTCCCAGGCCAGGCGCGGGTCGGAACCTTTCAAGGTGATGCGGGGCAGCGGATTTTCTTGCAGCCGCAATACATCGCTCAAATCTATGGTCTGGAAGATGGTCCGCAAGGTATGGTAGCCATCCGCCCTTTTGCCGGTGATCTCCAACCCCAGGTTGATCTTGGCGAAAGAGCGCAGTTCAATCATCGCCCAGCACGCTTGCGAGGTCGGCAGCCCGATAACGGCCGCTGTAATCGATGAGAACGATTTGACCCGGGCGGAATTCACGTCGGGAAATCTTCAGGGTCAGATCGGCTTGAGCCAAGGCGAAACCTGACCGACTCGGGGCTGCCGCTGCCGCTGTTTTTTTTCAGGGAGACCGAGATCCCCCTGCCTTTGAGTTCGTCATGCGGGACCTGGCCTTTGACCAGGATCTGCTTCAAATCATCCAGGGTCAGTTCGATGCCCCACAGCCGCTGCAGCAGGGAAACGAACTCCCCCTTCCAGAATATTTTTTTGGCAAAATTAAGCAGCACGGCTTCTTCGCCGGCGACATTCAGTTCCAGGCCTACCTGGTTGAGCGGGGTAAAAAAAAGGAATTTAGCGTAGTGATCATCAAAACGCCAGTGGATGCGGCCGTTTTGTTTGCTTTCGCCGTCGTGGAAATTGAATTTGATGCTCAGGGATTGAAAATAAGGCCCGGACGGAGGCAGAAGCTCGGGTTTGCGGGCCTGGCAGGAAATGAAAAGCACGATCCCGAGCAAAATCGTGATTTTTTTCAGCATTGGCTTTTATTTTATCATAATTTCAAGCCATTTGTCGCTGCCAGGAAGAAAAATGCCGGAGTGGATGGAAGTGGCGAAAACCCTGCCTTGACCGCTGCCGGCGCTTATGCTACCATCGGTAATCGGGCCGGGGTGGCGGAATTGGCAGACGCACGGGACTTAAAATCCCGGGAGGGCAACCTCGTGGGGGTTCGATTCCCCCCTCCGGCATATGTTTAGAACAAGTGATTAGTGGTAACAGAGTGATTCAGTGTATTACGAGTTTGAAGATAATTTCAAACAGCATTCTAATATCGTTAGCGAAGCGGATTCCACCGTCCGGCGTGAGATGTGATTAGCAACAAGTGATTAGTGATTGGTTAGAAAAAGCATTATATGAAATTCCAATGACCATTCTTACCGAGTTTTTGAAACACCAATTCCACCAATACATTACTGATACCAACAAATAGGTCGCGGGGGCACTCCCCGCCCCCGCTGGAAGCTTCTACTTGGTCTTGATCTTGGCGAAATAGGTGTACAGGATCGGTATGAAGAACTGGGTGAGAAATATCGTGGCGGAGAGGCCGCCGATCACCGCGACGGCCATGGGAGCGCTCATCTCGCCGCCCTGCTTGGTGGTCAGGGCCATGGGCACCATGCCGGCGATAGTGGTGATCGAGGTGATCAGGACCGGCCGCAGGCGCGTCGCCGCCCCCTTGACCACGGCTTCCAGGCGTTCCATGCCGGTGCCGATGAGCTGGTTGATATAGTCTACCATGACGATGCCGTTGTTTACGGCGATGCCGGTGAAAATGATGAAGCCCATGATGGCGCCCATGTTGATGGTCGTGTGGGTGAGGGCCAGCATAACTACCACGCCGATGAAGCCCAGGGGGATGGTGAACATGTTGATGAACGGGAATTTCAGGTTCTCATAGAGCGAGGCCATGACGGCGAAGACCAGCACCAGGGCGATCAGCAGGGCAAAGCCCAGGGTGGTGAAGGTCTCGGTCATGTTTTCGTACTGGCCGGCCTGCTCGATGAAATAGCCCTCGGGCAGGCGGGAACTGATACCGGCGGTCTTGGCCTTGATCTCCTTGACGATTGAGCCCAGGTCGCGGCCTACGAAGTTGGCCCCGACAGTGACCTTGCGCACCATGTTCTCGCGGTCGATGCGCACCGGGCCGAAGAGGCTCTTGAAATCAGCCACCTCGGAGAGGTAGACCTTGGTCCCGGTCGGTGTCTGGATGGGAAGTTTTTTCAGGTCGGCGATGGAAGTGCGGTCGCTCTCATCGAGCTGCACGCGAATGTCGCGGTCCTCCCCTTCCAAAATCATGCGCGATACAACAGTGCCGATGGTATAGGTACGGACCTGGCTGGATATGGCGTAGGGGGTCAGCCCCAACTTGGAGGCCTCTTCCTTCTTGATGTGCAGCTGCAGTTCGGGCTTGCTCTTCTCCAGGGAGACCTTGACGTCGCGCAACCCCTCGATGTCGACGATCCTGGCGCGGACGCTCTCGGCGATGCGCTCGAGCTGGGTCATGTCGCGGCCGAAGCAGTTGATCTCGATGGGATTGTTGGAGGAGCCCATCATCGAGGCGCCGGCGATGTCGATGGCCGTAATACGGCTGTTCTCCAGCGTGGGGAACGACCGTCGCCAGCGCTCCAGGATCTGTTTGTCCGACTCCTTCCTCTCGCCGCTGGGCTTGAGATAAGCATAGATGATCGCCTCGTATGAGCCGGCGGCGCCGGTGCCGCTGGCCGTGTCCTGGGCGCTCATCTCGCTGGTGCCGACCTGGACGAAGGTGGTGATGACGTTGGGGTCTTTGAGCGACTGCTCCTCGACGTACTTGACGATGCGGTCGGTCTCGTCGACATTGGTGCCGATCGGCATGGAGAGCTTCAGGTAGAGCATGGCGCTGTCGGTGGCGGGCATGAACTCCGTACCCAGGAAGGTGGCGCCGATCATGGCCATGACAAAGGCGGCAATGATGCCGAGCAGCACTTTTTTTCTATGGACCAGGGCCTTGCGCAGCCAGCCCTCATAGAGGTTGCGCGCCGGGGTGAACTTGTCCTCGCCCAGGTCGACGGTCCCTTCGGCCGTTTGCACCCCTTTTTTCCTTTGGGCACGGAACATCCAGGCGGCCAGCATGGGCACGATGGTCAGGGCCACGAACAGCGAAGCCATCAGGGCGATGATCACCGAGACGGCCAGGCTCTGCGCCATGCGGCCGGCGATGCCGGTGGCGAACACCATGGGGAAGAAGACGGCCACGGTGGTCAGGGTGGAGCCGGTAATGGCGAGCCCGACCTCGGAAGTGCCCGTGCGCGCCGCCTCGGTGGGGCTCATGCCCTCCTGCAGGTGGCGGAAGATGTTCTCGATGACCACCACGGCATTGTCGACAAGCATGCCCACCCCCAAGGCCAGCCCTCCCAGGGTGATCAAATTCAGAGTGTAGCCCATTATATAGAAAGCGATGAAGGCCACAACGATGGACAGCGGGATGGTGATGCCGATGGCAATGGTGGGCTTGAGATTGCGCAAAAAGAGGAAGATGAGCAGCATGGCCAGGAGTCCGCCAATGATGATGTTCTTGGTCGCTTTTCCGGACATCATTTCGATAATGCGCGACATGTCGAGCCAGACATGGAACTTGACCCCGCCCTTGAGGGTAGGCTCGACCGCGGCCAGCACTTTCTTCACCTGGCGGGCGACCAGCACCGAGTTGGCGCCGGAGCTCTTGGTAACCATCATCATGACGCCCTTGGTGCCGTTGAGGCGCAGTTTCAGGCGGGCCTCCTTCGCGGCTTCCTTCACGGTGCCGAGGTCCTTGAGGAAGATCGGCGCGCCGCTGCGGCTCATGCCGACCAGGATGTCGCCGATCTCGGAAAAGGTCTTGAACTCGCCCATGGAGCGCAGCAGGAATTCCTTGTGGTTCTCGGTCATATAGCCGGCCGGCAGGTTGATGTTCGATGCCTGGATGGCCATTTCCACCTGGCCGATGTTCAGGCCGCGCGACTCGAGCTTGCCCTTGTCTATGCTGACCAGTACCTCGTTCATCTCGGGCGAAAAGACCGCGGTCGAGGCCACGCCCTCGATGCGCTCCAGGCGGGTGGCCACCTCGTTGTCGATGTAATCGCGCAGCTTGCTCAGGCTCATGTTGCCGCCGGTGATGCCGTAGGCGATGATCGGCATCTGCGAGAAATTGAACTTCATGACGAAGGGTTCATCGGCCCCGGAGGGCAGGAATTGCGAGTACATGCCGATGGTGTCGCGTATGTCCTGGGCGGCGAAGTCGAGGTTGGTCCCCCATTCAAACTCGACCATGACCACCGATTGCCCCTCCAAAGATATGGACTTGAGGTCCTTGATGCCCGAGACCGTGGAAATCCACTGCTCGACCGGACGGGTTATGTTCTGCTCGATATCTTCGGAGGAGACGCCGCCATAGGTCGTTATTACGGTGATATAGGGGTAATCCATGTCTGGCAGCATGTCCAGGCCCAGCTTGGTGAAGGAGATCATGCCCAGGATGACGATGACCAGGACCACCATGGACATGGTCACCCGTTTTTTCAGTGAAAAATCGACGATCTTCATTTTTTGTCTCCAGCCATGACGATGGTGGTGCCTTCTTTCAGGTCATAATTGCCTTCAACGAGCACCAGCTCGTCCGGGCGCACACCGGCGATCACTTCAAAACGGGTGCCGTTCTTCGCGCCGATGGTGACGGCACGCTTGCGGGCCGTGCCGTTTTCGTTGACCATCACTTCCTTGTCCCCGCTCAGAAGGGCGGAAAGCGGCAGCAGGTAAACGTTCTCCCTGCGGATGTATTCGATGGAAATATCGGCGTACACACCGGCCTTGATCTTCATCTCCGGGTTGTCGATCCTGATCTCCACCTTGAAGGTCTTGGAGAGCGGATCGGCGGCCAGGTTTTTGGAATAGACCTCACCGATAAAAGTTTCGCCCGGGCGCGACGATATCCTGACCAGGCATTTCTGGCCGATCCTGATCTTCTCGATCTCCTCGGCCGGGGCGTCCACCGTGACCTTGACCTTGGACAGGTCCATCAGGGTCAGGATGCTCTGGCCCATGCCCATCATGGGGTTGATCATGTCGCCCTCTTCCATGTTCTTGGCCGCGATCACGCCGGCAAAGGGCGCCTTCATAAAGGCATTTTTTGCGGTGTAATCCACCAGGTCCAGGTTGGCCCGGGCGCTCTTCGCTTGCGTGTCGGCGGCGTCGAGGGCCAGCTGGGTGTTCTCGTACTGCATCTGCGAGATGGCCTTGTTCTCCAGCATTTTTTTCATGCGCTCCGCGTTGAGCTTGGCGTTCTGAAAGGCGGTCTGGGCCACGGCCATGGCCGCCCGCGCCTGCTTCTGCATCAATTCCAGCGATGTCATGTCCAGAGTGGCCAGCAGCTCGCCCTGGCCGACCTTGTCGCCCTGTTTCTTCAGGATGCGGCCCACGCGGCCGGAAGCATCGGGGGCGATATTGGCCGTCTTCCAGGCGCTGACCGTCCCCTTATAATTGAAATATATTGCCAGAGTATCCTTCTGCATCAGTTCAGCCTTGACCAGCAGCGGCTTCTGTTGCAGCTCGGCCACATCACTTTTTTTTGCGCAAAATGACAAAGCAAAAACCACAACCAGTAATGCGATTAAAATTCTTTTCATGCGACACCTCCGTTTAAATTGATGCCAGTGATTTTTTCCAATTCGGCAATGGCGATATTATAGTTATACAGGGCCTGCAGGTAGTTGACCTTGGCCCGGGTCAGTTCATTGTAGGAAGAATTCAGTTCCAGGATGGTGATCATTCCCTCCTTGTAGCTCAGTTCGGCGATGCGCACGCCTTCCCTGGCGCTCTCCACGTTCTTCAGCCCCATCTGGATATTCTCATATTCCTGGCTGATGGTGCGGTAGCCGCTCTCGACCTGCAGGCGCGTGGCATCGCTAAGCTGCCGGACGTTCAGGTCCATGATCTTTTTCATCACCTGCATCTCGCCGATCTGGGCACTGCGCTTCAGGCCGGTGAATATCGGGAAGCTGATCCCCAGCGAGATATTGTAATAATTATCCCAGTTGTTTTTGCTGAATTTAAAGTAGTCGGATTGGTAGTTGTAACTGGCCACCAGGGAGAAGTTCGGGATGTATTGCGCCCAGGTGATCTTCAGCAGGTTCTCCACCTTTTGCTTCTGCATCTGCAGTTGCCGCAGTTCCGAGCGCTTTTGCAGCGAGTTCTGCAGAAGGCTGGCCAATTCCAGCTGCATTTGGCGGTAGCCCAGCTCCCCCTGCAAACGGATTTCCTGCACGGGCGGCAAGCCCAGCATCAGCTTCAATCCCAGGATGGATGTTTCCAGCAGGTTCTCCACGCGCAGTACGTCGGGCTTGACGGCGCTGAAGGCCAATTCGGCGCGCAACAGGTCGTACTGAGAAGCCATGCCCAGGCCGAAGCTGTTCTGCACGTTATGGAAGTTGCCTTCGGCAAGGGCATAGGCCTCGCGGTGGGCCTGGAGCAGCTCCTGCAGGATCTGGATGTTGTAGAAGGCTTTGCGCACGCCGAGGACCGTGTCGGCCCGGGAGTTCTTTTCCTTCTCCTTGGCCAGGCGCAGGTCCAGTTCGGCGTTCTTGTAGTTGAAGTAGATTTTTCCGCCTGTAAACACGGGCTGAACGATCTGGAAAGAGAAGGCGTAGTTCTTTTGGAAGCGCAGGGTGGCCTGGGTCGGCTCGGCGCCGGGATAGAATGGCGGGATCTCGATGGTCATCAGCTTTTCATCAAGTATCTTGGATCCCTGCAGGGTCACTTCCGGCAGGAAGCCGAAGTTCTGCATCAGGCGGTAACGATATTGCCTGACCTCCTGCTGGCTGACCTGCAGGGTCGGGTTGTTGACCAGCGCCAGCTGGATCGCCTGGTCCACGGTCAGGTCCATGGCGGGATCCTGGCAGAATCCCGCAACGGCCAGCAGCAGTAGTGCCAATAATGCTTTTTTCATCGATGCCTCCTAGGCCAGAATGCCGTGTTTCAAAACTTTCATGATCAATTCTTTTTGTTTTTCATGGTCGATGCCGTCACCCAAAACCGATTCCAAAAAAGCGCTTTCCAGCATGTTATTCATGATGGTGCCGAGCATTTCCTCATTGAAATCATCAAGAATGTCCTGGCGCACTATGTCTTTGATGAAATTGCCCAGGGCCATGACAATCTCGTGCCTGATACGCAATTGCAAGTGCAAATGTTCTTCGATGTTCTCATGGAGGATCATGTGGTGTTCGCGAATGATCATTCTTAAAAAATTACGTTTCTGCTGCACCATGGACAGCGAAAGGTCGATGATGTCTTCGATGGTCCGGTACTTGTCCGTGCTGTTGGCCATGAGATCATTGGTCAGGGCCGCGATCTCTTTTTGAAAGCGCTGCCAGAGTCCTGTGAACAGCATGTATTTGCTGTCGAAATAGTTGTACAGGGTGGGCTTGGAAATTCCGCATTTCTTGGCGATCATGTCCATGGAAGTTTTTTTGTAGCCATTGATTGTAAAAATCTCTTCGAAATTTTGCAGTATGAAATCACGCATTGCGTCTTCTTTGGTTGCAATCAAAGCTTGCCTCCGGTAAATAAAATATACTCAAGGTAAATTATTTTACTTTACGTAACTTATTTTAACTCACAGTTTATTTTTTGTCAATACCCTTATAAAATTAATTAATATATTTTTCCTGAACTTCCTGGTAGCGAAAACAATCAATAAGATGATCGTTGACCATTCCCGTGGCCTGCATATGGGCGTAGATAATGGTGGAACCAACGAATTTGAAGCCGCGTCGCACCAGGTCTTTGCTTAGAGAATCCGACAATTCAGTGCGGACCGGCAGTTGGGCCAGCGTTTTCCAGCGGTTCTGGATGGGGCGGTTGCCCACGAACGGCCAGATATAGTTGTCAAAACTGCCGAATTCCTCCCTTATTTTTATAAAAGCCCTGGCATTGCCCACGGAAGCCGCTATCTTGCTGCGGTTGCGGATCAATCCCGCATCGGCCAACAAGGCGGCGATCTTTTCAGGCCCGTAGAGCGCGACCTTGTCGAAATCGAAACCATCGTAGGCCCGGCGGTAGTTTTCCCTTTTTTTCAATACTAAAAACCAACTCAAACCGGCCTGGGCGCCCTCTAAAACCAGGAACTCGAACCATTTGCGGTCATCTTGCACGGGCACTCCCCATTCACGATCGTGGTAATCTATATAAAGCGGATCAGACAAGCACCAGGGACAACGTTGCTTCATGGCTGTGCTCCTTCAGGTCGGGCCAGGGGCCGGCCCGAAACATAATAGAGGACCAGGGCCGGCAAAGTCAAGCTCGGGCGGCGTCTTGACAATTAGCCGGGGAAGGTTTACATTTTGCTCATGGCCGTGACAGCAAATGAACTGGATCAGATCAAGGGCATACTGAATGGAAAAAAGCTGCACATTTCCCGCCAGAAGATCGCTGCCAGTCTGGCCATGCTGGACGAATCACAGGAAATTTTCCCCCAACCTCAGCAAAAAGCGCTGCTGGTCCAGCTGCTGCACTTGTATGAAAATTCAAAAAAAAAGGTGGTCATCCAGTTGGAAGAGCTGGGAGAAAAAGAACTGCCGCTGACCGTAGTCATGGGCGTCCTGGCCGAAGACTGGACCGGAATGGCCAATTCGATCCTGGGCATTATCCATCAAAAACACGGCAACGTGCTTTTTATAAAGGGATTTACCCTGACAAGCCTGGAGCGCAAACTGGGTGTTGTCCTGCTCTCTTTCCTGATCCAGACAGCGGAGGATTACAGTCGTTTCCTGAAGGACAAGGGCAATCTCCTGGCCGCCCTCAAGGAAGCCTCGCAGGGCACTTTGGGCAAAACCCTGCTCCTGGAAGATGAAACCATCAAATTCGAGATTTACAACCAGACCATCAACACCATCAAAAGAATGTACCGCGGACCGGATATAGAAGAAATCATCGGTGAGAACGGCGAAACCCTGAAATTTTTCTCTTCACGTTCCCGGGAATACCTTCAGGAAAGAAAGCTCACCGACCTGGCCAGGCTGGTGATCGACAATTACAAGTTCCAGAAGCAGATACGCGACGGCCAGGCCGACAAGAAGATCAGGATCAGGAATTTCCAGACCCTGGACGAGCACCTTACCGGCATCACATTCGGCTGCTGGGAAGAAAATTTTTCCGTGGAGAATTTCCTGAAAACCCTGGATTTCATTGTGCCGGGACACATCATCAAGCACCACAAGAGTTTTGTTTCCTCGGAAAAGATCCTGATCTACCGCATCGAGATAGTCGACGGCCATGACCAGCCGCTGAATCCCGATGCCATCAAATCGATTGAAAGCTCCCTTGAAAAACTGATCAGCACCTCGGTCGACGAAAAATTTTCACAGATCAAGTCCGTGGGCGGCTATGAGCATTACGCCCGGGCCATCATCCCCTTCCTGATGGAGGAATTAAAGGTCACCGGCATCAGCCAGGTATTCATGAGCGTGGAAAAGAAAAACGAGTTCATGATGCAGCTGAAGCTGATCCTGGTTTCCAGGCAAAGCAGGAAAAACAACCTGAACAAACTGATCCGCCTGCTGGAAAGCCGCAACGGCGTCGAGATCCTGTCGGTCATCCCTCCCCGCCTTTACCAGAAGCAACATCGAAATCAACATCATGAACCTGAAAATAGTTCTTAGCGAATTCATTTCCATTGCCGCCATCTTCCAGTTCATCAAGAACATTTTGAAAGGCCTGTACGGCCAGGTCCGTGATTTTGACGAAGGTCTGCGTGACAGCGACATGAGTTCCCTGATGGACCTGACCAGCGAAGTACGTTCCATCAATCCCCTGCTGATCAAGGAGATCTACTACAATTTCGATGAGATCTACCGCCTGGAGACCCCGCCCAAGATCATGGCCGAGATCATGAAGCTGGTTTGCGAGACCATCAAGGCGGCCAAAAAGCAGGAAATGGACCGGGTGGTTGTCAAGTACAAGCACATCCGTCATGAGTTTAAAAATGAATTCATCAAGACCATTTTTGTCATTTCCTATGTCAAGGAAAAGAAAATTATCAGCAAATTCATCAACAACCTGCACGACATCGAAGTATATTTCACCCGCATCGAATGGGAGCAGCGTTTTTACCTGATCCTGATATTCAAGAAAGACAACCTGGCGCTTCCCGAAGACGAGATGAAAAAGATCAAAACCGAGGTGCTGGATAAATTCCTTAAAAACGCATTGATCATCGATGCCACCCAGCAGAGCGTCGATGAGGAGTGCTGAAACCGACCGCCGCATGTTCGGCCTGAATTCCCCTTACCAGATCACCGCCGCCCAGCAAACGGCAGTAGACGAAATTGTGGGGAATTTCCGCCGCGGCTGCAGCAAGCAGGTGCTGCTTGGGGTGACCGGCTCGGGAAAAACCTTCACCATGGCCCAGATCATCGCCAGATTGAATGTCCCCACTCTGGTCCTTTCACCCAACAAGACGCTGGCCGCCCAGCTTTTCGGGGAATTCAAGGGCTTTTTTCCCAATGATCGCGTCGGCTATTTCATCAGTTATTACGATTATTACCAGCCGGAAGCATTCGTACCGCAGAGAAATCTTTACATTTCCAAGGAGGTTTCCATCAATCCCGAGCTGGAAAGGCTGCGCCTGGACGCCACCCGCAACCTGCTGGAAGCCAGGGAAACGATCGTGGTGGCATCGGTTTCGGCCATATACAGCATAGGCGCCCCCGAAGATTTTCTCGAACAGAAGCTCCGGATCGCCGTGGGCGATCGTGTCGAGCGCAAGGAGCTTCTCGACCAATTCGTGAAGCTGGGCTACAGCCGCAGCCATGACCTGATGGACAGCGGCAAATTCAGGGTGCGCGGCCAGATCGTCGAGATATTTCCCAGCAGCGAGGAAAATCCGCTGCGCCTGGTTTTCAGCAACGACGCGATCAAGCGCATCGGCCCTTTCGACGCCATAACCGCGGCCTGGCTTGGTGAAAAAAAACAGGTCAACATTTTCCCGATCAACTTCTTTTTTTATCGCGAGGCCCGCCGACGGGAAGCGCTGGTCAGGATCGCTGCCGAACTGGAAGAACGGCTGACCTGGTTCAACGCCCGTGGCCAGACCGAACTGGCCGAACGCCTGCGCCAGCGCACCCGCTTCGACATGGAAATGCTCGAGCAGTTCGGCCATTGTCCGGGCATCGAGAACTATTCCCTGTACTTGACCGGACGCCGCCCCGGCGAAGCCCCCTACACCCTGCTCAGTTTTTTTCCCAAGGGTTTCCTGACCATCATCGACGAGTCGCACGTGACCGTGCCCCAGCTAAACGGCATGTACGCCGGCGACCGCTCGCGCAAGACCAAGTTGGTCGACTTCGGTTTCCGGCTGCCGTCGGCCCTGGACAACCGCCCCCTGAACTTCCCCGAGATCGCCGCGCGGCTGCAGAACGTCCTTTATGTTTCCGCCACGCCCGCCCCTTTCGAGATCGGCGACTCGGGCAATCGCGTGACCAATCTCCTGGTCCGGCCCACCGGCCTGGTCGATCCCCGCGTGGTGGTAAAAACAGCCGCAGACCCGGTGCAGGACATGCTGGCCGAGATCCGCAAGGTTATCGGCTCCAGCCGGGTGCTGGTCACCACCCTGACCAAGAAAATGGCCGAAAAGCTGGCCGATTTCCTCACCCTGCAGGGCATCCGCTGCGCCTACCTTCATTCCGAGATCAAGGCCCTGGACCGGGTGAAGATCATCAGGAAACTGCGCCAGGGGGAATTCGACGTGCTGATCGGCATCAACCTGCTGCGCGAGGGGCTGGACCTGCCCGAGGTCTCCCTGGTCATCATCCTGGACGCCGACAAGGAGGGCTTCCTGCGCTCGGAGACCTCGCTGATCCAGACCTTCGGCCGCGCCTCGCGCCACATCGACGGCAGGG
Source organism: Chrysiogenales bacterium (assembly GCA_963700535.1). GTDB lineage: Bacteria > Acidobacteriota > Aminicenantia > UBA2199 > UBA2199 > UBA2199. The sequence continues at coordinate 178,070 of CAVOXU010000001.1, forward strand.
TCATCCTCTACGGCGACGCCGCGGTGCGCTCGGTCAAGAACGCCATAGCCGAATCCGAGCGCCGGCGCAACTACCAGATCGCCTACAACCAGGAGCATCATATCACCCCGGCTTCGGTGCAGAGCCCGATCAAGGACTTCCACGACGACGACTACTGGCTGAAAAAAAGCCAGGAGGCCCTGCCCGCGGACTTCAAGAACCGCGAAGCCCTGGAAAAGGAAATAAAAAAATTAACGGCTGCCATGAAAAAAATGGCCGCCAGCCTCGACTTCAAGAACGCCGCCCGGCTGCGCGACCGCATCAAGGCCTTGAAAAATCTGCTGATCGAGATGTTCTGAATTTACAGAAAATGCAGCGTGGACTTGCTTTTTTGTTTTCAACCCTTTACAATATGCGGGCTTTTTAAGCAGGTGGCATATGATGCAAAAAAATCCGGTAAAAAAGTTTGCCGTGGCCCTGTCGATTCTGACCGTCCTGGCCATCGGCTCGCTGCTGGCGCAAATGGTCGAATCCAACCACAATTACGAACGCAGCCTGGCCCATATCCAATACCTGCGCTCTTATCTGGGCGACCTGCACGGGGAGCTGCTGCAGCTGAACCAGGAGCAGCTGGCCGACAGGAAGAAATACGAGCGCCTCGACCTGCTGGAATACAAGGCCGCCAGCTTCCAGAAAAAATTCCCCGATTTCGCCAGGATCGTCGATGTCGCCTACCAGAGAAGCCCGGCCTACGGCTTCCATCCCAACCTGGTCCTCTCGGTCATCCAGGTGGAAAGCGCCTTCAACCCCACGGCCGTTTCCTCGGCCGGGGCCTACGGCCTGATGCAGGTGCGCTACGAGGTCTGGAAAGACGAGCTCAATATCGACAAAAACAAAATTTTCGATATCGATTACAACATCGAGCTGGGACTGAAAATACTGAAGCAGTATCATGAAGTATCGGGCGGCAATCTCAGCCGCACCCTCTTTTTGTACAACAACGGCTACAAGTACAACAACACCGGCTATATCGCCAAGGTGAACGCCGCCATCTACAACCAGGGGGCCGACAGCGCCCGGCCGGTCGGAGTGAGCCGCTGATCCCCGGCCGGCTGCTCCCCGACCACTACCTCCCCTTTTTATCGATCTTGAAGCGCTCGTACAATCCCTTGAAAAAATCCAGGTAGGCTTGGCTCTGGAAATCCGGGTAGGTCCAGGGCAGGAAGTTGATGCGGCTGTCCTTGAGCACGTACTCGATATGGGCATAGATGCCGTTGCTGAGGGGCACGCGGTGGTAATGGTTCTTGGCCGTGGCGATTATGACGTTGGCGTCGGACAGGTAGCCGGGATCGATGTTCACAGTTCGCCTGCCATCGACAGCCAGTCGTTCTTCCACTTCGTTGCAGCGCATTTTTATTTCGGGAAGTTTTTCCGGTATCAGCAGATCCTTGAATGATACGAATTGCCTGAAAAGTGGTTGGCCCATTTCTGCCTGGTAGTAATCGGTCATGGTGAAGGGAATGACGGCGGAGCGGCCGTCCTGGGCCGGCAGGAATTCTGCGACCATTTCCAGCGCCGCCTCGGCGCTCCGCTCCCGGCTGAAGATCAGGCCGCAAAAATACTTGACCTTCTTAAAATCACTGCGTATCGACATGTTGTCAGTCCTGAGGGTTTCTTTTTACTGCCCCGGGCCGGTTCAATCAAACCAGTTCAGAACGTAAAAACGGCCGTTGATGAAGGCGGCGACCTGGCGCTTGTCGGGTGAAACCTGGTGGATCGCTCCGGCCAGGGAAACCTGCAGGTTGGAAAATTCCTCGTCCTCATTGAATTTCAGCATTTCGCCGTTGTAGGTCGTAAAATACGATCCGTTCATGCTTGAACAGGCGAGGATGCCGTTCAAATCACGGCGTGAATTGATCTTATTTCGGTCATATGGTGAAAGGCGGATGATCTCGAGCCTGGACTCACTGAAGTAAAAATGTTTGCTCCTTTCGATGAGCATGTAAACGGCATCGCGTTCGGGAGTCAGGCGTGCCGCCAGCACGCCGCTGCCCAGCTTTTTGTAAAGCAGCGTCCTGTAGTTGAAAAGGATCAGGCTCTTTTCCTTGTCTCTGGTGCCGACCAGTATCTCGTGCTTCTCCGGGTTGAAATCATGGATATCGAGTTCGGCATAGTTTTTTTCACCCAGAAACATCGTCTCATTGAAGCTGCTTACTTTATTGAGGTTGCTGTCATAGGCCCAGGCCTGGAATGCGTTTTTAAGGTCAGAAAAATGAATGAGGAAATGGTCGGGGGACGAGCCGAAATGAATTTTCATTTCCTGGGAAGAAGTGATGCTGATATTCTCCCCTTTATTGACCAGTTTCGCTATTTCCGGGTTATTCTGGCAGGCGTCGGCCACCATGAGATATTTCTGGAGCAGAGGCAGGGGAATGCGGCGCAGGTACTCCCGGTTCCTGATCTCGCCCCAGCGATCGTTGCTGTAAGTGTACGAATAGACCGGAAAAGGATATTTGGGATAAACGCTCATTTTCCTGCCGTAAGCCGAAACCGTGGAAAACGGAGACAAAAATGCCAGGTCGGCCAAACTGCCGTCCGTGAAATAGGCCTCAGTGCCGCTGTCATTGAAAGCGGCAAGCACGGTGGGCATTTTCAAGGCATAGCCGATGACCGGTTTCAGGATGTAACTGCTGGAACTGGGAATCAGGGTATAGAGGTAAACTTTTTCGTTCTCAACGGCCGTGGTCGAAAAAACGACCTTGTCCAGTCTGCGCGCAGGGAAAAATTGCTGGATCGTACCTTCATATTCAAAGGATTTTATTGTTTTCAGGGAATCGGCGTCCAACACCAGCAGTTTTTCCTTTTCACCGCTGTTCACGATGCCGGCTACCAGAATGCGCCTGTTGGCCAGCCATTGAATTTTCTTGACCGAGAAAATCGGCGAAAAATTATAGGTGGGGTAATAGAAATCGGCGGGGAACTCCCTCAGCAGCCGCCGGGAATCCATGCCGCCAAGGATGGCGCGCTTGATCCAGTTCTGGACATTGGCGTTCTTCTTTTTCACATTGAACAAGCCCATAAGCTTGTTGACGCCGGCATCCCACTGGTTTTGTGAAAAGACCTCGTAGAGATATTTTGCAGCGCCGCGGTCGTTGAGCTTTTGCAGCACCTCGGCATAGGTCAGGCTGTACTCCGGGTTGTACACCGTGAACTTCAATTTTGACAGCAGCGCCTTGGCCTTGCGCAGTTCGCCGGCTTTTAACAGGTACTGTCCCTTCAGCAGTTGAGCTGGCTGCGCATCCGGCTTGAGGTTCAGGGCCCGATCGATAAAAGCATCCGCTTCCGGGCAATCGTCAAGGAGCAGACAGGCCCTGGCGGCCATGAAAGCGAAATAGTAATTGCCTGGCGCCGCTTCGGCCTCAGGACGCATCAGGTCCAGCGCCTGCTGCGGCTGGGCGGTCTTTAAAAATAATTCCGCCAACAGGATCTTGAATTCCGGGATGGCGGCGTATTTCAGGCTCCGGTTGAAATTTTCTGCGGCGGCCGGAAAGTTGTCGCGCAGAAAATATTCATTGCCCAGGCATAGGTAGGCCGGCGCAAAGCCGGGATTCATGCGCAATATCTTGTTCAGGTTGTCAAGGGCCAAAGAGTTTTTCATGTCGGCGGTCGCCAGGCTGATGCCGGTAAGTGCTTCCAGTGAACGGTGGTTGCTTTCCAGGTAATCACTGAATTTTTTTGCGGCTTCCCATTTCTCGTTCTGAAACAACAGGACGAAGCCTGACTTGAGGGTCGGCTGCGGACGATAGGTGAAGAAGGCGTCCAGGTTTTTTTTTGCCAGGTCCAGGTCGCCGATCAGGTAATAAGCAATGGCCCGGGAAAAATCATCGTTTTTACTGGCAGGAGAAACGGTCGCGACCAGAAGCAATAAAATCAATAAAAAGCCCGCTTTTTTCATTTTGTACCTCGGCAATGATTATAGCACACGCCGTTTTTTTTGTTAATGCAGTGCCGGAAAAAACGATTGCCCGGACAGGCACTTGCAATCGGCATGAATTTCAATATAATCTAGGCCGGGGAGATGTCATGAAAAGACCGGTTTGGCTTGCTATATGGCTGGCGGCAGCCGCTTTGTCAGCCCAGAATATTCCCCTGCGCCTGGGAATTTACGACAATCCGCCAATGACTTTTTTCCAGGACAAGGCCGCGGCCGGTTTTATCGTGGATGTGATCAGCGATTTTGCCTACGGCAAACAGATCGATCTGAAATTTGTCCAGGCTCCCTTTCACGAGCTGTTCGAGAAGTTGAAGCGCGGCGAGATCGACATCATCGCCCCCATCGCCTTCAATGAGGAAAGAAGCAAGTTCCTGCGTTACAATTCCGAATCGATCCTGATGGATTGGTCAAACATCATCATGGGGGAAGCGGTCAATTTCAAACTCCTCAGCGATCTTGAAGGTGCTGAAGTCGGCATCGTGAAAAGCGATTATTACGCCAAATTGCTCGAAAAAGACCTGAAAAAGCAAAGCATCCAATGCCGCTTGCGCGCCTACGATGATTTCATCCAGGTCGTTAATGCCGTGGCCACGAAAAAAATCGCGGCCGGTTTCATCGGCCGTTTCAGCCTTTCCTTTATTCTGAAAAACCATCGGGAAATATCACGCATCAAGGTAATGCCCGGGTCCTTTTACCATGAGCCGCTTTTTTTCGGGGTCAATCCGCAAAAAACGTACCTGGTCTCCATGCTGGACGCATATTTACGGGAGGCCAAGCGCGACAAAAAAGGAGTATTGAACCAATCCTACGAGCGCTGGTTCGGTCATACCTATTACCAAAAACGCCTGATCTTCCTTTCCGAGAATTACCTGTGGATCGTGCTGGCTGTGCTGCTTACCATTGCCGTTTTCATTTTTTTCAATGCCCTGCTGCGCAGCAAGGTCAGGAAGAGCATCCAGGAGATAAAGCGGCAAAAGTCGTATTTTGAAAATCTTTTCAAAATCATCCCGGCCGGCATCGTCATCCTGGACGAACAAAACCGGGTGCTGGACATGAACCAGGAATTTTACTCCCAGTTCGGCTTCAGCCTGGACGAGATCAGGAGTCATGAACTCGTCGGCCTGATCAACAGCGAAGCCACCATTAAGCAGGCGCTTTCCATAAGCCAAAAGGCCCGCAATGGGGAAAGGGTGTATGCCGACGGCAAGCGCAAAACCAAATCCGGGCAAATGCTGGATTTTCACATCATCGCCTCACCCATCGTCATCGCCGGCAAAGTATTGGGCATCATCGTCATCTACCTGGACGTTACCGAAAAAAAAAGGATGGAAGAGGAGATCATCAAGTCAAAAAACATCGAATCGGTCGGGGTACTGGCAGGCGGCATCGCCCATGATTTCAATAATATGCTGACCGGCATCCTTGGCAACATCTCGGTGGCCAAGGGGATGATCGGAAGCGGATCAGGTCAGAAGCATCCTGGAAAAGGCTGAAAAAGCTGCGTTAAAGGCCAGCGGCCTGACCCAGCAGCTGCTGACTTTTTCCAAGGGCGGTTTCCCGGTCAAAACAGTGGTCTACCTGCCCGACCTGGTCAGGGATTCCCTGGCCCTGGTCATTTCCGGGAGCAACATTCGCGCCGAATTGCAGATAGACACCCCTGTTCCCAACTGTGAGATCGACGTTACCCAGATCCTCCAGGTGATCAACAATCTGCTGATCAACGCCCGCGAGGCCATGCCGGCCGGAGGCGTGGTCGAAATCGGCCTGCACGACCATTTTCAGCAAAAAAACGACAGCTTCCTGCGCAAAGGTCATTATGTTTCCCTTACGGTCAAGGATCACGGACCGGGCATTGCCGCCGGCAATCTGCAACGGATATTTATTCCCTATTTCACTACCAAGAAAACCGGTTCGGGGTTGGGCCTGGCCATCGCCTATTCCATTGTCAACAAGCACGACGGGCGCATCACGGTCCATTCCCCCAAAGGCCAGGGAGCGACCTTCACCGTGTATCTCCCCGCTTCGAACAAAAAGCTGGCCGGTTCTCCCCGATTGCAGGCGATCGCGGTCCAGCAAGCCAGGATATTGCTGATGGATGACGAAGAAATCATCCGCGATGTGTTCGTGGATATGCTGCGCGATACTCCCTACCGGATCGACCTGGCGGGCTCGAGCCAGGAAGCCCTGGAAAAATTCCAAGCCGCCCGCAAAGCCGGCGCTCCCTATGACCTGGTTTTTCTTGACCTGACCGGCCCTGGTGATATCGGCGGCATCAAGACACTGGAAAAAATTCGCGCCATTGACCCGAAAGCCGTGGCCATTGCCATCAGCGGCTACAGCGCCAGTGATGTATTCAGTCGCTCCGTCCGCTCAAATTTCCACGATTTTCTGGCAAAACCCTTCCAGTCCGAAGATCTGCTGCGCATCATCAGCAAGAACCTGACCAGGGATTAAACGAACTCAAAGTGTCAGTGTCAGTGCCAGCAATAACAATGAAGAATATTATTACTTGTAATTGATTCCATATCTTTGATCGGAATTTATATTTCAGATTTCGTCAAGGTTTTTTCCTAACACCAACACTATCACTAACACTGTCTTGTTTTAGAGGCCCCATTTCAATTTGTCATACAGCAGCTTGTAATAATTCGTGTCCGGTGCGACCAGCATGGGCAGCTGCTTGGGATAGATTTTTACGCGGATGGACTCCTCGAATTCCATCGGCAGCGCCGTCTGGCCGTCAATGGTCACATATGTATCCATATGGGCGGTCAGCAGTTGCGCGGAGATTTCCGAGTCGTCGGGAACGACCAGGGGACGAAAGGTCAATGAATGGGGGCAAATGGGAGTGATGACCATGCCGTTCACGGCCGGATTGACGATCGGCCCGCCGGCCGATATGGAGTAGGCCGTGGACCCGGTGGGAGTGGAGATGATCAGGCCGTCGCCCTTGACCTCAGCCACCGTCGCTCCGTCGATTTTCAACAGGAGATTGACGATGCGGGCAATTGTTCCCTTGTTGATGACCACGTCGTTCAGGGCCGTGAACGTCTGCCGCTTGAAATCGATCTGCAGCAGCTTGCGCCAGGATATCTCGGCCTGACCGCTGAAAATATGCCGCAGGCCTTGACGCAGTGATTCCTTTTTCATGGCGGTCAGAAATCCCAGCGAACCAAGATTGAATCCGACCACCGGCACCTGGGCTTCCACGGCCTGCCTGGCGATGGACAAAAAAGTGCCGTCGCCGCCCAGGACGATTATCAGATCGGCATGGCGGGCGATATCCTCGCGGGTGCAGGATTCCCGGATCTGCAGCAACTGGGCGGCTGTTTTTTCCAGGGTATAGGCAATGGCGCTCTCGTTCAAAGTGGCGATGGTCTCCTGCAGATAGTGAACCACGCCCTCATGAGGTTTGGCCACGATCGCTGCTTTTTTAAATTTTGCAGGCATTACTGATCATTTTATCATCAATTGAATTTTTATTTCCACTCTGCAACAGAAAAAAATATTCCTGGTTGCCTTTTCTGCCCTTGATCCCGGACAGTGCGCAGGCCAAAACCGCAAAGTCCAGGTTTTCGATCTGATGTTTCAGTTCGAGCAGGATGCGCAGCCGCTGTTCGCGGTCGCGGACTACTCCCCCCCTGGCCACGCTGCCCCGGGACGCTTCGAACTGGGGTTTGATCAGGGACAGGATCCTGGCTTTGCTGAACACGGCCAGGACCGGCAGGATCCTGGTGACGGAAATGAAAGAAAGGTCCATGATGATCAGGTCCGGTTCAAAGGGCACATCTTCCCTCTTCAGGAAACGGGCATTTTTTTTTAAAAGGCACAGCCTTGGATCCTGGCGCAATCCGTAATCCACCTGGGAGATATTCACATCCAATCCGCATATCCGGGCCGCGCCTGATTTTAAAAGGCAATCGCTGAAACCTCCGGTTGAAATGCCTACATCAAGAACTTTCAGGCCGCGCACATCAATCGCTAATTCATGGATGGCTTTTTCGATCTTGAAAGCCCCCCGGGAAACATAAGGGTGATTTTTTTCGATCTGGATGGCATCGCCGGCATTGAGCTGACGATCGGGCTTGTCAGCCATCTGGCCGTTGACCCGCACTTCCCCGGCCATGATCAGGGCCTGGGCCTCTTTCAAGTTCAAAGCCAAATGCCTTGTCAGCATGGCCTGGTCGAGACGGATTTTATTTTGCTTCTTCATTCCATGTCCAGGGAGCGGCCGGCTCGTCATGGCGCGGATGCCCGCCATACCTGAACCTGCATAATAGCCAATATCCTGTTTTTAAACAAGCAGCTCCCTGATTTCCGGATGAACTTGACAGCTATTTGCGGCCATTATACCATCTGGGCACACTCGCGCAGCAGGCCGGGCCATAAAACGGCTGCCGCGGATAACCAGGAGGATGCATGCGTTGGAAAATCATTTTATCCATCTTGCTGATTTCAATCCAGGGCGTCTTTGCCGCCGTTACGGTCAGGAAAGTCGATTTTTTAGCCGCGGCCGGGCTCAAGGTCAATGGGGCCGGTCCGCTGCTGGTCAGAATGGACGCAGAGCGCAACCGCCTGGTCGTGGCCAACACCCTGACATCCTCGGTTTCAATAATCGATTGTGAAAGCCGTTCGGTGTGCAATATTCCCGATCAGCAGCCGCGTTCCGCAATATTTGAAATCCGAAGCGCTGGCCATTGATTCCCGCACCGGCAACGTTTACGTCATCGGCAACAAGTCCCTGGAAGTGGTTTTCCCGGCAAGCAACACAACGCGCCATTTTTCCACCAACAAGCAATTTGAGATGGTGGCCGTTGACGAAAACAGCGGCAACGCCTTTCTGGTCGGGAGAGAAAGCCGTTATATGGCATTCGTCGATCTGCATAAAAACCGCGTCCGCTATATTCCCTGGAGTGAAAAAGAAGAGAGCGCCATGAATCTGAACCAGACGCCGCCGCCGCCCATTCGCAAGGTTGTTTGCGACCATGGCTCAGGTGAAGTCCTGGCAGTGGACGGCTATACCTCAACTTTGCATGTCTTTGCAGCGGCCAGCGGCAAGCGGCTGGCTCAGCGCCAACTCGACCTGATCGCGGGCGCCCGCTGGCATTTTGCCGCTTACAGCCAGAGTCAGCATGCCCTGCTCCTGGTGGTGGAAACCGCCGAGCGCAAGGTGGTCCAGGCAGCGAAAATCTACAGCGGCGGGCAGGCTGATGCGATCATATCCCTTCCCGGATACACCGAGGCTGTAGGGATCACCTACAATGAAAAGCGGGATGAACTTTACATCCCATATGACAATCATGCCAGCCTGCATGTGATCGATTTCAAGGACAAGGGACGGATCAGCGAGATCATGCTCCCTGCATATGGAAACGATGCTTCCGCGATCGATGAGCAGGGTGATCTTCTTTATGTTTCCAGTTGGGCGTACGGAGAGATCGACCAGGTCGATCTGAAGTCCCGCAAGTTGCGCAAGCGCTTTTTTCAGGCCGCCGTACTGCCGCACATGTTCAACATGGCTTTCAATCGCCGCGACGGCAGGCTTTACCTGCCGTTGGGGGCAACAGCGGTCAACGGCTCGTTCGGGGCGGGCGTCAGCGTTCTGGATCCGGCCAACGGCAGTATTGAAAAAGTATATACCGGCTGGGCGCCTCAGGAATTACTGCAACAACCGGGGAGCGATGCCTTCCTGGTTTTCAACAACGAGGATCAATTCGCCCGGGTCACGCCCGATGGCAGCTTCACGACCCGCACCCTGCCCGTTGTCTATCCCCACCAGGCACTGGCCACACCTTCAGGCAATGTCTACCTGGCCTACGGTCCGCACCAGTCCTACTGGCCGGTTGTATATATTTGGGCGGCCCGCAACGGTATCCTGGGCCTGAACGGCCGCGATCTGGAATATTATGACCGCCGCATCCCGCGGCTGGCCCAGGGCATGGTTTTGACCGCGTCAGGGGTCCTTTATGCCCTGCAAAACAATTGGGGCGATGAAAAGCAATTCCTGGTCTCACTGGGCGACGAGGTGCGCAGCCCAAACCAGGGCGACATGCGCCTGGAGTTGCCCGACACGGTCAGCCGCGAAACCAGCCAGCGCCTGCTCGTCTATGATGAGGAGAAAGCCTGGCTCTGCCTGGCCAGGGTGGGAGAAAAGGACACGGACAACGGCGTGCTGCAGGTGATCGACTGCCAGGGCGGGAAAGGTTTTGCAGCGTTTTGAGGTCGGCCCCACACCGACCTGGCTGGGCGTGGACCGGGAAAATATCTATGTCCTGAGTTTTAGCGCCGGGCGCTTGACCATTATCCGCAAGGCTGATTTTGAGCGCCGCGATGTCGCCTGCGGCAGAAATCCCTTAAAAGCAGTCGTTGCCGGCGGCATCCCTTATGTCATCAACCACGGCGACAACACCTTGTCGGAACTCGGCCCGACACATCGAGTCCACAAAATCCCCTTCCCCGGCAAGCCCGATCAGGTTGTCAGGCCATGAAAATTCACTGCTGATCACCAGCCACAGTGCAGAGGAATTGTTGATCCTGACATTTGACCTGAAAACAAAAAAATTCACATTGCTGCACAGGGAACAATATCCCTTTGGAGAAACCTCGTTCGCCGGGAACAACAGCTCTTTTTTTGTCCGCGGCCAGTTCGGCGACTGCCTTTATGACCTTTGCAAGATCAAAACCGATGAAGCCAAGCGCATCTGGGTCAGCGACTTCCTGTCCGGGAAACTTTTTATAATTGAACCCCGGGACGCATCACTTGATTTGAAAAAGTGAGGGAGGCTGGTTTTCCTCACTTTGCTGACGCCGGCGATTGACCAGCATGCCGGTGGCGATAACGATCAGGGCAATGGTCAGCCAATGGGCGATAAAAATCGACATATACTTTGCTGAGAAAGCCTGCAGCCATTCAATAAGCCCCCAGATAATGAAAAACAGCCCCCAGACCCATATCTTGAACAAGAGCACCCAACAGTCGAGTTTCAGCCAAAAAAAAGCCAAACGGTCGGCCAGGAACAGGCAAATTCCAAAAGTGGACAGGACAATGCCGATGTTGTCGGACCCGGCCGTATTGGCCGGAGCGATAGCGACATACCAGCCGCCGATCAGAGCCCACAACCCCAGAGCGGCCATTGATACGGGTATTGCCTGCAAAGTAAACCGGATACGCATTATAATTTTGGCAGGAACGCGTTTAGCAACGCCCCATTTCTCCTGTGAATAAAATAATTCAATTTATGGGGAAAAACAATCAGGAAAATCCTGATTCGCGGTTGCGGCGCATTTCCTGATCTTTTTCAGGCGCCGCGCTACCCAAAGATTTATTTTTTTTCGATGTTAAGGTGGAAAAAAGTCCTGCCGAAATATTCGTCGTAGAAGGAAATGAATTCATCGTAAGAATATCCCAGACCTATAAGGCGCTTGCGAATGAACTTCTGATGGAGGTTGCGGCTGCGGGTGATGTTGCGCGAAGAGACCCGGTAATGGATCTCGGCCCGTTCGGGCTGGAACAATTTCAAGATCGGCCACATGACATGCACCAATGACTCCCTTTCGAAAACCCACATGCTGGGATGGATGTATGAGCAGAATTCGACAAAATTCTTTGTCTGGCCGATGGGATTCGGGGTGACATGCAAGGGCGATATAGCCGGTGCCGCCGGTCAGAAAAACACTGGTGTAACCGGGCGGGTCAAAATCGTGCTCAAAAACGAAAGGCGTGTCGGTGGAAAGCAGCACATCGTCAAAACAGTCTTCCAGAAGGTAGAGGGCTTCATCCTCGCGTACACGGGGGTTGCACAGGGAATTGACGAATTTCTGATCACAGTCGTAGAAGGCGCAGGCCAGGTATTCTTCCTGCTGGGAATTGACCATCAGTTTCAGCTTGCGGTCGCTGCGCGACAGTTTCAGCGAATGCTGGGAATATCTCCTGATCACATCTTCGCGCAGCTGCTCCACCATGTTGGCCAGGTCCTTGCGGTAGAGATTGGCGATGAACATCTTGCCCTCGGGAATTTCGATGGGAGCCTGGATGTCGATGATATAGCGCGAATAACAGTCAACGGGGACCGTGAAGCATTGCTTGCGCAGCGATTCGCGGTCGGAGATTTTTAAATCCTTGAGCAAGGGAGTCGGAGCGAAATATATGAAAGAAACCAGTTCCGGGTAATCACAGGCGTCCAGAAAAGTGCTCAGCACTTTCGGGCTCAGCGAATCGCCGCAGGTGTTGACCTCCATGCAGGCCATTTCAAACGATTTTTTTCCCGAGACCTGCTTCTCCCAGAAATAGCTGGCGTGCGATTCCTCGATGGCCAGAGACTGCTCGACCTGGCTGATCTGGATGTCCCGTTCCTTGATGTAGCGGTCCATCACCTGGACGCGCGGCTGCATGTTGGGCTTGCCGATCAGGTTGGCCCCCGAGGCCTTGATCACCGACCAGATCTCTTCGTCGTTGAGCGTGAGCAGCGAAACACCTTCGCTGTTGTAGGCATGGATAATGGTAGCCGTGGGGGCCGGTTCAAATGCTTCGGGAATGGTGAAAGCCATGCAACCCTCCTATCCGCCCGCCAGGCGCAATTCCGGCAGGCATAGAAAGCACAGAAATCCGGGAGTGAAAAAGTTTTTTTTGAAAACGTTTCTTGGCCAATCCGCTTATATGTTCAAGTAAAATTTTCAATTGGCTCGTGTCACCTTTGTTGGAATGGTTGCACCACAAGCAGTATAAAGGGAATAAGCCGGCATGTCAATCCGCGAAAACTTTCTGCCACTCTTTTTTTACCTCTTCCAGCAATGGCCCCATGAAAAGACAGAGACGGATCTCGCGGAGCAAGGCTCCCGGTTTCTGTTCGTAGAATTCCTTGACGGCGCGCAGGTAGCTTTTCGCGCACAGCGTTAACGGCACAAGGAATATTCCCGAACTGATGGCCGGGAATGAGAGCGACTTCCAGCTGCGTTCCTCGGCCAGGTCGAAGGCTGCGCGCAGAGCCTGGACGATTTTCTTTTCCTCGTCGCCTTCGCCCATTTTCGGCCCCACGGCATGGATCACGCCCCTGAAGGGCAGGTCGCCGGCCTTGCTGACCACGGCATGCCCGGAAGGGATGCGGCCGCGCTTGGAAATGATCTCCCGGCAATCAGCCAGCAGAACGCTGCCGGCGGCTTCGGCGATGACCGCCGCCACTCCCCCGCCGTGCGCCAGCATGCCGTTGGCGGCGTTGACGATGCACTGCACCGGTTCATACAGGATGTCATTCACCGCCACCGTGAACGTCTGTCCGCCGCTGAAAATCTTGCTTAAAATGATTGTTCCCGCCATGTTTCTCCCCTGTGCCTGTCATTCTAGCAAATGAAAAATATTTATTGCAACTGTTTTACGATTTTCCTGACTTTTGACTTATCACTGGTTTTTTATTTAAAATAACCGATATTCAACCCCCCGACCACGGAGAAGCAGATGAAAAAAATATTGATCATGGTTATCATGCTGGCAACGGCTGCCTGGGCATGGAGCGTGCCACAGAGCCGCTGGGTCAAGGGCCACACCCACACCCATACCAACCAATCTGACGGCGATGAATATCCGCAGCGCGTGGCGCGCTGGTACCAGGACCACGGCTACCATTTCCTGTTCATCACCGACCACGACATGATAACCCCCACCCTGGCGCTTGACGCCGACGGCAATCGCGACGATTTCATCGTTATTCCCGGCGATGAGATCAGCCTCACTTTCGAGAAACGCCAGGCCCATGTCTGCGCCCTGAATCCCCAGCGCCTGCCCGTGGCCCAGGCCGGGAAGAGCCTGAGCGAAACGCTGCAGAACGCCGTCGACGCCGCGCGCCAGGCCGGGGCCCTGCCGGTGATCAACCACCCCAACCGCAAATGGTCGATCAACGCCGAGGACATAAGGGCCCTGCGCGGCGTGCATCATTTCGAAGTATTCAACCTGCAGCGCGAATCCAATAATTTCCCGGCCGGCGGCCGCATGGGCGGCGAGCAGCTCTGGGACACCCTGCTCTCCGACGGCATGGCCATTTTCGGCGTGATCAGCGATGACGCCCATGATTTCCTGGGCGAGTTCCTTCCCGGCCGCGACCACCCGGGCAAGGGCTGGCTGGTTGCGCGCGTGGCCGAATTGACCCCGGCAGGCGGTTTGTGCCGCCCTGGAAAAAGGCGATTTTTACGCTTCCACGGGCGTGGAGCTGGCCGATGTGCAAATTACGGACAAGGAGTACCGCCTGGTCATCAAGCCTTACTACGATACTGTCTATACCACGCAATTCATCGGCAAAAACGGAGCGGTCCTGAAAGAAGTTTTCGGCCTGGAAGCCGCCTATGCCTTCAAGGGGGACGAACAGTATGTCCGGGCCAAGGTTTTTTCTTCCGGCGGCGAACTGGCCTTGTGCCAGCCGGTCTTCATCAAGAAGTAGTCTCCAGCGCCAGGCCGGAAACAATATCCTCCATCTCGGCGAAGTGTTTTTCCATCTCTTCCAGCAGGCGGAACTGCACCCGGGCGCGCTGCAAATTATGGCCGGGACGGACGGTTTTAAAATACAAGTCCCCGGCCAGGTGATCGCTGAGAAAACGCAGGCCGACCATGTAGGCAAAAAGCTTGGCCGAAAATGCCAGGTGGGCGGTTTCCTCGCCGCTGAGGCGGCCGCGCAGCGCGCCCAGGAACCCCCGGGACAATTCCCTGAAAACATCCATGTCGAGCCCCACCCGCTCCAGGTCCGCTTCGTCCTCGCGCGACCTGTTGGCGGCCGAACGCACGGCGTCGCCGAAATCGTAATGGACATAGCCGGGCATGACCGTGTCCAGGTCGATGAGGCAAAGCCCCCGGCCGGTCCGGTCGAAAAGGATATTGTTGAACTTGGTGTCGTTGTGGGTGGTGCGCAGCGGGATGCGCCCCTGGCGTCCCAGCACGAGGATCCGCTTCATTTCTTCGGCGCGCTCGCGGACAAAGGCGATCTCCCTTGCCGCTTCGCCTGCCCGCCGCAGCGGGTCGGCCTGCAGGACTTCGCCGAACTTCATTAAATAATGTTCAATATTATGAAAAGCCGGAATGGTTTCATGCAGGGGCGGTCCGGGCAGGTCGCTCAGCAGCTCGATGAAACGTCCGAAAAGTCTTCCCGCCTCGAATGCCTGCCCGGGGCTTATCAGCCTGTCGTTCGGACGCTAGGTGTTCGATGAAGATGTAGCAGCGCCAGTAATTGCCTGCGCCGTCCCGGTGGAAAGGCTGGCCGTCGCGGTTCGGAACCACCCTGAGCACTTCGCGATCGGGATCGGCGCCGGGAATGGCCGCGATCTTGCGGCGCAAGTGTTCGGTCACGCGCACGATATTTTCCATGAGCCGGGGCACGTCCGTGAAAACATTCGTATTGATCCGCTGCAGGATGTAGTCGGGGCATTCACGTTCCCGTGTCCTCAGCAGGTAGGTTTCGTGGATATGCCCGGAGCCATATGCTTTTGCAGAAAGCGGAGTTCCCGCCAGGGCAAACCTGGAGACCAGTTCTTTGCAATCAAATTTGCGGCTTGTCAAGTCAGCACCTTTTTTCCCGGACATGGCACTGCAGATTATATTCCATCGCCATTAAATTGCAATCGGGCCCGCGACACCCGAAAAATATCTTTACCCGGAAATATCCAGGCGGCGCAATGATTGACATCAGGTCGAATTTGTGTTACTTTTCTGCCTTAATGGCCCCTTAGCTCAATTGGCAGAGCAATTGACTCTTAATCAATAGGTTGATGGTTCGATTCCATCAGGGGTCATTTTGATTTCTCTCCAAAAAAATCCGACACTATTGCAATAACCTTCTATTTTCACTTAATATAGAACTTCCAAATTCAGCAGCTGGAGGTTTTTATGAGTTTCATGAAAAAAATCAGATACGGCCGGCGTTTCGGGTTCACCATTTGGGCGATGCTTTTGCTGTTGGCGCTGCCGATTGCCGTCGACGCCCAGAAGCAGATCACCAATTCGGATCCGGAACTGCGCCTGAAAGGATACCAACAGCAGCAGGAGATGAAAAATATCAGCCCTTACAAGGACCTGAAATGGCAGTTCCTGGGACCGGTCAACGTCAGCGGCCGCTGCACCGACGTGGCCGTGGTCGCCCCCAAGGGCCGGAACTACACCATTTACGCGGCCACGGCTTCGGCCGGCCTGTGGCGCACCGTGAACGAGGGCACGACCTGGGAGCCGATCTTCGAGAACGCCCCCTCGGTCGCCATCGGCGACGTGGCCCTGGCCCCCAGCGATGCCAGACATCATCTGGATCGGCACCGGCGAAGCCAATATTTTCCGCAGCTCCCAGGCGGGCTGCGGCGTCTATAAGTCGCTTGACGGCGGCAAGACCTGGCTGCACATGGGTTTGACCGATACCTACACCATTCCGCGCATCGTCATCCATCCCAAAGATCCCGACATCGTCTACGTGGCCGCCTCGGGCCACGAGTGGACGCAAAACAGCGAGCGCGGCGTCTACAAGACCGGCGACGGCGGCAAAACCTGGCAAAAGATCCTCTTTATCGACAACGAAACCGGCGCCATCGACCTGGCCATGGACCCGGCCGACAGCGAGACCCTCTACGCGGCCGTCTGGCAGCGCACGCGCCAGAAATGGAACGACCCGCGCAACGGTCCCGCAAAGCGGCAAGAGCGGCATCTACCGCAGCAAAGACGGCGGCAAGAACTGGCAGCCGATCAACCAGGGCCTGCCCGCAGGCCAAGTTCCGCGGCCGCATCGGCCTGGATGTCTCGCTCTCCAGCCCGAACGTCCTCTATGCCCTGGTCGATAATTATGAAATTTCCCGCCAGCCCACGGCCGAGGATCTGCACAATCCTTACGGCGTCCCCTCCTGCGGCTTCATCAAGGGCGCCACGGTCTACCGCTCCGATGATCGCGGCGACTTCCTGGCGCCAGGTCAGCGGCCAGACGCCGGAAATGAAAAAGTTCATGGAACGCCACTCCAACACCTACGGCTGGGTCTTCGGCCAGATCCGCGTCGATCCCAGCGATGCCGAAACAGTGTACATTATGGGCGTGCCGCTCAGCGTCTCCAACGACGGCGGCAGGACCTTCCGCCACCTCGACGGCATGCACGCCGACCACCACGGCCTGTGGATCGACCCGGCCAACCCTGATTACCTGGTCAACGCCAACGACGGCGGCATCGCCGTTTCCTACGACCGCGGCAAGAACTGGCGCTGCTTCACCGACAACCTGCCCGTCTGCCAGTTCTTCAACGTCAACTTCGACATGGCCAATCCCTTCCACGTATTCGGCTCCATGCAGGACCACGGCAGCTTCCGCGGCACTGTCGATCTCAGCCAGGGCCGTGACCGCATCCCGGCCGTGGCCTTCGAATACACCCCCGGTGGCGAAGGCTCCAACCACGCCATCGATCCGAACAATCCCAACCTGGTCTACTCGGCCGGCTTTTACGGCATGCTCAGCCGCAGCGACATCAGCCGCCCCGACTGGGGGCCGGAGAAGTGGATCGTGCCCACGACCTATGAAAACGAACCCCGTTTGCGCGGCCAGTGGCTGGCCCCGTTCATCCTTTCCAGCCACAATCCCAACATCATCTACCACGGCATGCAGTACCTGTTCCGCTCCCTCGACCGCGGCGATACCTGGGAAAAGATCAGCCCCGACCTGACCTGCAACATCAAGTCCGCAATGGGCGACATCCCCTATCAGACCCTGTTCAGCATCTCTGAATCACCGCTGAAGTACGGACTGATCTATGCCGGCACGGACGACGGCCGCGTGCACATCAGCCGCGACGGCGGCAAGACCTGGCTGGAGATCAGCTCCGGGCTGCCCGCCCGGAAATGGGTTTCGCGCCTGGTGGCCTCGCGTTACAAGCTGGGCACGGTCTACATGACCCAGAACGGCAAGCGCGACGACGACTTCGCACCCTACGTCTGGAGATCGGACAATTTCGGCAGGACCTGGCAGAACATCGGCAGCGGCATTCCGCTGGGTCCGGTCAATGTCATCCGCGAAGACGTCCGCGACCCCGACACCCTTTACCTGGGAACCGACAGCAGCGTCTTTGTCAGCCGCGACCGCGGCCAAAGCTGGCACGTGCTGGGCGGCAACCTGCCGGCGCTGTACGTCCATGACCTGGTCATTCACCCCCGGGACAACATCATCGTCATCGCCACCCACGGCCGCGGCATGTGGGCCCTGGATGCCGACCCGCTGGGCAAAAAGAAAGCCGCAATCGAGGAATGACTGCGCCGGTTGACAAACCAACAGCCGCTGAATTCCCCAGGCGATGCAATTGCCTCGTTCCGGAAAATAAACTGATATGAACGCTGAATTGCAGATAGTAAAGGTCACCTCTCGGCGACTGCGCCGTGAATTCATCCTGTTTCCCTACCGTCTCTACAGGGACAGTTCCTGCTGGGTTCCGCCCTTGCTGAGCGAGGAAAGAAAGTTTCTTTCGGCGCGCCACAATCCCTTTTTACTGAACAACCGCATCGAGCTTTTCCTGTGCCGGCGGGGCAATGAAACGCTGGGCCGGATCGCCGCCATCCTCAACCTTGACCACCAGCGCCAGCACCATGACCATTGCGGTTTTTTCGGCATGTTCGAATGCGTTGATGACGCCGGGGTGGCGAAAAGACTTTTTGAGGCTGCGGGAGAATGGCTGAGCGAAAACGGGGCCGACACCATGCGCGGCCCGACCAGTTTTTCGCTGAACAATATCTCCGGGCTGCTCATCGACGGATTTTCCCTGCCGCCGGCCGTCCTGATGGCCTACAACCTCCCCTATTATCAATCACTGCTGGAAGGGCTCGGCTTCAGCCCGGTCATGAGATTCTTCGCCTACGAAGTGTCCAGGCAGACCATCAGCTTTCCCCGGGCCGTCGCCAGGCTTGAAAAAAAGCTGCATGAAGGCGGCATTCGTTTTCGCAGCATGGATTTTTCCAGGGCGGAAAGGGACATGGCCACCATCATCGATCTCTTCAACCAGGCCTGGGCCGACAACTGGGGCTTCGTGCCGGCCACGGTCGAAGAAGGGCTGGACGATTTCAATAAAATAAAGTCCTTCGCCAAGGACGACCTGATCATTCTGGCTGAAAAAGACGGCCGGCCGGTAGGATTTTCCCTGGCCCTGCCCGACGCCAACCAGGCCATCAAACCGCTGGGCGGCCGCCTTTTCCCGCTGAATTGGCTGCGCCTGCTGCGCAACCTGAAAAAGATCGACCTCATCCGCGTCATGCTCATGGGTGTGACCAAGGAATGCCGCAACCTGGGCATTGACCTGGTTCTTTATAAAAAAACCGCCGAAAACGCTTTAAAGTATGGATATCATAAAGCCGAAATGTCCTGGATACTGGAAAGCAATGAAGCGATGAACCGGGTCCTGCGCCACATCAACGCCCATATAACCAAAACCTATGCCATGTTTGAAAAAAAACTCTGAGACAATATGAAAAAACAAATCTATTTCCTTATCCTTGCTTTTAGCCTGACGTTGTTTGCATTCGGTGAAATGGTTTTTGTTCCCGGTGAAGTCAATTCGCTTTGCTACTATGATAATTTTTTCTACAACCTGCCCGAACACGATTTCCTGTTTTATTTCAATGATGCCCTGCAGTATTCCGAGCCACCCGATGACAGCGTTTATGACGGCGGCAGGCGTGACAAGTATTTGAAACTGGCCGAGCGCCACCGCCAGGTCAAGGAATTTGTCATTGCCTTCGGAAATCAACAAAACTTGACCATTTCCCTGAGCCTTAATAATGAACAGGGCTTTGATCAGGCGGTGAAATTCCTGGACTTGCTCGGACTCAAGCTGAAGAAAACATCTTCCGGCAGCCTGGAAATCAAGCCCCTGGGCGATGAAGCCCAGACCAATTACTACCTGTTCTGCCGCCTGAAGGCTTCTTCATTGGAAAAGCAATTGAACCAGACCGGGATGTTTTTTTTCAAGCTGCTGGAAACCGCCGTGCCCATGCCCTGGGATTACGGCTTCCTCAGTGCTGTCAGCGGCGTGGAGATCAACGCAGATAATTTTTTCGAGCAGTTGATCGCCAACAAGCGGTTTTCCTTCCTGCTGTCCATCCTTTTCCGTTTATCCAATAAGGAAGTCGATTTCATTGACCGGACACTGCCCAAGGCTGCGGTTTCAGCCTGGAAGAACATCTACCTGGATCGAAAATTGCTGATGGGCATGCTGGTGCTCAGCAACGCCCTGCGCGTACAGGACGGGCGGCTTTTTATTCCCGGCGGCGAACAAGCCAGGAAATTCTGGTCGGCACTGGTCGGCAGCGATCCCGACCGTGCCCCCTTTGATTTTCTGACACGCTTGAGCGGCCTGGACCAGGGCAAGATGAATTACCTCTATGTTTTTTCCTTTTTTCTTCCTGAGGAAACCCGGCGGATCATGTTTTTCGATTATAACCAGACCAAGGTCCGCCGCCTTTACCAGAAGATATCCCTGGGTGCAAACGAAAGGATCAAGGCGAATTCATTCCCGCGCCTGGAAAATTTCACCTATTATTCTCTCTTGCATGTTCTGAAAATCAAGGACGGCCGCATCGACCTGCCCCCGGGATTGCAGGCCTGGTCGCAGGCCATGGGCCTGGAATTGCCCGCCGCTGCAGATGAATGCGATTTCCTGGAAAGCCTGCTTGATGCAGCGGCCGGCAATGGAAAGAAAATAAGCCTGCTGCAAAAGTTCATGAGTATTTACAGCAAGTTTTCCGGCCGCCGGCTGATTCTCAACCAGAATTTTTTAAACAAGGCATTCGCCGAATTCGAAAGCAAAAGCACATTATTGGATTTTGTGGAAAAAATCCCCCTGAAGGAAAGTGAAAGCGTCGATGCCCTTTTTGCCTGGCAGGAAAGCCTGCAGAAACTGAACACCAGGGAGCGCCCGCTTTTCACGGCACTGGCTCAATCGCTGCTGGAAACCATTGCCCGGGCTGCCGGCTTTTCCGCCGACCATGGCGATTTTGACAAAGTGACCCGTGCATTGCTGGAAATTCCCCTGCAGCGCCCCGCTTTTTATGACGGAATATTCGCCTTCATTAAAAATCAGTGCCGGTTGCGTTCCCTCGCTGAAGTTTCCCAGGAATCACTTTTCGAATTTCTTCTGGCAGGGTTGAAAAACCAGGTCGTGGACATCCGCGGCGAGCGCTATGAGTGGCGGGTCCGGGAAATGGCTGCCGCCGAGCTTGGCGAGATCCTGCACAGCCAGGAGGTATGCTCTCTGTCCGCGTTGAGCGATATCAATGCCCTGCTGGGTGAGCTGGTCGAAGATCCGGACCGTTTCAGCTCCCAATCAGGCCGCCGCCTGCTTGATGCATTCGAGCAGCTGCCCTACCCCGCTTTCAGCAAGGATGCCCCTAAAAACATCAGGGAACGGGTCATTGCTTATGACAAGTCCGACCTGGGGCGGGACGTGCAGGCCCTGCTGAAGAAAATCGCAGGGAAAGCGGGCCGCGCTGAAATAAAAAAAGCCGTCGACGAGTTGAAGGGCAACTACCTGCTGCCGAACCTGAAAGATTTTTTCCTGTCCCTGGCCTATGCCCTCAATGCCGGGAATCCGAAGCTGCGCATTTTCATGAATCCCAACATCGCCCGCCTGCACGATTTCTCGGAGAACGGCGGCACTCCCTGGAGCCACAACAGTTCTCCGGGCAACAAGGCGGATTTTTCAGGATATTATTTGCAAGGCGGATTGTCGCGCCTGCATCTTACTTTCTCCCTTAATTGGCGCAACCAGTTCTTTGAAAAAAGCATCTACAATGCCGAACAGAACATGGGCATGCTCTACAACATCATGGCCCTGCTGCCGCAGCCCCAGGCCAGCCTGAGCGCTGATTTTGATGGACTGCTGGTCGAATTCGCCGTGGAATTGCTGCAGCAGTGCCATAGCGACGAGGAACTGAAAATTGACGTCAGTAATGCCGTCATGACGCAGACCTGCGGTTACCACTACCGGCGGTTGAACGATTTTTTGTCGGGCCGCAGCACCGACTATTACTTGTTCATGAGCGAACTGCGAAAAATCGGGTTCTATTTGTTCACTGGTGAATTTCAGTTTGATGAGTTTTCAAAAAGCGCTGAATTGGACAGATATGCCCGGTTGCCGCTTCGTAGCGCCATTGAAAATGAAAGTGACCTCTGGGGCAATATCCGTTATTCCTTCTCCGGCAGCCTTTCTCCCGGGGCCGATGTCCTGCTGCCTCAGGAGGTCGCCCTGTTGTTCGCTTCGGGTTGGACGGCCGGTGAACTGATCAGTGAATACAGGATCAAGACAGCCTACCTGGCAAATAAAAACGATCTGCCGACCTGCCTGCTCGGACAATTCGTGTTCGATTACATCAATACGGTCTGTAAATCCGTTTATGCCCAAAATCATGTGAAGGACTATTACAGTATATTCTTTGTCTTCGATATCATGAACAGCGGTCACTTGAAGAACACGGTGAAAAAATTGCAAAAAAGTGGTTATTTGAGGTTGCTATGAACACTAATAAATGGACCGTTCTGCTTCTGCTGTCGATCATTTGGATCGGCCGGGCCCCGGCCCAGGACAAGCCAGGCATCACCATCGTTTCGCCGCATGGTGAGGAAATCTGGTTCGGAAAAATTTCCATAAAAATCAATGTGCAAAACCTGCCCCAGGATTGCCTGCACGCCGTGGAAATCTATCTGGACGGCCGTTTCATCAAGGAATTCAAGCAGCCGCCCTATACGTTTCAACACGATTTCGGCAATGTCCCGCAGAACGGCACTCTCAAGGCGCTTCTGCGCGTGAACAATAACGTGGTCGACAGCGCCGAGATCAAGTCATTTGCCGTCGACGATACCCAGGAAGTGGACGTCACGCAGATCCTGGTTCCGGTTGTTGTCACCGACAGCCATGGCAATTACATCTCCAACCTGAAAAAAGAGGACTTTGTCCTGCTGGAAGGCAACAAGCCGCAATTGATCAACAATTTCAGCAAAAGCGGAAAAAACCATTTTCACCTGGCCCTGCTCATAGACATCAGTTCATCGATGAAGGACAAAATCGGCGAAGTCAAGGAGGCGGCAAAGCAATTCCTGCAGCAGCTGCTGTCCAAGGACGACAAGGCCATCGTGGTTTTTTTCAACCACGAAGTCTTCGAAGACACGGAGTTCTCAAGCAGCTTCAGCGAACTGTCCAATTCCATTTCCATGGCCTTCCCTTTCGGAGCCACGGCCCTGTACGACGCGGTCGGCTATTGCCTCAAGCTGCTCAAGGGCATGCCGGGGCTGAACATTATCATCGTTTTTTCGGACGGCGAGGATAACAGCTCTTACCTGGATCCCTATACGCTGATCAAGAAAGCCGAAATGTCCAACACCATCATCTACGCCATCGGCAATCGCACCGGCACCTACAACGATGAATACCAGGATATATTAAAAAAGCTCTCGACCACCTCGGGAGGCATGCTGTTTTTCATCGAGGAAAGCTCGGAAATCCATAAAATCTATGAATTGATACGCCGCGACATCAGGGCCGAATACATCCTGGAATTCTCTCCCAGCAAGAGCGGCAAGGCCAAGCGTTACCGGCCGATCACCGTCAAGATAAAAAACCAGAAGAAGTATGTCGTCCGCACCATCAAGGGATATTACTATTGATATGAGTAAAAAGAATTGTCCGCAAGGAGGATGACCATGAATTGCAAAAATGCATCATTAGCATTTCTTTTTTGCCTGGCGGCCCTTGCAGCGCCGGCCGGACAGAGCGAAGAACCGCTAAAGGAAGCAGTATCTGTAGTGAACGTCGAAGTGCCGGTGCGCGTTTTTCTCAATGGCCAATCGGTCAGCGGCCTGGGCAAGGAGGATTTTGAAATAAGCGAGGACGGCAAAACCCAGCGCATAAACGGCTTCTATTTTTTTCACAAGAAAATCAACGCCAGGCCCGCAGCTGGGGAGGAAACCTCCCCGGCCCAGCCGCCCGCGGGCCGCTATTTTGTCCTTATCTTTCGCACTTATGCGAGTAACGAGGAACTTGAAAAAGGGCTATTGTATCTTTTCGACAACGTCCTGAGGCCCCAGGACCAGATTTTCGTCATGGTCAACAACCGCACCCTGATGTTCGAACAGCTCGGGGCCGACGCGGGCGCCCAAGGGAAAATATTCGAATTGCTGCGCTCCGAAAGCCAGAACGCCCGCAACCAGATGCTTAATTTTGTGCGCAGCATCGAGCAGAGCCTCAACATGAACAAGTTTCGCATGGCCATAGGCGGCCGGGCCGCTCTCAACGCAGATTATCTTACGAACTTTCTGGACTCCTACCTGCGGGCCTGGCAGGAATTCAAGCGCCGCTACCTGTCGCTGGAGATCGACAAATTTTATTATTTTTCCAGGCATCTGGAAAAGGTCAAAAAGGAAAAGTGGGTGCTGAATTTTTACCAGCTGGAGCAATTCCCCCAGATCGCCTTCGGCGGCGATATTGAAAGGCAGCTGCGCGACTACATAGGTTTGCTGGCCGCCGATGACAATCCGACCGTCAAGGCCCAGGGCCGCAACATCGAACGGCTGCTGCGGACCATCGACCGTGAAATGAATGTCGCCGATAACTTTCCGGCCGAAGAGGTCAGCAAGCTTTTCTACAAGGTGAACGCCACGTTTCATTCTTTTTTCATGCGCGTGTTCCACGATACCGACAGTTCTGAAACGCAGTTCCGCAGCGTCGCTACCGACATCGAAAACAGCCTGCGGGCGCTGACCGAGGCCACCGGGGGCACTTTGACCGCTTCCAACGATATCGACACGGCCCTGGCCATTGTCAGCGAAAAGAACGATGATTACTACGTTCTGACCTACGAACCGGCCAGCGCCAAAAAGATCGGCAAGATCAAGGTCCGGGTCAAGGGCAAGGACTACGATGTCTTGTATGACAACAACATTCGTGCCGATTACATCAACGAGTACCTGCGAAAAAAAGAGCTGGAAACACCGAGCGTGAAGGTCGCGGAACTTTCCTTCAGCGCCAAAAAGCTGGCTTTTGTCATCAGTGATTATTCCCTGGCCAAGATCAAGGGCGAGACTGCCGGCATGCTTGGCGTGCGCATCCGCATCAAGGACGATCAGCAGCGGAGCGTCTTTGACCAGAGCCGGAACCTGAAAGCCGACAAGAAAACTCTGTCGCTCAACCTGAGTTTCAACTCCCTGGCCGCGGGCAAGTACGACATCATCATCGATGTCCTCGACCAGGTCAGCGGCAAGACCTGCACCGAGGTCATCCAGCCGCTGGTCAGGTAAAAGCCGAGCAGCCCGGCGTCACGGGTCGGTTTTTCTCGTTCCTTGTCATCAGTCGGCTAATCATGATATGATGAACTTTTAAAAAAGGCGCCAGCATGGACGAACATATTAAAAACGAGATTGCCAGAGTTGAAAGAATATTTCCGCGCCCGCAAGGATTCCCTTGCCGGCCTGGAAGAACTCGCCGGCGCACCGATCCGCCACCATTTCCCGATCGATCTCTGGCAACTGTCGGACAGCGAACTGGACGGAGAAATGGGCAAACGCCTGAGCTTTCTCAACGACGACATCGATTGCAGCCCCACTCCGGACATCACTTCCCACCGCCGCTTCATCGGCCCGGCCATCGTCCTTTTCAAGAAAATCATCTTCAAACTCCTGCGGCCGTACACCAATACCCTGTTCATTCGCCAGAACCGCTTCAATGACCAGCTGGTCGCGTTTCACCTGGCATCCTTCATCCGTTTGCGCCGGCTTGAGGAAAGAGTAGCGCAAGTTGGAACACCGGGAAATGGAAATCAGCGAGCAGGCCGACGAAACCCCCGGCTGGACCGTCCCCCCTTATCAGCAAGCATGATACCGATTGACACCCAGGCCGAAAGCTTTTTCAAAGGCCTTGCCGGCAAGGACCCCGCAAGCGGATCACGGATCCATTCCCTGACCAAGGCCGTTGCCGGAAAATACGGGGCGCAGTCGGCATACAACCTGCTGCAGCGCAGCGAGGTCGTTGCCGGCTGGCGCAAACCTGCCCTGGCCCTTTACGACCACACCCTGCACCTGATCGGCGGCGGCGAAAAATACGGCTGCACCATGGCCGCAGCTCTGCAGGACGAGTTCGACGTCACCCTGATCGCCCACCGGCCGGTCACCATGGCCCAGCTCATGGAGTGGTACGATCTCGATCTGTCGCGCTGCCGGGTCAAGATCCTGCCCCTTGATTTTTTTGATCAAAAAGGCCCGGGCCCGATCAATCCCGACCTGGTTTCCGCTCGCATTGAAAATCCTTTTCTGGCTGTCAGCCGCGAAAGCGGTAATTACGATTTTTTCATCAACAACAGCATGCTGGAAATGGTTTTCCCCCTGGCCAACATTTCCCTGTTCGTCTGCCATTTTCCCGAACGCCAGAAAGGCTCGTATTTTTACGTGCAGCATTACCGGCATCTCATTTACAACAGCCTCTATACGGCCGAGTGGATCGAAAAAAAATGGCGTCTTGCTCCCAGCCATCACATTTACCCTCCCGTGGACATGGAACCGGTTCCAGGGCAATTGTTGGCCAAGGAAAACATCATCCTCTCCGTGGCCAGATTCGAAAGCGGCGGCAGCAAACAGCAGGCTGAAATGATCACCGCTTTCGCGCGTTTGCGGGCCAAGGCGCCCCGGGAACTGCAAAACTGGAAATTGATCCTTTGCGGCGGCAGCGCCTCAGCCAACCCCTATCTCGAAAGAATCAGGGCGCTGCTGAAGGCCCAGCCCGAACTGCCGGTTGAATTGAAGATCAATATCCCCTTGAACGAATTGAAGGAACTGTATGCCCGCTCCACCCTTTTCTGGCATTTTTGCGGCCTGCAGCAGAGCAATCCGGCCCACGTAGAGCACTTCGGCATGTCAACCGTGGAAGCCATGCAGAACCAATGTTTGCCCAGTTGTTTTTGACGGCGGCGGCCAGCGTGAGATCGTGGAAAACGGGATTTCCGGCTTTCGTTTTGCCAACATCAGGCAACTGCTGGACCTGACCTTGCAGACTGATCAGGGATCCCGGCCAGCGTCAGCGGATCAGCAGGGCGGCGCAGCTGCGGGGCAAAAACTTCAGCAGGGCCATTTTCGCCGGGAGGGTGCGAGATCTCTTTGGACATTTGGCCGCAGAATATGCATCAGCCGCGCCATTGGCCGCGCCGGCGCCAAGGTAAAACCGGCATGGAAACCCTTGTTTCGATCGTCATACTGACCAAGAATTCATTCGGCGTGGTCCAGCGGCTGGTGGCGGCTATCCAGGATCAGGAATTTCAGCACCCCTATGAGCTGATCTTCATGGACAACCAATCCAGCGACGGCACCGTTGCTTATTTGCAGTCCATCCCCCATTTGCGCAAACGGATCATCCCGGTTGCCGAAGGGAGATTCAGCCACTCCGGCACCCGCATGCAGGCGGCCCGTGAGGCGCAAGGGAAAATCGTGGTTTTTTTCACCGATGACATTGTGCCCATCGGCAGGGATTTTCTTGAGCGCTTGACCGCGCCGGTACTTGTCGGGACAGGCGGCGGCCGCCTATGGCGTTTGGCAGATCAACCCGCAATGGCACGACCCGGTGGATGCCTACCTGCACAACAACTGGTTCCGGGACCACGACGATTTTGTTGAGCCCATCCCCGCCTATTGCTGGGAAAAGTTTCCTCCTGAACTGCGCCGCCGCCTGAGTAATTTTGACAACTGCTCTTCCTGCCTTGACCGTGAAACCCTGCTCCGCCTGCAATTTCCCCCGGTACCCTACGGCGAAGACATGCTCTTTGCCAGGAAAATGATCCTGAACGGCCTGCGGGTAGCGCTGGTCAAGGAAGCAAAGTTCTTCCACTGGCACAAAGTCAAGCCAAGCTACATGTTTCGCCGCATGTGCATCGACTCCCATCTCAGCGTGCAGGAGTTCAATATCTACTATGTTTCCCGGCTGCGGGGCGTGATCAAAGCCATTGTTTTGCGCGTCCTGCACCGGACCTTCATTGCTTTTTTCAAGATCAGGATGCCGCTGTCAAAAAAAATATACTGGAGCTGGTACAACGCCCGCATACTGAGCGCTGATTTTTTCGGCAAGTTCGCCGGCATCCTGACCGCGGAAAGCGCCGCCAAGGGCTTTTCGCCGCTGAAGAAAAAACTGTTTCGTGCCAAAACCCGGATCATTGAAGAGATAACCAAAAGCAGCATCCTGCGTTATTAGAGAAAGATGCGGCTGCAACTAAAGTTCTTCGGGCAGCCCGCAGTCATAGATCCATTTCTTTAACAGTAACAGCAGCTTTTCATCGCCGCCGCCAAGGCAGCGCAAAAACTCATCTGCATCCAAACTTTGTTTGCGGCGCTCGCTCAGCATGCATCTCAACCTGCGGCACAGTTCCATTTCGCCGATCTTGTCGGCCAGGGCGACCAGCATCAAAGTGGGTTTGCCGTAGACCAGGGCCTGGTAAACCTTGGGGTCCCGGTCACGCAGAAACAATTTGTAGCCTTCAGCCGGCGTTCCCAGATTGACATAGCCAGGCAACTGTCGTCGCAGCCCGGCCAGGGCCTTGCGGTACGCCTTCTCGCCCTTCCAGGCCCGCAAGCTGATCAAGCTGGAATATGTGGCCAAGCCTTCCGTTATCCAGTTTTCAACAGGAGTTTTCCAGGAAATGAGCCCCCCCCACCACTGGTGGGCGATCTCATGGCTCAGCACATCGACCTTGGCGTCAATAAAGGACAAGGGTGAGTCGGAACGGATGTTCTTGCGTGTATGGAGTGAAAAACTCGTCCAGGAGGCGTCCACATCGAGAACGATCAGACCGCTGTAACTGACGCCGCCGAAGTGGCGCCCGCGCCGGAAAAGAATGTTAAGTTCCGGAACGTCCAGCGCTCCGAATCGCTCATGATAAAAAGTGAGAATACGGGCAATGTCAGCCTTGGGAAAATACCAGTTGTAATTGAATAGCGGCCAACCGTGAAGCCGGACCGGGATCAGCGCATCAATGCGATCGATCTGGGTGAAACGGCCGAATACGAGCGACATGCCTTTGGCGCCGGCGTTGTCAAACACGTACGTGCTCAATCCCGGTTGCCGCCGGGCCGAGCGCAGGATGCCGCTGCCCAGACAGTTCCACTCCCCGGGAACACTGATATTTAAAATGATGCTGCCGAAATCCATGCCGGTATGCGGATAGAAATCCTTGACGCAGGAAAGAAAGCGAAAGCGATCGAGCTGTATATCGGAATTGCTGACAATTGTTTCAGATGACAGGGATTCAGGATTGCCGGCAGGAGCAAGCCGCCCGTTGTAAGTGATTTCCAACTCGTCGGCGTTTTGTCCCTTGAACAGGAACTGACCGGAATTGCGATTGAAGTCAACCACCGTTGCGGAGCCGCTCTGGACTGAATTCAGCTGCAGTCCTTTGTCCAGCCATATGTTCCGTTCACTCAAGGGTGATTCAAAGCGCAACAGCGCTTTCGCTGACAAATAGTTACTGGCGGGATCATAATAACCGACCCAGGTGAGCGAATTCTGCCGGTTCTCGGCACGGACAGCCTGGTTCTGATCGGCAGCAAAATCCGCAAAAGCACATATAGCGAAAAGTCCGAACCAGACTGAAAAAGAGATGCATAGCTTTGAAAACAGCCGACCCAGCGAATGATGACAGAATGTTTTGCCCATTTTTGCCCTCGCCATGATGACGTGTATTCGGGGGCATTATTAATAGGCCAATAGTCACATTCTCAGAAACGTAACAAAAGTACTCAAATTCACTTTGGCTGAGGAAAACGGTTCGGGTTTCGCTTATCAGGCAGGGGGCATGGGATGGCTGGAGCTATTAATGGGACGGCGGGCTTAAAAAGAAAGGTTTCGCTGTTTCGGGGGAAAATACCTAGCCGATATGGTGTTTTTCCTTCATATATTCCTTCAAAGCATCCTTCCAGAATGCCATGCCGTTCAAATTCTGCTTTTTCAGGTTGAGGTTTTCCAATACCGAATAGCCGGGCCGGGGCACCTTGGCCGGAAATTCGCCGGGTGCGGCTTTGTTCAGGGTAACGCTGCTATGGCTCAGTCTGAAGATTTCGCGGGCAAATTCGAACCAGGAACAGCTGCCTTCGGCCGTAGCGTGGTACAGGCCGTCCTCGGCTTGACCATTGAGCATTTTCAGGATCTGGCGCGCTACTTCCTTGGTCGCGGTCGGTGTCAGCACTTCATCGTCCACTACGCGCACTTCGGAGCGTTCGCGCGCCAGCTTCAGCATCAGATCGACAAAATTCAATCCGCCCTTTTCCAGACAGGGATTTTTTCCATATAAGCCCGAGACCCTTATCACATAATGTTTTTGGGCAATGGCGCGGACAAAGAGCTCACCGGCCAGCTTGCTGTTGCCGTAGGCATTCAGCGGCAGGGGGCAATCGCTTTCCAGGTAGGGTTCCGCTTTTTCACCTGAAAAAACATAATCGGTGCTGATGTGAACCAGACGTGACTGCCTGGAGTTGGCCGCCAGGGCGATGTTGCGGGCGCCCAGGGCATTGACCGCAAAGGCTTTGAGCGGATCGGCCTCGCATTTTTCGACCTGGTGCATGGCGGCAGTATTGATGATGACATCAGCCCC
The DNA here is from genome assembly GCA_963700535.1 of Chrysiogenales bacterium. Lineage (GTDB taxonomy): Bacteria > Acidobacteriota > Aminicenantia > UBA2199 > UBA2199 > UBA2199. Next base: position 208,636 of record CAVOXU010000001.1, read on the forward strand.
TGCCTCTGCCAATACTCTTTGCACCTGCATGTTGTCAGCAATGTCAAGCTTGTCAATGGTCAAAGGGATGACAGCAAAGCGTTCGGCCCTGAATAATTCAACAATATCCGAACCCAGTTGCCCGTCAGCCCCGATCACGGCCAGTTTCATATTGCCCCTCCGCAGCCAGTATTACTATTTTTCCAGGGTCTTGAAAACCTGGATATTGTAATAGGCGGGATTGTCGAAATCCTTGAAATTTGCCAGGTTCTCCACCAGGTCCTTGATGATGGATTCCACGTCATGCTTGGGATGGAAACTCAGCACTTTGCGCGCTTTTTCGATGCTGACCTTGTAATTGCGAAAATCCTGGATGTGTTTGATCTGCAGGCGCACGTCGACCTGCAAATGGGTTTTGAGGCCGGAGCGGACCAGGTCCCCCAATTCACCAACCGTATAGTTGCCGGAAGCGATATTGAAAATACCCGAAATACCGTCGTTGGCCTCGATAGCCCTGATGTAGGCGCTGGCGGCATCCTGGATACTGAGGATCGGTCGCCAGATGGCCGGATTGTTGACCGTGATCACCTTGTCGGCAATGGCTGATTTGAACATGGTGTTCACCACCAGGTCGAGGCGCATGCGGGGGCTGTAGCCGCTGACCGTGCCCTGGCGGAAGGCGATCACTGAAAAATTATCGTCCTGCATCTGCATGACCGCCTGTTCGCCCTGCAATTTGGAGATGCCGTAGGGATAATTGGACACAGCCGGCTGGGTCTCATCATACAGTTCATTGACCGTATAACCGTAGACCGAGCAGGAACCGGCGTAAATGAAACGCTTCACCCCTGCCTTTTTGGCTACATATCCTAAAAAAGCCGGGGCAGCGGCATTGTAAATAAAATTCTTGCTGGGAGCAAATTCGGCCATGGGATCATTGGAAAGGCCGCCAAGAAAAATCACCTGGTCAAAGCCGCGCACATCATCCACCTGCAGGTCGAAAATATCCTTGTGTACAATACCGATCTCCTTTGGCAAATGGTTGCCGAACCAAAAAAGATCGATCACGCTGATCTCATAACCCCTTTCCAACAGCTTGGGAATCAGGACCGAACCAATGTAGCCGGCACCGCCGGCAATGAGTATTTTCATTCTGGCTTTCCTCCTATGGCTGGTAAATGAAGTTATCCGCTTCCGGGCTGGCCAGCCACTGGGAAAGAGTGCGGGCCCGTGTATCTTTTTCTGACAAGACCGGGTTTTCCAGCGGCCAGGTGATAGCGATTTCGGGATCATTCCAAAGGATCCCGGATTCCGCTTTGCTGTTGTAAATCCCGGTGCACTTGTATTGGATCTCGGCCACTTCGGACAGAACGCAGAAACCCCGGGCAAATCCGGCCGGGGCAAACACCTGTTTCTTGTTCTGGGCCGAAGCTTCAATGCCGAACCACTGGCCCAGGGTCGGAGAACCCTTGCGGATATCCACGGCTACCAGGTAGGCGCTGCCCAGGGTCACCCGCATCAGTTTGCCCATGGGCGGCTGCCATTGAAAATGCAAGCCGCGCAGTACCCCTTTCTGGGAACGGGAATGGTTGTCCTGGACAAAATCTACAGGCAGTCCCAGGGCATTGAATTGATCGGCCCTGAAAACCTCCATGAAAAACCCGCGTTCGTCCTCGAAAACCTCTTGCTCCACTACCACAAGGCCATTGAGATGGCTGGAGGCGATCTTTATCTGCATGGGTTGTTCCTCCGCATTGATTTCAATCCTCTAGTTTATACAAAAAGAGGCCAATGTCAAGGGTGAATTGTTATAAATCCTTTTGAATCGGCCTGATTCACATCTTTTTCAATATCTTGATGCATTCATTGCGCAATGATTTGAGCGATTTTTCCGTGATTGACTCCAGGGATTTGATGCGCAGTTTCTTCTCCAGTTCCTGGGCAACCGGGTCATCGGGAGTATCTCTTAAAAAACTGGTCAGGATCGGTTCCAGTGACAAGAACAGGTCGCGGTGGGCCGCCAATTCCTCCAGAAAGAGCTGGGGATTGAAGGCGATCAGATTGCCTATGATCTTGTTCAGGGCGATTTCAAAGGTCCCATAAGAAATCGTGAACAGACGAAAGCCTAATTTGATCGAATTGGGTTTTCCTGAATAAATTTCACCTTCCAGAATTCCCAAATGGTCATAAATCATGTTGACAACCAAAAAGCCGTCCCTGATATCGGTGATCTTTACGTTTCCGGGAAGCAGGGTCAGCATTTTTGCAGCATTGGCTTCGTTGGGACCGGCATAGTAGGCATTCCATGCCTCTTCCACACCTTTCCAGTCCACGGCCGGTGTTCCTGTTTGTGCGTATCCTGTAATTGCAGCCAGAAAAAACAATCCGATCAGGCAGGAAACCATCCTTTGCTGATACATTTATCGCCTCCATTTTAAATGGCACATTTCGAATAATTTTAACAAAAAACAAAAACAAAAGATATCAATTAAAACTTTATTTCAATTTTTATTCAAATTTCGCTGGGTCCAGCTTCATTCGTACTTGACTGCGTCCACCACATCGACCGCCGCAGCTTTGCGCGAAGGGATGAGAGTGGCGCTGAAACTGATCAGCAGAGAAGCCGCGATCACCGCCGCCAGATCCAGGAGACCGATGCGGAAGGGAACGAAACTGACCTGGTAGATCTCCGCGGGAACCTTTATCAATTCATAGTGGTTGGCCAATAAGCAGAATCCCAATCCCAGGATGACTCCCAGGGCCGTACCCAGCAATCCGATGATCGCTCCCTGCAGGAAGAATATTTTCCTGATTTGGGCCGCGCTTGTCCCGTAAGAAAGCAGGATGCCGATATCTTTTATTTTCTGCATGACCAGCAGGATCAAGCCGGCTATAATGTTGAGGGAAGCAACGATGATGATCAAGGTCAGCGTAAAGAAAAGTACGGTTTTTTCCATCTCCAATGCCGAGTATAGTGATTGGTTCAGTTCCATCCAGGTTATTACCGCATACTGGGCACCCAGGTGGTCGCGCAGGCGAGCTGCGACTTTTTCGGCACTGAAGATATTGTTCAGGTTGACCTGCAGGTAGCTGATCTTGTTTTTCAGGGAAAACAACTGCTGGGCGGCACCCAGTCCGGCAATCACCGTGCCGCTGTCGAATTCAAAAAGCCCGGATCTGAAAATGCCGGAAATCCTGAATTTTTTGAAACGGGGCATGATGCCCAGGGGGAGAGGGCTGCCTGAGGAGAAACGATCAGGCAACTGTCACCGGCGAACAGGTTCAACTTCAAAGCCATTTCCCTGCCCAGCAGCAACTCCCGGTCATTGGCGGGAAGACGCCCGAATTCGAGCTTGGCCAGCCACGGTTCCTTTTTTTTCCGTGCCAAGTCCAGGCCGCGGAAAATCGCCCCGGTGACCTCCCGGCCGCTGCCCTTGACCAGAACGGTACCATAGACCACAGGCATCACGGTGTTCACTTCCTTGAACTCTTTTTCCAGTTTGTAGCTCATGGACTGGTAATCAGCAAAGCCATCGGCAAAACGGTCGCTGACCATGATATGGGCCGATGAACTCAAGATGCGGTTGCGAATATCGTTTTGAAAGCCGTTGATCAGGGAGAGGGCGATGATCAGGGCGGCGACGCCGATAGCGATGCCGAGAATGGAAACCAGGGAAATGATGGAAATGAAGGAATTTTTGCGACCCTTGGTCAGATAACGGAAGGCAATGAACCAGGCGAACTTCATTCCTTGGGTCTCAGCAGGGGGAAGAGGATGACTTCCTTGATGGAAGGCGCTCCCGTATAAAGCATGACCAGGCGATCGATGCCGATGCCCTCCCCGGCCGCGGGAGCCATGCCGTATTCCAGGGCTTGCAGGAAATTGTTGTCTATCAGTTGGGCCTCAACGTCGCCGCGTTCGCGGTTGCGCGACTGTTCTTCAAAACGCTTCCGCTGCTCGAGCGGATCATTCAACTCCGAGAAACCATTGGCTATTTCCATGCCGGCAATGAACAGTTCGAACCTTTCCGTCTCACGTTCATCGAGTCGCGACGTTTTGGACAGCGGCGAAATCACCTTGGGATAATAAGTGACGAACGTGGGTTCGATCAGGGTTTTCTCGACATAAAAGTCAAAGAGGAGTTCCAGCATCTTGCCAAAGGTGGGAGGCAGCGCTTCTTCGGGAAAATGCTTTTTTATATGCCCCTTGACCTCTCCTTCGTCCCAGAGCTGTTCAATGGTCAGCCCCGCTTTTTCAGAGATGGCCTCCATGAATTTCAGCCGTTTGAAAGGGGGCGCCATGTTGATCGTCCGCTCCTGCCAGTGGATGGTCCCATCGGCAAGCAATTCCCGGTTCAGGGTCTGCAAAAGCTCTTCGCTCAAAGTCATATAGTCATTGAAATCACGGTACAACTCATAAAATTCAATCATGGTGAATTCGGGATTATGCATCAGTGAAATGCCTTCATTGCGGAAGTTGCGATTGATCTCGAACACTTTTTCCATGCCGCCCACCAGCAGTCTTTTTAAATACAACTCGGGAGCGACACGCAGGTACAGGTCGATGTCCAAAGCGTTGTGATGGGTGACAAAAGGTCTGGCCGTGGCACCTCCGGGTATGGGGTGCATCATCGGCGTTTCAACTTCGATGTAGCCCCGGTCATGAAAAAACGCCCGGACATGCTGGATGATCTGCGAACGTTTGCGAAAAATCTGCTTGGCTTCGGGATTGACGATCAGGTCCAGGTAACGCTGCCGGAAGCGCAGTTCCTTGTCCTGCAGTCCATGCCATTTTTCCGGAAGCGGATGGAATGACTTTGCTAAAAAGGTCATGGCGCTGACCAGTATGGACAACTCCTGGGTATGGGTCTTGAAAACCGTCCCCTGCACTCCGATGATGTCTCCGATGTCGAGGAGGTTGTTCAGGGCAAAGTCTTTTTCAGAAACCATTTCCTTGCGGATGTATACCTGAAGCTTGTCTTCGCCGTCAAACAGGTGCATGAAAGCGCTTTTGCCCATGCTGCGGATAGCCAGGATGCGGCCGGAGCAGCTCAACTTCCTGGGCAGTTTCCTTCAGATCCTCGGCACTGCTGTCTTTGAATTTGGCGATGATTTCGCCAAAGCGCATGGTGCTGTCGAAACGATACGGGTACGGGGTGATCCCCAATTCATTTATTTTTTTTAGTTTTTCCAGCCTGACACTGAACTGTTCTTCCATCTGCTTACCTCATTCATCCAATATTTTTTTGTTTTTTCTGATGATGACGCCCTGGAAACGCTCGATACTGTCCAGGGCGACTCCCAGGTTGATAACCAGGTAGCGTGAGGAAAAATCCTGGTATTGCGGGTCGTAGAAGATCCGCCGCTGCCCGGGCAGTTCGATCTCCAGCCAGCGGTGGGGCACCGGTTCGACCTTCTTGTTGTTTTCGCGCAGGAAGAATCCGTTGACCGGGTTGCTGGCAATACCGATGCAGGCCAGCAGCGCCTGGGCAACGTTGGCATAACCGATGCAATGCGCTTTTCCCTGCTCCAGCACCGCGTCCGTTTCCTGCGGCAGGTCGGCTTCGGTATATTCAATCTGGTTTTTTAAAAAACGGGAAATGTTCATTAAATAATCTGCCACGCGAGAGCGCGTTCAGGCGCACCTGGCTGAAAACCTGTCTGACGGCCGGTCCTTGCGCAGCCAGGTACCGTTCATCAGTGCGAATTACATGGTTCAAGTTCTGCAAACTCAGGGTTCGGCTCTTGATCTTTACTTTCAGGCCGCCGTGGCTCGGGCTGATCTCCTGCTTGAAATTTGTATTGCGGTAATCGCTGAATATTTCCGGGGTCCGGCAACTTACAAAAACCTCAAGACTGGTTTCCTGGAGCAGCGATGTCCAGAGATACAGCATCAGCAAAATGGTTCTCAATTGAGCACCTTGTCCAAAATGGCGTTGATCAATTTGTAGGAATCGGCATCACTGTATTTTTTGGCGATGCGCAGCAGATCGTCAATGATAATGGGCTTTTCCGAATTGAACACAGCCTCGGCCATGCCCATGCGCAACAGGTTGCGGTCAATGAGCGCCAGTCGTTCCAGTTTCCAGCCGATCAGGTTTTTGGAGATCATGGCGTCGATCTCCTGCTTTTGCTCCATGACGGTCTGCACCAGCCGGCGGATGAATTTCTCTTCTTCGGGATTAACACTGCGAAATGACTTGAAGTATTCCTCGATGACAGGGCCGCTCTGGGCGGCGTCGCACTTCAGGGCGTCAAGTTGATAAAGAATTTTTAAAACGATCTCCCGGCTGTACTTGATACGAAACATCAGATCTTGGCATCGCTAAAAAGGTTGAGCAGCTCAATGGCTGATTGGGCGGCCTGAAAACCCTTGTTGCCCATCTTGTTCCCGGCCCTTTCGATGGCCTGGTCGGTGTTGTCGGCAGTGATGATACCGTAGGTCACCGGCAGGGCAAATTCAAGATTGAGCTGGGCGATGCCCTTGCTTACTTCAGAGGCGATGAAGTCAAAATGCGGGGTTTCGCCGCGGATGATCGCCGCCAGGCAGATCACGGCCTGGTATTTTTTGCCGAGCAGCAGGCGCTTGGTCACCAGCGGGATCTCAAAGGCGCCGGGAACGCGGACCACGTCAATTTCCTCTTCCTTGGCGCCGCTGCGCATCAAGGCGTCCTTGGCGCCGTCCAGCAGTTTGTCGGTTATGAAATTGTTGAAGCGCGAGACAACGATCGCCACCTTGAAGCCCTTGGAAATCAACTGTCCCTTGAATTCTTTCATGTTCTTCTCCATAGGGGGTAAAATATATTAAAAATGCCGGCATGTCAAGCCAAAATGGCCTGGAAAGATCCGGCCGGGTCTCAATCCGCAGTTGACAAGCCGGGAGCCAATGGCCGATAATGGGCCATGGTCAAAATCCTGATTGTGGAAGACAACGCCTCCATGAGGGAGATGCTCTCCAGCATTATCGCCGAGAAGGGTTTCGCCATCGATGCCGCCGCCGATGTTGCCTCGGCCCTGGCCCTGCTGAAGAACAACGAATACGCCCTGATCATTTCCGACCTGCAGCTTCCCGATATGGACGGGCTGAGCTTTTTCAAAAAGATCAGGAACCTGCAGCTGCCGTTCATCATCCTGACCGCCTACGGCTCGATCGAAAAGGCGGTGGAGGCCATCAAGGCAGGCGCCTTCGACTTCATCGCCAAACCCGTGGACCCCGACTACCTGCTGCTGATGATCGACAAGGCCCTGGCCTCGACCCATATCGCCCGCGAGAACCTGGTGTTGCGCGAAGTGCTGCAGTCGGAATTGGGAAAAACCGTCATCATCGGCAGCAGTCGCGAAATCCTGCGTGAAGCCGAAAAGATCAAAATGGTCGCCCAGACCAGCACCACGGTCCTTCTATGCGGCGAAAGCGGCACCGGCAAGGAACTGTTCGCCCGCGCCATCCACACCCTGAGCCCGCGCCAGTCACAACCTTTCATCACCATCAATTCGGCCTCGATCCCGGAAAACCTCCTGGAAAACGAGCTGTTCGGCCATGAAAAGGGCTCCTACACCGGAGCCTACATGCGCCAGCTCGGCAAGCTTGAACTGGCGCAGGGCGGCACTTTCTTTTTCGATGAGATCGGCGATTTTCCGATTCACCTGCAGGGCAAGATCCTGCGCGTGCTGGAGGAAAAAACCATCACCCGCCTGGGCAGCGGCAAGCTCATCCCCCTGGATATCCGCTTCATTTTCGCCACCAACCAGGACCTGGAAAATGCCGTGGCCGAAAAACGCTTCCGCCAGGATCTCTATTTCCGCATCACCAGCTTTCCCATCAAACTGCCGCCATTGCGCGAACGCCTGGACGACATCAACCTGCTCGGAGATTATTTTATCAGGAAACTCTCGCTGCAGATCAAAAAAAGCGAATTCAGCCTCTCGGCCCCGGCCCGGGAAAAACTCATGGCCTACACCTGGCCGGGCAATATCCGTGAACTGCAGAACACCATCGAACGGGCGGTGATCATCAGCCGCGGCCCTGTGATCAGCCCCGAGGAGATCATCCTGCCCGGCAAGGCATTTCCCATCCAGGACAGTTTCAGTCTCAACGGCAATTTGAAGGCCGTGGCTTCGCGAGCGCAGAAACTGGCCGAAAAGCTGAAGATCAGCCAGGTATTGGCCGAAACCGCTTTCAACCGCACCCAGGCGGCCGTTATCCTCGAAATCAGCTACAAGACCCTGCTGGACAAGATAAAGGAATATGGCCTTGCTGAAAAAGCTTAAACTCCTGCTGCTGAAAAAATTGGCCAAGGCAATTATCCAAGCCGTCATGTTCAGCAGCCGGATCAGGATCAGCGGCCAGGAGAACGTCGCCGCCCTGCAGAAGGAAAACCTGCCCCTGATCTATATATTCTGGCACCGCCACATCCTGTTCGTTATCCATAAATTCAAAAACAGCGGCGCCAGGCCGTTGATCTCCCTGTCCAGCGACGGCGAATTGGTGGCGGCCGTGGCCGAGGAATTCGGCATGAATCCCATACGCGGTTCTTCTTCAAAGGGCGGCGCCCGGGCTTTTCTGCTTATGGCGCGCTGCGTGCAAGATGAAAAGGCTGCGGTGCTGATCACGGCCGACGGTCCCAAGGGCCCGGCCCGGAAAGTCAAGGAAGGGGCAGTGCAGCTGGCGTTAAAAACCGGGGCCTACGTTATCCCCATCAGCTGGAGCGGTTCGCGGGTCAAGGTGCTCAAAAAAAGCTGGGACCGCTTCATGCTGCCGCTGCCCTTCGGTCGCATCCATTTCGCTTTCGGCCAGGCACTGCAAATCACCGGCAGCGGCGACGCATCCAGTCTCCGGCAAGCCGCTGACATGCTGGCCGAAAAGCTGGATCGGCTTGAAGAATCGCTATAAAAACACCGGCCCTGTCTGCATAATACTTGATCCCCCTGCATCCCCCCTTGCGTAAGGGAGAGGGGAAGTGAACGATATTGCTTGTTTCTTAACCCCCCTTTGCATAAGGGGGAGGTGGCGCAAGCCGAAGGGGATAAAAGCACGTCGGTTGAAAAAAACATCGCGTGAATTGTTTACGGGCGGCCAGAATTAATTGGCAAGTGATGTTTTTATTTGCTATCATGGCCATAGAGGAATCCAAATGAAAAAAATCAGGAAGCTGGGAATTCTGACCGGTGGCGGCGATTGCCCGGGACTGAACGCCGTCATCCGCGCCGTAGTCCATACCGCGCAGCGGCAATTCGACCTTGAGGTCTGCGGCATCCTGGACGGTTATGCCGGCTTGATCCACAATCATGTCCGCAAACTGGAACTGACCGATGTTTCCGGCATATTGCCACGGGGCGGGACCATCCTGGGCACCTCCAACCGGGATAATCCTTTCCGCTATGCTGCTGATTGGCGGGGCGTGAAGAAAGAGTATCGTGACGTTTCGGCGCATGCCATGAAAACCATTGAAAGCAACGGCATCGACGTGCTGCTGGCTGTCGGCGGCGACGGCACCCAGAGCATCGCCCAGCAATTTCATGAAAAATATCACCTGCCCGTCATCGGCATTCCCAAGACCATTGACAACGACCTCAACGGCACGGATGTCACCTTCGGTTTTGATACGGCGCTCACTATCGCCACCACGGCCATCGACAAGCTGCATTCCACGGCCGAATCCCACCACCGGATCATGGTCATTGAAGTGATGGGCCGCTATGCAGGCTGGATCGCCCTGGAATCAGGGCTGGCCGGCGGCGGCGATGTCATCCTCATTCCGGAGATCCCTTTTGTTATAGACAGTGTCTGCGAAAAAATCAATGACCGCGCCTCGCAAAGGGAAGAGGTTCTCCCTGGTCGTGGTCGCGGAAGGGGCCAGGGCCGAGGGCGGACAGCTGGTTGTCGCCCGGCAGGTGCAAGACGCCTGCGATCCGATCCGGCTGGGAGGCATCGCCGCCCAGGTGGGCAACCAGATCGAAGACATGACCGGGATCGAAAGCCGTTACACCATCCTGGGCCATGTGCAGCGCGGCGGCAGCCCGACCCCCTTTGACCGCATCCTGGCCACCCGTTTCGGCTACCACGCCGTTGCGGCTGCGGTCAACAGGAAATTCGGATGCATGGTCGGTTTGCGGGGCAGCGAGATCAAAACCACGCCGATCAAGGATGCCGTCGCCGAGCCGCGCCGGGTCAACCCGGAAAGCGACCTGGTCAAAACCGCCCTGGCTGTCGGCACCTGTATTGGCGAATAAATGGGGCAGCTGATCGTTTTCGAAGGGATCGACGGCTCGGGCAAAACCACTCTGTCGCAGGATGTTTCACGCCCACCTGCTGGAAAACGGCGTGCCTTCTGTCTGGTTGCGCGAACCAACCGATTCACCGCTCGGGAAAAAAATCCGCCGCCTGGCCCAGGACAAGGAAAGCATATCGATCCATGAGGAACTGGAGTATTTTCTCGAAGACCGCCGCTGGGACGTGGAAAACAATATTTTTCCGGCGCTGCGCTCCGGAAAGACCGTGGTCCTTGACCGCTATTATTATTCCAACGCCTGCTACCAGGGCGCCCGCGGTCTGGACATGGAGGCCATCCTGAGCATGAACAGGCAGTTCGCTCCCGAAGCTGACCTGGTTTTCATCATTGACGTGAACGTGGACCGGGCCCTGGCGCGCATCAGCAGCAACCGCCAGGGTGTTGCCAAGCTGTTCGAGAAAAAAGATTTTCTTGAAAAAGTGCGCGCCAATTACCTGAAGCTGGCCGGGGCCAACCTGGTACTGCATTGACGGCAATCCGGACCTGGAAACCGTATTTGCCGATGTGATCGGCCGTTACATGCGAAAATATAGTGAAAAAGTTTCGCCTGCCGCCGAACAATGAAGAAAATCAGCGGCACGGAATTTTCGCGAAAAAAAAGCTTCGCTGCATGAACGGCTCAAGCGCCAGGGCAGCATGCTGCTGGCGTTTTCCGGCGGCAAGGATTCGTTTTTTCTGCTGCAAGCCGCCCTGGAGGCGCTGGGTTCGGCAAACGTCCTTGCCTATTTTGTCCATACGCCCTTCACCGGGGAAGCCTCAAGGGAAAGGATCGCTTACTTCCAGAAAAAACTCCCGTTCACCCTGCGCGAGCTCCGCGTCGATCTGTTGAAAGACGCCCATATTCTCCAAAATTCGCGTAAGCGTTGTTTTCTATGCAAAAAATATATGTTCAGCGCCCTGAAAAAGGAAGCCAAGCGTTTCGGGATCGCCAATGTCTCTGACGGATCGACCGTATCCGACCTCAGCGAGCACCGCCCCGGACGCCAGGCCCTGCAAAAACTGGCCATCCTGTCGCCGCTGCAGGATGCCGGGTTCAGCGGAGCGGAAATTGCCGCAGAATTGAAAAAGCAAGGCATCAAAGATTACTATCTGACCTCATCCACCTGCCTGGCCACGCGCTTCCCCTATGACCTGACCTTGAACGCCGGCCAGATCGATGCCATCGGCAGCGTGGAATACAAATTGCTGAAGTGGGGCATTTATCCGCTGCGTGTCCGTTACATGGTTGACGGCGTGCGCATCGAGACCACTGAAGCCAATTTTCAAAAAATCATCGCCCGCAATAACGACCTGCTGGCCTTATGCCAGATCCAGGGTTTCAAATTCGTCACCCTGGACCTGGGGGGGATAAAAAGCGGTTCCTGGGATGATCTCCCTGCAGTTACAAATCGTGATAAGTGATGCGTGATGAGTGATAAGGAAGAGAGAAGAAAAGGGTTCGAATCAATGTCGTTGTCAAACGCCAATAAGGGCAATCTCATATATTCTCGATTTGACTAAAGGCAAAAGAAACAGCAAAGATGGAGTTGACAGCCGGACGATTATTGTGTATGATGGATTTTAATTCTGGAGGATTGCAAATGGCAAATCATGAATCGGCCGTCAAAAAGCACAAACAGGATGAAAAGAAGAGAATGGTCAACCGCATCAACCGGTCTAAAATGAAAAATAAAATCAAGACCCTGAAAAGAAAAATCAGCGGCGGCGAGAGAGAGGAAGCCATCAAGCTGCTTCCCGGAACCCTCTCTATCATCGACATGACCGTGCGCAAAGGCACTATTCACAAAAATACCGGGTCGCGCTATAAATCCCGCCTCCACGCCATGGTAAAAAGCAGCGAAAAATAGTCTTTCCCATGCCCCTGCCCCGCGGCTATATTTCTCATAGCCAGATCAGAACCTATAATGAATGCCCGCAAAAATATTATTATGCATATGTAAAAAACATCCGAGACACCCATCAACGAAAAAGTGTTCCTGGGCGAAATGTTTCACGCGGCCATCGAAAAATACTTCACTCTGAAAATAAACGGAACTCCCCTTGATGATGACAGCGCCGCTGCTGTTTTCAGCACTGCTTTCGACGCAGCCTGCCAGGAAAGAGAGATCAGATGGCAGACGCCGCGCCGGGAAACCAAAGAAAGGGGGCAGGCGTTCCTGCAGTACTTCATGCGCCACATCGCTCCCGCCGTCAAACCCCTGATGGTTGAAAAGGAATTAAGCGTTGAAATTCCCGGGATCGACGTCGTTTTGAAAGGGGTTATCGACCTGGTCGAAGAAGACTTCAGCATAACCGACTTCAAGACAACCACCAGCAAATGGTCGCCAAGCAAAGCCCGGAATTCGTCTCAGATGATCATTTACAAATACCTGTTCGACCGCAGTTTCGGACCGGTTCAAGCTTGCTTGAAATATGAAGTCCTGTACGCAAAAAACGCCGCTAACGTCAGACACCAGACCTTTTCGATCGTTCCCGCAGCCGACGCAGAGGAAAAATTACTGCAACTGATCGGACACGTCGTGGAGAACATCAATGGCGGTGTCTTCTATGCCAAGGAAAACCCCTTTTGCCGGTATTGCGAGTTCAGCGGGCTGTGCCGGAAATAAAATCACCCTGACTGCCGGAAAATCAACAAAAAAAATTGACATTTCCGGAATTTGAGAGCATATATTTACTAAGCGTTTTTGGAGAGTTGCATGGAAAAAAGAAGAGACAACAGGATCAAAAAAAAACTGCCGATCCGATTCTATTACGAGGGAACCTCCTTCCATTCAGTTACCGGGGACATGTCACGACGAGGAATTTTCATCAAGACCCTGCACCCCTGCCCCCCCGGCAAGGGTATCAATATTGAAATTGACGATAAAAACCAGAGGATCATTCTGGCCGGATTCATCCGCTGGAGCAAAAAGGACAGCGATCCACAATCTTTCGTGTATACTGGCGGCATGGGCGTGCAATTGCTGAATTACCAGAAGCCGGAATACCAGTCCCTGGTCTGCGAAACCTACTGATTACCGGTCTCCCCTGCCGATGGATCATTGAATTTCCACTATAAAAATGTGTTTTTTTAACGGCTGCGCTTCTTTTTCCCAGGGCCTGACATATTTCAGGGTTATTTCGGTGCAGCCGGCGGCCAAAGCCCTGCATATCCAGATCTCATATTCGCTGGCCCCGAGCAGGCCGTTGTTCGCCTCTTCATTTCTGGTTTCAACAATAACTATCATTTTTTCATCAAGGGGCGCGGCCAGCTCCCAACCATAGCCTGTTCCCGGACTGGTGACGAACTTCAGCGAAAATTTTTGTCCGGCCTGAACCTGGACGCAGGTTTCCTCTTTGTCGGACATGGGAAAAACAGTCATACGCTCCTCCTCGGTACCTGCAGCAGAATAACATCGTCCAGTACACTGCCGTGAGCATGAAGATTCCGATCTTGACAAGAAACCAATAAGTGTTCATTCTACCTGGGATCCATGCCTGGATCAGCGGCCTGTTCGTACAGCCAGGCAATCCCCTCCAGCGCCAGTTTCAACGGCGGCCAGCTGTGGCGACCCTGAAAAATACGCAGGAGGCATGGGGAACCCTGCCGGCGCAATCTGAATTCCAGTTCCTGCATTTCCTGATAATTGAAATCATGAAGCCCGACGGTGCCGAACCAGGGGATGTCGATCATGTCGGCGGCAGTGAGCCATTCCGGCAGCCCGGCGCCGCAGGCGATCACGCCGCTCAGTTTGATTGACAGCATTTTACCCAATCCGCAGGCCGCCCGGGCTCCGCCGGAAAAACCGGCCGTATAAATCCTTTGATCGTCGATGGCCAGACGGGCATGCGTATCGCGCCAGATCGCCCGCGAGGCCTGCAGGATGATTTCCCAGGGGCCGTTCCTGGAATTGTTGGAGCCGACCAGAATACAGCCGTATTTCTCAGCCCCTTCTTTGAAAAGGCCTACAGGTATGGATCCTTTGCCGCCGGGATCGAAACAATACATGACCGGCCAGCGGCGCCCGGGCTGGTAAGCTGTCGGCAGATACAGCGCATAACTCTGATTAATATCATGCTCGCAGATGACCGGGTCGAGGATCTCTCCCCTGGCAAAATCACCGCCCAGCAATAACGGCTGAGGCATAATGAGTAACACGGCCACAATAAAAACGCCTATTCCGGCTCCGGGCTGCATCATGCCAATATCTTCATTCAGCTCTATTTAATTCACTTTGTAGACCCAACCGTGCTTGTCTTCGATTTCACCGTATTGGATCCCGGTCAGGGTGGTAAAGAGTTTTTGCGCCCAGGGCCCGGTCTGGTTGCCGTTGATTATGAATTCGCTCCCCTGGAAGGCTATTTTGCCCACCGGGCTGATGACCGCGGCCGTACCGGCGCCGAAAATTTCAGTCAATTTTCCGCTTTGTATGCCTTCGATCACTTCTTCAATGGCAATGCGCCGTTCTTCGACCGCGAGACCGAGTTCGGGAGCCAATTCCAGCACCGACTTGCGGGTAATGCCATGCAGGATGGTCCCGCCCAGCGCCGGGGTGACAAGCTTGCCGTCGAGGACAAAGAAAATATTCATGGCCCCGACTTCCTCGACAAAGCGGTGTTCGCTGGCATCGAGCCAGAGGACCTGGCTGTAGCCTTTTTGGGTGGCTTCACGGGTGGCCAGCATGCTGCCGGCATAGTTGCCGCCGGTCTTGGCTTCACCGGTCCCGCCGCTGCCGGCTCGGGAATAGGTGTCGGAAACCCACAGGCCGATGGGATTGAAACCCTCCTTGAAATACGGTCCCACCGGGGAGAGGATGATATAAAAAAGGTATTCGTTGGAGGGTCTGACCCCCAGAGCGGCCTCGGTAGCGATCACGGCCGGCCGGATGTACAGGCTCGTCCCCACCTGGGTCGGGATCCAGCGTTCCTCGATTTTGAGCAATTCGCATTCGGCCTCAAGAAACATTTCCTCGGGAATTTCTGGCATGCACAGGCGCTGGAGCGAACGGTTCAGGCGCCGGGCGTTTTCCCGGGGCCTGAAAAGAAGAATTTCGTTTTTTTTGGATTTATAGGCCTTCTGGCCTTCGAAAACTTCCTGGCTGTAGTGGAAGACGCTGGCCGCCGGCGACAAAACCAATGGCTGAAACGGCTTGATGCTGGGATTTTGCCAACCTGAACCGGAATGGACCATGCTGAACATGTGATCGGTGAAATTGCGTCCGAACAGCAGTTTCAGTGGATCATCAAAAAGCGGCTTCAATTTTTCCTTAGCGATCAATTCCCGGGAAATTGTCATGAGCGAACCTCCTTGGTTTGCTGGTAATCCATCTTATCGATTTTATACTTTTGTGTCAATCATTCCAAAAATTTCAGGCGCTGTCCAGCGGATCTCATTTGCCGGAGCTGCAAATCCGCATCATTTCCCAACCGCCAAAGCAAAAACCGGGCTGAAAGCGAGCCGTTGGTCGTGCCTGCTAAATTAAGCATTGCCAATGGAGAAAATCCCTTCTGATAGGTTTATAACCAGATTGCCGCAGCCCATAAGGAAATCACAACCCAATATACCATCCAATTTGACAAATCCGAACTGGTCCAGGGGCAGGGCGACGATATCCCTGAATCCGACCGAATATCCGGCAATTGAAATTTTCAGGTCGGGCAGAACCTGGGTTTTGATTTTCATTTCGCCCCCGGCCCCCCACACCTTCAAGCGGATACGGTAGGTTCCTTTTGTCCTGATCTTGGTGAAAAGGTTCGGGGAAATCAGCGAACGCTTGGCCCCGCTGTCCACACCGAAATTGAGGCGAACCCCTTCCAGGCTCCGACAAACAAGGATCGGATATCCCATCCAGAATAAATTTCGCTCGTTGCCGGATTTTTTGTCAGGCCGGGCCAAGATGATCTGCCGCTTCCGGTAATCAATGCGCAAGGACAGATTTTTAATTGCGTTTATGCCAAGAATTCCAGTGACCCCGGTGACCCTGGTAATTCTTCTGCTTTTAAATTGACCGGGAATTTTAAAAAAAAGGTCTTTTTTCTGCACGATCATGGCCGGGTGCCGGGCGATCTCGATGCCGCCGATACGGATTGATTCAATGACCGTCAACTGGGCGGCTACCCGTTTATTGGTACCGGTGATTACGCGTGTCCTGGCTCTTGTCAGTGGGGAGATCCTCAATTTATCGGCCAGGTCAGAAGACAGCACCGTAAAACCAGCTCCGGTATCCAGCCAGAATTTCTCCCATTTGCCGTTGATCTGGATGCGGATTATGGGCGTCCCCGAATTGCTCAATTCCAGGGGAAGAATTACGGGAAGGTCCGGGAAACTGTAATGTTCGGCCTTGGTCTCGCTCAGCTCCAGGAACGACAGGTCGCTTTTATCGGCAGCATGATCCGCTCCGGGAACAGGCTGGAACATTTCATGAAGGTTCTTCCATTTCGACTGATAATAGAAAATCTGGACCAGAATTTCGCTGGCGATCAATTTCGACCAGGCAGTGGCAGCAGTGAGGGCTATTTTTCGGAAAATGAATTCGGCGCCAGCCATGTCTCCGGACATGACCAAGCTCATCCCCCGCACCAGGGCAAGCGAATCGGCGTCCAGTTCATTGCCGCCGATGCCGCTGAAATCGAGATTTGCGAAAGCCTGGCGGAAATCGCTGAAAATGACGCTGGTGGCATTCGTTATCGGACCTGCAGCCCCGCTCGGCACGATGCTCACACTTCTTCTGACCCGAAAACACGAACTGGCTGTAATCAGGCACAAAACAAGAAGGAAATGGCATGGAGCGCTGCCCTTTTTGGCATAATGGCGTATTTTCAGATTCATTTTCCGGCAATTCCATCCAGGCCTTTCACCCAGGCGGTGAAATCACCTACATCGCCGTTGGAAAGCAAAATGACAACCTGTTCAAGCGAAAAATCCAGTTCGCTCACGAAGCGTTTGATCTCTTCATAGTCGGGAAAAACATGGACTTTTTTCCCCCTGGCCTCAAGTTCGGAGCGAAGGGCATCGACATCCAGTCTTTCGGCCGGCGGAATTTTTTCCTTTTCATAAACGTCCTTTATGACGATCTCGTCGGCCGCAGCCAAACCATCCGCCAGCCGGCCCTGAAAAAAATTTCTGCGCAAACTCCAGGAGCGCGGCTCGAACAAAACCACGATCCTTCGACCCGGATAGGTGTCCCGCAAGCCGCCAAGCACCTGGGTGATGGCCGTGGGATGGTGAGCGAAATCCTCGATGAAAACCGTGTTCTGCAGCCGGCCCAGAAGCGATAACCTGCGCTCGACCCCGGCGAATGTGGCCAATGCTTTGGCCAGGGTCGCTTGCGGAAGGCCAAGCTCGTGGGCGAGAATGATCCCAGCCGTCAAATTCCAGACGTTGTAGGGTCCGGCCAGGGGCGAATGAAAATTGTGCCTGCGGCCGCCGTTCGCCAGTCCGAAATCATAGCCGCCCCGCTGCGGCCGCACATCATTGATTTCAAAATCCGCTCCGGCGCGGCCGTAGAAAATGACCGGAGTAAAAGAGCGGCTGACGGCCTGGCGGGCCATCTCGTAATCGCCGTTGACAATGATCCGGCCCCGGCCCGGAACCTGGTTGACCAGGTTTGCAAAACTCTGAAGATAGGATTCGGCAGTCCGATAAAAATCGATATGATCATGCTCCAGGGCGGTGATGATCAGCAGATCGGGGCGGTATTTGAAGAACTTGGCCGAGCGATCAAAAAATGCGCTTTCGTATTCATCGCCTTCACTGATAAAAAAGTCCCCGGCTGCCAGCTGATAGCTGGCGGTGAAATTGACGGGTTTGCCCCCTATAAAAAACCCGGGGCGCAGGCCGGCGACGGTCAGCAGATGGGCAATGAAAGTGGCAGTCGTGGTCTTGCCGTGGCTGCCGGCTACCACAATAGATCGTTTACCCTTGATGAAAAACCGCTGCAGGGCTTCGGCCATCGAAAAATACTCCAGTCCATGATCGAGAATATGCTCGGCTTCGGGATTGCCGCGGCTTATGACGTTGCCGATAACGCAAAAATCGACATTGCCGGGAATGTTTTTGGCGGAAAAACCCTGGAACAAAGTTACATCGAGGTCAGCAAGCAGCCGGTCAACCGGCGGATAAAAGCGGTTGTCCGATCCGTACACTTCATAGCCCTGCTGCTTGAAAAGTCCGGCCAGGGCGCTCATGCCGGTACCTGCGATGCCGCAAAGAAAAACCTTTTTTACCATTTAACCCCTATCTCGCAATTGAGCATTCCCGCATGCTCTTCCGTATCAATTTCGGCTTTCACGCCCAGCGGCAGCATCTGGGCGGATCTGGCATGGCCGAAGGGCATATCATAAAGGACCGGAATACCCAAACCGTTCAATTTTTCCCGCCAGCGCCCGTAAAACATTTCTTTCTCCCCGGCGTCTTTGAAACAATTCGGAAATTCTCCCAAAAGCAGGGCCCGTATGCGGCTGAACACCCCGGCCTGCTCGCACTGCCACAACATCCTGTCCAGGCGGTAAGGCCTTTCATTTACATCCTCAAGCAAAAGGATCCTGTTTTTCAATAATGGTAAATGCCGGGTCCCGAGCAATGAAACGAAATTGGTCAAACAGCCGCCGCCAATTAATCCCCTGGCCTGTCCCGGACAGAGGATGCTGCCCGAGAAGCTCAGGGGCGGCTGGTTGCCGCTAAGCGCTGCCAGGATCTGCCCACGGTCGAATTCACCCTTGGCCAGCCCTCCGTACACCATCGGACCATAGAAAACCACCATTTGCCGCCGTTCCAGCAACTGCCATAGCAGGTAACTGGCGTCGGATGAGGCTACGACGATCTTCGGCTCAGCGATCACCAGCTGATCCAGCAGCGGCAGAAGATAATTGGAGCCGTAGCCTCCGCGCCCGGCCCAGACAGCCTTGATCTCGGGGTCAGTGAAAAAATCCTGAAGATCGGCCAGGGTCCTTTGCGGCGGCCGCGCCAAAAAATCATTCCCGGAAAGGACCCCGTCCACTTCCCGGGGACAGAGCCCCATATCCCTCAGGGCTTGCAGTCCCTGGCTGCGGTAGGGTTCCTTGACCGGAGAAGCCGGCAGGAAAATACCGACGCCGGCGCCGGGAAGCAGCGGATCAGGTCTGTTGTACATGCTTGGCGAACCTCATGACGATGGTCGTGCCTGCACCGGCAGCGGAGTGGATAGCCAAACTGCCGCGGTGCAGTTCCAGAAAACGGCGGGCAATGACCAGGCCCAGCCCGGTCCCCAGGTCCTTGGACGAAAATTCTTCCCTGGCGATCCGCTCCAGTTCATCGCCGCTGATCCCGATGCCGTTATCGCGGATGCGTACCTCCACCTCTTCTCCTTCCTGAACCAGGGATACCGTAATCTCACCATCCTTGCCGGCCACAGCTTCCAGGGCGTTGGTAAGCACGTTGTCTATCACCTGCTTGATCTTCTGGCGGTCGGCTACGACCTCTATGGCTGAGCCGGCTTCATCAACGTTGAAGCGAACCTGGGAATAAATGGAACTCATATGGGAGATCGCTTCAGCGATAAGGTCATTGAGTGTGAAGGTTTCGGTTTTCAATTCATCCAGTTTCGACAAGTTCAAAAATCCGTAGGCCACACGGCGCAGGTGTTCTGTCTCTTCAATTATGAAGCGGATGGCGTTGGCCAGCACCGGTTTGTCGATCCCTTCCCTGTCTTGCAGGGAACGCAGGATCTGCTCAGCCAGCAAACGGATCGGTGTCAGCGGATTTTTTACTTCGTGGGCCACTCTGCGTCCCAACTGCACCAGGGTTTTCATCTTCGAGATCTCGGAAACATTCTTTTTCTGCTCCTGGATCCCTTCCAGCATGGAATTGAAGCCCTGATAGAGTTCTCGCAATTCTGTTTCAACCGGGATCTCGGCCAGCGGCTGCAAATTCCCCTGCTGGACATCAGCCATGCCGCGGTTCAAGCGATGGATAGGCGCCAGTATCTTGTTGCGGAAAAAAAACGCTGCGGCCATTCCGATAACGATCAGTACAAAAAATATCGTCACCATGAAATCGATGTAATAAGCCCGGGCCCGCAGCAAATCGGCGCTGTTAAAAGGGAATTCAATGTCAAAAATGTAATTGCCGCTTGTCTTGAAATACAGGTCCAGATATTTTTCCTCTTTTTGCAGCTGGAACTGCTGGTTGTTTTGCTGCAGGATGCCGCGGATTCCGGAATTCAGGTAGATCGGCAATTGCGACCTGATGATCTTCCTGTGGTCGGAGGTAAAGAGCAGTATCCCGTTTTCATAGACGCTGATGTTGTTTTCCAGTATTTTTTCCAGCAGGAACATGTGATTTTGGGTTATTTCACCGCTGACGTCCAAGAGATTGTTGATAATATTCAGAGCCGAGCGCCCGCGATCGAAGATCGCCTGGTCGCGCTGTGTTTCCAGGGAGAGAAAATTAAAATTCAACGCAAACAGGGTGAACACCGCGGCGGTAAGAATGGAGAGAAGGACAAGTATGGCGAATACTTTGACTGAAAACGAACCGAAAAATGAGCGCCAGGGGAATTTTTTTAAGGCCCGGCCGTTGAAAAAGGCCAATAAAAGCAGGAGAAAAATCAATATCTTGATGAATTCGGAAAATGATTTGAAGAATGTGTTTTTCGGAAAAAAAATGATGACCGCTTCCGTGTCGTTATTGAAAACATAACCGCTGTAATCGATATCCATGGCGGAAAATCCCACCCAGGAATCGTTGTGTTTCAAAAGCCCGTCCAGGTTTTCAACATTGATATTGGCCGGATTTTCCAGAATGCGCCTGTTTTCATCCAGCTTGATGTAACCGATCCCGGCATCCCTGATTTTTTGGTCCAGTGTCAGCAGGGACACCTGGTCACGGCTCTTCAGGATCAGATCGGCGGAATTGAGCACCTGGACCATGATATAGCCAAGGTAGCGCTGTTGCTGAAACACGTTGATCGTGGCTACGGCCAGGCTCACTTTTTTTCCGAACAGAACGGCTTCCACGTTCTCCACGTGCCAGAAAGGAAAAATATTTTCCTTGTTAAGTTGAATGTAAGGGATCTGGTGGGAAAAAGAGTGGAGCACATTGCCGTCGGCATCCACCACGTATATCCCGGAAGCGATGCTTTCACGGGCCGCCAGGGTGTTTTTCCAGTATTCAGCCAATTCATTGCGTTTGTTTTTGTCGAATTGGGCGGAAAAGGGCGCTTGCCGTGAATTGAGCTCATAAACGATTTCACGGGCAACCAGTTTGGCGTAATGGTTCTGGCTGGAAAAAATGGTCTTCAGGTTCTCGCGGATAAAGGTCTGCTTTTCCAATTGGGAGTACTGCGCCAGCCAGTTGCCGATCGCAAACGCCAGCAGCAGAGGCACAGTGGCCCGCAGCCAGAAACGTCGCGAACCCAGCAGCATGCCAACAAAGATCAGAGCTACAGGCAGGAAGCTGAAGATGGCCAAGGGAGCAAAGATGGCGCATAGGAACAGCAGCAGCGCCTGCAAGCTGATGAACGGCCAGGAATGCCGCCAGCCGGCGGCTTTCAGGAAATGCGCGGCCGCCAGCAGCGGCACAAAATGCAGGACGATGAGCAAGGCCAGCAGGCCGAGATAATCAGGGTTCAATGCGAAATCGCCGAAGGGAAATTTCACGTTTCGCAAGATCCGGTCCGCGGCATAAAAAGCCGCCAGGGCCAGGCCGTTGAATGCGATCAGGGCTACGGTATTGCTCTTTAAGCGGAAATATTTGCGGCAAAACCAGCAGGCGGCCAATAAAAAAATAAGCAGAACGAGCAATTGGAAAACAGAACTCACGGCCAGGGACGCATGGGGAAAATATATGTTTTTCTGAGCCAGCCAGGCAATGCCCCACCAAAGCGAAAAAGACATCCCGGCCAGGGCCACAAGCCTGACCAGGTGATGGAACAATTGGGCTTTGGCAAAAGCCAGAAATAGGGTTAAAAACAACAAAAAAAGCAATCCGTATATTAACGATTTTTTTGTATGGAGCGCTTGCTTGACAAAAGTCGCCCGCGAAAACACCAGGGTAAGGATAAGCTGGTTTTGGCTGGGCTTGAGCAAGCGGGTGTAGTAAAAACGGTCTTGCGCCTGGTCATAGGAAAAATCGCTGCTGCTTTCCGGCAGCGGGGTATTGGAATATTTCAGGTCAAAAACGGGATAAGGATAATCCTTATTCCCCAGGATCGGGTTGGCGCGCATGTCCATGAAAAAACTGACATAGAACGCCCGCGGACCCAGGCGGCGCAGGAAATATACATCCTGGTTTTTTTTGATCAGCAGCCACTCGCCCTGGGACAATGTGACGGGCTTGAAAAAGTATATCTCTCCGATATAGTCGGATATGATGCCGTTCTTTTCAATGATCAGCGCTTCCTTTTTTTCCAGATCGCCCGCTGTCAGCGTCCCGGCCAGGAAAGGATCGCGCAGCGTTTCCGAGCGTAAAACGTGTTTATTCACTTCCTGAGCAAGAACGGCTTCCATGCGTTCGAGATTTTTTTCAACCCGGGACTGAATTTTTGCGGGCGACCAGCTGCCGGGCATGAAGATCGTGATCCCCAGGATGGCGCCGGCCAGCGTTGCGAACAGCGCGCCAAGGATTATATTTTTAAGCCGCGTAGATAATAGAGTTTCCATTCTTTTTCTTTCGGTTCATGAAAAGCATCAGCGCTCATGAAAAGGATCAATTTGTAAAAAACCCTGGCTCCGGAAAAACGTTTTTTTAAAATCAGGTTCAAAGATTGCACGGCGATATTTTCTTCGGCCTGGATGGAAGACCATTCGATTTTATCTGCCTCCAGCGATGAAAAGCGCGATGAAAATTCCTCGATGAACTGCTCTTTGCTCATGGTGCCCTGCAGGGCGAGCGGCTCTTCCAGGTTGAGGACGACACGCTGCCGGCAAATTGGCATCAGAGCGCTGAAACGGCCGTGCTGGATGGCTTCCTGCAAGGGCTGCATGACCAGGTAGTGCTGGGTGATCTGCAGCAGCAGCAGCAACGTTGTCAGCATTGTCAGTATGTGATCAGGCTGCTGACCGGGTATTTCGCGATTTTGTCCCGGCCCTTTAAAAAGTCGAGCTCGATCAGGAATTCAATGCCGGCAACCTTGCCGCCCAGTTTTTCCACCAGCAAGGCTGCGGCCAAAGCCGTGCCGCCCGTGGCCAGCAGATCGTCAACGATAAGGACCTTTTCGCCGGGGTTGATGCTGTCTTCGTGGATCTCCAGGGCACCGCTGCCGTATTCCAGGGTGTATTCCTCGCGGATGGTTCGGAAGGGCAGTTTTCCCGGCTTGCGGGCCGGGACAAATCCGCAGCCCAGCTTGTAGGCCAGCACACCTGCGAATATGAATCCGCGCGCTTCTATTCCCAGCACCTTGTCGATCCCGGCATCCAGGTATTTCTTCAGCATCTGGTTCAGAGCCAGGCGGAAAGCTTCGCCGTCCTGCAGCAATGTGGTGATGTCCTTGAAGATGATCCCCTTTTTAGGGAAATCGGGCACGTCGCGGATCATGGTTTCCAGGTTCATGCAAACCTCCTTAAACGTCAATCATAATACAATCAAAGGAAATTTAAAACCAGAGGAGGTCTCAAGCGGATTCAGCAGATGGAAGAATGCTGCAAACATCAGCGGCGATTTGACCAAGGCGCTGCGAGCCAAAGCTTTTTACTTATTGAATTTCGTAAGTATAACCATTTTCCAGCCTGGAAGAGGATCGCAGGTGCTTTTGCAAATATTGACCGCAATTGCTGCCGATAAGGTTCTCTTCCAGTTCACCGATACTCACCAAAACCTCAAAACCGATGTCTTTGAACCCGGCAATGATCTTTTTTCCGGCAGCTCCGCTCAATGGAGCAAGACCGGTCCGCAGCCCCTTGGCCCGGGCCCTGTAGGTCGGATTGAGAGGGGTCATTTTGATCAAAAAAACTGCCGGATCGAAAATGGCGCCAATCTTGCCCGGGTCCAGGGGAATGTCCTTGCTCAAGGCAAAATTCAAAGTGATTTTTCTCAGGTTTTTTTCAAAAAATAAATTGCCAAATTCGGCAATTTGGGCAAGATTCCATTTCGCGACCGGCATCAGCCAATCGCGATTTTTTTCATCACTGGAATGGATCGAAAACTGCAGCTGAAAATCACGCCCGCGATATTCTTTTTTTCTGACTTCCAGAAGCTTGTTGAAAAAATCCCCGCTGTTTGCCGGAGCGATAGTTGACAGAGACGCGATCAGTCCCGGGATGGGAAAAAGACCTGGCAAAGCCTGCAAAACATCGAGCACGGCAGGATTGAAAGACGGCTCGCCCATCCTGGCAAATTGAATTTTCAGTTTCTTGACATCCGGGAGGCGACCGGGGAATCTTTTGTTGACAAGATACTCAATCTGCTTGAATATTTCAGCAGCTGTCAGCTTGCCATGATAATCACTTCCGGCATCGCACATCCGGCAGCCGACAGGACAGCCGAAAAGCGTGGATACGATCAATACCCATTTTTTTTCGCGGGGCAGAGGCGGCTGGAGAGACTCGACGAATTCCACCTTTCTTCCCCCTTCCATAGCGGCGATATACACCATGGCGATATCCGCCCTGCCGGTTGCGCTAATGATTTTCAAATTCCACTCTCCCCCAGCTTCTTCACCATCTTCATTGCCGCCCTGATGCCGTCGCCGACGGCAATTCCCACTTGCCGGAGCGATCCGTTAGCCACATCTCCGGCAAGATACAACAAGCCGCTTTGTTCAAGTTGAACCCTGAGGCGCGCCAGGTTTTCCGTGAGGCAATCAAGCTGCATTCTTCTGCCGCAGGCTGCGACCAGGAAATCAACTTCCAGAGCGCTGTCCCTCAGTTGCTGCCGGTAATCGATCACAACCTGCCTGCGCTTTTCCAGGCCGACCTTTGAGATCCTTACGTTGGCCAAATAAGTGATCCCTGGTGATTTCAATGCCTCCTCCCAAAGTCCGGGTGAACATTTTCTATTGGAGCTGCGATTAAGAATTATCACTTCATTCTTCCGGGCCAGACTCAAAGCATAATCAAAAGCCGCGTCACCAGCGCCAATGATGGCAATTTTTTTGTTTTGCTTGCCGCGCAAACTGAAAATTTCGCTGAAGACTTTTTTGTTCCATTCAGGAACAGCAGAGAATTCTTCAGGGATCACGGCCACGGTCCCGGAGGCAAGCAACACCATCCGGCTCGAATATTCCCGGTCTTCAGTGGCCAGACGGAATTCGTTGTTCTTGAAATCCAGTTCTTCAACTTTGGCTTTGGTCACAGCTATTGACATTGCCTTCAACTGCTTGCGGAACAAAGACGCCAGCTCAGGACCGGAAACGCCCAGAGGAAAACCTGGATAGTTGTCAACACGGTGGGCATTGAGCAGAAGCCCGCCGATCCGGTTCCCTTCAAAAAGCAAGGGGGCGATTCCCTGACGCTTGAGCTGAAGGGCAGCAGCGATTCCCGCCGGACCTGCCCCGACAATAGCAATTTTATTCTGTTTCATGTAATTCAGTGATTGACTTGCATATATCCTCGGTCAAGGCCAATTCCGCGAATCCGAAGCCAAGGTTCATGAGCGAGGCCATGTGGAAACGTTCGTTATAGGCCGCTGTGCCGTCAACCAGAAAAAACACTTCATAGTCTTTTTGAAAAGCGGAACGGGCAGTCGACTCGCAGCAGACATTGGCCATGACACCGCCGATGACCAACTGCTGCACATTCCGTTTCTTCAGCATTTCATGCAAAGATGAATTTAAAAACGCGTCATATCTTGATTTTTTTATGACGATCTGGTTTTCGTGACCGAGATTCCGGGATGATCACGCTCAAAGGATCATTTTCCCGGATCAGTTCCTTCCACCACGCGGTCAGCAATCCCGCATCCTGAGCAGTGTTCAGGTGGCGGGTGAATATGACCGGCAGCTTCATCCTGACGTATGCTTCGCAAAGCCGGCTGATATTGGCAACGATAGCCGGAGCACTCGGGATAAACGCGTGTGAGGAGCCGTCAAGAAAGTATTTTTGCATATCCAGAATGAGCAAAGCGGATTGCTTTGGATTGAAAGAAAGATTGCGCTGCGGGACAAGCATTTTCGCGGAGCGCAGCATTGTCTTTGCTTTTGACGTCATGTTTCTTTTGGTGAAATACAGCTCTTTTTTCCCGGCTTTCAGACCACGGCTGTTTCTTTGCGAATTTGAAGCGGTGGTAGCGGCTTTCACGGAGTCAACCCTCCATGCAAAATAAATTCTTTAAATTGTTCAAGAGCCCGAGCGCGGTGGGAGACGCGGTTTTTTTCTTCCAGGGACAGCTCGGCGAAGGTTTTGCCAAGGGGCGGATAAAAAAAGAGCGGATCGTAGCCGAAACCGCCCTCTCCCCTCTTGGCAAAGAGAATTTCTCCTTCAACCTGTCCGCGGAAAGTGCTGAGAGGTGAACCATTGCGGGAAATACACACGGCGGAAACGAACCGGGCCCGGCGGTCGATGATGCCCTGCATTTCAGCTAGCAGCTTTTGAATGCGCGCATCCGTCATTGGCGCCTTCCCCGGCATAACGGGCGGAAAGCACACCGGGCCTGCCCGCCCAGAGCCATGACTTCCAGTCCCGAATCATCCCCCAAAGTGTCCAAACCGGTGCACAGACTGTAATGGTCGGCTTTCAAGCGGGCGTTTTCGGCAAATGTGGCCCCGGTCTCGCGGACATCAGCATTTGCATTCACATCGGCAAGGGAAAACAAACGTATATCTGCCAGGCCCTGCTGGAGATAATTCTCTATTTCACGTTTTTTGCCCTGGTTGCAGGTGGCCAGCAGCAGGGTGGTCATAGGTTCTCGGAAAGGACTTCCTTAACCCCCTTGATGAGCATGATCTTTTCGATGAAATCGCGGTTTTTATTTTCAGAAGTACTGAAAACGATCTCAAATTCATAACCGCCTTCCCTGCGATTCAAACGGGCACTTGAATAACGAATGTTCAGTTCGGTCAGCACCTGGCGGACATCGACCAGCAGGGACGCTTTTTCTTCGGTGCTGATAAGGTAGATATAATTTTGCTTTTGCTTTTCCATGTAGGCCTGCAGAAATTTGAACACGGTCAGCACAATGACCACAAAAAACGTGACCAGGAAGGCCAGCAGATAATAGCCGCTGCCCACGGCGATGCCGATGGCGGCCACGGTCCAGATGGTGGCCGCGGTGGTCAGGCCGTGAACGGCGAAACGGGCCTGGATGATGGCCCCGGCCCCCAGGAAACCAATTCCGGAAACTATCTGCGCCGTCAAACGGGCGGGATCGCGGTCTTGCTCAAGGCGGCGATCTTGAAGGAGAGCATGGTGATCAAGCGTACTGCCGATGGCGATCAGGATGTTGGTGCGCAGACCGGCTTCCTTGTGCGACAGCTCCCTTTCCAAACCGATGATCCCACCCAGCATGGCCGCCAGCAGGATCTTCAAAATGAAATCTATTTCCATGGCTTCACCTCAACCAAAAAGCGATGATAAAAACAGACCAGCAAAAATAATGTGTAGAGTGCAAAGTAGGGATTTTTCAGCATTTTTTCAGGTTCTTCAGCCGCATCGCGGTCCTGGACGGATTTGTATATGAAAAAAACCAGGTAGAAAACAATGAAAGGCAGCGCGAACAAAAATGTTTTCAAGTTCAACTGCAGTGAAAAAATGATGAACAGGGCCAGAAAAAGCAGGGCGTTGGCGACCATGAAGGATACCAAGCCGCGGATGCTGTAGCGGCTGAGCGACATGCGGTAAGCCGACGATTCCTCGGCGGTCAGGAATTTTTTTTCGGCAACCCTCTTGCCGACCATCAGGAAATTGCCGAAAGCCCACCACGCCGCCAGCAGGCTCAGCGGCGGGAAACCGGCTGCCAGCACATACCAGCCTATCAGGAAACGGATCGGATTGTTCGCCGATTCCAGAGTGGAATCGAGATAAGGGATATCTTTGCAGCGCAGCGGCGGCACATTGTACAGGATCCCGGCCAGCAGCAGGGCGGCCAGCGAGAAAACGAAAGGCAGGCTGAAAAAGAAATAGGCAAACCCCAGGGCGCCCGCCGTAAGCAAGGCCCAGCAAGTCAGCAGCAAGGGAACGCTGATCTCGCTGCCGACCAACGGGCGGTGTTTTTTCCCCGGGTGATAAGCGTCAAACGGCGCGTCGGTGATCTCGTTGATGATGTAATTGGCCGTGGAGACCATCCAGGTCAAAACGAAAGCCAGAATGATCTGCAGCGGCAGAAACGGGGAAAGGGCACTGCGCAGCCAGTCGGGATGGACCAAAAAAACAGCAGCGGAACCTATGATGATGGCCGTGCTGCGCGGCCAGCGGTCCAGCCGCAGCGAAGCGACATACAGGCTACCTTTGTTTCTTTTTGGCATAGATTTCCCAGGAATCGTGCGAGTTGCAGCTTCAAGTGTAGCTTTTTCAGCCACGTTTGTAAAGCCTTGCCTTTCAAGAAAGGCAGCAAACGGGTCACCAGGTAATAGGCCGAAAAATTCCAGGCGAACCGTTTGCGCAATACGATCTCAAAACCGTGTTTTTCCAAAAGCCAAGCCAGGGAACGGCTGTTGAAAAAATTGATGATGGGCGACACGGTAATGCCACCAGCGACCGCCCATGATCCTGGCCGCCAGGCTGCCAATATCCGGAGTGACAATGACCAGCATGCCTCCGGGAGCCAGAAAACCGTCCAGATTATCAATAAAAGTGCCGGGATCGGTTACATGTTCCAGCACGTCGAGCAGAGTGATGACCGCGAATTTTTCACTAGTGCAGAATTGCTCCACAGTGCCGCAAAACAGTTTCAGTCCGTATAGCCTCTCGGCGTCGGCGACAAGCGCCATGGATGGTTCAATGCCCTCGACCCTGTAGCCCGCTTCCCGGGCCAAGTTTAAAAAAATCCCGCTGGCCGCCCCCACATCCAGAAGCAGAGAGCCCGCCGGCGCGTGCGGGAGCAGTCTCTGCAAAATAGCCGCAAAATTCCGGCCGCGCCCCTCACTTTCCTGGTTGTACTCTTCATCGGCCAAGTTCTCATAAAACTCGGCGATGGTTTCCTGGGCCGGGCAAGGATTGGCAAAAACAAAACCGCAACTCGCGCAGGAGAAAAATGTCCAGCGCAACCCATAGTGGCTGTCGGTGATCTTGAAATCAGCGCCGCTGATCTTTTCCGGAACAACCGTTCCTTTTATAAAAAGCGAGATCTGCGGACTTTGGCAGAGCGGGCAACTGTCAATGGACTGTAGCCGGATCATGATTTTTACGATTTATCTGGCTCAGTCTCCGCTGTCAGCGACGCGCTGCGTTCGGGAAAGAATTTCCTGAGCCAGAAATCGAGGGCTGATTTTCTGAATTCGTTCGCTTTAATACCGCGTACGCCGTGGCGCTCGCCGGGATAAACCATGAGCTCGGCTGTTTTCCCCAGGTCCAACATGCCGTTCAGCAACAGCATGGTATTCTGCATGTGGACGTTGTCATCCATACTGCCGTGGGTCAAGCGCAGACCGCCGCGGTAGGTCGGAAGATGCGTAAGCACCGACGCCTGGCGGTAACCTTCAGGATTCTCAGTCGGCAGGTCCATAAACCTTTCGCTGTAGACCGAATCGTACAGGGACCAATCGCTGACCGCAAAGTCGGCAATGCCGCAGGCGAACAAATCTGGAGCCGCGGCCAGGGCCAGGGCGGCGACATAGCCGCCATAGCTTCCTCCGGTAATGCCGATCTTTTTAGCATCGACAAAAGGCAGGCCGCGCAGATATTCGACAGCGCTGCTGTAATCGGCGATCTCCCATTTTCCCAGGCAGCGGTGCATGGCTGCCATCCCCTGCTTGCCGAAATGGCCCGAACCGCGGTGATCAACTTTCAGCACGATGATCCCCTGCTGGGCCAGGAAATAATCATCCAGGCGGCGCGGGAAAGCATTCGTTGCCGAGCGGCTTCCAGGGCCACCGTACACGGAAAATACGACAGGATATTTTTTTTCTGCATTGAAATCGGCAGGCAGATACCAGACGGCCGGCAATTGCAGGCCGTCGCCGGCCGGAATCTTGAATATCTCCACCTTGGCCAGGGCGACACGCCGCAAAGCGGGAGTGGCGCTTTCACCCAGGCGGCGCCGAACGCCGCCGTCGCGGGAGCATAGTTGCAATATTGGCGGTTGCTGCAGGGATGAAAAGCGGTCAAGAAAATAAGAACCCGCCCTGGAAAAAGTCACACTGTGAGTGCCGTCAAGACGGGTCAGGCGCCGGGGGGGGGCGCCGGAAAAGGGCACCCGATAAAGGTCGGTCCGGGTCGAACTTTCCTTGTCGGCACTGATAAATGCCAACCCCTTTTTCTCATCCACGAATTCGATCCGACTTACCGACCACTTGCCGTCGGTGATCATTTTTTCCATGCCATTGGCGAATACACGGTACAAGTGATTCCAGCCGCTCTTGCTGCTCAGCAGCAGAAAACCTCCGCCCGTCAATGGTTGAAAATCAGCGGCATCCAGAAAATCCACCCAGGCCTTCTGTTTTTCGCGATAGACCAGGCGCATTTTTTTATCGGCCAGCGTGTATTCATATACGTGCGATTCATCCTGCCCACGGTTCAGCCACTGCAGAAAAAATCTTTTCCCGTCCGGGGTCCAATCCAGAAATGTAAGGTAATGGTCGACTTGCGCCGGAAAAGAGATCCAGTCCGTATGACGGCCGGCCAGGTCGACCACGCCTATTTTTACGTTCGGATTGGGAAAACCGGGTTTGGGATATCGCTGCATTTCCAGGCTGCCGTAAGCCCCGGGAGCATCAAAAAGCGGGAACTGCGGTACCCGGCTCTGGTCAAAGCGCAGAAAGGCGATCCTGCTGCTGTCGGGGCTCCAATTGAAGGCCCGGTAGCGGCTGCTCCGGCCCAGGATCTCTTCGTAGTAGACCCAGGAGGCGTAGCCGTTGAGGATCTCCTCGCTGCCGTCAAAGGTCAATTGAACAGGAACGCCAGCGACTGTGTCGCAGACAAAGAGGTTGCCGCCTGCCGTATAGGCCAGGAAACGGCCATCAGGAGAAAAGGTGGGGTTTTCTTCAGCCGCCGCCGTAGTGGTGATGCGACGGATGGTTTTCGTTTTTTTTTGGAATAAATAAATATCGTCCGCATCGAGAAATGCCAGTTGGGAATAATCGGCAGTGTGGTCGGCGGGCTTCAGAAAGTTCAGGTCTGCCGGTTTCGTCATTTTGAAGGCCTGGGGGTCAAGCCGCAGCTGTGATCGGCCGCTGCGGGCATCGACCAGGAATATTTTCCCTGCGCGCGTTTCAAAGTAACTGGCGTCATCAAGCCAGCCGGATATGACCGGCAGGGTCCGCAGCAGCCCATCGCCCCGGTTGGGATAAACCTGTTCAAAAGTCAGTTTTTCCAATTCCCCGGCGTTCAGGCTGAAGATTAAAACCAGCAGGAGAAAAAGCATTCTCTTCATGCGGCCTCCATAATTTTTTTCAATTCGAATATTCAGAAAACGCAGCGTGGCAGCGGCAGCGGTTCATCAGATGACAAAGCCGTTGGGGATTTCCATGTCTTTGGGAATAACGGTGATGCCATCCACGATGTTATATCGCTCATGGGAGAAATTCATCAGACCTTTTTCGTTCAACATGCGCACCCCGTCGCCGATGCGCACATTCTTGTCCAATATGGCGTTGCGGATGATGCAGTTCTGACCTATGCCGACATGACAGCGCCCGCGCTGGGCATTCTCCGTTTTCTCTTCCAGGCTCTCATAGAAATCCGCCCCCATCATGACCACCCTTTCCAGGTATGTATTGGCGCGAATGAGCGAGCGGGTGCCGATGATGGTGTTGCTCAATTTGCTGCCCTCAATGATCGAACCGTCGGAGATCAATGAGTAATGAACGTCGCAGTGTTCGATCTTGCTGCCGGGTAAAAAACGCTTGCGGGTGAAGATGGGAGTGTCTTCATTGTAAAAATCGAAATGCGGGATAGGGTTGGCGAAATCCAGGTTGGCTTCGAAAAATGCCTTGATGGTTCCAATGTCTTCCCAGTAGTCGTTGAACACATAAGCGAACACCTGGCTTTCAGCGAGAGCGTCGGGAATGACCTCGCGCCCGAAGTCCTCCTTGACATTGTGCTCCAGAAGATCGATCAATACATCTTTTTTAAAGATGTAAATGCCCATGGAAGCTATATAATTCAGATTATTTTCCTTGATGTCCAGATAGTTGTTCGGCGTGAACAGTTCATCGAGCAGGGCGTTTGTCTTGGGTTTTTCCACAAATTTTACAATACGCAGAAGGTCGTTGATCTGCAAAATGCCGAAATCCCCGGCCTGCTCACGCAAAACCGGCTTGACGGCAATGGTAATATCGGCTTTTTTTTCCTTATGATAATTCATGAAATCAAGCAGATTGATGCGGTACAACTGGTCTCCGGAAAGCACCACAACGTGTTCGACTTTCTGGTGCTTGATGTAATGTATGTTTTTGCGTACGGCGTCGGCCGTCCCCTGATACCAGTTGGAATCCTCAATTGTCTGCTGGGCGGCGAGTATTTGCAAAAAACCATCAGAAAAGCCGTCGAAACGGTAAGATTGCGAAATGTGACGATGAAGGGAAGCGGTATTGAATTGGGTCAAAACCATGATTTTTCTGATGTTCCAATGCAAACAATTTGATATGGGAATATCGATGAGGCGAAATTTTCCACCGATCGGTACCGCCGGTTTGGCCCTGAACTTGGTCAAAGGATACAGCCGGGTGCCCCTTCCGCCTCCCAGTATCACAGCCAGTACGTTTTTCATGGTTCAATAATAATTTTCAAACCAAAAATTGTCAATATAATAATTAAATGGAATCAGGCAAGCCGGCACTCAGCAGGAAAAGGTTCAAGTTGAAGAAAATCGAAAAAGTTGATGAGTTGAAGAGTTAAAGGGTCAGGGCAAAATGTTCGAACTATTTCAGTATTTTAACTCATTAACCCTTCAACCCTTTAACTTTTAAACAAAGGTTTATCATAAAACTTCGAACCTGGAACGTCGAACTTCGAACCTATGTGATCTCTTCCAGCTTGCCCCCGTGCAAAAGATATCTCCTGTCGGCCAATGCCGCCAGCTGGGGGTTGTGGGTGGCGATGACTGCACTGAGTCCACGTTCACGGATCATGCGCTTGAGCACGGCAAATACACCTTCCCCGGTTTTCCAATCCAGACTGCCGGTGGGCTCGTCTGCCAGCAACAGCCGCGGACCGTTGACCAGGCTGCGGGCGATGGCCGCGCGCTGCTTTTCTCCCCCGGACAACTGGTAGGGCATGGCCTCAAGCTTGTCCTGAAGACCGACCTCGCCAAGCAGACCTTGAGCGGTGGAAAAAGCCAGTTCGCGATTGAATTCCTGGATCAATCCTGGTGATGCCACATTTTCACTGACTGTCAGTTCGGGCATCAGGTAATGGAATTGAAAAACGAATCCGATGTCCCGGTTGCGATAAACGGCCAGCCGCTTGCGACTGAAGGCACCGATGTCCTGTCCGGCAAAACACACCTGTCCGTGATCCGGAGAATCCAGGGATCCCAACAGGTGCAGCAGGGTGCTTTTCCCGGAACCGGAGGCACCGGTTATGGCCACTACGCTCCCCTGCTCCACACGCAGGTCGAGGCTCTGCAGAATGACCAGCCTTTTTTTGTCTGGTTGGGTGAAACTCTTCTCGATATCCAGTGCTTGCAGAATAA
Source organism: Chrysiogenales bacterium (assembly GCA_963700535.1). GTDB lineage: Bacteria > Acidobacteriota > Aminicenantia > UBA2199 > UBA2199 > UBA2199. Next base: position 242,584 of record CAVOXU010000001.1, read on the forward strand.
TATCCGCCATGCTGCCTCCCGGTCAACGTCCGCTTGGCAAAACCGCCACCACGGTGTGCAAATGCGACCGCCAGTATTCGTTCAGAGTCTCAAACCTGACCCATCCTTGCGCATTGGGAGCGTGGACAAAGCGATTTTTGCCAATATAGATGGCCGAATGCCAAATCTTTTTCAGTTTAAAAACCAAAATATCCCCGGGAGCGGCGAACTTGAACTTGACGGCGCCTTTGATCCGGGCCTGTTCGCGGGCACTGCGCGGCAAGCGTATGCCAAAACAATCATAAACGTAGAAGACCAGGCCGCTGCAGTCAAAGCCGTCGATATCGCTGCCGCCGTACACATAGGGGATGCCTGCCAGGTTTTGGGCCAGGCCGACAATTTGCCGGCGCAAGACATTCCGGGCCTGCGGTTCTGTCATTATCGCGCATGCTGAACAGGCCAGCAGCAAAACAAAGGCAAAATGAAACTGGCTTTTCACTTGTCTCCGGCGCATCCGGATATGATTCATATGGACATGTCCTTATTTCGGCCGGGATCATGAATTTGCGAAAGGGGGGACTCGAACCCCCAAGCCTCGCGGCACCAGATCCTAAGTCTGACGTGTCTGCCAATTCCACCACTTTCGCGCCCGCTCAAAGCGAAAATATCATCATTCGCCGGGGTTGTCAAATCACAGCCACGCTTATTTTCCGGACCTGGAACGAGAAATATGCAGGCAATTTGACAAAAAAAAAGTCATTTGTTATGGTTATTACAAGTCATGGTAGGGAGGTCAGGATGTCAAATAAAATATTCAGGCTTAACAGGACCTTATTGGGAACCTTCCTGGTTTTCTGCCTGCTCGGCTTCTTCTGGCAAGCGGGCTGCGGAATGCAGACCCAGGAGATCAGCAAGAAATCAGGCAAGCTGGAAAAGATCAAGGCTGCCGGCAAGATCGTGGTCGGCACCAGCAGCGACTATCCGCCCTACGAATTCCACCTGCTCCCCGAACTTGAAGACGAGATGGTCGGCATCGATATCGACATAGCCGAAGCCATCGCCGCCAACTTGAATGTCACTCTGGAGATCAGGGATATCGTTTTCAGCCAGTTGTTCGATGAATTGATCGCCGAGCGCATCGACCTGGCCCTGGCCGGACTGAGTCCCACCGAAAGCCGCAAGCTGGTCGCCGATTTTTCCATCCCCTATTATCAGGCCATCCAGAATATGCTTATCCGGGCCGCGGACAAGGACAGGATCAAACAGTTGGAAGACCTGCGCGGCAAGGTGGTGGGAACGCAGTCAGGGTCGATCCAGGAAGACATGGCCCGCAAATCGATCAGCGGTGCCACCTTTTTCTTTCACGAGAGCATCAGCGAGTTGATCAACGCCCTGCGCCTGAAGAAGCTCGACGCCGTCATTTTGGAAAAGCCGGTGGCCGATGCCTATGCCTTCACCAACAAGGACTTGATAAACATGGAGTGCAGTACCGACGCCATGCCCCTGGGCTCGGCCATCGCCGTAAAAAAAAGCGACAACGACCTTTTGGATCGGGTCAACCAGATCCTGGCTGATCTGATCAGGGAAAACAAGATCACCGAATTCGTCCAGGACGCCAAGGTGCTCACCGACAAGATTTAGAATTTTTTCGATCGGCGCCTGCCGCTGAAAATCGGGTCAGATTTAGAAAATGCTTTCAGTCGCAAGTCAGCAAAAAGGGATTTCATTAAGGAGTGCACACCAGCATGATCAGCCTGCAGAATATCGGCCTGACCTTCAACGACAAAATAATTTTCGCGAAAATTTCCTGGCTGATCACTGAAAGGAGCCGCATCGGCCTGGTCGGCAACAACGGCACCGGCAAAACCACGCTGTTCAGGGCCATCAAAGGCGGAACCTCCCTGGACGACGGAATGATCGAGATCGCCAAGAACAGGCGCATCGGCTACCTGCCCCAGGACCTGGTCGAGCTGGAGCCCCTGCCGGTCATGGAGTACCTGAAAAGAAAAACCGGCCATGAACTGCTGGAAAAGAACATCAGGAATTACCAGGACAAGATCGCCGGCGGCGACCACCGCGAGGCCGGTTTTGCCGCTGATCTGAAAAAATACGACGCTGCGGCTGAAGCATTCCTGTTCCGGGACGGCTACGGCTTTGAAGCCCGGGCCCGGCGCATCCTCAAAGGCCTGGGTTTCCATTCCGGCGCTGATGAAAAGAACTGCCGTGATTTTTCCGGCGGCTGGAAAATGAGGATATTCCTGGCCGTTATCCTGCTCGCCGAACCGGATATCATGCTCCTGGACGAACCAACCAATCACCTGGACACCGAAAGCATGGAATGGCTTGAGAATTACCTTAGAAATTACAGCGGCACCCTGATGGCCATTTCCCATGACCACATGTTCCTGGACAAGATGGTCAACCAGATCGCTGAACTCGATCGGGGCAAGATCACCATTTACAAGGGAAATTATTCACATTACCTCAAGGAAAAAGAGAAAAGGGCAATTGCACTGCAAAAGCGGCGCGAGTTGCAAAAAGCCGAGATCAATCGCATCCAGGCTTATATAGACCGCTTTCGCGCCAAGGCCAGCAAGGCTTCCGAGGTTCAGAGCCGCATCAAGCAATTGGAAAAATTCGACCTGGTCCCCGCCGGCGAAAAAACCAGAAAGGTCAATTTCCGCTTTCCGGAAGCAAAACGCAGCGGCAAGGAGGTTCTCAGCGTCAGGGATTTGGCTAAAAATTATGGAACACTGACCGTTTTTTCCAATATCAATTTCACGGTCAGCCGCGGCGAAAAGATCGCTCTTCTCGGTGTCAATGGAGCCGGAAAATCCACCCTGGCCCGTATTCTGGCCCAGAAGGAAAAGCCCAGCCAGGGATCGGTGCAATGGGGCTTTCAGGTGAAGCCGGCTTTCTTTTCCCAGGAAAGCCAGCAGAATGTAACCTACGGACGCACGGTCTGGCAGGAGGTGCGGGATGGCGAAAGCCAAGCCAGCGACCTGGAAATGAGGAACTTGCTGGGAGCCTTCCTTTTCTCAGGAGACGACATCCACAAACCTGTGGCCGTGCTTTCGGGCGGAGAAAAGAGCCGCCTGGCCCTGGTCAAGATCCTGCTGCGCGACAGCAACTGCCTGATCCTCGACGAACCGACAAATCACCTGGACGTCCAGACCAAAGACATTTTTCAAAACGCTTTGCTGCACTATTCCGGGACCATCATCCTTGTTTCCCACGACCGCTATTTTCTGGACCACCTGGTGCGTCGTGTTTTCGAGATCCGCAACGGAAGCCTGCATGAATATATAGGCAATTATTCTTATTTTATAGAGAAGCGAGAAGCGGAAGGGGCTGGCGCCGCTCAATATGAACTCGCCGAAGCAGGTTCCGCGGAAGCAGCGGGGTCTGAGTTGGGGGCATCTCCCGCCGGCCCAAAAAAAACTGACAAGTCCCGGGAACTGCGCCGCCTGGAAGCCGAACAGAGGAACCAGCGTGGAAAGATCAAAAAGGACATCACCCGTAAGCTTCATAAACTTGAAGCGGAGATAGTGGAGTTGGAAACCATCAAGACCCGGAATCAGGAGCAGTTATGCGATCCGGAATTGCTGCGCGAATCAGCACGCATCAAGCCGCTGATGCAGGAGCTGAACCGCGCCAAACGCCGCCTTGAAGAACTCTTCCGCATTTGGGAAGAACTGATGAAGCAGCAGGAAGACCTCGAACGGCCTGAAGCTTAAATCATTGGAAGTGGGTGTAGTAAATGCACTTAACCGAAATTTGATTTCGAATAATTCTGCTACTACGTACTAACACTAACACTAACACTTCTTCCTATGATAAAATCTCACAGGAGGATACATGATCAAAAAAACATTTATGGTTCTGATGATTCTGGCGTTACTTGGAACCCAGGCTACGGCACAAACGCCGGAAGATCTTATCGCTGAAGGAGACGCGTTGTACGCGCAGCGACAGGATCCGCTCCTGGCACTCCAGGCGCTGGCCAAATACCAGGAAGCCCTGCGCCTGGTACCCGATAATTTTGAAGCTCTTTGGAAAAACGCAAAGATTATGTATTATGTCGGCGACAATTCCAGCGACAAAAAGGAAAAGCTGCTGATATTCAAGCAGGCCATGGATATCTGTAAAAAAGCAATCGCGCTCAGGCCCAACGACGTCGCGGGCCACTATTGGCTGGGTGTGCATACCGGCATGTACGGAGAGACCCGGGGCGTACTCAAGTCACTGTTCCTCAAGGGCGACATAATCTCTGCAATGAACAAGGCCATCGCCATCGACGGCAGCTATGAAAACGGCGGCGCTTACTGTGTTCTCGGGCGGCTGTATTTCAAAGTGCCCGGCCTTTTCGGCGGCAGCAACAAGAAGTCGCGCTTCAACCTGGAAAAGTGCCGGCAGATCGCCCCAAAAAATTCGGTCAATCTGCTGTTTCTGGCCGAGACCTACTGGGCAATGGACGAGGAAAAGCTGGCTGTGCAGACACTGCAGGAGCTCTTGAGCATGGAACCCGATCCGCAGTTGATCCCGGAAACCGAAAAGGACAAGGCTCGAAGGGCAGAAATTGCTCAAAAAATATACAAAATAGAGGATCTCCCCCTTGCAAAATACTCGATTTTGAGGTAAATTCAAAAATGGCAAACAAATATATCCTGGCAATCAATCCTGGATCAACTTCAACCAAGATCGCGATATTTCTTGGTGAAGAAAAAATTCTGGGCCAGAATATATCGCACTCGACCGATGAATTGGCACCATTTCCCAGGATCATGGACCAGTACCATTTTCGGGAAAAAGTGATCCTTGATTTTTTAAAGAAGAATGCTTTTGACATAAACCTGCTGGCGGCCGTGGTCGGCCGGGGCGGATTGCTGACTCCCATGGCCTCCGGTACCTACCTGGTCAATGATGAAATGATCGATTTCCTGAAAAATAACAAAATGGAGCACGCTTCCAACCTGGGAGCATTGCTGGCCAACGATATCGCCAGGATCGTCCCGGTCGACGCCTTCATTGTCGATCCGGTTGTGGTGGATGAAATGGCTGATATCGCCAGGATCACCGGTTTGCCGGAAATCCGCCGCGTCAGCATTTTTCATGCCCTTAACCAGAAAGCGGCAGCCCGTGAGGCGGCTAAAAAACTCGGCAAGCCCTACCAGAATTGCCGGCTGATCGTCGCCCATTTGGGAGGCGGCATTTCCATCGGCGCCCATCTCAACGGCCAGGTGATAGATGTAAACAACGCCCTGAACGGCGACGGGCCTTTCGCGCCCGAGCGCGCCGGCTCGCTGCCCAGCTGGAGCTTGATCGAAATGGCCCTTTCCGGAAAACACGACTGGGTCACACTCAAGAAAAAAATCACCGGCCTGGGCGGCATTGTCGCCCATCTCAAAATAAACGACATGAGGAAAGTGGAGGAACTGGTCAAGGCCGGCGACCGCGACGCCTCCCTGATCTTTGAAGCCATGGCCTACAATGTGGCCAAGGAGATCGGCTCGCTGGCCCCGGTGCTGGAAGGGAAAATAGATGCCATTGTTCTGACCGGCGGCATCGCCTTCGACCAGTATTTCGTCGAACTCATCCGCCGCCGCGTCGAATTCCTGGCCCAACTGATCGTGCTGCCCGGAGAGGATGAATTGCCGGCATTGGCCCAGGGAGCGCTGCGCGTTTTAACTGGAGAAGAAGCCCCTAAACATTGGATATATTCAGGAGGAATGAAATGAACCCGATACGCAAGTTGAGTGAAATTGAAAACCTGGTGAAAGCAAAGAAAAATTACAGAATGGCCGTGGCCTTCGGCCAGGATGAAGACACTATCCTGGCAACCCGGCGCGCCGTGAACGAAAAGATCGTCGACGCCATCCTGATCGGCGATGAAAAGGTCATCAACGCTGTATGCGCCAAATTGAAGATAGACCCCGGCCTTTTCGAGATCGTGCATGAACCCGATGAAAAAAAGAGCGGTGACAAGGCAGTGCGCATGATAATCGACGGCAAAGCCGACCTGCTGATGAAAGGCCTGATCTCCACGCCATATTTTTTGAAGCCCATTCTGAACAAGGAATACAACCTGGTGGCCAAGAGCGGCGTCCTGTCGCATACGGCGATCCTGGAAATTCCCACCTACGACAAGCTGCTGCTGGTCTCCGACGTGGCCATGATACCCTACCCCGACCTGAACCAGAAAGTGCAGATGATCAATTATAACATCAAGATCGCTGCCAGGCTGGGCATCGAAAATCCCAGAGTGGCCATCCTTACGGCCAACGAAAAGGTTTCGGACAAGATGCCCTGCACCATGGAAGCTGCGGTAATTGCCAAGATGGCCGATCGCAAACAGATCAAAGGCGGCATCGTTGACGGCCCGCTGGCCCTGGACGTGGCTATTTCCAAGCATGCCCTGGAAATCAAGGGTCTGCAATCGCCGCTGGAAGGCTACGCCGATATACTGATCATGCCCACCATTGAAGCAGGCAACATTTTTTACAAGGCGACCACCCTGCTGGCCAAAGGCAAGCTGGCCGCCGTGGTCACTGGAGCTGCCTTCCCGGCCATCCTGACTTCCCGGGCCGACGATGACGATTCCAAATACTATTCAATAGTGCTGGCAGCAGCCTTAGTCTGAAAAGTACTTGGTGGACGGTAGACGGTGTACGGTCTACGGTAAAAAACCAAAACGAAATAAAGACAGTATTTTTTGTTTTATTCTTCTACCGTTAACCGTTAATGGTATACAAAGTTCGTTTTAGTGCCTTGCCGTCAACCGTACGCCGTAAACCGTATACCGAGATCTATTCTTTCTCGCCAGCGAACCCCAGCGGCTTCTCCTCAAAGCCGGCCGGAATTTCAAAGAATGAAGCCGGAAAATTCTTGCTGCCCAGCGAGAGGACTTCCATGTTGGTGCGGCTCTTTTCTTTGGTTCGGCCCTTCTTGTCGATGGAGGTGTTCACCGTGACCATTTTCAAGGGGAAATCCCAGCTCGGCCTCGGCCTTCATCTGCTGCTTCGATCAGGTTGTCCAGGTCCTCCATGCCGGTCTTGAAGTCGCGGAAGCGGAAGGCTTCGGCCATTTCGGCCATGCCTTTGAACTTGGGGGTCGACCACACCTCTTTTTCGATCTTCTCGTGGCTTTTGCTCTTGATGATGGCGATCTTCACTTCCATGTCGTATTCCATCAGCAGCTTGCTGTGCTGGCAGGGTATAGCCCAGGATCGTTTCCGTTCCCAGTTTTTCACTGTTCGACCACCGGGTTCTTGATCTTGATCTTGACCAGCTTGCCCACCACGCCGGCCATTTGCATCATGGCATTCATGGGCAGCCGCGAATAGGTCTTTTCGGCGGGGTTGACCAGGTAGAGGGTGCTGTCGGCGGCCTTGAACAGCCAGTACGAGCCCTTCTGGAACATTTCGTTCTCGTAGGCCACGCTCTCGAACACCTGCTTGACATTGCCGCCGCTGGCATAGACCTGCATGACGATCGTGTTGCTCTGTCCCTTGGCCTCGGCCTGGGTCACGGTCCTGGCCCGCCATTCCACACCGGCGAAAACGGTCACAGCAAAAATGAAAACAAGAAAAATCACGAAAATCGTTTTTTTCATCGGGATGCCTCCTTGATTTCAGGCAATATTATACTTCAATCTTCAAATCAATAAGTGAAAGTGTCACTGTCATGTGCGAATGTAATTACATCGACACGCCGATAACACGCTTTACTCGTAAATCCCACTGACACTATACACTGATCTAATTGATCACCACGGTCTTGATGTTCACAAACTCTTTTATGCCATAGCTTGATAATTCCCTGCCGAAGCCCGACATTTTCACCCCCCCGAAAGGAAGACATGGATCGGACTTGACCATACCGTTGATAAAAACCATGCCGGCGTCGATGCGCGCCGCCAATTTTTCACCCCTGGATTGATCCTGGGTCCAGACGGATGCTCCCAGGCCGAAAGCGGTATCATTGGCGATGCGCAAGGCGTCTTCGTCGTCACGGGCGCTGATCAAGGCGGCCACAGGTCCGAACAATTCTTCATCGTAAGCCGGCATTCCCGGCGCCACTCCGGCCAGGATCGTCGGTTGGAAATAGAAACCCGGTCCTGAATCCAGGCGTCGGCCTCCGGTCAGGACACGGGCGCCGCGACCGACCGACTCGGCGACCTGGCGCTCGAGCTCAAGCAGCAGGTCTTCCCGGGCCAAAGGTCCCAGGTCGTTGCTTTCATCGAGGGGGTCACCGGTCTTGAGCCTGGACACGGCGGCAACGAAGTCCTTCTGAAAACTGTCGAATATGGCGTCCACGACGATGAAGCGCTTGGCGGCTATGCAGCTCTGACCGTTGTTGATCATGCGCGAACTGACGGCCGCGGCCACGCAGGGTTCCAGCTGGGCGTCGGCCAGGACGATGAAGGGGTCGCTGCCGCCCAGTTCCAGGACGACCTTTTTCAGGTTCCTGCCGGCGGCCGCGGCCACTTCACTGCCGGCCCGCTCGCTGCCGGTCAAGGTCACGGCCCGCAGCAAAGGATGGGCGACCAGCGCCTCGACCTGAGCCGAACTGATGCGCAGGTGTGGTGAAGGCCTGCTCTGGAAAACCGGCACGGCTGAAAATTTCTTCGATGGCCGCGGCACAGCCCTGCACGTTGGCGGCGTGCTTGAGCAGGCAGACGTTTCCGGCCATCAGGGCCGGGGCGGCAAAACGGAAAACCTGCCAGAAAGGGAAATTCCAGGGCATTACCGCCAGTACCACTCCCAGCGGATCGAAACGGACATAAGCGCCATGGGCGTCAACAACCATGTTTTCGGGAGCAAGCATTGCCGAGGCGTTCTCGGCGTAATACTTGCAGACCAGGGCGCATTTCTCGATTTCCGCCTGCGCCTGCAGGATGGGTTTGCCCATCTCCCCGCTCATCAGAGCGGCCAAAGCGCTCTTTTGCCTGCCCAGCAGATCGGCCGCAGCCAGCAGCAGCCGGGCGCGCTCGGCGAATCCTGTCTGCCTCCACAAGCCGAAGGCCCGGCTGGCCTTTTCTACGGATGCCTTGACCTGTTCAACGGTTTGTTCGACATAACTTTCCAGTAATTCGCCGCTGGCCGGGTTGATCGATTGCAGTGCCATGGTGTTCTCCTTCTCACTAGCTAGTATTGTAAGCAAATGCCTGGCTATTATCAATCACAGAATGAGGTTCGAGGTTCGAGGTTCGACGTTCGATGTTGTAAGAGAAGAAATTAAACCGACATCAGGAGGAAAAAATCAAGAAGGATCCTGAAGCGATTTCTTCTTTCTTAAACTTCGAACTTTGGACATCGAACGTCGAACCTGCTTCAATAAACTTTTGACTCGCGGGTGCTATTTTGATATAAGTAAACTTCATGCCGCAACCCGCGGCAATCGATCTACCAGGAGCGATCTATGGGCGGATTTTTCGGAGTGGTATCCAAGGGCAATTGTATTGCCGATCTTTTTTACGGCACCGACTATCATTCCCACCTGGGAACGAAACGCGGCGGCATGGCCACCATCGGCAGTGATGGGTTCACACGCATCATACACAACATCGAAAGCAGCCAGTTCCGGTCGAAATTCGACCCCGATCTCTTTCGCATGGAAGGCCGCAGCGGCATCGGCGTCATCAGCGACACCGACGATCAGCCGCTGCTCATCCGTTCTCATCTCGGCGATTACGCGATCGCGACGGTCGGGGTCGTGCAGAACGCCGAAGCGTTGACCGGGGAAGCGTTTCGCAACCGGCGCATGCACCTCAGCGAAATGGGCAGCGGCGACATCAACCCCACCGAGCTGGTCGCTTCACTGATCAACATGGAGGACAGTTTCGAGGCGGGCATCAGCCGCGCCCTGGCCGAGATCGAAGGTTCCTGTTCACTGCTGATCCTGACCAGGACCGGGATCTATGCGGCCCGCGACCGGCGCGGACGCACGCCGGTCATCATCGGCCGCAAGGACGGCGCCATGGCCGTGACTTTCGAAACCTGCGCCTTTCCCAATCTGGATTACAAAACCGATAGAATCCTGGGCCCGGGAGAGATAGCTTTTATAACTGCTGATGGCTGCGAGCGCCGCAAAGAACCGGAGAGCCGCATGCAGATCTGCAGTTTTTTGTGGGTCTATTACGGATATCCGGCATCAAGTTACCAAGGGATCAACGTCGAAGCCGTACGCAATCACTGCGGAGCGCTGCTGGCCCGCCGCTTCCCGGCCGCCATCGACTTCGTGGCCGGCATCCCCGATTCCGGGATCGGTCACGGCCTGGGGTACGCGAACGAGGCTGGCATACCCTTCAAACGGCCGTTCGTCAAATACTCCCCGACCTGGGCCAGAAGCTTCATGCCCCAGCATCAGGACATCAGGGATCTTGTCGCCTGCATGAAGCTGATTCCGGTCAGGGAATTGATCGAAGGGAAACGCATCCTGTTCTGCGAGGATTCCATCGTGCGCGGCACCCAGCTCAAGGACACCATCCAGCGTCTTTTGGACGCCGGCGCCAGCGAAATCCACATGCGTCCCGCCTGTCCGCCATTGGTCTTCAGCTGCAAATTTCTCAATTTCTCACGCTCGCGTTCGGAAATGGACCTGGCCTCCCGCCAGGCTGTGCGCGCGCTCGAGGGCCCGGATGTGAAGGATTTCAGCGAATACGCCCGGGCCGGAACCGCAAAGTACGCCAATATGGAAGAATCGATCCGGCAGCGACTGAATCTGACCACGCTGAAGTACCAGGTCCTTGATGACCTGATCACTGCCATCGGCCTGCCGAAAGAAAAGCTCTGCACATACTGCTGGGACGGAGCCGAATAACAACGGCCATTGTTTTCATGAATTTTAAGAACGGTCGCTTTTGCATTAAAGCGAAAATGAATACTGATTTTTTAAACGCCTTGAAGCATCGCCGGCAAATTTGACTGTGTTCCGGAAACCGTGTAAATATAGAATGTATTCCTTATAAAAACTGGAAAAGGAGAAACGCGCTTGAAAAAAATCATTTTGCTCGCTTTGCCGGCATTATTTTTTGCCGGGCTTTTCAACCTTCCTCTCCACGCCGAGGAAGGGATGTTCCCCTTGAGCGAGATCCACAAACTCGACCTCAAGGCCTGGGGATTCAGCATCGAATCCCGGGAGATATACAACCCCAGCGGTGTCAGCCTGATCGACGGCATTATCAACCTGGGCGGCTGCACCGCCAGTTTCGTTTCCGCTGACGGCCTGATCCTTACCAATTACCATTGCGCCTTCGGCGCCGTCCAGGCCGTCACCACTCCCGAGAACGATTACCTGAGCGACGGCTTTTTTGCAGCGGACCGCTCAGCCGAGATCCCGGCCAGGCGCTATACCGTGCGCCTGATCGAATCCTACCGGGACGTTTCGCGTGCAGATCCTGGCCGCGGTCAAAAAGAAAATGACTTACGCCCAGCGCAGCAAGGCCATAGAAGAAAAAATAAACCGCATGGTCGTTGCTTTCGAGAAAAGCAATCCCGGCAAGCGGGCCGAGATCGCCGAAATGTTCCGCGGCAAGACCTATGTCATGTTCATTTATAATTATATCAAGGACGTGCGCCTGGTTTACGCTCCGCCGCGCTCCATCGGCGAATTCGGCGGCGAGGAGGACAACTGGATGTGGCCCCGCCATACCGGTGATTTCGCCTTCATGCGCGCCTATGTCGCCCCCGACGGTTCCAATGCCGAATTCGTCACCGCAGAATGTCCCTTTCCAGCCCAAAAAGTACCTCAAGGTCGCGGCCGAGGGTGTGAAAAACGGGGATTTCGCCTTTATCCTCGGCTACCCGGGCAGCACTCACCGCCACAAGTCATCCCACTTCATCGCCCATGAAGAGAATATCCGCATGCCTTTCACGGTCGACCTTTATCGCTGGATCATCCAGCTGAAAGAAAAAATGAGCTCCGGCGACCGCGGCGTGGCCATCAAGCTTTCCTCATCACTCAAGGGACTGTGGAACACCGTCACCCGCAGTCTCGGCCAGCTCAAGGGCCTGAAAAATCTGCACTTGGTCGAAAAACGGGAAAAGGAGGAGGAGTCCCTGCAGCAATTCATTGAAGCCGATCCGGGCCGGCAAAGGAAATACGGTTCGCTGCTGGCTGACCTGGCAAAAATCTATGAGGAAATAAACAAAAGAGCGCCACGGGACCTGACCCTGTCCAGCCTGCTCAGCGACAGGATCTCCATCATGATGGGCAATGCCTTCCGGATCTGCGAGGCTTCTCATGAAAGTGTCAAAGAGGACACCAAACGGGAAGCCGACTTACATGGACCGCAATTTCGACCGCACTCAAAAGAGGATGATCATGGCGTTGAGGGATTACCATGAACCGACCGAAAAAGCCCTGCTCAAGGAAATGCTGCGCCGCGCCGCCGCTTTTAAAGGCGAGCAGGCCATCGCAGGCTTGCGCGACATCATGGCCGGCGGCGACCAGGACAAGGCCATGGATGAATTTCTGGAAAGGGCTTTTGCCGAAACAAAACTGAAAAATCCGGAAATCGTCAGCGACTGGCTCAAAAAAACAACTGCGCAATTGCAGGCTTTGCACGATCCTTTCCTCGACCTGGCTTTCGCCCTCTACCCCGACCACTGCGCAATGAAGGAGGACGAAAAAAACAAGAAGGGGATCCTTGACCAGCTTATGGCGCAACTGGTGGATGTCAAGAAAGAATTCATGGGCCGGGACTTCATTCCCGACGCCAATGGCACGCTGCGCCTGACCTACGGCAGGATCAGGGGGTATTCTCCGGCCGATGCCGTGCTCATGCAGCCCTTCACAACCCTGGGCGGCATCGTTGAAAAGCACTACGCCCATCCCGACCTGTCCTCATACCAGGCGCCGGGCAAACTGCTGGACCTGGCCAAGGCCAAGGATTACGGCCGCTTCGTTCACCCCGACCTGGGCGACGTCCCGGTGGCCATGCTCTACAACATGGACACCACCGGCGGCAATTCCGGCAGCCCGGTGCTCAATGCCAGGGGCGAGCTGATCGGGCTGAACTTCGACCGGGTGTTCGAAGCCACAATCAACGATTATGCCTGGGATGAATCCTACAGCCGCTCCATCGGTGTCGATATCCGCTTCGTTCTCTGGTCGCTGGCCAAATTCAGCGGCTCCGACCGCCTTTTAAATGAGATGGGAGTCCAATAACAGAACCGAACTAAGGTGGTCAGTAATTAGTGATTGGTGATTAGTGATTAGTGATTGGAAACAGCAAGCAATTCGAATTAATGCTCCTGCCTTTCTTACTAATCACTAATCACTAATTACTTCTACTCCAGGATGATCTTGCCACTATTGCCCGAAAGTCCCACTGCAAATGCTTCCTTGAAATCTTCCATCTTGAAATGATGGGTGATCAGCGGTTTTAAATCGACCTTGCCCGAAACCAGCAGGGCGTCCATCTGGTACCAGGTTTCGAACATGCGCCGGCCGTTTATGCCCTGGACGGTCACGCCGGGGAAAATAATATCCCTGGCCAGGTCGAGACTGAGCGGCTGGGCCGGGATGCCCAGCAGCGAATAGCGGCCGTTCTTGCGGATGGAGCGAAAACCCTGGGCGATGGCGGCCGGGTGGCCCGACATTTCCAGCACCACATCCACTCCCTGTCCCGAGGTCATGGCTTTGACGACCTCTGACAGGGCTTCCCTGGCCGGATCGATCACGCGGTCGGCCCCCATTTTGCGGGCCAGCTCCTGGCGGAAAGGCAGCACCTCGCTCAGCAGGACCAGCGACGCCCCGGCGGCCTTGCAGACCGGGATGGCGGCGATGCCGATGGGGCCGCCGCCCAGGATCAGAAAGGATTTGCCGACCGTAGTTCCGGCCATGACCGTGTGCACGGCGTTGCCGAACGGGTCGTAGATGGCCGCTAATTCGGGGTCAATTTCCTTGGGCACACGCCAGAGGTTGGACTCGGGCACGGCAATATAGTCGGCGAAACAGCCGTCGCCATCCACGCCCAGGATGACCACGTTCTCGCAGAGGTGGGCGTTGCCGGTGCGGCATTGGAAACACTGGTTGCAGACCACGTGCATCTCCGCGGTCACCAGGTCGCCGACCTGGTAATGGCCGACATCGGCGCCGATCTCCACGATGGCGCCGTAGAATTCATGCCCCGTGGTCAGCGGCGGCTTCAGCCGGTTCTGCGACCACTCGTCCCAGTTATATATGTGCAGGTCGGTGCCGCAGATGGCCCGCTTGTGGACCTTGATCAGGACCTCGTTGGCCTTTATGGACGGGATGGGAACTTCCTGCATTTCCAGTCCGGGCCCGGGTTTCATTTTCCTCAGCGCTTTCATATTGCCTTTCATATTAGAGATTCTCCTTATGTCGTTCGGAAACATTTTAGTATTTCCGAAGCTCAAATGCAAACATGAAATAAGTGACAAGTGACGAGTAACAAGTGACAGGGAACCGTCAATATAACGATCTATAGTTGTTAATTTTCTTTTTTTACTTTTCTCTCATCACTCGTTACTTGTTACTGGGCTTAACCTCATATATAATTCCTCCATGAAAAAAAATGCACTCGCTGTGGCTGCTGGCTTTCCTGCTGACCTTGCTCCTGGCCGTATACCAGCGCCTGAGCGGACCTACCTACCCCATCCGCGGCTCGGAAACAATTGCCGGGATAACCATCCAGTACAAGTTCTTCCGCAGCTGGACATCCGGACACGCACATTGCCGGTGCGCGTCACTGCTGCAAACCCGGGACTCGAACTGCGGCTCCATTTCCGCCGCTACCCTTTCCTCAGCGACGAAAAATGGAATATATCGGCCATGAAGAAAATCGAGGCAGGCTTTGAGGCATCGGTCCCGGGCCAGCCGCCGGCCGGCAAAGTCGCCTACAAAGTGGAAGCCCTGGCCAAAGGAAAAAACGCTTGGCTGAACCGCGGCCAGCCGGCAGTGGCCCGTTTCAAGGGCGAAGTCCCCACAGCTTTGCTGATTTTTCACATCATCTTCATGTTCGCCGCCATGTTGCTGGCCTTTCGCACCGGCCTGGAGGCGCTGCGCCGGGACGGCTGCTGGCAGAAACTCGTGCCCTGGACCCTGGCTGTGACTTCAATCGGCGGCCTGATCCTGGGGCCGCTGGTGCAAAAATATGCCTTTGGCGCTTTTTGGACCGGCTTCCCGCTGGGTGGCGACCTGACCGACAGCAAAACCCTTTTTGCCGTTTTGTTCTGGCTGGCGGCCTTTTTCATGCGCAAAAAAAGCCGCTGGTGGCCATTGGCCGCGACCGTGCTGATGGTGACTGTCTACCTCATCCCCCATTCCATGCTCGGGTCGGAGTTGAATTACCAAACCGGGAAAATAGAAACAGCAAAGGAAGTTCCGCGGCTCGCCGCCAAAGATCAAGTAAAATTACAAGTGCCAAGCTCCAAATAAAAAAAGTAAACCGCTTTTTTTCTGAGTTCCCGTCTGTCGCGTTAAAGAAGCTTGGCAATCGTTTGCAGCTGCATGAAGCTTGTACCTTCGTAGATCTTGCCGATCTTGGCATCGCGATAGTATTTCTCGGCCGGGTAGTCCTTGCTGAAACCATAGCCGCCGAACAGCTCCAGACTTTCGCTGGCCACCCACTCGGCGACCTGACTGGTGAAGTGCTTGGCCATGGCTGCCTCCTTGATGAAAGGCAGGCCCTGGTCCTTGAGGCGGGCGGCATTGTAGGTCATTAGACGGGCGGCCTCGATGCGGCTGGCCATTTCGGCCAGGAGGAACTGCACGGCCTGGAAATTGAAGATCGGCCGGCCGAACTGCTGACGCTCTTTGCTGTAAGCCAGAGCTGCCGCCATCGCCCCTTCGGCCAATCCCAGCATCTGGGCGGCGATGCCGATTCGACCTTCGTTGAGGGTTTCAATGGCTATTTTGTAACCCTTGCCGACTGTGCCCAGGACCTGGTCATGGCTCGAGCTTCACATCATCCAGACAAAGCTCGCAGGTTGAACTGGCACGAATGCCGAGCTTGTTCTCCTTCTTGCCTATGGAAAAACCGGGACTGTCGCGGTCGATCAAAAAAGCGGTGATGCCTTTGTGTCCGGCCTGCGGGTCGACGGTGGCAAAAACAATGAAGACCTCGGCCTGCTGGGCGTTGGTTATCCAAAGCTTGGCACCGTTGAGGACGAAGCCGTCAGCCACCGGCATGGCCCGGCATTTGAGCGCGAAAGCGTCGGAACCAGAATCGGCTTCAGAAAGGGCGTAGGAACCGACCTTTTCAGTGGCCAGCCAGGGCAGATACTTTGCCTTTTGCCCGGCGCTGCCATAGCGAATTATGCAACTGTTGACCACGGTGTTCTGAACATCCACCAATACGCCTACTGCCGCATCGACCTTGCTGAGCTCCTCGATGACAATAATAGAATTGAAGAAGCTGGAAGCGCTGCCGCCATACTCGGCAGGGATCTCGATACCCATCAGCCCCAGGGAAAACAGCTTTGGCAGCAAATCGGGCGTCATCTGCTGTTCTTCATCCATGGTCATGCGCAGGGGCTCTATCTCGGCCTTGGCGAATTTTGCAATCAGTTCGCGCAGAGCCTGTTCTTCTTCATTCAGGACAGTTAATGGACTGGACATATTGTTCCTCTCTGTTAAGAATTCCTATTGCCGTGTACCCCGGATATTCCTGATCATCATGGTACTCCCTGAAAGCGCGCGCGACTCAAGGAAAAAGCCTGGTCGCCGGATGAAAATACTCACTTGTCCCCGGTTACTGACCCTGGCGGTAGACAATGGCCACCAAAGTTTTATCGTTGCCCCCCATATTCACCGACAGGCCATAGGGGCGCTTGGACGCGACATCTATTTTCCAGTCTCCGGCTTTGCCGGTCAGTTGCTCCCAGATGGTGATGGCCTGATGTACACCGGTCGCGCCGGTGGGATGCCCCCAGCCGATCAAGCCGCCGGAAGTGTTGAAGGGAATGCCGCCCTGGCGCGAAGTGTTGCCTGCCAGGACAAAATCGGGACCTTCGCCAGGTTTGCACAGTCCCATGGCTTCGAGCGACATGATGCCGGCGATGGTGAAGCAATCATGGCATTCAACGGTCCCCAGGTCGGCACTGGTGATCCCGGCCATTTTCAGGGCCTGTTTTACCGCCCGCTCGGTGGTTTCGAGGCGGAATGCTTCCGTGACCGGCATGGTCAGGTCGGCCTGGACCTGCGCCCAGCCAAGGACTTCAACAGCATCTTTTTTACTGCAGCCAATGCGTTTCAGTCCGCTTTCGGACACAATGGCAATGGCCGCGGCACCATCCGAGACTTTCGAGCAATCATAGAAATTAAGATGCTCAACAAATGACCGCGGATTGGGTTCGCTCATGGCCAGGGCCTCCAGATCGAGGCTTTTGTTGTGATACTCCTGGGCGCTGGGGCAGAGGCGGGCATTTTCAATGGCATTGCGGTACCAGCGGGCCAAGGCACGGCGCGTGCGCTCGCGGCCGAATTTCTCGAAATAGACTCCGGCGCGGTCACTGAATTTGGCCGGGAAGAAAAAAGCATGCCCGGTTTTTCGTTCGCCCCGGTACCAGCCGGCAGCGGCCAGGATGTCGGCGCCATATACGGCTTTGACCGTGTTCTGCACCTCGACGCCGATGGTCAAGGCCACCTCGGCGGTCTCTGCCAGAACCGACTTGATGCCATTCAGCAGCGCCAGCCCGCCTGATGCGCAGGCCCCTTCGACCCGGGTGCACGATTTCCAGCGCAGTCCCTCGTCTATGGCGGGAATCATGGCCGCCAAATTACCCTGGTGATTGAAGCGCGCAGCCATGAAATTGCCGATCACGCCTTCATCGACAGCCTGGGCGCCACCGATCATCTTTAAAGTTCCCTGCCCCGCTTCCTTGATATATTCTTCGAGCCCGGGGCGGGCTTTCTTGGGATGAAATTCCTTTCGCCCCGTGCCCATGGAAATCGTATTGAAGCCAGCGGTCATGAATACTTTTCGGCGCATTTTCTTCATTTGCTCACCTCGGAGAAATAGTTGTTGATCGGACCATAAGCATGATAAAAACCGGTTGTCAGCACGGTGTTGACATCGTTCTCCTTTTCAGCAACCCCCTGGCTCAGCAACTGCAATCCTATCTCTCTGGAGCGCAGGCCATAGGATTTTGCCAATTGCGCCCCCAGGGTGTTCAGCGCCCGCAATTCGCCGAAATAGCTCTGCAGGAATGTGTCTTTGGCGGCAAGGGCGATGACGGCCTTCCAGGGTTGAAATACCGTGGGCAGGGGGCCCAGGCTGTCATCGCAGCGCGATTGCAGATCCGCCAATGAAAGATAGCCCTTTTGCTCGGGATCATAAATGGCACTGGGCCGGTTTTTTTCATATTTGAAAAAACCGTCTTTTTGCGAGCCGTCAGGGAACTGGCCGCCGCGCACGCCCTGGGCGATCAATTCATCGAGCAGCGTACTGTGCAGTTTTTCGCCGCTGAAATATGGGCTCATGACACCCAGGATCAGCTGGCACACATCCAGCCCGACATAATCGCAGAGCTGAAAGATGCCCATTGGCCGCAGCAGAAAATCCTGGCTCACTTTGTTGATCATGTATACGGCCTCGGCGAAGCTTACCTGGGCCTGCAGGCGTTCGATTTCGCCCTGGGCGTAGAGAAAATCGCGCATGAAGTGGCCATTGCCGATGAAGCCGGCAAAATCGTTGGCCGGGACCGTGGTTTTGCGCAGGTTTTTGGCATAGCTGCCGGCGAATTCAAGCAGCTCCGACTGCGTGGTTTTGGCGCTGATCAATTCCACCAGTTTTTGCACGGCAGGCGGATTGTAGAAATGGAAACCGAGTATACGACCGCCAAGGCCGGCTTTCTCGTCGAGCTCGTGAATGGGTATGGACGAGGTGTTGCTGAAGAACCAGGGGGAATTGGGGTTGTGCGTATTTATTTGCGCTAATACTTTGGTTTTGACAGCTATGTTCTCGACGATCGCTTCAAAAACCATGGTCGATTCATAAGCCGCTTCCAGGGCTGTGGTAGGACGGACGATGTTCAGCACGTCAGCGATATACTGGGCGATGATGTCGCTGTTCTCGATCAGATCCTGGCGATCCTGATAGACCTGGCGCAGGCGGACAATATTCTTTTCGGCTACTTTCTGGACCTGCACCTGCAGATAGGGCATCAACCCGGCCAGGGCGGCATGGGAGACGTCTATGGCCTGCAAGACGAATGTCTGGGCGCGATTCTCCCCTTTCTGGCTCAGGTCACACATCTCCAGCGCCGTCAGCAGGACGATACCACTGCCCATTTTACCGCCGGCACCCAATACGGATACATTTCTCAGTCTTTCAGTATAAGTCATCGCACTCTCCTATTTCATACGGAACAGTTGCCCGGCAGGCCTTACCATTTTGCCGGACGCTTCTCCAGGAAGGCACTCATCCCTTCCAGGCCCTCATTGCCGAACAGAGAACTGAACTCGCCGCTTTCCAGAAGACTGCCGGCCTTGAAGTCGAGCTCCAATCCCTGGCGGCACACTTTTTTTACCAGGCGTACGGCGGCCGGACCCTTGGTCGTGATTTTACGTGCCAGTTCCAGTGCTTCTGGCAGTAATTGCTCCGGAGCCACCACTTTTTGCACCAATCCCAGGCGCAAAGCCTCTTCGGCGCCGATCAATTCGCCGCTGATCAGCAGATAGAGGGCATTGCCCAGGCCGATGAGCCGGGGCAGGCGCTGGGTCCCGGCGAACCCCGGGATCAGGCCAAGATTGACTTCCGGCTGGCCGAATTTGGCTTTGCTGCTGGCAATGCGGATGTCGCAGGCCAAGGCCAGCTCGCAGCCGCCGCCAAGGGCAAAGCCGTTCACCGCGGCGATTACCGGCATGTCAAGCTTTTCAAGCCGGGCGAAGGTCTGCTGGCCGATGGCGGAAATTTCCTTTCCCTGGGCCGGGTCCATGTCCTTCAACTCGGCGATATCGGCACCGGCGACAAAGGCGTTGCCGGCTCCGGTGATGATCAGGACTTTGATATCCCGGCGCTCAGCGAATTCGCTCATCCAGGCATTCATCTCGGCAAAGCACTGCCGGTTCAAGGCATTCATTGCCTTGGGACGGCTGATGGTCAGGGTGGCAATGCCTTCATTGATCTCTGTGGACAAGATTTCATAATTCAAATTTCACCTCCTGACGGAAAAAAGAAATTTTTTAGGAATCTGTTGCCAATGAAATTTCAGTCTTGATAAACTGATTTTGTTTTTTCACGCTTACTAAATATAATAAAATAAATATTTTTTGCAATTTTTCTCCGCGTAAAATAAAAATACAATTATGGTAATGAATTATTAAGCATTGCGCCATGTTGACATTAAAATTTTTTTATAGTTAGATAATGAAACATCAAATCAAGGAGGCCTGCTTGGACTATTTATTGAGCGAAGAGCAAAAAATGGTCGGGACAATGGTGGAAAAATTTGCCAGGGAAGAGATTGCTCCCCAGGCCCGGGCGAACCAGGCCCAGGAGATTTTTCCTGCTGAAATCATCAAAAAAGCCGGCGCGCTTGGCTTGATGGGCATCGCTTATCCGGCCGAATACGGCGGCAGCGGCATGGATTACGTATCCTACATGCTGGCCATCGAGCAGATCTCGCGATATTGTGCGTCGACCGGAGTCATCATCTCGGCCCATTCGTCGCTTTGCATCGATCCGATCTATCGTTTCGGCAGCGAAGAACAGAAACAAAAATATCTTCCCTCATTGTGCAAAGGGGAAAAGATCGGCTGTTTCGCTCTGACCGAGCCGGGTGCCGGTTCCGATGCCGGTTGTTTGAAAACGGTCGCTGTTCAGGCCGATGAGCACTGGGTATTGAACGGCGGCAAGCATTTTATTTCCAACGGTTGTGAAGCCGATGTGGCGGTGGTCATGGCTTTGACCGAGCCGGCGCAAAAGACCAGAGGCATCAGCGCCTTTATTGTCGAGAAAGGGACACCGGGTTTCAGCATTGGCAAGAAGGAACATAAATTGGGCATCGGCGCCTGTTCGACAGCCGAGCTCATCTTCGAAGACTGCTCCATCCCCAAGGCGAATTTACTGGGTGAAATCAATAAAGGCTTCAAGATAGCCATGATCACCCTGGATGGCGGCAGGCTGGGTATCGCCTCGCAAGCGCTCGGCATCGCCAGGGCTGCCTTGGAGGATGCCTGCAAATACGCCAAGGAACGGGAGCAATTCAACCAACCCATCGCCAATTTCCAGGCGATTCAATGGATGATTGCCGATATGTGCACTGAATATGAAGCCGCCTGGCTGTTGACTTACCGGGCCTCGTTGCTGAAAGACAAGGGGCTCAATTATTCCAAGGAAGCGGCCATGGCCAAGCTGAAGGCCTCTGAAACCGCTTCCTTTTGCGCCAACAAAGCCATTCAAATACATGGCGGCTATGGCTACACCAAAGAATTCGACGTGGAACGATACCTGCGCGATGCCAAAATAACAGAAATCTATGAAGGCACGAGCGAGATCATGCGCGCAATCATTGCCGGGGCCTGCTTGAAATAAAAGCGACCCCATGAATCGTATCAGAGTCGTAACCGCGGCAGCCCTGTTCGATGGCCATGATGTTTCCATCAATATCTTCAGAAAACTCCTGCAGAAGAAAGGGGTGGAGGTCATTCATCTCGGCCACAACCATGCAGTCAGGGAAATTGTCACGGTGGCGGTCCAGGAGGATGCCGACGCGATCCTGATCAGCTCCTATCAGGGCGGCCACAATGAATTCTTCCGTTATGCCGTTGACAGCTTCAAGCAGCTGGCCATCAGCAATATCCTCATCTTCGGGGGCGGTGGCGGCGTCATTCTCCCCGCCGAGATAATGAAACTGGAAGCCTATGGGGTCGAAAAAATCTATCATGCCACTGATGGCCAAAAAATGGGCATCAACGGCATTGTCGATGACATTATCGCCCGCATAAGCAGAAAAAAAGAGGATAGCACGGACAATGGTCTGCAGGATATCGACGCTGCTCAAGTCGCCGGCTTGAATGTCTCGGCCCACCAGAGCATCGCCAGGCAGATCACCTTCATTGAAAACAACCTGCAAGCTGGTGCTGTATCGGCTGCCTATAAAAAATTATACGCCGCCCATGATCAAAAAAAATCCCTGGTTCTGGGTGTCACCGGAACCGGAGGCAGCGGCAAGAGTTCATTGATCGATGAATTGATCAACCGCTTCCTGAAAATCACCAGCGATTTTTATATCGGGGTGCTGACCATCGATCCGACCAGAAGGGTTTCCGGCGGAGCCCTGCTAGGTGACCGCATTCGCTTCAATAATATCAATGATCCCCGGGTCTATTACCGGAGTTTTGCCACCCGTGAAAGCAAATCGGAAATCACCCTGGCGCTGCAGGACGTCATCGCGGTTCTCAAGGCCAGCGGCTTTGATCTGATCATCGTCGAAACCAGTGGTATCGGCCAGGGCGACAGTCGCGTGGTCGATTTCTGCGACAGTTCGGTCTATGTGATGACCTCGGAGTTCGGCGCCCCTTCACAACTCGACAAAATCGACATGCTGGAAGCGGCTGAATACATCGTCATCAATAAATTTGAAAAAGCAGGTTCGGAAGATGCGTTTCGCGAGGTCGCCCGCAATTACCTGCACAACCACGATATCAGGTTGTCCCCGACCCAATCACTGTTCGAACTCAAAATCCCGGTTTATGGCACCAGCAGCAACCAATTCAATAACCATGGCCTGAATAAACTGTTCAGTGACCTGCTGCAACTGGTGATTAAAAAAAGCAATCACAAAATCGCCGTCAGGGAAAATCTGCTTGGGCTGATGCCTCTGGAGTGCAAATTCGATTTCGGTACCATTGCCAGGAACCGCACCCATTACCTTGCAGATATCGCCGCGGCAATTAAAAAGTATCATCTTCAAGCCCGCGCGCAGGCGCAGATCGCCGGTCAGTGTGACAGCATCAAACAGAGCCTGGAACTGTTTGCCGAGGAAGGGACCAAGCTGCCCATGCAGCGCAAATATGATGAGCTGTATGCGCAATTGAGCCTCGAGTCCAGGCAGATAATGGACCGCTGGGAGCAATTAAAGGCAAGTTACAGCCAGGATGTCCTGACTTACAAGGTTAAAAAGAAAGAGTTGACCGTCGATCTTCATAGCCGGACGATCTCCGGCCTGAAGATTCCCAAAGTGGTTCTGCCCGGCTATGGTCACTGGCACGACCGCTTGCTGTTTTTCTTCAAGGAGAACCTGCCCGGCTATTTCCCGTTCACCGCCGGTGTCTTTCCTTTTCGCCGCATCGATGAAGATCCCAAGCGCCAGTTTGCCGGCGAAGGCAGCGCCCGACGCACCAACAGCCGCTTTCACTATCTGACCGCCAGTGAGCCGGCGAAACGATTATCGGTGGCCTTTGACGGGATTACCCTTTATGGCGAAGATCCGGCTTCGGAACCTGACATATATGGCAAGATCGGGGAAAGCGGGGTCAGTATCTGTACCATCGAAAACATGGCTGAGCTCTTTGCCGGCTTTGACCTGACCGATCCACTCACATCAGTTTCGATGACCATCAACGCTCCGGCGCCGATCATGGTGGCCATGTTTTTCATGGTTGCCTACCGGCAGCAATTGGAGAAGTTGGGGCCGGATGCCACTGCAGAGGAAAAAGCTGAACTGAAAGTGGCAACCTTCAGGCGCTTGC
Organism: Chrysiogenales bacterium; assembly: GCA_963700535.1. Taxonomy (GTDB): domain Bacteria; phylum Acidobacteriota; class Aminicenantia; order UBA2199; family UBA2199; genus UBA2199. The sequence goes on from CAVOXU010000001.1 coordinate 266,226, forward strand.
GCGGCACCATCCAGGCCGATATCCTGAAAGAGGACCAGGGACAGAACACCTGTATTTTTTCCATCGACTTTGCCATGAAGCTGATCGGCGACGTACAAAAATACCTGTCGGAGAACAGGATCGAAAATTATTACTCTTTGAGCATCAGCGGTTATCATATCGCCGAAGCCGGGGCCAATCCTATCACCCAGCTTGCCTTCACCCTGGCCAATGGCTTTACTTATGTCGAGTATTTTCTCAACTGCGGCCTGAAAATCGATGAATTCGCTCCCAATCTTTCCTTCTTCTTCAGCAATGGCATGGAAATGGAGTATTCGGTTATCGGCCGCGTGGCCAGGAGGATTTGGGCCATAGCCATGCGGGACATTTATCACGGCAATGAAAGGAGCCAGAAGCTGAAATACCATATTCAGACCTCGGGCCGTTCATTGCACGCTCAGGAAATCAATTTCAACGATATCCGCACCACCCTGCAGGCCCTGCTGGCTTTCAATGACAATTGCAATTCGCTGCACACCAATTCCTATGATGAAGCCATCACCACCCCGACCGAGGAATCGGTCCGGCGCTCGATGGCCATTCAGATGATCCTTTCCAATGAATTCGGGCCGCTGAAGAATGAAAATCCTCTGCAAGGAGCGTTCATCATTGAAGAATTGACCGATCTGGTGCAAGAAGCCGTCCTTGCCGAGTTCAATCGCCTGTCAGCGCGCGGCGGCGTGCTGGGAGCAATGGAAACGCAATATCAGCGGTCGAAAATTCAGGAGGAATCACTGTATTATGAAGAACTGAAGCAGTCCGGCGCCTACCCTATCATCGGCGTCAACAAATTTGTCAGTGAAAAACAGGAAAATCCCCAAGATATGATGAATATCACCCGCAGCTCGAAAGAGGAGAAAGAGCGGATACTCGCTGAACTTAAATGTTTCCAGGAAAAAAATCGTGAGCAGGCGGAACGGGCACTGGAAAAGCTGCGGGAAGTGGCTCTCGGCAGCGGCAATATTTTTGCCGAGCTGCTCGACACGGTGCAGTATGCTTCTCTGGGCCAGATCACCCGGGTTCTCTATGAGGTCGGCGGCCAGTACCGTCGCGGAATTTAGGGAGGTCAAAGATGATAAAAGCAGACCGGATCGACGAGCTATCCAGAGAGGAATTGCTCAAACTGACACAAGTATATGCCAAAAACTGGCTGGCGCATGATGGTTCATGGTTCCTTTCCATTGAAGAAAAATACGGTTTGGCCAAGAGCATCGAAATCGATATCGAGTCCTGGCGAAAATTCACCGTCATTGAAGCCGCACGCCTGATCGAGTTCCTGCAATTGGGAAAAAATTCGGGTCTTTCAGGCTTGAAAAAAGCCCTGGCTTTTCGCCTCTATGCCTCATTGAATGAAGACGAAATGGTTCTCGTTGACGAAAACACCCTTGAATACAGGGTTAAAACCTGTCGGGTGCAGCAGGCGAGACGACGTAAAAATCTGCCCGATTTTCCCTGCCAACCGGTGGGACTGGTGGAGTATGGCCTTTTTGCCAGTGCAATCGATGCCGCTTTTCAAACCGAAGTCGTCAGCTGTCCGCCGAATATTACCCGCCCTGATCATTATTGTATCTGGCGTTTCCGCCTCGGCTCTTAAACTTTTTACTCAAAAATCAAAAGCCGCAGATTTTCCTGCGGACTTTCCTGTACACGCTGCAAAGGACGGCCTGCCATCTGCAGGTCAGATCTCAGGAACGCTGATTATGCTTTCGAGAACATCCCGGGAACGCTTGTCGTCGGGGTTGGCTTCGATGGACTTGCGCAGCGTTTCCACCGCATCGTTGATCCTGCGCAGATTGTAATAGGACATGCCGAGATGGTACAGGGCGGCCTTGTCCTCGTGGCTGGCTTCGATCACCTTCAGGAAGTGGGGAATGGCTTTTTCGTGCTGACCGATGGCATTCAGATTGATACCCAGGTGATAGTTGGCAATGATCGAGTCCGGGTTCATTTCCAGCAATTTCGTGAAAGCCGCGATGGCTTTCTGCTGGCTCCCCTGGTGGTAGTAGGCAATGCCCAGCCAGTAGTAAGCGCCGATGAATCCGGAGTCGAGATCAAGGCACTTTTCAAAGCTGCTGACCGCGGCGCTGATCCGGCCGTTCCGGTAATAACTGATGCCCAGGTTGTAGTGATCCTTAGCCTGGTCGGGATTGGTTTCGATGGCTTTCCTGTAGCTGGCGATTGACTCGTTTATGGCCCCGGCCTGGTAGTACAGTTCACCCAGGATACTGTGAATGTAGGGATTCTGCCGGTCCACCTGCAGCAGGTTCTTGGCTGCCTCGAGGGCTTTCTTGATCTTGCCCTTGGCTTGCAGCAGGTTCAAGCGATATACCCAGTAAGAAACGCTGTTGTTTTTTTTTATGGGCTTTCCGCACAGCGGACAGAAGTTATACTTATCTGCCAGTTCAGCTTCGCACTCTTCGCATTTATTGGCCATTTCTTTCCGTGCCGCGGATTCTTTTTTCCCGCTTTCATCGTCATGATCAGCAGTCATTTTGGCCTCCAGGCTTCATTTTTGCTAGGATTGTAAGCGCGAAAGCGGAAATTGTCAATTCGCTTGAATATTTCAAATTTAAATGTGTTGCCCTGATTTACTTTTTTAAAAAAATAGTTTATATTAAATGGCCGTTTAAATTATTTTTTCGTAAATGTGCAATCTCAAAAAATGGAGGACGTTATGATTGGAATAGTTGGTTATGGCAGTCATATCCCGCGCTACAGGATCAAGGTCGAGGAAATCGCCAAAGTATGGGGCGCGGACGCTCCCGCCTACAAGAAAGGCCTGGGACTGAATGAGAAATCGGTGCCGGCCCCGGATGAGGATTGCGCTACTCTGGCGGTGAACGCATCCCGCAACGCCCTGCGGCGAGCCAACATCGACGCCAAGCAGATCGGGGCGGTATATGTAGGCAGCGAATCCCATCCCTATGCGGTAAAGCCTACCGGCACTATCGTGTCCGAAGCTTTAGGCGCCTGTCCCTTTGTCCATACCGCAGATCTCGAGTTCGCCTGCAAAGCCGGTACTGAAGGCATGTTCATCGCTCTGCACCTGGTCAAGTCAGGCGTTGTGCAATATGCCCTGGCCGTGGGTGCGGACACATCCCAGGGGGCGCCTGGCGACGCATTGGAATTTTCGGCAGCAGCGGGCGCGGCAGCTTTTATCATGGGTTCAGAAAACCTGGCGGCGGAACTGCTGGACACTCATTGTTACATGACCGACACCCCGGACTTCTGGCGTCGTGAACACGCCAATTACCCTGAACACGGCGGCCGTTTTACCGGCAAGCCCGCTTATGAAAAACATCTCTTCAACGCCACCAGCGGAATGCTGGAAAAAGCAAAGCTGAAACCAGAGGACATCAGCTATGTGATTTTTCACCAGCCCAACGGTAAATTTCCGGTCAACGCGGCGCAAAAACTGGGTTTCAAGGAACCGCAATACAAATTGGGCCTGTTATGCCCGACTTTAGGCAACACCTACTCCGGTTCATCGCCCATGGGCCTGGCGGCAACCCTTGACGCGGCTGAAGCCGATCGATTGATTTTGCTGGTTTCCTACGGCAGCGGCGCCGGCAGCGATGCCTTCGTTTTCCGTACTACCAAAAAACTGCTTGAAATTCGCGACATGGCTCCCAAAACTCGCAAACAGCTGGATGAGCACAAGCAGTACATCGAATACGGAACTTACGCAAAATTCAGGCGCAAGATCCTGCGGGCGGAGTAAGGAGGAAAGCAATGAATGAAGTAGCAATAATAGGAGTCGGGATGACGAAATGGGGAGAACTGTGGGAAAAATCTCTCCGTGATATTTCAGTGGAAGCCGCCTTGAAATGCCTGGATGACGCGGGCGTCGACAAAGTGGACTCAATAACCGTCGGCACCATGTCAGGCGGGTTGTTCAACGCCCAGGAGCATTTGGGGAGCCTGGTGGCCGATTACCTCGGCCAGCGTTTCGTCCCCGCCACCCGCGTGGAATCCGCTTGCGCTTCCGGTGGCTTGGCCGTGAAAACCGCTTACATGGAAGTGGCCTCCGGCTTATCCGAATACGCGCTGGCCGTGGGTGTGGAAAAAATGACCGACGTGGATGGAGGCGATGCGACATTTGCTTTGGCTACCGCATCCGACTTCGATTATGAAGCTTTCCACGGTATCACCTTCCCCGGGCTTTACGCCCTGATGGCGGTCGCCCATATGAAAAAATACGGCACCAGCCTCGAACAATTGGCGCAGGTTACGGTAAAAAACCATCACAACGGCAGCCTTAATCCCCATGCGCAGTTTCCCTTCGCCGTAACCCTGGACCAGGTCATGACCTCCACCATGGTCGCGGATCCAATGCGCCTGCTTCATTGCTCACCCATCACCGACGGCTCGGCCGCAGTGCTGCTGGCTCCGCTGGCCGTGGCTAAAAAATTGAACAAACCATACGCCGTGATCACGGGGATCGGTCATGCTTCGGATACCATTGCTTTGTGCCAGAGGAAAGATTTTACCAAGTTGGAGGTTGTGGAAGTCGCTGCGCAGCGGGCGCTGAAAATGGCCGGAAAAACCATACGCGACATCAACTTTGCCGAAGTCCACGACTGTTTTTCCATTGCCGAGATCATGGTAATGGAAGCCCTGGGAGTGGCAGAGCCCGGTCAAGGCGGACCGGCAACCATGAATGGCTTGACCGCCCTGGCAGGTGGTTTTCCGATCAATCCATCCGGCGGCTTGAAGTCCAAAGGCCATCCTGTGGGCGCCACGGGCGTGGCTCAGGTAGTCGAAGCGGTCATTCAACTGCGCGGACAGGCAGGACCGCGGCAGATCAAAAACGCCAGGACAGCTTTAACTCAAAATATGGGCGGCTCAGGCGCCAGCAGCGTAATTCATATATTGGAGGCACGATAATGGCAATGCATGTAGCTAGAAATTGGCGGGAAACCCCCGAACGTTACCGGATGGAAGCGGCTAAATGTAAAAAATGCGCTGCCATTCACTTCCCGGCACGACTTGTTTGCCCCGAATGCCAGGCAAGGGAATTCACGACCCTCAGACTTTCAGGGAAAGGCGAACTGGCAACCTTCACGATTATCCGGGTCGCCCCCACAGGATTCGGAGACTTGACTCCTTATGCCGTGGGTATTGTAAAAATGGATGAAGGCATCCACGTCATGGCCCAGATAGTCGACTGCAACCCCGAAGAACTGAAAATAGGTGACCGTGTCGTATCCCAATTCCGCCGCATCAACCAGGAAGGAAAAACCGGCATGATTATCTACGGCTTCAAGTTCGTACCCGATCTGGGATTATAGAATCAAAATAATAGGATAAACACAACTTATCCATGTTCAAACGAATTCTGATAGCCAACCGCGGCGAAGTTGCCATGCGCATCATCAAAGCCTGTAAAAAAATGGCCATAGAGACCGTTGCGGTTTATTCCACGGCAGACAAGGATTCTCCCCACCTCGCTCAAGCTGACATGACCGTATGCATCGGCCCGGGACCCAGCAGCCGCAGTTACCTGAACCGCGAAGCCATACTCCAGACAGCCATCGATAGCGAATGCCAGGCGATTCACCCCGGGTTCGGGTTTCTGGCGGAAGATCAGCTGTTTTCCTACATGTGCCGGCAGCACAAATTGATTTTTATCGGGCCTGCGCCCATTTCCATCCAGGTCATGGGCAACAAATCCCGGGCCAAGCAAACCGTAAAACAGGCCGGGCTGCCGACCATTCCTGGGTCGCAGGGAAATCTGAAAAACATGGATGAGGCCATGGCCCTGGCCAATGAACTGGGGTACCCGGTTTTATTGAAAGCGACGGCCGGAGGAGGCGGAAAAGGCATCCGCCCCTGTTACCATGGAGAGGAATTTAAAGACCTTTGTCTCCAGGCCAGCATGGAGGCCGAAAAAGCCTTCGGCTGCGGCGATCTATACATGGAAAAGCTGATCCTGAAAGGACGGCATATCGAATTCCAGGTACTGGCCGACGCTTATCATAACGTGATTCACCTGGGTGAGCGGGAATGCTCCATCCAGAGAAAGAACCAGAAACTCATCGAAGAATCCCCATCCCCGGCCATGGACCCTGAAATCCGCAGTAAAGTGGGCGCCCAAGTGGCGGAAGCCATGAAAAAGATCGGTTACCTTAATGCCGGGACCATCGAATTCCTGATGGATGAACATAAAAAGCTTTACTTCATGGAAATGAACACCCGGCTGCAGGTGGAGCATCCGGTAACCGAGATGATAACCGGGATAGATATCGTGGAGGAGCAGATCAAAATCGCCGCCAACCATGCTTTATCGATCACACAGGATAATATTTCTTTCAGCGGCCATGCCATCGAGTGCCGTATAAACGCTGAAGATCCAAACAACGATTTTGCCCCCTCTCCAGGTGTCATAACCGCTTTCAGCCCCCCCCTGGGCGAAGGTCCGGGCAAAATTCGCCTGGACACCCATGTGGCGGCAGGATATGAAATACCTTCTTTTTATGATTCCATGATCTGCAAGATCATCGCTCACGGCGATGATCGCGCCACGGCCATTCAAACCATGGTGAATGCACTGAGAGCTTTCGAGATCAAAGGCATTAAAACCACCATCCCCCTGCACCTTGAAATACTTGATTCGAAAATATTCAAATCAGGGAATTATCACACCAATTCTCTTGCGGAAATCATGGGGTAAGGGAGGGGCAATAAAATGGCAAAAGTATTGATGGAACGTATCGGTTCGCCCATCGAGACGTTCATGGACCCGGCCGACTTCAAGACAAACCTGGAGTACATGAAGCGATTGAACGAAAGCTACCAATGCAAACGCCAGGAGGTCAGGGCTGGTTGGGGCGAACAATACGCGGAACGGGCGCATAAAAAAGGGAAAATGACCACCTGGGAACGGATCGAATTTTTAAAAGACCCCGGCAGCAAGGTATTCCCTATCGGCACTTTTGTCAACTACGGATTGGAATTCGGTGAAGGCAGCAATAAACGCAAAGCGCCCGGGGCAGGAGTGGTTACCGCATTTGTCAAGATCGGGAACCGCCACGTGATAGTCATCGCCAACGACAACACAGTGGCATCGGGTTCCTGGTGGCCCCTTACGCCGGAAAAAATCGAACGGGCTCAGGAAATTGCGCTGCGACTGAGAATTCCCGTTGTATATATCATCGATTGCAGCGGTTTGTTTTTGCCGGAGCAGTCCAAAACCTTTCCCGGAAAAACCGGGGCGGGCTACATATTTAAAATGAACGCTCTATTAAGCGCCCAGCAGGTACCCCAGATAGCCGGTGTATTCGGCGACTGCATCGCCGGCGGAGGGTATATGCCCATCATCAGCGATATCGTCTACATGACCGAGCAGGCTTATATGGTCATTGCCGGCGCCGCATTGGTCAAAGGCGGCAAGGGCGAACAGATCACTTCCCTTACCATCGGCGGGCCGGACATCCATGTAAATATCTCCAACTGCGCGGACTACAGGGTTCCCGATGACAAAACGCTCCTCTTGAACATCAAGAAAGAAATCGCCAAGCTCCCGTCCAGCGGCATCGAATATTATTACTACGGCCAGGAACCTGCCCCTCCCCTTTTCGACCCCGCTGAAATCGATGGGATATTTCCCATGGATTACAGGGTCACCTATGATATCCGTCAAGTTATCGCCCGCATCGTGGATAATTCACTTTTCTGGGAGATATTCCCCGACAAGGGCAGGGAAATTGTCTGCGGTGTCGGCAAGATCAATGGATTGTACGTGGGTATCATTGCCAATAACCAGAATTTGACCGAACATCCCGTGCACAAGCGCAGCAAGCGCCCGGGAGGCATCCTGTACAAGGATGGCATCGCTAAAATAACGACTTTCTCCAGGGCCTGTAATTGCGATGGTATTCCTATCGTATGGCTGCATGATATCGCCGGTTTCGACATCGGCCCTGAAGCGGAAAAAATGGGTTTGTTGGGCTGGGGTTCCAATTTGATTTACACCAATTCCACCAACTCAGTCCCGTCCATTACCGTGCTTTTGCGAAAAGCCTCCGGAGCCGGATACTACGCCATGAACGGCAGGCCTTACGAACCCATCGTGCAATTGTCCACTCCACTCACACGGTTGGCGGTGATGGAAGGCAGAACACTGGCCATCGGCGCTTTCCGGACAAAACTGGACGAGAATTTCAATATTGTTTCCACGCGCCAGGAAGAATACGACCAGGTTAAAAAGGGCATGGATGAGTTGGAACTCCGTATCAGTGAAGACATGAACCCGATCCTCAGCGCCCGCCAGCTGGATACGGATGAAATTATCCTGTTAAGCGAATTGCGGTCTTACCTGGAAACCGTCACCGAAATGACCTACCAGAGTACAGGCTTCAGGCGCGTGAAAAACCCGCGCATATGGTCTTTGCATGATATCGCTGCCTTATCCGCGGATACGGGAGATTGAAATGACAGACGAGAAATCAGGGTCATTGACGGCTCTTGCGGAATCCAGGGGTTCGCAGTACATCGTACTGTCTCCCGGGGTGGGAAACTTTTCAGCCATGCCCCAATCCGGCGCCTGCCTTCCCGGCGGTTCTTTTGTCGGCAGGCTTAAAATTCTGAATACTTTTTATGATCTCCGTTTACCGGGCGATGTTTCCGGACTGGTGGTGACGGACAGCGAAAAAGATTTTGTATTTGCGGTTGAATACGGGCAGGAATTGTTTCGCCTGGACCGGGAAAAAACTTTCCGCGAATCGGAAAAACCAACCGGCCCGTCGATTTCCAAAACCGAAGAGGATGCGGAATCCGCAGAGGGTCATGTGATCACCGCCTTTACCACCGGTATTTTTTATGCCAAGCCCGGTCCCGATTCAGCGCCGTTCGTGACTGTGGGCCAGGAGATAAAAAAAGGAAAAACATTGGGATTGATCGAAGTGATGAAGACTTTTAATTACATCAGTTTCCCCGGGAGCGATAAGGGGGACGCCGGGACAATTAAAAAAATATATGTAAAGGATTCACAGGAAGTCAAATTGGGTCAACCGTTATTTCTTATAGATTAGCCGCAGCGGCATTGATGACGGGGTGTCGTGAAAAATAAATTAAAGGAGGCTAAATATGTCATTAAATTTTGATCTGCCCGAAGAAGCAATAATGATTCGTGACAGCGTAAGGGAATTTGCCGAGGAAGTGATCAGGCCCAAAGCCCGGGAGCTTGATGAAAAAGAAGAGTTCTCCCCCGAACTATGCAAACAAATGGGCGACCTGGGACTGTTCGGATTTTGCGTACCCGAAGAGTATGGAGGCAACGGCATCGGCTATATCCCTTATTTGACAGCCGTGGAAGAATTGGCGCGCGTGGACGGCTCTCAGGCCGTGACAGTAGCGGCCCATAATTCCCTGGGTATCGGGCCCATATACTTTTTTGGCAGCGAAAAACAGAAGAAAGAATACCTGCCCAGGTTATGCAGCGGTGAAAAATTATGGGGATTCGGACTTACCGAACCCGAAGCCGGTTCCGATGCGGGCGGCACCAAGACCAAAGCCGAAAAAATCGGCAGCGAGTGGGTCATCAATGGCTCCAAGACTTTTATAACCAATGCCGCCGGGGACGTATGCCTTGGCAGTACCATTCAAGCCATAAGCGGCGTAAGGCCCGACGGGAAAAAGGAGTATACCTGCTTCCTGGTGGACCAGGGATCTCCCGGCTACACGGCCAGGGCGCTTCATGAAAAAATGCTATGGCGTTCATCCATAACCGCGGAACTCTTTTTGGATGACTGTCGGGTCCCTGAAGAAAAAATATTGGGAAAGCGCGGGGAAGGATTCCATCAGATGCTCGATACCCTGGACAGGGGCAGGTTGTCCATTGCCGCCATGGGCTTGGGCTGCGCCCAGGGCGCTTATGAACTGGGTTTGAAGTATGCCAAGGAAAGGAAGCAATTCGGCCAATCCATTTCTACCTTCCAGGCCTGCGCATTCAAACTGGCGGATATGGCAGTGGAGATCGAGGCCGCCAGGAATTTGCTTTATAAAGCCGCCTGGCTTTGTGAAAACAAGAAGGATTACAAAATGTACTCATCGATGGCCAAACTTTATTGTTCAGAAGTCGCGCACCGCTGTGTTGACCAGTCTCTGCAGCTGCACGGCGGCTATGGATTGATGAAGGAATACGACATCGAACGCCTTTACCGGGATCAGCGGGTCCTGGAAATCGGCGAAGGCACATCCGAGATCCTCAGGCTTGTGATTGCCCGGCACATCGGATGTTTCAACGTATAAAAAAGTTTTGCCGCAAATACTCCGGGCTGCAAAGGATAAGCTCTTTCATGTCTTTGTAACCCAGCGGCAATAAAATTTCTGGAAGAACAGGAAGTGAGCAAATGATGAACAAGACGTATGAGACGCTTAAATATGATGTCAAAGACCGGATTATCACCATCTGGCTGAACCGGCCCCAGGTTCATAATGCCTTTAACCATACCATGTTGGCGGAGCTGGCGGATATCCTGGAAGCCGTGGATCGATCCGACGACATCCGTGTAGTCATATTTACGGGCGAAGGCAAATCATTTTCTGCCGGAGCGGATCTGAATTGGATGAAGAAAATGATCGACTATACTTATGAGGAAAATCTCAGGGATGCCTTGATGATCTCAGACGTTTTCCATAGAATTTACACCCTTGGCAAGCCGGTAATTGCGGCTGTCAATGGGGCAACCATCGGCGGTGGAATGGGATTTGTCGGGGCGGCCGATATCGTCATTGCCTCGGAAAATGCCAGATTCAGCTTATCCGAAGTGAGAATCGGAGTTGTTCCCGCCTGCATTTCCCCTTACCTGGTGAAGCGGGTCGGGGAAGGGGTATTAAAGGAATTATTCATAACCGGGATGCGCTTCGCTGCCGACAAGGCCCTGGACATCAAGCTGATCAATTACAAAGTCGGGCCTGAGCAGTTGCTGGAATTTGCCATGGACAAAGCCAGGGAATTGTGTTTATGCGGCCCCAGGGCCATAGCGGTATGCAAGCAGTTATTTGTAGAGGTTCCCGGCATGGACTTGATGACCGCCTATCATCATACGGCTGATGTGATAGCCAAAATGAGAATATCAGCGGAAGCGCAGGAGGGCATGAAGGCGTTTCTTGAAAAACGCGCCCCGGCCTGGCAGGAAAATTAAAGGTCCGTCCCCCACTCCCTTTCCTGCAAACAACCATCATACAAGTTTTAGCGCTTGGTCCAAATCCTCAATGATATCCCGGACATCCTCGATGCCTACCGATAACCTGACCAGGTCATCAGTGATTCCGGCTTTTGCTTTTTCCTCTTTGTTCACAGATGCATGAGTCATTGAGGCCGGGTGTTGAATGAGAGTTTCCACCCCGCCCAGTGATACGGCCAGGGTTGCCAAATGAACGCTGTCCATCAGTTTTCGCCCGGCTTCCAGACCGCCTTTTACACCGAAACTGATCATCGAGCCGGGTCCGCTCATTTGCTTTTTTGCCAATGCGAATTGCGGATGAGATTCGAGTCCGGGATAGCGGATCCAGGCGATCTGGGGATGACCTTCCAAAAAGTGAGCGACCTTGACAGCGTTTTCCTGGTTGCGTTCCACACGCAGGACCAGGGTTTTCAATCCGCGCAGAACCAGATAGGCTTGATGCGGGTCCATATTGCAGCCCATGTAAACCATGGCATGACGGATCTTTTCATATAAGTCCTTGCCTTTGGCAATGACAATTCCGCCGACGATATCGGCATGGCCATTAATGAATTTTGTGACGGAATGCAGAACTACATCCGCGCCCAGGTCCAATGGCTTTTGCAAATACGGGGTGGCAAAGGTATTGTCAACGACCAAGAGCAAATTGTGCTTTTTTGCGATCTCGGCACATGCCTTGATATCGGTAATATCTATTGTGGGATTTGCCGGTGTTTCAATATAAAGAACTTTTGTATTGCTCTTTATTGCAGACTGGACGGCATTCATGTCAGCGGTATTCACAAAATCAGCTTCAACGCCAAAGCGTGAAAAATCCTTTTCCAGTACGACTCTTGCCGGACCATAAACGGAAGCCGTGCCGATGATATGGCTTCCGGCTGCCAATAGCGCCATGTAAACACTTGTTATCGCGGCCATGCCGGAGCTTGTGGCAATCCCATCATGACCATTCTCCAACTCAGCAATGTTATTCTCGAGTGCGCGGATCGTCGGATTGGCGATCCTGGTATAAATGTACCCGGCGCTTGCCCCGGAAAAACAGTCTGCGCCGTGCTGGGCATTCTTGAATTTGAATGTAGAAGTCTGATAGATGGGAACAGTGGCGCTCCCGAATTGATCTGCAAATGCTCCACCGTGGATCAGCTTGGTGTTAAATCCCATGTTCTTTGTTTTCATGTTTCTTCCTTATTTTGTATAAATTTTTTGCTTCACAAACCCAAATTGTTGAAGGTCGCTTCTGCGTCGCGGACCAATGCGGTCACTATCTCCCTGACCGGCTTGGTGTCACAGATCAGCCCCACGCTCTGGCCGGCCATCAATGAACCGTTTTCCACATCGCCTTCCTGAACGGCGCGGCGCAGGGCGCCGACCCAGTATTTTTCAACCTCGAACTGGGCCTGGACGCGATTGATCTCTTTGCGGCCCAGCTTCTGGATCAGCTCCAGCTGCAGCCGGCCGAATTCCTCGCTGCCCTTGTTTTTCAGGGCGCGCACGGCCACTACCGGCAATTCCGAACTGTATTGCGGCGTGGCGAAGGCTTCCCGGGCCCGCGCCCTGCAGAACCTTTCCTTGAACCTGGGGTGGGCCGGGCTCTCCTCGGCCATGGCGAAAATCGTGCCCATCTGGACGCCGGCCGCTCCCATCAGCAACAGGTGGGCTATCATCTTGCCTGTGGCGATGCCGCCGGCAACAAAAACCGGCAGTTGCGGGTAATTGAACAACACCTGCTGGATCAAAACCATGGTGGAAACATGGCCGATGTGACCGCCGGCTTCACTCCCCTCAAGGATCAAGGCGTCGGCTCCATAAGCGATCATGCGTTCGGCGATGGAATCGTTGGAAGCAAAGCACAGCACTTTGGCCCCGCTTTCCTTGGCGGCCTTCACCTCTTCCTGGCGCGGAAAACTGCCGGCAAAAACGATATAGGGCACTCCCAGGTCGGCCAATTTTTTTAAATGAGTCAGGTAATTAGGAGCGATGGTGATCAGATTGACTGCGAATTGACAGCCCCCTTTTTGAAGAGCTTTCACTTCCTGTTCCAGGATGTCGGCCGGCATGTTGCCGGCGGCCAGCACGCCGAACGCTCCGGCCGCGCCCACGGCTTCGACCAGCTTGGCGCTGCTAATCCAGGTCATGGCGCCGGCGATCAGGGGATATTCCACTTGCAGAAAATCACGGCCGCGCTGCCAGTATTTTTCGTGTTTCTTGGCTATCATAGGAGCATTTTAGCATAGGCGAGCTCTAAAACCAAGGGCGATGAACTTGGTTTACGGCATACGGTAGACGGAAGCAGGGGCCAGGGTACAGGGGATAGGTTAAGAATAACGAGAAATCACAATATCTCCTCAAGCTCACCCCCTGCCCCCATGAAAGAGAAAGTTCGATGTTCGAAGTTCGAGCGTTCGATGTTTAAAAAGAAAGGCAGAAGTTACATTCTCTGTTGCCTTCATCTTTACTTTATTTACCTTTGATCTTATCCTAATATTTTGGTCATTTGGTCATTGGTTTGGAATTTATTTGCTTTTTGGTGCTTGGATTTTGAAAGAACCGGGAGGGTTTCACCTCCTGAACGGGACACGAACCCTCCCCTACGTTTGGTATGGCGAAGGGCCTCTGTTCTCTGACTTCTTTTTCTTACCCTGATACCCTAAACCCTCACCCCTGTACCCTGTACCCTGTGCGCCTGTCCATTTTTTCGGACAAGCGTCTCCTTGAATTCTGGGCAAGAATGGAATATAATCAGCTATCCTCATCAGGAAATTCATGAAAACAATTGAATTCAACCCCGATGGCCAATCGACTGCATTTTCTCCCGCTGCAATCCCTGCCAAGGAATTCCAGAAAAACGAGATCTTTTGGGAGATCCTCCCCTTGGTTTTCCATAAAATGAAAAACAAGCTGACCCCGGTCCTTGGTTATGCCCAGATCCTGCAATCCCGTTCGAGCGATGAGTTCATCATCGACCGTCTGCGCAGGATCGAAAAAAACACGGCTGAATTGACAGAAGCCTTCAATGTCTTAAAGGATTACTTCAAGACCGAGCCTGCGCCCAAGCGGCAGGGGAACATCAATCTCATTCTGCAGGCCCTGGGCGGCAACTGGCAGAAGGTCGCCAATAGCGAAAAGATCAGGATCGTGCTCGACCTGGACACCCGACGGCCCCTGCCCTGCACGCTCGACACCGCCCAGTTGAAAATCCTGCTGCTGAACATGGTGGACAACGCCGCCCAGGCCCTGAAAATGAAAGAGACGCAGGAAAAAGAGATCAGGCTGACCACGCGCATGGAAAACAATGCCTTGAAACTGTTCATTCGCGACAACGGCCCCGGCTTGAGCGAAGCAGAGATCAGCGAAATCTGGACGCCTTTCTATGCGAAATTCCCGGAACACGCCGGTCTGGGACTGGTGATCTGTGAAAAGGTCATCGCCAATCACGCGGCTGCCTGCCGGGTCTCATCATCATTGGGGGAATTCTGCCAGTTCGAGATCAGTTTTCCCCTGCCGGAAAACCCGATAAAAAAGAAGAAAAGAGCTCCAGGAAAAATCCCTGCCCAAAGTATAAAGGAGGCAATCATGAAAGAAAAATTCGTTTATTTTTTTTCCAAGAAATTGAGCGAAGGCAGCAAGGAGATGAAGAATCTCCTGGGCGGCAAGGGCTCGGGACTGGCCGAAATGGCCAGCATCGGCCTGCCGGTCCCGGCCGGTTTCACCATCACCACCGAAGTCTGCGAACTGTTTTATAAAAACAACCGTCAATATCCTGCCGGTCTGGCAAAAGAAGTCGATGAGAACATGCGCAAGCTGGAAAAGGAAGTCGGGAAAAAATTCGGCGACGCCGACGATCCCCTGCTGGTTTCGGTGCGCTCCGGTGCCATCGCTCTCCATGCCCGGCATGATGGAAACCATTCTCAATCTCGGCCTGAACGACCGCTCGGTGGACGGCCTGGCCAGAAAAACAGGCAACCGCCGCTTCGCCCTGGACGCCTACCGCCGCTTCATCATGATGTACGGTTCCACGGCCAAGGGCATCGACCGCGAAGAGTTCAACCACGCCTTTGATACCCTGAAAAACCAGCTGAGCAGAAAGCGCTTGAACCTGGCCGCCCACATCAAGGTCAACGATACCGATGTGAGCGAGAGCGAACTGGAAAAGCTGGTCGAGCGAATTCAAGGTCATCTATAAAAAGCACATCGGCAAGGATTTCCCCCAGGATCCCAAAGAACAGCTTTGGGGCTCGTGGACGCCGTCTTCGGCTCCTGGATGGCCGAAAAGGCGGTCACCTACCGCCGCGTGGAAAAGATCACGGGCGTGGGGGGCACGGCCGTCAATGTCCAGCAGATGGTGTTCGGCAACATGGGCTCCAATAGCGGCACCGGCGTCTGCTTCACCCGCGATCCCAACAGCGGCGAAAACATCTTCTACGGCGATTACCTGGTCAACGCCCAGGGCGAAGACGTGGTGGCCGGCATCCGCACCCCGATCAAGCTGGCCGATTTCGAAAAGGCCGACCCCAAGTCCTACAAGCAGCTGGTCGAGGTGCGCCGCATCCTGGAAGGGCACTTCAAGGACATGCAGGACCTGGAATTCACCGTGGAAGAGGGCAAGCTGTACATGCTGCAGTGCCGCACCGGCAAAAGGTCGCCCGGCGCCGCTTTCAAGGTCGCCGTGGACATGGCCAACGAAAAGCTGATCAGCAAGGAAGAGGCCCTGCTGCGCATCAAGGACAAGGACATCGAAGGGATCTTCTACCCGATCATCGACCCCGACCAGAAAGACGAGATGAAGAAGAATTTCCTGGTCTCGGGCATCGACGCCGTTCCCGGCGCCGCGACCGGCAAGGTGGTTTTCAACGCCAAGGAAGCCGAAGCCGCCGCCGCCAAGGGCGAGAAAGTCATCCTGGTGCGCAAGGAGACCAGCCCCGAAGACGTCGGCGGCATGCACGCCGCCCAGGGCATCCTGACCGCCACCGGCGGCAAGACCTCACACGCGGCCGTCGTGGCCCGCGGCTGGGGCAAGTGCTGCATCGTCGGCTGCGAAAATCTGAACATCAACTATGAAAAAGAAGAATTGACGGTCGGCGACATGGTGGTCAAAAAAGGAGAGGAGACTCACCCTCAACGGCTCCAGCGGCCAGGTCTACCGCGGCGCCATGCGCCTGATCAAGCCCGAGCCGCCCGCCGCGTTCAAGACCCTGATGGGCTGGGTGGACAAGATCCGCGCCATCAAGGTGCGCACCAATGCCGACACCCCTTACGACGCCCGCAAGGCCGTCGACCTCGGGGCCGAAGGCATCGGGCTCTGCCGCACCGAGCACATGTTCTTCGACACCGAGGAGCGCCGCCTGGCCATCCAGGAAATGATCGTGGCCGACACACTGGACGGCCGCGTTGACGCCCTGAACAAGCTGCTCCCCTTTCAGAAAGAGGACTTCAAGGGGATTTTCAAGGCCATGGACGGCTTCCCGGTGACCATCCGCCTCGTCGATCCGCCGCTGCACGAGTTTGTCCCCCACACCGAGGAGAAGCAGAAGGCAACTGGCACAGGAGATCGGCGTTGCCTTTCGAAAAGATCCGCTACCGGGTCGAACAGCTGCACGAATCCAACCCCATGCTCGGGCACCGCGGCTGCCGCCTGTCCATCACCTACCCCGAGATCCTGGACATGCAGGTGCGGGCCATCATCGAGGCCGCCTGCGAATGCGCCGCCGCGGGGATCAAGGTCTACCCCGAGATCATGATCCCGCTGACCATCGATAAAAAGGAGCTGCAGATCCTGGAGATCCGCACCCGGCAGGTCGCCGACGAGATCATAAAAACCAGGAGCGCAAAACTGAAATACCTTGTCGGCACCATGATCGAAGTGCCGCGGGCGGCGCTGCTTGGCCGACCAGATCGCCGAAGTGGCCGAGTTTTTCTCTTTCGGCACCAACGACCTGACCCAGATGACCATGGGCATCTCCCGCGACGACGCCGGCAAGTTCCTGCCCGAGTACGTCGACGAAAAAAAGGCCGGCATCTTCAACGACGATCCCTTCCAGTCGCTCGACCAGGCCGGAGTGGGCATGCTGGTCAAAATGGCCATTGAAAAAGGCCGGCAGACAAAGCCCGGGCTCAAGATCGGCATCTGCGGCGAACACGGCGGCGACCCCAAATCGGTCGAATTCTGCTGCCGCGTGGGCATGAATTACGTCTCCTGCTCGCCCTTCCGCGTGCCCATCGCCCGGCTGGCCGCGGCCCAGGCCGAGATCAGGAAAAACATGTTGACCGTGCCGGCCAAGGCGAAAAAAGCTGCCGTAAAAAAAGCCAAAGCCGCAAAAAAGCCGGCCGCGGCAAAGAAGAAAGCCGCTCCCGGCGCAAAGCCAGGGCCGTGAAAAAAATTGCCGGGAAAGTGACCGCGAAAAAGATCAAAAAGGCCGTCAGCAAGCAAGCTCCGGCCAAGCGCAAGATCGTTCGCGGCAAGAAAGCAAGAAAGAAATAAATCGCAAGGGATGATTTCTGTAGGGGCAGGCCCCTGTGCCTGCCCTTTTTATTTTATCTGTAGACAGTAACAAGATGAATCAATGAAGGGCGGCACCACGCGCGGGGTCCGCCCCTACAACCTGTTCCTTCACTTGTTTCTTTCTCCCCCATCCCCTAGCCCTTGACATTTTTCGCGCCATTCCCTACAATCAATTTTCGCATGCACAAGGACAAACAAACCATGAAGGCACTGGAAATCAGGGACCTTAAGAAAATCTTTCCGCTCCAATTTCCTCCTTAAAAAATATCCATGTCCTGAAAGGCATCGATCTCAGCGTGGAAAAGGGCGAGATCTACGGTTTCCTGGGACCCAATGGCGCCGGCAAGACCACCACCATCAAGTGCGTCCTGGGCCTGCTCTTCGCCGACCAGGGTGAGATCCTGATCGACGGTCAGCCCGCTGCCTCCATGGCCGCCCGGCGCCGGATCGGCTTTCTGCCTGAAAATCCCTTTTTTTACGATTACCTGAGCGCCCGCGAGCTGCTTTTCTTTTCCGCCTCGCTCTTCAACCTTGCGGCTGCCGAAGTGCGGGACAGGGTCGCCGCCCTGATCCACCAGGTGGGCCTGAGCGGCCACCAGGACCTGAAACTGCGCAAATTCTCCAAGGGCATGATCCAGCGCCTGGGCCTGGCCCAGGCCCTGATCCACGATCCCGATTTTCTGATCCTCGACGAGCCCTTTTCCGGCCTCGATCCCATCGGCCGCAAGGACCTGCGCACCCTCATCCTCTCCTTGCGCGAACAGGGCAAAACCATCTTTTTTTCCTCCCATATCCTGCAGGACATGGAGATGATGGTCGACAGGGTCGGCATCATTCTGAATGGCAGCATGCGCCGCGAGGGCAAACTGTCGGAGCTCATCTCGCGCAGCACCCAATATTACGAGATCATCTGTTCGCATATCGCCGAAAAGGAATTGGCCAAGATCCAGGCACATTTCACCTGCCGTGACGGCCAGTACTCGCTTACCCTGCCCAGCGATTCCGACATCAACCAGGTGGTGGAATCGATCATCCACAACAACGGCCGGATCGTGGCGGTCAATCCGGTAAAAATGACCCTGGAAGATATTTTTTTCAATGAAATGCGGCCGATCGCCCCGCACGACGGGGCCGGACCGCCCGCAACGACGGGAGACAGCAAATGAAAATCAAAGCCATTGCCGTCAACACTTTCAAGGAATCGGCGCGCAACAAGATGTTTTACCTGCTGGTTTTTTTCGGCATCTTCTTCGCCCTCAGTTCCAAGCTGATCAGTTTCCTTACCCTGGGCGACGCCATGAAGGTGCTTAAAGACACCGGCCTGGCGGCCATTAACTTCTTTTGCATTGTGATCGCCATCTTCACCGGCATCAACCTGGTCTACAAGGAGATCGAAAAAAAGACAGTGTTCAATATCCTGAGCAAGCCGGTGTCGCGCGACCAATTCATCATCGGCAAGTTCCTGGGCCTGGCCCTGACCATGCTCACGGCCCTGGCGGCCATGGCCGTGATTTTTTTCCTGCTGGTGCTGGCCAGCGGCGGCGGCTTCGACCTCATGATCATCCTCTACTTTTTCATGCTGTTCCTGGAACTTCTGGTCATCGTGGCCATTTCGCTGTTCTTTTCCTCTTTCACCACACCGATCCTCTCATTTATTTTCACGGTTTCACTCTACCTGATCGGCCACATCATGTGGACGTTCAATGAATTCAAGGCGATCCTGAAAGTCCCGTTCTGGAAATATTTCACCCAGGGCCTCTACTACCTGCTGCCCAACCTGGACAAGTTCAACATCAAGAACGAAGTGGTGCTGAACACGGCGCTCGACCCCTGGACCATTTTCTTTTCCGTGCTCTACGCCCTGGCCTATATCCTGGCCCTGTTGGCCGTCACCATCCTGATCTTCCGCAAAAGGGATTTCCAATGATGCCAGGCCGGCTGCTGGCGGTCGTTTTCCTGGCCGGACTGCTGCTGGCGGCAGGAATGCAGAACCGTTACGACAGCACGATCGATTACTTTGCCGACCGCAGCACCTTTGTTTCCCTGCCTTCAGGCAAGACCCTGAAAGTCCTTTCCTTCGGCTACAGCAACCTGGCCGCCGACCTGCTGTTCATCTGGTCCATCCAGTTTTATTCCACCCCCTACCTGACCAATCGTTTCGATTTTTTGGAAAGGGTGTACGACACCATCACCGATATCACGCCGCAGTACAAGGAACCCTATATCATCGGGTCGCTGATCATGGTCTACGAAGCCAGGGACATTCCCATGGCCCTGCGCCTGCTGGACAAGGGTTCGCGCCACAATCCCGACGAATGGTTTTTCGACCACGACGCCGGCTACTACTGCTACAAATTCCTGAAGGATTTCACCAAGGCCGAATTTTATTACAACCGGGCCGCGGCCAAACCCGACGCCCCGTCTTTTATCAAGCGCCTGAACGCCCACATGGTCTACCTGCACGACGACCCCAAAGTGGCTTACCAGATGTGGCTCGATATTTACAACAATGCCCGCGACACCCTGGAAAAAGACGGGGCGTTCAACCACCTTTACCAGATCAAGGCCGAAAACGATCTCGCCTTGCTCAAGGAGCGGATCGGGATGTTCCGCCGCCAATTCCGGCGCTGGCCGGCGACTTTAAACGAATTGCTGAGCTCAAGGTTGCTGGCGGCCCTGCCCGTGGATTTCGCCGGAAACGAATACTTATACGACCCTGAACAGGGCACAATCACGGCCGCGAGGGTGTTCAAATGGAAGCAACGCTGACCGTCATTTTCGGCTTGATCATCGGCAGTTTTTTGAACGTGGTGATCCACCGCCTGCCCCAGGAGAGAGAACGTGGTTTTTCCCCCGTCCCATTGTCCGCGCTGCCGCGCCGAGATTCCCTTTTATCTCAACATCCCGCTGCTGAGTTACATTTTGTTATTGGGCAAATGCCGCTCCTGTCGCGGCAAAATATCAGCGCAATATCCATTGGTCGAGGTATTTTGCGCTTTCAGCTTCTGGCTGACGGTTCACAGCTACGGCTTATCGCTGCAGGCCGCGGCCGGCGCCGTGTTCATCTGCCTGTTGATCGCCCTGGCGGCCATCGACATCAAGCACATGATCCTCCCCGACGAACTCACCTTGAGCGGCGCCGCGTTTTTTTTCATTTATTCATTTTTCAATCCCGAGATCGGCCAGCTGGATGCCGTGCTCAGCGGCCTGGGCGGGGCGCTTTTTTTCGCCGCCCTTTATTTCTTTTACCTGAAGATCAGAAAGATCGAGGGTTTGGGTTTCGGAGACGTTAAAATGGCTCTGTTCATGGGCCTTTTTCTCGGGCCTGCACCGGCTGACGGTTGCGATATTCCTGGCATCGCTGTTCGGCCTGCTGGTGGGGATCTTCTTCATTGTGTTCAAGAAAAAGAATCTTAAGCTTGCCCTGCCCTTCGGCCCGTTCCTGAGCCTGGGCAGTTTCGTTTCCCTGTTCTGGGGCGACGCCATCATGGCCTGGATCGGCTCGTTCTGGCGTCTGCTATGAAAAGAAGTTTTCTGATCCTGGTCATTGTCGTCCAGATCCTGGGACTTTTTATCTTCGAGAACATGCGCGCCCTTTTCAAGAGCCTTGAAAAAAATGAGATCGCCGCCATCATCGCCCAAAGCGACCTGCAGGCCGAACTGCACGTCCAAAAGATTTTGCTGCGCCTGCCGCGGCCGGGCCGCGAAAGATATTTCGACCAGGTCCTGTCCCTGCCTGGCGCCGAGAACAGCAAGCAGGTCATCCTGGCGGCCAGGAAAGGCTGCTGCAGATCAGAAAAGCCCCTGGGCGACGGCTCGGGGCTGCTTTTCAAAAAGACCATCCGCTCGCCCCAGCTCGAGCAGTTCGCGGCGCTGAAAAAGATACTTTCCGGTCTGATCTTCTTCCTGGGAATCTTCATCGGCGCATCCGGCATCTACCTGGTGGTGCTGCTGCGCAAAAAAGGGCCGGAAAAAAGTCTGGGTGCCGGTTCTCCTTTCCAGGATTACCTGGTCGAAATGAAAAGCACCCAGCTGGAACTGCAGGACCTGGTCGCCGAACAAAACCGCACCAGCTCGCAAACAGAGGAATTGAACAAGAGCATCATCAATACCATCCATCTTGGCGTGATCTTCATCTCCGCCGGAGCCAAGATCGAGATATTCAACCCCGCCGCCCAGAAATTGTTCAAGCGCAGCTTTGCCAGCGCCAAGAATAATTCCCTGGCCGACGGTTCTGCAGGAGCATCCCAGGCTCAGCGCCTTCATCCAGGCCGCGAAAAGAAAATTTCCGCTGAGATCGAAAGCGGCTCCTTCATCTTTTACGTCGACGTGGTCCCGGTCTCCGACAGCGGCCGCCTGGTGCTGGTCCGCGACGTCAGCGCCGAGAGAAAAAAGGAAAAGATCCAGCGCCAGAATGCCAACCTGATGATGCTCGGCGAAATGGCCGCGGCCCTGGCCCACGAGATACGCAATTCATTGGGAGTCATCCTGGGCTACAGCAAAGCCATGCGCACCGAGCCGGAAAAAACGCGCAAGATCGTCCGCGAGATCAATTTCCTGAGCGAAATGATGGAAAGCTTCCTGCAGTTCGCCCGGCCGGTGAAAAAGATCTCCCGCAAGAAAACCGATGTCGGAAAAATGATCGCCGCTGCCGCCGCCGCACAGGAAATGGCCGTCGACCTGCCGGCAGGCCCCCTGCTTTTAAAAAGCGATCCGCTGCTGCTCAACGTCATTTTTTCCAACCTGGTCCTCAACGCCAAACAGGCCGGGGCCAGGAGCTTGAAAGTGGAATTCTCGGACGTCGCGCCCGCCTCGCTGACATTGGCCGACGACGGACCAGGCATCGCCGCCGCCAACACTGAAAAGATATGGCTGCCGTTCTTCAGCAGCCGCGACAAGGGCACCGGCATGGGCCTGGCCACGGTCAAGAAATTGGTCAGCGCCTTGAACGGGGACATCCAGTTGATTGAGAGATGGCAAACCGGGAGCCAAGTTCAGGATTGTTTTTTATTCATGAACGTAATGTGATATTGAAGAGTTAGAATTAGTGATTCGTAAGGAAAGAACGAATCCTGAAATATCAGTTTGCGATGGAACGCGACCTCGCAAAGTCTCGGCATATGACGCATATCTTCGTTACGAAGGCGCACTCTTTCACCTAAGCACAACGCATTAGATCACGAATGTCGGATTTTCTTTCACATCACGCATCGCATTACGCATCCAAGAATCGCCTCGGCTATAGCCAGATCCTGCGGATATGTGACCTTGATATTAGCCGGATCACCAGCTACGGTGACGACCGACGCCAGTTTGTATCGGAGCACCAAAGAGCAATCGTCACCGGCATTGGTGAAGCCATCGACCCGGGCCCGTTCATGGGCCGGGCGGATGATCTCCAGCTTGAACCCCTGTGGCGTCTGCACATGGCGGAGTTTGCCGCGGTCGAGAACAGCCGTAACCACATCGGCATCATCGACGCGGATGGTCGTATCGCTGACCGGAAGAACGGGCATGACCGCCTGTGAGCAGGCCAGCGCCTCCAGCACCCGGCTGATGACCGCCGGCGCCACCAGCGCCCTGACGGCGTCGTGAATAAGGATGTTCTCGCTGGTATCCGGGGCGGCACAGACCCCGATCGCTGATGATTCCTGGCGGGAATTGCCGCCGGGGAGGATATTTGTCACCTTGGTGAAGCGGCCGGCGGCTACCGTTTTTTCAGCCAGGGACATCTGGGCGGCAGGGCAGACCAGGATGATGCCGTCCAGGCCCGGATGGTCCTGGAAGGTGCCCAGGCAAATTTCCAGCAGCGAGCGGCCGCCGATCAGGCGGAATTGCTTGGGCAAAGGGCCCTTGAAGCGCGTTCCCGCTCCGCCGGCCAGGATGATGGCTAGGTTCTTCATAGGTCAATTATAAACGAATAGCGGCTCCGAAATTCGAAATCAGTGTTAGTGATATGTGTTAGTGTCAGGACATCCGCAATATTCCAATTGTACTCCTTTATGATATTGATGCGCACATGGCTGGACACTGGTATGGCTCTGCCAACACGTATAACACCAAGGTTTGGGACACCGAACTATCTTGAATCCCTATAATTTTCGCTATGATTTGTTTATAGGTTGCGATATAATAGGCTCTGAAAAACCCAACATGAAAAAGTACAAATTCCTTTTCACCGGCGGCGGCACCGGCGGCCACGTCTATCCCAATCTCGCAATCTTTGAAGCACTGAAGGAAAAGTACCCCGACGCCGAGTTCCTTTATATTGGCACCAAAAAAGGCAGCGAAGCTGCCATTATCCGCGCCCTGTCCCAGCCCATGGAATTTGTCCATGTACCGTCCAGGGGGCTGCCGCAAAACGTCAGGAGCCTGAAAACTTTTTTTGCCCTGACAGCCATTTTTTTCGGCACGATTAAAAGTTTTTTCATTCTGCGCAAATTCAAGCCCGATCTTATCATCGGCAGCGGCGGCTATGTGGCCGCCCCGGTATTGCTGGCCGCCGCCCTGCTCAAAATCAAGGTTTTTATCCACGAACAGAACGCGGTCCCCGGCCGGCTCAACCTTTTTGTGGCCCGCTTCGCCACCAGAATAGGCATAGCTTTTCCATCTACCGCGTCTTTTTTTGAAAGCTCCAAAGTGATTGAGACCGGCTATCCGCTGCGCCGATCGATCCGTCGCGACGGCGATGGAAAACAACCGCGAGAAATTCAATATTCCCTCCAGCTGCCGCGTGCTGTTCATTTTCAGCGGCAGCATGGGGGCGCGCACCATCAACCGCGCCGCCGCGGCGATCATTCCGCGCCTGTTGTGCCTGCCCAACCTGTTCGTCATCATGTCCACCGGAAAGGCCTACGGCAAGGGATACAAAGCCTACGACGACACGGTGAAGATCCTGGAGCAGAAAGGGTATCCACCGGAGATCGAAGGCCGGCTGCTGATCAGGGAGTACTTCGACCACATCGCCGAGATCTATGCCATGTCCGACCTGGTGGTCTCGCGGGCCGGGGCCGGCGCCATTCAGGAGATCACGACCATGGGCTTGCCGGCCCTTCTTGTCCCCAAGATCGACCTGCCGGCCGATCACCAGATCCTGAACGCCCGCGAGATGGAAAAAATAGGCGGGGCGCGGATCCTTTACGAAGAGAGCGGAGGCGGCCGGAAAAAAAACGAGATCTTTCTTGCGCCCGATGCTTTTTACAATGCCATTGAGGAGATCATCGGCGCCCCTGACCAACTGGGGTCAATGCGCAAAAACCTCCTTGCCGTGAACCGGCTGGACAGCACAGCGATCATCCTGAAAACCGTTGAAGAGGTCATCGCCAAAAACCACGGCCAGGAAAGGGAGATCCGCGTTTTTTACCTGCAGTCCCTGGAAGAGGAAAAAAATCTTGAACTGCCTTTCACCCGCACCAGCGTGGGCAACACTTTCCTGAGCGATGTCATGCTGGAAAACATCGGCTCAAGCGTGCGCTTCGAGATCAGTTTTCTGAAAGATGAAGAGCAGTCGGTCATGATCCGACGCCGCAAGGGTCGCGTCCAGTTGAATGATCAGGAAATCACCGGCTTGAAGCCCCTGAAGCCCGATGACCGCATCAGCGTCCACGGCCGTACTTATATTTTTAAAAGCTACCTTGAAAAAATCAGGGCCAACAGCCATGATGACATGACCGCTTCCGGAAAAAGAGGCTCCGCTTCATCGTCCATGGCATCCCTTCTTCTCGCTTTCGGCCGTGAAATAGCCGCTGCGGCCCTGTTCGGGGCCGGCAAAGCCATGGATATCTTCTCCATTGCCCGGACCGTGGTTGGTTTCCTGTCGCGCCTGCTGGGCGGCAGCGCCATGAAAAAAGCCTTTTTGCCGATCTTTTCAAGCCTGTTCCGGCGCGGTCCCCGCAAAAAAGCCTGGGAAGCTGTAGCCCCCCTGATCACTTGCACTATGCTGCTTTCCCTGCTGCTCACCACGGCCGGGATTTTCCTGGCCCCGCTCATCATCAGTTTCCTGTTCCCCGGCCTGGCCGCTCATGGCCTGAGCAGTGAAGCCGCGCACATGACCCGTGTCCTGCTTCCCGGTCTGTTCCTGGGCACGCTGGCAGCCATCCTGGCCGGATATTTGCAGGCTTTCCAAAGATCCGCCAGTGTAGGGCTCGCGACCATGCTTTTTGCCGCCGGCTCCATTCTCGGCATTTTCCTGTTCAGGCCGGGCAGCGGCTCATTTTCCCTGGCCTACGGCGTCCTGTTCGGCTATTTGCTGCAAATCCTTTTCCTGCTGCCTGTGCTGCTGAAAACCATCAGCCGGCCGCTGCTGGAGTTCTCCTTCAAGCCGTCCCTGAAAATCAACAGCAACGTCGGACGCAAGTACGTCACCCAGCTCGCCCCGGTCGGACTGGGCGGAGTTCTGTCCCGCAGCCCGGAGCTGGTCGACAAGTTCGTAGCTTCATCCCTGCGCGTCGGTTCGCTCTCATTCCTCTATTTTGCCATGGAGATATTCCGCCTGCCTTTTGCTTTGCTGGCCAAAACCATCAACCGCGCCATTTTAAGGGATTTTTCCGAATCCACCGCCCTGTTGGACAAAGACAAAACCAAAACATTCTTCATCGACGCTATCCGCATCAACCTGTTCCTGCTGGCCCCGGCCTCTATCCTGATGGTCACACTGGCCAAGCCCATCGTGTCGCTGCTTTTGCAGAGGTTTCACTTCAGCGCCCAGGCCGTGTCCAGCACGGCCCTGGCCCTGCAATTCTATGCCGTCGGCCTGATCGGCTGGGGCATTCACAACCTGACCACGAGATTTTTCGCAGCGCGCCTGGAAAACCGGACCTCGATGTTCCTCGACTTTTTGCTCCTGGCTTTCCATCTGCCGCTGGTCATCCTGCTGGCAGGCACTTCTTTGCGATTTGCCGGCATCGCCCTGGCCACTTCCATTTCCTATCTCACTTTCGCATTGATCCGCGTCGCGGTCGTCAGGCACAAGTTGAAACGGGACGGGGTCAAGGTTGCATACAGGGAGATACTCTCGGCCGCCGGCAAAACCCTTTGCGCCTGTCTGCTGATGGTCATCGCCATCAGCGAGGCTCAATTCGTCTTCAAGCGCATCCAGTTCAGCTCGCCCATCATAAAAAATATTATTCTTTGCCTGTCGTTGACCTTCATGGGCACGGCCATTTACTTTTTATCTTCGCTGATCTTTAAAAACACGGGAATTCTGATCTTCAAAAAAAGGGGCGGCGGCAGCCGCCCGGGCATGCCCATTTCCCTGCTTTCACCGTTCCGCTTCATGGAAACCGTGAGCGCCAATCCCGAATTCTACAAGACGGAATTCCGTTACAAGATCAACCTGTACCTCTCCAACCCCAACTGGGAAATTAAAAATATCGGCATCAAGCTGATCGGCCTGTTCAAGGAAAAGAGCAAGAGCGCTTTCCTGGTCGACATGCTGAGCGCAGGCCGGGGCAACGGCTTCATGCGCCGCAACGCCCTGGTTGCCCTCAAGTCGATCGGCCACTGGAACGACGAAACAAAAGAACTGCTGCTGCGCCTGCTCAAAGACGGTTATTTCGAAGTACGCGCGGCTGCCCTGGATTACCTGGGACAGCATATCAGCGAAAGCGAATACGGCGAATTGCAGAAGACCATCCAGCGCCGGCTTGCCCGCGGCAGCGTTGATGAAAAGATCGCCTGTTTGCGGCTCATGGCGCGCAAGGGCAATGCCAGCGACCTGCCCAAGCTGCAGCGTCTGTACCTGCACAACAACTCACTGCTCCGCGAAGAGGTCCTGGAACTTCTGTATTCTTTTTATCGCCGCAACCTGCTGAGCGGCTCGGACATCAAGGATCAGCTGCAGCAGGTGCTGATCACCTCCGACCATTTGTCACCAGAATTCAGGATCAAGGCCATTATCAAGCGTATCTACAAGGAGATCGATCAACCATGATCATCTGGATCAGCGAATTCTTTGCCAACCTGCCCGGCCAGAGGCTGATGACCTATATCACCTTCCGGGCCCTGATGGCCGTGCTCACTTCTTTTGTCATCGGCATCCTGCTGGGGCGCCGCGTGATCCACGCCATCTACCAGCTGAACTTCCGCGACCGGGCCAGGGATTTCGGCGACATGTCGTCCCGCAACAAGGACGGCACCCCGACCATGGGCGGTTTGATCATCTTTTTTTCGCTGCTGATATCGGTGCTGCTCTGGGGCAGCTGGAAAAAGCCGAACGATTTTTTTCTGGGCACCATGATCTTTACCGCTTTCTGGTTCACGGCCCTGGGTTTTTTCGACGATTACCTGAAAAATATCCGCGGTTCAAGCGACCTGGGCATGAACCGCGGCCTGAAGCTTTTTCTGCAGGCCCTGTTCGGCCTGATCCTCGGCCTGCTGCTGCTGGCCTCGGAAGCCTCTCCTTTCGCTCCCGAGATAGCCGGCAAGCTTTTCGTGCCTTTCCTGAAAAATCCACTGCTCGACCTGGGTATCTTTTATTATCCATTTATTATCCTGGTCATCATCGCCATCGCCAATTCCATTAATTTCGCCGACGGGCTTGACGGCCTGGCCACGGTTCCGGCCGGCCTGCTGCTGGCGGTCTACGCTGTTTTCGCTTATATCATCGGCAATTCCAAGGCGGCGAAATACCTTTGGTTCCCTTTCATCAACGGTTCGGGCGAACTGGTGGTGATCCTGGCCGCCCTGATCGGCGCCCTGGCCGCTTTCCTCTGGTTCAATGCCTACCCGGCCGAAATATTCATGGGCGACACCGGCTCGCTGCTGATCGGCGGCGTCATCGCCACCGCGGCGGTGCTGCTCAAGCATGAGCTGCTTTTCCTTATCGCCGGCGGCGTCTTTGTCATCGAGTTCCTTTCTGTTTTCATACAGGACTACATCGGCATCAAACTGATCAAGCGCCGCATCTTTTACCGCGCCCCCATCCACCACACCTATCAGTTCCTGGGCATCGCCGAACCCAAGATCGTCATCCGCTTCTGGATCCTGGCGGTGATCTTCACCCTGGTCAGCCTGATCAGCATCAAGCTGCGCTGAAAAACAACCACGGAGTCCATAATGTCAGCAAAAAAAACTGTTGCAATTGAAAAAAAACAAAGCCGCCTGGACTGGCACTCGCTGAGCGCCGATGACATCGCGCGCCAGCTGGCCACACCGATCGAGAGCGGCCTGGACAGCCGCGAGGCGGCCCAGCGCCGGGAAATGTACGGACCCAACCAGATCGCGGCCCTGCCCCGTCCCACCTTCCTGCAGCTGCTGCTCGCCCAGTTCAACAACTTCATTGTTCTGCTCCTGATCGCGGCCGCGTCCATATCGGGTCTGCTGGGCGAATGGATCGAAGCGGTGGCCATCCTGGCCATCGTCGTCCTGAACGCCACCCTGGGGGTGATCCAGGACCGCCGCGCCGAGGAAGCGCTGGCCGCTTTGAAGAAACTGGCAGCCCCTGAGGCGCAGGTGCTGCGCGACGGCTCGCGCCGGGCCATTCCCGGCCCGGATATCGTTCCCGGAGATATCGTTTTCATCGAGGCGGGAAACTTTGTCCCGGCCGACCTGCGCCTGGTGGAGGCGGTGAACCTGCGCCTGGAAGAGGCCGCCCTGACCGGCGAATCGGTGCCGGTGCAGAAAGACGCCAATATCCGCCTGGAAGCCAATGTACCCATCGGCGACCGCAAGAACACGGCATTCATGGGCACCCTGGTCAACTCGGGCCGCGGCCGCGGCATCGTGGTTTCCACCGGCATGCACACCCAGATCGGCCTGATCGCCGAGATGCTGCAGAATGTTGAGGAGGAGACCACGCCGTTGCAGAAGCGCCTGGACGGACTGGGCAAGGTGCTGGGCGGGGCCGCCCTGGCTGTCTGCGCCCTGGTGTTCGCCATCGGCTGGATGCGCGGCCATGCCCCCCTGGAAATGTTCATGCTGGCCGTGGGCCTGGCCATCGCCGCCGTGCCCGAGGGCCTGCCGGCGGTGGTCACCATCAGCCTGGCGCTGGGCATGCGGGAAATGGTCAAGCGCCACGCCCTTATCCGCCGTTTGTCTTCAGTGGAAACCCTGGGCTCGACCACCGTCATCTGCTCGGACAAGACCGGCACCCTGACCCAGAACAAGATGACCGTCACCCGCATGTGGGCCGACGGCAAATTCCTTGATGTGGGCGGATCGGAGCAAACCCTGAAGGGTGATTTCCTGGCCCAGGGCCAACCCGTGCAGCTGACCGACTTTCAGGCTGTCCTGACCGCCCTGTGGGTCGGCGCCCTGAACAACGATGCCCAGCTTGAAGTCTCGGGCGCCAGCAGCGTCGAGGGTATGAGCTACCGCATGGTGGGCGACCCGACCGAGGGCGCCCTGCTGGTGGCGGCGGCCAAGGCCGGGGCCCTGCCCCGGCCCTTGAACCAGGCCTACCCGCGCGTGGCCGAAATACCCTTCGACTCGACGCGCAAGAACATGGTGACGGTGCACCACATCCTGCATCCCCATCCCGAGGACATCTCCCCTTTTGACGAGCAAAAGCTCTACAGCGGCTACGTGATCGCCGTCAAAGGCGCTCCCGACATGGTTTTGAACCTGTGCTCGCGCTACCAATGCCACGACGACAGCAGCGCCCCCCTGGATGACTCCCGCCGCCGCCAGATACTGGAAGCCAACGAGACCATGACCCGCGGCGCCCTGCGCGTGCTCGGCCTGGCCTATCGGGTCGAGCGCGAACTGCCCGACGTCAGCGATATTGGCAACATCGAAAAGGACCTGGTCTTCGTCGGCCTGGCCGGCATGATCGATCCGCCGCGCCCGGAAGCGGCGCCCGCCCTGGCCCAGGCCGGACAGGCCGGCATCCGCACCATTATGATCACCGGTGACTTCCCCAACACGGCCCGGGCCATCGCCGAGAGCATCGGGCTGCTGAGGGCCGGCCGCCAGGTGCTGACCGGAAAAGACATAGACGCCCTGAGCGACGCCGAACTGGCAGCGAGCGTGAAGGACACCGACGTGTTCGCCCGCGTCTCCCCGGAAAACAAGCTGCGCATCGTCAACGCCCTGCGCGCCAACCGCGAGGTGGTGGCCATGACCGGCGACGGCGTAAACGACGCCCCCTCGATCAAGGCCGCCGACATCGGGGTGGCCATGGGCATCACCGGCACCGACGTTGCCAAGGAAAGCGCCGACATGGTGCTCACCGACGACAATTACGCCAGCATCGTTTCGGCCGTTGAGCAGGGACGCATAATCTACGACAACATCCGCAAATTCGTATTTTACCTCCTGTCTTCGAACGTGGCCGAGATCATGATCATCTTCCTGGCCATGCTGGCCGGCCTGCCCTCGCCGCTGACCGTCATCCAGCTGCTGTGGTTGAACCTGATCACCGACGGCGCCCCGGCCCTGGCCCTGGCCATGGAGAAGGGCGACCCCGACATCATGCGCCGCCAACCGCGTCCGTCGCGCGAACCGGTGATCAACGCCAACATGCGCCTGGGCATTCTGATCCAGACCATTACCCAGACCGGGGCCGTGCTGACGGCGTTCGCGCTGGGGCTGCTCTGGCACCTGCGCGCCGGCGACGTCATTCCGGCCGGCGCCAACCCCCTGGCCTTCCTGCTGCGATACGACTGGCGCGGCCTGGACGTGCAGAGCGCCGAGACCATGGCCTTCATGACCCTTTCCCTGTGCGAGCTTTTCCGCGCCTACACCGTGCGTTCGGAGCGCATCTCGCTGTTCAAGCTCGGGGCCTTCTCCAACCGCTATATGCAGGCCGCGGTCGGACTTTCCTTTACCCTGCTCGTGCTGGTTGTCAGCGTGCCGTTCCTGCAGCCGGTATTCAACACCCACTTGCCCACGGTCCGTGAACTGGCGGTCGTGCTCGGGCTTGTCGCTTGTGCCGGCTATAGCCGAGGAGATCACGAAAATGTATCTCAGGCAAAGGGATCGGAAATAGTGTTAGTGATAGTGATTAGATGTTAGCACAAGTCGACATTGAACTAAATTCAAGTAAAAAGACATGGAATTATGTCCAAATCAAGTAGATTGAGTGAAGAGTAATTCAATGACGACTTATGCAACTCATCCATTACTTCCTAACGATTGCTTGTTCTTCGTTTCGGTCATTGT
Source organism: Chrysiogenales bacterium (assembly GCA_963700535.1). Lineage (GTDB taxonomy): Bacteria > Acidobacteriota > Aminicenantia > UBA2199 > UBA2199 > UBA2199. Next base: position 298,053 of record CAVOXU010000001.1, read on the forward strand.
CACTAATCACTTGAATCACTCAACTACTAACCTACACGTTCGCCTTGCAAGATCCATCCAATTCTGCGCTACAATTATCTCTTATGAAAAACCCATTCAAGCGCAAGCCCAAAGTGAAAAAAGAGCGGACCGTCTCGGTCGGCCGCGAGTATTTCGAGCTTATCGTCGAGACCCTGATATACGTCTTTTTCGTCAACACCTTCCTGCTGCAGTCGTTCGTCATCCCCACTGCCTCCATGGAGAAGACACTGCTCATAGGCGACCACCTTCTGGTCAACAAGGTGGCCTATTCCAATTCGATCAGCCCGGTCGGCAGCCTGCTGCTGCCCCAGGTCAAGATCCAGCGCGGCATGGTCGTCACCTTCAAGGCCCCGCCCGACATGGAAAAAGAATACGTCAAGCGCGTGATCGGCATGCCCGGCGACCGGCTGCGCATCAGCGACAAAAAGGTCCTGATCAACGGCCGGGAGCTGGCTGAAAGCTACACGGTTTTCAAGAACGAGGACTATGGCGCCTCATTCCCGCCGCGCAACCATTACGACTGGTATTTCCAGTTTCCCCTCAACCTGCGCCAGACGCAGAAAAGCCCTGACGGCAGCGTGGATTATGTCGTGCCGGCGGGCCATTATTTCTGCATGGGCGACAACCGCGACAATTCCTTCGATTCGCGCTTCTGGGGCCCGGTGCCGGCCAATTACATTGTGGGCAAGCCCTGGCGCATCTACTGGTCTTATGAATCCAATTCCGATGAATACCTGACCCCGGGATTCATTTACAAGATCAAGGACCTGGCCCTGACCGTGGCGCGTTTTTTCACCCGCACCCGGTGGGACCGGACCATCAAGGCTATCAAGTAGACTCAGAATTAGTAATTAGTGATTCGTGATTAGTGAATGGATTGAAGAGAAATCATAATTCGTAATAAGTTTCGATAGCAAAGAAATGACGTTGATGCGTTAACTAATCACTGCTTACTGATCCTAATCACTTAGTGAGAATGTACGCTCAATAATTTCAACTATTGACGTTTCCATCCGCTACGCATAACGCCGGCGACGCGATTTCATGTTCAAGGGCAAATGGCTGGTCCGCTATGATCCCGGTGAATTCGCCTACCCCGAGATCCTGACCTTGCTCACTCATCTGCAGGCCCGTCTGGAAAAACAGGGGCTTGGCTTTAACCATTCCTGTAATGTACATTTCAGTCGCAATAATCGCCGCAGCCGTTTTTTCCTGGTCAGTGACCATCTTTTCCTCAAGCATAACGGCGGCGACGGCCCGCTCGTTGAGACCGATCCCGGGGCTTTTCCCATGCGCACCCACCTTAAGGCCCTGAAAAAGCCCATCGCCTCGGTCGACCTGCTTTTTCCGCGTTTGCCAGGCGACCGGCGCTGGAAGACCATGGGTTTGCCCGCGGCCCAGCTTTTCCTGGCCGCCTCCCTGCAGGCCCACGGCTTCCGGGTCGCTCCCCTGGCCCTGGACCTGCCGGCCTCAGCGCCCGGGGCCGAAACGGGCACAGCCGACATGCTGGGTTTCACAATGTTCGAAGACCTGCTGGTGCCCATGCGCGACCATCTGGCCAAACTGCAGCCTCATTATCACGGCATCCTGGCCGCTGGCGGGCCGCTGCTCACCCTGTTGCCCCTGGCCGCCCTGTATCACCTGCCGCAGATCAACCTGGCGGTGCGCGGTGAGGCCGAACTGGCCCTGCCTGAGATCCTCAAGGCCCTGAACCTGGGCGATCTGGAGGCGCTGTTTCGCCAGTCGGGCGTGTTCTGGCGTCAGCCCGGCTTGATCGTTTTTTCGTCTTTTGAGCGCGTAAACCGCCCGGAAACATTCAAACACCTGCAAACGGACCTCAATTTTTTGAAGCCGGCGCACCTGGAGCAGGGATTGGAAATCAACTTTTCACGCGGCTGCGGCCGCGGCTGCGTGTTTTGCTGCCGCGTGCAGGGCAGGAAGTTCCGCAAACTGCCCCTGGAAAAAACCGAAGAGCTTTTAAATAAATATAATGAAAAGACCAGGGAATTTTCGCTTCCTGGCGATGCCCCTCGCGCCATGAACATCAATGACGACGATATCCTGCAGGACCCGGCTTACGCGGCCGCGGTTTTCGCGCTTGTCAAAAAATACAATTTCCGTATCCACGGCATCCAGACCTCGCCGCCTTCACTGCTGAAAAGTGACGGAACGGTAAACACAGAAGTTCTTGATCTCGCTGCCGATCCCGGACTTTACATTGACGGCCGGCCGCTGCTCTGGCTGGGAACCGATGTGTTCCTGCCGCCAAGGGCCAAGCGCCTGGGCAAGCGCCTGCCGGCCCCGGAAGCGTTTGTCGTACTGCTGGCCGAAATGGAAAAACGCGGCCTGCGTCATTTTCACTACTGGATCAGCAGCGACGGCGCCAGCAGCTGGGAGGAATTCGCCGGGGAACTGGCCCTGATCGTCCAATATCACCGGGACTTTGCCAATTTCAGCCTGCTGGCCCACGCGCCGTTCATCGTCCCCTACCCGGCCAGCCGCCTGTTCCGCGATCTGACCAAAGGCGGCCGCCTGGTCGCGGCCATGAAGCTCAAGACGGAATTGCGCGCTCCCGATCCGCTGTTCGATTTTATTCTGCCCGAACGCCTGGAGACCGCCTGGCCGAACCTGAACCGCCTGCTGAACAACGAAAAAGCGGGCGGAGAAGCCGGTTTCTTCGATTTCCTGAAGGAAAAGGATTTTAAGGCTGCCGCGCAGCTGGCCTATCATTTCCTGAAGCAGGAACAGTTGCAGAGCTCGACGAGCGATCAGGGCTTGCAAAGGGCTCGTGAGCGATTGGAGCTATTGCTAACCGAGCTAACAGCTTAGTGACAAGTGACGAGTGACGCGTGACAAAATATCAAATTCCAAGTCACCAATTCCAAATAAATTCCAAGTTCCAAATTCCAATGTCCACAAACGAAGATTCGGGCACTCGTTGGTGAATAAATGGTACTAACTCACCCCAACCCCCACCGCTTTGCGGGATGGCATCGCCAGATACCTCGCAAAGCATCGGTATGGCGATGCGTACCTCTCTTGCGAAGAGAGGGGAAGAAGCCTTACTCCCCTTCTCTTTGTGAAGAGAAGGGGGCGGGGGATGAGTTGATTATTCGTGCAATCGCCGTTTCTTTTCGTTTTGGTCATTTGGTCATTGGTGCTTGGGATTTTAAAGAACCGGGAGGGTTTTAAACCCTCCCCTACGTTTGGGAATGGCTCGTCTATTCTTACCCTAAACCCTGTACCCTGTCCCCTTCTTCAACTGACTTGCGTCGCCTTGAATCCCTTGCCCAACACCGCGTAAGTATCATTGATGATGACAAAGGCATCGGGGTCCAGCGACTTGATGAACTCGCGCAGTTCGCTCAGCTGCTTGCGGTGGATGACGGTTATGATGGTCTCGCCCTCACGGCTGAGATAAAGGGAGCGCGATTTCAACGCCGTGCCGCTGCGGTCCAGGGTGCTGAGGATGAATTCCTGGATCTCGGCTGTCCTGGTCGAGGTGATGATCACCAGCTTGGTGTAGTTCCAGCCCTCGAGGATCATGTCGATGACCTTGGTGGAAATGACCAGGACAATGTAGCCGTAGAGGGGCGCCTCCAGGTTCCTGTAGGCCAGGCCCGAAGCCGAGATGATGAAGAAATCGATGAGCATGATGCCGATGCCGATCGAGACGCCGGTGTACTTGTTCAGGATCTGGCCGATGATATCGGAGCCGCCGGTCGAAGCGCGGCCGCGGAAGACCAGCCCCAGCCCGATGCCCAGCATGAAACCGCCGTAAATGGCCGCCAGAACGGCGTTGTCGGTGGCCGATTTCAGCTTGAGCACTTCGTAGAAAAAGTCGATCAGCACGCGAGGAGATGACCATGCCCAGCAGGCTGCGCAGGCCGTACTTGCGGCCCATTATCCTGATGCCGAACACGAAGACCGGGATGTTCAGCACCATGATCAGCGTCCCGACAGGGAGGCGGGTAAAGTAGTTGACCATGATGGCCAGGCCCGACACCCCGCCCGGCACGAAGTGGTGCGGGATCAGGAACAGCGAATAGCCGACGGCCATGATGACCGAGCCCACTATCACGTAGTGTTAAATTCGCCAGGTTTCGTTTCAGAATTTTTTTTGTCAATTTTCATCTCAACCTCAATATTAGTGATTAGTGATTGGTGATTAGTGATTCGAAAGAGAAATGACAATTGTCTGGAATTTTCATGCAAACACTTCTTCTCTTTCACTAATCACTATTTACTGATCACTAATCACTTGTTCACTATTCACTTATTCAAAATATGTCACCTGAACCTTGACTTTGCGCTCGATCCCGGTAAACGGCGGCCCGATGACGATCTTTTCCGGCAAGCCGTCGACGTAGTTCTCGAAAGCGATCCTGCCCTCCACAAAGACCTGGACAAGCTGCTTGGGCTTGAGTTGAGCGAGCAATGACGGGTCAAGGACGATCTCGATCTCAGGAGCATTGAACAGGAACACATCATGGCTGCTGTTGGTTTTGTTGAGAATCAGAAAGCGGCTGTTATCGACGGTTTCCAGCTTGGCATCCAGGATCGGGTCCGGGGCGCCTTCAACTCCCAGGATATTGCGGATGCGCAAAACGCGGAACAGAACATCGGAATTGTCGGGCTGGCTTTCGTAAAGCTCTTTGGCCACTTTTTCGGCCGCGGTCATCAGCTTGGTGCTGTAATAGGAATCGATCAGCAAAAGCAGGATGTTGGTGTAATCGGCCAACTGTTCTTTCTTGACAAAGGAGATGGTCTGGCGCAGGGCCTCGATCTCGGCGATGATGTCGCCATAACTGCCTTTTTTGTAGGTGATCAGGGTTTTCAAATAAAGCGAGGGGAAATCGTTGTCCTTGAAATAGTTTTTTTCCTCGAGCAGTTTCTGCAGGTCGTCGAGATCGTTCAGCCCTGAGTGGTCGGCGATATACTTTTGGATATATTCCCTGACCCGGCGACACTGATTTGGGATCAGCCTGGCTGCCTTGGCATCGCCTAACAGGCCGGATATGACTCGCAGCAGGAGCTCGCGCTGCAGCCTGGCCAGTTTTTCCGGGGCGAAGCCGCTGCCGGTCTGCAGGCGGTAATAGCCTTTCAAGCGGCGCAATTGGTTCAGCAGTGAGCGGGCGTCATCGAGGTCCGATCTCCCCCTGCAGGCCCAATTCGTTGTAACGTCGTTCCATGGCGTCAAGGGTATGGATTTCATGCAGGGCGAGAAGTTCGCGGCGCTGCTCCATGGGGATGGCGGCGGCCACCAGCTGGTCGGCGGCCAGGTCGAAGAATTCGGGCTTGCGCTTGCAGCAGTTCCATGAGCAGGGACGAATCCTGGACATAAAGCGACCACATCTCCAGCAGCGGACTGAATTCCGGCCAGGAGAGCGCCGGCATGACGTTGGCCAGAAGCGTCAGTGGCAAAGGTCTTGTCCTCTTCCTCCAGCAGCGGCCAGAGTGAGAAAAAAATACCCTGGCCGCAGTCCAGGGCGATCTGCTTGTTGCTGCCGCGGATAAGGGCGGCACGCTTGAGTTCCCGCACGGCCATATCGAAATAATCGCCGTCGACGGCACTGAATTGCAGGTAGGCCTTGGCCAGGTAATAGCGGGCCTGGTAATCGAGGGGATTGCGCTTCAGGGCCTGGCGCAGCAGCGACATGCTCTTTTTCACCGCCTGCTCGTCCTTGGCGCTGATGCCGGCTTCGAGCCAGGCGAAAGCGGCTTTCGGTATAGAGGCGGCTGGACAGCGGAAAACGCTTTCAGGTCCAGGGCCGGTTCACGGTATTTTTTCCCCGGTTCGGGGACGGGGCGCCAAGGTGAAAAACAATCTCGGCCGCGAATTGGCTCAGGAAAAAAACAGCCAGGACCAGGGCCAACGGTACTGAATGAATTTACTTGTTTTCATCGCTGAATTCATGCCTGTGGGTGGCCAGCTTCAGGCCCAGGGCCAGGAGCATGAGGAACAAAAAGGCGTTGGCCGGGATGCGCAGGGAAAAATCGAAGAACGAATGGAAAAAAGCGGCAAACAGGGCGGTCAACACGCCCAGCACCACGGGCTTGATCTCGGGGTGGCGGCGGGCGATCCACATGCGCAGCAAAGAAAAAACAAGCAATGCCAGCAGGGCAAAGAAAGCGACAAAAGCCAATGCCCCCATGTCGGCCAGCGACTCGACGTATTCGTTGTGGGCGTGGTTGACCCAGCCCGTCTCTCTGCCGTAGAGAAAATAGGCGTACTTGAAGGTGCCCAGGCCGGTACCGAACAGGGGAAAGTCGCGGAACATGGCCAGGGTGTTGGCCCAGTAATCGATCGCGGCCGCCCTGGATATAATTGCCGGTCAGGAATTTGTCCAGGGTGCTCTGCACGCCGATGAACACGGCCAGCAGCGTGGCCAGGATGAAGACCAGGCGCAAATGGCGGCGGGCCCTGAAATTGACCCGCAGGTAGACCGACATCTGGGCAAAGAACAGGGATGGAAAGGACGAGGACGGCGATGCCGGAACGGCAGCCGGTGAGGTAGATGCCGGCGGCCAGGAGGATGGCGGCCAGGAAACAGCAGAATGACCCGCCGGTCTTCGGCAACATGGAGGATCTTTTCCCGCAGCGACTGGCCGGGGTCGAAGATATGCAGATCGGGCGAACGAGCAGCCCCAGGGCCAGGGGAAAGAGGAGTTCCAGGTAAAAAGCGAAATGGTCGGGATTGTAGATGGTGCCGCGCAGAAATCCGGGCACATGTTCGTCGGCCATGAAAAAGAGGAAAAATTTGCTGTTGCCCTGGCCCAGTTTCAGCAGGCCGAAAATGGCCTGCGCCACCCCGGAAACCACCGCCGTGCCGAACAAAATAAAAATATCCTTCTTGTCCCAGTCCAGGCGCAGCAGGGCGATGAAGAACAGGGCGTAAACCAGGAAACGGGCCAGGGCCAGCAGCGTTTCGGCCGGGATCAGGCTCAAACTGTGAAAGGCGGGCAGGGAACCGGAAAGGTTTGCCAGCACGCGCGGCACGGCCGGAGAAAGCCACTTGAGCAGGAAAACGGGCAACGGCAGCAATTGCACGGCCAGCAGCACGAAAAAAGCAATGGCCAGGACGCGCATTGGGCGCTGGTAGAGGAACTTGTAAGGCGCCTGCGGCCCCAGGAAAGCCAGCAGGGCGAACAGAGCGAAAAGTAAAAAACAGAGTGGAAGCCAGATGCCGCCCACGCAGCCCAGGGGCAGGGGGGCAAAGCACGATCAGCACCTGGAGAAAGATCCGCAAAGCTCTTTTGTTCATGAATCGTGTTTCCTGAAGAAATCGAAAAACGTGCGGCGCTGGTGAAGGCATGAGCGGTTCGCCGATGTCGGGCACGGCCTGGTCGGCGATGATCGCGGCCGGGATGTCGTCGAGGTACATGGCGATCTTCTCCGGTGTCAACGCCGGGCAGCAGGGCGGGAACATAAGCCAGTTCGGGCTTGCGTCGCTCGAGGTCGTGGGCGTCGGAGGCGATGACATGGACCAGGTTGCCCTGGATCAGTTCGTAGGCACTGCTGCGCGCCTGGCTGCCGAAATCGCCGCGAAAACTGCCGGCGTTGACCTGGCACAGGGCGCCGGCCTTGACCAGTTCGCGCAGTACGCCCGGGCTGCGCTGGATTTCGGTGTTGCGCTCGGCATGGGAAATGATGGGGATGAAGCCCTCGGTCAGGATCTTGAAAATGAAATCCTTGCTGTGGGCGTAGATGTAGTCACTGGGAAATTCGAGCAAAAAATAGGAGCCGTTGTTGATGGTCAGCAGGTCGCGGTTGTCTTTTAATATCGGCAGCAGTTCCGAGGTGAAATAGACCTCGGCCCCGGATACGATTTCGATCTTGATGATCGCTTTTTTTTAAGGAAGCGCGCCATTTTTCCCAACAGCGGCGCAGGGCGTCGAGATCCTTGACCTTGCACAAACTGCTGCAGACGTGCGGAGTGACCACCGCGGTGGTGATGCCGTCTTTTTCGGCGTGACGCAGCATGGCCAGTGACGCTTCCAGGTCGACGGCGCCGTCGTCGACGGCGGGCAGGTAATGGCCGTGCAGGTCGATCATGCTTCACCGCGTTTCTCTTCGTCCCCGCTGTAGGCGCCGTACTTGTAGTGGTAGGAGGAATAGGCATAAGAGAAACGGCGCAGGTTGACCTTGTTCAGGATCAGGCCGAAGAGCTTGACGTTGTATTTTTCGATCTCGGTCTTGGCCTTTTCTATGACCTTGCGCGGCGTCTTGCCGCCCCAGGCCACCAGCAGCAGCCCGTCGGCGTGCTCGCCCAGCAGGATGGCGTCGGAGATGCCCATCAGGGGCGGGGCGTCGATGAAGATGAAGTCGTAGTGCTGGCGCAGCTTGGCCATCATCTCGCCCATGCCCTTGGAGATGACCAGTTCCACCGGGTTGGGCGGGATGGGGCCCGAAGGGATGACGTGCAGGTTGGGCTCGCCCGGGTAGCGGTAGATGATGTCCTCGAGGCGGCTGCGGCCGACCAGGAAAGAGGTGATGCCGGCCAGGTTCTTGATGCGGAAGATCTTGTGCACGCGCGGCCGGCGCAGGTCGCAGTCGATGACCAGCACCTTTTTGCCCAGCTGGGTGAAGGCCACGGCCAGGTTGATGGCGGTCACGGTCTTGCCCTCCTGGGGCAGGGCCGACGTGACGACCATGACCTTGGGCGGCTGGTCGGGAGTGGAGAGGAGGAGCGAGGTGCGGATGTTGCGGTAGTGCTCGGCGAAGGTCGATTCGGGATCCTTGAGGTTGACCAGCTCGACCGATTTGATCTTTTGCTCGGTCTGCTGCTTTTTACGGTCCGAATAGTAATGCTGGTAATAGGAATGGCTGGCCTTGGCGCCCACGGCCGGGATAAAGCCCAGGGCCGGTACATGCAGCAGTTTTTCCACTTCCTCGGGCGATTTCACCGTGTTGTCGAGGTAGTTGAGGGCGAAGATGAGGAAGATGCCGCCGCCGATGCCCAGCATCAGGGCCAGCAGCAGGGTGCGCTGCTTGTTGGGCGAGAAAGCGCGTTGCGGGATCTCGGCCCGGTCCACGATCTTGATGTTGCTGGTCTGCAGCCCGTCCAGGCGCGAGCTGAGCATGGACTCTTTCTGCCGGCGGGTAAGAAAATCGAGCAGGTTGGTCATGTTCTGCACTTCGATCTTCAGGCTGTTGTAGTAGATGGCGTTGGCGTTGCTGGAGACCACGCTGCCCTTCTGCTGGTTGAGCAGGTCCATGAGCGAGTTTTCCTTTTTCAGCGCCGCCTGGTACTCGGCCTGGGCCTGGTTGAGCGATTTGCGGGCGATGTCGGCGGTTTCGCTGTCAATGCGCTTCTGCAGCCCTTCCTGCTGGGAACGCAGACGCTGCATTTCGGGATAGGAGTCCTGGAAGATCTGCGATTTTTTCTTGATCTCCGATTCGCGGGTTGAAAATTCCTGCTTCAGTCCCTGGATCAGGGAATTGACGCGCACATCGGGATAGTTGTCGAAGGGCTTGCCTTGCAGCTCCCGGTATATCGATTCCTTGTTGATGCGCTCGATCTGGGCGGCGGTGTAGGCGCTGTTCAGGTCGGAGAGTTTCTGCACCACGGTGCTGTCCTCGCCGCGGATGTAATAGAGTTCCTTGCGCTTGCCGTACTCCTGCAGCTCCTGTTCTTTCTGGGCCAGGTTGCGGCGCATCTCCTCGATCTGGGCGGTGAGGAATTCCGAGGCCTGCTTGGTCGACTCGGCCTTCATCTCCAGGTTGAACTCGATGAACTTGTCGAACAGGGTGTTGACCGAGTGGGCGGCCATCCTGGGATCGGGAGATACATAGGTGACCTCGAGCAGGCGCGTGTCCGGGATGTTGCTCACCCCCAGACCGCCCAGGAAACCGGAAACCTCACCGGCCATCTGCTGTTTCGGGATCGGCTTCTCTTTGATCGCCCCGCAGGACCTGGCGCGAGCTTCTTTTGCCTGGGCTTTTGCTGGACTCTCCTGTCCGGGCAGGCGTTCCAGCTCCTTGACGACCTTCATGGCCAGGGAGCGGCTGGTCAGCACGCGGCTGCTGGGTGTTGAGGTACTCGTTGCTCCAATCGTGGTCATAATAGTTCTGGTTGAGCAGGTTCATCTGGCCGCGGCCTTCCTTTTCGATGAGCAGGGTGCCGCTGGCCATGAACAGCGGCGTCTGCAGCTGGACGCGGATCAAGGCCGCCAGCAAGACGAAGCCGGCGAAATAGTAGACGATCATGCGCCTTTTCTTGATCAGCTCCCAGATCTCGTGGAACTGGATGCCTTCTTCCAACAGCAGGTCCTGGTTTTCCGTGGAATTGGCCATATTGATCTGAATCCTCCTACAGGATGCTTTCGGGGACGAACACCACGTCGAAGGCCTGGAGCACGAAGTCCTTGCTCTTGCCGCGCAGGATGTCCTTGACATCGACATGGATCTTTTTTCTCGACTCCGTCAACCGTGCGCGTGACCATCACCTTGCCGCTGCGGGCGCGGTCGCTGAAGCCGCCGGCCTGGGCGATGGCGCGCAGCAGGGTCACGTCGTCCGATCCCTTTTTCATGCGCACGGCGCCGGGGTTCTTCACCTGGCCGAAGACGTAGATATCGAGGAACTGGCTGCCCGGCACGTTGATGATGTCGCCGGGAAAAATGGGGATGTTGTACTTGGGATTGGCTTTCAGGAGCACATCGTCAAGCTTGATGATCAGCGACTGGCTGGGCAGGCTGCGGAACTGGCGGAAGATGATCACCGTGGCGCTGGCCTGTTCGCTCAAGCCGCCGGCCATGGAGATGACCTGCAGCAGGCTCTGGCGGCCGATCAGGTCGTGCTCGCCCGGATTCTTGACCGCGCCCATGACCGAGATCTTCTTGCTCTGGAATTCCTTGATGAAGATGGTCACCTGGGCGTTCTTCAGGTAGTTCTTTTCCAGCATGGCGGCGATCTGCTTTTCCAGGTCGGCGCGGTTCAGCCCCTCGGCCTTGACCTCTCCCAGCAGCGGCAGGGTGACCATGCCGTTCTCCGAGACGCGCACCGTGATGTTCAGCTCCGGGACCTCGAAAACCGAAATTTCCAGCAGGTCCTTGGCGCCGATCTGGTATTCGTAGGACTGGCCGCTGCCGGTCTTGGTCTGGGCTTCAAGACCAGAACTGAAAAGTGTTAGTGTTAGTGTTAGTGTTAGCAAGAAGCTAATACGAGATCTTAGTGTTAGTGTTAGTGTTAGCGGCAGGCAAAGAAACGAAATAACGGCTATAAAGACGAAGACAATGAAAAAAAAGGTTTTTTAAAATTCATAATTGATATATCCTCCCCAGAATTTGCGGGTATAGTCCAGGCCCAGGACATCGGAGGTCAGGCGGTAGATATTGTAGGCGAAGCCCAGGGAGGTGTTGCCGAAAAAAGGAACGGCCAGGATAGTAACGCTGCAGGCGCATGCGGTCGCTGCGTTGGAGCTCCAGATCGAGAAAGGAATGGTATTTCAGGCGGCCGTCCTCGTAGGAAGCCCCGCCCTTCAAAAAGCGGGTCAGGTAGACCTCGGCGCCGCCGCCCAGCGATTGGTTGTTGTAAAAAAGACTCGCTGGCGCTGTAGGAAAAATTGGTCCCCAAGTGCGTAAAACAGGTTGAAGCGCAGGCGCTCGAACAGGGTGATGCGGACGTTCGCCGCGGCCGCTGAGGCTCTGGCTCGCCTGGAAAAGCGGGTTTTTCGGGATCAAAGCGGCTGAGGCCGATCTGGAAGCTGCCCTGCAGCACGCCGATCTCGGGCAACTCCACGCCCAGGCCCAGTGTTTGGCCGCGGGTGTCGCGTTCGGAGCGCGACGCAAAGACATAGTCGCTCATTTCATAATTGAGAAAAATGACCGTGCTGGTGAAGACGCGCCGGTTCAGCCTGAGGCCGAAAGTGTTCTGGCGATGGTTCAAGCTCTCGGCCAGGTTGTAGCTTCCCAGGTAGGGCTCTTCGTCGTAGGCCAGTTCTTTGAAGGCGGCATAGGCCGTCAAAAAGAGATTGAAGCGACGGCCGATGTCGGTTTCGACCGACCATTCGCTGTCGGTGTAGCGGTAGGGGCGGCTGAATTCCAGTTGGGGACGCTGGCGCAGGTCGTTGCGGGCGAAGCCGGCCTTGAGATTGAAGGGGCCGACGTAGCTGTAGGCAGCTGGCTGCGAAGCGATTGCTCCAGGCCCGCAGGTTCTTGTTTTCAAGGTAATAGGAATAATGCGGCAGGTCCTCGGCCTGCAGGATAAGGCGGTTGGCCACGAATGGCCGAAGCACGCAGCCCCAGCCCAAGTCGCCGGTCCAGTCGGGGATCTCCCTGGCATCATAAGTGTAGATGCTGCTGGTATAGCCGACGTTGTCCAGCATGCAGCAGCGGCGATAAGTAGAGGAAAGCCCAGCTTGAAGCTGGATTCGGAAATGACCTTGTCCTTGACCGCGAAGAAGTCATCTGAAGAAAGTGTTAGTGTTAGTGTCAGTGTTAGCAGGAAAAGAAACTTATACGACCTGATATTCATTTTTACTCAAGCGAATTGATAAGGCCGCGAAGCATCTTGGATATCTCATTGCATTCATTTCTTAAACCTTCATATTGGACATCATCAATAAATTTTAGATCATGGCCCAATAATATATGATATTTTAACTCACCTGCGACCCGTTGGCAATACCTACAAACTGTCGATATTCTTTTGAGTTGTTTCGATGACTTCCTTCCAGGAGGTTGGCGCATATGGATGATGCGGCACGCCTGATTTGGTTCGACAATCCCCATTTTTCATCAGACGGAAAGTTTTTAGTATTTTATATATTTCTAGAGTCATTTCATGCGCTTTTTTAAAAACATTCAGATCTTCTGGATTCAATATTTTCATGTAATAAGTGTTAGTGTTAGTAAGAGTGCCTTCCGGTTATTCTCAAATCAACTATCTGATTTGTCTAAGCATCTTCATGCTTGAATGCTTTCTATTACTTCTAGGTTACTTCCTAACACTGAGTCTTTTTAATTACAATTCTTCGCTAACACTAACACTAACACTAACACTTATCCCGATTTCGTTTATTCTCGGTCCCTTAAATCGTCGTCGGGCTGACCTCTTTCTCCACGATCTTGATGATGCCGTAGGTGATGCCGGCCGTGGCGCCGGCGATCAGCGCCCAGCCGCAGGGGGTGACAAAGAAACACTTGGGCGAACTGCAGCGCACCAGGTAGCCGGGTTTTTCCTCGACCTTGGGCAGGGTGAAGCAGGCCATCTGCTTTTTGGGCTTGATCTGGAGCAGGGCGTCGATGTTGTAGTCGTTGCCCTTGTACTGGATGCCGATGGCGTAGGTGCCGGGCAGGAGCTTCTCCATCTTGTAGGCGCCGTTCTTCTTGGTTTTTTCAGACTGGTAGGTCCTTTCGGTGGTGGTTTCCCGGAGCAGCACCATGGCTTCATTGAGGGGCTTCTTGCCGTCGTCACCGTAGACGAAACCGCGCAGCATGCACAGGTTGTCCTGGGCGATAACGGTCAGCGGCAAAAAGGATATGATAAATGTGATTATTGCAAATAAACTGAAATGTTTTTTCAAGGCGTGTTTCATAGTATTTCGCCCTCCATTAAGATTGCTGTTACTATTATAGAGCAATTTCAGCAAATTACAAGGGAAATCAAATTTTTCTTACTTTTTTTTGATTTTTGCCTGCTGGGCCGCCTTGATCTCGTCCATGAGGTCCATCAGGCGGTGGACATGGTCGGGGTCCTTGATCAGACGGGCGTATTTTTCGCTCATTTTGGCGTCGCCGCGCTTGAGGTGGGCATAGGCCAGGCAGAATGAGGCCTGCTCGCCGAATTCGGCGGGCAGGACCGGGCCGATCTTTTCCAGGCGCTTCACGCAGTTCTTGTAATCCCCTTTTTCGAAAGCCAGCAGCCCTTCCAGGAAATATAAGGCGCTTCTCGTCGCCGTTCATTCTGGCCATGACCTTCAACCTGGCTTCGGCTTCGGGCAGTTTTTTTGCCTGCAGCAGGTCCCAGGTCTCGTAAAACAGGTTGAAAAAAGGCAGGGAACCGGGCTTGGCGCCGGGCTGTCCCAGGTAATCCAGGGCGCGGACCATGATGGAGAGGTCGCGTTCTATTTCTTTGGGCCTGGGCAGTTTGTCGATATCGCCCCCGCCCAGGGCGGTTTTCATCTTTTCCAGCAGGGCCTGGCTCTCCCCCACTTCCCCTTTCTTGTATTGGGTCAGGGCGTAGTAAAAATAGAGTTCGGGCACGAACTCTTTTTCATCGATCAGCCCGAATTCGGCGATCTTGAAATCCTCCAGCGCTTCGTCGTAGTTGCCGGCAAGATAAAGGGCCTTGCCTTCATTCAGAAGGTTTGTATAGAACGGGTCGGCGGCAAAGGAAAGCGAATATAAACAAATAATTAAAATCAGCAGGAATAATATTTTTTTAGTCATTTTCAGCAAATCCTCCAATAATGATTCATTGTACATGAAAAGGC
>CAVOXU010000002.1:0-363233 GCA_963700535.1 Chrysiogenales bacterium
CATCCCGGCCCGGGGGCTGATCGGTTTCAACAACGATTTCCTCACCGCCACCCGCGGCACCGGTATCCTGAACCACAGCTTTTCGGGCTACGAGCCCTTCAAGGGCGAGATGAACCGCAAGACCAAGGGAGTGCTTGTCGTGCACGAGCCGGGCGTATCCGTGGCCTACGGCCTCTTCAACCTGCAGGAGCGGGGCAGCCTGTTCATCGGTTCCGGGGTCCCGGTCTACGCCGGCATGATCGCCGGCGAGCACTGCAAGGACAACGACCTGACCGTCAACGTCTGCCGCACCAAGAAGCTGACCAACATGCGCGCCGCCGGCTCGGACGATGCCGTGCGCCTGACGCCGCCGCGGCAGTTCTCGCTGGAGCAGGCCCTGGACTACATCGAGGACGACGAGCTGCTGGAGATCACCCCCAAAAATATCCGCATGCGCAAGAAAAAGCTGGACGCCAACAGCCGCAAGCAGGACGAGAAGCTGAAGAAGGCGGGGTAAGCGTAGGGGCACGGCGCGCCGTGCCCATAAACAAATTCCAAATTCCAAATCACAAATCCCAAATAAGCTCCAAGCACCAATAACCCAATGACCCAAACGAAGAAGTGGGCTTGATGAGCCTGAGGTACAGCACAACATGGGGCACGGCGCGCCGTGCCCCTACCCAGCAATTTCCCCGCCCTTGACCTCCGCGGCCGCATGTGGTATAATCTTTTTTCATCAGGAAGAAGAATCCCAGATAGAAATAAACCGTTTCCCTTCATGTAGTGGTTGCGTTTTATGGTTGCGTTTTTCAAATGTGCAGCGACCGTTTCTGGCCTTAGCCTTGTGTGAACGGCGCCCCCTTCCTCATGCAAAAGGAAAACAACCATGTTAAAAAAGAATTTCAGCGACTTCGACCTTTCCCCGGAAATGAACAAGGCCGTCAGCGAGATGGGCTTTGAAGAGGCCACACCCATACAGTCACTGGCCATCGGCCCGATCCTGGCCGGAGCCGACATCATCGGCCAGGCCCAGACCGGGACCGGCAAGACCGCGGCCTTCGGCATCCCCATCATTGAGCGCATCGATTGTGCCCAGAAAAAAGTGCAGGCCCTGATCCTCTGTCCCACTCGGGAACTGGCCGTGCAGATCGCCGAAGAGCTGAAGCTGCTCAGCAAGCATAAAAAAGACATCCGCATCCTGCCGGTGTACGGCGGCCAACCCATTGAGCGCCAGATCGCCGCTTTGCAGCGCGGCGTTCAGGTGGTGGTCGGCACTCCCGGCCGCGTTCGCGACCACATGGAACGCAAGACCCTGAAGCTGCAGCCGGTGCGCACGGTGGTGCTCGATGAAGCCGACGAGATGCTGGACATGGGATTTGTCGATGAAATGAAGTTCATCCTGGGCGCCATCCAGACCCAGCATCAAACCCTGCTCTTTTCGGCCACCATGCCCAAAGCCATCATGTCTTTAAGCAAGGCTTTTCAAAACCAGCCCGAATTGATCCGGGTCGTGCACGAAGACCTGACCGTGCCCGGAGTCGAGCAAAACTATTTTGAAGTCAAGGAATTCCAGAAAGCGGAGATCCTGGCCCGCCTGATCGATATCCATGACCTGAAGCGGGCCCTGGTTTTCTGCAACACCAAGATCCGCGTCGATGAACTGGTTGAAAAGCTGCAGACACGCGGCTACGCGGTCAGCGGCCTCCATGGCGACATGAAGCAGGTTCTGCGCGACCGGGTCATGAGCCAGTTCCGCAGCGGCCGCCTGGAGATCCTGGTGGCCACTGATGTGGCGGCGCGCGGCCTCGACGTTGATGATATCGAGGTGGTGGTCAACTACGACGTGCCCCGCGACGAGGAATATTACGTGCATCGCATCGGGCGCACGGCCAGGGCCGGCAAAAGCGGCCGGGCTTTCACCTTTGTGGCCGGCCGGGAAATGGGCAAGCTGGCCGAGATCCAGAAATTCGCCAAAACCCGCATCCGCCGCCAGCGCCTGCCGTCGGTCGATGAGGTCGAGGGGATCCGCAACGGGGCCGTCCTGGAAAAAATCCGCCAGGTCATGGAAACGGAAACTTCAAGAAAATATATTGACTTGGTTGAAAAGCTGACCGGCGATGACCGTTCTTCGCTCGAGGTGGCCGCCGCCTTGCTGAAAATGGCCATGGAAAAGGACGGCAAAGGCGCGAACGTCGCCGTGGCGGTGGAACCTGTCTTTCACTTTTCAGCGGCCGATATGACCCGCTTGATGATCAAGCTGGGGCGCAACCAGCGCATCCGCCCCGGGGACATCGTCGGGGCCATTACCGGCGAAACCGACCTGCCCGGGCGCATGATCGGCGCCATCGACGTCCATGACCGCTTCAGCTTCGTCGACGTGCCGCAGACCTTTGCGGCCTCGGTGATCGAGGTTATGAACCGCTGCCAGATCAAGGGCCACCCGGTGTTCATCAAGCCGGCCAAGGACAAGGGCGGCAAAAAGTGGGAACAGGTCGTTCAGTAGTAAAAAACCGGTATCTGGGAATAGTGGAAGCGTTGAATCGTTGAAAAGTTTAAATGGCAGATGGGCAGGGAAGTCAAATTTCCGCCTTTCTGTTTCCTTTCCGATTGGGCAACAAAAAAAGCGAAAAAAGAAATGCTATTTTTCTAGACTGTTTCTTTCCCGAACAGGCTGAACAGGGGGTTGGCGGCCAGCGAGACCAGCATGCCCACGGTGCCGGCTTCGGGAGAGGGGCGGCCCGAAAAATAGAGGAACAGGCACACGCTCAGGCCCAGGACCGATGAGGTGACGGCGCCGAGCCGGTTCACTCTTTTGCTCAGCAGCCCCCAGACAAACGGTCCCAGGAATACCGAACCTATAGCTCCCCAGGAGATGCCCAGGATCGAAACAATGGTTGCCGGACGGAAATAGGCCAGGATCACCGACAGTAAAATGAAAAAAGCGCTTAAAATACGCATCAGTCGCGTCAGCTGACGGTCGGAAACGTTGGGATTGATGAAGCCGGCATAGAGATCCTTGACCATGGCCGAGCTGGAGATCAGTACCAGGGCTGCCAGGGTGGACATGGAGGCCGAAAGGATCAGCAGCAGGATGAAAACGGACAATGATCCGGGAACGACCCGGGTCAACATCTCCGGGATCAGGGAGTCGAACACCGGCTTGCCGTTGCTGAAAGCCGCCGGAGCGTTTTGCGGTGAAAGGAACAGGCGCGACAGGCTTCCGGAAAAGTAGGCTATGGTCAACAGGATCACTGCGAAAGCGGTCGAAACCCACATGCCGGCGCGAATGGCCTTTTTATCCTTCACCGCGTAAAATTTCTGCACCAGCTGCGGCATGGCGAAAGGGGCCACGGAAGTAAGGAATACCAGGCAGAATAACGGCCAAATGCCGGGCGGGCCGATCGCCGCGGTCAGTTTGGGATCGATGGCAGCCAGCCGGATCGTGGCCGCGGCCAGCCCGCCGGTTTTGCCCAGGACGCTGAAAATGATGATGCCGCCGCCGACCAGCATCAGCATGCCGAAGAAAACATCGATCATGGTCATGGACTTGTAGCCACCCAGGACCAGGTACACGGTCGTGAACAACCCCATGAAGACCAGGGCCTGCCAGTACTCGGTGTTGAAATTCAGCTTGAAAAGGTAGGAGAGGCCGATGAACACCGCGGCCGAATAGGGGATGAAGAAGACGAATATGGAGGCCGAGGAAAATATTTTCAGGAATTTGCTTTTGTAGCGTTTTTCGAAGTATTCAGCCATGGTGGACACCTGGTATTCCTGGGCCATTTTCTTGATGCGGTGGCCCAGCAGCCACCAGACGAGCAGCACGCCGAGCAGCGAGTTGCCCAAGGCGATCCACAGCCCCGAATAGCCGAATTGCCAGCCGATTTTCCCGGAAAAGCCGATGAATACCACCGCTGAGAAATAGGCCGCGCCGTAGGTGAAGGCCGTCATCCAGGGGCCGATGTCGCCGCCGCCCAGAAAAAAGTCGTGAAAGGACTCCGTTTTCCTGCCGCGCAGCACGCCGATGGCCACGATCAGCAGCACGTATACAGCCAGAATTGAAATTTTAAAAATCATTGCTTGTCTCCTTGTTAAAAACGGAAAAACAATTCGAACTGGATCCAGTTGTAGGCGTCGGCGCCGGGGATATAGAAATTTCCGGGGCGGAACTTTTCCCAGATGAAGCGCCCGGCCAGGTTTTGGCCGAGTTCATAGGTGATCTTCACGATGAACAGATCGCCGCGGCTGCGGCCGCTGCCGCTGAGCAAGGCCGAGGGCGGCGTTTTCCGGGGCGCCGTCAGGCGGTGCCAACCCAGGTTCAACTTGACCTTGTCCAGAGGCTCGAAAAGCAGGTTGGCGTAAAGGGAGATAAAATTGGTCCAGTCGGCCACGCGGGTTTCCCTGGCCATCAGGTAGATCAGGGAATCGCTCCACTTGGGCCAGCGGCTGAAGGCAGCGTCCCAGCCTTCATGGCGTGCCGTTTCCGGGTCGTCGCCGCTCAGGTAGATGCCGCCCAGGGTGAGTTGGGCGGGGCGGGGGAAACGCCGGCCGCACTTGTAATCCAGGTGAAAATAGCCGCCCCAGCCGCTGCGTTTGTTGTCTCCGAGCGTTCCCAGCTGCAGCGCTCCCTCACCGGTCAGCGAGAGTTTTTGCGAAAAGGGGATCACGGCGCGGGTGCCGGCCACGTGGATGGCACCTTCGGGCAGAAGACCGTTTTGAAAGGTGTCCTTGCGGAAAAGGTAGGCATCGAGGGCGGTTTTTTTCAGCCGGCCGCTGAAGTAAAAGCCCAGCCCCTGTTCTTCCTGCTCCAGCAGCGCTTGATTCTTGTCGTTGATCCGCGGCAGCAACGTGTCTGTCCTGGGCTGGCGTATAAAAAAGAACATCAGATTGTTTTTGTTATTCAGGGAGTAGTCGAGGCGCAGGCCGTTGAAGTAGGCCGAGCGCGAGCCGTCGAGCGGCCCGCCGTCGAAGATCAGGAAGCCTTCGCCCAGCATCAGTTCCTGGCGGCCCAGGGTGACGGTCAGCGGCAGGCGGCCGGGATTATGCCATTTGACGTTCAGCAGGTCGACGAACACTTCGTTGAAATCGTAGTTCTTTTTCAGCTTGGGATCGCTCTTGGGGGCGAGGTAAAGGCGGTTCTCGTTGGTCAGGCGCAGGTTGACCTCCCAGGTTTTGTCGGGGCGCCACTGCCCGCCGACGCTGGTGCGCAGGCGCATGTAGGCGCTGGAGTCGCTGCTGTTCTCATTCAGACTCATGGTATTGTCCCAGCTTTCCTGGCGGATCCGCTCCCAGAAGAATATTTTCAACTTGCTATTCGCGGCCGCGTTTTCTGCCGCCCGGACCGGCATCAGGGCGCCAAGTGAAATCAGCAAAACAAGCCAGATGGAAAATTTTCTGCCCACTGTTCCTCCAACGATTCAGTATTTTTTGGATGCAATATCTTTGGCAAGAAAAAAACAACATACCGCAAAACCGCCCAAAAAACAACTCCCCGTTTTTTTACTACAGACCGCAGACCGAAAAAAATTTGTATTCTTTTTTCTTCCGGTCTACGGCTTCCTGCTCCCTATCTCCGTTTATTCGTATCTCAGGCTGTCCACCGGGTTGGCGCGGGCGGCGCGGGAGGACTGGAGGCCCACCGTGGACGCGGCCACGGCCAGGGCCAGCAGGCCGGAGGCCGGGAAGATCCACCAGGCAATGGTCGTGTGGTAGGCGAAGTTCCGCAGCAAGCCGTTCATGGCCAGGAAGGCCAGCGGCCAGGCGACCAAGTTGGCCAGCAGGACGGGGCGCAGGAAATCGCGGGTCAGCAGAGAGACGATCTCGGCCACCGAGGCGCCGAGCGCCTTGCGCACGCCGATCTCCTTGGTGCGCGCCTGGGCGATGAACGAGGCGAGCCCGAACAGGCCCAGGCAGGCGATGATCACTGTGAAAGCGGCAAAAACGGCGATGACCGTGCCCAGGATTTCCGGGCCGCGGTAGATCTTTTCAATCCGCGCTGCGTAGAAATCTTGCTCGAAAGGGATTCCCGGCAGCAGGCGCTGCCAGGTTCGCTTCATCGCCGCCACCGTCCGCCGCGCGTCGCCGCTGCCCAGGCGCACCACCATTTGGCGCAGGTCGGCGGCCTCGACGATGAAGGCCAGCGGCTCCACCCGGACCTCCAGCGACTGGAAATGGAAGTTCTTCATCACCCCGGCGATCGTCCCCTTGCGGTCCCAGCCGCTGAAAGGCGTGCCGAGGATCGGCTTTTGGTTGATGAGCGCGGCCAATTCCTCGTTGACCAGGAACCGGGCGGAACCGGGGCTGGTTTCAACTTCGTCCTCTGTGCCGGGGCTGCCCTCCTTCATGGCGATGCCCATGGCGGCGACGAAGCCGGCGTCGATCCGGGTGGTGCCGACCAGCGGCTTCATCTGGGGATCCTTGCCCGGCCACTGAGGGCTGTTCATGAACGTTCCGATAAACAGGGGCAGCTCCCGGCAGGCGCCCACCGCATGCACGTTGGGGATCCGGAGCCACTCCGCTTTCAGGACCGGGAACATCCGCAGCGCCTCCAGGCGCAGGGGAACGGTGAGGAGGTTGCGGGTGTCGTAGCCCAGCTCCTTGTTCTGCAGGTAGCGAAGCTGGTGCGAGACCGTCAGGGTGCAGATGACCAGGAATATCGAGAGGGTGAACTGGAGGACGACCAGCAGGCGGCGCAGTTTCCCGCCCATGCCCCGGGTCCGCTCCCCCTTGAGCACTTTCGCCGGCTGGAACGAGGAGAGGAGCAGGGCCGGGTAGGAGCCGGCCGCCAGGCCGGTGAGCACGGTGACGGCGACCAGTATGGCCAGGAAGGTGGGAAAACCGGCGACCCCGAAGCCGAGCTCCCTCTGGGTGAGGGAGTTGAAAAGCGGCAGCGCCAGGGCGGCCAACAGCAGGCCGGCCCCCAGCGCCAGCAGGCAGAGCAGGAACGCCTCCAGGTAGAACTGGCGGACCAGCTGGCCGCGGCCTGCTCCAACCACCTTGCGCATGCCCACCTCCAGGGCCCGGCTGGCCGAGCGCGCCGTGCTCAGGTTCATGAAGTTGATGCAGGCGATGAGCAGCACGATCAGGGCGATGACGGAAAGTAGGATGATAAACAGGGGATGCGTGCTCCGCATCTCGTAACCACTGTAGGCGTGGAGATGAATGTCGGTCAAGGGCCGAAGATCGAGCGTGGTGCGGTCTTCGCTGCGGCGGGCGCGGATGAATCCGGTGATCTTGCCGCTGACCACGGCGGGCGAAGCTACGGACCGGAGCTGGACGTAGGTTTGCACCGTGCCGTCCCCCCAGTTGTCGCTGCCGCGGTTGGTGGCCTTCATGAAGGAGAAGGGCAGGAGCGCCTGGAAGCGTAGCGAGGAGTTGTGCGGCACCTTCTCCAGCACGCCGCTGACCCGCAGGTCGATCTGCTCGTCGATCCGGAGCACCTGGCCCAGGGGATCGCGGCCGGGGAAGAATTTTTCCGCGAGTTCCCCGCTGATGACGATCGAATCAGAGCCGGAGAGGGCGGTGCGGCTGTCGCCGCGGCGCAACGGGAAAGTGAACATCCGCAGGAAGGAAGGGTCAACGGCGAATGCCTCTCCCTCGTAAAAGGCGCGCCCGCCGCTCTGCAAGAGCACCTCCCCGGCGGAAACAAAGCGGCTGGCGGTGGCGATCTCCGGGACCTCGCTCTGCAGCGCCGGCGCCAGCGGGGCCGGGGTGGCCACCACGCGGTAGCTCCGGTCAGAGACATTCATGTCGCCTTCGACCCGGAAGAGATCGGCCTTGTTCCGGTGGAAGCGGTCGAAGCTCAGCTCGTCCAGCACCAGCATGGTGATCAGCAGGCAGCAGGCCAGGCCCAGGGCCAGGCCGAAGATATTGATGAAGGAATAGCCTCTCTGGCGGCCGATCCGGCGCCAGGCCACCTTCAGGTAGTTGAGCAGAAGCCCCGGCGAGAACCGAGATTTCTGCCAGGATGGAACGGCCAGGAGCGAGCGGCGGCTCTCCTTGAAATACTCGCCGCCCACATCCTCGGGCCGGCCGATTTTTTTTATCGCTGCAGAAAATGCCTCTTCTTCGGCCAGTCCGTTTTGTCTCTGTTTGTCGAACTCGTCGAGCAGATGCGACTCGAGTTCCATGATGGTCCCATCTTCGAGCGACTCCAGCTTGCGCAAGGAGCGTTTCCATTCGGTCAAGGCTTTATTCAGGTCAAACATAATTCACCTTCTTTATTCATAGCGGAAGCTGTCCACCGGGTTGGCCCGGGTGGCACGGAATGCCTATCCGCTGATGGTCCGCAGGAGCACAGGCAGTTTTTTAGTTACAGCTGTCGCTACGGATAAGCATATCCGCTGGATCGGCATAACCGGTCGTATAAACCGCTGGCACAAGCAATAGCGCGATAATCCAGATACTTGATTCCTTATTGGCGCACCCATATTTTTATTTAGTTTTTATGGTGCTTAAATTTGGAAACCTTGTCGCCATACATCCAGATCAGAGTCAGTTCGCGGGCTGTGGGAAGATTGTCACTGGTCCCGATTACATATTTGACAAAGTTCGTGGGAACTTTTTGAACGGTCAGCAGGATCAAATCATCCGGCGATAGATCGATATATCCAATAGCGGCCATTGTCTTTATATATTCCGGAGCCACTCCCGTACTACAGAAAGAGAGTAGATGCTTTGGGGAGATTTCCTTGTAGCCTGCATCCCTTATTTTTTTGGCATAGTCATACGACAAATTCTGAACGGCACAATAGAATAAGAAAGAATCCGGAGTGACGCTGCCCTTGCTTAAGCCGGGAGACCAAAGGCTCTTTCATTTTGTCGGCGTATCCCCTATCAGGACGAAAGCAAAACCTGCCCGAGCGGTTCCCAACTTCGAGATACAACCTTCGAAAAAAAATGTGCCCGCGTCGCGCCGGATCTCGAATCCTTTTTTCGAGGAACCAGCATTTTTACGCAGGTCCTGCGCAGATAAGCCACCCATTTCAATATTCGTGTTCAATACACCTGACAAAATGATTTTCCTGTCACCATGTGCTGTCGTCCGCCATGTGCCTTGAAAATCGGCAGCATTGGATTGATATTGGAAATCATTGTTGATGAGGACTTCCACTCCCATATTCATTTGCCTGAGGGCGGCAGCAAAAAATAAGAAGAATGCGGTTGTTATCATCAGTTTTATGCGAGATTTTGTTTTCATTGTCCGGTTCTCCCTGCTATGATTTATTTTCTGTTCTTTACCATGGCGGCGTTGGCCGCCATGGAGTCGAGGCAAACCCGATGAACCGCCCTTCTCCCTTTCAGGGCTGCTGTTCGATCAGGACGGCATCGATGTTCTTCTGATCCAGGTGGTACCAGGCCCCGGTGGCGGCATCCACGATAACCGGCACCAGGCCCAGTAGCACGTCCAGGACCACCCAGCCGGCGCCGACGCGGTTGTTGATATGGTAGGTGCGTGGCTGGTAGCCCTCAGCCCGAAATTCAATGGCGTACGATTTTTTAACGGCCAGGTTGAGCTGCAAGGGTGTTTTGCCCATGAATTGGCCGTTGACATAAACATCCGCCCGCACCGGGCTGGATTCCATGTTCACTTTTTCCGCCGTGCCCTTGAACAGGGTGGCGCAGCCGCTCAAGGCCAAGACGGAGACGATGCACAGAGCCGAAATACATTTTTTCATTTATCCTCCTTGTGGGCATGCCCACGTTACTCATAGCGCAGCGATTTTACCGGATTCATCCGTGCCGCCTTGACCGCCTGGAAACTGGAAGTCAGCATGGCTAGAATCAGCACCAACATCCCGGAAATGAGAAACAGGCCGGCCCCGATCGCAATGCGGTAGATGAATCCCTGCAGCCATTTTTCCAGCAGGAAATAGGCTAACGGCCAGGCCAAGAGATTGGCCAGTAGGACCTGTTTGGCGAAATCCCTGGTCAACAGGGCCATGATCGAGGGAACGGAGGCCCCCAGTACTTTGCGAATCCCGATCTCCTTGGTCCGCTGCTCGGCCACGAAGGAGACCAGGCCGAAGAGACCCAGGCAGGATATAAAAACGGCCAGTATGGCAAACGCAGCGAACAACTTTCCCAGCCGCTGTTCGCTCCCGTATTGGGCGTCGATCTGCTGGTCGAGGAAATGGTACTCGAAGGGGGCATAGAAATTGACCCGGTTCCACACCATGCGGATGTGCGCAATGACGTCGGGCAGAGGCATGCCGCCTTTCACGCGAATGAACACTGTTCCTTCTGAGCTGTCTCCGGAGAGATCATTAAACAGGTAGAAGACCTCCGGCCGCGGCTCTTGGCGCAGGGAGTGAAGATAGTATTCTTCACGATGCCCACGATCGTCCCTTTCTGCCCGCCAACGGCAAACGATTTCCCCAGCGCATCCTTGAGAGCGGTCTTTTCAACGGCCTGCTCATTGAGTACATACGCCGTTCCCCTGTCTCCCGGGAAGGCGGCGGAAAACCCGCGTCCGGCAATAAGCTCCATCCCCATGGTCATGAAATAATTGACATCGATCTGCGTCGTACCCATCACGATCGTTTTCTGATCTTCCGTTTTCCCCTCCCAGGTCACCCCATTGGTGTCGTTCCTCGTTCCATAACCGGTCGGCAGCCAATCCTTGGCCGCGACGTCGGCAATCGCTCGATTTTTTAGAAGCTCGCTGCGGACCAGATCGTATTTTTTGCCAATATTCTCCTTGATGGGAATCGTGATGATCTGGTCTTGGTCCAGATGCCAGCTTTTCTGTCGGATCAGGCGCAACTGGCTGGCGACGACGAGCGTAGCCAGGATCAGGGTGATGGAGATGATGAATTGCGATGTCACCAGGATCCGCCGCAAGGCCCCGTGCTTCACCCACGCCTGGCGGCCTTTGTCGGCAGAGCGGGAGGCCAGCGAATCCTTAAAGACCGAAGCCGGCTGGATAGAAGAGAGATAAAGGGCGGGAAAAGCGCCGGCCAGGAGACCGATGACACAGGCGATGCCCGCCAGACTCCACAGTATGCCGGGCGTGAGCGTTTGCAGCGAGAAGACCTTCCCTGTCAATTCGCTGAAATACGGCAGGGCGAGCCAAACCAGGATGACGGTCAAGGGGAGCGACAGCACGGTGATCAGTAGCGATTCACCAAAAAACTGAGCGACGATTTGCCTGCGGTCGGCCCCGACAACCTTGCGCAGGCCGATTTCCTTGGCCCTTTTTTCCGCGCGCGCGGTGGCCAGGTTGATAAAGTTGATGCCGGCGATCAGTATAATGAACAAGGCGATAAAGGAGAACAGATAGACATGGGTCTTGCTGCCCAAGGGGATATCGTTGGGGCCGATGGGGTTGAGATAGATATCCCGTAATCGCTGGATGGAAAAAAAACCCTCACCGCGGTGAAGTTCGGCCCGAGGTGCGCGGACGCAACCTTGTTCAACTTGCGGACCATCGCCGCCTCGTCTTGCTGCGGTCTTGTCTGGATATAGGTATTGAAGTTGAAGTCGCCCCATCCCATCCCCCACATGTTCAGGGCCTCAGCAAGCTTGAAGGGGATGACACAATTAAAACGAAAGTGGGATTGCTGGGGAACGTCTGACATGACTCCCGCCACCTTCAGTGGGATCTGGCCTTCCGCCAGCAGTGTCTTCCCGATCGGATCGTCATTCCCGAAGTATTTTTTGGCCAGGCCGGCGGACAGGATGATGCTTTCAGGAGCGGCGAATGAGTTGTCGCTATCTCCCCGCAGCAGGGGAAAGGTGAACATGTTGAACAACGCCGGGTCGGCCGCAATGCCCATACCCTCGTAGAATGCGAGTTTTTCATATTGCAGGACGATACGGGAATCCTGCCGATGCGCACGGCGGAAACCACTTCTGTATCTTCTGCCGTCACGGCCGGGGCGAACGGCGCCGGGGAGCTGAAATTATTGCCGTTTTTACCGATGGTGACGACCCGGTAAATGTCCCTGCCGTTCTTGTGGAACTTGTCGAAATTCAATTCGTCGCGAACCCAAAGCATGATCAGCAGGGAGCAGGCCATGCCGATGGCCAGTCCGAAAATATTGATCAGGGAATACGCCGCCTGGCGGCGAAATGTCCGCAGCGCCACTTTCAGGTAGTTGAGCAGCAGCCCGGCGGAGAAGCGCGATTTCTCCCAGGAAGGAGATGTGAGCCGCGAGCGGCGGCCGTCCTTGAAGTACTCGCCGCCCACTTCCTCGGGCCGGCCGACGGCGGCCGCGGCCTTGCTGAACGCCTCCTCATCGGCAAGGCCGTTTCGCTTCTGCTTGTCGAACTCTTCGAGCAGGTGCGACTCGAGCTCCATGATGGTGCCTTCCTCGAACGATTCGTATTTGCGCAAAGAGCGCTTCCATTCGGATAAAGTTTTTTTCAAATCGAACATCGGTCACCTTTTCTATTTATATTCTCTTGATCCCCCCATTCCCCCCTTGGTAAGGGGGGTGGCGAAGCCGGGGGGATCCTTTTCTGACAACATCGATTCATACATCCCTCAGATTTTCTTTCAGGTCAAACATGGGCTTATTCCACTTCGAGCGCGGGTTTCCAGATCAGGTTCAGGGCCTGGACCATGCTCCGCCATTGGGCAATTTCCGCCTGGAGCGCTTCGCGCCCCGACGGGGTGATCTTGTAGTACTTCCGGTGCCGGCCCTCCTCGGAGACCACCCAGCGTGAGGCGATGAGGTTCTCCTTTTCCAGTCGCTGCAGCACCGGGTAGAGCATGCCGTCGGACCAATCCAGGGTGCCGCCCGACAGCTCCTTAACGTGCTGGATGATGTTGTAGCCGTAGTCCTCGCCGCGCTGCAGGATGGTCAGGATGATTGGCTTGGTCGATGCCGCCATGAGCGCTTTGTTGATCATTGCTTACCTCCTGCATCAAGTTACCTTGACCCTCTATGTATGCATAAGCCATGCCAAATGAATTGTCTTTTGATATTGGTATTCTTGAGATATTCAGCTTTTTGCCTTGTCCGCCGCCGAACACTCATTGTT
Source organism: Chrysiogenales bacterium (assembly GCA_963700535.1). Taxonomy (GTDB): domain Bacteria; phylum Acidobacteriota; class Aminicenantia; order UBA2199; family UBA2199; genus UBA2199. Next base: position 12,967 of record CAVOXU010000002.1, read on the forward strand.
CAAAAACGGACAAGCGGGGAATGGACTACTCGTACCTCAGGCTGTCGATGGGTTGGCGTGGGCGGCGCTGCCTCCTCCGCTGGATGTGTCTTTTATTTCTTCAATTTTTCAAGCTGGACCGACGCGTTACGGTTGTCTGGATTGAGCTCCAAGGCCTTTTGGAAGTTCTTGGCCGCCCGGTCTTTGTCGTTCATCCGCAGGTAGAGCTCTCCCAGACTGTCAAAGGCGACATCATTTTGAGGAAACAGTTCGGCAAGGGTTTCCATCATGATTTGGGCTTCGGTCGGCTTGTCCCCCAACATCAGGCGATAAGCGTAGGTGTCCAGCTCGGGGTGAAGCGTGTAGAAGGCCTCTGGTTTCCCGGCCATCTCCCTCAACGCCCGAACGGCTGCAGTCATGCCCTCCCGTTGATGGACATCGCGGACCGCGAAAAGGGTGCTGGACTTGCCGGCGAATTCCTTCGCCTTTTCATCGACAAAAGCCAGATTGCCGGCCAACAGGGCCATGTCGAGAAAATCCCTGTGACCGGGGACGATATGAGCCACGGAGGTTTTATCGGACGAATAGGTTTCCAGACACTTCTTCCAGCGCGGGAGGGCAGGAATCCGCTCAGAGTCCACCCACAGATTTCTCCCCTCCGAGAACAAGTCGCCGGAAAGGAGAAGCTTCTCCTCCGGGCAAAAAATCAAGATGTCGCTGTGGCTGTGGGAGGTTCCGAAGTAGCGTCAGCTCGAGATGGATGTCGCCCAGGTTTACGGTCATCTTATCGGAAAAGGTCAGGGCAGGCGGCGTGAGCTGGAATCCTTTTTCCAAGCTCAGGGCGGTCCCCTCGTACCTGTCGATGCCCTTCTTAATGGTCTTGGCCTCATCCGATTCCTTGTTCAAGCCTTCCCATTGGCTTTTCAATTGGTCAGCCCGGCGCCGCAAATACTGAATCGTTGCCGGCAGCCGGTCTCCCGACGCCTGCATTTCGGCTGGGACGTTTTCGTGTCCGATGATGAGTGCCTCCGGGAAGGCCTGGTTTCCGAAGGTATGGTCGCCATGGGCGTGGGTGTTGACGACGTAGGTTATGGCATCGGCCCGGAATTCCTGCAGGATCCGGCTCCGGATCAGGGAAGCAGTGTAGGGCGAAAGATGGGTATCGACGACGACGATCCCCTTGGCCGTTTTCAGGGCTACGATGTTGTTGAATTCCGACGGATCGGGAACGAGTCGAAGGACGATGGCTCGATCGCTGAGCCTGGTGACAACCACGTCGTCCGGGGCCGAAGCCGCGTTGGACGAAATCCCAGCCAAGGCCATCAGCGCGATGGCCGGTACAATAAGGTTTTTCATGTGTTCCTCCATATTCACTCATAGCGCAGAGAGTCGACGGGGTTGGCCCTGGCGGCCCTGCTGGATTGGCCGCCGATCGTGAGGAGGGCGATGATAAAAGCCGTCATCCCGGCGGCGATGAGGATGTCGAAGCGGATCGGGGCGCGATACAGGGAGCCCTGGAGCCACCACTGTAACAGGTACCAGGCCGTGGGCCAGGCCACAAGCTTCGCCAGGAGAGCAAGCCGGGCCAGGTCCCGGGAAAGGTAGGGGACGATCTTGGAGACGGAAGGGCCGAGCACCTTGCGGATGCCGATCTCCGATGAAGATCGTGAATCCGGGCCAGGTTGGTCGCGCTCGGCGGATGGAGTCGAACTGGATCTCGCAAGAGGCGTACGGATTAGGAAAAACATTTCCTTGACGTGCTGGATGATGTTGTAGCCGTAATCCTCGCCGCGCTGCAGGATGGTCAGGATGATGGGCTTGGTCGATGCCGCCATGAGTGCTTTGTTGATCATTATTTACCTCCTGCATCAAGTTACCTTGACCCTCTATGTATGCAAAAGGCATGCCAAGTCAAAAGGCCGTTTTTCAAGGCTGCTACGGCGAACAAGCATGGAAAGGCTGTCCGAATCTGTACAACAATTGTCCGCAATCGGACATCGCACGCAGACTGGTTCCCGTTATTCGTATCTCAAGCTGTCGACCGGATTGGCACGGGCAGCGCGGATGGCCTGGAAAATCACGGTCAGGACCGCGGCCAACAGCGCCAGCAGTACGGAAATGGCAAAAGGCCACCAGGAAAAAGCGATGCGATAGGGGAATTCCTGCAGCCATTTGTTGATAAAAAAAGAGTCAGCGGGCAGGCCGTCAGGGCGCCGATTCCCACCAATTTGCTGAAATCCTTGATCAGCAGGGCGACAATTCCTGCCGCCGATGCTCCCAGTGTTTTGCGAATGCCGATTTCCTTGGTGCGCTGCTGGGTTGTGAATGATGCCAGCCCCAGCAATCCCAGGCAGGCGATGAAGATTCCCAAAACGGTAAAAACAGTGACCAAGCGGCCGGCTTTTTCTTCGCTCCGATAGAGCTCGGCGAAGGCTCTGTCCAGGAAAACATAGTCGAAGGGGATACCCGGAAATTGCTGACGCCACGTATCCTTGATGTAAGCCAGTGTTTGCGGAATATTTCCGGTCTTCAAATCGAGAGTCAAATATCCGAACAGCGGTTCATCGATTTCCATGATCAGCGGTTCTAATGCGGAACTGGACCCCGCGGTAGTGAAAATTTTTCATCACTCCGATGACGCGCTTCACCCGGCCCTTCATGCCGCTTTCGATGCGCTTGCCGATGGCGTCTTGCGGAGTGTTCCAGCCGAAGGCCGTAACGGCGGCCTCATTCAGCAAGCACGTATTGGCGGCGTCGGTTGGCATCTCCTTGTTGAAGCATCTGCCCGCCGCCAATTCCATGCCATAAACCTTGGGGAAATCAGCGTCGAAGAAAATAAAACATCATGCGGTATTTGCTGTCGCCTTCTCCCAGCAGCCTGGTCTGCAGGCTGCCCGCGCCCGAGCCCGGTGCATTTGCCGATGCCGAGGCGCTGATTCCCTGGCGCCGGGAAAAGACATTTTTCAGCATTTCCCAGTCGATTGTCTGTCCCCTTTCCCTTTGAACTTGGAAGATGATTTTTTGTCCTTTCCGGAATCCCAGGTTTTTGCCGTTCATGAAATGGATTTGCTGGAAAATGATGATGGCGCCGATACTTAATGCCACGGAGGCGGCAAACTGGGTTATCACCAGAAATTTTCTGAGAATTGACCGGTTTGAGCCGTGCTCGCCGCTTTTGAATATACCGGCTGGTTTGATGGCCGAGAGATAGAATGCCGGGTAAACTCCGGCCAGCGCGACCACGGCGGCGGTCAGTGCCAGCATGACCAGCAAGGTTCTCAGGTTCCAGAAAGCGGCGAGCGGCAACTCAAATCCGGTCAGCGTGATGAAACAGCGGGCGGCCGACGATCATCAGCCCCAAAGCCAGCAGCATGGCCTGCATTGCGGTCAGCCATGCTTCGGACATGAACTGGCCGATGCAACTCGCCCCGTTGGGCGCCGGCGACCTTGCGGATGCCGACCTCCTTGGCCCGCTGGGACGCCTGGGCGGTGGCCAGGTTGATGGAATTGATGCAGGCGATGAGCGGAATGAACAGCCCGACGGCTGAAAAAATAAGCAGGTTGGTCGGGTCTCCGCTGCGGCCGAAGGGATATTCCAGATCATTTGAATGCAGATAAACAGCGGCCAGCGGCTGCAGAAAGTGGGTGAAGCGTTTCCCTTGCGCTTTGGGGTTTTTACTGGAATACCCGGCGCTAAAATCTTCTATCTTGCCTTCAAGGGTCCGGGCGTCGGCGCCGGCCGCCAGTTTGACAGTAGGTGAGCATTCCGGGCCAGGTCCAGTCCTCCAGCCAGCGTGGATTGTCCAGCGCGGCTATGGGCAGAAAAATATCGTTTGCCAAGTGGGAATTGTCCGGGACATTTTTTACAACTCCGGTGACCAGAATATCCTGGTCGTTGATGTTCAGAATTTTGCCCAGGGGATTCATGGGGAAAATATTTTTCCGCCAGGCGCTGGGGGATGACCACCGTCCGGGGCGATTTAGTGCGTTATGCGGATCTCCTTTGATCATCGGCCAAGTGGAACACCTTAAATACATTCTCTCGGCATAGAGAACGAGGTTCAGGGCAATGCCTTCGTAATCAAAGGTTGAACCTGTTTTATAACCGTACGCGGCTGTCGCCAGGGAGTACCCGAACCGCTAAGCCACTTCCGGATATTCTTTTTGTAGAACTTCGGCAGCCGTGGCATTAGCTGCTCGTTCCCTTGAACTCATATCCATCGCGTTCCGATTGAACTCCCAGTGGAAAATCCGTTGGCATTTTTGTGAAAGGTGTCATAGCTCAGCTCGGAGTGGATATACAGAACCATCAGGATGCAGCAGGCCAATCCGGTCGCCAGCCCGGCGATATTGATAATGGAGTAGCCCTTCTCGCGATAAAATTTTCGGAGGGCCACCTTGATATAGTTCCAAGCAGCAATGCCGGCAGGAAGCGGGCCGGCCGCCAGGGGGTCCGGCGGTCCAGGGCCAGCTCGCGGTTCTTGCGGTATTCGGCGGCGATGCGTTCGGCGGTTCCAACCTGCGCGACGGCTTTGCGAAATGCCGACTCTCGGCGCCGAGCCCTCGCTTGCTGCAGCGCGGCGATAAGCGTCGCGCAAATGCTGCTCCATGTCGGCGACCAGGCCGTCCTCGAACGATTCATATTTGCCGAATCCCTTTTTCCATTCCCGGATTTCTTTTTCCAGGTCGAACATGCGTCCTCCTTACTCACTGGCCGGCAGCGGCTGGCTGAAATGAACCATGGCGTTCAGTATTTTCTGCCAGCTGGTCAGTTCGGCGGCCAGCGCCTGGCGGCCGAGATCGGTGATGTGGTAGTAGTGGCGCGGCCGTCCGCCGTCGATGGATATCCATTCGGAGGTGATCAGGCGGTCCATCTCCATGCGCTGCAGCACCGGGTAGAGCATGCCGTCGCTCCATTCAATGCCTCCGCCCGAAATGTTTTTCACTTTCTGGATGATGTTGTAGCCGTAGTCCTTGCTCCGGGAAAGGATGGCAAGAATGATCGGCCTCGTCGACGCCGCCATCAATGTTTTTGATATCATGCAGTACCTCGCAGGCGAAGTTACTTTCGCAATCTATGTATGCATAACAAATGCCAAGTGAATCGCTTTGATTAATCCGATGTTTTACGGATGAGCTTGAAAAGAAGTGTCCGGATTTGGCCAGCGACTGTCCGCCAACGGACATAAAAACGCAGACCGGAGACCGCGGACAGCAGACCGGAAAGATTCGGAAAGATATTCTTTCTTTTCATTCCGGTTTCCGGCCTGGGCCTGCGGTCTCCTTTCATTCGTATCTCAGGCTGTCGGCCGGGTTGGCGCGGGCGGCGCGCACGGCCATGAAGCCTACGGTCAGCAGGGTGACGACCAATGTCAACCCCGCCGCTTGGACAAACAAGCCGGGTCCGATGCCGACCTGATAGGCGAATTCCCGCAGCCATTGATGGATCAGGTAATACGCCAGCGGCCAGGCGATCAGGTGGGCCAGCGCCACCCATTTCGACGAAGTTCAGCGATATTCATCCAGGCGATGCCGGATGATGGTGGCGCCGAATACGCGGCGGATGCCGATCTCCCTGGCCTTTTGCTCGACCGTGTAGGCAGTGAGGCCGAACAGTCCCAGGCAGGCGATAAAAAGCGCCAGCAAGGTGAAAGCCTGCAGCAGCTTCCCCAGCACCCGCTCGGATGTATATTGCCCCTGGTAGGCGTCCTCGTAGAACATGAACTCGAACGGGTGTCCCGGGACATGGCGTTTGAATGTCTTTTCGATCGCCCGCACTGGCCGCGGCCGCTTTTTTTCCGTCGATCTTGACGAAAACCAGATTATGCCATGGCCGGTAGATGCGGAAAATGAACGGGCGGATGGCCGTGTGCAGGGTGCGCGCGTGAAAATCCCTGACCACGCCGATGACGCGGACCTTGCGGAATTCTTCCGGCCAGGCGGGGTGGGCCAGGTACAGGCTCATGCCGATGGGATTTTTCACTCCCATTTGCCGCACGGCCGTTTCGTTGACAATGCAGGACTCGTTTTCATCGGCGGGAAATTGCCGGGAAAAATCACGGCCGGCGACGATCTTCATGGCAAATGTTTTCAGATAATCGTAATCGGCCACCGTGTAGTCGGTGCCCAGCGTTTTGTCGCCCTGGTCGCCTCTCCAGCCGAACATGAACGATTCACCGATCATGGTCGGCGCCTTGGCTGCTGCCGTCACGCTCACGATGGCCTCTTTGCCCAGAAGCTCGTTCTTGAACGAGGAGAAATGTTCGGCCAGCAGCGGGTTGTTCATGATGCCGACGATGTTGTCCCGCTCCAGGCCCAGGTCGATGGTATCGATATACATAAGCTGCTTGCCTACCGCCAGGGTGAAGGTGAGCAGGAGCACCGAGACGGCGAACTGGAACACGATCAGAACGGTCCGCAGCCGGGACCCCTTGCCGCCGGGAAATGACTGCGGCTTCAGCACCTGGATCGGCTTGAAGCGGGAGAGGAGCAGGGCGGGATAAATGCCGGCCAGCAAACCGGTGGCCAGGGTCAGCAGGGCCAAAGGCAGGATCATTTCGAGATTGGCCGCGTCGAAAAGCGCCAGCGACTTGCCGGAGAAGCGGTTGAATCCAGGCAGCATGATCTGCACCCAAAGCAGGGCCAAGGCCATCGAGCCGGCAGCGGTCAGAAAGGTTTCGCCCAAAAATTGCCAGACGATCTGCAGACGGGAAGCGCCCACCACTTTGCGCAGGCCGATCTCCCTGGCCCGCCTGAATGAGCGGGCGGTGAGCAGGTTGATGAAATTGATGCAGGCCAGGAGCAGGATAAAAACCGCGATCAATGAGAAAAGGAGAACGCGGTTGCCGTTGTCGGGACGGCCCGATTGCTGCAGGTTCACCTGGGTCAGCTCCTGCAGGACCGGGGCATAGTTGACGTTTGCGGCGATGTGCCTTTTATAGATATCCCTGATCTTGCTGCCGAAAGCCGCGGCGGAAACGCCGGGCCGGAGCATGATGTAGCAGGGACCGGTCCATTCCTGCCAGCGGTCCAGGCGGTCTTCCCCCAGCAGCTCCACCCGGGCCAGCAGGTCGAACTGGATGTGCGAATTGGCGGGAATATCGCTGATCACGCCGCTCACCGTGAAGTCGGACTGGTACTGTTCAAAAAACAGGGTTTCCCCCAGGGCGCTTTCGCGGTTGAAATATTTCCGGGCCGTGGATTCGGTCAGTACAATGGAATTTTTTGTGCTGAGCGCGGATGCCGCGTTTCCTTCGATGAAAGGGAAGGAGAACATGCGGAAAAAACCGGGATCGGCGAGGCCGATCCTGTATTCCTGGAAATGGCGTTCACCCCGGGTGACCAGCGATGCCTGCCAGGACCATACCCGGGAAAATTCCTCGACTTCGGCATAGGAATTTTTCAGTTCCGGCGCCAGGGCGTAGGTCGGGGTTGTGAAAAGCCTGCCGTCCTTGGTCCGGTTCAGGACCCTGAAAATCCTTTCCTTGTTTTCATGAAAGCGGTCAAAGCTCAATTCGCTTTTCACCCAAAGTCCGATGAGTATGAAACAGGCCAGGCCGATCGATAAGCCGGTGATATTGATGAAGGCATAGACCTTTTCGCGGCGAATGGCGCGCGCGGCCACCTTGGCGTAGTTCCAGAGCAGCGCCGGCACGAAGCGCGGCGGCTGCCAGGGCGGCCGGCCCGAGCGGCGTACTGTGTGGGCCTTGTAGAATTCGCCGCCGATTTCTCCGGCTTCGCCCATGGCGTCGACCACTTGCCGGAACGCATCTTCGCCGGCGACGCCCTGTCCGGCCAGTTCTTCGACGCGGTCGCGCAGATGTGCCTCCAGTTCGGCGATATAGCCCTCTTCCATGGCCGGGTTGGCGGCCAGGTCCTGTTTCCATTTTTTTATGGCCTGTTCAAGATCAAACATGATTCACCTCATAATGGAGACCGGAGACCGGAGACTGGAAGATTTAAAGATAGGAAATTCTTTTCCGGTCCCGCGGTCTGCGGTCTTTTCTCATTCGTATTTCAGGCTGTCGACGGGATTGGCCCGGGCGGCGACCAGGGCTTTGACGCCCATGGTCAGCAGGGCGAATGTCAAGGCCAGGAAGACCGAAACAAAAAACGTCCAGGCGCTGATGCTGGCTTTATAGGCAAAATTGTCCAGCCACTTGCCGATGGCGATATAAGCCAATGGGCAGGCAATCAGATAGCCGAGCAAGACCAGCCGCAGAAATTCCGAGGTTAGCAGCTGCACAATGCCCAGGTTCGAAGCGCCCAGCACTTTGCGGATGCCGATCTCCTTGACCCTGGATTCGGCGGCCAGCGCCGTCAGACCGAACAGGCCCAGGCAGGCAATGCCGATGGCGATGATGGAGAATATTTTGAACAATGCAAAAATCCTGTTTTCCATTTCGTAGTTCTGATCGAAGACGTCGTTGACAAAGCGGTAGCGAAACAGGGTCTGGGGAGCGATCTCCTTGAATTTTTTCCGCAATTGCTCCAGGACTTCCCGGTAGTGATCGCCTGAGACCTTGACCAGCAGGAATTGCGTCATGGCGGGAGAATATTCCAGCACCAGCGGCTCGATCGGGCTTTGCAGGGAGGCGAAGTGAAAATCCTTGATGACGCCCACGATCGGCGCCTCGCCGTCATGGATGTCGGAGCGGCACTTGATGCCCAGGGGCTGTTTCAGGTTGAGAACGGCCTGGGTCGATTCACTGATAATGTATGCTGTTTTTTGCAGCGCCCGGTTTTGGAAATTCTGCCCTTGAACCAGGGTCAGACCCGCGGTTTTAATAAAATCCTCATCGACCCGCAGGAAACGCAGCATGGGCAGGGTATTGCGGTCGCGAACCCAGACCGGCGTCAGGCGTTCGTTGCTGAACGGAGTTCCAAACAATTGCGACACCAAGGCCGCGTCGCTCACCCCGCGCTGGCGCAGGATTTCGTTTTTCAGGGGTTGGCGCACGTCCGCGGCCAGGCGCCGGGTGGTTTCATCCAGGTTCACGGCGATGAGCCTGTCCTTGTCAAAGCCGAGGTCCCGGCTGCGGAAAAAAAGCAGCTGGCGATTGATGGTCAGGGTGCCCAGAATGATGAAGGTCGAGACGGCAAACTGAAAAACGACCAGGCCCTTGCGCAGCCTCGAGGCCGACGGCAACGGCAGCCGGCCCGACTTCAGGGTATGGCCAATGTGAAATCCGGAAATGATGAAAGCGGGATAGAGCCCCGAAAGAATGCCCAGAAGAAGAACGAGTGCCAGGCAGAAAGCGGCATTGTGCATTGTCATAACATCGCGGAAGTGGAGCATCTTTTCGCTGATTCGGTTGTAAAGGGGAAGGGACAGAAGCAGAAATCCCAGGGAGCAGACGAAGGCGACGAGCGTGGTCAGAATGGACTCGCCCAGATATTGCTTGACGAGCTGTCCCCGGCCGGCGCCGAGCACCTTGCGCATGCCGATCTCCTTCATGCGCCGGCAGGCCTGGGCCGTGGCCAGGTTGACGAAGTTCACTCCGGCGATCAGCAGCAGCAGCAAGGCTGTAGCGGAAAAAATGTAAATATAGACGATGTCACTGTTGGGCTTGATCTCACCTTCAAGTTTGGAATGAAGATGGATCGAGCGGATCGGCTGGAGTCGAATCGATTCCTTCTGGCCGGGTTTTTCCGCAAGGAACGTCTTCATGAATGCCGGAGCCTTGTCCTTGAACCAATCCGGGCTTTGCCCGGGCCTGAGCAGGACATAGGAATGCATCAACTTCCAGGTGCGGTGATTCATCACCTCGGGAAATTTCAACAAGATTGGCAGGGAGGTCATGGACATCATATAGTCGATCTGCAAATGGGTGTTTCGGGGCAGGTCGCGAAAGACTCCGCTTACTTGCATGATAACTTTCTCGGGCCCACTTTCATTGACCAATGTTTTGCCGATGGGATTTTGCCCAGGGAAGTACTTTTTTGCCAGGCTGGCATTCAGAACGATCTTCATCGGTGTGGAGAGAGCGGAGCGTGGATCTCCCTGCAGGAATTTCAAATCAAACATTGTAGGGAACGAGGCATCGGCCATAACACCGTTCGTCTCTTCAAAACGGCGGGGTGTGCTGCTGTCGGCGTTTGCCACTAGGATACTTTCTCCAAGACGGATGATGCGTGCCGTACCTTCGATTTCCGGAAATGACTCTGCGAGCTTCGGTCCCAAGGCCGGAGCCGATGTGGCCCAATTTCTGAAATTCGATCCGTATTGGGAATCGGTCTGCACGCGATAAATTCTTTCCGCTTTGGAGAAACACTTTTCAAAACCGAGTTCCTCCTGTACATGGAAAAGCATCAGGATGACACAGGTCAAACTGACCGCCATACCCAGGATGTTGATCAGAGAATATGTTTTCTGGGTGCGCAGCCGGCGGGCGGCGGTCTTGAAGTAATTCCAGAAAAGACCCGGCATGAAGCGCGGCGGCTGCCAGGGCGGCCGGCCCGAGCGGCGCACGGTATGGGCCTTGTAGAACTCGCCGCCGATCTCGCCTGTCTCTCCCATGGCGTGCACCACTTGCCGGAACGCTTCCTCGGCGCCAATGCCCTGCCCGGTCAATTCTTCGACCCGGTCACGCAGGTGCCCTTCCAGTTCGGCTATATAGCCCTCTTCCATGGCCGGGTCGGCGGCCAGTTTCTGCTTCCATTCCTTAATAGCTTTTTCAATGTCAAACATGTTCTGCTCCTCTTATTCCGCCGAGGTTGCCGGTTCCCAAAGCCGCTGCAGCGCCCGGTGCACGCTCAGCCAGTGCTCTTTTTCCGCCAACAGCTCTTTTTTACCGGCAGCGGTGAGCCGGTAATACTTGCGCAGGCGGTTGACCTCGGAGATCTTCCACTGTGATACGACCAGCTTGTCTTTCTCAAGGCGATGCAGCACAGGGTAAAGGAGGGCTTCCGACCAGTCCAGGGTGCCCTGGGAAACCTGCTTGACACGTTTGAGAATTTGATAGCCGTAATTTTCCCCGGACATCAGCAGCGCCAGTATGACCGGCTTGGCCGCTGCCGCCACCAAGGCTTTCGATATCATGCATACCTCCAAAACGATAATACCTAACGCAATTAGGTATGCAAATTCAATGCCAAGCCCGACAAGCAGGCTGCCACTGTGTTTTCTTTTTTGCAGGCATCCCGGATCTGTTCGCAATCGGACATTCTGTGTTCGCTCACGGACGATTTTTTTATCTTCAGCAATTTACAATCCGCGACAAACCATCTACAATAGGTTGGTTGCCTCTGTTATTGAACGAGATCATCAAGAGTGGAAAATAAGGAATGCTGCTTAAATTATTGACCATTTTTGCCCTGGGAGTCGCCGAACTCTGGGCGGCGGCACCGACCGGAGCCGTCATGGGCCTGGACCCGCTGCTGGTCTGCCTTGTGGCCGCGGCCGGTGCGCTCAGCGGCGGCACGGTGGTGGTGCTGCTGGGGGAGCGGGTGAAAGCGTGGCTGGAGCGCCGACGCAAGCGCGAAAAACTGGAGGAGCGGCGCGGGCTGCTGTTCCGGGTCTGGCTGCGTTACGGCGTGGTCGGCTGGGGGCTGCTGGCGCCGCTGCTGGTCGGTTCGCCCCTGGGTGCGGCTTTGGGGCTGGTCCTGGGCGCCCCGCCCCGGCGCCTGCTGCCCTGGCTGGCGGCGGGCTCGGTCCTGTGGAGCATTGTTTTTTCGATTTTGACCGTCCTGGGGAGCCATTTTTCACGATAGTCAGGTTTGACATTTTCGGCCGGATGCAGTACTCTTTAGCGTCATCCTGCGCGGATTTGTGAGGTATTCCATGTTTTCGCTTAAAAATCATTTCAAGAGCATCGCGGTTTTGGAGATCATCTGTTTTTTCTTTTTGCTGGCTGTCGATTCGCGCCCCCTGGCCGCTCAAGCGGAATTGAAAAAGCCGCCTGTCATGGCAAGCTCCCAGGCTGCGGCCACCCATTTTGTCGAGCAGGCCGGCAACAGCGTCAAGGCGCGGCAAGGGAAGAGCCGTTTGCTGCCCAGCCTCCTCGGTCTGGTCGTGGCCGGCGCGGTCGTCGCCGTCCTGGTGCTGCAGGTTTTCAAGAAAACAGGATACAATCCGCATATCATTCCCCTGGATTTCGTCCAGGGGGTCGACCACCCGTTTTTCCCGCTGCTCAGCGGCCAGACCAGGCATTACCAGACCACTCAAGACGAATACTCTGCCGAGGTGACGGTCACGGCCACCGGCAATACCCGGCTTATCATGGGTGTCCTCTGCCTGGGAGTTCAGGAACGGCTGGTTGCCGACCTGAGGCTTTTCGAAGACACCTGGCGCTGGTACGCCCAGGACCAGGACGGCAATGTCTGGTATTTTGCCCGCGAGACCAAGAAATACGATTATGACGTCGTGACCGAGGATTGGTCCTGGCAGGCCGGGGTCAATGGCGCCAAGCCCGGCATGGTCATGGTCGGCCAACCCGCGGACTATCTGAACAAGGAGTACCGTGAGGTATATGTCGCCGGGGTGGAAGAAACAAAGGCCCAGGTCCTGAGCCTGAACGAAACGGTGACCGTCCCCTTCGGTACTTTCAGCGGCTGCCTCAAGATCAAGGTCTATTCCGACCTTGAGCCCGGCCGGGTCGAACACCGCTACTATGCTTCCGGCATCGGCCTGGTGCTCAGTGAAACCGTGCCGGAAAGCGGCAAACGCCTGGAGCTTGTCAGTATGGACAATGAATTGCCCACCACGCCGGCAAGCCGCTAATCACTGCTTTTGTCCGCGGCTCGCCTCATTCCCGAGAAAAAGACTGGAATTGCGCCTGCTGTTTTTACTTAAGTCTATGAAACGTCAATTGGCCAAGTGCATGCGGACCAATGATTTCTAGTCCTTGGTTGAAAAAAGGAAAAGTTGGGGCGACCGGTTGGCCGCCCCATGGCTCGAACTACTCTTCTCCCTTTCCCCGGTCCTGAATAAAGCTCCGGCTGCCTCTTGGCTAAGAATCTTCAGCGCAGAAAGTAATATGCCAGGCCCACGCTGCCATAACTGCGGGAGTCATCGTTCAAGGCGATGCCGACCTCGGCCAGGAAATCGAGGTCATCGCTGATGCGGTACTCGATCCCCGGTACGATATGCACCAGGGTGTAGTTGATATTCGTATTATTGACCGAATCGAAGGCGAGCATGAGGCCGCCGTAGATCTCCAGGTTCTTTGCGGGTCTGGTGCTGGCCATAAGCGCGGCATCGATGCCCTTGCTGTCCCCGCCGCCCTTGTAGTCCGTAATGTGCCCGCCCACCGCCGCCGAGGCGTTGAACTTATCGCCCTTAAGCAACCAATACTCGATATCGGCCCCGAAATATTTGAGGCCCTTGAAGAACGCGGCCTTGGCTTCGATGTCGATGCTCTTTGTCAGTCCGTATCCGAAGCGACCGGCCACGCCCCACACTGAATCACCACCGTTCTTGCCGAAAAGAACGGTCGGGAAGATACCAAGCTTGAGGTTGCCCTGGTTGATGGTCTCGGCCGAGTTCATCAGCACTTGTTGAGCGGAGACCGGGAGGGCAGCAATGGCGAGGAATATCACCGCGGCCAGAATGATCATGATCTTTTTACGCATATAGCACCTCTCCTGATTTAAGGTTTCAATTGATCCACTATTCAACAAGCATTTGTTGCGCCATGTGGCAGTATTTTTCCCGGAGTGTCCGGAAAAATCATTTTCACTTGGCAGATTTTCAGGAAAAGGTCCATGCGGATTTGAGTTTGTTTTTTAACTTGTCCCCAAAAACGAGACAATTCTTATTTAATGATATTTTTACTGTTTTTCAGATTCAATTTCAACCCGTTTCTCTTAGAGGCCATGATCAGGAATTGCCGGGAGGGCGGCCGGCGGCAACTGGAGTTGGCGGCGGGCCATGAGGAGTCCGGATCATTTTGGCAATAATCTGATTCAGCTCCGAGAAATCATCATTGACCTGGCTTAAGAACCGCGGCCTTAAAAGATGAGCAAGTTTGATGGTGCTCTCTTGGCGATCGGGGAGAACCAGGATAATGAAAATCTCTGTCAGCATGTCGCGATATGCCTGCAATTCCAACAGCTCTTCGCGGTCGACCGCTGCCAGGACCATGATGGAATTTGGTTCGATGATGCTGCGCAGTCGGTTGCGAAAATCTTCCAACTTGACGAAACGTTCGATCGTTCCTCCCGGGGCCACGGAGCGGATCGCCGCATCCAGTCTATTTTCATTTTCGTCATTTTTACTGGCATAAAAAAGGAGTTGCATGTTCGTATCCCTCCTTAAAAAAAGATCATTTTTCTTCGTTTTCAAGAAATTTCAAACAAGAATGATGCCAATTCAATATACCGGGGACGCTTCCGGGGATGACCGGGATCGATCGGGTTACCAGGTGGAGGGCAGCCGGTATTTTTTTAGAAGCGCGTACAGCCGGGAACGGGACAAGCCGGAAATCCGGCAGGCCTCATCGATATTTCCGGAGACGGACTCCATCAAGTTCTTGAAATACTGCTTTTCCGCTGTCGAAACCGCGGTCCGGTGAAACTCCTTGAATGTGGCCGGCGCCGCGGGAGCGATCGTGCCGTTCTCCGGTATTTCCTGGCCGCCATGTTGCTTTTGAATGCCGTTGCGCGCCACCTGGATGCGGATATAAGTGGGCAGGTGAAGCGGGTAGAGGATGGGTTCCTCCTTGGCGGCGAGCAAAGCTTTTTCCAGGGCCTGGATCAGTTCCCGCACGTTCCCCGGCCATTTGTAATTGCTGACGGTATTCCAGAATTCCTGGGAGAATCCCTTGGGTTCCAGCCCGAACCGCTGGCACAGTGTGCCCATGTAATGCAGGGTCAATTCCTTCAGGTCGTCGCGGCATTCCCTCAGGGGCGGCAATTCGATCACCAGCGACCGCAGCCGAAAAAGCAGGTCTTCGCGAAATTGCCCCTGTTGCACCAGGTCTTCCAGGCTGCGGTTGGTCGCCCCCACCAGCCTGAAATCGCTGCTGATCTCCTGGCTGCCTCCTACCGGGCGGAAGCGGTGTTCCTGGATGACCCGCAGGAAGCTCTTCTGGATGGCCAGCGGCAGCTCGCCGATCTCGTCGAGGAACAGGGTCCCCTTGTCGGCCTGCTTGACCAGCCCTTCCTGGCTGACATAGGCCCCGGTGTAAGATCCGCGCACATGCCCGAAAAGAACGCTTTCCACGAGGGTTTCCGGCAGCGCCGTGCAGTCGACGATGACAAAATTACCCTGGGCCCTCCGGCTGTTGCTATGGATCGCCTTGGCAAAAAGCTCTTTCCCGGTGCCACTCTCCCCGGTGATGAGGATATTGACATCGCTTTGCGCCGCCTGGCCCAGGAGCTCGAAGCTGTCATCGAGCCGTTTCGAGCTGCCGATGATATCCTTCCTCTCCAAAGCCACGGGGGTGGTTTTAATTCCCTTGTCGGACTTGTATTCCAGGATCCGCGCAATGTGCATTTTAATGATTTCCAGCGAGACGGGCTTCTCGAGGTAATCCCAGGCGCCTTTGGTGATGGCGAACTCCGCTTCGTCGGGATTGCCGAAACCGGTGATAATGATGATTTCCGGGGCGTGGCCGCTGGACTTGATTTTTGCAATGCTGTCCAGGCCGGAGCCGTCGGGCAGCTGAGCCTCGAGGAAAACCACGGCGAAAGGCCCGGATTGAGCTTGCTGGAGCCCTTCTGTTAGAGTAGGCGCGACAAACGCCGTATGGCCCATCTGGCTCACGACATTACTGATCCTTTCGCTGCTTACCTGGTCGGAATGAATGATTAAAATATTTACCATGGTCATGCATATCCCATTGGAAATATTATAGTAAAAAGTTTTTTAAGATTGCAATAGTTTTCCAAAAAAAAAAGCGGTTTTCTACCTATGGCTCTTTTCCAGCACATAATTCGGCTAATGGGTTTATAAAGGCCGTTATAAATTCCGGACCGGGTTATGGCGGACACTCGTTCTGAGGCCGGGCCCCGGAGAATTGATCCTGGTTTTTTGGATGACTTATCCGAGCTTGAAAATGATCATGAGAATTCTGATAAGCAATAATATCCAGGCTGCGCAAACAACAATCCAGACAATTTTCTTGAGAGCATCCATGCTGACCAGAAACATGAACAGGGTCAATATGGCCAGGAATCCAAGGGGATCGATAATGCTTTCCGGGAAAACCGTGCCGGAAAATATAGCCTGTATGACCTTGAAGATTCCCAGACCGATCTGATGGGCAAGATAATAGATGAAGGTGAGGATGTGGTGCAGGATCTCATTCAGTGGTTTAAAGTTCGCTGTTTCCAGAACAAATAAAGTATTCATTTTGTTTGGCCTCCTTGGCTACTTCGTCAAATTGTGAGGGCCCGGTGCTGAAATAGCAGAATGGGTTCTTACCGCCAGCCGGTTGTCCACGCGCTTGACCCCGGGCAGATCGGCCACCGTCTTGGCGGCTAATGATAAATGGGGCTCCTCGGCAACGGTTCCCGTCAACGTGACCGCGCCGTCCTGGGAATGAACCTGGATATCATCGCCTTTGAGATCGCTTTTCAATGCGAACGATTCCTTGGCGGCCGCCGTGATGTGATCGTCCGAATCGGCGTTGAACAAATAGCCGGTGACCATCAGCAAAATCAACAATCCCGTCATGAGCAGCAATGATATTACTCCCGATATCAGCGTTTCCCGGGCCGATATTCTTAACAGACCATTTTTCAAGATGGATCTCCTTCTAAAAATAAACCATGCATGTTATATACCAAATCTTTTTTCAGCTTGGCCGCTGTTCGATGCCGTGAGCATGCCCGTCTCTGATCTTCGCTCATCTCCCGGCCTCCAGAAGCGTCCCAAAGCTCTCTTTATTAAAAACCGATGATGATAATTCGAATATTCTTCTGGGATAGGGAGGCAAGAAATGTCCTGCAAAACAGGAAATGTCCTGTTTTACAATCCAAATTGTTGATCCGAAAAGCGGCTCAATTTGTCTGAATTGAAGTTTTTGATCGCCAGTCTACTGCCATTCCCCCTTTCCAGAAGGGCGATCCGTTTTCTGCCGCCCTGTCACTGTGAAAAAATCTGGCATGATAAATGCAATACAATTATCAACTTCTCTATTGTGCCTGTAGTGCCGTTCAGCAACGGCAGGGAACAGGACGGCGAGAGGCAAAGGAAAAAGGAGGTTGACATGCTTGGAACAATTTTAGTTATCTTGGTCGTTCTGTGGGCTCTGGGATTTTTCGCTTTTCACGTCGGTGGCTTGGTCCATGTCCTTCTGGTCATTGCCTTGGTGGTCGTGATCCTGCGATTGCTGCAGGGTAAAAAAATCTTTTAGCAGACCATCCTAAAAATGATCCTGGCGAAAGTCCGGGCTTCAAGACGGACATGGAGTTTCCTCGCTGGCATGGGATTGATCGCTCCCTGTCTCTTTTCCGCCCAGGTTTTTAAATACAAAAATGCGAAACCCGAGAAGGGATACCTGATTCAGAACATTGCCGGCGAAAAATGGTTGAAAAGGAATTATTGCGGCCCGGCCTGCCTGGCCATGGTCCTCAACTACTGGGACAAAGCGCGCTCCTTTAGCCAGCAGAAGATCACGGACGATATCTTCGACAGCGAGAACCAGGCGACCTACAACTCCGAGATGGTCCTCTATCCGCGGAGCAAGGGATTCGCGTGCTACTCTTTTCAGGGCGACCTGCGGATCCTGAAGGAGGTCGTCGCCAAAGGCATACCGGTGATCGCCCTGACCAGGCCTATCAAACAGATCGCCAAGGGGCACTACCGGGTGGTCATCGGCTATGATGACGACAAAGGCCAGGTCATTTTTCACGATCCCTTCTTCGGCAGCCGCTATGCCATGAAGTACAAGAATTTCATGAAGGTCTGGGAATTGGGCAAGGGGCGGAACCAGTCCCGGTGGATGTTAGCCGTTGTCGCCGGTCAAAGCCCCTTCCCTTTTCCCGCTTTGCAAAATGACCCGCTGACCGCCATCAACCTGGCCACGGCATATTACCGCCGAGCGGATTTCACGAAATCGAAGGAACAATGGGAAAAAGTCAGGGAAGCGCTGGCTGCCGATCCCTATCCGCTGTACAGCCTGGGCATGATCAGCTTGAGAGAAGGCAAGTTCGCGGAAGCCGAGTCCTATGCCTTGAAAGCGATCAGCCTGGACGCGAAGAGCGCCTATGCCCATGATGTCCTGGGCCTGGCCTACGCCAAGCAGGAAAAGATCGAGCAGGCGCTGCGGTCCCTGGAGCAGGCTCAGCGGTTGGCCCCGCGTGAAAAATTCATCCGCAAGCATTATCTACAGGTCCGGGCCCTGCGTATCGAAAGGGCCCGGCCTGACAAAATAAAAAAGGAGAAACAAAATGAAAAAACAGACTAGGATCTGGAGTGCCCTGTTGATGATCGTGCTGGCCTCGTCCCTGGCCATGGCCGCTGAAAAAACAGCGGAACTGCAGACGGATACGACGATCCAGCTCGAGATCGGTACGCAGGATGTGATCACGGCTTCCGATGCCGGGGGAGGATATATGTCCACCAGGGATATCCTCCTTGTCGTGATCATCATATTTGCGATTATCGGCCTGGCCGCTGTCCTTTAGAGCCTTATAATAAATTTTCTGTGTTTTTCAGCAAAGAAAATTTGTTATTTAAGGCTCTTATTCCCCCTTGCAGGGGACTGGGTTAATTTGCGTGCGTACGGCGCCTGCCTTCTTGCGGAAGCTGGGGCAGGCAGCCGTTTTCTCGACATGAAGGGAGGTATCATTCCATGAAACTTGCAGGCATTATTTTGATCATTCTGGGAGTACTGGCCCTGGTCTACCAGGGGATACGCTATACAACCAAGGAGAAGCTGGTCGATATCGGGCCCCTCCAGGTCACAACGACAGAGAAGAAGACCATTCCGCTGCCGCCGATCGTAGGCGGAGTCGCGCTCATCGCGGGTATCGCGCTGATCCTTGCCGAGCGCAAAAAGAAATAGCGTAGTTTTCGCGCAATCAGGCGTGCCCTTCACTAACGAATGGGAACACGATGGCGCGAGGTTAAGAGAAAGAAGGAGGATATTATGAAGAGAATTGTGACCCTGCTCGTTGTGGTGGTTTTTTTATTGGCGGCCGTTGGCTGCGCGTCCTGGAGCAAGACCGCAAAGGGTGGCGTGATCGGCGGCGCCGGCGGTGCCGTCCTCGGCGGCTTGATCGGCCATGCCGCCGGGAACACCGTGCTTGGCGCGATCATCGGAGCGGCTGTCGGCGGAGCGGCCGGTGCCGTTATCGGGAGCTACATGGACAAGCAGGCCGCGGAAATGCAGCGCGATATCGAAGGGGCCGAAGTCCAGCGCATCGGCGAAGGCATCAAGATCACCTTCGACAGCGGGATTCTTTATGATATTGACAAGTCGGACCTGCGGCCGGTCAGCAAAACAAGCCTGGCCAAGCTGGCCAAGATCCTGAACAAATATCCCGATACCAACATCCTGATCGAAGGCCACACCGACGACAGCGGCTCGGATGAACACAACATGAAGCTGTCCAAGGAGCGCGCCCAGTCCGTGTCCTTGTACCTGGCGACAATGAATGTGCAGTCGGCGAGATTTTCCGTAACAGGCTACGGCGAAGCGCAGCCGATCGTTGTCAACGATACGGTTGAGGGCAGGCAGAAAAACCGCCGGGTGGATATCGCGGTGATCGCCAACGACAAGTTGAAGAAGGCCGCGAAAGACAAAGTGAAAGGCTGAATCTTGTAATCATTCAAAGGAGGTCCCATGAATATTTTATGGATCATCATCATCGGTTTTTTGGTCGGGTTCATCGCCAAGCTGCTCATGCCGGGGCGTGACCCGGGCGGATTCATCATTACGATCCTTCTCGGCATCGCCGGCTCCTTCGTGGCCACCTACATCGGGCAGCACTTCGGCTGGTATCGCCAGGGCCAGCCGGCGGGGTTCATCGGGGCGATCCTGGGAGCCATCTTGCTCCTGGTGGTTTACCGATTGCTCACCAGGAGATAATGACAGCCTGGTTCATCGCGCCGGCAAACAGGTTGGGCAGATGATGAGTAGCACAAGAAAAAGGGGGTAGTTATGTTTTTGAAAATCTTCGTCACTATTGGTGCGATCTGTGCCATGGGATTCTTTACATACAACTTTGTTCGGCTGCTTATGGGGAGAAGAACCTTCTAGGGAGGAAACGTATAAAGAGGTGGTCATGAAAAAAATACAAACCGGATTGTTTGTCATTGTGATCGCGGCGTTCCTGTTGCAATCCTGCAGCCTCGTGCCGCTCACCGGCCGGCGCCAGCTCTCGCTCGTTTCTGATGCCGACATGCTTTCCATGAGCTTCAGCCAGTACGACCAGTTCCAGAAGGAAAACAGGATGAGTTCCAGCTCGGCGGATACGAATGAAGTGAAACGTGTCGGCAGGAACATCCAGAACGCGGTGACAACCTATTTCGCCCGGAACAACATGTCCAATGGGCTCAATGGGTTCGCCTGGGAATTCAACCTTGTCGAAAACAATGAAGCCAACGCCTGGTGCATGCCGGGAGGGAAAGTGATGGTATATTCCGGCATCCTGCCCTTCACGCGGAACGAAACCGGCCTGGCCGTCGTCATGGGGCATGAGATCGCCCACGCCGTGGCCAAGCACAGCAACGAGCGGATGAGCCAGGCGCTGGTCGCGCAACTGGGCGGACAGGTGCTCTCCCAAGCGCTCAAGCAGAAGCCCCAGCAGACCCAGCAGATCTGGATGGGCCTATTCGGTGTCGGGGTCCAGCTGGGCGCGGTCCTGCCCTACAACCGCCTCCAGGAAGGCGAAGCCGACCGTCTCGGGCTGATCTTCATGGCCATGGCCGGGTATGACCCCCATGCCGCCATTGGATTCTGGCAGCGCATGTCCCAAAAGGCCGGGAATCGGCCGCCGGAATTCCTGAGCACGCATCCATCCGACAAGAAGCGCATGACGAAGATAATAGCGGTGATGCCTGAGGCGATGAGGTACTATAAAAAGTAGCGATGAAAAGTAAAAAAGGAGGATAACAAAATGGCTAGATTTAAACTGACAAAGAGCTTGGGGATGATCCTGCTGGGCATCTGGCTCATCATGACCGGGCTGATTCCGCTGCTCAATTTGAACTTTGAGGGCCTTCCCTTGATCATGGCGATCCTGGCCATTGTATCCGGCGCTTTGGTTTTACTTGGCCGGTAAACTCGTGGGCCCCAGGTTGAGGTTCAGGAGGGCAGGAGAATTTAGCTCAAACCTTCGGAAACAGGAGAAGGGCGGTGATCGGTCTGTTGCTCCAGGCACCGGTCCGCTTTGTCCGGGACGCTGCTTTAAATTACAACCAATTTCCCCTACCAGCCATTCATTGGGGGAGTCGATCTTCAATGATCATGAAGAATAAGGGCATGGACCTGAAAGGCAAGAAGATCCTGGTAACCGGAGCGGCCGGATTCATCGGCAGCCATCTTGTGCGTGAGCTGCTGCGCAGAGGCAACCGCGTGGTTTGCCTGGCCCGGCCGGACGAAAACACTTCCCGTATTCAGGGCCTCGATTGCCGGGTCGTTTACGGGGACCTTCTCGAAAAAACTTCTCTTGTGGAGGCCGTGCGCGGTGCTGAGTACATTTTTCATCTGGCGGCCTTGCTGGGCGGGGTGACCCCAGACGCACTTTTCCGGGTGAATTTCGAGGGAACGAAGAATCTCATTGATGTCTGCCGCGAGCAGGGCGTGGTACTGGAGCGGTTCCTGTTCGCCTCCAGCGCCACGGTCATGGGTCCTTCGGGGAAAAATGATTTATTGAATGAAGAAATGCCCTGCCGGCCGGTAAGCGCTTACGGCAGGAGCAAACAGGCAGCTGAAGAATTCCTGGCCTCTGTGAGAAACTATCTGCCCTATACGATCATCCGCCTGCCCGTGGTCTATGGCCCCGGAAGCGATGGAGGGCTGTACATTTTTTTCAAACTGTTGAGCAAAGGTCTGCAAGTGAATGTCGGCAAGTTGGAGGCCACAGTCTGTTTCGTCTGGGACGTGGTCCGGGGGATGATCGATGCTGCCGAGAACCCCAGTGCCCAGGGAGAAATCTATATCCTGGGTGAAGAAAAAGCCTATCAGCTGAAGCAGATATATCAAACGATTGCCTCGATCCTGGGCAAGCACCCTGTCAAATTGCCGCTGCCCTATTTCGTGCTTCACTTGCTTACGTTTTTTATTGAAATCGTTTCCAGGCTGACGAAATCCATCCCGGTCCTGACCCGGGAGGAATTGACCGTGTATTTGAAATACCGTTACTGGAAGTATGATACCCGCAAGGCGAGACAGGATTTCGGTTTTCAAAGCCGCTATCCATTTGAGCAGGGGGCGAAGATCACGATCGATTGGTATCGCCAGCAGGGCTACATTTAATGGCGTTTTTCATTTGTAATGAGAAATAAAATGAAAGCGCTGGTGACCGGGAGCAGCGGTTTCATCGGCGGCCACCTGGTGCGGCACTTGTTGGAACGGGGATACGCTGTATCCTGTCTTGTCAGGCCCGCCAGCGAGCCGCGTGCCCTGGCAGAACTTGCCGTTGCTCGCATCAGCGGCAGCTATTTTGACCTTGATTCCCTGCGCCGTGCCGTAGAGGGCATGGACTACATATTTCATGCCGGGGCCGTGCTGAGCGCGCCGGATTGGCCGGGCTACTTCAGGACCAACGTGGAAGGCACGACCAATATACTGGAGGCCTGCGCACAGGCAAATCCCGGACTGAGGAAATTGGTTGTGGTTTCCAGCATTTCCGCTGTGGGTCCGGCCCGGGATAAAAATCCTCTGCGTGAAGGGGACGATTGCCGGCCCGTGTCGCTGTATGGGAAAAGCAAATACCTGGCCGAACAGGCGGCGGCCGCTTTTTTCGACAGGCTGCCGATCGTGATCGTGCGCCCGCCGAACGTGCTGGGGGCCGGGCAGAGAGAGTTGCTTGCCGTCATGAACCTGCTGCGGCGGCGGATCGTGCCTCTGATCGGCCGTGGCGAGAAGCAGACCAGCATCTGCTTCGTGCAGGACCTGGTCCGGGCGCTGGTTCTGGTCGCGGAAAATGAGTCGGTCAGGGGCAAAACCTATTTCGTCGCGGCAGAGGAATTCTACTCATGGCGGGAAATTCTGAATCAGCTGCTTCTGGAAATGGACCTGAAATGCGTGCTGAAGATACCCCATCCGATCTTGCTGAGCGTGGCTTTTGTTTCCGAGGCCATCTCCAGGCTGACGGGAAAGGCGCCCCTGGTCACGCGCAGCGATCTGCGCAGCGCCCGCGACAATTACTGGCTATGCGACGCCGGCCTAATCCGGGAGGAGCTCGGCTTCCGGACCGAGGTGGAGTTCGGCCAGGGGATCCGAGATATCGTGCGCCAGTTCAAATCTGTCCGATCGCTGCCAAGATAACATCCAGCGCCAGGACAAGGTCGGAACAATAACCATTCGAGAAACATGATTTCGTTAAATATTCCCGTATGTTCTCTAGTTTTTTTTTGGGAAGTTAAAGTGGAGTAGAGAAGAAACGAAGCGGCGCGATTCCCGCGCTTAAGGTAAAAATAAAAAGGAAAAAGCCAAAAGTGCGGAAAAAGTGATTTAAATGGGATGGAAGTAAAAGTGGAGCTGAGGAGGATCGAACTCCCGACCTTCTGAATGCCATTCAGACGCGCTCCCAACTGCGCTACAGCCCCACCAGGTGGCTAATATAACATAAATTCGATCATAAATCAATAAGGTTCGAAGTGAAGGAATCGGTTTACGGTTTACGGTGTACGGTATACGGCAAGAAAAAAAATTTGCTGGGACGATCCGCAGGATCGCTCTCGCTCCGCATCTTCCCCTGTACCCTACACCCTGTACCCTGTACCCTTGCCTTCACTTCCTTGACAAAAATAGCGCCACTGGATAACATGTTTCAACATAGAGCGAGGTAATGCCGCCAATGGACGAAAAAGAAAACACGCGCGAACTGGTCGTCGTCGACGTCAAGCGCTATAAAAAGGTAAAAAAGGCCCTGGCCGAGAGCGAGGAGCGCTACCGCCAGCTCTTCGAAAACGTGCCCATCGGCATCTACCGTACCACCCCCGACGGGCGTTTCGTCGATGCCAATCCTTCATTGGTCAAGATGCTGGGCTACGGATCCTTTGAAGAGCTGGCCGCCAGGAACCTCGAAAAGGATTATTTTGACGTCGAATATCCCCGTTCCCACTACGTGGCCAGGTTGAAGCGCGAAGGCGAGATCAAGGGCTTGGAGGCGGTGTGGCTGCGGAAGGACGGCTCCAGGATCGATGTACGCGAAAATGTGAAACTGGTTTCCGGCCAGGACAGGGAAGTTTTTTACGAGGGTACGGTCGAGGACATCACCCAGAGCAAGCTGGCCGAGGCGGCGCAGCGCGTCCGCACCCAGCAGATCGAGATCCTGAACTGCATCATCTCCAAGGGCAACCTGGCCGAGTCCCTGGCCGACATGCTGGAGGTCATCCTCGATTGCGTGACCCTGCCGCTGGACTTCGACACGGCCGCCGTTTTCCTGTACGATCCCGGGGCGAAGAAGATGAACCTGCTTGCCGCCCGGGGGGGAAAAAAGAACCATCACCTGAAAGAAAAATACCTCGCGGTGGAAAACCTGCCCTTCGCCAAGGTGCTGAAAGGGGAGCCGGTCTTTGTCGACCATGTCCGGGAAACCATTCCCGACCTGGCCAAGTCCTGGGGCTGGCGCATGGCCAGCAGCATCCCCCTCCTTGCCAAGGGCCGGGTGATCGGCGCCCTGAACATGGCCAGCTGCAAGCGGCAGGTTTTCAGCCCCGAGGAAAAAAGCATCCTGGAAATGATCGGCAAGGAGGCCGGGACCCTGATCTCCAAGCTGCAGACCGAGACGGCGCTGCGCGAAAGCGAAGAATACTACCGTACCCTGATCGATATCTCTCCCGATATCATCGTGGTACTGGATCTCAACGCCAAACTGCTCACCATCAACCAGCAATTTTTAAAGAGCGGCGGATATTTTTTCGATGAAGTGATCGGTGCCAGTTCTTATGATTTCATCGCCGGGCTTGAACATGTTGTTTTGGAGAAACGAACAGCGGCTTTCATTAAAAAAAATAATAATGTCCAAATCGGAATATTCTTTCAGGAAAAAAGACGGCGGCAGCATTCCCCTGGAAGTGTCGGCCACGCTGCTGAACGATGCCAAGGGCCGGCCCAAGGGCATCATCGCCATCGGACGCGACATCAGCGAGCGCAAGAATAAAGAAGAGGATTTGCGCCAGAGCGAGGAGACATTCCGGCGTACGTTCGAAAATATCCCCGATCCTGCTTATATCTGGACGCACCAGGGCGATCGGCCGCATCATCCTGACCAATGCCAACCAGGCGGCGTTCAGGATCACACAGGAAAAAATCAAGCAATACTTCGGTGTCGACGTTGAAAAACTTTTCAGCGAAAATCCGGATTACGTTACCCGGATCAGGCAAGTCATGGACAATGGCAAAAACCAGAATCATGAGATCGAATATAATTACCTGAGCACAGGCGAAAAAAAATGGCTGCAGGTGGACTATGTGAAGACGGCCGAGAACAGCGTCATGGTGATCACCAAGGACGTCAGCGAGCGCAAGGAGGCCGAAGCCAGGCTGCTGGCCTACCAGGAGCAGCTGCGTTCCCTGACCTCGGAACTGACCCTGATCGAGGAGAAGGAGCGGCGCCGCATCGCCTCCGAGCTCCATGACCAGATCGGGCAGAACCTGGCCCTGTGCAAACTGAAGATCGCCACCCTGGAAAAAGGCATGGATCGCTGGTGCCGAAAAAAATGAAATGGCCGCTGTCGGCCGCCTGCTGGAGTGCAGCATCCAGGACGCCCGCTCCCTGATCTTCGATCTCAGTCCGCCGGTCCTTTATGAACTGGGCTTCACGGCTGCGCTGGAATGGCTGGCCGAGCGGATCCAGGAGCAGTTCCATGTCCCGGTTGAATTCGAAAGCCGTATTGGCGAATCCTGAATTGGATAATGACCGGCAGGTGATCCTGTTCCAGGTTGTGCGTGAACTGCTGGTCAATGTGGGCAAGCATTCGCAGGCCAGCCAGGCCAAGGTCATCCTTTCCCTTGAAGAACCGTTCCTGAAGATCCAGGTCAATGATGACGGGGTGGGATTCGATGCTTCGCGGATCTTCAGTCCCAAGGGGCAGAGCGGCGGCTTCGGCTTTTTCAGCATGCGCGAACGCCTGAATTATCTTGGCGGCGGCCTGGAGGTCAAATCCAAGCCCGGGAAGGGTTCGCAGATCGTACTGACCGTTCCGCTGCATGAGCGCGGGGCGATAGCCAGAAAGGAGAATTCATGAGCGTCAAGATCCTTATCGCCGATGACCACAAGATCATGCGTGACGGCTTGAGCACCCTGCTCGAAAAGGAAAAAGGCCTGGAAGTGGTCGCCGAAGCCAAGAACGGCCGTGAAGCCATCCGCCTTGCCGAACAGCTGCGCCCCGACATCATCATCATGGACATCTCCATGGATGACCTGAACGGCATGGACGCCACGCGCCATATCGTGGCCAAGGAATGGGGCTGCCGCATCATTGCCCTTTCCATGCACGCTGACAAACGTTTTGTGGCCGGGATGTTCGAAGCCGGGGCCATGGGCTACCTGCTCAAGGACTGTGCCTTCGATGAAATGATCCAGGCCATTCGCCAGGTGGTTTCGGGGCGGACATACCTTTGTTCCATGATCTCGGGGGTGGTTATCCGCGATTACATCCAGCGCATGCGCAAAAGCAATCCCTCATTGCTCAGCCCGCGCGAAAAGGAGATCCTGCAGCTCCTGGCCGAAGGCAGCACCACCAAGCGCATTGCCGCTCAATTGAGCGTGTCGGTCAAGACCGTTGAAACGCACCGCCAGCACATCATGGACAAGCTTGAAATATTCAGCATCGCCGAATTGACCAAATACGCCATCAAGGAGGGTATCACCTCCCTGGATATGTGAAGCACAGTAGACAGTAGACAGTAGGCAGTAGACAGTCGGAAGAGGCTAGGGGGCAAGGTGGAAATCGGTGTAAGGTGTACGGTGTACGGTTGACGGTGAAGAAAAATCCCAAATCCCAAGCACCAAATCACAAATAAGCAACAGGCAAATTAAGGATTTCGTCTAAATGCAGTTACTAATACTAACACTCTTGCTTCTTCCTAACACTAACACTAACACTTTCTTACTTCTTCCTAACACTAACACTATCACTAACACTTCTTCAATGCACCTAAGGTTTTTCGAATGCCGAAATCAGATATTTCCCGATTGTTTTGACGGTTGCTTCAAAGTATTTATTAAGTAATTAATTTTTAAGGGTCACAATGAAAGGGGGGAGAGAGGGATTTTTTAAGGTATTCAAGCGCTCCAGTCCCAAATTCCTCTGAATCGTGGTATGATCACGGTTGGAGAAACATGGGCGCCAAAAATTTTGTCAACCAGTTCAAAAACACCCGCCGCCAGGCGGGACTTCAGGGCCGCCGTCCCCTTGGGGGACAGGCGCGGGTGCAAATCAGCAAAAGCGAAAAAAATTCCGGCCGCTCCATGAAGAATTCGCAAACGACGCAACGGCCGTTTAAAAAATATTCCGGACCCAAGGGCAAATAAACGCGACCCGATCCCCAGCTTTGGTGCGGCCGATGTTGATTTATGGTTGAATTTTTAGTACATTATAACCGTGTTGAAACGTTTATTGGGAATATACTTCATGCTGGCGGTCTCACTGGCCCTGCCGGCCAGGGGACCGGTCAATCTGCAGAACATCCGCTATTATTCTTATCCCGAATACACGCGCGTGGTCCTGGATCTCAGCGCCGAAATCAAGATCGCCGAAAAAACCCTTAAGGGCAGCAGCAGCGGCCGCCTGTTTTTTGATCTGAAAAACTGCCGCTTTGCCGCTGATTACCCTTTTGAAAAGAAGAGTGAGATCAAGATCCAGGCCGGGAACCTGCAGAGGATACGTATCGGCAAATGGAACGCCCAGACCATCCGCGTGGTCTTTGATTTCGACCAGATCGGCAAATACAACCGTTTTTACTTGACCTCCCCCTTCCGCATCGTTTTTGACATATACAGTCAGGCCGAATTCGTCAGCCATGCCCAGCAGACGCGGGAGCAGAATCTCCCCGTGGTTGAGGGCAGCCCCCCAGGGGGACGCCAGTCCGCTGGACCTGGCAGCCCTTCCATCGCCCGCCAGCTCGGGCTGGGCGTGCACCGCATCGTCATTGATCCGGGCCACGGTGGCAAGGATCCCGGTACGATCAACCGTCGCCTTGACTTGCAGGAAAAGAACATCACCCTGGATATCGGCAAAAGGCTGAACGCTATTTTAAATGAACATGTGGAATTCGAGATCATTCTCACCCGCTGCCGCGACGAATATGTGCCGTTGGAGGAACGGGCGGCCATAGCCAACTCCAACCAGGGCGACATATTCGTCTCAATCCACACCAACTCGGCGCCGCGGCTGACCGCCCGCGGCGTGGAATCGTATTACCTGAACATCACCACCGATCCCCGGGCCATGGAAGTGGCCGCCCAGGAAAATGCCATGAGCAGCAAATCCATGGCCGATATGCGTACCATCCTGAACCAGATACTGCAGAACAGCAAGATTTCCGAATCCAGGATCCTTTCCCAGTCGATCCAGAGGGGCATGGTCGCCAACCTGAAGCAAAAATACGATGCCGTAGACGATCTGGGAGTGAAGAAGGCGCCTTTCTACGTTCTGTTGGGCGCGCAGATGCCTGCGGCGCTGATCGAGGTCTCCTTTCTCAGCAACCTGAACGAGGCCAAGCGGCTGGCCTCGCCCTCATACCGCCAGGCCGTTGCCGCCGGGCTGTACCTGGGAATCATCAATTTTATCCAAAGTCTGGGCAAATGATGAAACTTTATCAGGTTTTTTTACGTCTTGATATTTCTAGATAAGATAAGGAGGATCACATGAAAAAAATAGGTTTAATCGCCGGGACCAGTTTTCTGGCCGGAGCGCTTTTTTTCGCCTTAAGTTTCGGTTTCCTGCAAAAATCGGTCAATAACGAGCCTGTCATCAGCCCGGCCGTGGCCAGGGCTGAATCAGTTTCGCAGGCGGTCGTTCCCAACAGTTTCGTCGACATCGTCCGCAAAGTCAAACCGGCGGTGGTCAAGGTGATATCCGAGTCGATCGTGGAGAGGCGCTCCAGGTTCGGCGACGATTTCTTCGACCAGTTTTTCAATACTCCGCGGCGCCAGGAAAAGCGTTCCGGCGAGGGTTCGGGATTCTTCATCTCGGCCGACGGCTATATCCTGACCAACAACCATGTGGTCAGGGATGCCGTCAAGGTGAAAATTTTCAATCTCGACAATGCCGAGTTCACCGCCAAGATCATCGGCACCGATCCCAAAACCGATCTGGCGTTGCTGAAGATCAACAGCAAGAACGTCCCCTTCATTGATCTGGGCGATTCCAATGCCGTGGAAGTAGGCGAGTGGGTGCTGGCCATCGGCAACCCCTTCGGCCAGGACCTGACGGTCACTTCGGGGATAATTTCGGCCACGGGCCGGCATCTCGGCCTGGCCCAGTACGAGGACTTCCTGCAGACCGATGCTGCCATCAACATGGGCAATTCGGGCGGGCCGCTGATCAATATGAAGGGCGAGGCCATTGGCATCAACTCCACCATCCTCACCCCCAGCGCCGGTAATATCGGCATCGGCTTCGCCATTCCGGCCAACATGGCCAAGAAAGTCGTGGCCGACCTGAAAACCAAGGGCAAGGTCGTACGCGGCTGGTTCGGCATCCAGATCCAGAACATCAGCGCCAGCGATGCCAAGGACCTGGACCTGCCCACTGCCGGGGTACTGGTTTCGCGGGTTGAGGAAAATTCCCCGGCCCAGAAAGCCGGCCTGAAACGCTATGACCTGATCGTGGCCATCAACGGCAAGGCGGTCAAGTCGGCGGCCGACCTGCAGATGGAGATCGCCAATTCGACACCCGGTGATGAGATCAGCGTCGCCATTTTTCGCAACCGCGACAAACAGGTGCTCAAGGTCAAGGTCATCGAGGCTCCGGAAGAAGCCCGCGAACAAGCTGTGGCCGAGAGCAAAAACATGAGCCTGGGCATGGCCCTGGTCAAGAATACCCCGGGCCTGGCCCGCGAATATGGATTAAAAACGGCCAAGGGCCTGGTGGTCGAGAACGTGGAACGGGGCGGCGCGGCCGCCGAGAACGGCATCAAACCAGGTGACGTGATTTTGGCCGTGAACCGCACCGTACTGGAAAGTGTGGCTCAATTAAGAAGCTTCCTGGCCGGACGGCGCAGCGGTTCCATGGTCCTGCTGCTGATCAACCGCGACGGCGATGAGGTGTACATCCGTTTTGCCCTGCCTGAATGATCTTTTACAAGACCAGTTCCTTCGGCAACGATTTCATCGAGATCGACTGTCGTGATCTGCCGGCCGCTGCCGCGGACAGCGCAGGCCGCAAGGCCGCCTTCCCCTTGGGGGACAAAGGCGCGCTGGCCAAAGAGATCTGCGACCGGCAGCGCGGGGTCGGCGCCGACGGAACGGTCTTCTACCGGGTCGGAAATCAGGGGATTCATTTTGAGATATTCAACCGCGACGGCGGCGCGGCCGAATTGTCGGGAAACGGCATGGCCGGACTGGCCGCGGTCCTGTTCCAGCGCCGCCTGGCGGCTTCGCCGCTGCGGCTCCTTACCGCCGTGGGTTCACGGCGGATCGACCTCCTGGCCCGCCGCGGTCCGGTCTTCCAGCTTGATGTGGAGATCGGCCGGCCCGATTTTTCCCAGCGCCGGTTTTTTCCTTTTCTAAAGGACGGGCAGGAGCGTTTCCGCTGCGCCGGCCTGGAATTTTATCCGGTTTCCGTGGGCAATCCCCATGCCGTGGTCCTTTGCCGGGAGCGGCTTGCCCCCGGGCGCTTGGCCGCCCTGGGGAAAAAACTGGAATGCAACCCCATGTTCCCCGAGAGGGTCAATGTGGAATTCGTCCATTTCAGCAATGCCGACCCCCCCCCTGTGGGCACGGCGGCCTTGCAGCCCCCAAGCTGCCGGGTCTTTTTCTATGAGCGGGGAGTCGGGGTGACCCAGGCTTCTTCTACCGGCAGCGCCGCTGTGTTCGCTGTTTTGCGGCGGCTGGGAAAGGTCCGGGACCGCCTGACCATCGACTGCGGCGCGGAAAAGATCGTCGTCAGCTGGAAGCAGGGAATTTTTGTTCACAATTTCACCCGCCTGATCTGCCGCGGTGATTTTTTTCTCTAACCGATCACAAAGGCGGTTCAAGCCTTTTGATTTGATGAGAAAGGCTGGAGTGGAGGACTTCTCTCTGATGGATGCGCTGCATTCAGAAATGGAGAACATTTCCCACCTGGAAATCACGGTCGGCAAGAAAAATCACTTTGGCAGGTTTATATATGTTGAAAAATGTGTTAAGATAACGATGCCAAGGAGTCACCCAGCGACCGCAGAAAGTCCCTCGGAGCTGCCAACGGTCCGATGCAGACGGGATTCCTGAGCACGAAAACGCAGGAAGCGGTTCGCTGGCATGGAATTTGCTAAGGAGGCGTTCATGAAAAAGCCGATAGGCTTGGTTTTACTTGTGCTTCTTTTTTCGGGCGTTGCGAGCGCTGCCGGGGACAGGGTCATCCTCACACTCTACGGCAACTACTTGAATATGGCCGCCAACAATTTCACTGGTCAGGCCAGTCAGAGCAAAATTTTTTTTGAAGCCAAGGCTGCGGTCGCGATTTCCGGGAACATATATTTGTGGGCCAGCCACGGCTATTTCCCGTTGCGCGACAGCTGGACAGGCTGGGATTCGAAAAATTCATTCGACGTGGACATCAATATGAAGCGAACGCTGACCAAGAGGGTCACAGCCGGGGGCTGCGGATTTTTTGCCGGTTATTTCCAAGAGAACCAGATCGCGATCAGGACGGAAGTCGGTATCTGCTCCATCAGCAATGACATCGAATCGACAATCAGCAAAATTGACTCGAATATCCGGCTCCGCTCCGATTCGGCCAAGCAGTCAGGTATCGGCGTGCGGGGAAATCTGGCTTTCACCTACGGGCTTTACAAGAATATTTTCGCAGAGGCATCCGTTGGTTACATGTATGCGTCCGATAAAATTGATGACGTGCGCAGCAATTTGGGCGGCTTCCATCTGGCGCTGGGTCTGGGGATACAGCTGTAGATCCTGATGAGGGTAAAAATGATAAGAAAAACAATTCCAGTCTTGGCCGCGGTCCTGTTGGCGGCGATTTTTTTGTTTGACGGTTGCAAGAAAGCGGCTGTGGAAACCTATACGGTGACGGTTACGGTATCCGTCGGTGTTTCCGGGACACCGCTTGCCGGAACATATTATTTGGATGCAGGCAATCAATTGACATACAGCTACAAACTTGATGAAGGGTATGCAAAATTGACAGTGCTCCTGGATGGCAAGGAAGTCGAGGCCAGCGGGACGATCACCGTATCCGGCGATCACACCTTGCGGGCATATTCGGACTCTAACACCGAATTCACCCTGACCGTTATCAGGGGAACCGGAGTTAACGGAACTCCGGAGACGGGAACCTATACCTACCCGCAGGGCACTCTGGTCGATTACAGCTATGTTCTTGCCGAAGGCTACTCCTACCTGCTCGTGAAACTGGATGGAGTCGATGTCGAGAGCCATGGCACCATCACGATGTCGGAAGATTACAGCTTGAACGCCAGTGCTGTGGCAACAGACAATATCCAGGGCTCCTGGTCACTTTTCGAGTCCTATAACGATAACAGTTCATTCAATGTCACGCTTGTCTTCGTTGGTACCCATAAAAGCGGCACCGTGACCGACAGTGACGGCGGCAGTGGGACCTATACTTTCAATGAAGGCATGGACGACGAAGTTGTCTTCAACCTGGCATTTCCCGACGTCACCTATGAATATACGGGGACTTTTTCTGATGCCAACACCATGAGCGGGACCTGTAAACGCTACCGGACATCCGATAACGTTATCAGCGGCACCTGGAGCGCGACTCGAATCACTGCGGCGGCCGCTGCCAGTTCATCGTCCCTGGCAACCAATCCGCGCCGACGTCGTTTTTAGGTTGCACTCGACGAAATTCGCAAGATCATTTTTTCCGGTTCATAGGCTGCGTTAAAAAAAGCGAATCAGTTGCCTGGCTCGCTTTCGGGAATGACCAGGTAAGGCTTGAAGCTCAGGGATTGCGCTTCCTTCCGGGCGATGGCCAGCAGCTTGCCCTCGTCGTCGAAGATGCGGAAATATGCCGTGCTCGGGGCCGGGAATATCTTAAGGACATCCGCTGCTTTCAGGGCCATGCCGTTGCAGATGCAGCGCCGGCCGGTCTGGTTGACGATCATTTTGGGATATTCATCCAGGAGTGATTCGATGGGGATGACCGCCTGCAGACCGCTCCCGGCTTCCGCCAGGGTTGCGATCTCGGCCAGGGTCTTTGCCTGTTCCAGGCTGAAAGAACCGATCTTTTCCCTTTTCAATTCCAACAGATATGCTCCGACGCCGACTTTCTGGCCGAGATCGTGGGCCAGGGAGCGGATGTATGTTCCCGACGATGTCAAGGCCCTGAATTCCAGGGTATCATGGTCGATCACCCGCCCGGTCAACTCGTGGATGCTGACTTCAACCGGATTAATGGGGACCTCCTGCTGACGGCGGGCATACGTATACAGCGGCTTGCCCTTGAATTTCTTTGCGGAAAATGCCGGTGGCATTTGCATTTGTCTGCCCCGGAATCCGGCCAGCAGGGTTTCCAGGTTGATTTGTTGAAGGTCGATGTCCTGCTTGGCTTTCTGGGGCTTGCCTTCGGAATCATAAGTGCTGGTGGCAAACCCGAAACGGATGAGGCCGGAATACAATTTGTTCTGTTTGACATAAAAATCGAAAAAACGGGTGGCATGGCCCAGGGCTATGAGCAGCAGGCCGGTGGCGGTGGGATCGAGGGTGCCGAAATGGCCCGCTTTACTGGTTTTGAAGATCCGGCGGATGCTGGCAACCAGCGCATGGGAACTGACGCCCTTTTCCTTGTTGACAGCTATCAGGCCATGGATCATTGGAATTGGTCAGCGACCAGCCTCAGGATCTCCTTTTTGGCGGCAGCCAGGTCGCCGCTGAAAAAGAAACCGGCTGCGTGATAATGGCCGCCGCCGTGGAAGGTCTGGGCGACCCGGCGGGCCGAAAAGTTGTCTCGGGAACGGATAGAGACGCGGAAGTAATTATCGGCGATCTCCTTGAAGAACAGCAGTACCTGCACGCCGTCGATGGAGCGGGCGATGGCGATAATGTCTTCGGTTTCAATGTCTTTCAGCCTGAGCTGGCTTAAGAAATCCCGCTGGAAATGGATCATGGCCACACGTTCACCAATGGCCATTTCCAGGGTGGACAAAACCCGGGTCAGCATGCGGATCTTTTCCTGAGGGTTGGAGTTGAACAACAGGTTGCTGACTTCGAAAGGTTTGAAGCCGCCGCGGATGGTAAGATCGGCGGCGATGGCCAGTGAAGCCGGCGTGGTATTGGAATATTTGAACGAACCGGTGTCGGAGGCGATGGCCGCATAAAGGTTGAAGGCGATGTCGCGGCTGAAATCCACGGCCAGTTCCAATCCCAGTTCATAGACCAGTTCTCCGACCGCCGCGGCATCGGGGACCACCCAATTGATATCGGCGTCGTCGCTCGAGCTGGCATGATGGTCGATGTTGATGCAAAAATAATCCTTTAAATTTTTCTGGCCGGTCCTCTCCTCATTGCCGCCCTCGATCAGAATGACCAGTTCGAAGGTTTGCGGATAAATCTGACCGCTGCGGATATGCTCATAGCCGGGCAAACGGCTGATGGGATAGGGGGCGGGATCGGTATTGAAAAAAGCCGGGGTTTTGCCCATTTGCCTGAGCATGAGAAACAGGGCCAAACCGCTGCCGATTGAATCTGCGTCGGGGCGGACATGCGAACTAATGGCTATATTTTTGGCTTGCCTGATCTTCTCAGCTACGCGTACTTTCATGATCCCCTTCTTTTTGCAGGCGGGAAATTTGCTGCTCGAGTTCCTGGGCCGAATCCTTGACAAATTCCAGTTCGGGCATGTGGCGCAGGATCATTTTCCGGTCAAGCTGCCGTTTTATGAAGCCCCGGGAGCGGTTGAGCTGCTGCAGCACATGATCCTCTTTGCCTGATGGGCAGGAAATGGCAACGGTTGCCTTTTTCAGGTCGCGGCCGAGCTGGACCCTCAGGATGGTGACAAGCTTGAAATCCGGATTCAAACTGTCCCTGGTGAGAATCCCTGCCAAGGCTTGCTGCAGCGTGCTGGTGAATTTTTCCAGGCGAAAGGGCATTTTAAAAATACTGAATATTTATTTTACTGATCTGCAGAGCGTAGTTCAGGAAAATGAAATCTTCGATCTGCTTGAATGTATTTTCCAGGATAGACCGGTTCGCTCCCAGGGAAACGACTGACAGCTGGGCTTGCTGCCACAGGTCCTGAAAATCGCTTTCCATCACGGCGATGTTGAATTTATGTTTCAAACGCTCCTTCAGGCTGGAAAGCAGCCGCCTTTTCTCTTTCAGACTGTGAAATTGCTCGCTGAACAAATCAATCTCCAGCAGGCCGATCATCATGGGATGATGGACGTTTCATAAATTTCCAGGATATCTCCTGGTTCAATGTTGCTGAAATTTTTTATGCGGATGCCGCACTCGGTCCCGGCCCGAACCTCGGAAACTTCATCCTTGATGCGTTTCAGGGATTCGATCTCGCCTGCGAAGACCAGGTCGCTTTCGCGCATGATCTTGAGCTTGGATTTGCGGGTGACCTTGCCCTCGCGGACCACGCATCCGGCTACGATTCCCACCTTGGAAATCTTGAATTTCTGCAGGATCTCCACCTTGCCGATCAGGCTTTCCTGGTATTGCGGGCCGATCTTGCCTTTGACGGCCTTTTCAATTTCTTCGACCAGGTGGTAGATAACGCTGTATAGCCTGATTTCCACTTTTTCCATCTTGGCCATAGAGAGAATCTTTTGCGGCGCCTTGACGTTAAAACCGAGAATGACCGCGCCGGCCGTCGAAGCCAGCAGGATATCGCCTTCGGTGATATTGCCGAGGCCGCTGTGCATGATTTCAATTTTCAATTTTTCCTGGCTGAGACGGTCGAGGATCTGTCCCAGAACTTCCGCACTGCCGAAGTTGTCGGCTTTGACGATCACCGGAAAAGTCTGGATCTTCTCCAGTTCGACCATCTGGAAAAGGTTTTGCAGGCTCAGTTTCTTTTCGACCAGAAAGTCCTTGTTTTGGGAAGCTTTCTGATTGATCTGGCGCATCTCAATGATCTTTTTCGCTTTATCCAGGTCATCGACGATCTGGAATATGTCACCGGCCTGGGGCACGGCCGCAAAACCCATGATCTCGATCGGATCGGGAACCTGGGCTGAATTAAGCATGTTGCCGTTGTCATCGTAGATCGATTTGATCTTGCCCAGGGAATGGCCGCATATGAAATAATCCCCTTTTTTCAGCTGACCATGCTGGATCAGCACCGTGCCGATCGGTCCCAGCTGGGGGTCGAGCCGAGATTCGATAATGGTGCCACGGGCCGGGATATGGGGGAAGGCCTGCAGTTCCTGAATCTGGGCAGTGAGCTGGATCATTTCCAGCAAAGTGTCAAGGTTAATATTGTTTTTGGCCGATATTTCAACGGAAACCACTTTGCCGCCCCAGCTTTCTACAAGAATGTTATTCTTGTTCAGGTCCTGCTTGATCTTTTCTATGTCGGCTCCCTGGATGTCTATCTTGTTGATGGCTACGATCATCGGCACCCCGGCGGCCTGGGCGTGGTGAATGGCCTCAACGGTTTGCGGCTGCACGCCGTCGTTGGCGGCCACGACCAGGATGACCAGATCGGTGACCTTGGCGCCCCGGGCCCGCAGATTGGTGAATGCTTCGTGCCCCGGTGTGTCGACAAAGACAATAGTTCCCTCAGGCGTGCGCAGTTTGTAAGCACCGATCTTCTGGGTGATGCCACCGGCTTCCTTTTCGGCCACGCGCGTCTTGCGCAGTGTGTCCAGCAGTGTGGTTTTACCGTGGTCCACATGGCCCATGACGGTGACCACCGGAGGCCGCGGGGTCAATTTTGCGCCGCTCCTGGCCACCTGGGCCTGGAAGACGAAATCCTCGTAAGGGAGGATCTCGAGGGCCACTCCGAAATCGGCGCATAATTTTTCTATGTCAGCGCTTTCCATGATCTGGTTGCCCATGTAGTTCATTTTCATCTGGGCTATTTTATCTTCCAGGAGCTTCAATTTAATGGTCAGTTTTTCTGCCAATTCCTTGACCGTGCAGAAATCGGTGATCTGGATCTTGGCCGGCAGGGACAGGGGCTCTACGATTATTTCCTTTTTGGGCGCTGGAGCCGGCCGCGGTTCGGAACGGCGCTGGGATTGCTGGTAGGGTGGTCTTCTGCCATGCTGCGCTGCCGGCCTGAAAATCCTTTGTGGTCCCGGTTGGGGCCTGGGCGCGGCGGGTGGGGAGGGCCTGGGTGGCGGAGCGGCGGCTGGCTTGGACGTTGCCGGGGGCTCAACCGCCGGCGTTGCCGGCCTGGATGGCGGAGCGGCGCTGGGCTTGACCACTGTCGGGGTCGAAGCCGCGTGGGCGGCGGCAGGCGCCGCAGCGGGCTTGGATGCTGAGGGCGCGGTCGGTTTGTCCGCAGGTGACGCGACTTGTTTTTCAGGGACAGTTTTCTTGCCTGCTGAAGGCAGCTTGCCCCCTGTGGGGGACGTGTCGCCTTTAGGTGGTGAAGCGGCCGCTGTTTTTTCGACCGCCTGCTTTTTCGCAGTCATTTTTTCGGGAAATTGTTTTTCAGCCGGTTTTTTGGCGCTTTCCTTTTTACCCGGCACCGGCTTCTTGTCGGCCGCTTTCTTTTTTTCCGCGGTCTCTTTGCCAGCCTCAGTAGGGGACGTGTCCTTTTTAGGCGCTGGTGCCGTAGACGCCTTTTTGCCGGTTCTGCCTTTGGCGAGTTCGGCTTCCAGAGCGCTGATCTTTTTGGGACTGGCGCTCAATTCACGCAGCAATTCCAGTTGATCGACCGTTATGACCGAGGAGTGCGACTTGACCGGCAGATTGATCTTTTCCAGAAAGTGCATGGCCAGTTTATTAGAGATCTTGAATTGCTTGGTGGCTTCATGAAGCTTGATTGTCGTAGACATATTCTCGCCCTCCTATTGTTTGGTTTGCTTTTCTTCGCTGTGTTCGCTTTTGCGGTTGGCGATTTGGATATCCCACTGGGTAAGTTTGGAAGCAAGTTTTATATTGACTCCCTTTTTGCCGATGGCCGCAGATAGAGTTTCATCCTTGACGGTCACTTCGGCCACGTGGTTGACCGGGTCGACAAGGTGAACGCTTACCACTTCGGCGGGCGTCAATGCGGAAGCGATAAACCTTTCCGGGACATTGCTCCAGGCGATGACATCGATTCGCTCACCCCGCAGTTCCTTGGTGATGGCCAGCACCCGGTTGCCGTTCATGCCCACAATGGCCCCCACCGGGTCAATGGCCTTGTCGGTCGAATACACGGCCACTTTGGATTTGATCCCCGGTTCGCGGGAAATGGCGAATATCCTGACAATGTTTTCGGAGACTTCCGGCACTTCCTTTTTGATCAGTTCGGCAACGAAATCATTCATGTAACGGGTGGCCAGGACCAGGGGCCCCTTGCCTTCGGAAAAAACCCTTTTGATCAGGAAATGGATGACCTCGCCGCGCTGGAAATTGTCCTTGGGAGAAAGTTCCTTGGGCGGTAGGATGGCTTCTCCCCACTCCAGGCCCAGGATGATGTTGCCGTTTTCTATGCGGCGGATCTCGCCCGACATCAGGGTGCCGGCCAGCTGGAAATACTTTTCGTAGATATTCTCCTGCTCGGCCTTCAGTATCTTCTGCATGATGATCTGCTTGGCCGATTGGGCGGCTATGCGGCCCAGGGTCTCACTGGGGAGGTGTATTTTGATGACATCGCCTTCGCGGGCCTTGGAATCGTATTTCAAGGCCTCTTTCCAGTTGATCTCGGCCAGGGGATCGCTGACTTCCTTGACCACCAGCTTGGAGACAAAAACTTCGATAATGCCTTTATTTTCGTCTATTTCTATCTGGATGGTGGCGTCGGGATCAAAATACTTCTTGGATACGGTCAGTAAGGCTTCCTTTATGGCAGAAAAAAAGATGTCGGGATTGATGCCGCGCTCCCGGCTGATCTGCTTGATGCTTTTCAACAATTCTTCTGCCATTGAATTTCCTCAATTTGCTCATATTTTAACGGCTAATTATAAAGGATTTTTAACCAAAAAGCAAATTCGCGGCCAGGTTGGGCCAAATCCGCCCGGTTGATGAGGTCGGCCATGATGTTTTTTTATTGTGGGTATTGACTTTCGGTTGCTTTTAAGGTAAATTCACCTTTGTCAATCAGGAGGAATTAAAAATGAATAAGAATGAAATCGCCCAGCTGATGGTAAAAGATTCCAGTATTATCAAGAGCAATGCGCTGAAGGTCATCGATACACTGGTTACGGTGGTTGGTGATGTGCTGAAAAAGAAGCAGGGCAAAGTAACATTGGTCGGCTTTGGAACCTTCAAGGTGATCGAGAAAAAAGCCAAGGTGGGCAGAAACCCCAAGACAGGCGCCAAGATCAATATTCCCAAGAAAAAAGTACCCAAATTCGTGGCCGGCAAAGAACTGAAATCACTGGTCAAGTAAGCGGGGAAGATACAGGCGCGTAGCCCAGTTGGTTAGAGCGCTACCTTGACACGGTAGAGGTCGGCGGTTCGAGCCCGCCCGCGCCTATTTTATTCATGGAAAAAGAAAAGGCGATTTTGCTTAAAATAAATGGCGAACTTAGAGAGATAGGAGCGCCTTCAGTTCCCGGCGACAGCGTGGAGGAGATTTATCCTCGTTCGCCAGAGGCCCTGGATGTCTATCGTCATTCGGGAGCTCACCTGTTGGCCCAGGCCGTGCTCGAATTGTTTCCCGGAACCCAGTACGGCATAGGTCCGGCCGTGGAAAATGGTTTTTACTATGATTTCCTGACCGACCGGCCCTTCAGCGAAGACGATCTGACGGAAATCTCAAAGAAGATGGCGCACCTGGTCAAGCAGAATCAGCCGATAGGCAGGGAGATCTGGTCGAAAAACCAGGCCAGGGATTATTTTTTCGAGCGCCGGCAGATGCTTAAAGTGGAACTGCTGGAAGAGAAAGTCGGCGGTGATGAGGTCTCGGTTTTTAAACAGGGCGATTTTGTCGATCTGTGCCGCGGTCCCCATCTGCCCTCGACCGGATTGCTGAAGCATTTCAAGCTGCTCAGTGTGGCCGCCGCTTACTGGAAGGGCGACGAAAAGAGTCATTCCCTGCAGCGGATCTACGGGACGGTTTTTGCCGATGCCGAGGCCTTGAGCGAGCACCTGCGATTTCTTAAGGAAGCCCGTGAGCGCGATCACCGACTGCTGGGCAAAACCCTGGATCTTTTCTCGCTTCAGGAAGAAGCTGGTCCGGGGCTGGTATACTGGCATCCGCGCGGGGCGCGCATGCGCCACATAATTGAGTCCTACTGGAAACAACGGCACTATGAAGGCGGGTACGAACTTCTTTTTACTCCCCATATCGGCCGCGAGTGGCTGTGGCAGACCTCCGGCCATCTGGATTTTTACAAGGACTCTATGTATGCCCCCATGGCCATAGATGACCTGAATTACTACCTGAAGCCCATGAATTGTCCATTCCATATCATGGTCTACAAGTCCCGGCAGCGCTCCTACCGCGACCTGCCTCTGCGCTGGGCCGAACTGGGGACAGTTTACCGCTATGAACGGAGCGGCACGCTGCATGGACTTTTACGAGTACGCGGCTTCACCCAGGACGACGCTCATATCATCTGCACCCCCGAGCAGATCGATGAGGAGATCCTGCGCGTGCTCGATTTCTCGATTGATTTGCTCAAATCTTTCGGTTTCAGCGAGTTTAAAATTGAGCTTGCTGTCCGTGACCCCCGGATCACCGGCAAGTATGCCGGCAGCGATGAAATGTGGGTCCAGGCCGAAGCCTCCCTGGTCAAAGCCTTGACTGTCCGCCAGCTTCCGTACCAGCGCATGGAGGGCGAGGCTGTTTTTTATGGCCCCAAGATCGACATCAAGATAAAGGATGCCCTGGGCCGCTTCTGGCAATGCACCACCATCCAGTTCGATTTCAACATGTCGGCACGTTTCGCCATGAAGTATATCGGCGCCGACGGCGCTGCCCACCAGCCTTACATGGTGCACCGGGCCTTGCTTGGCTCTCTGGAGCGTTTTTTCGGAGTGCTGATTGAACATTACCGGGGCTTTTTCCCGCTTTGGCTGGCTCCGCTGCAGGCCCTTATCGCTCCGCTCAATGACGATTGCCTGCCCTATGCTCGCGGCGTGCTCGAAAAGCTGCGTGGCGGCGGTTTGCGTGTGGAACTCGATGCGCGCGCTGAAGGGGTCAACCGCAAGATCCGTGACGCTGAAATGCAGAAAATCCCATATATCATCGTACTCGGTGCCCAGGAAGAGAAGGAGGCGAACATTTCTTACCGAATTCATAAAAAAGGAGATCAAGGCAAGATAAACTTGTCCGAATTCATGCAAAAAATCAAAATTAAAATCGAGGAAAAGAGTTTGAATTATGAGATACAATAAACCCATCCCTAATAAGAAAAGGAATCCGCACCGGATCAACGAAGAGATCCCGGCCAAGGAAGTCCGTTTAATCGATGAGGAAAAGACCCAGGTCGGGATAATTCCCATTGCGCAGGCCCTGGAGATTGCCAGGGAAAAGGATCTGGACCTGGTCGAGATCTCCCCGGAAGCCAAGCCGCCGGTATGCCGCATCCTGGATTACGGGAAATTTCTTTATTCACTTCAGAAAAAAGCCCATGAAGCCCAGCGCCATCAACGCAAGGTTCTGGTCAAGGAGATCAAGTTCACGCCGGTAATCGGTGAGCACGACGTTGAAGTCAAACTGAAAAAGATCAGGGAATTCCTGGCCGAGGGCAACAAGGTCAAGGTGACGGTCTGGCTGAAAGGCCGCCAGAAAAGAAAACCGGAAATGCTCGAAGTGATGGTCAATCGCATCATGGAAATTTTAAAGGAAATGTCGGAGATCGAATCGCCTCCCAAGCGGGAGGGTTTTTTCTGTCATATCATGATTGGAGCGAAAAAAGGAGGCAAGGATGCCAAAATTAAAAACCCATAAAGGTGCCAGCAAGCGGTTAAAAGTGACCGCTTCTGGGAAAATCAAACGCAGCAAGGCTTTCGGTTCACATTTACTGACCAAGAAGAGTTCCAAGCGCAAACGCAACCTGAAGCAATCTACACTGGTGGTTAAATCAGAGTTCAAGAAAATGAAAGAACTGCTGCCGTATTCAAAATAGGAGGACATTATGCCGCGAGTTACCAGAGGAAACAAAAAACTTTTACGCCGCAAGAAAATACTGGTCATGGCCAAGGGATTTTGGGGCGCCAAGCGCAAGAATTATCGTTCGGCCAAGGAATCGGTGGAACGGGCAATGGTCTATGCTTACCGCGACCGGCGCAACCGCAAGCGGGATTTCCGCACCCTGTGGAATGTTCGCATCAATGCGGCAATCCGTGAATTTGACATGAGCTACTCGGTGTTCATCTGCAAATTGAAAAAAGCCAATATTCAGTTGAATCGTAAAATGCTGGCCAACCTGGCTGCCAATGAACCCGAAACGTTCAAATCCATTGTAGAAAAAGCCAAATCAGTGGTATGATCGATGAACTTAAAAAAGAGATTGAAGGAGTCCGACGGTCTTTTTTAAATGAAATAGAGCAAATTCAATCTCCCGAAAAGTTGGCCGCCCTGAAGGAGCGGTTCCTTAGCCGCAAAAAAGGGATTGTCGGCCAGCAGCTTCTGAAGCTCCGCGATTGCACAACTGCGGAAAAACCTGTTGCCGGGCAACTCATCAATCAGCTCAAGCTGTTCATTGAGACCGAGTTGGCCGGGACAGAGGCAAGGATCGGCGCCCGCCCAAGCAGACAGGAGCAATGGAGCGACTGCTCCCTGCCTGCTTCCGAGCTGCCCATCGGCCGTTTTCATTTGATCGCCGCAATCCAGCGCCAGATAGAGGAACTATTCCTCAATCTCGGCTACGAGATCGCTTACGGACCGGAAGTCGAGCTGGAAGAATACAATTTCACCGCCCTGAATATCCCCGAATTCCATCCGGCCCGTGACGAGCAGGATACTTTTTTCCTGGACGGTTTTGATAACATGGTGCTGCGCACCCACACATCCCCGATGCAGGTACGCTACATGCTCGCTCACCGGCCGCCGCTCAAGATCATCTCTCCGGGCAAAGCGTTCCGCAAGGACGATCCCGATGCCACCCACTCCCCGTGCTTTCACCAGGTGGAAGGCCTGCTGGTGGACCGCGGCGTCAATTTTTCCCACTTGAAAGGGACGCTGGAGATTTTTTGCCGTTCATTTTTCGGCCCCGACGTGAACCTGCGTTTTCGTCCGGGTTATTTTCCGTTCACCGAACCGTCGGCCGAAGTTGACATCAGCTGCTTCATGTGCTCCCCCCGACAGGTGATTCCCCCTGCCGGGACTTCCCCCGCGGGGACATCGGGCGCAGGAGCGCCCTCGTCGGCGGTCAAGGCTGCCTCGCGGGTCCAGTCTGACTGCAGGGTCTGCAAGGGCAGCGGTTGGCTGGAAATCCTGGGCAGCGGCATGGTCCATCCCCAGGTACTGCGCAACTGCGGCATCGATCCCGAGATCCATTCCGGGTTCGCTTTTGGCATGGGCATCGAACGGGTGGCCATGATCAAGTTCGGTGTTCCCGACCTGCGACTGCTGTATGAGAACGATCTGCGCCTGCTGGGTCAGTTCGGGTGAATCATGAAGATTAACATCGCTTACCTGAAGAAGTTCGTTGCCTTTGAATTGGATGACGCTGCCCTGAAGGAGCTCCTGGCCGCCATCGGCCTGGAAGTGGCCGATTCACAGGTGATCGAAGGCCAAACTGTTTTTGAGATCGAGATCACTCCCAACCGGCCCGATTGGCTTTCCCATTACGGCGTGGCCCGGGAAATCGCCGCCAAGAACGGACAAGAACCATTTGTGCCCATGACGGTCGACGCAGTGGCGCTGGGCAAGGGCGAAAAAGGATTTGCCATCACAATTGAGGATGCCGCGGATTGCTGGCGCTATTCCGGTGCCATCGTCCGTGATGTGCAAGTGGTGGAATCGGATCCGGCGGTGCAAAAGCTGCTGA
Source organism: Chrysiogenales bacterium (assembly GCA_963700535.1). GTDB lineage: Bacteria > Acidobacteriota > Aminicenantia > UBA2199 > UBA2199 > UBA2199. The sequence goes on from CAVOXU010000002.1 coordinate 57,246, forward strand.
TCAGCCTCGGATTGCGGCCGATCAACAACATCGTTGATGTTTCCAACCTGGTGATGATGACCTGCGGACAGCCGCTGCATATTTTTGACCTGGAACAGCTGCAGGGAAAGCAGATCCGCATCCGCCGCGCCAAAAAGAATGAGAAGATCCGCTTGCTGGATGAACGCGAAGTCGCCCTGAACGAGAATTTTCTCCTGATCGCCGACGCTTCGCGGCCCCTGGCCCTGGCCGGAATTATGGGCGGTCTGGAATCGGGCATCAGCCTCAGCACCCGCCATATTTTCATCGAAAGTGCCTGTTTCAATCCGCTGGTCGTACGTCGCGCTTCGCGCCTTCTTGGTTTTAAAACAGACGCCAGCTACCGCTTTGAAAGGGGCATGGACGTTGAGGCCACCATCCCGGCTTTGAAAATGGCCCTGCTCCTGCTCGGCCAAACGCAGCCCCCGGCCTATTTTCAAGATGTCTATCCCCGGCCCCTGACTCCCACGGTTGTCCCTTTGGAAAAAGATTACCCCAGCCGGCTGACCGGTATCAATATTGAACCGGATGACAGTTCCGCCATTTTGCAGCGCCTGGGCTTTAAACTGCAGGACCAGGGCAGCCGCTGGCAGGTGCAGGTGCCCAGCCATCGCGTTGACGTCTCCTGCAAAGAGGACCTTGTCGAGGAGATCATTCGCATCCACGGCTACGAGCACCTGCAGGCGCAGATGCCGCTGTCGGCCAATCCGATTTTGCGCATCGATCGCGAGCGGGAGATCGTGCAGCGCTTGAAGAACCAACTGGCCGCCAGTGGTTTCAACGAAGTGATCAATTACGTTTTTCAGAGTCCGGAAGAAAACGCGCTGTACGACCCGCAGCTGCCGCCCCTGGCCCTGAAGAATCCTTTGGGGAAAGATTTTTCCGTGATGAAGAATTCCCTGCTGGCCGGCATGCTGAAGAATACCGCTCTCAACGCCAACCAGTACTGGGAAAGGATCGCCCTTTTTGAAATCGGCAATGTGTTCGACCAGCACGAGGGCATGATCCTGGAAGAAAAAAGACTGGCCATCAGCGCCTATGGCCTGAAGCAGAAAAAGGATTGGCGCAGTCGGGAAGAGGTATTCGATTTTTCTTATTTCAAATCCCTGCTGGCCATGCTCGGCAGGCTCGTGCGCCTGGACTTCGCTTTTAAAAAGCAAACGCACCCGGCTTATATCGACAGCTGCTGTTTCGTAATTGAAATTGACGGCCGGCCCTGCGGTCGGCTCGGGGAAATGACCCCGGAATTCTGCCGCTATTTCAAACTGGAGCGGCCGGTTTTTGCTGCCGAGATCGATCTGCAGGCTTTGGTCGCGGCAGTAGGTGAAAAATGTTTCAGCGGCATGAATCGTTTCCCGGCCGTTCGCCGCGATTTCACTTTCCTGATGGCCAAAACCGTCAGTTATGAGGAGTTGCGCTCCTGCCTCGATCGTTTGCAGCCCGAGGTTCTCGAAAGTTTCGAGTTGACCGATGTTTTCCAGGGACCATCCGTCCCGGCCGACAAGGTCAGCTTTTCCATGGGATTCACCTACCGGGCCCAGGACCGCACCCTGACCGGAGATGAGGTGAACTCCATCCACCTGGAATTCACCGCGAAAATGGTGGAACAGATGCACTTAATTCAAAGATAAGGAGCACGAAGATGAGTTTCAAAGAGTTCGATAAACTTGAAGAAAAGATCAACCGCCTGATTGCCGGACTGAAAGCCCTGCGGGATGAAAACCAGAAGTTGAAAAAGGAATTGCAGGGAGTCAGGCAGGATTCTTCCCAGCGTGACAGTGAAAAGAGCGAGATCCGCAAAAAAATCGCTTCGCTGATCGACCTGGTTGATTCGATCGGGGAATAATGTCCAGAGAAATTGAAGTTCAGATCACCGGCAAGAAATTCGTTTTTCAGCTGGCCGACGATATCCAGCCAGAGGAATTTCTGCAGGTGGTTGAATATGTGGAAAATAAGATCAACAAAATCAAGAGCAGGATGAACGAATTGGACTCCCTGAAATTGGGATTGTTAACTTCGATAAACATTGCCCAGGACCTGTTTTCCTTGAAAAAGGAAAATGCGAAACTGGCGCAGATACTTGGGAGAATCGACACCTTGTTGTCGCCTGAAAGTGAGGATGGAAAGTTAACTGTCAGTTTGTCATCCTGAAAAAGGAGGAAGACAATGTCCGAGATCGCTTTTTTGCTGTTCGGCATTTTACTGGGCGGCGGTGCGATATTTTTATTAAAAAAGAAGATCTTTGCCGGTGAATACAAAAAAGTTCAGGTTTATAAAAATCAACTGGAGGCCAGGAACCTGGAAGAACTGGAGCGGGCCAAGAAACAATCCCTGCTTGAGTTGAAGGAAGAATTCGCCGAATGGAAGAACGAATACAACAGCCGGCACAACGAAAAGATCAACCGCCTGAATGTCATGGAGAAACGTCTTATCCAGAAGGAAGAAAATCTGGACAAACGCTACACCAACCTGGAAAACAAGGAAAAGGAATTAAAGAAAAAAGAAAGGGACCTGGCCATTCAGGAAGAGGAAAACGCGGCCGTTAAAAGCAGCGTCAACAAGCTTTATGAAGAGCAGCGGCTGAAGTTGGAAAAAATTTCCGGGCTTTCCGTTCAGGAGGCCAAGGAATTGATCATCAAGCAATATGAAAGTGAAGCCAGGCTCGAATCGGCGCAAAGGTTGAAACTTATCGAAGAGGAGTTAAAGGAAAAAAGCCAACAGCTGGCCAAGGATGTAATATCCAACGCTGTGCAGCGTATCGCCACCGAGCACGTGGTTTCCTCATCGGTTACGGTCATCGATCTGCCTTCGGATGAGATGAAGGGCCGGATCATCGGCCGCGAAGGCAGGAATATCCGCGCCCTGGAAAATGCCACGGGAGTGGATTTCATCGTCGACGACACCCCGGAAGCGATCCTGGTCTCTTCTTTCGATCCCATCCGCCGCGAAATGGCCAAACAGGCCATTGAAACCCTGATCGCAGACGGACGCATCCATCCGGCCCGGATCGAAGAGGTCGTCGACCGCATCAAGGGCAATTTCGATACCTACCTGCGCAAGCAAGGCGAAGCCGCGGTCACGGAGCTCGGAATCAGGGATCTGAACACTGAGCTGTATTTCTACCTGGGCAAGCTGAAATTCAGGACTTCCTTCGGCCAGAACGTGCTGGAGCATTCCAAGGATGTGGCCATGATCGCCGCAATGCTGGCCCGCGAGATCGGCGCCAATGTCAATATCTGCAAGCGCGCCGGTTTGCTGCATGACGTGGGCAAGGCCATTGACCGCGAAACCGAAGGCACGCATACGTCGTTGTCAGTTGACCTTACCAAGAAGTTCGGCGAATCCGCAGCGGTCCAGGACGCCATCGCCTCTCACCACATGGATACCGAGTTCACTTCTATCGAAGCGGTCCTGATCCAGGCCGCGGACAGCATTTCCGCCGCCCGGCCCGGGGCCCGGCGCGAGATCCTGGAAACCTACATCAAGAGGCTGGAAAAACTCGAGGAGTTGAGCAAATCCTTTACCGGGGTGACCAAAGCCTTCGCCTTGCAGGCCGGGCGCGAAGTACGCGTCATCGTCAACGCCAACGAGCTCGATGACAACCGTACTTTTTTGATCTGCAAGGACATAGCTAAAAAGATTCAGGAAGAGATGGAATATCCAGGACAGATCAAGGTTTCAGTGATCAGGGAAGTGCGGGCCATCGAATATGCCAAATAATAAGGTCAGGCTCATCATGATCGGCGATGTGGTCGGCCGTTTCGGCCGCAAATTCGTCCAGGCGGTCCTGCCGCTGATCAAAGCCAAATTCAGTCCCGACGTGGTGATCGCCAATGGCGAAAATTCGGCCGGCGGCCTGGGTGTCATCCGCCGCACCGCCGATGAACTGTTCGAAGCCGGAGTTAATGTCCTGACCGGGGGCAACCATATCTGGGACAAGAAAGAGGCGCTCGATCTGCTCAAAACTGAAAGACGCATACTCAAGCCCCTGAATTACCATGTTTCGACCCCGGGCAACGGCTCCATGGTCTACAAAACCGCCGAGGGTAACCCGGTGGTGATAATCAGCCTGCAGGGGCGGGTATTCATGGAGCCGGTGGTGGACAATCCGTTCACAACCATAGACGAATTTCTGAAAAAGAATTCCCATTCGATCGTGCTGGTCGATTTTCATGCCGAGGCCACGGCCGAAAAACAGGCCATGGGATTTTTTCTTGACGGCCGGGTCAGCGCCGTGCTGGGCACTCACACCCACGTGCCCACCGGCGACGCCCGCCTGCTGGAGAACGGCACGGCCTACCAGACCGATGTCGGCATGACCGGCGCCCTGGATTCGATCATCGGCATGAAGCGCGAGCCCATCATCAGCAAGTTCTATAACGGCATTCACCAGAAATTTGAGGTGGCCGGGGGCAGGCAGGTTCTGGACATGACCATGGTCGATGTTGACGCCACAAGCGGCAAAGCGCTGCATATCGAGGCCCACCGCTATAACGAGGCGACTTACGGCCAACAGCTCGCTTGAAGAAGGATCCTGGATCAGTCTATTTTTTATTTTTTTCAGGCCATTGGCGCGCGCCATGGAAGATGCGCAGGATTTCCAAGCGATTGCCTTTTACGCGGTAGATCACGATATAGGGCGTTCCGGCGACAACCAATTCCCGGGTTTTCGCGACTCGTCCGGCCTTGCCCAACGCGGGATTCATGGATAGCAATTCTACTGCTTCTAAGACCTTATTGATCTCACTTGCGGCTGCCGGCGGGTTTTCAAAAAAAATATACTCATAAGCCTCTTCCAGATCAATGGCCGCTTTTTCCAGCCAGAATATTTTCAAGGCTTTTTCTCTTGCCGCTGCGCCATTCGCGTTTTCAATTTGTTCACCACATCCTCATGCTCGATGAATTTGGCATGAGACGAATCGGCTTCTTTTACCGCCTCCTGGATCGCCTGTATCTGCCATTCCTGGGTGACCACGAACTCCTCTATGGCTTTGGCGGCCCAATAGGCTTTGGTTCGCTCAGTCGCTTCGGCCAAATGTTTAAGCTTGTCCTTTATGGCTGAGGGTAACCGGATGGTTATAGTCGATGTTTGCGACATTGTGTTCTCCTGTGTACATTATAGTATAATAAATACAATTTACAACTTTTATTTAAAATAAGTCTGCCGATATTGTCATTTTTGATGTGGGTCGGGACTTACGATTTTTATTGACATTTATCGCAATCACTCCTACAATTTGTTCTACGTGCAGAAAACAGCATTCTTCCCACCTGTTGGCCTGGCCTTTTGGGTATGGTTGCCACATTTTTCCGCTGCGGCAGGGAAAAACCACGGCTTGTCCTTACTGGGCAGAAATCCGTTCCTGACGCCAATCCGGCAATGCAGCAAAAAATAATTAAAATTTCCGCCTTCCTCTGCCTGGGGATGTTCATCTACTTCATCATTCGCGCCAATCCCGGCGAACTGTTGCGTCTCATCGGCCGTCTACCACTTTTTGGGATCATGCTGCTTATCTTTCTGCGCTTCGTGTTCTGGATAATCCGCACGGTTTCCTGGCGGCTCGTTCTTGCCCGCTGCAGCAGTGATCGTGTCTCCTTCTCCACCCTGTTCTGGGCCGAACTGGCCGGGCATGCCATGGGATATTTCACCCCTTCGGCCAAGCTGGGGGGCGATGCCATCCGCGCCATGATGCTCCACCCTGTCCCCAAGAACCAGGCGCTGGCCTCGGTGGTGATAGACAAGACGATCGAGCTGATCGCCACCATCCTGATGATGAGCCTTGGTCTGTTCATTACACTGGTGCGTATCCGCATGCCCGCCACGCAAAGACTTGTTTTTCTGTCGCTGACGGCGCTGATGGCCCTTTTCATTTTCATTTTTTTCCGGAAACAAAAGAAAGGACTCTTTATCTGGATCCTGGATTCATTGAAAAAATTGCGCATCAAGTCGAAATACTTTGAGCGGAAGCGGGAACGCCTGATTGAAACCGACAAGATCATTGCCGATTTCTATTCCAGCCATCGCCGGCCTTTTCTTTATTCTTTCATCCTTTACATCTCTATGGTCTTGCTTTGGGTGGCGGAAATGCACCTGAGCTTCCTTTTCCTCGGCATGAGCAGCATCACGTTGCTGAAAAGTTTTCTGATAACTACCCTGGGCATCGTCGCCAATATTGTGCCCGTGATCCCGGCCGGAATCGGGATCTATGATCTGAGTTACCTGCCCATATTCGCCATTTTCAGGGTTCCGTTGAGATTCGGCATCACCGTCATTTTGCTGCGTCGGTTGCTGAATCTGCTCATGGCCGTCATCGGCCTGCTACCCATGCTGCGGATGAAATCGCACCAGGCCCTCAAAGGGGAAGCTGCTGCCGTTCAGATCTCCAACCCGTCAGCAGGAAATAACTGACACGATAGATCAGATTCAATACCGTTTCCGCCAAAAGCGCATAGATGATCAGATCCAGGCGGTTCAGTAGTCCCATGACGAAAATAAAAAAAATGGCCAGGGCGCGGCCTTCGCCGCTTTCACCGCTTTTCGCATCGTGAAAGCGGTTGAAGATGTAGTAGAGGATGACCTGAAGCAAATACAAGGAAAGGACGAACAAGCCCAGGATCAGCCTGTTTTTGTCTCCGTTGCCGGCGCGGTAGAAACCGATGGTGATCCCCAGAAGCACGCAGAAATCAGATATGCGGTCGAGGAACAAATCAAGGAAAGTGCCGAAACGGCTGCAGGTGTTCCGGACTCGGGCCAGCATGCCGTCGGCGCAGTCAAAGATCAGGGAAACTTCGATCAACACGCCTGCCCACAGGATGGTGCCGGCTGTGTCCCCAGGCGAAGAGGGCCGCGCCGGAAATGCCGAAAATGAAGGCCATGACTGTGAGCTGATTGGGAGTGATGGCGGTGGGGAAAACCAATGAAACCAAAATGGAAGCAAGGGGACGATTTATCCATTTCTCAAAATTCAGGAAACGTACCAAAAAACCTTTGCGATCCTTCTTCAACTGGGCCTGGTAAAACGTATTATCTGCTTTTCTCTTTCTTCTTAGCCATTGTTTCAGCATACATTATATCCACGCTGGGGATAAAAGTCAAAAAAAGGGGCGGAGTTCGTCCTCAGGTCCCGCTTCATTCCTGGGGGGAATTGAGGATTGCTTTCAGGATGGCTCGAACGTCGGCCTTGTTTCAGGGCGACGATATTGTTGTCCATACGCCCCTTGGTAAAAGATTCCCGCACCAGTGCATCCAGATCGGCGGGAGCAACGCCGTAAGCGGAGAGGGAAAAAGGCATTCTGGCAGCTACAAAGCGTTGCATCCGGCCAAGGGCTTCTGCGACATCGGTTCCGTCAAGAAGAATACGCAGCCGTTTCGCCTTGGCCGGGATTTGCGGCGCGTTGATGTTCCAAAGGGGCAGAAGGGGCAGCGAACAGGCAATTCCATGGGGAATGCCAAAACGCAGCGTCAAGGGGTAAGAAATGGAATGGGCGGCCGCGGTCTTGGTGTTGGAAAAGGCCAAGCCGGCGAAAAGAGAAGCACGCAAAAGGTTGGCGCGGACCGCATCCGGAACAGGATCAGCCAGGCGCTCAATGTTCTCGAGAACCAACTTCACAGCAGCCAGGGCAAATTCATCCGACAGCGGATTTTCATTGCGGTTCCACAGCGCTTCCATGGCATGCGCCAGGGCGTCGAGGCTGGAGGCAAAGGACGCGGACAACGGCAGGCTTCTTGTCAAGGCAGGGCAGTACACAGCAAAATCCGGGAACATGCCCGGGTGGGAAAGCGAATGCTTGCGGCTGCCTTTTTTGTCCCAGATTGTCGCCCACATGGTCAGCTCGGCGCCCGTACCGTGCGTGGTGGGAGCGGCGGCCAGCAGCGGGCCGCGATTGCCAATCCCGGTGGGGACTGCAGCCAGCAGATCATCTATGCGCGTGCGACCACAGGCCAGGGCCAGGCGGACAACTTTGGCCGTATCCAGGACCGAACCACCGCCGATGGCCAGTATCCAATCGGGAGCGATCCGCTGCGCGAAATCAAGCGCCTGCTGCATATTGCCCTCAGTGGGATTCGCTTCAATGTCGCTGTACACCGGAACCCGGCCGAGCCATTCCAGGCTCGAGTCGGCCGCGATGAGCGTCCAGGAAAGCAGGTGAATAAACGAACAACAACCCTTTGCCGGGAATGATCAGCGCGGGCAGCGTTGCGGCCAGGTCGTCTGTCCAGTGGATGACGACGGGATTGGTGTAATGCCACATGGATCAATCCAGAAAGGTCATCAAGGCATCGCGCATCTGTTCGGGAGTCTGTTCGGGCCGCGGCAATCCGGCGGGTGTGCCTTGGCTGATACGTACATGGACGAATAGGGGCTTGGCTGCATGGGGCAGGGTGGATAAAAGTTTCTTGAACTGGCCGGTGGTGGTGACTTGCTCCTGAGCCGCGTAGCCGCAGGCGCGGGCCACGGCGCAGAAATCTATCCCGGCGGCTGTGGAAGGCTGGCCACCGGTGGATTCGTAGGCCTGGTTGTCAAACAGTACATGCACAAGGTTTTTAGGCTGATAGTGCCCCACGGTAGCCAATGAGCCCATTTTCATCAGCAGGGCGCCGTCTCCATCGAGTACGAAGACTGTGCGCCCGGGATGTTGGTTGGCCAGGCCCAATCCCAGGGCGGGCAAACAGCCCATGGAGCCCATCATGTAAAATCTGCCCCGGTGATCGGTATACTGCTGAAGTTCACGACCTGAAAACCCGGTAGCCCCCAGCAGAATGTCTCGAGGGTCAGCCATCTCTGCCAGCAAATTGATGTAAGCCAGGCGCGGGGCGAATTCTTCATCGATCGGGGCGGTGGACTTTTGCTCGGCAGTAAAAAAATTCTTGGGGATAATGAAGGCGAACGGTGTGGCCGCGGTACGGCAGTGTTCTTGCGCCTGCGCAAGCGCTTGGCAAAGTGCCGTGTTTCCCTTTTCCAGGACCAGATGCGGCACATGCAACTGCTCCAGCAATGCCTGCAGGACATCCCCCATCACCCGGTGCTGAGGAGCGTCCTTCTGCCCCGGTTCACCTCGCCAGGAAATCAGCAGCAGTGCCGGCAGTCGGTAGAGCAATTGCAGGGAGGAAAGGGGGTTGACGGCGTTGCCGAAACCGTCATTTTGCATATATACTACGGGCAGTCGTCCGGACAGGGCGAACCCCGCAGCCAGGCCCATGGCTTCGCCTTCGGAAGTGCAGATGTAGTGCTCGGTTTCTGCAGCGGCCGCCAGGTGATGGATCAGGGTCGAGAAAACGGAACAGGGCACTCCCATGAACGGGGAAAACGATGCGGAGCGCAAGCTGCGGATGAAATCGGCAGCGTTCATTGCCTTATTCCCCCCCCGGAATCAGTTGGAGGATCTCCTTGATCGGCAGGCAGTTCTTTTCGCATTCGTAGGCCCGCTGATATCGCAGAATGGATTCGGCGGTACGCACCATGCTTGGATAAGCGCTGCGCAGAAGTTGGTTGGCATAAATAACCATGCGCACGCCCGCAGCGACCAGATCCTTTTCAAATGTCTGGCTGTACGTGGATGGGACCGCCACCAATGGCACACAGTTGCGGAATGACGAATATTCTCTGGCAGAAGCGGATGATCTCGGCGGGATTCTTGCTTTTGCTGTGAATCATGATGGCGTCGGCACCGGCGTCGATGTAGGCTTCGGCGCGACGCAGGGCGTCGTCCATGCCGGCGCCGAGGATCAGGCTTTCGATGCGGGCGATGATCATGAAGTCATCGGTCAGCTGGGCCTTTTTGCCGTTGCGGATCTTTTGGGAAAAGCCGGCGATCGAATCCTGCTGCTGCTTTCCGCTCGTCTCGAGCAGCGAGTTTTCCTTCAGGCCTACCTTGTCCTCAATGATGACGGCCGAAATGCCCATGCGCTCAAGGGTCTTTACCATGAGGTAGAAGTGCTCGGGCACTCCGCCCGAATCACCGTCGAAGACAATCGGCTTGGTAGTGATTTCGAGGATGCTGTTGAGCGTAAGCATTCGTGAAGTGAAGTCCACGCTGCCGTTGTCCGGGCGCCCCTTGGCCGTGGAATCGGTGAGGCTGCTCAACCAGATGGCGTCAAACTCACGCGTCTCATTATCGACCGTCACCCGGGTTTTTTCCACTATCAGTCCAGCCAGGCCGTTGAAAGCCTCCAGCACGCGCACCAGGTCCTTGGCCGCCAACAGGCGACGCAGCATTTTTAAGCGGGTCCCCGGCGTCGTCCCGATCTCCTTCAGAGAGTTGTTGAGTTGCGTGGAAGAGATGCCCATGGTATATCGCGGCTCGATGAGCTGGCCGCCCCACTCTTTCAATGTCCGTACCACCCGGTCACGTATCTCGTGCTGCACTCCGGTCCGCCAATCGTCCCCATGCACCACGAAATCCGGTTGCAGGCGGCGCAGGTTCGGCACGTAATCAAGGGTTTCCTGCAGGACCACCCTTGATACGCCCTTGATGTTTTCCACGATCAGCCGGCGCTGTTCCATGGACATGTAGGGCAGGCGTTTGTAACTGGCGATGGCGCTGTCTGTCAGCAGGCCAATGACGACCCGGCCATACTTTTGGGCCTCGCGGATGATGTTGAGATGCCCGGGGTGGATCAAATCGGCGCTCATGGCGACATAGACTGTTTTTGTGGCCTTTCGCTTTTTTTTTGCTGTTGGCGATCATTTTTTTGCACCTGGATGTTGGCGTTTTCTCCAATTCAAGTTGTTATTCTTGCATATTTTTCAGAAAATAAAAAGACTTTTTGGCTGGATAATAAATAACCTTGTTGGTTTCCCGCAACCGGGTCGTTTGTTTCAAGCCTGGCATATTGCCGATTGCCGGCTGATGCGCTATAATCAAGCCTGGAGAAAATATGTCTTTTCCCGAAACATGGTGATCAAGCGGAGAAGGCCATAAAAAGCGATATGTTACCCATTGAAGAAAAAGTCTACAAGGTGTCGGAGCTGACCCAACTGGTCAAGCTGACTCTGGAAACCCAGTTCTCCGCCATTGCGGTCCTGGGCGAGGCTTCTGGCGTGGTCCTGGCCAGTTCGGGCCACCTCTATTTCACGCTCAAGGACGGCGCCGGGGCTATGAAAGTGGTCATGTTCCGCGGCCAGCTGCAGAAAAGCGCACTGAACCGACTGGAAAACGGCCAGCAGATCATTGTCCAGGGGACGCTTTCCGTATATCCCCTGCGCGGCGAGATGCAGATCATCGCCAACAATATGCGTCTGCAGGGCATCGGCGATATTTTTGCCGCCCTGGAAAAACTAAAAAAAACCTACCAGGAACAGGGTTATTTCGACGAGCGAAGGAAGAAACCACTGCCCTTGCTCCCCGGCCGTATCGGCGTAGTCACCTCGCCGACCGGGGCGGCGGTGCGCGATATCGTGCGCATCCTGCGCCGCCGTTTCCCGGGCATTGCCATCGTCATTTTTCCGGCCAAGGTGCAGGGGGAAGGAGCCGCCGCCCAGATTGCCTTGGGCATTGAATATTTCAACAACGCCGACCAGGATGAAAAGGTGGATGTCTTGATCGTTGGCCGGGGCGGGGGCAGTTACGAGGACCTGTGGGCTTTCAACGAGGCGCCTGTGGTCGAAGCCATTTACCACAGCCGTATTCCGGTGATCTCCGCGGTCGGCCATGAGATCGATTTCACCATCGCCGATTTTGTCGCTGATATGCGAGCGGCCACGCCTTCGGCCGCGGCCGAGATCGTGGTGGGGAAAAAGGACGAATTCATGAGCCGTATTGATTTTTTGCGCCACAGCCTCATGCGCCACATGGAAAAACTGCTGCACGAAAAAAAATCCACTTTGGGAGCAATTGCTCATGGAATCAAGTCTGGCCTATTTCCCCGGGCACTTGCAGGAGTTGGACCAGCGCTTGGACAGCGGCGAGTTCACCTTGAATCGCCTTTTCCAGCAATCACTGAATCGCGGACTCAGCCGCTGGAACCAAGCCGTGCAGCGCTTTGCCGCTTTTGACTTGGGCGCCATGCTGAAAAACAGGGATCTGCAGGTTCAGAACCTGGGCACAAGCTTGGCTGCGAATTTTTCCCAAAGGCTGCAGCAGCGGCGGGAAAAAATCAATGTGCTGGATTCCAAGTTGGCCGGCATGAACCCTGAAAGTGTTCTGGCCAAGGGCTATTCCATTACCACCGACCAGCATCAGCGACTGGTCAAGGATTCTTCCGTTCTGGCCGCGGATGAAAAGATCTCTATCCGTTTTGCCCGCGGCATGACCGCTGCCAGAGTGATCAAGGAGTGAACCATGAAAAAAGAAACCCCTGATTTTGAAAGCGCCCTCAGGAAACTCGAAGCCATCGTGCAAAAACTTGAGAATCCCGAAGTTCCCCTGCAGGAGGGTTTTGCATTGTATGAAGAAGGCATGAAATTGACCGGGCAGATGAAAAAGGAGCTCAACGACATCGAAAAAAAAGTAAAAATACTGCAGAAAGGCGCCAAGGGCGACCTGCAGGAAGCCGACTTCGAGCCGTCGGACAATGACTGATTACCTGCAGCGACTGACCACGGCTGTCGATCGCGAACTCCTTGATGGTATCCAGCCCGGGAACGGTACGCTGGAAGCCGCTATGCACTACGCGCTGACCGTGCGCGGCAAGCGTCTGCGGCCGCTGCTGTTCCTCACCCTGCTCGATGCCAGCCGCATTGAGGCGGAGCGCTTCATCGGCCTGGCCTCCGCCCTGGAGATCATCCATACCTACTCGCTGATTCACGACGATCTGCCGGTGATGGACAATGATGACCTGCGCCGCGGCATGCCCACGGTCCACCGCAAGTTCAACGAAGCCGTGGCCCTGCTGGCCGGCGACACGCTGTTGACCTTTGCTTTTGAAAAGATCACTTCCGCCCCACTGGCCGCCGAAAAGATTGTGGCCATCATGGGCATCATTACCCGCTGCATCGGCAAGCAGGGCATGGCCCAGGGGCAGGCCCTTGACCTGGAATTTTCTGGGCAAGCCGAGATCATCGACGACATCCACCGCCTTAAAACAGCCGAATTGATCAAGGGTTCGCTCCTGGCGGCCGCCCAGATTGCCGATTTCGACAGACCATCGCCAGCAATTGCTGGCCCGGGCCGGCATTGCCCTGGGCATGGGTTTTCAATTGGCCGACGACCTGCTGGACATCACCGGCGCCGAAGACAAGGTCGGCAAGAAATTGAACAAGGACCAGGCCAACCGCAGCCCCAACGCCGTTCTGTATTTCGGGGAGCAGGCGGTCAGGGAGAAAATAGACTCCTATTACCGTGAGGCGCAAGCCCGGGTCGGAGAACTGGGGATCGAATCCCCTCCCTTCCTGTTTCTGATGAAAAGCATGTTGTACCGGAGCCAATAATGGCATTGCTCGAAAAGATACTTTCTCCAGCCGATATCAAGGGACTTACCCTGGAAGAACTGTCCCGATTGTCGGCGGAGATCCGGGAATTGCTGGTGCAGGTGGTCTCGCAGAACGGCGGGCACCTGTCATCCAACCTGGGGGTTGTGGACCTGACCCTGGCCCTGCACCGGGTTTTCGCTGCGCCGCTGGACAAGATCATCTGGGATATCGGACACCAGAGTTATACCCACAAGATCATTACCGGCCGCCGGGAGAAGATATTCTCCATCCGCAAGAAAGACGGCCTGCTCGGTTTTCCTGACCGGGCCGAAAGCGAATACGATGTACTGAACACCGGGCATGCCTCGACCTCGCTCGGTTTTGCCTCGGGCCTGGCCATCGCCCGCGACCGCCGCGGTGAAAACTTCCATATCGTCACCGTGATCGGCGACGGGGCCCTGACCGGCGGCGTGGCCCTGGAAGCCCTGAACCACATCGGCCAGGTCAAGCAGCGCTTGATCATCATTCTCAACGACAACAAGATGTCGATCTCTCCCAATGTCGGCGGCATATCCCGCCACTTGAACTACCTGGTTTCCGGCCGGCCCTACATCCGCATGAAGGAAGTGATCCAGAATATTCTCAAGTCCATTCCCGGCCTGGGCCCATCGATGTATGAACTGGCCAAAAAATTGGAAGTGCTGATGCGTACCATGATGGTGCCCGGTTCGCTCTTCGATGAACTGGGCATCAAATATATCGGCCCGGTCAACGGCCATGATTTCGGCGAAATGTTCAAGGAGTTCCAGGCGGCCAAGAAGCACGATTTTCCGGTCCTGCTGCACGTGGTGACCCGCAAGGGCCAGGGCTATGTGCCGGCCAGTGATGATCCCAGTTCCTTTCATTCCTCAGCCCCCTTCAATATCGAAAACGGCAAATTCATCGGCGGCTGCAAAAGCCCCTCCTATTCGGAAGTTTTCGGGCAGACGGTCCGGCGCCTGGTCGAACGGGACCGCCGACTGGTAGCGCTGACCGCGGCCATGCCCGAAGGCACCGGCCTGGACGCCGTGCAAAAGGAATTTCCGGAAAATTTCTTCGATGTCGGCATTGCCGAGCAGTATATGTTCGATTTCGCCGGCGGCCTGGCCTTGGGCGGCTTCAAGCCGGTGCTGGGTGTATACTCCACTTTCATGCAGCGGGCCGTGGACCAGATCATCCACGATATTTCGCTGATGCGCATTCCGATCCTGGTCGGGATTGGACCGGGCCGGACTGGTGGGCGGCGACGGCCCGACGCATCAGGGGCATTTACGACATTGCCCTGCTGAATCCCGTCCCGGATATCGTGCTCATGGCTCCCAAGGATGAAAATGAGCTTCAGCACATGGTTTACTCCGGCAGCCTGCTGCCCAAGCCTGTTTTTATCCGCTATCCCAAGGAACCGGGCCGGGGAGTGCCCCTGGATAAGGATTTGCTTGAAATTCCCGAGGGCAAGGCGGAAGTGCTGCGCCGCGGCGGCCACGCCCTGATCCTGGCCGTGGGCCCGCTGGTGTACCGCGCCCTGGAAGCAGCCGAGCAGCTGGCGCTTCAGGACAAGAATCGAAACAACCGTGGTTAATGTCCGTTTCATCAAGCCGCTGGACCGGGAACTGATCTTTTCCCTGGCGGCCGGAATCAACAAAATCATCACCGTGGAGGATGGAACGGCCATGGGCGGTTTCGCTTCCGTCATCCACAAGGAATTCCTGCAAACCGTGACCAACAGACACGAATTTCTCACCTTGGCCGTCGGGGCAGGCGTCATGCCCCTGGCTTCCCGGGAAGAGCTGCTGGAGCATTTCGGTTTGAACAGCGACGGCATATACCGCCAGGTTCGCGCTTTCGTCAAAGGCAGGCTAGGGGAGGGTTTTACTCCTGAACGCCTCCCTCTTACAAGAGCAGCTGGAACGTATCCTTGACAGTAGGTAATTATTATTTATGATTGAATCATGATTGTGGGCTACAACACCGATATCAAATACCGCAAGGAGGTCTTTCATATCCAGACCGAGGACAAAGGCCAGGGCAATCCCCTTATCGAAACCCTGGTTTACCTCCATGGCGAGATCCTGCTCTCCCGCCGCATCTCCTATGCCCACTTGCTGCCGGCGGCGGAAAAAACCAAAAAGGTGAAGAGCCTGATGAAAAGCCAGCATGACCAGATCATCGCTGAATTAAAAGAGGGACGTTTCTCGCACCTGATGTCCATGGATACCCAGGACATCGAAGACCAGACCCTTGATGAAATGGTGTTGCAATATTTAGTCGACGAAAACCCCTGATTCATGCCCGAAAACATTCTCCTCATCGACGGCATGTACCTGGTTTTCAGTTCATTCTACTCCCACCATGCCATGCGCACCCGCAAGGGTGAGCCCACCGGGGCCATTTTCGGCTTCATCAGCCGGATGGAAAGCCTGATCCATGAACTGCAACCCCAGCGACTGGTAGTGGCCTTTGATTCCAAGGAAAAGAATTTCCGCCGTGACCTGTATCCCGCATACAAGGCCAAGCGCCTGCAGCCTCCGGAAGAACTGATCCAGCAGCTGCCGGCCATCCGCGAATACCTGACCTGCCGCGGCATCCATTTTTTGGAAAAACCGGGTCTGGAAGCCGACGATATCATTGCCTTGCTGGCCCGGCGTTTCGCCGCCGCCGGCAGCGAAGTGCTGATCTTCAGCGCCGACAAGGACCTGTTTCAATTGGTGGCGGAGCGGATATTCATTTTTCACCCCAAGCTGAAAAGAAAACTTGACCGCGGCGATGTCAAGGAATTCTTCGGGGTTTTTCCCGAGCAGATCGTCGACTACCTGGCCCTGGCCGGAGACGCTTCAGACAATATTCCCGGCATCCCGGGCATCGGCGATAAAACCGCGACAAAACTGATCGAAAAGTTCGGCAGCCTGGCGGCCATGCTTGCAGGACTCGACCAGGTCGAAGCCAAGTTGCAGGAAAAGATCAGGGCCAATATCCATCTTTTCGAGCTGTGGCAGCGCTTGATCGATTTTTCCAAAATCCCGGCCGTGGATCTTGACCTGCAGGTGCCTCCATTTGTTGGCAGTGCCGCAGAGCCCCTGATTGAGCTGTACCGCCGCTTCCAGTTCAACAGTTTGCTGAAAAAAATGGACGCCGCTCCCCTGGCAGCCGATGCAGAACCTGCCATAGCCGCCCGCCTGGTCGAGAATCCCGCCCAGCTTAAAGAACTCGCCGGAAAAATAAAAGCGGCCGGAAGTTTCGCCTGGGATATCGAGACCACGGCGATCGAATTTTTCAGGGCCGGGCTTGTCGGCCTTTCGGTTTTCGTAGACGGCGCCGGGTATTACGTTCCTTTTTTGGTTCCCAAGACGGCTGCGGCGCGTTTCCGTTTGAC
This sequence comes from Chrysiogenales bacterium, assembly GCA_963700535.1. Classification (GTDB taxonomy): domain Bacteria; phylum Acidobacteriota; class Aminicenantia; order UBA2199; family UBA2199; genus UBA2199. The sequence goes on from CAVOXU010000002.1 coordinate 74,025, forward strand.
CTTAACGGATTTTCAAAATGAAATGGCCGGGCTTTTTCATGACGCCAGGATAAAGAAAACCGGGCACAACCTGAAGTTCGACATGCTGCACCTGCGGCGCGAGGGCATACCGGCCGCCGGCATCGAGCACGACACCATGATCATGTCCTATCTTCTTTTTCCCAACCGCCGATCCCACCAGTTAAAGGAATTGAGCGCCGAATTCCTGGGGGTCAGACAGACAACTTATGATGAATTGGTCGGCAAGGGAAAAAGCCGGGTCAAGATCACTGAAGTGGATGTGGAACAGGTTGGCAGCTACTGCGTGGCCGATTCCCGTAGTTCCTGGCAATTGGTGGAGAAACTGCTGCCGATGCTGCGGGACAAACAACTGCTGGATCTTTATCGTGAGATCGAAATTCCGCTGCTCCACGTTCTGCTGAACATGGAATGGCACGGCATCGGCATCGACCGCGCTTTCCTGAATAAGGCTGCCACTCGGTTGCAGGAACAGATCGCTGCGACCGAAAAAGAGGTCCAGGAACTGGCGGGCTACGAATTCAATCTGAACTCCTCCCAGCAACTGGCCGAACTGCTCTTTGAAAAAATGAAACTGCCGCTCAGTAAAAAAACCCGCAAGACCAAGGTCCAATCCACCGACATTGACGTGCTTAACGAGTTGAAGGGCTTTCCCATCGTCGAAAAGCTGATCGCCTACCGGACTTATAAAAAGCTGCATTCCACCTACGTCCAGGGCCTTCTGGAAAATCACGATGAAAATGACCGTGTTCATACATCGTTCAACCAAACGGTCACGGCCACCGGCCGCCTCTCTTCGTCCAATCCCAACCTGCAGAACATCCCGGTTGGTGAGATCGCCGGGCTCAACCTGAGGCGGGCATTTGTCGCCGCCAGGGACAGGCTGCTGCTGTCGGCCGATTATTCCCAGATCGAACTGCGTGTCATGGCCCATTTTTCCGGGGATGCAAACCTGCTGCAGGCTTTTGTCGATGGCATGGACATCCACCAGCACACCGCTGACCTGGTCTTCGCCGCTGATCTCTTTTCGCCGCGGGCCGAGTTGCGCCGGCGTGCCAAGATCATCAATTTTTCGATCATTTACGGCAGCGGCGCCTATTCCCTGGCCAGGGAGTTGGGTGTGAGCTTCGCCAAGGCCAAGGAATTCATCGACAGTTACTTTGAAAAATACAGCGGCGTCAGGCTCTTCATGGACAAAGTAATCGCCGCTGCCGAGAAGGATCCCGAAGTGAGGACCATTTCCGGGCGCGTCCGTCCCATTCCCGAAATTTTAAGCTCCAACCGCACGGTCAAGGAGAATGGCAACCGCATGGCCATCAACACCATCATCCAGGGCAGCGCCGCCGATATCATCAAGATCGCCATGATCCGCATCCAGGGGCACCTGCGCTCCATGCAGAGCCGCCTGATCCTGCAGGTGCACGATGAACTGGTTTTTGAGTATCCTTCCGAGGAAGAAAAAAAGTTGATCGCATTGGTTACAGGGGAAATGGAAAATGCCCTGAAATTGAAGGTGCCGCTGCAGATCAGTTTGAAAAAGGGTCTGAACTGGGCCGATATGGAGGAGATCACAGCGCAGCCATGAAGGAAATCGATGCCGGGAAGTTCAAGGATATCTGCAAGCGCGGCATGGAGAACCTGTTCCAGGACCGCGCTCCTGCTCAACAAGATCAATGTTTTTCCGGTTGCCGACGGCGACACCGGCGACAACCTGACCCATACCCTGAGGCCTGTTTACGAGCAGATCGACGAGATGAGCGAGCCGCGACTGGATGACCTGGCCGCCCGGCTGGCGGCGGGAATGCTGATGTCGGCCAAAGGCAATTCCGGGGTGATCTTTTCGCAGTTTTTCTTCAGTTTCGCCAAGGCTCTGAAGGGCAAGGCCACCATCGGACCGGCCGATTTCAGCCTGGCCATGGAAAAGGCCGTGAACGAAACCTACGCTTCCATCGCCCAGCCCAAGGAAGGGACCATCCTTACCGTACTGCGCCACAGCGCCGAGGAATTCAAGCGCCTGGCCATGGAAGGCGAATTGTATCAAGTGATCTTTGAAAAAGTGATCATCAAGGCCAAGGAAATCCTGGAAAAGACCCGCGATATCCTGCCGCAACTGAAGAAGGCCAAGGTGGTCGATGCCGGCGGATTGGGATTCTTCCTTTTCTTCAAGGGCATGGCCGCCGCGGTCCAGGGCGGGCGGGAAGATGCGCCCGGAACCGACAGCGTGGCTTTTGACCAGGTTCCGCAAGCAGTGGAGGCGTCCGAGCGGGCCTATTGCGCCGAATGGGTGTTCCGGCCGCGCGGCCGCGGCAAGGATTTTTTCATGGCGCAGCTGAAAAAATGGGGCGATTCGCTGCTCATCGCCGGGGACGCCGACATGCTGCATCTCCATATTCATACCGACAGCCCCGAAAGCGTGGAAAAAGAATTGCACGGACATGGTGAAATCGTTTCCCGCAAGGTCGACTCGTTGCGGGAACCGCAAGCCCGTTGTCCTGAAATCGACGTCGCCCTGATCATGGATTCGGCGGTGGACATTCCCGAACAGACGGAGAAATCCCTGGGCATCACCATCGTGCCCCTGCAGATCCTGCTTAACGATCGCTATTGCCGCGACCGCTTCGAGATCGGCAAGGAGGAGCTCTACCGCCGCATGCGCAGTGAAAAGGACCTGGTGGTCAAAACTTCGCAGCCGGTGCCGCTCGATTTCAAGACCGCTTTCGAATCGGCCCTGGCCCGCAAGAGACAGGTACTTTTTTTCAGCCTGTCGTCGCGCTTGAGCGGCTCATATCAAAACGCGCTGGCGTCGCTGCGCTCTCTGCCTGCCGCCGATCAGGCCAGGATCCGCATCATCGATACAGGCAATGTTTCGGCCGGCAGCGGCCTGCTGCTCGGCAGCGCCGTGCAGCTCCTGCAACAGGGGCGGGACCTGGACCAGACCGTTGCCGAGATCGAATCACGGCGCCGGGAGGTCGTGTCCCTGGGTTATGTCGAATCCCTGGAATACGCCGTGCGCGGCGGCCGTTTGCCCCCCTTGGCCGGCTCCCTGACCCGCCTTTTGGGGATCAAGCCTCTGGTGGCCTTTGAGAACGGGGTGCTGGTGAAAAAGGGGATGCTGTTCAGCGACAGGAACAAGGAAAAAAAAGTTGTGCAGCGTTTCCTGAAAAAACTTGACCTGGTCAAGTCCTATTCCGTGGGCGTGGTGTACACTGACAACCCGCAGGCGGCCTTGCTGCTCGAAGACGAACTGGCCAGATCGCCGCTGAAGATCTCGTCCATCTACCAGGTCGTTGGCGCGGCCGTTCTCGGCGCCCATGCCGGCCCGGGAACGTTTTGCCTGTTCGCTCTGGCGGACAGCTGATCCGCCGGCCGCGGGAGGAAGCATGGAAGAAAAGATAAGCTGGGCATCAGCTCCTGCCTGCTGGGCAACAAGGTGCGTTATGACGGTGGCCACAAGTTCGACCCGTTCCTGGTCAACACCCTCGGACAATTCGTAGCAGTACGTACCGGTCTGCCCCGAGGTGGAATCGGGATTTCCTGGTGCCCCGTGAAGCGTTCCGCCTGATCGGCGACCCGGCAGCGCCGCGGCTGATCACCCGCCAGGGCGGGGTCGACGCCACGCGCAGATGGAACGCTGGATAGAAGAGAAGCTGCCGCAGCTGGAAAAAGAGGAGTTGTGCGGCTTCATTTTCAAGAGCCAATCCCCCTCCAGCGGCATGGAGCGGGTCAAGGTCTACAATGAAAAAGGCCTGGCCGAAAAGAAAGGGACGGGAATTTTCGCCCGGGCCCTTATGGAGCGTTTGCCGCTGCTGCCGGTGGAAGAGGAAGGCCGCCTGCAGGATATCCAGCTCCGCGAAAACTTCATCGTGCGCATCTTTGTCTACCGCCGCTGGCGCGAATTGCTGGCCGGCGGGATCGCAAGCGGGCGCCTGGTCGATTTCCAGCGCCGTCACAAATTGCTGCTCATGGCCCACAGCCCTGAAATGGCCCGGCAGCTCGGCAGGCTGGTGGCGGGCACCGGAACGCGTCCGGCCGCCGAGGTCTTCCCCGAGTACGAAAAACTGCTCATGACCGCCCTCAAGCAGAAGGCCACCGTGCGCAAGAACGTCAACGTGCTGCAGCACATGTTCGGCTATTTCAAAAAACAGCTCGACGGTTTTGAAAAGAAGGAATTGCTGGCTGCCATCGAAAACTACCGCCAGAACCTTGTGCCGCTGATCGTGCCGCTGACATTATTGAAGCATTACATCGACAAGTTCCAGCAGCCTTACCTGAGCGAGCAATATTATCTCGATCCCCATCCCCTGGAACTGAAACTGCGCAATCACGCCTAGGGGCGGCCTGCGTCATCGCAAAGGCAAGGTGGGCGAGGGTCCCCCCAGGCCGGGATACGCGTGAACCGCCTTTCAAAAATAAATTCTCTATGAAATAAAGCAAAGCGCATGCCGAAAGCAAAGATATTCATCCTTAAGCGGATGCTTTGCGACGGAAACAGTGCTTGTTATTTTCAAGCCAATCCCATAAAATGGAAAACGGAGGTACTCCATCATGAAGGCAAAAAAAACAGCTTTGATTTTGATGCTTATGTCGATCGCCGCCTGGGCCTTTGCGGCCGAGGCGCGCTTCATGACCTATCCCGATATCCATGGCGACAAGATCGTTTTCACCTATGAAGGGGATCTCTGGCTGGCGACCGGCAGCGGCGGACCGGCCACGCGCCTGACCAGCTTTCCCGGCGACGAGTACGCGGCCAAGTTCTCCCCGGACGGCCAATGGATCGCCTTTACCGGCAGCTATGACGGCCAGCCCGCCGTCTACCTGATGCCGGCCTGCGGCGGCGAGCCCAAGCGGCTCACTTATCAGCCGGGAAGTATCCAAACCGTGGCCTGGACACCTGACGGCCAGCGCATCGTCTTTCGCTCCAACCTCGAACAGTTCATTACCCGCGATCCCAAGCTGTTTTGGGTCAGAATAGATGGCACGGCCGCTGAGCGGTTGCCGGTCGACCGCGGCACGCTGTGCAGCTTTGCCGCCGACGGCGGCGAAATGCTCTACAATCGCCGCGGCAACGAAGAATATCAGTGGAAGCGCTATAAAGGCGGACAGCATACCGATATTTGGCGCTACAATTTTACCAGTCGAAAATTCACTGCGATTTCCGATTATGTCGGTAAAAACGCCTACCCCATGTGGATCGGCAACACCATGTACTTCGTATCCGATCGCGGTGCCGGCGGGGTCGCCAATCTATTTTGCCAGGACCTCGAGACCGGGATCGTGACCCAGGTTACGCGCCATGAAAAATATGACGTGATGATGCCTGATAGCGACGGTGAGCGCATCATTTACGTGCAGGACGGTTATTTGCACCTGCTGGAAGTCAAGGGCGGATCGACCAAAAAAGCCGCGATCAACCTGCCCAGCGACCGCTGGCGTATGCGTGACCGCTGGCTTGATCCCAGGGAATATATCCAGGGCATGGATGTGGGCGGCGACGGCAGAACAGCGCTGCTGGAAGCCCGCGGCGATCTCTTTCTGCTGCCGGTCAAGTCCGGACAGACGCGCAACCTGTCGCAGACGCCGGGCTCGCGGGAGATCTACCCGCGCCTTTCGCCAGATGGGCAATGGCTCTCCTTTTTTTCCGACAAGAGCGGCGAATACCAGCTCTACAAGCAAAAGACGACCGGCGGCGAATGGCAGCAGCTGACCAGCACCCTCGACCGCGCCGTCTATCGCCAGGCCTGGTCGCCCGACGGCAAAAAGATCCTTTTTGGCAACAAGGAAATGGCCCTCTATTGGCTCGATGTGGAAAAAAAGCAGTTGACGCCGATCGACGCGGTTCCGCAGTTGAAAAACGACGAGTTCAGCTGGGAGATCGACGATTACGGCTGGTCGCCGGACAGCCTCTGGGTCTGCTACACCATGGTGGCCTACAACCGCAACAGCCAGGTTTTTCTCTATAGCCTGGAGCAAAAAAAGAAATTTGCCGTGACCGACGATTTCTACAACAACCTCAATCCCTGCTTCGACGGCAACGGCGATTATCTCTACTACCTCTCCAGTCGCAATTTCGACATCACCATGGATTTCTACGAGGACAACCACGTAATTGCCAATCCCTACAAGGTGATGGCGGTGCAATTGCAGGGCGGGCAAAAACCGCCCTTTGCCGAGGGCGAAATGGATATGGCCGAGTCCAAAAAGGAAAAAACTGAAACCGGCAAGGCCTCCATCCCGGCCCAAGCCAAGCGCATAAAAATCGATCTGCAAGGCCTGGCCATGCGCACCTTTGCCCTGCCGGTTGCGGCCGGAAACTACTTTTTCCTGCGCGCCGGCCGGGGCAAGGTGCTCTGGTGCTCGGTGCCGGTGTTCAGCGAGGACGAATACGAGGAGATCTTCAAGCCGGGGCGCGACAGCAAGTGGCAGCTGCACAGCTTTGACATGCAAGAAAAAAAGGAGACGGTGCTGGCGGACAAGATCCGTGACTACGCCCTTTCGGTGAACGGCGAACAGATAATATTGAACCGGGAAAGGGATTTCTTCATTGCCGGGCTCGCCGACCTCCTGGACGCCCAGAAACTGGCCGGCGATAGATATCCATAAACTGAATCTCGACGGCATGCTTTATTACATGGACACCCTGGCCGAATGGAAGCAGATTTTTTCCGACACCTGGCGCTGGTACCGTGATTTTTTCTATGACGCCGGCATGCACGGACAGGACTGGAAGGATGTCGGCGATCGCTACCGCTCCATGATCCCGGAGCTCAGCTCGCGCGCCGGCCTCAATTGGCTGATGTCGCAGATGGTCGGTGAGTTGTGTGTCGGCCATGCCTACATCGGCGGCGGTGACATGGGGCCCCTGGCTCTGCCTGAAACTCCTGTTTACACGGGACGCCTGGGTGCGGATCTGCTGTATGATGCTGCGGCCGGTTTTTTCCGATTTGAAAAGATCTATGGCCCCAGCGAGTACAACCTGGAGCTCAAGTCGCCACTGGTCAGGCCCGATATCCTGGTCAGGGAGGGGGACTACCTGATCGCCATCAACGGCAGCACCCTGCAGAAAAACGAGGATTATAACCGGCACCTGCAGGTGACGCGACGGCCAGAAGCTGTCGATCACCGTCAACGCGGCACCGACCATGCAAAATGCCCGGACCTACGAGATCGAGCCCGTGCGCAGCGACCGTGCTTTGCGCTACAACCGCTGGCTTACCGAGAACATCCGCAAGGTGCTGAAAGCAACGGACAACCGCGTCGGTTACATGCACATCAACAATATGGGCTCCCGGGGTATCGGCGAATTCGACAAGTTCTGGCGCGCTTTCCGCAACCTCGACGGCATTATCATCGACGTGCGCCGCAACTCGGGCGGCTGGACCGAATATTTCCTCATCGACAAGCTGGAACGCCAGCAGGTGGGCTTCAACGTGCTGCGCGGCATGAAGCCTTTCCGCTACCCGGGCAGCGTCGGTCCGCAATGCTATGTCGCAGTGTCCAACGAGGACAACGGTTCCGACGGCGAGGCCTTCATCCAGCATTTTCAGGATCGCCATCTGGGCCCGGTGGTCGGTGTGCCTTCCTGGGGCGGCCTGGTCGGCATCATCAACGGCCAGCGGACCGTTGACAACGGCAGAGTTCATCAGCCCAACAACGCTTTTTACGGCCAAACTGGCCAGTGGTGGGTGGAAAACAAGGGTGCCATTCCTGACATCATCATCGACAACGATCCCGCTTCGGTCATGGCCGGACTCGACCTGCAGCTGGACAAAGCCATCGCCACGATACTGGCCGCGATCGAAAAAAACACGAAAAACAAGTTCCCGCCGCAGCCGGCGTATCCGGACAAGAAATAACGCGTTATTGAATGAGTAGGGGCGTATAAACATACGCCCTAAAGATCTATTGTCGTGATATCGGGGGCGAATAGTTATTCGCCCCTACCGTTTTATCGCCGGGGGAACCAGGGGAAAAAGACAGGGGTCCTTTTCTTGTATGCCTCGAAATCGGGGCGGCCGCTGTACTTCTTTTCCAGCAGCGGCACGCCGGAAACGAAGCGCAGCAGGAAAGTGATGACCACAGGGCCGATCAGTCCCAGCCAGCCCCTGGGCGCGGAGAGCGCCAGCACGGCCATGCCCCACCAGAGGACCGCCTCGCCGAAGTAGTTGGGGTGGCGGGTATAGCTCCATAAGCCGCGCTTCATGAGTTGGCCGCGGTTGGCCGGATCTTTGCTGAAGGCGGTCAGCTGGCGGTCGCCGATGGTTTCGAACAGAAAGCCCGCCAGCCAGATGAGCAGGCCCAGGCCGTCCAGAAGACGCAAGGGCGGCTGCGCCTGGCCGACGATCAGCAGCAGCGGCGTGCTGACCAGCAGCAGCAGCAGCCCCTGCAGCATGAATATCTGCACGAAACTGCGTATGACAAAATGTTTGCCCCACTGGCGGCGCCAGGCGGCGTAGCGGAAATCCTCTTCGCGGCCGCGATTGCGGCGGAAAATATGCAGGGCCAGGCGGCCGCCCCAGATCCCTACCAGCGCCAAGGCCAGCCATTGCCGGGCCTGGCCGTCACCGTGAAGGGCGAAAATCAACGCATTGACAGCGATGAAGCCCGGCCCCCAGGCGATATCGACGATGCCGTTGTTCTTTTTGAGCAAGGCAAGGATAAAAACCAGGGTCATGTACATGAATATCAGCAGAGCTGCCTGGGCGATCATATGGGCCATGGTTCCCTCCTGGTCACCGAAAAACTCAACGAGTTTCCTGGATGCGCTTCATTTTAACCAGAAAATCCCTGGCGTGCAAGGCGCTCCTCTCCTTGTCCTTGATCTCGAGCATTATGTCGAAATCAAGCCCCTCGCCGGCGGCGATGAATCCGGCAAAATCCTCAAGATCGATGCTTTCGGCATGACTGCCCCGTCGTCCGCCTTTGTTCTGGGAACTGTAGTCGACCATGGGCGGGCCTTCCTTTTTTCCCCAGGTCGCCGCTGTTTGGCGCAGCGCCGTGCCCAGCGTTTCCCCGTTGCCGTTCAACTGGTGATGAAAGGAGTCGAAAAGGACGGGGATGCCTGTACGCCGGCTGATCTGCAGGCAATCGGCCACGCTGTATTGCCGGTCGTCATTCTCCACCGCCAGGCGGCGGCGGATCTTTTTGTCCAATTGTTCGAAACGGGCGCAGAAGCGCTCCAGGCTCTTTTTTTTATCCCCATATACGCCGCCACCGTGGATCTGGATCCGCGCCGTCAGGTCCAGTCCCAGCAGGTCCAGTACTGCCGCATGGTAGGCCAGCTCGGCGGCGCTGCGCCTGAAAATGTCCGGGTCGGGAGAATTGATCAGGGTGAACTGGTCGGGGTGCATGGAGATCCTCATGCCGTCCCGGCGCATCATCTCACCGAGGACGGCAAAACGTTCGCTGAATTTCTCCTGCCAGGGAAACGTGCAGATCGGATGGGAGGCGAAAGGCACGAGGTCGGAGGTGATGCGCAGGAACAGCAAGCCGTTGATGCGGTTGAAATCCAGGATGCGGACCAGGCATTCCAGATTCAGGCGTACCGTTTCCTCCAGCCGCTCCGGCGAGTAGGAGCTCAGGCGGAAAGTGCGGCTTGGCGTGCAGCCGATGGTGCGATTGAGGCAGGGATAGCCGATCTTCATTTTATTTTTTCCCTGATTGCATGGCCGATCGATACAGATAGCGATTGATCTCTTTTTCGTCGACAGGCAGTTCCGGGAAGATCTCCTTCCAGGTATCCTGGTCCTCCATGCACAAATAAAGGGGAAGGTGCCGGGAGATGCGGGAGCGGATCTCGTCGCGGACGAAACTGAACAATTCCAGGCGCAGGGGGGTGAAATAGCGGTATTTTTTGTCCGCAGCCTCGATCAGTTCGCCCCAGAAAAGCCGGGATTCCCGATGCCGGAAAATATGCTTTTTCAATTCCGGGGGAAAACGCAATGCCCCCAGACTCCACCAGGCGATACGCTCCGGCCGGATAACCGTCGCCAGGCGGCCAATTAGTTCACGGTAATTTTTTTTCCAATTCATACAGAGGATGAGCGGGTCGAAATGGATGCCGATTTTAAAGCCCTTTTCCTGGACGGCGGCCAGGGCCTGCAAGCGGCGGGACAGGGTGGGGGTGAGTCGTTCCTCGCGGCGGATAAGCGGGGCGGGATTCAATGACCAGGAGACCACGATGTTGGCCGGGACCTCCTTGGCCTCCAGCAGGGCCCGGATGGCAACCGCCTTGGTCTTGAATTCGAAAATCGCTTCGGGAAATTCCTGGAACAACCCAAGTACCCGGGCGGCGCTGGGGCGAATTTGTTCATAGGCCAGGGAATCGCTCAACTCGCCTGTGCCGATGCGCACTTCCTGGTTCTTGGCCAGGAATGCGTGCAATTCTGTTTCCAGGGCCGCCCAGTTGCTGAAAAACACGGCCTGGTTCTTGTCATCCAGGTAGGTTTGCAGGATGCAGTAACTGCAGTCGAAAGGGCAGCCGCTCTGCAGGTTGAGGTTGAAGTAGCCGCAGGGAACAGAGCCCGGGGAACAGGGGCAGTGCTTGACGAATGCCCCTTTATGCAGCGCTTCTTTCAACATGATGGCCGGAAGCCTTCATCCTTGCTGGATCTTGGCGACGGTGACTTCGTCCTGGTCGTTGTACTTGCCGTCGAGCTCTCTATAGGAAAGGATCGGCAGGTCGGAGCTTTCGATGAAGATGACCTGAGCGATGCCTTGGTCGGGATGCAGGGCTGCCGGCCAGGTGCCGCAGTTGGCGATGGAAATGGTCAGGTATCCCGACCATTCCGGCTCCAGGGGGGTGACATTGACCAGGACGCCACAGCGGGCATAGGTGGATTTTCCGAATACCAGCCCCAGGATCTTCTTCGGCATACGAAAATACTCCACGCTCCGGCCCAGGATGAAATGGCCGGGGGGGATGACGATAACATCTTCGCTCAAGGTCTCGAAATTGGCTTCGCTGACCTTGTGGGGGTCCATAAGCGCAGGCGGCCCGGCCAGGCGCCGGTAGGTCCTGTCCAGTCGCAGGTCATAGCCATAGGGGCCGAGTCCGTAGGAAATAACGCCGGAGCGCATCGATGTGGCGACGAAAGGTTCCAGCAAGCGGTTGCTTTCAGCCTGTTCCTTGATCCAGTGCGAGGATTTAAGCATCAGATGATGGAATATTTGGATATTTTGTTGCTGATCAGGTAGTACAGCTTGCTCAGATATTTTATGTCGTTGATCAGGTCCTTGGAAAATTTGAACAGGTATTTGACGTAATTGGTCTCTTCGCCCAGGCGCAGCTTGCTTTCGAATTCCAATGTGAAGTCCTTCAGCTCGAGCATCAGGTTCTGGATATGCAGCAGGTTGTCGATGCTTTCGATCAGGGCGATGGTCGGGGCGTTTTTAAAGTCGCTCTTGGGGAAAAGCTTGATCCGCTCAAGGGCTTCGGAGTTTACTTCCTTGGCCAGATAATCGATCTCGTCCAGGTAAGGTTTCTTGTAATCGTCATAATAGCGGAGTTTGTGCAGGGCCCTTTCCTGGATTTTGGCGTTCTGTTCCAGAATGGAATGGAAATATTCGTTCAGGCCCAGGTGATCTTTTTCAAATTTTTTCAGGTCGATGAAGATGCGGCCGATGTATATCTTGTCGTTGTAAGAATTCTGCAGTTCGTCCTGGTAATGGGAATAGAATTTCACTTCGAATTTGCAATGCTCGCGGTACATCAGGCGGCCTATGATAATGTCCTGCTCGTTGATCAAATAGTTGGCGTTTTCCTCGATTACAGCGCTGTAAACGAAAAGTGAATTGACGATGAAATCCTTCAGGCTATCCAGGAATTCTTCATTCTGGGATAAAAAGCCGGTCAGCTCCGGAAATGATTCACCGCGCAATTGGGTATAAAATGGAGAAAACAGCATGTTGCTGCCTTTGAGGAACAATTCAAAGTGGAAGTTGTCCCTGATCCTTTTGAACAGGTTGTTGTGCTGGATCTGCGGGTAGTTGTCCAGGCTGCAGCCGTTGAATTTATTTAAAACTTGTAAAGTTTCCACTGTTGCCTCCGAGAAAATTATAGGCGAATGCAAGGGAAAAGTAAACAAGCAAGCTGCCCATTAAAAAAAGCTGCGAAAAAAAAATTGCCGCGGTAAGCGGTTGACAGCGAACCGGTTTTTTTTTATCATGTTCTTTACCATGAAGAAAACAGCGCTGCTGATATTCCCCGTGCTTTTTGCCTTGCTGGCGCTGGCCTTTTTCCTTTTTTTGTACCATGATGCCGTGAATTCTCCCGGCATGACCAGCGCCTGTCTGGTGTTTTTCACAGCTATGGGCTGGAGCGCCTTGATAGCTTTCAGCCGGAAAAGCATGCCTGGACTGAAAGTGTTTTTTGCCACGGTCGCATTTCTTGTTTCGGTTTTACTGATCGAGTTCATTCGACCGTTCCCGGTCGACTTGCTGCAGCACCGCTTGATGGTCGCAGTTCAGGCGTTTGGAATGGCGGGAATCATTTTTTATCTCTATATTCTGAAAAGGAAAAGGGAGCGGCGCCATCACTGAAAACCAACCTGCAGGCCTCGCCCATTGCCCTGGTCCTGGCCCCCAGGTGGATGGCCAAGGGTATGACCCGCAAGGGGTGAAACTTCAGGTTTTTCGGAAAATATCTGGCTCGATAAATATCTTGTTGACCCCGGGGTAATGGCTGCGTATGTCTGTCTCAATGCCGTTTATCAGATTGCAGATTTGCTTGGAATTCAAGCGCGGATTGAATTCCGCCTTGATGGCAAGCAGGATGTCGTCGGCGCCCAGGTGCAGGGAACGGATATGGATTACGCGGCTTATGCTGTCTTCCTTAAGCAGCAATAGGCGGATTTTGCGCAGCAGTTCCGGATCGGCGCTTTCACCGATGATCAGCGACTTGGTTTCATTGCCCATGAACAGCGCCGTGACCGCCAGCAGCAAGCCGATCAGGATTGAAGCCAGGCCGTCGAAAAAAAGAATGCCGGTAAAATGCTCAAGCAGAAGGGCGGTCATGGCAATGGCCAGGCCGATGAGCGCGGCGGTGTCTTCCAGGAACACCACGATCAATTCGGCTTTTTTTGAATTGCGCAGGTAGGGGATCAGTCCGGTCCCGCCGCGTTCGATGTTGATTTTTTTGAAAGCGACGCGCAGGGAAACCGCTTCAGCGATCATGGCCGCACCCAGAACGATCAGGGCAACCGGGACATGGGCCACCGGAGCCGGGTGGCGTAATTTCTGCACGCCCTCGTAGATGGAGAATATGGCGCCGCTGGTGAATAGGATGATGGCCACGATGAAGGACCAGAAATAGGCTTCACCGGAAAACCCGAAGGGATGGAGCTCGTCGGCTTTCCTGGCGGCTTTTTTGATGCCGATGAACAGCAGCACCTGGTTCAGGGTGTCGGCCGTGGAATGAATCGCTTCGGCCAACATGGCCGAAGAAGCGCTGAGCCAAGCCACAGCGAATTTGACCAGGGCGATGAACAGGTTGGCGATGAAGGCGGCCATGATCACGGTTTTCGAACTTTTCGCTTTTTTCATTGGTCGTGTCCCATATTGTCTTGCGGATTTTATGCCGGAACCTGCATTTTATGCTGGAAGCGCGGGTCTGTCAATGACCCATTGCGGCTCGGCCGCGATCACTTGCGGAATTCTTTTAACAATTCAGCGGCCAGAAACCATTTTCGGTATTCCAGCCCGTGAATGTAATTATCGATGATCTTCCGGGCCACCGATTTGTTGCCTTTCAGAAGGAAAATGAATTCTTTTTCGTGGCTTTTCACGTCGCCGAATAAAAAATCCTCAAAATTGCGCCAAACCTTCTGTGTTTTTTCGATCCGGTTCTTGTATTGCCTGTCGACTACCTCGGAAATTTTGGCATATGTGTTGAAGGCGTGGCCGGCATCTTCAAGGGCCGCAGCTGGAAGTGGTGAGAAGTGGTTTTTCAGTGCGCTGTCGGCGTTCTCCCGGCTGAAACCGTCAGGAGCTGAGCTCATGGATACATACCAGGGCGAAAAGGCGTTGCTGTCCGGGCGGCGCAGGGATATCCAGATCAGGCTGGCGATCTCGGCGGGCAGCCAGCCGCGCATTTGGGCAACAAAGGAGTATTGGGTGGTTTCAGTGCAGATGGTGCGGTTGCTGCCGGAGTTGGGCGAGCCGTTTTTATAATGGTTGCTGCTATCGTACTTACTTCCTTCATAGTGGTCGCGCAATACCCGGAAAAGATCGTTCGGGCGGATACGGCGCCGGGGTTTGAATGAAAATGGCAAGGGGTTTTCCAGTTTGAGTGTTTTGGCGGCCAGCAAATTGGTACCCTGCCATTGCCGCAAAACGTTCTTCATGTCGCTGAAATTGCTTGGATTTGAATAGACGCTGGCGAAATTGAATTCGCCGTCCTTTTGCGGATTGAACCAACCCCGGCCCACGGCATATTCAATGATGTCCGTTGCGCCCTGAAAATTCTCGCGGTCTTTCAGGTCCACGGCAGTAATGGTGAAGCGATTGGCGATGACCGCAACTTCGTTGTCCGGGACACGTTTGGCGACCCAGTGTCTGCCGTTGACCGCGTGCAAAAGCCAACCTTCGCGGGCATCGGCGATGATGTAGGTTCGTCCTGAGGCATTGTACCCGTGCTGGGAGATCAATTCGCCGGCAATGCGCACGCCTTCACGGGCCGTATGCGCCCGTTCGGCGACAAGACGCCGCAGGCTGAAGCCGATGCCGCCCGCAATCAGTTCGGGCTTGTCTTCGCGCGAGGGGCAGGAATTGGAGGTCACGGCCACCCCGTATTCGTTGACGTAGGTATCGGCAAAATCGCTTTCCGGGATCTCCAGCCACAACAGACCGGGAACATTGGTGATTTGGGGAAGTACAAGGCCGCTTTTCAAGGTGAAGACAATATCACGCCGGTGTTCCCGGGCCGGGACTTTGTAGATGTTGACCAACAGTCGGCCACGGTCGTCTTCATTGTGGGCTAGAAACACCGAACCGTCGGCCGTGGTGTCCTTTCCTGTCACAATGGTGAAGCAGTTGAGGTTTTCATCGGTCGCCAGCAGCCAGCCGGCCAAAAAAACCAATAACATGAAAATAATGCTTTTCTTCATGATTTAAAAATAGCATAACTTCGGCTTTTTGACAAAAAACAAAAAAAAGACATCCTGGAGTTCAACAGTTCAAGGGTTACGGACTCAGCAGCAATCAACCGAGTTCTGCCAAATTTTTTGAATTTTACAAATCCTGAACCATTTGACTCTTTAACCATTCCCCTGTATTTGTTACAATTCATTTCATTCATGAACAAAAAAATCGAGGATATTTCATGATCAAAAAAGCAAATGCTTTCCGTTTCCGCGCTTTTATCTCTTTTTGGCTGGCCTTTTCATTTTTATTAAGTGTCCTTTCAGGTTTCATTTTATTCCTGCGCCCCGAAGGCAGTCTGGCAGCTTGGACCGCCTGGTCGGTGCTGGGGTTGATAAAGAAGCAGTGGGAGGGTGTGCACACGGTTTTCGTTTTTGTTTTGCTTATCAGCGCCTTGATCCACTTGCTATACAATTGGCGCGTCTTGGCAGCCTATTTTCGGCTGAAAAAAGAACAATTTGGAAGGGGTTTCAAGGGCATGGCTGCGTATCGCGAACTCATCGCCGCGGCACTGCTGACCGGTCTGATCCTGGTCGTTGCCATAGGCGAGTGGTTGCCTTGCCAATGGCTCATCGGTTGGCGCGGAGCATTCAAGAGCGGCTCGGCCTTGGTGACCATCACCCCGCCTGTTGCCGACGCCGATAAACTTTCCCTGGCCGGTCTTTGCGCTTTGTCGGGGATTTCCGAGCAGCGGGTTTTGCGCAATGCCGGGGCCAGGGGCCTGCAGCTCAATTCTTTGAGCGAAACCTTAAGTGATGTCGCAAAAAAAAACCGCATGTCACCTGAAGAGATATATGGGTTGCTTTTTATGAAATAATAACTGAAGCCTCATCAATTAATTTCTTTTTCAGGACAGAAAAAATTTCAAAATGGTCTGTCTGGGGAAAATTGTCGAGCAGCCGCAATTCCTGCAGTTTGAAACCATGGGAGGAGAACAGCCGCAGGTCTCGGGCCCAAGTGGCTGAATCACAGGCAAAATAAACAACTGTTTCGGCAGCGCTGGCGGCCATGGCGGCGATGATCCTGGCAGATAGTCCCCCGCGCGGGGGATCCGCTACGTATAGCCCGGCCGGAGGCAGGTCGGACTGCAACACGTCGGCCTGGAGGATGCGGACGTTACCGACCCGGTTCAGTTCAACGTTGCTGCGCAGGGCCGCTAGGTTTTGCGGATCGTTTTCAAGGGCCAGAACGCTTTGGCAGCGGCGGGCCAGCGGCAGGGTAAAAAAGCCGCAGCCGCAGAAGAGGTCGGCGGCCGTACCCACATTCATGCCGTCCAGGGTTTTTTCAACAAGATCCAGCATGGGCAGCAGCTGGAAAAGGTTGGCTTGGACAAAATTATCAGGGGCTATCTGATAGGTGTAAGCGCCCACTTCGAAGTGGACCGAATGCTCGCAACTGAACCAAGTGTTCGACTCGCCCGGAGAAACCAGCCTGGCAGCCAGGTCCCGGCCGTTGCTGATGACCCGCAACTGGGCGTTGGCATATTTGCTGATAGCCTGGCGCTGGGAGAGGAAATGGGCTTGCACCGCCTCCGGTACCAGCAGGCACTGGCGGATGGGGATCACCTGCTGCGATTCTTTTTTAAAAAAACCGCCCACACCGTCACGAACCTGGAATTCGCTCTTGCTGCGATAGCGCCAGGGCCGGGAAGGCAAAATGTCCAGCGGTCCGGAAAAAACTACGCCGGCGATTTTATTCATGTTGCCCAGCAGTATTTCGCTTTTGCTGCGCAGTTGCTCCTCATAGCTCATGTGCTGCAGGTTGCAGCCGCCGCATTCATGATAGTGGGGGCAGGGCGGTTCGACCCGTCGGGGCGAAGCTTCGATCACCCGCAGCAGTTTTCCCCGCCAGACCGATTGCCGCCGGTTCAAGTGGGCATATTCCACGGTTTCTCCGGCGATGACACCGGGGATGAATATGGTTTTTTCCGCATCGCGAATGATGCCGCAACCACCCTTGGCAATGGCATGCACTTTCCCGATCATTGGCTTTTGAATCCGGCTTAAATAACGGGGCGCGCCGCAAGCGCGCCCCGCGAACCTTTTTGCCTTATTCGATGGCGATGGCGATCTTTTCGCTCATGAATTTTTTAATGTCCAGAATGGTGATGGTCACGCTTTTGCCGATTTCGTAGAATTCGACTTTATAATCCCTGTCCTGTTTGAAATAGCTTGGATAAATGGTTATGTCCTTGATCTTGCTGAGCTGGAAATCGGCCGCGGCGGCGGTGATCTTCGGGTCGCCGCGCAGGTCCAGCGAACGGTCGAACATGGTGATGTCGACTTTCTGCAGCTTGGTGGAGCGCAGGAAGCCACCCTTGATGATGCCGTTTTTTGTCAGGTTTTTGCGCAGGTCCATGGCAAAATAGACAGAATTGAGGGCGGCCTGCATTTCCTGGTTCTGATCGTTGAGATTGCTCATTTTACCCAGCATGTTCTGTTTTTCCTGGTTGAGCAGGTCCAACTGGGAGATCAGCTCGCTGCGCCGGAGTTCCATTTCATCTATATCACTTTGCAATTGATCCTTTTCGGCGATGGCTTTGTCCTTGGCGTCGACCAGTTCTTTTTTCACTTTTCTCTGGATCTGGTTGGGGGAGATGGGGGCGCTGCCCTGAGTGATGAAGGTGCCGTATTCGTCTTCGGCATAGAAGTTCCAGATCTTGAAGCCGGGAACGATCGGCTCGAAGAGCAGGGTCCTTTCCACCAGTTCCATGGCCCGGGCCTTATCCACGCCTTTTTCATTGAGCAGGAAATTCATGGCGATCTGGTAATGGTTCTCTCCCTTTTCTACCAGGTGCGGCTTGGGAAGCAGTGTTTCCAGTTCCTGAACCCTGGCGTTCAGGTTATGTATGTCGTTGTTCTTGTCCAGGATATCCTGGAGAAGTGATTTAATGGAGACGTCTTTCTCATTTTTTATCTTTTCTTCCAGGACCTTTTTTTGCTCGGGAGAGAGGTTCATGATATTGACTTCGGGAAGGTCTTCGCCTGTCTTGGTTTTGTAGTCGCTTAAAATATCGAAAACTTCGTTCTGCTTTTCCTGGATGCTCGTTTCCAACTGCTGGATCTGCTGCACTGTTTCTTGCATCTGCTTCATTTTTGGTGAGAGCTGGGGGCCTGCCGGTCCTTTGAAAACAAAATAAGCCAGAACCAGGATCACCAGAGCCAGGGCGCCGATGACATAGTAGGGTTTTTTTGATTTTTTTTCCGTCATGCTCTCCTGGAATGGAACTTTCGGTTGTTCTTGGGTCATGATTTCCTCCTTTAAAATTCCTCAATACAGACTTAATCAATAATATTTTATCACAAGCATCCTGCTGAAACAATCCGGAACTCTCTTGCATAATCGTGTTCGGCAGCATATAATTCTGTTTTTACAGGAGACCTCCATGACACGCGAGCAAGCATTGGAATTGCTTCAGCAGCACCTGAAAAACCGCAACCTGGTCAAGCACTGCCTGGCTGTTGAGGCCTGCATGAAGGATTTCGCCCTGCATTTCGGCCTGGACCCGGAACCATGGGCGCTGGCCGGACTGCTGCACGACCTGGATTACGAATACACAGTTCAAAACCCGGCCGAACACACGGAAAAAACCGCTGAGATGCTTGCCGCTCATACTTTGCCTGAGGAAATCATTCATGCCATCAAGTCCCACAATATGCGGGTCGAGCCCCGCTCTAAAATGGATTTCTCCCTGCTGACCATCGATCCGGCCAGCGGTTTCATCATTGCCTGCGCCCTGATGCATCCGGAGAAGAAACTGCAAAGCCTGGATCTGCCTTTCCTGAAGAAGCGCTTCAAGGAGAAAGCCTTTGCCAAGGGGGCCTCGCGTGAGCAGATGGCGGGCTGCGTCAAATTGGCAATGACCCTTGACGATTTTCTGCAGCTGTGTCTGGGCGCCATGCAAAAAATTTCCTCTGAACTCGGATTGTGATGGACCGGCTGCTGACCCGCGACCTGACCAAGATCTACAACCGCGTTGCCGTGGTTGACGGCATCAACCTGGAATTCAAGTCCGGGAAGATCACTGCCCTGCTGGGGCGCAACGGTGCGGGCAAGACCACCACTTTCCTGATGATGGCCGGCATCGTCAAGCCCGACAGCGGCAGCGTTGAACTCAATGGCGAGAACGTCAACGGCATCCCGTCTTACGAGCGCTCGCAGAAAGGGCTGATTTACCTTCCCCAGCAGCATTCGGTTTTCATGAAAGCCACGGTTTTCAACAACCTGTTCATGGTGCTGGAGCTGCACAGCCCCGCTGACGAGGCCCGGCAGAAAACCATGGACTTGCTGGCTGATTTCGGCCTGCTGGCGGTCAAGGATTCCCCGGCCCACCAGTTGTCGGGCGGGGAGAAAAGGCGCCTGGAGATCGCCCGTTCCATGATCATGGCGCCGCGCTTCCTGTTCATGGACGAACCTTTCACCGGCATCGATCCCATCACCATCATGGATATCCAGACGATCATTTTGAAGCTCAAGACCAGGGGCATCGGCATTATCATCACCGACCACAATGTCAAGGACACTTTTTACATCACCGACCTGGCCTATATCATCCATAAGGGACATATCCTGAGTTCCGGTACTCCGGCCCAGATAGTTCAGGAGGAAAAGACCCGCCAATTGTTCCTGGGCAAAGATTTCGAGTGGAACGGCTGAACCCTCCATTTTATCTTGAGCTTTCCGCGGCCGATTGGCGCTGGAAACGAGAATTTTTTGCGGATCGTTTCAATACCTGCCGCCTTTGTCCGCGCCAATGCGGCGCCGAACGTAAAAACAATCATTCCGGCGTCTGCCGGGCGGTCCGGGAAGTCAAGATCGCCTCTCACAACCTCCATTTCGGCGAAGAGCCGCCGATTTCCGGCTGCCAGGGCTCGGGCACGGTGTTTTTTTCCGGCTGTACATTGAGCTGCCTGTTCTGCCAGAATTACCCTATCTCGCAGCTCTTTCATGGTGAGTTTTATCAGGTCGAGCAGCTGGCCGGAATTTTTTTATCGCTGCAAAAGCGGGGCAGTCACAATATCAACCTGGTGTCGCCGACGCCTTACCTTCATCATATCCTGGCCGCCCTGGAGATCGCCCGCGCCAAGGGACTCGCTATCCCGCTGGTCTACAACACCAGCGGCTATGACAGGGCCGAGGTGATCGCCCAGTTGGCAGGTGTGGTGGATATCTACCTGCCCGACCTGAAGTACGGTCCAAGCGAAAGCTCGCGGCTGCTGGCCGCGGAACTGTCGGGCGCCGGAGATTATTTCGCGCATGCCGCGGCCGCCATTGCCGAGATGTTCCGGCAGACCGGGCCGCTGCAGCTGGACGATAATGAAGTGGCCGTGCGCGGCACAGTGATCCGCCACCTGATCATCCCCGGCAAAACGGAAAATTCCCTGGAAGTGTTGCGAACCATTGCCGCCAGCAATTACAAAGAGGCCTGGCTCAGCCTCATGAGCCAGTATTTTCCGGCTCACCGCGCCGCCGGCTGCAAGACCTTGAACCGCCGCCTGCAACCTGAAGAATACCGGCTGGTCAGGGACGAGGCCCTGAAACTGGGTCTGGAGAACGGCTGGTTCCAGGAGATCGATTAAGACGAAATCAAGTGTTTGTGATAGTGTTAGTGTTAGCAAAAGCACACACCCGAAACTCTTTGAAGATCGATTGTTTTCTTCCTAACACTAGCACTAACACCGATACTTGCTTTTATTGGGTTTGCTCTACAGTGCGGTTTTGTTTATAATTGGGTTTCCGCCTTGGAGGGAAAATTGATCCTGGCCGCCAAATTCCTGCTGCTTGTCGTTCTGCTGATCCTGCTTCTGCGCTTGAAGGTCGAACTCTCCCTGGCTGTTTTTGCCATCACCCTGCTCACCGTGGCCCTGTTCGGAGTCAACCTGTTCAAGGCCGGAGAGAGCGCCTGGGCGGGAGTAAGCGATCCCCAGACCCTGGAGTTGTTC
Organism: Chrysiogenales bacterium; assembly: GCA_963700535.1. Lineage (GTDB taxonomy): Bacteria > Acidobacteriota > Aminicenantia > UBA2199 > UBA2199 > UBA2199. Next base: position 95,120 of record CAVOXU010000002.1, read on the forward strand.
CTGATCATCATCCTGGTGCAATATATAGGCGCCGTGCAGAAAAGCCGGCGCATGTACGACCGCCTGATCGATTCGCTCAACACCATGATCCGCGACAAGCGCCTGGTGGCCATGGTCTCTCCGGCCATTATCGGTTTTCTGCCCATGCCGGGAGGGGCGCTGCTCTCGGCGCCGCTGGTCCAGGTTTCCACCGATAAAATGAAGCTGAAGCCGGCTTTCAACGCTTTCCTCAACTTCTGGTTCCGTCATGACTGGGAACTGATCTGGCCGCTCTATGCCGGACTGCTGCTTTTCCAGACCTTGTCGCGCATACCGATGCGCCGCATCATTTTGTTCCAACTGCCGTTTTCGATCCTGCACATCAGCACCGGCCTGGCCGTTTCCTTCTGGTATTTCCGCCGCCACGGGATTCAACGGCAATATCCGGGTGCGAGCAATGGCATAAACGCCACGGTGCGCGACTTCTTTTCCGGAACCTGGCCGATCATGGCAGTGGTGCTGCTTTTCTTCGTCAAGGTACCGCCGCTGCTGCCGCTGCCGCTGCATTGGGCGCTGCTGCTGGTAGCCGCGATCTTGAGCGTATGGAAAAAAGTCGCTGCCAAAGAGATGGTCGCCGTTATTTTCGGGAAATCCACGATCCGCAGCCTGCTGGTCATTGCCGCGGTCATTGTCTTTCAGCGCATCATTCAGATTTCTTCAGCGTTTGACACGCTCAAGACCATGGACATCTCCCTGGGCCTGGCCGTGGCTTTCATTTTCATGGTTTCCTTCACCGTGGCTTTTCTGACCGGGGTGAACACGGCCTACATCGCCATCGCTTTTCCGGTCCTCCTGCCCCTTATCCAGCACCTGCCCAATTACTTTTACCTGTCGCTGTACATTTATGTGGTCGGATTCGCCGGCATCCTGGTCTCGCCGCTCCACCTCTGCCTGGTGCTGACCAATGAGTATTTCGGGGCTTCCCTGCTCGACGTCTACCGCTACATGGCGATACCGATATTCGTGATGATTGCACTGGCGACGGGGCTGGTAATGATCCTTTAAATGAAATCGGTATAAGGTTTAGGGTATACGGTGGACGGTGAAGACAAAAGAGAGTAATAATTAGTAGTGACAGGTCGCGACCTGTCACTACCGATGATGAAATAAAATATAAATGATTCATCAACGTAAATACATGCGTTTGCGTGGTTGGGATTACACATCTCCCGGTTGGTATTTTATGACGATCTGCGTGAAAAACAAGGAGTGCTTCCTAGCTGATATTGTAAATGGGAAAATTATTCCGAATGAGTTCGGAAAAATCGTTGAGTCACGATGGGTTTGGCTTAGAAATCAATATCCTTATGTTGAATTGGACGCTTTTGTCGTCATGCCGAATCATGTTCATGGATTGGTTCGGATCGTCAATCCGTCTGTAGTGACAGGTCGCGACCTGTCACTACTGATGATTCCGGAGAAAATCAAATCTTTATCCGAAATAATTGGTGCTTTTAAAATGACTTCTTCCAAGGACATCCATTTGGCTGGCTTTCCCAATTTCTTCTGGCAGCGGTCTTTTTATGAAAAAATTATTCGTTCGGAACAGGAAGCAAATGCGGTTCGTAAGTATATCAGGGAAAATCATTTGAATTGGGAACAGGATGATGAGAATCCCGACATTGATTTCCGTAAAATTCCGTAGTGACAGGTCGCGACCTGTCACTACCGACACCGTGGAATAATTCGGGACGATCCCGGTCACTACCGATGATGATTACGCAATTATCCCGTTTTCTTTCAGGACCTTTAAAAATCTCTGCACGCCCAGGCCGTCGACCAATTGCCTTCCGGCTGCGCCCATTTGCTCGCGGTGCTCCCGGGTAAGCGGGGCGATCATATCCCGGAATGCATCGATTGTCAGGGCCTCCAGTTTGCCGAAGGCAAGGCCGGCCTGGTGATCGGCCCAGGCGGCTGCCGTAATTGCCTGGCCGGGCTCCTGATAAAAATACGCGCCGGCGTGCCGATGGCCGCGGCTTCCAAGGTCTCGTTGCCGGCCGGGATCAGGGCCAGGTCGGCCTCGAAATAGGCACGGGCCGGGCTCTCGCTCTTGCCGCAAAAATGGCTGCCGGGATAAATTTTCATCAAGTTGCGCTTGTCGGCTTTTTTTAGGCTCAATCCAGGCGCTATCCTCATTTTGAAATGCAGGCGATGCAGGGTATCGACGATGTGGCGCAGGTCGCGGTAGGGGAGATGATCGCCCAAATTAACAAAGACATTTTTTATGGTTTTGCGGTATTTTCTTTTGGCTTGGTGAAAATGGCGGAACTTGTGATGCAGCAGGGCGTATGCCGGGCCGGATATGACGATCGCTCCGGCCGCAGCCTGGTTAATCACTGCGCTCAATGGCTGCAAAATGAGGTCAACTGGCTGACAGGCGCTGCCGGCATTGACGAACTGCATGGTTTTTATTCCGGCTTTCTTTGCTTTCTCCAGCAGGGTGCTGTCCGGAGTGGAAAAGTGGGGCAGGTCGAAGATTATGGCCGTGATCCCGGTCAGATCCATGGTGCCCGGATCTGCACCCAGTTGGGCGGGAATGTTTTTTTCAGCCAGATATTTCGCTGCTTTCTTGTCTTTGCTGTTAAGGATCAGCACCGGGGTGTTTTTTTTCAGGAGAGCTGCCAGCCAGGAGCAGCGGCGCAAAGGCTGCAGGCCGGATTGCGGTGCGGGGTCGGTGCGAAAGACGATCATTTAGCCCAGGACTTCTCTGATCTTCTCCATGGCGGCATCGATGTCACCCTTGGTGATGACCAGGGGCGGTGCAAAGCGGATGATCCAGTCATGGGTCTCCTTGCAGAGCAGGCCCTTTTCTTTCAAAGCGGTGGTGTACTGGCGGGCTTTGCCTGCCGATTCGTGCAGGACCACGCCGATCAGCAGCCCTTTGCCGCGCACCAGCTTGATTTTATTCGTTTTTTTCTGAAGATCTTTCAATTGGCCAATGAAATATCCGCCCATCTCAGCGGCGCGCTCGGACAACTTTTCATCCAGCAGCACATCGATCGAGGCCATGGCCACGGCACAGCCCAGGGGATTGCCGCCGAAAGTGGAGCCGTGGCTGCCGGGTTTGAAGACCCCCAGCACATCCTGGTTGGCGGCCACGGCGCTGACCGGGAATACACCGCCACCCAGTGCCTTGCCCATGATGATGATGTCGGGATCGATATCTTCGTGCTGGTAGGCAAACAGCTTGCCGGTGCGGCAGAAGCCGGTCTGGATCTCGTCCACGGCCAGCAGGATGTTGTTTTTTTCAGCAATCGCGCTCAAGCCTTTCAGGTAGCCGTCGTCCGGAACCACAACGCCGGCTTCGCCCTGGATGGGTTCGACCATTATGCCGACAGTGTTATTATTGACCGCTTTTTCAACGGCTTTCAGGTCGTTGTAGGGGACGATCTTGAAGCCGGGGGTGAAAGGGCCATAGTTATCTTTGGCGATCGGATCGCTGGAAAAGGAGACGATGGTGGTGGTGCGGCCGTGAAAATTTTCGCTGAAAACGATGATTTCGGCCTTATCGGCGTCCACTTTCTTGACCAGGTAACCCCACTTGCGCATGGTTTTGATGGCCGTCTCCACGGCCTCGGCCCCGGTATTCATGGGCAGGATCATCTCTTTGCCGGTCAACTCGGACAGTTTTTTGGCGAATATCGGCCAGCGGTCATTGAAAAAGGCCCGTGATGTCAGGGTAAGGATGTCGGCCTGGTCTTTCAGGGCCTTGATGATGGCCGGATGGCGGTGGCCCTGGTTGACGGCAGAATAGGCGGACAGCATGTCGATGTAGCGCTTGCCTTCAGGGTCTTCAACCCAAATGCCCTCGGCCTTGGCGATAACCACTTCCAGGGGGTGGTAGTTGTGGGCACCGTAGCGATGCTCGATATCCATTAATTCCTGTGAACTCAATTTATTCATGAAATCACCTCGTTTTAGTTTGGATTTTATTGTAGCAGTTTAAACTATTTCGTCAATAGGGAGGCAAGGCCAGTAATTCGTAATACGTAATTCGTAAATCGAAACAGCAATCAGACAAATCCAGAAGAATACTCTTTTTCTTCCGAATCACTAATCACGAATTACGAATCACGTAGTGCTTGAAATGCCATAGGCTTGATTATTTTTAACGAAAACGGTATATTTTTTGCGTAATGCAAAGAATTGATGCTGAGGAGGTCAGGATGAAGGTTGGCAAGATTCTCGAAAACAAGGCCAGCGTTGTATTTTCAGTTCACATTGACGCCATTGTCAGCGATGCCTTGCAAAATATGGATGAAAAAAATATTGGTGCCCTGATGGTGATCGACAGCCAGGAAAACATCCAGGGCATTGTTTCCGAAAGAGATATCGTGCGCAACTGCTACCGCAACCAGGCCAATGTCAAGGGGCTGGCCATCCGTGACGTTATGACTCCGCGCGGCAAGCTGCTGGTGGCACGAGCCGAAGATGACATCAACAACCTGATGGGGGCCATGACCCAGAACCATATCCGCCACATCCCGGTGGTCAATGAACAGGACAAGGTTGTGGGTATGGTGTCCATTGGCGATATCATCAAGGCCATGTTGAAGGACAAGGATTACCAGATCCGCCACTTGAAGGACTATATCGAAAGCAAATACCCATTATAATATCTTCAGGTTCGATGTGCGGAGTTCGATGTTCGACGTTGGAAAACCTTAAAACGAACAAAACAAGAAAAAATATCGATTATTGCTGATTTACAGATATTGCTTTCTAACCTCGAACTTCGAACCTCGAACTTCGAACCTTGTTTTATTTCTGAGCGCTGATCTTTTCGCTGAACCACTTCCAGAGCGCATGGTGAAAGGCGAGCGTGGGTGGGTTCTCCTGCAGGAAGGACAGGGGATTGAAGTCCAGGGGGGCACCGGTCTGGCGGCGCTGGAAAAGGCCTTTGCGGTAGAGGGTGTGGCGTTCGGGATGAAATTGGATGCCCAGGACGTTGGGGAAAATGCGGTGTTCAACTGCTTCCACGATTTTTTTGTCCAGTGAGGTCGCAGTCACATGCAAATTTGCACCCAGTTCAGCGATCGCCTGGTGGTGGGCCGTGGCCACGAAGGGACGGTCCCCTCCTGAAAATCCCATCTCGCGCACAAAAATGCTGTCTGCACCCAGGCGGATGCGATGGAACGTCATCATCAGTTCCGTATCGTTCGGGAAGAGCTTTCCCAGGTAGATTCCCGAATGGATCCGGTCAGGATCTGCTGCCAGGACTTCCTCCACCGTCTTTTGACCGTACACTTCGCTGGGGATGTCCTGGGTCAGGCTGCCGCCGGTGGCCACGTTCAGGCTCTGGGCCCCCAGGCAGATGGCCAGCAGGGGAAAATTCCTGCGCCCGGCCAGGAACGGGATGAAAGCCGGATTCCTGCTGCTGCCCAGCAGGTGAAAAATCAAGGAGATCTCGTAATAGGAACGCGCCGGCGTCGAGGGTTCGGAAAGCAAGCTGATCCCCTGGTTATACAGCGTTGGCGGAATATCCATGCCCCCGGTGAAAATGATGCCGCTGGCCGCGCTGAAGATCTCCTTGAATTGGGAAGTCCATAGGTTTTCCTGGAACAGGTCTTTGGCGTCCACCCGGCCAGTTATTTTTCGGAATTGAATCCAGGTGAGCCGATTCTGCTGTACGTATGCGAAGGCTTCCTGGAAAGCTTTGGCTTCCTCGCCATTGGCGAGTTCATCCTCGTGGTAGATCCCCAGCAGCACCAGTGATTTCAAAGGCAGGATGTTTTTTTCGTACAATTCCACTATATTTTGAACCTGGAAGAGGGTAGGATGGGTCATGATAATAACCGGCGCTCCCGCGGAGAAATCCTCTCCCTGCGCTGCCGCCGTCAGACCCAGGCCGATCAGCAGCAGAAAAATCCATATCAGGTTCTTTTTTTTCATGAATACTCCCGAAATGTGCTTTTGGGTTCCAGCTATTGATTTGAAGATGAAGGAGAGGCCCGCGGGCCTCTCCCCATATATTATTCGCTGAATTTTTTTAAAAGTAAAGTAGCGTTGGTGCCGCCGAATCCGAAGGAATTGGACAGGGCGTAGGGGATCTCCCGGCTGAGGCCCTGGTTGGGGGTGTAGTTCAGGTCGCATTCCTCATCCCGGGTTTCATAATTGATTGTCGGCGGGATAAAGGAGTTGGCGATGGCCAGGGCGGTGAAGGCGGCCTCGGCGCTGCCCGTGGCGCCCAGCATGTGTCCGGTCATGGATTTGGTCGAACTGATGGCCAGCTTGGCGGCATGATCGGCAAAAAGTCGTTTGATGGCGTGGGTTTCCAGCTTGTCGTTGAGTTCAGTAGAAGTGCCGTGGGCGTTTATGTACACAATGTCTTCGGGTTTGATTTGGGCGTCGGCCACAGCCATTTTCATGGAGCGGTAGGCGCCGTCTGCTTCGGGATCCGGGGCGGTCATATGGAAGGCGTCGCCGGTGAAGCCGTAGCCGACGACCTCGGCATAGATCCTGGCTCCGCGGTTGTGGGCGTGCTCCAGGGATTCCAGGATCAGTACCGCGGACCCCTCGGCGATGACGAAGCCGTCGCGGTTCTTGTCGAAGGGCCGTGAGGCCTTTTCCGGCTGATCATTGCGCGTGGAAAGGGCGCGCATGGCGGTGAAGCCTGCCACTCCCAGGGGAGTGATGGGATACTCGGCGCCGCCGGCGATCATGATGTCGGCTTCGCCGCGCTGAATAATGCGTGTCGAGTCGCCGATGGCGTGGGTACCGGTGGCGCAAGCGGTGCAGTTGGCCAGGTTGGGGCCTTTGAAGCCGAACTTGATGGATACCTGGCCGGCGGCCAGGTTGGCGATACAGGCCGGCAGAAAGAATGGAGATATCCGCTCCGGCCCCTTTTCCATCAATATTTCCTTGTTGATCTCGATGGTTTGGATGCCGCCGATGCCCGAGCCGATATAGATGCCGGCCCTCACTTTATCAATGACATTCATGTCCAGCCCTGAATCCTTGACCGCCTCTTCCGAAGCGATCAAGGCGAACTGGATAAAGGGATCGAATTTTCTCAGGTCTTTCCGGTCAAAGTACTGGTGAGCATCGTAGTTCTTGATTTCTCCGGCGATCTGGCTGGCATGCCGACTGGCGTCGAAGCGGGTGATTTTACCGATGCCGCTGCGCCCGTTGCGGAGGCTTCTCCCAGTTCTCGTCCTTGTTCTTGCCGACGGGCGTAAACAGCCCGATACCGGTGACGACAACGCGGCGCAAAGGTATTGTCTTGCTTATGAATGGATCCATGTTAGCGAACGGGACTTACTGGGCTTTCTTCAGGACGTAGTCAACGGCCGATCCCACGGTCGTAAGCTTCTCGGCTTCCTCCTCGGGGATTTTGAGCTCGAATTCATCTTCAAGGGCCATGATCAATTCCACCTGGTCGAGAGAATCGGCGCCCAAGTCTTCGACGAACTTGGCTTCTTCGGTAACCTGATCTTCACCGACATTCAGCTTCTCGGCTACAACCGCTTTAACTTTGGTCAGGATTTCTTCTTTTTTCATTTTTTCCTCCTTGGATTTTAAATCAATAGTCCGCCGGAAACGTTAAGAACCGTTCCAGTTATATAATGAGCTGCAGGAGATGCCAGAAAATAAACGGCTTCAGCCACATCTTCCGGTGTACCTGCTCTTTTGAGTGCGATCTGTGCAATATAGGCTTCCTTGACATTTTCAGGAAGCTTTTCGGTCATTTCGGTCAGGATAAAGCCTGGAGCCACGGCGTTGACCGTGATGTTGCGGCCGCCCAGCTCGCGGGCCATGGACTTGCTCAAGGCGATGATCCCGGCCTTGGAGGCGGCGTAATTTGCCTGGCCCGCGGTGCCCAGGATGCCGCTGACCGAAGCCAGGTTGACGATGCGGCCGAAACGTTTTTTCATCATCTCCTTGGCTGCGAAATGGGAACAGAGAAATGTCCCCTTTAAATTGATGTTCATGACCAGGTCCCAATCATTTTCCCCCATGCGGATGGAGAGGTTGTCACGGGTAATGCCGGCATTGTTGACCAGTACATCGACGGAGCCGAAGGCGGCCATGGTCTGTTTGATCAATTCCTCGGCGTCATGACTTTTGGAAACATCGGTTGTGACGGCCAGGGTGCGCACGCCCGTTGCCGCGATTTCCCGCGCGGTTTTGACGGCCTCATCGCCCATGATGTCGGAAATGATGATATTCATCCCTTCCTTGGCCAGGCGCCGGGCGATAGCTTTGCCAATGCCGCGGGCGCCGCCGGTGATGATCGCGCTCTGAGCCGGGTCAGACATATTTCAGTTCCTTAATGGTTTTCTTCATTATGCCGATCTCCTGGGATATTTTTTCCAAAACCTTTTCAGAAACGAATTTGTAGCTGAGAGAAATAGCGTTCTTGATGGCCTTGGCGTTGGAGCCGCCGTGGCCTATGATGACAATGCCGTTGACTCCCAGCAGCAGGGCCCCGCCGTATTCGGCATAGTCGAGCTTCTTTTTGATGCGTTTCAGCGATTTTTTCAGAAAGAAAAAACCGATTTTGGAAAAGATATTGGACATGATCTCTCTTTTCAGCATGGAGAGCATGACATCAACCACGCCTTCGGATATCTTCAGGGCGACGTTGCCGGTGAAGCCGTCGGTGACGATCAGATCGGCTTCGCCGATATATACATCACGGCCTTCGACGTTGCCGATGAAATTGATTTCCATCTGCTTGAGCAGGTTGTGGGTGGTCTTGGTCAATTCGTTGCCCTTGACCTCTTCTTCACCGATGTTCATCAGGGCGATGCGCGGATTCTCGATGCCGTAAATGCTTTCCAGGTACACCTTGCCCATCAGGGCGAACTGCACCAGGTTGTGGGGCTTGGAATCGGTGTTGGCGCCGACATCGACCAGGAGCGAATTGCCCTTCAGGGTGGGGATCATAATGGCCAGAGCCGGGCGGTCGATGTTTTTCATTGAGCCAAGAATGGTTTTGGCCATGGCCATGACGGCTCCGGTGTTGCCGGCCGAAACCATGGCTTTGGCTTTATCGTTTCTCACCAGGTCGATGGCTTTCTTGATCGATGTCTCTTCGCGTTTCCGCCAATAGGAAAGGAAATGCTCTTTCATGGAGATCTCTTCCAGGGCATCGACGATCTCCAGGCGGTCGAGGCGGACATTCTTGTATTTTTTCAATTCTTTTTGGATCTCTTTTTCCTTGCCGACCAGGATGATGCGGTAACCGTCATTATGGCTGTTCTCGCGGAGGTAAGCTACCACTCCCTCGATGACGATGCCGGGGGCGTGGTCGCCGCCCATGGCGTCAACGGCAATCTTGACCGGTTCCATTTCAATCAGGCTTCGCTGCCTTTGACGATCTGTTTGCCCTGGTAATAACCGCAGTTGCCGCAAAGACGGTGGGGGAGCTTGGGTTCATTGCACTTGGGGCAAACGGACAAACCTTCCACTTTCAGGGCATCGTGAGACCTTCTTTTATTTTTTCTGGAATGGGAATGTCTTCTTTTTGGTTGGGGCATTTGTCACCTCTTTACTTTTTCAAACAAGAATTTTATTTCATTTTTATTCTGTTCGCATTGGCAGGAACTGTGGTTCAGGTTGGTGCCGCAACTGGAGCAGATCCCTTTGCATTCGGCTTTGCAGACCGGTTTGAAGGGAGTGAACAGATTGACCTGTTCGATAAGTATCTTTTCCAGGTCGATCTGTTCGTTTTCGTAAAAAATATATTCCAACTCCTCGTCATCCAGGGCGGTGCTGCGCTGATCCACCATTTCACTGGGGAAAAGGATAATGTCGAATCGGGAATTGATTTTCAAGTCGAATTGTTCAAGGCAGCGGACGCAAATCAACGAGATGGCAGTCTTGATCTTGCCCTGGGCCTGAACGCGCTGGTTTTGCCGCTTGAAAAATATCTGGTACTCGATGCCTTCGAGAAAAAAACTTTCGTCCTCGAGCAAATTGGTGCTGTCGATCTCTATGGTGTCGTTTAAAGCGTAGCCCCTATCAGAGATTTTATTTACGTTTATTATCATTTTTACCCTTAATACCGGTATTCGTTGACAAGTCAAACTTAATATCATACTTTCCCGTCCATGTCAATAAAAACAGTCTTGATTTGTGATTCGATTGCTGACTGGCTCGGTCTGATTATTATTCGATTTTCCAGTCCTGGTTTTTGGGGCAGCGGCCGTAAGTGAGCAGCGCCGCCTGACTCAGATCAAGATATTTGCCGCAGAAACCGTTGATATCCTGGCTGGTCGTGGCATTGATCTCGGAGATGATGTCAGCGACTTTCTGTTCCTTGCCGAAATACAACTCCTGGCCGGTGTTGAACCGCATTTTGGCCACATTGTTTTCCAGGCTGAGGATGATGGATGACTTGATGTGGTCCTTGGCCCTCTCCAGTTCTTCTTCGCTGATGCCTTTTTTTCTCAAGCGCCTGATTTCACTGCTTATGGCTTTCAGATAGGGGCTGACTTTATCGGGCTCGATAACGGCATAAATGAGTTGCACGCCGCATTCCTGGTAGGAGTCGATGAATGAGCTTATTGTGTAAGCCAAACCTTTTTCTTCCCTGATGCTTTGAAAAAGCCGTGAGCTCATCCCCCCGCCCAAGATATCGTTCATGATCATGATCGGATGGCGCAGGCGAGATACCAGGGATATGCTGTCCAGGGCGGTCAGTACGTAGCACTGGTTCAGGGTCTTGTTTTTTTTATAAAACTGGCGGGGATGGAAGCGGGCGCGGGGAAATTTGAACTGCCGCGCGGTGCGGGGAGGGGAGCCTGTGAAAAAATCACTGGCCAGGTCCACCAGTTCCTTGTGGCGGATATTGCCGGCGGCGGACAGCAGCATGTTCTCCGGGACGTAATGCTCCCGGTAAAAAGTGAAGACCTGACCGCGGTTCAGCCCGGAGACATGTTTTTCCCTGCCGCCGATCGGATAGCCCAGGGCGTTGCCGGCATATATCTTTTCATAAAATGTCTCGAAAGCGTGGGTTTCCGGGTTGTCATCGGCTTCCTTGATTTCTTGAACGATAACGTTTTTTTCCTTGGTGAACTCATCCTCGGGAAAAGTGGAGTGGAACACGATATCGGACAGCAGGGCGAAGGATTCGTTCAGTTTTTCATCGATTGATTTGATGTAATATTGGGTGATCTCCTTGCTGGTGAAAGCGTTAAGCCGTCCCCCCAAGCGGTCGGAAATGTCGGCTATCTGCTTCAGATCATGGCGGCGGCTGCCTTTAAATAGCATGTGCTCGACCAGGTGGTGCACGCCGTTGCTGTCGGCAGTTTCGGCTCGGGAGCCGCTTTTCAGTGAGTAGCTGAGCGCAAATGAAGGAAATTCGGGAAAATTTTCCGATATAACGGTCAGGCCGCAGGGTAATACTGTTTTTTCGACCATGGGGGCTGCTCCTTAAGTTGTGCGGGCTGATTATACCATTGGAGCGCGAATTCGCCTACCGTTTTCTGGGGAAGACGCTGAATCGGTTTGCAGTGAAATAGTTATTTGTGATTGGTCAAAAGAAAGATAAAATCAAGCGGACAGGGCAACAGTAATAAGTATCTTTGAAAATCTTGCTTCTCAGCCATTCACTTGCCTCTGATTGCCCCAATTACGACAATTCGTCAATTTTTTGTACCATGGCGCTGGCTTTCATGGACATGGGGCTTAGCATTCCGGCCAGTTTTTCGAATTGAGCTCTGGCTGCTTGCTTCTGACCCTGACGCAGCAGCACGAAACCTTTGTAATAAAGAGCTTCGTCAAAATATGCTGGATCCATGGCGCGGATGATGGCATCGAATATTTCGCCGGCTTTGGCCGCTTCGTCCTCGCCAAGATAGCAGATGGCGCGGAAGAATTCGATCTTGGGGTAGCCGGCTTCCTCCATGAGGGGGCCTTCAAGCAGGTTCAGGGCCGGGCGGAACCTTCTTTCTTGGAGATGTTTCATGGCCTGAGAAAACTTTGCCTCAATTGCCGCGCCATTTTCCGGAATACGCCTCAGTTCGCCCTGGTGGTATGGGGGGATTTCAAATGCCGAAATTTCCAGAAGCAGGCGGGCTTGCCGTTTCTGCTGCACCAGCAGGAAGGAAAACAGGGTGAGCAGGAAAAGTGAAGACATGATCAGCAGTGGTTTGAAAAGTTTCAGGGCAAAGGCCCGCGGCTTTTCCTCCAGGGTGATGCGCACTTCTTTATTTTGCAGTGATTCATTCAGTTTCAACCCGAGAAAGCACTTTCGGCAGTGGAAAAAATGTTCTTCAAATTTTTCGCGCCGGGGTTCGTCTATTGTTTCCTGCAAATAGGCATCAATCAGGTTTTTAAATTCATTGCATCTCATGTTGTCCTCATCACTTCAATACAATTTTTTGCGAAAAATCTCGTTTTTTATTTTTTTTATGGCCCGCTGTTTGCGGACACTGATGTAATGGTTGGAACGGTTGATCATGTCTGATATTTCGCTGATTTTCTTTTCCTGCAGGTAGAAGGCATTCAGAATGAGCCGGTCAATTTGCGGCAGGTCCTTGATCAGCCGGTTTAAAACTTCGCCCAGTTTCTGATTTTCCATCCTGTCGGCTTCGGTGAAATCGCAAGTCACTTCGCAGACCAGGCTGACTTTTTGCTGGATTTCATTGTTTTTTCTCTGCTTGTAGAAATAATTGTAAAGCACCCGTTTGGCAATGCCGAACAGGAATGGCGCGATCCAGACTGCGCTCGCCATCTTGCCCTGGTCAAGTCCGCGGAAAAATGCGCTGAAAACCTCCTGTACCAAGTCTTCATAATTGTTCTCGCCCTTGATGCGGTTGCGAAAATACATGAAAATGCGCGGATTGAATGTTTCGATCAATTTTTTCTGCGCTTGCGGGTCGTGGTTGCGCAAATTTTCAAAAAAACGGGCACCGTCCATGTTTCAGGGCAGTGGATGCAAATCCTTTTCCAGAAAATTGTTGCTGAAATCGGATTCGGGAATTGCTTTTTCCACGTTCACATCCACCCGGATCTTCAGCGCCTTCCCGGCCCTGAAATTGGTCTTGAATATAATAAAACTGTTTTTTAAAAAAATAGTAGGGTCAATGCCTTTGATCTTGTATTCGGCCCGTTTTACGCCATTGATCGCCAGCTTCAGAAAAATCTTATCCCGGGCTTGCAGGGGGTATTGGAAATCCTGGCTGGAAGAATTTTCGATTTTCAGGGCAATGAAGCCGTCCTGAAGCACCAGGATGTCTCTGATTTTGAAATCCGGCACTTCTCCGGCCTGCAAAAGCAGCAAAGCCGGCATCAGAAAAAACGCCCATTTGTTCATTGTTGCCACCCTCAGAATACATACAGATAATAAACCAATATCTCAAATTTAACAATGAGATTGCATAAAAAAATGATATGGCCTATAATTTTCGCCGATGAAGAAGATAGGTCGGGCCTGGCTTTTCCTTTTGCTGATCTGGTCGCTGCCGGCTTCAGAGCCTGTAATTCACGGAAATGGCTTGCCGCGGTTGAAGAAAGATTTTTCCGAAATCATCTGCCGCTTGCTCAACGGCTTTGAACTGCGCCGCGAGAGCCGATTTTTGCAGGCTGCGCTTTTTTTCAGCGAGATCAGGTCCCATCCGCTTTGGGAATTGACCTGGGGTAAACGCAGGCAATCGCTGGCAGCCGAACAAAAACTGCTGAAAGCAAGCACCCTGCTCTGCAGTCATCTGCGTAGCGATACTTGCCTGCCTAAAAAAAGTGAATTGAATCTATCCCAGCTGGCATTGGAATATTTGCGCATGGCCGACCGAGTTCAGGTGCCGATGCTCAAGGCGGCACTGTGTCCGCCTGATGGTTGGGAGATCGGCCGGGTGCAAAAGCAACTTGAGGCCGGACAGGTGCTGCTGAAGTACGTTTTGCTTGAAAACCGCATGCTGGTGTTTTTCATCGGGCCCGAGTCGGCCGGATATGTTTTTCTCCCGGCCAGTACGGCACATGCCGTGCAGATGATCGACCGGCTTTCCGAGCCGCTGGAGGATTTGGCCAACGGCAGGGTCGATTACCTGCGCATACATTTTGACATGGAACTGGCGCAACGGCTTTACAATGTTTTTCTGAAAAAAACGGTCGAGCGTTTTCCTCATATGCGACGAGCTTTTTATCATTCCCGACAAGGAACTTTTCAAGTTGCCATTTGAAGCCCTGGTTATGGGTTTTAACAGAAACTTCCAGCAGGACGATGTTTTGTTTTCTGAGTACCAGGCAGCCGATTATGTCATTCAAAAATACACGGTTTCGTATTATCTTTCCCTTGCCGATTTTTTGCGGAAATTTCCAGGCCCCAAGAATCATCCGCTCACGCTGGCCGCTTTCGGCCAGCCGCTTGTCATGCAGCCAGCGGAAAACGCACATTTCCCGAACCAGGCAAGCGTCAGCTCCATAGCCGAAATCCCTTCAACCCGCCTGGAGATACTGAACCTGGAAAAAATGTTTGCCGTTTCGCGCCGGCGCATATTCCTGGGCGCCAGTTTCAATCATGACAATTTTGTCCGCTTCGCGCCCCAGGCCAGGCTCATCCATATCGCTACCCATTTTTTTACCAACCATGAGGATCCGTCCTGTTCGGCTTTTCTGTTTTCCCGACCGCCACTCACCCGTCCTGTGTGCCAGGCCAAACAGATCCTCAAACTGCGCCTGCAGGCTGAACTGGTGATCCTCAGCGCCTGCGAAACTTCGGAAAAAAATTTACTGGGCCTCAAGTCGTTGAGCGGCATGACGGCCGCTTTTCGCCAATCCGGGGTGCGGGACCTGATAGCCAGCCTCTGGCCTGTGGATGAATTCAGCTCCCTGATCGTGCCGTTGTTCTACGGGGAATACCTGCAGAGCGGAGCTTGCGCCGCGGCCTTAAGAAAGGCCAAATTGATCCTTTTCGACAAAACCATTCCCATCCAGGACAGCGTCCGGCTCTCATTGGCCCATCCCTTCCTGTGGGCCAATTATGTCCTGGTTCATTTCTATCGCTGAAAGCTCCTCGATTCGCGGAAAAATCATGCATAAGACGCGGATCATGTTCAGGTGATCGGCTGTGCCGGCCGTTTCCCGGATCGAGCGCAAGGCCGGCATGGCTTTGCCGACATCGAGCGAGTGCATTTCCAGTCTTGACGGTACACGCGGACCAATGGTCGATCCAGCCGGCCATCTTGACTGCTGTTTTAAAAAACGCTACACTTCCAGCCAGGAGCAACGATGATCGCCTTGCTGGAGGAGACGCGGGAATTCCGCCGAGTAGCCGAGGTCCTGTTCATCAAAGGCTGGGCTGAAGCCAGTGCCGGCAACATTTCCCTGCGCTTGGCCGCTCCCCCCGCCCTTGACAAACTCGGGCCCGATCCTGACAAAATCATGGAATCCTCAGTGGACATGACCGATCTGATCGGAGATTGCTTTCTGGTCACCGCCAGCGGCAGCCGCATGCGTGAAATTGCCGCCGAACCTGAAAAGGGCCTTTGCCTGATCCAAATCATTGACAACAGCCGTTTTTGGATCATTGACGGCTGCGAGAAATTAAGCAGCGAGTGGGCCACCCATGCCGGCCTGCATTCCCTTTTCAAGGAGAACCGCAGCGGCGAACGGGCCGTGGTTCATTGTCATCCGCTCAGCCTGATCGCTCTGAGCCATATTTTCAACTCTGAAAAAGAAATCAATGAGAGGATTTTCCGCCTGCAGCACGAGACGCGCCTGTTCGTCCCGGAAATGCTCGGGTTGATCCCTTATGCCGTTACCGGCTCTAAAATCCTGGCCAAGGCCAGCAAGGAAAAACTGAAGAAATACCGTCTGGCCCTTTGGGACAAGCATGGCGTCATCGCCTCGGGAAAAAACCTGAGCCAGGCTCTGGACCGGATTGAAATAGTGGAGAAAGCGGCTGCTCTCTATATGCAGTTGAAATCCATAGGCCTGGAACCGGAGGGGTTGAGCGACAAGCAGATTGCCGAGACCCTGCGCGCCTTCAAAAAATGAAAAAAATATTTGCGGTCATGGCGATTTTCATGCTGACCTCGGTGCTGTTCCCCAACCAGGACCTGACCTACCGTTTGGAGTACCAGATCTGCGGCAGCGCGGTTTCGCGCCTGTTATTGATAATTCCCATCCGTGTTTATTATGATGCGTCGGCTGCGATCGACCTGAAGGTTCGCCCGGGGCCCGATGGCAGCGCCGTTTTCACCTATGCCGGCATTCCCCGCTCAGCCTATATCCTCAGGACGCTTGGTTTCTCCGGTAAAACCCTGGCCCTGCTCAGTGCCGATCAGGACGAAGCTGCCGGAAAGATTTTTATCGATCAACTTTTTCTTGAGTGGCAGAAGCAGACACCTGAATTTTCCGAGCGAGTGAAAACAATAAAAAAATTCCCCCATCAGCTGACAACTACCGGTCCGGAGGCATTTGCCTTTGAAAGGGACAGCCAAGGCTATTATGATAATTTCACTGTCGGCCTGGAACCGCGTTACAAGTACCACCCTGCTCAAATCGGCATTTATTTCAAGGTCTTTCCCACGCTGGCCGAATTGCTGAAACTGCTCAACCATCGTTTCACTCCCGGCCCGGCCAATGCTCGATTCGGCCCGTTTCCCGCCGAGTGGACAGGCGATGGGCTTGATTTTTCCGACAACCTGAACCGGGTTGCGGTGCTGCTGGAAAAGATTGTCAAGGCGAAGGTCACGGTACAGCAAAAATCCCCTTTGCGCCTGCACTACCGCATTGGCGCCAATAATTCCAAAGAGTTGGAGATATGCGGGGAATCATACCCCGACGTTCCACTTTGGAAAGGATTCATGATCAGGGAGATTTTTCGCCGCGTACGCTTGCGCCAGGTCGACCGGGCTCTGCTTGCCGACGAATTATGGATGGGGGTGCGCAACAGCAAGGGCCAGGGAGGTTTTTGCAGACTGCAATTAAAAATGATCGAATCCGAGGAGGATGAAAAATGAACGACAGCGCCTTTTTATTTCCCGGTCAGGGTTCCCAGACTGTTGGCATGGGGCTGGACCTTTTCGAGAAAAGTGAATTCGCCAAAAAAACCTTCAAGCAGGCCGATGAGATCCTGGGATATCATTTGTCACGCATTTGTTTTACCGGTCCGGAAGAGGAGCTGAAACTGACCTGCAATACCCAGCCGGCCCTGCTCACTGTTTCCTACATTCTTTATTCACTTTGGCAAAAAGAACCGCTGCTGGCGGCCGGGCACAGTCTGGGTGAGTATTCGGCCCTGCTTTGCGCCGGGGTGTTCACTTTTGAAGACGGGCTTACCCTGGTTCACAAACGGGGCAAATACATGCAGGAGGCGGTGCCGGTCGGCAAAGGGGCCATGGCCGCCCTGATCGGCGCGGATATCGATGATGTCCGCCAGATCGTGGCTGAAGTGAACCATGAGCTTGCCGGCCTGCCCGCCGACCCCGCCGGGGTCAGGCGGGTTGTCAACCTGGCCAACTGGAACAGTGCCAGCCAGGTTGTGATCTCTGGTGAAAAAGGGGCGGTTGAGGAGGCGGCGCGACGCCTGGAGGTAAAAACGGTCTTTTTGCCGGTTTCGGCTCCTTTTCATTCGGAGCTGATGCTCCCGGCTGAAGAGAAATTGGCCCTGGATCTCGACCGCGTGGTTTTTGCCGATCCCGGATTCCCGGTCATTAACAATTGGCAGGTGCAAAAGGTCAGGAGTGGGGCAGAGGCCCGCGCCGGTTTGAAAATGCAGGTTTCACGACCGGTCCGCTGGCATGAAACCATGGAGTCGCTGCTCCTTGATCCAGGCGTCGCCAGATTCGCCGAGATAGGCAGCGGCAAAGTGCTGGCCGGTCTGCTCAAGCGCGCCGCCCGGGACAGGCAACGTGATGTCCCGATCGTGAATATTGAAAATCTGGCCGATATCGAAAAAAATCACTGAATATCCCCTTAAGCCGCTTGGGGAAAAGAAAATCAGGAAAAAAACCCGAAAAAAACCCCTGAAACAGTGAAATTCAAATAATCAAGCAATATAGGCATTTGACAGAAAAAAAACTCGATAAGGCAAGCCTGTTTTGGATGTCCGAGTGTCAACATTTCCATATCCCCGATAAATCTATAAAAAAAACAAAAAAAACTTGACATTATATTTTCAATATGTTAATAAAACCTTAGTATGAAAATTACATACAGTGGAGAGTGCCATGCCTCTAATCAGTTTTAAAAAATCCAAACCCATCGTTGGACTTGACATAGGTTCATTTGCTTTGAAACTGGTGGAGTTGAAGGCGAAAAAAAAGGGAGCTGAAACACGCTATGAACTTGTCTCCATCGGCTATGAACCTGTTCCCTATCAATCCATCGTGGAAGGAAGCATCATGGATTCCACGGCTGTGGCCGAGGCCATTCAGCATGTATTTTACGACAGCAAGGCCAAAACCAACCGTATCGCATTTTCCGTGTCGGGAAGTTCGGTCATTGTCAAAAAGATCGAGGTACAGCGCCTGAATCCCGATGAAATGCACGAGCACATCCTGTGGGAAGCCCGGCCGCACATCCCCTTCACTCCCGATGAGGTTAACATTGACTATGAAGTAATCGAATCTCCCGACTCCCCTCCTGACCGGGTTGGGGTAATTTTATCGGCGGTCAGAAAGGAAAAAATGAATGATTACCTCAACGTGATCACCAGCGCCACCAAGGTAGCCAATATCGTTGACCTGGATTCTTTCGCTGCCCTGAACAGCGTACTGCTCAATTATGATCTGTACCGCGACAAGGTCCTGGCCATCATCAATATCGGGGCATCGATCTCCAATGTGATCATCTCCAAGGCCGGACACCCTGTATTTGTCCGCGATATCGCTTTCGGCGGCAACCAGTTCACCGATCTGCTGCAAAAAGAATTGAATCTCAAGTATGAAAAGGCCGAAGCGGTCAAAAAAGGCCGTGCCGTGGAGGGCATCTCCACCGCTGCGGTCAAGCCGATCATCAACATCGTGCTGAACGACCTGCGCAACGAAATCAAAAAGACGTTTGAATTTTACCGCTCCAACACCACGGAAGGCCGGATCGACAACATCCTGCTCTGTGGCGGCAGTGCCAACCTGGAAGCGATCACCGACTATTTCTCTCAGGAATTTGATATCCCGGTTGAAGTGGTCAACCCCTTCAACAATATCGACATCAATTACAAAAAGTTTGATCTAAACTTCATCAAGGACATGGCTCCGTTGTTTACGGTTGCCGTTGGCCTGGCCCTGAGGGCCGTAGGGGATTCGAAATGATCAAAATCAATTTATTAAAACCGGAAAAAAAAGAGGTGGCCGCTGGAGGGACGACCATCAGCCTGACCGAAGAGGCAAAGCCGAGCCAGTTAAGCCTGCCGGCGCTGATCGCGGCCATTGCCATCACGGTTTGCGGCATCGGTTTGCTGTACTTCCTGCAATCAAGCGAACTGGCTTCTGAAAAAAAACTGTTGGCCGAACGGACCCTCAGAAAGGCGGAACTTGAAAAAGTATTGAAGGAGCTGGCTGAAATCGAGAAAACCAAATTGGAATTGGACGCCAAAATAAAGATCATCACCGACCTGAAACTGCGGCAAAAAGATGCGGTTTTCATGATGGACAAAATGTCCAGAAGTCTGCCCGAATGGGTTTGGCTGACTGATTTGAATTTCAAGGGCGGGTCGGTGGCAATCAGCGGCAAAGCGCTTTCCAACAACCTGATCGCGGACCTGATCAACAACCTGCAGAATTCGAATTCGTTTGTCAATGTCCAGTTGAAATCGACTACAAGAAAAAAGGAAGCCGGTATCGATATTTTTGAATTTCGGATCGAATGTCAGTTTATCCGTCAGTCTGATCTCAATAAGGTGGTTTAAAATGGAAATTCAAAATTTACCTTGGTATGGACAATTGCTGGTTTTTCTGATTGTAGGCGCCGTCCTGTTCGGTATTTTTTATTTCGTCATTTATTCTCCCACCCAGGACGAGATCGCGTCCATCGTCGTGCAAAGCGAAAGACTCGAGGATGAAATCCGCAGAGCGGAAAAAAATGAAAGTAAACTGGAAAAACTAAAAACAGAAAAAGCAGCCAATGAAAGGACCCTGGAAGCCTTGAAGGGTATTCTGCCGGAGAAGAAGGAAGTGAGCCAGATCCTGCGCAAGATCCAGGCCATTGCCTCCAATGCCCGTCTGAAAACCTCGACCTTCACTTTCAACAAGGAAAACAACCGTGAGATCTATCTGGAATGGCCGATCGCCATCAGCCTGGAAGGCAACTACCACAATTTGGGCATATTTTTCGATCAGGTTTCGCGCCTGAAAAAAATATTCACCATTGACGGGCTGCATATCACTCCCCTGCGTTCCCTGAGTTATGATTATACGGTCCAGGCCCGTTTTACCGCCACGACCTATATCTATCGCGAAGGAGGCAAAATCAGGCAGGCCGTGCCCAAACGCGCCCCGGCCCGCAGGCCTGCAGCTCCGGATACGGGGTTAAAACCAGGAGATTTTTAAATGAAAACCATATTTGTTCTTTTTATTTTATTATTTCCCCTGTTTATACAAGCCCAGGAAATACCCATTGATCTTCCCGAGGCGAGTGATGATGAGACCGCCGAGATCAGTGTCATGCCCGGAGAGTTTGTCTACAATCCGGAAGGCCGCCGTGACCCTTTCTGGAACCTGCTGCAGGGCAAGAGTGTCAAGGAAAACCGCGAGGCCATAGAGGGCATCGCCGGACTGATGATCGATGAACTGGAACTCGAGGGCATCGTTTTTGCTCAAGGGTCTTTCAAGGCATTGCTGAAAGGTCCGGATACCAGGCCGTATATCGTCAGCATCGGCGACAAGGTCTATGATGGGGAAGTCGTGGCCATGGACAGAAATTCCGTCAGTTTCAAAAAAAGCTTAACCTTGGCCCTGGCCGGCCAGAAAGAACGAATTCTGATAAAGACCTTAAATCCTGAAGAGGAGGAAATGAAAGAAAATGAAAAAAGCAACATGTAGAATTTTGTTGATAGTTCTCTTTTTATTGTGCGGCCTGGGGCTCGACGCCAAGGTGACCATCAACAAAATTGAATATTTCCCCGGCGAGGATTTCGTGCAACTGCACATGCAAACCGACAAGATTCTCCCAATTCCCGATATTTTCTATCCCCAGAAAGACAACCTCAATCGCCTGGTCATGCGAATCAAGGATGTCGATTTCAAGGTGGAAAGCAATTACCTCAGTTTCGATTCGCCGGTGATCCAGGACCTGAACATCAAGAATTCCACTGACTTCACCGACGTCGAGATCACTTTGAAAAGCGATGTAAATTACCGTGTATTCACCAACCAGACCGGTTTGTATATCGAATTCCCCGTGCTCAAGGGGCTGGCCACGGCAAATAAGAAAAATGTCGTTGCCGACCCGCAGCCCAAGCCAAAAGCCATCCAGGATCCGCTTCCGGTCCGGACCGCTGCTGCTGATTCCGGCCCGGTAAGTGTTCGGGACGTGAAAGTGACTTCTGCTGAACCCGGCCATATCTGCTTCGAATTCGTCTTGTCGGAACAAACCGAATATCGCGTCATACCGCTCGAACAGCAGCCGGTGCGCCTGGCCATCGACTTGAAGAACGCCCAGTCCAGGAAGATCCTTAAACCCATAAATTTGCAGAATGTCAAAGCCATCCGCGGCGGCAATAATTCGGCCGAGGTCTTCCGTATCGTTTTTGACCTTGATTACCTGAAGCATTTTTCGGTGCAGACCAAGGGCAACCTGCTGCAGGTGGAATTTTTTGATAATTCGCAGCAGAGCCCGGCCAACCCGGTTGTGGCCCAGAAACAGGATATTGCCGACTTATCCTCAACGCCGGCCCAGCCGGTCCTGAAAACCGAACCCGCGCCCACCACCGTCAAAGCTCCGGACAAGGTCCTGCTGACCCCGGCGCTTGAATCCAAAGCCAAGCCCGCGGCTGCCGGCAAGGAATTTTTCGGACCGGAAAAATCCAGGGCCGAGAATGAGATTGCCAATCTGCAGGAGGACGCCCCGGTCCAGGAAGAACCGGCACAGGCAGACAACCTCAATTTCCAGAAGAAAACCGTGGATGAAGGCCGGCCGCAGTTTTCCGGAGACCCTTACGATTTTTCCTTCAAGAATGCCGATATCAGCAACATACTGAAGTTCATCTCCAAAATTACCGGGTTGAACATGGTCATTGACCCCGATGTCACCGGTCGCTTCACCTGCGAACTGGTGCAGGTCCCCTGGGACCAGGCCCTGGAGCTGGTCCTGAAAGTGAATGGCCTGGACATGGTCCAGGAGGGCAATATCCTGCGCATCGGCAAGGTGGAAAAACTGGCCCAGGAGTCCAAGCGCAGGCAGGAACTGCGCGAGGCGCGCGAACAGGAAGGCAACCTGGAAGTTTCAACCCGCACCTTGAGCTACGCCAAGGTCAAGGACGTGCAGGCCATCCTGAAAAAGCAGATGAGCCCGCGCGGCGAGCTGGTCATCGACGAACGCACCAACACCCTGATCATTTCCGAAGTGCCGGACCGCATCAAGGTCATCGACGGACTGATCGACACCCTGGACGCCGCCAATCCCCAGGTGCAGATCGAGGCGCGCATTGTGGAAGCCAATACCAGTTCCCTTGATTCTTTCGGAATCCAGTGGGGCTATAACGCCGTCGCCAATGCCGCGCACGGCAACCAGACCAATCTGATCTTTCCCAACTCCGTTGTCAGCGGCGGCGTGATGGATGAAAAAGCCAACCCCAACGGCTACGCCATCAACTTGCCGACGGCGGACAGCGTGATATTTCCGAAAATTTCTCTGGGCAACATTGCCGGCACCTTCAACCTGGATGTGGCCCTGACCGCCCTGACCCGCAAAGGCAAGGGCCGCATCATCTCCTCGCCCCGGGCCACCACCCAGAACAACATGCCGGCCGAGATCACCCAGGGCCAGCGCATTCCCATCCAGACCAACCAGAACAACACCATCACCACCCAATACATCAATGCCGCCCTGGAGATGAAAGTGACGCCGCAGATCACGGCCAGGGGCTCGGTGATCATGACTGATCGACATCAAGAACGATGTCGCCAATTTCGACCGCCAGGTCCTGGGCATCCCGACCATCGTCACCGAAACGGCCAAGACCACGGTCATGGTCCAGGATGGCGGCACCATCGTCATCGGCGGTCTGTACAAGATCTCCCAAGCAAAGCAATACGGACGGAGTGCCGATTTTGAGCAAGATCCCCCTGCTGGGCAAATTGTTCCGCAACTCCCGCAAAGACGGGGAACGCAGAATGAATTGATGATCTTCATCACTCCGCGCATCATTAAATAGGAGGGAAAAATGAAACTGAAATTTTTGGCGTTGATCATAATGGTGTTGTTGCTGGCCGGCTGCGTCGCCAAGGAAAACGACTCCACGTCGGGAAGTTTCCTGGTGATCAATTCCCTGACCGGCAACGACCTGGAGGGGAATGAAGGATCGACCACGGTTTTTTCCGATGTCGACATCGCCGGCAGCATCATCAACGACAACGGCGTGGCAGAAGTTACGGCACTGATATACAATCCCCTTACAGACTACCGATGTGTCCTATTACAACAATGTCATCGTCGACCAGATCGATGTCGAGTTCAGGCGCACCGATGGCCGCAACGTGGAGGGGGTCGATGTGCCCTACCGCTTCACCCAGCCCATGAACTGGCTGGTGGCGGTCGATGCCACCGAAGAAATTCCTTTCATGCTGATCCGCCACGTGGCCAAACTGGAAGCGCCCCTGCTGGCCCTGCGCGAGGTTCCCAACCAGGGGATCGTCCTGCAGCTGGTGGCCATGGTGACCATCCACGGCAAGGACCTGGGCGGGCACCGGGTGGCGCCGGTGAGCGGCTATATCAGCGTCTGGTGCAGCAATTTCGCCGATCGCCGAACCGACACTCAGCCGCTGCAGAGTCTGGAGAAATAGGAGGAAAGTAACATGAAAAAAACACTTTTCCTTTTGCTTATAATCGGCCTGATCCTGTCCGTTTCTTCATGCAAGCGCACTTCTATCGATGATCCCGAGTGGGACAGCCCGGTCGGTTTCTATGTGCTGCTCGAGGGTTCGGCCAACCCGGCCGTGTTCTTCATCGACGGCAACATCCACCGCAGCACCATCTATGTGCGCGTGACCGATGCCAAGGGCAACCCGCTGGCCGGCGAAACGATCTTCTTCGAGCAATTGCGCGACAGTACTTCCCACGACCAGGTCGAATGGGGGTATTTCGAAAACAATGCCGCGACCATCAAGAAGGTGACCAACGCCAACGGCGAGGTCAGGGTAACGTTCTACAGCCCGGTGAAATTCTATTCGGCGGCATGATCATCCATGCCCTGATGCAGGTCGATGACCGTGCCTACAGGGGCAGCACCAGCCATGTAGGCAATATCCCCCAGGATTTTATCGCGATCACCATGTATCAATTCCGGCGGCGCCGCGGCCGGGACCACGAAATAATCCGGCCCGCGACAGTTCCTTGCTGCCGGCTCCGGACAGGCAATGTCCGTTTTTTGATGGGGGAGCGGTTCAGCGGTGCCCGGGTTGCATTTTGCCGGCAGATATGGTACAAAAAACATGACAAGGTCTGCATGGAGAAGAGGTAAATTTGGCCAATTTTCAGAATGAAAGGGAGCAGCTGGCGCAGCTGGAAGACCTGTTCCGGGAAAACAAATTCATTGACGGCCTGGCCCAGGCTGAAGAGGTGATCAAGCAGTTTCCGGCTTCCTTTCAATTGCGGTTCCTTAAATTCAAATTCCTGCGCGCCTTGGAAAAAACCGAGGAAGCCATGCTGCTGCTGCGTGAAATGCACGTCATGTTCGGCGACAATATCATGGTCCTGAAAGAACTGGCTGACTTGAATTTTCAGCAGCAAAAACATCCCGAGAGCCTGCTGTATTACCAGAAACTGCTTTTTTTGGATTCTTTCAACACGGTTGCCCAGGAGCGGGTCAAGCAGCTCCAGGGGCTGCTTGAGGCCGGTGTGACTGCCAAGTTGGCCGATACCAAAGTAGAATTGTCTCATGATGACAGCTTCAGTCCCGTGCCGTTCGATGTCGCGCCGCCGCAGATCACTTTTGAAGTGGAAAACGAAACAACAGTGCTGGCGGACGAAAAGGCATCGCTGCCCCAGGATGGGGAAAAGCCTTTTGAAACGGAAAGCGCCGCCGAATTGTATTTCAAGCAGGGTCTTTACCGTGAATCCCTGGCCATTTACAAGACCCTGTTTGAAAAAACCGGCCGCACCGACTTTTTCATGAAGATAAAGGCCATTCTGCTGCTGCTGCGCACCGAAAAAAGCAACCAGGTCATCGAACAACTGCAGAGGTTTTTGCAATTGATCCAACAAAGGGGAAGCCAAATTGTTTAAAACGATTTTTAACGACATACAGGCCCGCAATCCTGAAATTTACCTGATCGGGATCTGGGGCAAGGACGGACTGGAATTGGAAAAAGCGGTGTACCTTCCCCCCGACGCCGATACGGACCTGCTCGGAGCCGAGCTGGCCGAAGTGGTCGGGAAACTGGACAACCTGGAAGTGAGCCAGCGCCGATTTCCATATCGAATATGTTTCCGGAAAATTCAAGATCATGGTTCATTCATTGAACAGCGGTTATTTCCTGCTTTTTTTTTCAGGACCGAACCTGATTTCCGGGAAATTGAATTATTACCTGAATTTAAAAAAAGACAATATCCTCGCTTTGCTTTGAACCGGCTCATTACCAGCAATTTTTTCAGGAGTGTAAGCCATGGGAATTTTTAAAAAATTCAAAGTTGTTCCCGACCTGCCGGAAAAGCTGAAGCCGCTGCTGGTCATCGCCTCCAACCTATGGCTGACCTGGAATCCTGAAGCCATCAAGCTTTTCATAACCATGGACAGTGATTTGTGGGAAAAAAACCAGCACAATCCTATCCGCATGTTGGGAGAAATCAGCCAGGAAAAGCTTGATGAGCTGACCCATGATGAAGGGTTTTTAAGTGAGCTGCAGCGCGTCAGCGAGCAGCTGGACCAGTACCTGCACCTGCTGCGCAGCATCAACCATACCCAGCAGGTCAGCATTGCCTACTTTTCCGCTGAGTACGGCCTGAGCGATACCCTGCCCATTTATTCCGGGGGTCTGGGGGTCCTTTCCGGCGACCATGTCAAAGCGGCCAGCGATTTGAACCTGAACTTTCACGGCGTAGGATTGCTCTACCAATTGGGTTATTTTCAGCAATACTTGAATATGGACGGCTGGCAGCAGGATTTTTACCAGGTCAACGATTTCCACAACATGCAGGTCCAGGAAGTGAAAAAGCCTGACGGACTGCCTCTGGAAATCGAGCTGGATTTTCCCGGGCGCAAGGTTTATGTAAAGGTCTGGCAGATACAGGGTGGGAAGGGTTTCCATCCATATGCTTGATTCCAATATTGACAAGAACAGTGACTACGACCGGCGCCTGACTTCCCAGCTTTACGGGGGCGGCCCCGAAATCCGCCTGCAGCAGGAGATCATCCTGGGCATCGGTGGCGTGAAGATGCTGGCAGCCCTCGGCATCCAGGTCACCGCCTTGCACATGAACGAGGGCTATTCGGCTTTCACGGCTTTCGAGCGGGCCAGGACCTTGATGAAAAACCAGGGCCTCAGCTTCGGCGAGGCCATGGAACTGGTGCGCCAGTCGAGTGTGTTCACCACCCATACCAATGTCCAGGCCGCCCATGATGTCTTCAGCCCCGAACTGCTGAAAAACTATTTCGGAAACTACCTGAAGGAATTCAACATTCCCCTGAACGATTTTTTGGCCTTCGGCCGGGTTGACCGTGAGAACCAGCAGGAAAATTTTTCCATGACCGTGGCTGCCGTGAAAAATTCCGCCTTTGTCAACGGCGTTTCCACTCTGCATGCCCAAGTGGCCAAGGATATCCTGAAAAATCTCTGGCCGGCCGTGCCGTTGGAGCATGTTCCCGTTCAAGCGATCACCAACGGCATCCACATTCCCTCCTGGGTTTCTTTTGAAATGAACGACCTGTTCGAAAGGTATCTGGGCGGCAAGTGGCGCGAAAAGCAGGATTACCGCGATGCCTGGGAAAAGGTGCTGAATATCCCCGATCCCGAGCTCTGGAACGTGCATGAGATCCGCCGCAGGCGCCTGATCGCTTTCACCCGCCAGCGCTTGCAAAAGCAACTGATCGCCAAGGGTGCCTCGAACCTGCTGGTCAGCGAATCGCAGGAAGCCTTGAATCCGGTGGCCCTGACCATCGGTTTCGCCCGCCGCTTCGCAACCTACAAACGCGCTTACCTTATCTTCAAGGATCGGGAGCGCTTGCTTAAAATTTTGAATAATCCGGAGCGGCCGGTGCAGCTGATCTTCGCCGGCAAGGCCCATCCCCAGGACCAGGCCGGCAAGGAACTGATCAAGGACATCATTTCTTTCATGTCCACAGAGCACCTGCGCGGCAAAATCGCTTTTATTGAAGACTATGACATCAACGTGGCCCGCTACCTGGTTTCGGGCGTCGATATCTGGCTGAATACGCCGCTGCGGCCGTTTGAGGCCTGCGGCACTTCGGGCATGAAGGCCGCCTGCAACGGGGTCTTGAATTTCAGTGTCTTGGACGGCTGGTGGGACGAGGCCTATGACTTGAAGAACGGTTGGGCCATCGGCAACCGCGAAGCCTACACCGACAGGGAATACCAGGACGAGGTCGAAAGCAAGGCCATTTATTCCATTCTTGAAAAAGATATCATTCCCCTGTTTTACGAAAGGGGCGCCGATGGCCTGCCGCGCGAATGGATCCGCATGATGAAGCATTCGCTGGTCACCATCGCCTCGCGCTATAACACCAATCGCATGGTCAAGGAATATTTCAGCAAATTCTATAAAAATGCTGCGGACAACTACGCCAAGCTGAGCGCCGATGGTTTTTCCGCCTGCCGTGAACTGGTCAAGTGGAAGAGCAGGATGAGGAACGAATTCCCGGCCGTGCGCGTCGAGAACGTTCAGGCAGACACCAACCGCACCTACAAGAGCGGCGAGCAGTTCCGTCTGCAGGCCGATCTTTTTTTGGGCAAGATCCAACCAGGGGAAATCCGCGTCGATGTATATTACGGCACCATCGTTGGCGATGACATTTTGCAGAGTTCCGCCCTGGTCCCATTGGACAATGTCGAAAAAATAGAGGAGAGCCGCTTCCGCTTCAGCGGCGTTATCAACTGCACCCGCACCGGCAGCTTTGGTTTCAAACTGCGTGTCACGCCTTTTCATCCGCTGCTGAGCGATCCCAATCAGATGAACCTGGTGCTTTGGAGCTAGGAATCCAAACAGAGCCAGGTTTACGGCATACGGTAGACGGTTTACGGCAAAAAAAGAACGCAACCTTTCCCCCAGGATCTTATCGAATTTGCAGCCGTTCAAGGTGATTTTCTTAGGTAGTGTCTTTGGCTTTCACCGTCTGCCGTCAACCGTAAACCGTACACCGATAACAGTTCAAGATCATTTAGGCTCTAACAAGGAAATATAGAACAAATCGTTGTTCAGTTCGGAAGGCAATAAATAGCATCCGTATTTCGCCTGTTTTATCCTGAAACCGTATTTTTCCAGCAGCGGCTGAATGGCCACCGCCTGCAGGCCGCGGCTGGCGGCAACTTTTTCCACCACCGCTCTCGCCCTCTTCATGGATAAACGAGCAAACGGCATACAACCAGCGGGCATGCGGGAAGCGTTCGACCAGGCTGGCCAGCATGAGGCGTTGCTGCCGTGAGTTTTTTTCGATCATTTCCTTGCTGATCTTGCTTTTCAGATCGGGATTTTTGCGCAGAGTGCCGCTCGAGGTGCAAGGGGCATCAAGGATGATCAGGTCGGCTGCCTCCCGGCCGGGCGGATACTTGAAGATATCGGCAACGAAAGGAAAAATCGTGTCCAGGTGCAGACGGCGGATGTTTTGCTCGAGCAGGCGCAGCCGCTGCGGGTTGACATCGCTGGCCCATATTTTTATATCAGGCCGCAGGCAGGCCAGGGTCTGTGATTTGCCCCCCGGGGCCGCGGCCACGTCGCAGACCGTTTTCTCGGCAGTTGCGGCCGCCAGCAGCGCCACCGCTTGCGAACCGGTATTCTGGACATAAAATCCTGCCAATTGCTCCGGCTTTTCCAGTACCTGGCCGGCGGCCGTGGTTTCGAAACAATCCAGTTGCGGCAATTCGCGGAAGGGGATGCCGGCGCTGGTCAAGGTCTGGCGCGCCTGATCCATGGTCATCTGCCTGGGGTTGAAACGCAGGTGAAAAGCGGGTTCGCGGTCCAGGTATTCCAGGTCCGCTTCCGCTGCGGCGGACACCTGCTGCAGGCTGGCGAGCAGCCGTGCCGAAATGGAGAATTTCAAGCCAGGATTTTCGCTGCGGCTGATGGATTGTTGTGACCTCCTGCTTGCGGCGCAGCAGTTGGCGCAAAACGGCGTTGACAAAAGGTTTCTCTTTTTTGGCTACGGCATTCACCACTTCGTTGACCACCGCGTACTCGGGATAGGAATCGGAATACAACAGCAGGAAAACAGCGATTTTTAAAAATACATGAGTGGCCATGACCGGCGCCTGGTTTTTGTTTTTCAGGAAAAGGCCGATAACATGTTCCAGGGCGATGTCCTTGCGCACGACCCCGTACACCGTGCGTGTCAGCGCATTTTTGTCGCTGGCGGAATAATGCTCTAAAAATCGCGTCAACAACATACGCAGGTTGGTTTGCGGGTCGGAGAAATAATCGCACAGGACACTGGCGGCCGGGGTGATGAATTTCACGATAACAGCTCGGGGAAGCGGTTCCCCAGGGAAAACTGCCAGGGGCTCATTGCCTTTTTGCCATCGGGCTGAATATTGGTGATTTCCAGGACCGTATCCAAACCGCAACCGACCAGCAGGCCCTGGGCGTCCAGGGCCAATATTTGGCCTGCCTGGCCCTGGTGTTCTTTGCCGGATACTCTGGCGTTCAGGATCTTGATCTGCCGCTTTTCCAAACTGAAAAACAACCCGGGCCAGGGTGTGAAAGCCCGCAGCCTGTCGTAAAGGCGCTGGGCCGGCAGCCGCCAATCAACCCGACCTTCGCTTTTTTTGACCGCCGGCGCCAAAGTAGCCAGGGAATCGTCCTGGGAATGCTTGCGGATCTTGCCCGAAAAAATCTGGTTTAATGTTTGCATAAGAAAGGGAGCGGCCCTTTCACCCAGGCGCAGCTGCAAGGAGGCGGTGCTGTCGTCGGGACGGATGGCGATCTCTTCCTGGGCCCAGACCGGACCGGCATCCATGCGGCCGCTGATCTCAAAAACGGTTATGCCGCTGCGGTTCTCTCCATTTTCAATGGCGCGCTGTACCGGTGCGGCCCCGCGGTAGAAGGGCAGCAGAGAAAAATGGACATTGATGGTCCTGTAATGAGGCAGGGAATATATGGCTTTGGGAATGAACTGGCCGTAAGATACGACTACGGCTATGGCCGGGTCGATGCGGCGCATGGCCAATTCCAGCTCCGGCTCGTGAAGATCGGGCGGCTGGATGCAGGGCAGGCGGTTCTCGACAGCGAATTGCTTGACCGGAGGGACGATCAGCTGGCGGTTGCGTCCACCGTAATTATCCGGCTGAGTGACGATCAGTTTCAGGTTGAAATTTCTGTTCAGTTCTTTGAGGATGGTCAGGCCTATGGCCGAAGTTCCGAAAAAAACCAATTCACCATTGGCCACTTTTTCTCTTCTGGTTGATCTCTTTTTTGATCAGGGTACGTTTCAAACTGGATACGCGGTCAACAATAAGCATGCCGTTGAGGTGGTCGATCTCATGCTGCAGCACCCGCGCCTTCAGGCCGTCGAATTCGGCGCGCAGTTCCTGGCCGTCAAGCAGGGTGGCTTGCAGGAAAATACGGGCGTTGCGCTTGATGGGCAGAGAATAGCCGGGAACCGACAGGCAACCCTCCTCGCTTATTTCATAGCCTTCGGCTTCGATGATCTGCGGATTGATGATGATCAGCAGTTCTTCGGGATTTTCACCGATCGAGAGATCCAGGGTGAGCAGCTGAACGGATTCGTTCACCTGGGGCGCGGCCAGGCCGATGCCCGGGGCCTGGTGCATGGCTTGAACCATGGCCGCGGCCAGGTCGGTGATGTGCCGGTCGATGTCGCGGATCGCGCTTGCCTTCACTTTCAGCACATCGTCGCCGTATTTGCAGATCTTCAAAGTCTCGTTTGCCACTGAATGATTATATTTTTTCGCTGGACACTTGTCAATCATTCGCGGATTTGCCGAACTTGGCATCCTCCCTTGTCCCCCCCTTCAGTAAGGGGGGAATTTGAAAGGTTAGAGAAGTTGAGTGATTTCTGCTAAAGCGATTGCTTCCAACCCCCCTTTGCTAAGGGGGGTGGCGCAGGCGGGGGGATCTATATGTCGTGTATCAATGGTTTTGTTATTGTCGTCTCTTTAGGGTTGTGTGTTTCGAATTGCAAAAGAAGCGGCTTTGTGATATTTTTTCCAGATTGCCGGCAGGTTAGCCGGCTGCTGGGAGTAGTTGTGGCCAGAATTCAGGTTTTAGCTGAAAGTGTGTTTCGCAAGATCGCCGCCGGTGAGGTAATCGAACGCCCGCTTTCCGTGGTAAAGGAGCTGGTGGAAAACGCCATTGATGCCGGTGCCAGCGAGATCGCCGTGGCCATGCTGTCCGGAGGCAAGGAAATGATTCGTGTCGAGGACAATGGCTGCGGCTTTGGCGCTGACGATATCGAGATTGCTTTCCAGCGCCACAGCACTTCCAAGCTGGTGGAACTGGAAGACCTGGACCGCTTGTTGACCCTGGGCTTTCGCGGCGAGGCCCTGCCCTCCATCCTGGAAGTGGCCGATATCGACCTGGACACTGCCGACAACAACGATGGCCGCGGCTGGCACTGTCGTTTCCGTGGCGGCAGGATGCTGGAGAAAAAACAGGCCTCCTGTCGCCGGGGCAGTGCCGTGACGGTGCAGCAGCTGTTCGCCAATTTCCCGGTGCGCCGCAAGTTCATGAAAAGCGACCAGGGGGAGATGCGGCCGGTTGCCGCTTTTCTGGAAAATGCGGCCCTGGCCCGTCCCGCCATCGCCTTCTCCTTGCAGCACAATGGCAGGACGGTATTTTCTTACCCTGCGGCCGCGAATCTCTCTGAACGCATCTATCAGGTCTTTGGAAAGGAGTTTCTGGACGATTTGCGGCCCGTGGATTTTGCCTCCGGCCACTTCTCTCTTAACGGTTTCATTTCGGCGACGCAAACCGGCGTCAGCGGCAAAGGACGCCAGTTTTTCATGGTTAACGGACGGCCGGTCAAGGAAAAAACCCTGCTGGCCGCTTTCAACAATACCTATCGGCCCTACCTGGAAAAATCTCGCAGTCCGGTCGGGGTGCTCCATTTTAATGTTCCTCCCAGCCAGATCGATGTCAACGTCCATCCCATGAAGCTGGAGATACGCTTCCTGGACAGCCAGCGCGTATACCAGTTCCTGCAGCAGGCCATCGACACCACCCTGGGGCGGCCGCTGCGCCCGCAGTCCGTTGCCTTCAACGAATTTTCTCAGCCTGCGGCTTTTGCCGGCCCGGACGCCGGAAGCAATGCGATCTCCGCTGCGGCGCCCGCGCTTTTCGACAGGGCAGCGCTTGATCCCGGGGATGATTTTTGCCTGCTGGGTCAATACCTGAATTCTTATATCGTGGTCGAAAAAAACGGAGAACTGCTGATCATCGACCAGCACAATGCCCGGGAAAGAGTACTGTTCGAACGCTTGCAGATCGGCTACAACTCCGGCAACGCCCCAGCGGCGCAGACCCTGTTCCCGCTGCTGCTGGAATTGTCTCCGGCGGAACGGGCGGCCCTTGATGAAAGCAAAATGATTTTCTTTAAAAAAGCCGGTTTTGACATCCGTCTATTAAGCGGCTCGGCCATTGAGATCAAGGCATATCCGCAGTTTTTAAGCGAAGCAGGCATCCGCGATTCCCTGCGCGCCGCACTGCGTGAATCACCTGCCGGGGACAGGTCGCCCGGAGAATTGAACGATGATGAGCATAGGCTTGCCGCCCTGGCCTGCCACGACGCAGTCAAGGTTAACCAGCGCTTGCAGCCCGAGCAGCAGCGTGCTTTGGTCCGGGACCTTTTTGCCTGCGCCCATCCCTATTTTTGCCCGCACCGCCGTCCGATCATCGTTACCCTGACCCAGGCCGACATTGAAAAGCAACTGAAACGACGCTGAGGCAAAGCAAGAAGTCATGAAAACAAAGAAAAACAGCATCGCGACTGCCAAAAGCAAAGATGGATTTGCCGAAAAAAATAATTCCGCCTCTTGGCCCGGCCTGTTGCAGTCGGCCATCATGTCCGCTCGCGAAGCCGTTTTCCTGACCGATCGCCAAGGAACGATCTGCTTTGCCAATCCCGCCTTTGAGAAACTGAGCGGCTACACTGTCGCCGAGGTGCTGGGAAAAAATCCGCGCCTGCTCGGCAGCGGCAGCCAGACCCGGGACTTTTACCGCGAGTTGTGGGACCGTCTTGCCAACGGCGAATCCTGGCAGGGTGAATTCATCAACAGGAAAAAAAACGGTTGCCTGTACACCCAGGGCACATCAATTTCTCCGGTTTTCGCTGCCGATGGGCGCATCAGTCATTTTTTGGCCATTGCCGCCGACATCAGCAATGAAAAAAATGTTGAGGAACAGTTTTTTCAAGGGCTGAAAATGGATTCTCTGGGACGTTTAGCCGGGGGCATCGCTCACGATTTCAACAACCTGCTGACCATAATCAACGGCTATGCTGAAATGCTGCTGTCCGACAGTTCCAGCAGCAGCCGGGCGCGCGAGAATGTGCAATGCATATACAACGCCGGCGAGAAAGCGGCGCGCTTGATCTCCCACATCCTGGCTTTCAGCCGCAAGCAGATCATTTATCCGCGGGTTCTGAATGTCAATGGCGTGGTGCGCGAACTGCAGCAGATGCTTCGCGGCATCCTGGGCGAGAATATCGCCTTGCAGATAGACCTTGCCGCCGACGCCGCCCCGATCTGCATCGACTACTCCCAGCTTGAGCAGGTGATCATGAACCTGGCGGTCAATGCCCGTGATGCCATGCCTTCCGGGGGCAGGCTTATGCTGGCCAGCTTAAATTTCAGAATGGACGACGATTTTGTCGGGAATCATCTCGGCGCCAAAAAGGGCGAATACGTACGCTTGGAGATCTCTGACAGCGGGCGGGGCATGGCTTTGGAAGTGCAGCAGCATATCTTCGAACCATTTTTCACCACCAAGCGGCTGGGCGAGGGCAGCGGACTGGGGCTGGCCTCGGTATACGGCATCGTCAAGCAGAACCGGGGCTACATCACCTTTGACAGCGAGCCCGGCCGGGGAACGCGTTTCAGCATCTATTTTCCCAAGCATGAATATCTGGATCTGGATGAGGTAGGGGATGGGTCCGGCCTAAAGAAACCTCCCTTTGCCGGTCGCACCGTCCTTTTGATAGAAGCAGACGATACGGTGCGCAAGCTGACCGAAAAAGTAATGCTGGCGGCCGGATTCCAGGTAATGGAATCGGTGAATTGGCCGCTGGCCGTACGCCTGGTAAAGGAGGACCGCCACCAACTCGACCTGATTGTGGCCGATGTCCTGGTTCCGGAAATGCCCGGCTGGGATGCTGCGAAAAAAATACTGGCCGCCCACCCTGAAGCCAGGGTGCTGCTTACCTCCGGCTATTCTGAAAAACGGTTGCTGCTGCCCGGGAAGCCCGGCCAGAATATCCATTTCATCTGCAAACCATACAACCGCCAGGAATTGCTGGAAAAAATCGCCGAGATCCTGGCTAAAAAAGATTGAAAAAGGATCAAGCAAGTGAAAAATACCTGGATAAAGACTCGGTATAAGCTGTAAGACATACGGTTTACGGCGAAGAAAATAACATCAAAATCCAGCCTTAGTCCCGGCAATTTCTTTGTCAGCCGTTTGCCGTGCGTCGTTTCCGTCCGCCGAACTCTTCAACCTCGAACTTCGAACAGCGAACCTTTTTGACATTCGTCCCGGGCTATGTTACCATTGCCTTTCACTTTGGCTTCCCGGCCAATCCGTTCGGATGAAAGAGGTGTGAAACATGTTCAAATCCCTGGTTCCGAAAAACGAAATTTTTTATGAACTCTTCGACCAGATCAGCGCCAATACGGTCGAAGGTGTGCAGACCCTGGTCAAAATGCTCGACGACTGTGAGCATTACAACGAGTACGCTGTCAGCCTGAAGTCGCTGGAGCACCAGACCGACCTTTTGGTGCACAGCGTCATGTCGCACCTGCACAAGACATTCGTCACGCCCATCGACCGCGAAGACATCCACCAGCTGGCCTCTCGCCTGGACGACATCCTGGACCTGGCCGAAGCCGCCAGTTCGCGCATCGATCTCTACCGTCCCTGCGCCGTGCCGCGCGAAGCCAAGGAACTGAGCCACGTGCTGCTGGAAAGCGTCAAGCTGGTCAAGGAAATGGTCGGCCTGCTGCGCGTACTGAAAAAACCGGCGCGCATCATGGAACTGACCGTGGAGATCAACCGCCTGGAGGACCAGGCCGACTACATCCGCCGCAGCACCCTGGCCCGTCTTTTCCGCGAGGAAAAGGACCCCTTCGAGCTGATCAAGTGGAAGGATATCCTGGAATACATCGAACGGGCCACCGACCGCTGCGAGGACGTGGCCGACATCACCGAAGGCATCGTCCTGGAAAATACTTGACCGAATAAGCACCATGATGATCCTGATCGTTTTCATTGTTTTTCTCGCCCTGCTTTTTGATTTCATCAACGGCATGAACGATGCCGCCAATTCGGTGGCGACCATCGTTTCCACGCGCGTCCTCTCCCCGCGCCAGGCCGTGCTTTGGGCGGCTTTCTTCAACTTTGTCGCCGCCTTTCTTTTTGGCGTGCACGTGGCCAACACCATCGGCAAAGGGATAATTGATTCGCGAGTCGTTTCCGCCCCCATGATCCTGGCTACTTTGATCGGTGCCATTGTCTGGTCATATTTGTGTACCCACATGGGATTGCCGATCAGCATCTCGCACGCCCTGGTTGGCGGCCTGGTCGGCGCCGCCCTGGCCAAAGGCGGCATCAAGGCGCTGGTCGTTTCAGGGCTGTTGAAGATCTCCCTGTTCATCGTCCTGGCGCCGCTGATCGGAATGCTGCTGGGCTATATGCTCATGATCCTGGTCATGTGGATCTGCCACAAGCGTGCGCCGCGGACTGTGGACCACTGGTTCCGCCGTCTGCAGCTCTTTTCCGCCGCCCTGTACAGCCTCGGCCACGGCACCAACGATGCCCAGAAGACCATGGGGGTCATCGCCATGCTGCTGTACTCCACCGGCCACCTGGGTTCAACTTTTTATGTGCCGGTGTGGGTGATCCTGAGCTGCCACGCGGCGATCGCCCTGGGCACCTTGAGCGGCGGCTGGAAGGTGATCGAGACCCTGGGCATGAAAGTGACCAAGCTCAAGCCCGTGCACGGCTTCAGCGCCGAGACCGCCGCGGCGGGATCCATCCTTATGTCTTCATTATTGGGCGTCCCGGTATCCACCACCCATACCATCACCGGGGCCATCATCGGCGTCGGCGCCACCACCCGCCTGTCGGCCATCCGCTGGGGGCTGGCCTATCGCATAGTCTGGGCCTGGATCCTGACCATCCCGGGATCGGCCCTGGTCGCGGCCCTTTGCTGGTACGGCATATCGCTGCTGCACCTTCCCGGCTGAGTGGAAGGAAGTATTCATAATTGGAGGATAACGATCCTACGGCGAACGTATTGCATGCGGCAAGCAAGAGAAACATGGCATACAGGAATCTTTTAGTAACTTGAACAAGCTTATTTTTTTAAAACGGAACTCTACAATTTGATCGGCTTCGATTCCGGGGTTGACAACACCTGGAAAGTTGGTAAAATGAAACTTAATTAATCTCCAAAACAATTTCAACAATCATTTAAATTGCAAGGAGAAAAAAGTGGCACAAAAAAAATGGATATTTTTTGGCAATAGGCCTCTAGCCTGGCGCTGGGTCTCTGGTTCTCCGGCTGCGGCCGGCAGGGGCAAGAAGGCCGATTCTCTCCAGATCAAGGGCTCGGACACCATGGTCAACCTGGGCCAGGCCTGGGCCGAAGAGTTCATGAAAGCGAATCCCAAGGTGTCGGTGGCCGTCACCGGCGGCGGTTCGGGCACGGGCATCGCCGCCATGCTTTCCAACACATGCGACATCGCCGAACTCTCGCGCGAGCTCAAGCCCGAGGAGATCGCCATGGCCAAAAAGAAGGGCTTCGAGCCAAAACAGATCGTCGTGGCCCTGGACGGGCTGGCCGTGGTGGTCCATCCCGCCAACCCGCTGTCGCAGCTGACCCAGGACCAGTTGGCCGCGATCTTTTCCGGTTCCGTCAGCAATTGGAAAGACGTCGGCGGCAGCGACCTGCCCATCGTGGTCCTGTCGCGCGAGGTCAACTCCGGCACCCATGTCTATTTCAAGGAGCACGTGCTGCGCCGCAACCGCAAGGAGAGCCAGGTGGAATTCGCCGCCAATGCCCTGATGCTGCCCAGTTCCCAGGCCATCGCCGACGAAGTGGACCAGAATCCCAGGCGCCATCGGCTATTACGGCATGGGCTACATTTCCCCGAAGGAAAAAGCCCTGGCCATCGCCAAGGATGCCGATTCTCCATATGTTCAGCCTACCATTGAAAATGTCGTCAGCCAGGCTTATCCCATTTCGCGTCCGCTGCTCATGGTCAGCCGCGGCCAGCCCACGGGACTGGTGGCCCGCTTTATCGATTTTATACTCAGCCCGGAAGGACAAAAGATCGTGGTCAAGATCGATTTCGTGCCGGTGAAAAGCAATTAAACAAAGATGAAACCCATTCGGGTCCGCAAGCTGAAGGAATGGCTCATAGAAAGATCCATTTTGCTCAGCGGCATATTTTCCGTTGTTTTTGTGTTGCTGATATTCCTTTTCTTGCTGCGCGAAGGACTTTCCCTTTTTCGCGGCGAAAGCGTGATCGATTTTCTTTTCGGCAAGAGCTGGTACCCCATCTCCGATCCGCCGCGCTTCGGCATCCTGCCGCTTATCCTCGGCTCGCTGCTGGTCACTTTGGGAGCGGCCGCCATTTCGGTGCCCATCGGCATCGCCGCCGCGTTGTATATCGCCGAGATCGCTCCGCGGCGGCTCAAAGAGGTCCTGAAGGCCGGCATTGAACTCCTGGCCGCCATCCCCTCGGTGGTCATCGGCTTCATCGGCATGATCACCCTCGGGCCCTGGATCAAAAATATTTTCAACATCCCTACCGGGCTGACGGCCCTGACCGGCTCGGTCACCCTGGCCTTCATGGCCATGCCCACCATCGTTTCCATCGCCGAGGATGCCATCACCGCCGTGCCGCGGCAATACCGCGAAGCGGCCATCGCCATGGGAGCCACCAAGTGGCAGACCACCTGGCGCATCGTGGCCCGCGCCGCCCGCCCGGGCATGCTGGCCGCGGTCATGCTGGGCATCGGCCGGGTAATCGGCGAGACCATGGCCGTGATGATGGTCACCGGCAATGCCGCCATCATCCCCACCAGTTTCCTGCAGCCGGTGCGCACCCTGACCGCGACCATCGCCGCCGAAATGGGCGAGTCGGTGCAGGGAGGGCCTCATTACGCCGCCCTGTTCGCCATCGGCATCGTGCTCTTTGTCATCACCTTCCTGATCAACGGTGTGGCCGATCTTTACCTGCACCGCTCGCGCCGCTAGCCATGAACGCGCGCCTGGCCCAGAAGATCGCTTTTGCGCGTCCTGCTGCTGGCCACCCTGCTGGTGGTGCTGCCGGTGCTGGTCATCCTGCTGATCATCGTGGTCAAAGGGGCCAGCGCCATCAGCTGGGATTTCCTTTTTTCCATGCCCCGCGACGGCATGACCGCCGGCGGCATTTTTCCGGCCATCCTGGGCACGCTCTACCTGGTGATCGGGGCCATTATCTTTGCCGTGCCGCTGGGCGTCATGGCCGCCGTTTACCTGGTCGAATATTCCAGCGACAACTGGCTGTCGCGCCTGGTCAAGTTGTCCATCGTCAACCTGGCCGGCGTGCCGTCGGTGGTCTACGGCCTTTTCGGCCTGGGGATCTTTGTCACCTTCTTCGGTTTCGGCGCCTCGATCCTGTCCGGGTCGCTGACCCTGGGCATCATGATCCTGCCGGTGATCATCACCTCGTCGCGCGAAGCGCTGGAAAGCGTGCCCCGGCATTTCCGCACCGTAAGCCTGTCGCTGGGAGCCAGCCGCTGGCAGACCATCCGTCATTCGGTGCTGCCGCACGCCTTGCCGGGAATTTTGACCGGCATGATCCTCGGCCTGGGCCGCGCCGCCGGCGAGACCGCCCCCATTCTCTTCACCGTGGCCGCATTTTACCTGCCGCGCCTGCCGCAGTCGATTTTCGATCAGACCATGGCTTTACCCTACCACCTGTACGTCATATCCACTCAGGTGCCTGGAATAGCCGAGAACGTCCGCTACGGCACGGCGCTGGTACTGCTGTCCCTGGTGCTGTTGCTCAACCTGGCCGCCATCCTGATCCGCTCCCGTTTCCGCAGGAAGAAAAAATGGTAGATCCGGCCGCCAAGTTCTCCATTCGCGCTTTCCATGTCCAATACGGCCAGTTCAGCGCCCTGCGCGACCTGAACCTGGAAATCATGGCCAACGAAATATTCACCGTCATCGGGCCGGCCAATTCCGGCAAAACCACTTTCCTCAATTCCCTGAATCGTTTGATCGACCTGGTCCCGGTCAGCCGCTGCAGCGGCGAGATCAAATTGGATGGAGTAGATATCCGCCGCAGTCTGGAAGTCGAAGCCTTGCGCCGCAAGGTCGGCATTGTATTTGCCCTGCCGCTACCGCTGCCCATATCAATTTTTGAAAATGTGGTCTACGGCCTGCGCATGCAAGGCATACGCGATGCGCGGCGCCTGAATGAAGCGGTAGAGAGAAGCCTCAGCGAATCGTATCTTTGGGAGGAGGTTAAAGACCGTTTGCGTACGCCGGCCATGAACCTTTCCGGCGGTCAGCAGCAGCGTTTGTGCATGGCCCGCATCCTGGCCGGCCAACCTGATGTGCTGCTTTTCGATGAACCAACCTCGGGGCTGGATCCGATTTCCACGGCCAGGATCGAGGAGACCCTGTTGATCTTGAAGGAAAAGTACACCATAGTGCTGGTGACCAACAACATAGCCCAGGCGGCCCGGGTTGGTGACCGCACTGCATTTTTTCTGATGGGGGACATGATCGAAGTGAGCGACACGGGCAAGATGTTCACCACGCCGGCCGATCAGCGCACCAGCGATTACATAACCGGCAAGTTTGGCTGACATGAACGAGATCAGTATAGAAACCCGCGCCCTGGACCTTTTTTACGGCGATTTCCAGGCCCTTACCGGGATCGATCTGCGCATACCCGTCCGCCAGGTGACCGCCCTGATCGGGCCCAGCGGCTGCGGCAAGAGCACCCTGCTGCGGGTGTTCAACCGCATGAACGACCTGATCGACGGCGTGCGCGTCAAAGGCCAGGTCATTATCGACGGCCAAGACATCTTCGCCCCCGGAGCCGACCTGCTCCGCCTGCGCGAAAAGGTGGGCATGGTCTTTCAGCGCCCCAATCCCTTTCCCCTTTCGGTTTATCGAGAACATTGTATTCGGCCTGGCCGTGCATCGCCTGGCGCGGCGGCAGGATTACGACGGCATAGTCGAACAGGCTTTGCGCAGCGTCCTGCTTTGGGATGACCTCAAGGACCGGCTGCACCATTCGGCATTGAAACTGTCGCTGGAACAGCAGCAGCGCCTGTGCATCGCCAGGGTACTGCCTTTGAAACCGCAGATACTGCTCATGGACGAACCCTGTTCAGCGTTGGATCCCGTGGCCACGCTGCATATTGAGGACCTGATGCAGAGACTGAAAAAAGAGTATACCATCGTCATTGTCACCCACAACATGCAGCAGGCGGCCCGGGCCTCGGACCGCACCGGCTTCCTCTACCTTGGCAAGCTCATCGAGTTCGCTGAAACCGAAAAATATTCACCAAGCCGGCTCAGACCATGACCGAAAACTACATCAGCGGCCGTTTCGGCTGAAACCAGGAGAAAGAATATGGCAAGAGAACATTTTCAAAACATGTTGCGCGGGCTGGAACAGGAACTGGTGGCAATGGGGGAGATGGTCATCACTGCCATCGACCGCTCTATCCAGGCGCTTAAGAACGTCGACAAGGCCGAAGCCGAACGCATCATCGCCGACGATGCCCTGATCAACCAGCGGCGCTGGGACATCGAAAATCAATGCATCCAGCTTTTTGCCACCCAGCAGCCCGTGGCCGGTGACCTGCGTGAGATCGTGTGCCCTCATCGATGATCACCAACCTGGAGCGCATGGCCGACCACGCCAAGGGCATCGCCACCATCGTGGTCAGGCACGATCAGAAGCCGCTGCTCAAGCCGCTGATCGATATCCCGCGCATGGCTGACAAGGCCCGCGAAATGATCCAGAAAAGCCTGACCGCCTTCATCACCCAGGATGTGGAAGCGGCCGCTGCCATCATTGAAATGGACAACGAAGTGGACGCTTTATACGATCAGATCTTCCGCGAGCTTCTGACCTACATGATGGAGGATCCCAAGACCATTACCCGCGCCGTCTACCTGATCTGGGTAAGCCACAACCTGGAACGCATCGCCGACCGCGTGACCAACATCTGCGAACGGATCATCTTCATGGTCACCGGCGAGATCCAATCGGATTAAACCGCAAAGAAAACTGACCAAGTGATTTTCCTGTCAAAATAATCTGCGGCGATTCCGATTCAATGAAAAAAATATTTTTTATTTTTTATTTCTATTGACACGTGTTTAAAAACAAACTATATTCTTAATTGAAAAGTGGGAGGCAATAAAATTGAAAAAAGCCAATCAGGTGATGGCCATGAAGGAAGCTGAACTTCCCAGTGAGGAGGCTGAACCTCCAAGCAGGGCGCTGCTGGAGGAAAGCAACAACCTCGCCCCGTCGTTGCTCTTTCCCGAGTTAATACAATTCCCCAATTCCAAACCCGACAAAACAGTTCTGAAGATAGGAGCTCGTTCACTGCAGTTCCTGAGAAAATATTTTCCTTTAGCGACAAAGGATGACTGGAATAATTGGGAATGGCAGCTGCGCAACAGCATCACCAGCTTGAAAGCACTGCAGCAATTTCTGCAGCTGTCCGATGATGAGGTGCAAGCCATGACCGTGCAGAGCGGCAGCCTGCCCCTGCGCGTCACCCCCTATTATGCCAGCCTGCTCGATCCACTTGACTCCATGCAGCCGCTGCGCCGCAGTGTCGTGCCGGTAACCGCCGAGCACCTGATCTCCTGCGGTGAAGCCGCCGACCCGCTGGGTGAGGACTCCCACAGCCGCGTCCCCGGCCTTGTGCATCGCTATCCCGACCGGGTACTTTTGCTGGTCACCGGTTTCTGTTCGACCTATTGCCGTTATTGCACCCGCTCGCGCCTGGTGG
This sequence comes from Chrysiogenales bacterium, assembly GCA_963700535.1. GTDB lineage: Bacteria > Acidobacteriota > Aminicenantia > UBA2199 > UBA2199 > UBA2199. The sequence goes on from CAVOXU010000002.1 coordinate 137,648, forward strand.
GCGACCAGAACAAGCGCCATCTCAACCACGAACAATGGGACCGGGCCCTTTCCTACATCGAACTGAATCCTGCCGTGCGCGATGTCCTGCTCTCCGGCGGTGACCCGCTGACCTTGCCCGATGAAAGCCTTGAATACCTGCTGACCCGTTTGAGCCGCATCCCCCACGTGGAATTCGTCCGCATCGGCACCAAGGTGCCTGTGACCATGCCGCAGCGCATCACCCATTCGCTGGTCAATATATTGAAACGTTTCCGTCCCCTGTGGATGAGCATCCATTTCACCCACCCTGACGAGATCACTCCGGAAAGCATTCAGGCTTGCGAGCGGCTTGCTGATGCCGGCATCCCCTTGGGCAGTCAGACCGTGCTGCTGAAAGACATCAACGATTCGCTGCCGGTCATGAAAAAATTGATGCATGAACTGCTCAAGATCAGGGTCCGTCCATATTATATGTACCAGTGCGATCCCATCGTCGGATCTTCACATTTCCGCACCCCGGTGGAAAAAGGCCTGGAGATAATCGAAGGCCTGCGCGGCCACACCAGCGGCTACGCCGTTCCCCATTACGTTATCGATGCCCCGAACGGCGGCGGCAAGATCCCGCTGCTTCCCGATTATTACCAGGGCCGGGCCGACGGCAACGTATTGCTGAGAAACTACCAACAAAAAATATACCGCTACCCCGATCAGAAGAGCGAAGGATCGGCGCCGGGAGAGGGCTTGTAAAAGCCGGTGCCCGTCTGAAAAACCGCTTGCGTATTTTTATCAGGTGGAATAAAATCACCATGAAATCCAAACGCAGAGGAACCCATGAACATCGGTTTAACCTATGATCTGAGACAGGATTACCTGGATGCAGGATACAGCGAAGAACAAACCGCTGAGTTCGACAGTCCCGCCACCATTGCCGCCATTGACAAAGCGCTTATCGCCATGGGGCACAAGACCATGCGCATCGGCAATGTGAAAAGCCTGGTTCAGCGGCTGGCCGCCGGCGAGCGCTGGGATATGGTCTTCAACATCTGCGAAGGCATGTTCGGGCTGGGACGCGAGGCCCAGGTGCCGGCCCTGCTCGATGCCTACCAGATCCCCTATACCTTTTCCGGCCCCCTGGTGCTGGCCCTTACCCTGGACAAGGCCCTGACCAAGCGTGTGGTCCGTTCCCTGGGCGTGGCCACCCCCGATTTCGCCGTGGTTGCGGCCAAGGAGGATATCGCCGCCGTTGATCTGCCCTTTCCCCTTTTTGCCAAGCCCCTGGCCGAAGGCACGGGATTGGGCATCGATGCCAGGTCCAAGATAGATTCCCGCCGGCAGTTGACATGCCGTCTGTTGCGAATTACTGGAAAAATTCAAGCAGCCGGTGCTGGTGGAGACCTATCTGCCCGGTCGGGAGTTCACCGTCGGCATTGTCGGCAGCGGCACTGCGGCCGAGGCCGTCGGCGTGATGGAAGTTTTTTTGAAGCCCGAGGCCGAAGCCAATGCCTATTCATATGTCAACAAGGAGAACAGCGAGGAATTGGTCCAGTACGCGCTGGCGCCCGAGGCCGAGGCCTCAGCTTGCCGGGATGTGGCTTTGCGGACCTGGCGCGGCCTGGGTTGCCTTGATGCCGGCCGCGTCGACTTGAAAATGGACAGGAACGGTGCCGTTAATTTCATAGAGGTCAATCCCCTGGCCGGCTTGCATCCCGAGCACTCCGACCTGCCGATCATCTGCAGCCTGGTGGGCATCCCCTTCCAGGCGCTGATGGAGAGGATCATGGCTTCCGCCGGCCGCAGGACGCGCCCATGAAAGGAAAAAACGCGGTCATCCTGCACAGCCAGGTCGAGGCAGATTCGCCCAAGGACGAACAGGATGTGCTGGTCCAGGCCGAGCGAGGTTTGCAAATCCCTGGCCGAATTGGGCTATCAACCGCTTGCCGTACCCTTTTCCCTGGATATTGAAAAAAATATCCGCACCCTGAAAAAAATGGATCCGCTCTTTGTCTTCAACCTGGTGGAGACGGTGGAAGGCAACGGCCAGCTGATCCACCTGGCTCCGGCGCTGCTCGATCACCTGGGCCTGCCCTACACAGGCAACAGCCAGGAAGCGATTTTTGTAACCTCCAACAAGGCCCTGTCCAAGAAGCTTTTCTCTGCGGCCGGGGTGGCTTCCCCGCCCTGGCTGGCTGTTGGAAATCCCCGGGATGCCGCTGCGCTGGGAGCGGGGAGGTACCTGCTGAAATCGGTCTGGGAGCATGCCAGCAACTGGTTCGACGACAGTTCCCTTGTCCAGGTCGACGACGGCGCGGAATTGGGCGCGCTGCTGGAGAAGAAGAACCGCGGCGGCCGCGGCCGCTTCTATGCCGAAAGTTACATCGATGGGCGTGAGTTCAACCTGGCGCTGCTGACCGGTGAATTTTTACCGGCAGCCGAGATCCAGTTCATTGAATTTCCTGACGACAAATTGCGCATCGTCGATTTCCGTGCCAAATGGGAAGAGTCGTCGTTTGAATACACCCATACGCCGCGCTCCTTTGATTTCCCGGCCGCCGATCAACCGCTTCTTGCCGAGTTGCGGACCATCGCCGGCCGCTGCTGGGATTTTTTCAACCTGCGCGGTTACGCCCGGGTCGATTTCCGCGTGGACGAAAACAACCGTCCCTGGGTGCTGGAGATCAATACCAATCCCTGCCTCTCTCCGGATGGAGGTTTCCATGCCGCCGCTGAACGGAGCGGTCTGTCGTTCACCCAAACAGTGGCAAGGATAGTCAATGATTGCCTGTCCGGCCAAGGAATAGAATCTTTGCGCGAATGATGGAGGAATCCATGAATAAGTCCGAACCGTTGGTTTTTCGCGAAGATGTTCTGCCCGGCGATCCCGCCGCGGTCAGAGGAATCGTAGAGTCAACGGGATTTTTCTACGACCATGAGATCGCTGTGGCGGTGGAACTGGTGGAAGAGCGGCTGCAAAGGGGAATGGAGAGCGGCTACCTTTTCCTGTTCGCCGCGCGGGGTGATCGTACGGTCGCTTACAGTTGTTTCGGTGAGATCGCCTGCACCCAAGGCAGTTACGACCTTTACTGGATTGCCGTGCATGACGATTGCCGCAACCAGGGCATCGGCAAAATCCTGCTCGAAAAGACCGAAGCGCTGATCAGCGCCCGCAAGGGCCGCGCCATATGGGTGGAAACCTCGGGCCAGGAAAAATACCTGCCGACGCAAAAATTCTACCTGCGTTTCGGCTACAGGCAAGAGGCGGTGCTCAAGGATTTTTACGGTGCGAACGATGACAAGATAATCTTTGTCAAACGGCTGGTCTGACCATGGTTGAAAAAATAAAAAAAAGATCGCTTAAAAGCGGGCTGCCTCCGGGGACACTGATGCATATCAGCACGAAGAAGGCCGTGGAGAGCCGCATCCGCATCCTGGATTACGATGAGAGCTTCGCTGCGTGAAAAAAAACAGGCCGTCTTCGAAGAGTGCCTGCCTTTCTGCGACAGCGCTTCGGTGACCTGGATCGATATTGAGGGGCTCCAGGACGTCGGCCTGCTGGAACGCCTGGGCAATGGTTACGGCCTGCACCCCCTGATCCTCGAGGATATCCTTAACACCGACCAGCGCCCCAAGTTCGATGACATGGATGGATATATCTATGTGGTCCTTAAAATGCTGGATTACGACCCCGACACTGCCGGATATCGTTTCCGAACAGGTCAGCATCGTTTTCGGCCGGAATTTCGTGATCTCGATCCAGGAGGGACGCGAAGGCGATCCCTTCGAGCCCCTGCGCGAGCGTATCCGCAGCGGCAAGGGGCGCATCCGCAAGCTGGGTCCCGACTACCTGGCCTATTCCCTGCTCGACGCAATTATCGACCATTATTTCCTCATCCTGGAAAAATTCGCCGAAAGCATCGAGATGCTCGAGGAAAACCTGGTCAGCGATCCCGGGCCGGAAACCCTGCACCGCATCCACCACCTGAAGCGGGAAATGATCTTTTTGCGCAAGTCGGCCTGGCCCCTGCGCGAAGTCATATACGGCCTGGAAAAGAGCGATTCCGACCTGATCCGCCCGGAAACCAAGATATTCCTCCGCGATATATACGACCATGCCGTGCATATCATCGACAGCATCGAAACCTACCGCGAGATGCTCTCCAGCATGCTGGACATCTACCTTTCCTCGGTGAGCAACCGCATGAACCAGGTGATGAAGGTCCTGACCGTGATCGCCACCATTTTCATGCCCCTCACCTTCCTGGCCGGCATCTACGGCATGAACTTCAAATACATGCCCGAGACCGGCTGGCGCTGGGGCTACCCGCTGGTGCTGCTCATCATGCTGGGCGTGGGCGGGCTGATGTTCTATTTTTTCAAAAAGAAAAACTGGCTGTAGTAACGATACATCGCCCATGGACATCGTCTGCGTGAAGCCTGAGTTAATTTAGCGATCATTCATGAATTCGTAGTGTGATAGCGAAGAATTTTATTGTAATTTCATATTTATGCTTTTTTTCATCACGCTTCATATCTCACGCGTCACGCCAGTTCGCCTGCCGTCAACTCGTTCCCTATTGACCGACACATTTTTTTGTGGTATGAATATTCCCAATGTTACGTAATTCAGGTTTCTTGTCGTCGCCCGCCTTTGCCCGGCACTACGGTTGCTGGTGGGCGGCCCCGTCCGCCTGAAAATCTATCCATCCATCCTTTTTTTTATTTCCTGAAAATTAAAAAATCCCAAGGAGAAAAACATGGAAAGATTTTCATCGAGAAAAAAAGAACATCTGCCGACCCATTTCTATAACATCAAGGCCGACCTGGCCGAGCAGCCCAGGCCGCCCCTGGACCCGCGCAGCGGCCAGCCCCTCGATCCAAGCGCTTTGCAGGCGATCTTCCCGCGCGCTTTCATTGATCAGGAGATCAGCCGCGAGCGTTTTCTGCCGATCCCGGCGGCGGTGCTGGAGGCATACGCCCAGTTTCGCCCCACACCGCTCGTTTATGCCGCGGAGCTGAAAAAACAGCTGCGCACACCGGCCCATATTTTTTACAAATACGAAGGAGCCAGCCCCACCGGCAGCCACAAGAGCAACACGGCATTGATGCAGGCCTATCTTGCCGCCGGCGAAGGAGTGCGGGAGCTGGTGACCGAGACCGGCGCCGGCCAGTGGGGCTCAGCCCTGGCTTACGCCGGCTCGCGCTTCGGCATTTCCACGCGGGTGTTCATGGTGCGGGCCAGCTACCGCCAGAAGCCCGGGCGGCGCACGATCATGAACCTGTTCGGGGCGCAGGTCGAGGAAAGTCCCGGTCCCAATACCGAATCCGGGCGCGGATATTTTTCAAAAAATCCCGATCATCCGGGCAGCCTGGGCATAGCCATTTCCGAAGCCGTGGAAACTGTCCTGGGCAACCCGGCCAGCAAATATGCCCTGGGTTCGGTGCTGGACAGCGTGCTGATGCACCAGACCGTGATCGGGCAGGAAGCGGAAAAACAGTTAAAGGAAATCGGCATGGAGCCGGACACGGTCATCGGCTGCGTGGGCGGCGGCTCCAATTTCGCCGGCATCAGTTTTCCTTTTATAAGAAAGAACCTGGCTGAGGGAAAAAAAATCGACTTCATTGCCGTGGAGCCCGAGGTTTGCCCTACACTGACCGACGGGGAATTGCGCTATGATCACGGCGACAGTGCCGGACTGACGCCGCTGTTGTACATGTATACTTTGGGGCGGGATTTCATTCCGCCGCCCATTCACGCCGGCGGCCTGCGCTACCACGGCATGGCGCCCCTGGTCAGCCACCTGGCCGCTGCGGGGCAGGTGCGGGCTCGCTCCTACTCCCAGTCCGCCGTGTTCGCCGCCGCCAAAACCTTTTATGTCAGCGAAGGAGTGCTGCCGGCACCCGAATCGGCCCATGCCATAGCTGCAGTTATCGAGGCAGCCGAGCAGGCCGCGCGCACAGGAGAGGAAAAAGTCATACTGTTCAATCTTTCCGGGCACGGTTTTTTTGATATCGGCGCCTATGAGTTGAATGGCGGCGCCTCCAGCGCAACCGCAGTGCCGTCCTGAGATAGCGGCTGGGAATTATCCCCGGATGTGTTAAAATGAAAACTGAGGTATGCGGCCATGTTCGACGTCATCCTGGTTTTGCCTTATCCCTGCGCCGATCACCCTTCCTTCCCCGAGGGGATCCTGAAAAGGGCCCTGGAAGCGGCCGGGTTCAGTGTCGGCGTGATCGAAACGCCATTCTGGCAGGACAAGGAATCATTTGCAGCCCTGGGCCGGCCGCGGCTTTTTTTCGCCGTGGTTTCGGGCCCGCTCGATTCAGTGGTGTTGAACTATACCGCCAGCCGCCGCCGGCGCCGCGAAGACCTTTATCAGTTCGAAGGCGCAGCCTTTTTCAGCGGCCGCCCTCCCGACATCAAGTTCAAGATCCGCCCCGACCGCACCCTTGCTGTATTCTCCAACCGGCTGCGCGAAGTATTCCGCGAGGTGCCTGTGGTCATCGGCGGCGTCGAGGCGACGCAGCGTTGCTTTGCCCATTATGATTTCCAGGAAAACAAGGTCCGGCGCTCCATACTGCTCGATTCCCGCGCCGATATCCTGGTCAGCGGCAACGGCGAAAAGCAGGTCGTGACCATCGCCCGCCTGCTGCAGCAGGGCGTGCCGGCGGCGCAGATAGACATTCCCGGCACGGCCAGGATCTGCTCCGGGCCGCCTTTGGCAAAAAACTGCCTGGAGCTGCCCGCCTGCGAAGAAGTGCAGGCCGATCCCGCCCAACTGCTGCAGAGCCAATTGCGCATCAGCCAGGCCGGCGGCAAGCTCAGCCTGGCCCAGAAGCACGCCAACCGCTGGGTGGTGCAAAACCCGGCCGAGATTTACGATAGTGACGACCTTGACCATATTTATGGACTCGGCTATAGCCGCCGCCACCTGAAGGGCCCGGCCTATTCCCCGGCCCTGCGCATGAACCTTTTTTCGGTCACCGCGCAGCGGGGCTGCGCCGGCGGCTGCGCCTTCTGCTCGATCACTTCAAGCGAAGGGCGGCGTGTGGTTTCGCGTTCCGCGGATTCGATTTTCAGGGAGATACGCTCCCTGGCCGCCCATCCCGAATGGCGCGGCGTGGTCTCCGACATCGGCGGCGCCACTGCCGAAATGTACGGCAGCGATTGCCTGGTCGCGTCCTGTCAGCGTGATTCCTGCCTTCAGCCCCGGCAATGCCGCCATTTCAATCCCGGCGAACCGTATCGGCAGCTGCTGCGCCAGGGGCGGGCCCTGCCCGGAGTCAAAAAGATCATGCTGGGCTCCGGGCTGCGCCATGACCTGTTGCTGCAAAATCCCGAGCTGCTGGAAGAGATTCTGCGCGAACACTGCGGACGTTTCCTGCGTGTTGCCCCTGAGCATACCGAGGACGAAGTTCTGGATCTGATGGGCAAGCCGCGCTTCGCGGTTTTCGAGGAATTCGTGGCTCTTTTCAAGCGCGTGAACCGCGGCTTGCAGCGCCCGGTCGAGCTGGCGCCTTACCTGATCGTCGGCCATCCCGGCGAGAGCAGGGTCATGGTTCAAGCCATGAAGGAGAAAATGCGCGATCTGGGACTGAAAACCAGCGATGTGCAGATCTTCACTCCCGCACCCGGCACCCTGTCCACTGCCATGTATCACTCGGGCCTGTCGCCTTCGGGAAAGGAATTAGTTGTGGAAAAAGACATCCGCGCCCTGCAGCAACGTAAAAATCTGCTGGCCCAAGAATAAAGGCGACATGGATAAAAAATAGCATGTGCTGGTTTTTGACTTTGTCGTTTAAACGTGATTAAATATGCCCTCCCCAGGGAGGGGATGCGCTATGATAAATAAACATGGTAATACAGCTGAAGTGATCAGCCGTTTAAACAAGATCGAAGGTCACATCAGGGGTGTCATTGGCATGGTGGAAACAGAAAAGGCCTGCGACGAGATCCTTCTTCAGTTTTCCGCGATCCAGGCCGCAATCAAAAAAGCCGGTCAAATCATATTGGTTGACCATTTTGAGCATTGTATTCTGGACAGGATCAATGACGAGGATGTCAAAGGCGATGTGAAGTTGTTCCAAACAGCATTGTCGCGATTGCTGAAATGATCGTGCCTGCCTACAATCAGGAAAAGAGGTAAAAATGAAAAATCGCTTGTTGCTTTTAATGATGATCCTTACTCTGACTATTCAATGCCGGAAGTCCGCCGCTCATGATGACGAACATGATGCTGAGGACCTCAAACCCAAGATTCAGTTCACAGCGTACAGTGAACATCACGAGCTTTATGCAGAGTCAGATATTTTTGTCGAGGGGAAGCCCGCATCATTCCTGGCCCATTTCACAAAACTGTCAGACTTCAAGCCTTTGTCGCGGGCAAAGATATCTCTTGCGCTGAAGGTCAATGATCATACAGTACTCGCCGAGCAAGCCGGACCCATCCGTCCCGGAATTTACTTGTTCTCGATTGTCCCCAAATTTTCCGGCAAAGGACAATTGCTGGTCAATATTGGCGAAGATGACCGTCTCGATCAAATAATCCTGAAAACTGTCACTATTTACAAAAACGAAGCGGATGCCCTGAATAAGCATCGAGAACCACCGGCCAATGCCCAGGCGGTGCTGTTTACAAAAGAAAAATCCTGGAAAGTGGAATTTGCCACCGAGTTGCCGCTGGCAGGAGCGTTCGGACAGATCATCAAAACCACGGCGCAAATACAGTCGGCCCAGGGAGATGAAGCGATCATTACAGCCAAAGCCAATGGCGTGATCGTGTTTGACGGTGATGTGCTTGAGGGAAAAAGTCTTACATCCGGGCAAAGCCTGTTCATGATTTCCGCCGGGGGAATTACCGAAAACAATTTGGCGGTTCGCTTTTCGGAAGCGCAAAACAATTTCCGGAGAGCCAAAGCCGAATACGAAAGATCAAAAGATCTGGCCCGGGATAAAATTGTCGCGGAGAAGGATTTTCTGAAGATTAAAAATGAATACGATAATGCCAAGCTGATATTTGACAACCTGAACAGGAATTTCAGTGGCGGAGGACAAAGGGTGGTCACTCCTTTCGCCGGTTTCATCAAGCAAATATTCGTAAATAACGGTCAGTTTGTGAATGCCGGACAGCCAATTGTCACTGTCTCTCAGAACCGCACGTTTTTGCTCCGGGCCGATGTTCAGCAAAAATATGCACCGGTGTTGGCTTCTATCGTATCAGCAACGATCCGTACGCTTCACGACAATCAAACCTATTCGCTTGAACAGCTGAACGGAAAAATTCTCTCATATGGCAGGAATGTAAACAATGATAATTATCTGATCCCCATCAGTATTCAGATCGAAAACAAGGGCGGGCTTCTTTCCGGGGGCTTTGTTGAATTGCATCTCAAGACCATGATCAATGCCAATAAGCTGAGTATCCCCAATACCTCTATATTGGAAGAACAGGGGAAATATTTTGTTTATGTGCAGGTCAACCCTGAAAATTTCGAGAAACGTGAAGTGACGCTTGGGGCAAGCGATGGACTCAGAACGGAAATCATAACCGGGATCGACGAAAATGACCGCTTTGTCAGTAAAGGAGCGATCTGGGTGAAGTTAGCGCAGGCATCGGGAGCCCTGGATGCTCATTCCGGCCATGTTCATTAAGCAGAACAAGAAACATGTTAAATAGCATTATAAAGTTTTCCCTGAACAACAAGTTCCTGGTTATTCTATGCACCGTGGCAGTGATGGTCGTCGGCTTCTACACCGCGGCGAACATGGATGTTGATGTTTTTCCCGATCTTACCGCTCCGACCGTGGTTGTCATGACCGATGCCCACGGCATGGCTGCTGAAGAGGTGGAACGTTTGGTGACCTTTCCAATCGAGACTGCGGTGAATGGGGCCACGGACGTGCGCCGCGTACGTTCGTCTTCCGCGCAGGGCTATTCATTTGTCTGGGTGGAATTTGACTGGGGAACCGACATATTCAAAGCCCGGCAGATCGTGAGTGAAAAGTTGATCAGTGTTACTTCACAAATGCCATTGGGTATCGGGCTGCCTGCGCTCGCTCCCCAATCCAGCGTGATGGGGGAAATGTTCTTCATCGGCATTCAAGCCGAGCACACCGACCTGATGGCTTTGCGTACCATCGCCGAATGGAACGTGAAACCGCTGCTGCTGGCAACCAGTGGAGTCTCGCAAGTTACCATTATCGGTGGTGAATACAAGCAATACCAGGTGTTGGCTGACCCCCAAAAAATGAAATATTATGGCGTTTCTCTGCGTGAGCTGGCTGAAATTTGCAAGGGCATAAGCCAAAATTCGACCGGTGGTTCCGTGCGTCAATTCGGAAACGAATATGCAGTACGCGGCATCGCGCGCACAGCGGATCTCGAAGCATTGGGAAATTCTTACATCAAATCACGCAATGGCCAGGCAATCCTCATCAGGGATGTTGCCGAAATTAGGATTGCCGGCGCAATAAAAATGGGCTATGCCTCGGAGAACGCGAAACCGGCCATCATTATTTCTGTCTCCAAACAGCCCAACACCAACACTTTGGATTTGACAAGACGGATCGAAGCCAATCTCGGCGTCCTGCAAAGGACATTGCCTCCTGATGTGAAGCTGGACACGAAAATATTTCGTCAGGCTGATTTCATCGAAACCTCGATCGGCAATGTGAAGAATGCATTGTTTGAGGGGTCAATTTTCGTTGTCATCATTCTTTTCATTTTTTTAGGCGGGTTTCGCACGACTTTGATTTCCTTGATTGCCATGCCGCTTTCGTTGCTGGGTTCGATCATCGTGCTGAAACAATTAGGTCTGAACATCAATACAATGAGCCTGGGAGGAATGGCAATTGCCATCGGCTCCCTGGTCGATGATGCAATTATTGATGTTGAAAACGTTTACAAGAGACTGAAGCAGAACCTGCAACTGCCCCGCGCGGAACGCCGCTCGATTTTTACCGTTGTCTATGAAGCTTCAAAGGAAATTCGTGCTTCGATCCTCAATGCGACACTGATCATTATTGTGGCCTTTTTGCCATTGTTTTTTCTTTCCGGAATGGAAGGCCGCATGCTCAAACCGCTGGGAATCGCTTTTGTCGTATCCTTGTTTATATCACTTGTCGTGGCCATGACCTTAACCCCGGTGTTGTGCAGGATGTTCCTGTCGAATGAAGTCTTTCTTAAAAAAACCGAGAAAGAAAAATGGTTTATTGGCAGACTTTCATATTATTACAAAAATTCACTGGCCTGGACCCTGCGCCATAAATGGGTTGTCGTCCTTTCAGCACTGGGGCTCTTTGTTCTTTCACTTGCGGCTTTTTTAAACATGGGGCGCAGTTTCCTGCCCGAATTCAATGAAGGTTCACTCACACTTTCCGTGGTGTGCAAGCCCGGTACTTCGCTGGAAGAGAGCAACCGCCTGGGCAATCTGGTCGAAACGGAACTGCTGTCCATTCCCGAAGTGGCAAGCACAGCGAGAAGAACCGGGCGGGGCGAACTGGATGAGCATTCGCAAACCGTTAATAGTGCGGAAATAGATGTAAACTTCTCGCTCAAAGGTCGCAGTCGAGATATTTTCATGGCTGATGTCAGGGGCAGATTAGCCGGCATACCGGGCATTGCTTCCACCGTCGGCCAGCCACTTGGGCATCGGATCGATCATATGCTTTCCGGAACCCGGGCCAATATTGCCATAAAAATCTTCGGCAATGATCTGCACAGACTGTTCCAGCTCGGGAATGATATTAAAAATTCGCTTGCGGATGTGGCGGGACTGGTCGATGTGGCCGTAGACCAGCAAATTGAAATTCCTCAGATCCAGATCCGTGCCCATCGCGGCCTGCTGGCCGCTTATGGAATTACCATTCAACAGTTCAATGAATTTGTGGATACGGCTTTTGCCGGAGAAAAAGTGTCCGATATTTACGAAGGACAGATGCGCTTTGACCTTGTCTTGCGGCTGAACAAGGACTATACAGAATCGATCGAAGGCATTCGGGCGGCTTTGATTGAAACCCATGACGGCAAGGTGGTACCCTTGGAGCATGTGGCTGATATCGTATCGGTCGCCGGCCCCAGCACCATCAGCCGGGAAAATGTTCAACGGAAGATTGTTGTTTCCGCCAATGTGTCCGGACGTGACCTGCGCAGTGTCGTCAGCGATATCCAGCAAATAATCAATGAAAAAATCACTTTGCCCAAAGGGTATCGCATTGAATATGGAGGACAATTTGAGAGTGAAACCCGTGCTTCACAAACCCTGCTCCTGACATCGCTTTTATCCATAATGATTATTTTCATGCTGCTTTTTCTGGAATTTAAAAATTTCAAACTGGCGGCCGTGATCCTGCTGAACCTGCCTTTGGCCATGATCGGCGGAGTGTTTGCGGTTTATTTCACGGCCGGGTCTTTGAGCATACCCGCCATCATCGGGTTTATTACCCTTTTTGGAATTGCCACGCGCAATGGCATCCTCTTGATTTCCAGTTATCAGCAAATGCAATGGCAGGGATTTCAAGTGCAGGAAACAGTGATCAATGGTTCACTCGACCGTCTCAACCCGATTTTGATGACTGCCTTCACATCGGCATTGGCATTGATTCCCCTGGCCATGAAGGGAAACTTATCGGGAAATGAAATTCAAAGTCCGATGGCTAAAGTGATTTTAGGTGGTTTACTCACTTCCACCTTGCTGAATATTTATTTCATGCCTGTGGTGTACAGTATTCTCAACAACCGCGGCATCTTAAAACCAAGGAACAAATGAAAAAAATATTGCTGGTAATCATCGTCGCATCAGCTTGCTTATTAACTTACGCCCAGGACGGCATCGACAGGGTCCTGGCCCAGATTGAGCAGAACAACACGACCTTGCTGGCTTTGCAGAAACAGATGCAGGCCCAAAAGCTGGCGAATCGGGTAGGCCTCGGCCTGCCCGATCCCGAAGCTGAATTCAACTTCCTGTCCGCCGCACTTCCCGTGATCGGCAAGCGTACAGATATCAGCATCCGGCAGGCATTTGATTTTCCCACGGCCTATTTCTTCAAAAAGCATATCGCCGCTACCCGTAATGAACAACTGGCCTGGGATTTCCAGAAACAACGGCAGGCCCTGCTTTTGGAGGCCCGTTTGACCTGCATCGACCTGGTGCATGCCAATGCCATGCATGATGAATTGGCCAGGCGCCTGGCCCGGGCCCAACAGGTCGCCACTTCTTTTCAAGCCAGGTTCGACAGGGGAGAAACAAATATTTTGGAGTTTAACAAGGCGCAATTGAGCTTGCTGAACGCCAGGCGGGAAGTTGATGCAAACGAGATCGAACGCAATACCCTCTTGGGCGAATTGTCCCGCCTCAACGGCGGCGTGGCCATCGATTTTCACGACCGCTCATTCGAGTCACCGACACTGGCAGCTGATTTTGAACAGTGGTATGCGCAAACCGAGAAAATTAATCCTGCCCTGCAATGGCTTAAGAAAGAAATCGTGATCCTGCAGAAGCAGGTAAAATTGAGCCAGGCATTGAGCCTGCCGCGAATTTCCCTGGGCTACATGAGTGAAAAAACCATAGGCGAGCGTTTCCATGGGCTTACGGCTGGGATCTCGCTGCCGTTGTGGGAGAAAAAGCATTCCGTTGCACTTGCCAAGGCCAATTCCCTGGCCTGGCAGAGCATTGAAGCTGATCAGCGGGCCCAAATCTATTATCAGATGAAAACCCGGCACTCGCAAGCGGTCGCTTTGCAGAAATCAGCCTCGGACTACCGTTCAACCATGCAGTCACTGGACAGTTCCGGATTTCTTGATAAAGCATTGGCCAAGGGTGAAATATCTTTAATTGAATACATAATGGAACTCTCTCTTTACTATGACAGCATGACCCGTTTGCTCCAGGCGGAACGGGATTGGCACAGAGCCTTTGCCATTTTGAACCAGTATCGGCAATAATACGATCCCTACAGGTCCAAGCGGATAGGCATTGTAACTGAGGTTATTTCGTCCCAATGCAGATGGCGCTGGATGGCGAAGGCCGTCTCGTTGTGCAGCATCTTGTGGTAGAACTTCTCGTGGCGGAAGGTCAATTTGCCGGTGAACACCGTGGAACGGTGGAACTCGTTCTTGATGTCTTTGCACAACCGGGTAGCGGTCTCGACCACGTCGGTGCCCACGGCGCAGCGCCAGTCGGCGGCGAAGCCCAGACGTCGGGCCAGCTCCACGTATTTTTGCAAGGAAGCTTTCGATGCTTCTTCGAGGTTTTTCATCTCTTCGGTCCCCTTGAATGAGCCGGAGTCGACCACGGCCACCGAGGCGAAGATGAAATTTTTGTAGAGGTTGGGAAAATTGCGGATCACCGACAGCACGGTATGCACGCCGAAGCCGTTGTAGTCGCTGACCAGCTGGATGGCGGTCATCTCCTGGGGGTTGGGCTTTTCCAGGTTCGCCTTGCGGCTGGTGGGGATGTCCATCAGCAGGTCGTCCAGCTGGCGCACCGCTTTTTTAACCTTGTGGTAGTGGTTGCGGATCAGATAGCACAGGGAGATGAAAGATCCGGTGATCAGCAGCGTCATCCAGCCGCCCTCGAGAAATTTTTCGTGGATGGTGACGACCAGGATGGTGAAGCAGAGGCTGAAGCCGACGAGGTGGACCGGCAGGTATTTTTTCCACAGTTTTTCCTTGGCCCGGTTCCTGATATAGTAAAGGGACATGCCGATTTGCGAGATGGAAAAGGTCAGGAACACGTTGATCGCGTACATGGTTACCAGGTTACGGATCGAACCGCGGGTGTAGAACAGCAGCAGAATCGAGGCGCCGCCCATGAGCAGGATGCCGTTATGCATGGTCAGCCGCTCCGACAGCGAGGCGAAGCGGTGCGGCAGCCAGGAGTCGATGGCCATGTTGGACATGATGCGCGGACCGTCGATGAACCCGGCCTGGGCGGCCACGAACAGCAGGGCGCCCTCGGAAAGGATGGTGACCAGGGCCAGGGCGTAGCCGAACGACCAGTCGCCATACAGGGCGTTGGCCAGGATGGAATTCAGGGTTTTGCCGTGCCCGGGAGTGACCTTGAGCAGCAGGTAGCAGAAAAAGAGGCCGCTGGCGGTGAAGGCCAGCGACACCGACATGTAGAGCATGGTTTTTTTGCCGTTTTGCACCTTGGGCTCGCGCATGATCTGCATGCCGTTGGAAACGGCTTCGATACCGGTATAGGTGCCGCCGCCGAGTGAATAGGCGCGCAGGAACAGGGCCAGCATGCCCAGGCCGCCCAAGCTTGACAAGCCGGCATTGAAATCGTTCTTGATGCCATGCACCACCGGCCCGATCTGGGGCAAATGTGAAAGGATGCCGTAGCCGATCATGAAGACGTGGGTGACGACGAAGACGACGAATATCGGGGCCAGTATGGTCACCGATTCCTTGACGCCGCGGATATTGAGCACGATCAGTACCAGGATCAGGACAAGTTCAAAGAATATCTTGTAGCCGTGGGTTTCAACGGGCAGGAAGCTGAAGAGGGCGTCGCCGCAGGCGGCAATGGAAACGGTGATGGTGAGCATGTAGTCGACCAGCAGGGAACTGCCCGAAAGCACGCCGGCTTTGGGGCCCAGGGTTTGGGTGGCCACTATATAGCCGCCGCCCCCATGGGGGAAGTGTTCGATGATGCGTGAGTAGGAATAGGAAATGATAAAGACGGTCAGCGAGGTGGCCAGGGCCAGGAAAATGGCCAGGTAGGTGTGCTGGCCCAGAGCCCGAAAGGCTTCCTCGGGGCCGTAGGAAGATGACGAGAGTCCGTCAGCTCCCAGGCCGACCCAAGCCAGCAGCGGCACCAGGGATAGTTTGTGGAAAATGGAGGGGTCCTTGATGTTGCGCGGCGCCCCGACCACTGTCTGGCGCACTTTCTCCAAAAGTGTCGGTTGTTCGTCTGAACCGTTGGCGGCCATGGTTTTTCCTTATTTGAACGCTAGATCCGGCATGGGATTCAGCCTGCCTGAAAAACCAAATTTTACTCTTTTCGCCGCCGGCTGTCAAATTTGCCGGGTTTGATTTGCAGTTGACAGTGTTTTTTCTTTATGATAGTGAATAGTGGGCTGCGGCAATGGAACCGGTTGTATGCCGGTTATCGTCGCAGCAATTGGGAGTACAGGTAAAAATGAAAATTTGCCTTGGTAAGCCGTGACAGGGGGAAACCAATGGAAGATGAGTATCAAAGCACTTTAAAAAAGAAAATTTCCATTCTTTTTCAGCTTGGCAAGTGGCCGGACGTGGTGAAACTCTGCGCATCGTATTCCGAGAAGTACGGTAAAGACATGGAACTTGACTTGATGCGCTTTAAAAGCGAGCGCCATCTGGGAATTTCCGCCTCACCTCAAAAAAACCATGACCAGGAAAATAACAGGTCAGCGGTATCTGAAAAAGATCAACCCCTGGTATTATTAGATGACGAAGATGCAGTTGACGATGATTCAATCGAATTTCCGGTTTCCCCGCTTGAAGAAAAACAGTCCGGCGCTGATCTTGAAATCCCCGTAAGCCCAGCCGAGGAAATGCCCTTTTTACGTGAAGATAAAATAGCCTATGACCCTTCTGATGATGACAGTGATCTGATCATCACCGATCCATTTGATGAGAATGAGCCCGGATTCAGCTTGGCAGCGGATGAACCTCCGGTGATTGTGAGTGATCAGGATGAAAGTGAGAGCCTGGAAATCGCCAGCGAGCCCGTGGCTGAAATTGTGGATGCAAAGGAAAACCCGGTCGAGCCCCCTAATGAGGAGATCGATGTCGATTTTAATAATTTGGGTTCCATAACCCTCGATGCCGATCCGCAGTTGACACCTGATACTCCAAAAGAGGAGCCGTCCGCAGACGGCTTCGGGGATAGGGAAAGAACGGTTTGGGATGATCCCGAACGCAGAACTTCTGGAGGCAGCGAATTTCTCGAGGAGCAGCCGGAAGAAATTCCTTCCGGCAAACTCGCTGCCGATGAGGCGCCGCAGTATGAAAGAGGTACGTTGCATGAAATTCCCGAAAAAATGCCGCCGCTCCAAAAAAAGAGCCTTTCCATTCAAACTGTTTTTCCTGATCGCCCTGGCGCTGGCCGCGGCCTTGCTCGTGTGGCTGGTTCTTTCCGGAAAGTTGAATTTCTCAGGCAGCGACGCGCCAGCGGTCGATCCCCAACCTGTCGCCAAAGCGCTGGTGACCAAACAACCCCCGGCGACAAAAAGTATTCCGCCCTCAACCACGGTTCCCCTGGTCGTAGAAAAAGACAAAGCTTTTGATGAAAAATTTCAGCAGGCCAGTGCGCTTTTTAAAAAAGGCGATCTGCTTAAAGCATGGGCCGTGGTCCTGGAAGCAAAAAAAATCAAGATGACCGAACCGCTGCGTCTGCTTGAAGAGCAGTTGGCCGCCAGTATCCAAGCTGACGAAGCACGGGCCAACCAGGAAAGTCAAGTGGTTCAGAACCAATGGCAGCAGGAAAGCCAGGCCTTCGCCAGGGCCGAAGCGGAAAACACCATGGCCGGATGGCAGAATTTTTTAAATGCTTACCCCCGGGGCGAATTCGCTTTTAAAGCGGAAAAGAAGATTGCTGTTTTTAAAAAGCAAGCCCAGGAAAACGTTGATCAGCAGTTGCTGCTGAAGATCCGCCAGTTGCAAAAGACCAAGCCGCGCAGCGCCTATTTGAGTTTGGGGCAGGCTGACATCGCCGCCGTCCTGCGCCAGGGCGGAAAGCAGCCGGCTCAATTTGAAGCACATGAACACGGCGGCACCAAGGTAATGCTCGATTTCGCCACCGGGTTGATGTGGAACCTGTGGAAGAAGCCCATGGCTTATGACAAGGCCAAATGGTGGGCCAACCGTATCACGGCCGGATATGGCGGCTGGCGGCTGCCCTCCGCCGAGGAGGCCGTTTCCCTGCTGCTGATGGACCGGGCTCAATATGCAGGACTGGAAGGTTTCGCAGTTTGGAGCGGCGATACTGTCAACGACCAATCACGTTCGGTCTGGGTGCTGAAACTGCCTGAAGGCCAATTTACCGCTGCCGGTTACGACCAGTTCTTTTATGTTTGGGCAGTACGCACAGCCCGCAAATAAAACAGGACCGTGACACCTGTCCGGTCATGCCGGCAGCAGGAGAAGCCATGAAATTCGTCGGTGCCCACGTCAGCGCCGCCGGTGGTGTTGAAAACGCTCCTTTAAACGCTGCAAGAATCGCTGCCAGAGCTTTCGCTCTGTTCACCAAGAACCAGAAACAGTGGCTGGCCAAACCGCTGAGCGTGGAATCCATCAGTTCTTTCAAGGAAAACCTGGCTGCCGCGGCCATCTCTCCTCGACATGTCCTGCCCCATGACAGTTACTTGATAAACCTGGGACATCCGGACGCGGAAAAGAGGGAGAAATCAATCCTGGCCCTGCTTGAGGAAGCGCGCCGAGCCGAGCAGTTGGGACTCACCTTACTGAATTTTCATCCCGGCAGCCATTTGGGAGCCATGGATGAGAAAAAATGCCTGGAGGTGATTGCTTCAGGCATGAAGCGCATCCTGGCCGAAACCAGCCAGGTCTGTTTGCTGCTGGAAACGACTTCCGGTCAGGGCGGTTATGTTGGCTATCGATTCGAGCATCTGGCCGCCATTTTGGCCCTGGTCGGCCAGGAAAAACGGACCGGGGTTTGTCTGGATACCTGCCATGTATTTGCCGCCGGCTACGACTTGCGCACCCCGGAAACTTATGAATCAACCATGAAAAAGTTTGAAGAAATAATTGGTCTCAACTATTTGCATGCGGCCCATATTAATGATTCCAAGGTTGACCTGGGCAGCCGCAAAGATCGTCACGACAGTATAGGCCGCGGCAAGCTTGGCATGGGAGCTTTTGCGCTGTTGATGAACGATGCCCGATTCGATGATATGCCCCTGATTCTGGAAACCATTGATGATACCCTCTGGGAGGCGGAGATCAAGCTGCTTTATTCGCTGGTTGAGAAAGATTAGGCGATAAAAAAAAGTATTTGAAATAATAGTGTTTTGATTTTATAATATTGCCAATGACCCGAGGATTCCGTTTTTTCTGCTTTTTTGGCTTGCTGTTGCTTTTTTCAGCATTGGCTGCGGAGCGACCGGTGATTTATCTGCGTTTGACCGATTCGCTGACCATGGATCCTGGCAAAATCGAAGATTTTTATTCGCAGGAGGTCATCTTTAACGTTTTTGAAGGGCTGGTCCGCCTGGGCAAGGATATCGTTTCCGTGGAACCTTGCCTGGCCGAACGCTGGATTTTCAAGGAAAACGGCAAGCGCTGGATATTTTACCTGCGCAGGGGGGTGAAGTTTCACAACGGCGAAAACTTCAATGCCAAAGCTGTGGTGCAATCCTTTACAAAGCGCATGGATAAAAAACAGGGCGAATACGCCGCGTTCGGCCGATTTTTCCCTTATATTGCCGCAGTCAGCGCTTTGGACGATTGGACCGTGGAAATTGTCCTTACCCGTCCGTATTTCCCTTTTCTTTTTTCCTTGGCCGACATGCGCGGCAGCGTGGTGGCTCCCGGCTCATATGAGGGCCCTGAATTCAAGCCGATCGGGACCGGTCCTTTTGTTTTTAGCGAATGGATCAGGGGCAAGTCCCTGCTGCTCACCCGTAATGATCACTACTGGCAGCAGCCGGCCAAACTGACGAAGATCATTTTTAAAAGCGAACCCAATGCTGCCAAGCGTCTTTCCCAGATCAAGAACGGCAGCGCCGACATCGATTTTATCCGTTCCGCCAAGGAATACGATGAACTGCGGGATAAAACACACATTGCGATTTTGTCCAGAACGATTCCCATCACCTACTATCTCGGGTTCAACAGCAAGCGGCCGCCTTTTTCCCGGCTGCAGGCCAGGAAGGCATTTTTTCATCTGCTGAACAAAAGGATCCTGATCAAGCACATTTTCCAAAATTTCGCCATGCCGGCCGCAGGTTTTCTGCCCCCGCAGATGGCCGGTTTCAATCCCGACATCGGCAAGGATGATTTCAGCTTGAAAAAAGCGCAGCATTTGCTTCGGGAATCGGGATTGGCCAAGGGATCTTCCTGCACCCTGTATTACACAGAAGGGCAGTTCGGCCTCGAGGATGTAGCCCGGGCCATTGTCGCCAACGCCCGTCGGATCAATGTCAACATAAAAAGTGTCAAGCTGCCCTTTGCCAGGCTTTTGCCTGCCGTGCACCAGGGCGAACCCGACCTGTTCCTGCTGGGTTGGGGTTATACCGGTGATGCCGGGGTGTTCCTGAATCCATTGTCCATGCTTTATCCCGGCGACAAAAAGAACACCATGTCGGCCAGCCCGGAATTTGTCAGGTTTTTGGCCCAGGCAGAGGAAACCGGCAACGATGAGAAGCGCGGGAAGTTGTATGCAGCGGCCCAGCGCCAACTGCACGAAGATCTGCCCTTGATCCCCCTGTTTCACCTGAATCATTTACTGGCCTACAACATGCGGCTGCGCGGCCTGCGTATGAGCCCTTTTGGCTTCTTGATCTTCAAGGATATCAGCATAGGAAGCGAGTAGCCGGTTTGCTTGAGAGTTGCTGGAAATCAAAGCAGCGGAAACAACGGCAGGGGGTAACTCCAATATGGATCCTTCTTTTGCTTTTATGCTTTAATCGCTCTGCGCCTGATTTTTCTTTTTGCGCCAGGCCAGCCAGACCATGAGCACGGTAATCAGGATCAGGCCTGCGAACATGGCGCGCGCTCCCCACAGGTAGGAGTGGCGGCTTTTTTCTTCTTGGCCAGCAGCACGCGGCTGAAGCAGCAATTTAATGTGGCGTTTGCTATGGTCGTTTTCGTTTCAACTCTTCAACGCTTCAATTTTTGTTTCTTTTCTTGCGCAGGTTAGCAAGTTGACATTTAAAAGCTCATTGTGTTATTAGAACTTTTCAAGGAGAATCATCATGATATCCAGAGGCAAATGGGGTTCGCAGCGTCGGTTTTATTCTGGCCGCCGCCGGTTCGGCCGTCGGTTTGGGCAATATTTGGCGTTTTCCCTACATGACCGGCAGTAACGGCGGGGCACTGTTCGTGCTTGCTTTATATCGGGGCCATTCTAATCCTGGCCCTGCCCGTATCTGCTGGCCGAATTCGCCCTGGGCCGGGCCACGGCCAAGAATCCAGTCGGGGCGTTCACCGCCATCCGCCCGGGGACGAAATGGCATTACAGCGGCTTCCTGGGAGTGATCACCGGGGTGATGATCCTCTCTTTTTATTCGGTCATTGCCGGCTGGACCCTGGGCTACAGTTTCAAGGCGTTCAGCGGCCAATTCAGCGGTATCGGCAAGGAGGAGGTCGCGGCCATTTTTCGTTCTTTCACTGCTTCGCCTTGGCTGCAGATCCTGCTGTTGGCCATTTTCATGGTTCTGACCGTTACCATTGTCAGTAAAGGAGTTGCGGCCGGACTGGAGCGATATGCCAAGGTACTGATGCCGTTGCTTTTTCTGATCATGATCACTGCTCATGATTCGTTCGCTGACCTTGCCCGGGGCCGAAAAGGGGCTGCTCTTCTATCTCAAACCCGATTTCACCAAGATCAATGGCAGTGTTTTTCTGGAGGCCATGGGCCAGGCTTTTTTCAGTCTCAGCCTGGGGTTGGGCACCATGCTGACCTATGGTTCCTACCTGAGCAAAAAGGAGAACCTGGTCTCCTCGGCAGCCTGGGTGGCGGCCCTGGATACAACCATAGCCATCCTGGCCGGCTTTATTATTTTCCCGGCCCTTTTTTCGCAGAACATGGTGCCTGACCAGGGCCCGGGGCTGGTATTTGCCGTCCTGCCGGTGCTTTTTGCCCATATGCCGGGCGGCATGTGGTTCGGGGCCTTTTTTCTCGTGCTGCTGGCCGTGGCCGCCCTGACTTCAACCATTTCCATATTGGAGGTGCCGGTGGCCTTCCTGATCGATGAAAAAAAATGGCCGCGCCGCCGGGCCGCCTGGCTGGTAGGGGGGCTGGCTTTGGCTTTCGGTGTTCCTTCGGCCCTCTCCGGAGGAGGAGTTAAATGGCTCAGCCGGCTGCCGCTTTTGCACATTGACTTCCTTTCACTCTGGGACAAGGTCTGGGGCAATATCGCTTTGAGCATCGGAGCTTTATTGATTGCCATTTTCGTGGCCCATGTCTGGAAAACGGCCAATGCCCTTGCCGAAATCACTAGCGGCGGCGAAAAGCTTCCGCCTGGCCAAATTCTGGGTTCTATCCATCAGGTACGTTTGCCCGCTCTTGATCCTGGTGGTGCTGATCAGCCAGTTCTTTTGAGCCAAAACAAGAAGTAGATGGGTAGAAGGGTAAATGGGTAGATGGGTTAAGAAACAGAAATTGTTCGCAGTCGGAGCGTTTGCCCCATCAACTCACTATACTCATCAACGAGTGCTGTACTGTTCTTTGTTTCGCTGATCCGAACTAGGCGGTCTCCCGGTTCTTGCGGCGTTTCCAGTACAGGTAACCGGGTATGCCCGCGGCCACCAGCAGCAGCCGAACAGCGAGTTGATCAGCGGGGCGCGGCCGCTGCTGAAATTGGACTATGTCGGAATAGAGGGTGAAGACCACATAGATCATGGCGAAAATGATGAACAGCACCGGCACCAGCGGATAGCCCCAGACCCTGTAGGGTCGCTCGTGGTCGGGCATCTTGCGGCGCAGGACGATCACGCTCAGGGCCGCGGCGGCGTAGAAGATCCAGGAAACGAAGATAAGCATGTCGGTCAGCTGGTCGAAAGTGCCGCTCAATATCAAAACCGATGTCCAGATCCCCTGCACGATCAGTGACGGTCCCGGGGTGCGAAAGCGCGGATGGACATTTTGCAGTTTCTTGAAAAACAGCTTCTCTTTGGCCATGGCGTAATAGACCCGGGCCGACATCATCAGCGTGCCGTTGACCGTGCCAAAAGTGGAGATCATGATGGCTATGGCGATCAGGCTGCCGCCCAAGTTACCCATAAATGAAGAAGCCACATCGGTGGCCACCAGGTAGGATTGACCCGTGCTTTCGGCGGCCAGATACTTGCTGCCCATCTCATGGGCGGGGATGATGTAGAAATAAGCCAGGTTGATCAGGAGATAGACCGAAATGAAGACAATGGTGGCGATGATCATGGCCCGGGGCAGATTTTTTTGCGGATTCTTGATTTCCCCGGCCAGGTAGGTGAGGTTTATCCAACCATCGTAGGCCCAGAAGGCTCCCGACATGGCGATGATGAATGCCAGGAATACCGGGGCGTAGCCGCCGCTGAAAGTGACGGCCGATTGGGTGAAGTTGCCCAGGCTGCCGTGGCCGATGGTGAAGGCCAGAACCACAAGGGCCAGGATGACGGCAATTTTTAAGCCGGTAAAAATAACCTGGATAGCGCTGCCGAAACGCACGCCCAGGTAGTTGACAACGGTCAGGAACAGGATCAACAGGATGGTGCAGCCTTTCAGGCCGATGAACTTGAAAGGGGTGATGGCACCGACCCAGGGGATATGCAGGGCGAACGCTTCCCAGGCCGGGCCCAGGCGCGGGAAGGTAAAAAAATAGCCCAGGGAGTCGGAAAAGACGTAGGCGATGGAGGCGATCGAACCGGTCTGAATGACGATGAAAACAGCCCAACCGTAAAGGTAGCCGGCGAATTCGCCGTAACTCTTGTTAAAATAAATGTATTGACCTCCGGCCTGGGGGAACATTCCCGAGATCTCGGCGATGCTCAATGTGCCGAACAGGGTCATCAGGCCGGCTACGACCCAGACCAGGAGCAGCAGCAACGGCGATTCAAGTTGGCTGGCCATCAAACCGGGTTTTTTGAAAATCCCCGAGCCGATAACCGAGCCTATGGCAAAGGCGATGGCCGCTATCAGGCCGACCTGGCGCAGCAGTTCGATTGGTTGTTTTTTTTCCACACTATTCATTTTTGCCTCGTTTGCCAGCCTAGGTGCTGACGGATTTGCATGAAACAAGCATTATAGGGAGATGCAGAAATTAAATCAATGGCAATT
Source organism: Chrysiogenales bacterium (assembly GCA_963700535.1). Taxonomy (GTDB): domain Bacteria; phylum Acidobacteriota; class Aminicenantia; order UBA2199; family UBA2199; genus UBA2199. The sequence continues at coordinate 161,605 of CAVOXU010000002.1, forward strand.
AAGCACAGGAAAAAAACTGAAGTAGTGCCGGGGCAGTTGCTCCCTGGTCGGGACTTGCTTGTACCGCCCCTAGGCTCGACTTTTCCCTTTGCTTTTTTTCTCATCGTCAATTTTTATCACCAGCTCGTTTTTGCTGACATCGATGCAAGCTGTGCCGCCGCTTTTCAAGCGTCCGAAAAGCACCGCGTCGACAAAAGGATTTTTTATCTTCTCCTGGATCAGGCGTGCGACCTCGCGGGCTCCGAAGATCTGAGAAAATCCATGCTTGGCCAACCAGGAGATGGCGATCTTGCTGACGTTCAGAGCCACATGCTTTTCCTTGAGCTGGAGGCTGAATTCAGCGATCATTTTTGTAACAATGCGTTTGACTACGGTTTCGTTCAGATGGTTGAATGTGACTATGGAGTCCAGGCGATTGCGGAACTCCGGGGCAAAGAGTTTTTCCACGGCAGCGGCCACAGTCCCGGAAACCGGCTCGCCCTGGAAACCGACCACGGCTTTGCCGAGTTCCTTGGCCCCGGCGTTGGAGGTCATGATCAGCATCAGGTTGCGGAAATCGGCTTTGCGGCCGCTGTTGTCGGTCAGAGTGGCATAGTCCATCACCTGCAGCAGCGTGTTGAAAATATCGGCATGGGCTTTTTCTATCTCGTCGAGAAGCAGAACGGCGTAGGGCGCCTTGCGCACGGCTTCGGTCAGAAGCCCGCCCTCTTCATAGCCGACATAGCCTGGTGGAGAGCCGACCAGGCGCGAGACCGTGTGCTTTTCCTGGTACTCGCTCATGTCAAAGCGCAGCAGCGGTACGTTCAGAACTTCGGCCAGCTGGCGGGCCAGTTCGGTCTTGCCCACTCCGGTGGGACCGACGAAAAGGAACTTGGCCACAGGTTTGTCGGCATCACGAAAACCGGCCCGGGAACGCTTGATGGCCCAGGCCACCTTTTCCACGGCCTGGTCCTGTCCGAATATGCGGGCTTTCAGTTCTTTTTCCAAAAGGCGCAGGTTCCTGTTCTCGGAAGCCGAAATGCTGCGGCGCGGTATCTTGGCGATCCTGGACACTACGTGCTCCACATCATCGATACTGATGGCGACCGGCCCGGCCTTTTCCGCAGCGTTCATGCGCGCCAGGGCTCCGGCCTCATCGATAACATCAATGGCTTTGTCGGGGAGGAAGCGGTCGTTTATATACTTGCCTGATAACTCGGCTGCAGCCTTGAGCACGTCGTCGGCGTAGGTCACCTTATGGTACTCTTCGTAGCGGTCGCGCAGGCCGAGCAGAATCTTGTAGGTTTCGGCGATCGTGGGTTCGGGAATTTCTATTTTCTGAAAGCGGCGCGACAAAGCCCTGTCCTTTTCGAAGTATTTCTTGTATTCCTCCTGGGTGGTAGTGCCGATGCAGCGTAGTTTTCCCTGGGCCAGTACCGGCTTCAGGATGTTGGAAGCATCCAGAGACCCCCCCGAGACCGCGCCGGCTCCGATGATGGTGTGGATCTCGTCTATGAACAGCACGGCGTTCTTTTCGTCCTGTAATGTAGTTAAAACTTTCTTCAGCCGCTCCTCGAAATCACCGCGGTAGCGCGTGCCTGCCAGCAACCCTCCCAGGTCCAGAGAATAGATGCGGATGTTTTTCAGGGCCGGAGGCACGCGCCCTTGCACGACCCGCTGGGCCAGGCCCTCGGTGATGGCCGTTTTGCCCACGCCGGGATCGCCGACATGCACCGGGTTGTTCTTGAAACGCCGGCAAAGCACCTGCAGGGTGCGTTCCAGGATTTCGTCGCGGCCGATAAGCGGTTCGCTCTCGCCGACACGTGCCTTGTCGGTCAGTTCACGGCTGTACAGTTGCAGGAATTCTCCAGCCTTGCCGGCAGGCCGCTGTTTTTTGCCTAGGCGATCCCCCTGGATTTTTTCCGCCGCTGCTTCCGGGCCGGTCGCTGCCGAGATCGTACCGTCCCCGGCTTCGCCGCCGTGGGAAATAACGTTGAGAAGGTTGAAGCGGCTGACTCCCTCGCGCAGCAGCAGGTACGAGCAGAACGATTCATTTTCTTCCAGCAGAGCTGCATAAAGGTCACCGATCTCCAGGAATTTTTTTTCAGCGGTCGCGGTATGGACCACGGCCCGCTCCATAAGGTCCTGGAAGCCGAGTGAGGGAGCGGGATCGGTCTTGGCCGCCCTGGGTACCTGTTCGTTCAGGTAGGTCTCCAACTCCTTTTTCATGAGTTCGACATTGGCCCCGCATTGGCTGATGATCCCGGCCCCGGCGGCGAAAAAAAGAGATGCATAAAGGATGTGCTCAGGGGTCAGGTATTCGTGCTTGCGGCTGCGGGCATCTGCGAAGGCCACGGCCATGATTCGGTTCAATTCTTCATCGATTTCCATTTTGTCCATGGGCGATGTTTCAGGCCTCCTCGAAAGTGCACTTGAGCGGGAACTCCTGGGCGCGGGCCAGTCGCTGAACCTGGGAGACCTTGGTGCGGGCTATGTCGTAGCTGTAAACACCGCAGAGGCCGCTGCCGCTGCGGTGGATATCCAGCGTGATCCGGGTTGCTTCGCTGGCGGATTTGTGAAATATTTTCACCAGAACATCGATCACGAATTCCATGGTCGTGTAATGGTCGTTGTGCAGGATGACACGGTACATTGGCGGTGGACGCAATTCACTCTGGTCCTTGATCTGCGAATCGGGATCGAGTCCGAAAGTGAGTTCCTGGTCGCTGTTCATGGTTGCCTCTGTAGTTGAATGAATTTTATACAATATAGGGTCGGGTGTCAATTAACTTCTTTTCAACTTGGGCTTGCTTTTTTTTCTTGACGGCATATAATCTCTTTTCAGAGAGGTGCAAAATGAAAAAAACCCTGATTCTCCTGTTTTGCGGGTTGTTGATAGGAGCAGCCGCGGCATGGGCGCTTATCACTTTCGTTATTCCGAACTGGCATCGTTCGGCTGTGGACAATACCTTCTTGCAGGTAACGTCCAAACTGGACCAAAACGGTGAAGCTTTCGCCTATTTTCACGCCGAAAAGGTCAGTGGCGCCTTTAAAGATGTCATAAGCGGTCTGCAGAAGAATGTAAGCGCGTTGCCCGAGGCCAGCCAGGTTCAGGCCAAACAGGGTCTGGACATGGTCAACCTGATGTTCAAGAGCTACGGGCTGGAAGAAATAAGCGGTTTGGGCTTCAGCTCTTTCGCTGTCAAGCCAGGTCTGCACCGCGTCCGCGTTGTAATCCACCACCGTGTGGGTCAGAACAAGGGATTGATCTGGAACATCGCCGGCCCGGCTCCGCGTTTCCTGGACGAAATAGAGTTGCTTCCAGCCGATACCGCCCTGGCTTTTGTCGCCGATTACAACATAGCCAAGCTGATTGAATGGCTGGGCCAGCTGGGGCAAAAAATGAACAGCCAGGATCCGCAAAGCCAGGGCATGGATCAGGGAATGGCCATGATGAAAGCCGGTCTGCAAGCTGCCGGAATTGATGCCGACCGCTTGCTCAAGTCATATGGCGGCCGCTTTGGTTTTCTGCTCACCCTGGACCCGGAAAAGAGGGTTACCCTGCCATTGGGAACAAAGCCGCTGTCGATACCTGAACCGGCCTTTGCCCTGCTCTTGCGCGTCAACGACGCCTATTTGTTCGATACATTAAAAACAAAGTTGACCGCTACCGGGCATAACAAGGCAAGCGAAGTCAAGGGACTGAAGAAGATCGTTTTTCCGCGTCTGCCGGGGCCCTTCCCCATGGAGCCGGTCATCGCCCAGAAAGGCGAATGGCTGCTGCTCGCTTCGCGGGATTCCCTGGTGGAAAATGTTTTTAACGGCCCGGAACCCCGCCTGGCCGGCAGCGAGGCCTTCAGGGAAATGGCCTACAAACTGCCGCGCCGCGGCAACGGCTTCGGCTATGCCAGCCCCTTGTTGCCTCGTTTGGTCGCCCAGGCGCTGCGTGAAAACATGGCTGCTTTTCCCGTTCCCGCCGCCCTGGAAAAGATCACTGCTTTCATAGAAAAAAGCAAGGGTTTCTGCCAGGTCTGGGAAAATTCCGACCAGGGATTGATTTATACGATCAACCATGGTTTTGAGATCTCTTCTTTGCCTGGATTGATAGAAGCCTTTATTGATATTGCCCGGGAAAAGAAACTGATGCAGAAGGATGTTGTTTCACCGCCGCCGCTAGGGGATGCCGCCGCGAATTAGTGACAAGTGACGCGCGACGCGTGACCAGAGAAGAACAGAATTAGGGGCGATCCGCCGGCGCTGCGCCTGGCGGACTGGTCGCCCGCTAACCTTCATTCTGAGGTGCATTTGATAAATAGAATGGTCGTTTTGTCAGTCCTCCTGCTGTTGGCGCTTGCAGCCGGTGCTCAGGAAACGCCGGTCGTCGTTCCCGAGCCTCCCGAGAAAGGCGCTTTTTTCTTTGAGGTAACAACCCAGTACCTGAACTTCAGCCAGCTGGACCTTAACGGCAGCATGGTCCTGGGCAATGTTGAGCAGGTTTTTTACATCCCGCGCGTCAAGCCCAGTCTAGGTTTCGGCGTTGGCTTCGGCCGCCGTTTCCGATCCGGGTTATGGTCGATCTCATACCTTGTCTCCGGCCACGATGTGGTTTTTCAGGGCCGGGACAGCACGGCCGTATCGCGGTTGCTCCAGCTCAACTCGCGCACTTTTCTGCTGAAAACTTCGCCGCTGCGGATTTTTGCGCATTTCGGCCTTAATTTCCCCTGGTTGAAAGTGAGGAAAAACGCTGCGGATAAAAATGGAAAAATTTTCGACGCCACCTACCTTGGAGTAGGCGCGAACGCCGGGGCCGGCCTGCTGCTGCCGATATCTTCCAGGATGTTTTTCAGCGGCAGCCTCATCTACCGCTTTATCGGCTATCTCTATGCCCAAGGTCCAAAAATGGGCATCGACGTGACCGATCTTTTTGACGATCGAACCGGCCCGCGTCACCGCCGCTATTTGCGGGCTTCGGTTTTGGCGCTGGAACTGAGTCTGGGATATGAACTGTAAGCAATGAAGGCAGTTCGAGGTTCGAAGTTGAATGAAAGAACGTAGGTAGTAGACAGTAGTCGTAGGTAGTAGGAAGAAAAGGATTCTTGAAATAACCGTTTTAAATATCCTTATGATCTTGTCGGATTATCATTCCTCTGTCTACTGAATACTAACCCTAACTACTGAATACTTCTTATCTCTTCGAAACTTTCATTTGCTTTTTATTTCCCCAGCATTTACAATCCTCAGACAGGAAAAACGAACAATGGCTAATTGCAAGAATTGCGGCGCCGTGCTGACCGGGACGCTGCTTGTCTGCTCATATTGCAAGACCCGCCAGGACGTCGACCTCTCGGTGGTTCACCGTTTCACGGTCGAAAAGCCCCAGTCAGAGCGGCTCTGTCCCCGTTGCCACATACTCCTGCAGACCATCGATCTGCGCTTGCGGGAGAAATTTTTAATCGAGCGCTGTGAACACTGTCTCGGTCTTTTTTTCGATCCCGGCGAGTTGGAAGCCTTCCTGGAAAAGGCCGTGACCAATGTCCACGCCATCGACTCCCAGCGCCTGAAAGAGGTGCAGAACGTCAAGCGCAGCAGCGAATATCCGGTTTCTTATATCGATTGCCCGGTATGCCGCAAACTGATGAATCGGATCAATTTTGGTTCCCGCAGCGGCGTCATCGCCGATCAGTGCCGCGATCACGGCCTGTGGCTCGACGGCGGTGAACTGCGCCAGATACTCGAATGGGTAAAGGCCGGGGGTCGTATTCTTCAGAAGCAGAAAGAACTGGAAATGGCCAGACTGGAACTCGAACAGGAGAAAAAAAATCTGCAGTTCAGCAAAATTGACATGGCTTTTTCGCACTCGCGCCCCGAGCCCTATCGCGGACCCGAGGATTTTGAGCTTGACCTTCTGCCCTTGATAGGCAGGCTGTTGAAAAAGATATTTCGCTAGCTACATCTGAATGTGAAAAATGAGGGTCAATTATGAGTCTTATCAAGCGTAATCCTGAAAGTGCATGGGCGATATATCGATCTTTCAAGGCCTTCCCCAGCCCATGACCGTCATCGACCTGAGCCATTTCATCAACGAATCCATGCCGGTGTTCCCGGGCACGGAGCCGCCCAGGGTTTTCGATGCCTTTCACCATTGCCAAGCACGGTTTTGCCGAAAAATCGTTTCAGCTCTTCTCCCATGTCGGAACGCACATTGATGCTCCCGGCCATATTCTGCCAGGCGCCGCCACCCTGGACGAATTGGCCGTCGACCGCTTTTTGGGAACAGGCCTGGTCCTGGACGTTTCCGCTGTCAAGGGCGACAAGATCGAAATCGCTGACCTTGAACCTTATAAGGAAAACTTGAGCGGGATTGAGTTCGCCTTGTTGCACTCGGGATGGGCGCGCCACTGGGGCGGGGACCAATATTTCTCGTCCTACCCCGTCCTTTCCCTTGAGGCGGCCCGCTGGCTGGCCGCTTTCCAACTGAAGGGATTCGGTGTAGACATGATATCGGTTGATGAGATCGAATCGACCTCTGTTCCCGTTCATAAAATATTTTTCGCGAAAAATACGATCATTATCGAGAACCTTGACAATCTCGGCACCCTGATCGGCAAAGAGTTCATTTTTTCCTGCCTGCCGCTCAAGATTTCCGCCGGCGATGGTTCGCCGGTGAGAGCTGTTGCGATCGTAGATTCAGCGAAATAACGATCGCGGCTCGGCGTGAGGCGGACGGCAAACGGCGTACGGTGAAGAAATAAGGCGACGGTTTGGCCTACTTCTTCCCACTTCACTGTCTGCTGTATACCGTATGCCGTATACCGAGTACATCTTTTATCTTCTGACCTTGCCCTTGACGTTGCGGATCTGCACATCGCCGCTGCCGGCTTCCTCAATGGTCACGTCTTTTTCCACGCCATCGATGAGGATGTCGCCCGAGCCGTCATCGATCTCCACCGAGCCCTTGACCTGAAAAATCCTGATCTCGCCTGAGCCGTCCTCAACGATGACGTCGGCGCCGGCGTTCTTCAATTCGATGTCGCCCGAGCCGTCATCGATCTTCACCTTGCTTTTGAGGTCGGTCAGGATCATGTCGCCCGAACCGTCGTCGATCTCCACAACGCCGCCGATCTCTTCCAGGAGGATGTCGCCTGACCCATCTTCGAGTTGCAGGTCGCCGTCTATGAAACGGATCTCGGTATCACCGGAACCGTCATCCACGTCCAGCGCCAGGCGGCGCGGCAGGCGGATTTCAAGGTCGATGCGCGCATCATGGCTGCCGAAGAGGTTTGCCAGCGAAAATCCCGATTTGATCTCGGCTATAAGCACGGCTTTGCTGCCGACTTTGTCAAGTTTCAGTGTGACGTATTTCTTTCTTGAATGACGGCAGTTCGCTTGCGGCGATGCCCTTGACGCTGAGAATGGCACGAACCTCGATCTGCTCCAGCTTGTCTTCTCCCTTGATCTTCAAGTACCCGGCGCCGCAATCGATGTGCATTGACTTGCAGCCGTCGGCATCGAGGTTGAGGGTCTCCCGGCTCTGGGCCGCCTGAACGGATGCCAGAACCAACACCAGTAAAATGATCATTAAGGCGAATTTTTTCATCATTCCTCCTGAAATAAATATAACGAAGCAGAAGCGGAAAAGTTCCACTTGGCCTGCCGGCGAGGAATCTTCAGTTGTCCGGATCGATCCCTGATGAGCGGTCGCTTGCCAGCAGTGACCAGGCCAGGGCTCCGCAATATCCGTTTTTTTTACAGGCGGATACGATCGCCGACGCCGGGCGGGCAGAATTCCTGGTCGGGAACTCGCCCAGGAGCAGCGGCCGGTCGAGATGCAGCGCGGCTACCGGCCGGTCGAGCGGAGCGGCGGCTTGCCAACGGTCGTACCAGTGCACCTGGTAGAAGTCGAGACCGCAGTCCCGCACCAAAGTCAGCCCGGCGGCGCTGCCCAGTCCGACCGTGGCCAGTTGATCGGTATAGCGATGGATCATTCGGGCTGTGCTTTTTATAAAGCGGCGCATGGTCAAAAAAGTGATGGTGTTTCCGGAAATGCCGCCGCCGCACCCGCGCGTGGCCCATTCCGGCTCGTTGATTATATCCCAGGCCAGGATGACGTTAGAACGGCCGTAATGTTCAAACAGCGGCCGCAGTACCCGGCGCTGCAGGGCCCGTTGCTTGCATGTCCCCCTGATGATTCCGCTGCGGCCGCGGACCTGGACGCCGTTGATCACGAGGGCTTGAGCGAACCACAGGTAGTCGAACAGAACGAAGATGATCTTCAAGCGGCAGGCGCCAGCGATTTCCAGTGCGCTGTCCAGGTCGGCGAACAGAAACGTATCTGCCCCGACCGGGGTGCCCGCCTGAGTGAAGCGCATGCCGGCCCTGCCGTCGCAGAAAAGGAACCAGCGCACCGTGCGAACTCCTTGTTCCTGCAATCCCTTGAAAATGCGCTGCAGCTTTGCCCGCTCTTGCGGTCTCGATACGCCCCCGTCCTCGCTCCAGGCGTTGGCGCCGAAATCGTTCCCGTAACGCAGCCAGGGCAGGTTGATGCCCTCCAGAAAGGGCAACCTGCTTTTTTTATCCCGCAGGAAAAGCGGACCGGAAACCATGCTGGCTTTAAAAATTGTTTTTTTTATCAACGATCTGCCGCGCAGCCAGAATGCGAAACAGATTCTCAGCAGCCAACTCATCAGGCCATTGTAACGGAATGGTTCCGGGGTTGCAAGGGTGATCTGGCGCTGGATCCTGGTCATGATTTTGAAAAACATCGGCCATTCATGTTAGAATATCGCTATGAGTAAGGAGGATTTATTATGTCAAGAAAAACGATCAATTGGGGATTGTTGGCAATGGTACTGTTAGCTTTGGCAGGAGGCGGTGCCCTGGGTGAAGCCGCCGCGGCCGGAAAAATCGATATTCCGTTCCAGAAGTTCATCCTGGACAACGGCTTGACGCTCATCGTTCACGAGGACCACAAGGCGCCGATCGTGGCTTTCAACGTCTGGTACCACGTGGGTTCCAAGAACGAAAAACCAGGAAGGACGGGTTTCGCCCACCTTTTCGAGCACCTGATGTTCAACGGCAGTGAGAATTACAATGACGATTACTTCAAGCCCATGCAGAAAGTCGGGGCAACCGATCTGAACGGCACGACCAACGAGGATCGGACCAACTATTTCGAGAATGTGCCCACTCCGGCTTTCGACCTGGCTTTGTGGCTGGAATCGGATCGCATGGGCCATCTGAAGGGCGCCATCGACCAGGCCAAGCTCGACGAACAGCGCGGCGTTGTGCAGAACGAGAAGCGTCAATATGACAACGAACCCTATAGCATCGCCGAAGAACTGATCGCCAAGGCTTGCTTTCCCGCCGGCCATCCCTATTCCTGGACGGTGATCGGTTCCATGGAGGACCTTGCGGCTGCCAAGCTGGAGGACGCCCACCAGTGGTTCTCGACCTATTACGGGCCGAACAATGCCGTAATCGCCATTGCCGGTGACATTGACGCCCAGACAGCTTTGGCCAAAGTCAAGCAATATTTCGGCGACATCCCGCCGGGACCGCCCATCGCCCGGCATGAGGCCTGGATCGCCAAGCGCAGCGGCGAGCAGCGCCAGACCGTCGAGGACCGCGTGCCGCAGACCCGGATCTCCAAGATCTGGAACGTGCCGCAGATCCTCTCTGCAGAAAATGACCGCCTGCTTCTGGCCGCGCAGTTGCTGGGTTCGGGCAAGACCTCGCGCCTGTACAAGCGCCTGGTCTACGATGACCAGATTGCCACTGAAGTGAGTGTTTACATCGACAATCGCGAGATTGCCGGGCTTTTTACCATCCAGGTCGACGTGAAGCCGGGAGTGGAAACGGACAAGGTGGAACGGGCGATCGATGAGGAATTGCAGAGTTTTCTGGCCTCGGGGCCGGAACCCAAGGAACTGGAAAAAGTGCGCATGCAGTTCCTGGCTGGTTTCATCCGCGGCAGTGAACGCATCGGCGGTTTTGGCGGCAAGTCGGATATCCTGGCCCGCAGCCAGGTTTTTGGCGGCAGCCCCGACGCTTACCGAGTTTCCCTGGAAAATATCGCTGCAACTACTCCCGCCGCCTTGAAAGCGACGGCTTGCAAATGGTTGGCTGACGGCGTCTACACACTGGAAATCCGGCCTTATCCGGAAATGACGGCCGGAAAAAGCATCGGTGGACCGCAGCAAAATGCCCGAACCCGGTCCGGCTCCGGAAGTACTCTTTCCCGATTTCCAGCGTTTCACTTTGGAAAACGGCATGAAGGTCATACTGGCCGAGCGCCATTCCGTGCCTTTGGTGCGCATGAACCTGATATTGGACGCGGGTTTCGCCACAGACCAAGCGGGGATCGCCGGTACCGCAAAACTGGCCATGGACATGCTGGACGAAGGAACGGCCCGGCGCACGGCCCTGCAGATCAGCGAGGAGCTTGCCCTGCTCGGCGCCAACCTGGTCAGCGGTTCCGACCTGGACTCCTCCTACGTCATACTGACCACGCTGAAGGAGAAGCTGGACGCCGCTCTGGACATTTACGCCGATATCGTGCTCAATCCCCGCTTCCCGGAGGCCGATTTCATGAGGCTGCAGAAACTGCAGATCGCCCAGATCCAGCAGGAGAAGAGTTCACCCTTCTACATGGCCCTGCGGGTTTGCCCGAAGCTGATTTACGGAGAAGGCCATGCTTACAGCAACCCGTTTTCGGGTTCGGGATTCGAAGACTCCGTTCCCAAACTGACGCGCCAGCATCTGCTTGATTTCCACAAGACCTGGTTCAAATCCGATCACGCCACCTTGGTAGTGGTCGGTGACACCACCATGGCGGAAATGAAACCAAAACTGGAAAAGCTTTTCAAGAATTGGCTCCCCGGCCCGATCCCGGCCAAGAATATCACTGCTGTGCCCCATAAGACCAAGCCGGCTGTCTACATCATCGACAAGCCTGCATCGCCCCAATCCGTGGTGATCGCCGGGCAGTTGGCGCCTTCTTCGGCCGACCCCGAACGCATCGCCCTGGAGACAATGAATTTCATCCTGGGCGGCGATTTTGTTTCGCGTCTGAACATGAACATTCGCGAAGAAAAGCATTGGAGCTACGGCGCCGGTTCGTTCCTGATCGGGGCCCGCGGCCAGCAATCCTTCATAGCCTATGCGCCTGTGCAGGCCGACAAGACCAAGGAGACCATCGAGGAGATCCGTAAGGAGCTGCTGGGCATTTTGGGTAAAATACCGATCACTGCAGATGAATTCGCCAACGCCAAAAAGACCCAGACCCTGCAGTTGCCCGGCTTCTGGGAGACCATGGCCGCGGTCCAGCGTTCCCTCACCGAAATGGTGCGCTTTGGCTTGAGCGATGACTATTACAAGCAGTATCCCCAGCGGGTACGACAGTTGGAAATAGAGGATTTGAACCGTGCCGCCCGCAGCGCCATCCATCCTGAAAGCATACAGTGGATCGTGGTTGGCGACCGGACCGCGATCGAAGCCAAAATTCGCGAACTCGGCATCAAGGATGTCTTTGTGATCGACAGCGACGGCAATCCGGTAAAGTAGCTCCACGAACTGTCGTGATGAGTGATGCGTGATGAGTGATAAGGAACAGCGATAGCAAGAAATCCTTGCAAGAGCCTTTCTCATCACTTATCACTGAGTGCAGTAAGTTCGTTCACTTATTACTACCAGCGAACTTCTGGCCTGGGAGATTCGTTCTAAGGGCGAACGAGGAGGAAACATGGCTGAAAACAAGAATACGGGGACACGGGCAGCGGCGCTGGCCGGCGGCACCGTACTTGTCCTGCTGGGCGTCCTGTTTTTATTGAACAATTTTTACCGTTTCCTGGACGCGGAACGGATATGGCCGTTGTTTTTTCTGATCCCGGTCATTCCCCTGGCCATCAACTGGATGGAAAAGGGCAGGGAAGCAGCGGGGGCGGTGATACCGATCACAATCCTGGTCTTTTACTGCGGCTATTTCCTTTGGCTTACCCATAGCCATTGGGCCGGGGCCGGAACGACCTGGCCCAATTACCTGATCGGACCGGGATTGGGCTTCCTGTTCCTCTACATCATCGAGCGCAAGGGCGGATTGCTGGTGCCTGCTTTCATACTGCTCGGCCTGGCCGCGGCTTTTTACAGCGCCCTTTACGGCAACTCACTGCCTCTGGGAGCGTTCCTGGTCATGGCCGGAGGAATATTGGTGCTTGGGACCATGAAAAAGACAGGTAGTTAGTAGACAGTAGTTAGTAGCAAGTAGAAAGCGAATCCCTGTAGCTCCAAAAAATATAAGTTCTTTTGAATGCCCGTTCTACTGATAACAATCTACTAATTACTAACTACTGATGAAAGTAGTGGACAAAAGGATTTTTTTGTATTATACATGAAGCGAGTTATTTGACAGTTTTGACTGAGTCATGCAGAACGGTTGAGAGTTCGGCTCGATGAACCCGTGCCAACCTGTCCGCCCCGCGTGGAAAAGGTGGCAATGCCAATCACCCAGGAGGTGAAGCCATGACGGAAGTTAAATTTTTTGAAGATTTTTATTGCTTTGAATATCAGACCAGTTTGGGTTCTGCGCAACGATTTCATTATTATCTGTATTCACCCGTCTACGAGTTTTTGCCTCTTGTTCTCAGTTCTTCAACCCAATGGGATTATTCTGTCGAAGCCGCGGTTTTTTCCAGCGATTTTTTGCCTGGACGGATATTCCGGGATTTGCAGAGTTCAAAAAGACGCTAGATTTTTTGTTTGCTAAATGCCGTCCAGAACCCGGCGCACGATCTGCAGCATTTGCGGCATGGTGTATGGTTTGGCCAGGAATTCGCGAACGCCGCTGGCCAGGATGGAGTTCTTCAGCGCTGTTTCCAGGAAGCCGGAAATCAGGATAATCTTGGTTTCGGGATCGCTGCTCAGGATGGCCTGGCAGACCGCTGCGCCATTGATCTTGGGCAGGTCCATGTCGGTGATGACCAGCTGAATATCGCCGCGGTGGCGGCGGTAGCGTTCCAAAGCTTCCAGGCCATCGCGGGCCACCAGGATTGCGTAGCCCTGGTCATGAAGCACTGCGGCCAGAAGCTCGCGCAGATCCTCTTCGTCCTCGACCAAAAGGATGGTTTCGCTGCCTCCTGCGATCAAACCCGTGTCCAGGTCGGCTTTGGCCGTCAGAGAAGCCGGCGATTCCGCTGCTGAAAAATAGAGCGAAAAAGACGTACCCCGGCCAACCTGGCTGTCTACCTCTATAAAACCGCTGTGTGCCCTTACCACACCATAGACAACGGCCAGTCCCAGGCCCGTGCCTCGGCCCCGGCCCTTGGTGGTGAAAAAAGGTTCAAAGATGCGTGCCCGGGTCGCTTCGTCCATGCCCACACCGGTGTCGCTGATCCTGATGCGGATCAGCCGTTTGCCTGCGGCGGCAGGGAAGCGGCTGGCGATCTCCTCGCCGTCGATCATTGAGGTGGCGATCTCCAGTTTGCCGGTGCCGGCCATGGCATCGCGGGCGTTGATGCACAAATTGAGCAGGGCCTGGTGCAACTGGCTCGGATCCATCCACAGCGAAGGCAGGTCCTGCCGGCAGGTATGGCTGATCTCGATGGTGCGGGGGAAGGTGACACGCAGCATCTTGACCAGTTCGTTGACCAATTCCTGGATTTGCAGCGAGCGGAAATCGGCCTCGGATTTGCGGGCGAACGTCAGTATCTGCCTGACCATGGCGCTGCCGCGCTCGGCGGCTTCGTTGATCGTATGCAACGTCGCCCTGGCTTCCGCATGCTTCTTCAGTTTGTCGGCCAGGGCCGCGGCATGACCACTGATAATTGAGATGATGTTGTTGAAATCGTGGGCGATGCCGCCGGCCAGGGTGCCCAGGCTTTCCAGTTTCTGATTCTGGCGGATCTCGGCTTCCATGATGCGGTACTCTTCCTCATGGCGCCGGCGCTCGGAAATGTCATGACTGGTGGTCACCCGCACCATCCGTCCCTGGTAGGGAATCATTTTGTTCCGGCTTTCGACCGGAATGAGCGTGCCGTCCGGGCGCTTGAGCTGGTGTTCGTATGGTGTGCCTGATTCGGATTTGAACTGCTGGAGGACGATTTCAGCCGTATTCTGGTCCAGGAAATCGCTAACTTTACTGCCGATGATTTCCTTGATATCGCAGCCGAGCATCTTGGCCAGGCTGGAATTGGCGTCGATAATTATGTCGTTTTCCGAGATGAACAGTCCTTCAAAGGTCGAATCGGCAAGGACGCGGAAACGCGTTTCGCTTTCGCGCAGCGCGGAATCGGCCAGCTCGCGTTCGCTGATTTCATGCTGCAGCTTGAGATTGCTTTCCCGGAGTTGCCGCTCGTTTTCCTGAACATCGGGCCATGTTGTTTCTCAGGTCATTGGCCAGCAGTCGTACCGCCACGGCAGCCAGGGTAAAAATGGCCAGGATGGTGAACAAAACATATATCGTGGTGTTGAACTTTTCGGACCAGGTTATCAGTCCCCGGATTTCGGACAAGACGATGAATGTGGCCGAAAGCATTGCCAGAAGGACAATGGCCGAAAATTCCTTGGGTCGCAGCAAAAGCCCGGCAATGACAATGATCACCGGGTAGAGCATGGCAGCCAGGTCGTGGATGCCGCCGCCGGTGTACAGCAGAACAGTGACCAATGCGAGTATGGAAAGGAAAGTCAGGAAAATGGCGGAACGCAAACGGCCGGAACGGAGCAGGAGCAACAGCAGCAGCGTGCTCATACCGCCCGCGGCCAGCTCAATGGTTTTATGATATTGGCCGGCGGCCGCGGTGGCCGCTGCCGCCAGCAACTGAAGCCAGCAAGCCGTACAGCAAAATGATGTTCAGGATACGGGCCAGGCGGTTCTTTTCATCTTCAGCGAAACGCGGCGGGGCGATGATCCTTGCCAGCAATTCCCCCAGCCCGGAACTTTTCTTTTCCCGAGTCCGTGCCATATTCACCGCCGTTTTCAAGTTTTTCACAACCAGTCTATTGAATCGGAATTTGATTGTCAAATCGTTCCGCTGCCGGCTTTTTCACGCTGCCATCATGCTGATATCGAACGGGTCAGTTTTTTTATGACTTGCCAGTCGCGAATCCCGGCGTTATAATGAAACCCTAAGCGGCTTGACCGTTTTTCAGGAGATACCCATGAAAAAAACCGCAGTTCTGTTTTTGCTGCTGGCAGGGATCGTTTTGTTTTCTTCGTGCGCCCCGGGACCGAACAAGCTGGCAAAGACTGCCGACAGCGAGGGCGACGTGGCCGGATTCTGGCTGGGCTTGTGGCATGGCCTGATCGCTCCCATTACTTTCATCGTTTCCCTTTTCAGCGACAAGGTCACCCTTTATGAAGTGCACAACAGCGGCGGCTGGTACAATTTCGGCTTCGTGCTGGGCGCCGGACTGTTTTTAAGCGGCGGCATTCTGGGTCGGAAGAAGAAGAAATAGAAGCAATAAAAGAACAGAAATTCCTAGATAGATCCCCCCATATCCCCCCTTCCACAAGGGGGGAAGTTGGTCGGATAAAATAATAAAATAGCTACCATATTGGAATCGATCAATTGATAACCCCATTGTTAAGCGGGGCAAAAAACAAACACTGCAACCAGAAAGCAAATCTCAAATTCTGATTCTTCTTCCTTTCCCCCCTTGCTCAAGGGGGGATGCAGGGGGGATTCGGATTTCGGCTGGATTAATCTTTCCTTAGCAATTGTTGTGATAGCAGATATCTTATGAATTTATTATATTTTCTGGAGAATTAAAATACCTCATGCTATTGGCGCCGAAACAGGATTTTCACCAGGCGCACCATTTCCTTTTTTTCGACCACGCGCAGAAGCAGCAGCGAACCAACGAAGCCGAGCAGCAGCAGTCCCTTGTAAACAATGGTCAGACCGCCGTGGTAGTAGCCATAGTAATAAAGGATGGCTGCGGCAAGAATCGTGCCCAGGATCTTCAACAGCTTGCCGTACTCATAAGCGATGGGATAGAATTTTCGGGAAAAATAGAATAAGGAGGCGGCCATGACCATGTAGCTGGCCAGCACGGCCAGCGCCGCCCCGACAATGCCCAGTCGCGGGATCAGCAGCAGGTTGGCCGCCACGTTGACCAGGGCGCCGGCTCCGGTCACCAGCGGGAAATACTTTGTCTTTTCCTCGATATACAACCCGACCTGCAGGTTGACGTATATGCCGTTGAAAAGGTAGGCCAGCAGGATGATCGGCACCACTACCAGGCCGGGCAGGAATTGCTTCGCGATCAGCGAGCGGCCGGCCGCGATCTCCCAGCGGGCGGCGTTGTCGATGAACAGCGAAATCACCACCCAGAGCAGGCTCGAGGCCAGGACGAACAGGGTCATGATCTTGGCGAACATCTCCCTGGCGTTCTTTTCCCGGGCGTTGTTCAGGAAGAACGGCTGCCAGGCGTATTGGAACATGGAAACCACCAGCATCATGAAGATGCCGAGCTTGTGGCCGGTCTGGTACAGGCCAAGGGTGTCGGCGTCGGTCAGGGCCAGGACAATGGGCCGGTCAATGACCTGGACCATGATCGAGGCCAGGCTGGCCGGCAGATAGGGCAGGCCGAAGTGCAACATTTGTCGAAGCTGAACGCCATTTATCCTGAAGTGCAACCGTGTCCAGATCTCGGGCAGGAGCACCAGGAAGGTCACTGCCGAAGCGATCAGGTTGGCGGCGAAAATGGCCTCGATGCCCATGCGGAACTTGATGAAAAACAAAAGGTTGAGCCCCAGGTTGAGCAGGATGTTGGCCAGCTTGATGACGGCAAATTTTTTTGCCTTCCTTTCCAGGCGCAGGTTGGCAAATGGGATCAGGGCCAGGGTGTCAAAAAGCAGAATGAAAATAACATAGTAAATCAGTTTGCTGTACAGGGCGGGGACTGCCATCAGGTTGACGAAGGGCAGGCGCAGCAGGAACAGCAATGCGGTCAGGCCCAGGCTGGACATGACGACGAACAGGTAGGCGGTCGAGAAGGTCTGCTTCTTCTGGTTCGGGTCGGCCAGGGAGCTGTATTTCATGAAAGCGGCGTCCATGCCGTAAATGTAAACGATATTCAGGAACGCCAGGTAGGCGTAGATGTTGGTGTAGATCCCCATATCGCCGCGGCTGATGAAATGGGTGTAGAAGGGGACGAGCAGGAAGCCCAGAAAGCGGCCGATGATGGTGGAAATGCCGTATACGGCAGTATCCTTGCCCAGTTCCTTTATTTTTTCAATCATGAGTGTTTTGATTCATTTTTATCTTTTGTCTACAAGCCGTTTTTCATGCCCCCATTTTACCGGAAACGACGAAAATTTCAACCGCATTATGGCAGGAGCCTTTATGCGATTTCATGTTGGGTTCAACATTTCCATATTCAATGATATGATCTTTTGACAAAAAAGCCGAAATCGGATATAAAACAATTTCAGCTCGCCAATATCCCTGAAGGTTATTTGGGGGATATTTGCAGAGATTTTTAAATGAATATGGGGAGAGGAAAATGACCCAGAGTTTTGCCGGCAATGTGTTCGACCTGGAGAAGATGAAGCAGACCCTGCCGCCGCAGATCTTCAAAAAGTTCATGCGCACCGTGGACCAGAAGAAATCGCTCGATGCCGAAGTGGCCGATTCACTGGCCCGGGCCATCAAGCAATGGGCCGAGCAAATGGGCGTCAGCCATTTCACCCACTGGTTCATGCCCCTGACCGGGCTGACCGCCGGCAAGCAGAACACCTTCCTGGAATGGGAGGGCAACCGCAGGATCATTTCCAGTTTTTCCGGGCGCGACCTGATCAAGGGCGAACCAGATGCCTCGTCGTTCCCCCACGGCGGCATGCGCTCGACCTTCGAGGCCCGGGGCTACACGGCCTGGGATCCCTGTTCACCGGTCTTCGTGGTCAAAAACCGCAAGAATTGCGTCCTCTTCATCCCCTCGGTCTTTTACGGCTATAATGGCTGTGTTCTGGATAAAAAGACACCGCTGCTGCGCTCCCTGCGGCTGATCAATGACATCTCCCTGAAAATCCTGTCCAGGTTCAACCAGCGTGCCGGCTGGGTGAAAAACATGATCGGCGCCGAGCAGGAGTTCTTCCTGGTCCATGAAAAGGACTTCCAGAAGCGTCCCGACCTGAAAACCGTGGGCCGGTTGATATTCGCCGCCCGACCCCCGAGGGGGCAGCAAATGGGTGATCATTATTTCGGTGCCATTCCCGAAGCGGTGCTGCACTTCCTTGAAGATGTGGAGCAAGAGGCCTTCAGCTTGGGCATTCCGGTCAAGACCCGCCACAACGAGGTGGCTCCCAACCAGTTTGAAATTGCGCCGCTTTACGAGGAAGCCAACATCGCCGCCGATCACAACCAGTTGCTGATGGACCTGCTGGTCCGTATCGCCCGCAAGCATGGCATGGTCTGCCTGCTGCATGAGAAGCCCTTCGCTTTTTTTAATGGCAGCGGCAAGCACATTAACTGGTCGTTAATGGATAGTCAGGGAAGGAACCTGTTCACCCCCGGCGATAACAAAAATTCACGGCTGGTATTTTTGAGTTTCCTGGCCGGATTCATCTGCGGCATGAACCGTTATCATGACCTGCTGCAGGCGGTGCTGGCTTCCCCGGGCAACGAGCTGCGTTTGGGCGGCCATGAAGCGCCTCCTGGATATCATTTCCGTCTTTTTGGGCGATGAATTGCAGGGAGTGATCGATGATCCCCGGGCCTTCATTGCCGGAAAATTCCGCAAATCGAAGATGGTGCGCTTCGAAGAATTCGTACCGGCGATCCTCCACGATCTCTCTGATCGCAACCGTACTTCCCCGGTGGCCTTCACCGGCAACAAGTTCGAATTTCGCATGCCCGGATCGTCGGCTTCGCTGGCTTTTCCCATCTCGGTGATCAACCTGCTTGTAGCCGCCGGTTTGACGGAAGTATACAAGGTCATTGAGAAAACCAAGGACGAAAAAACATTGATCCATAAGCTGCAGCATATAATCAGCGAGAATTCAGCCATTGTTTTTGCCGGAGACAACTACAACGCAAATTGGCACAAGGAAGCCCGTAAACGGAAATTGTTCATCCCGGTTTCGCTGCCTGGGACAATTGACCGTTTGCAGAGAAGAAAAAAACATACGTTTATTCGAAACATTCGCCATGCTTTCGCGGGAGGAGATCAAGGCCAGGGCTGATATTAAAATTGAAATTTATGTTAAAACCGTGGAAATGGAACTGCGGGTCGCCCGCAATCTTTTGCGTGCCTATATTATTCCCGCGGCGCTCAAGAACCAGGCCATGCTTCTCGAAGCGATCCGCCAGTTTCCGCGGGAAATTCTGGACAAGAAGCCGGCCCTGCTCAAGAATCAGCTCGCTTTCATTGCCAAGTTTACTGAAAAGATCAACCGGGCAATGGAAATGGTATCTTTGCTGGATGAGGACAATGATAAGCTGAAACAAGGAGCGGATCGCACCCGGGCGCAATTTTGCACCAGGTTCATCCGGCCCCATCTGGCCGAAGCGGCAGCCCTGGTGGAAAAGATCGAGGAGCGGGTGGACCGTGACTTCTGGAAACTGCCGCGGGTGACCGATATCCTTTTCCGCTGAGCGCAGCCTGCTTTTCGCGGGGCCGGACTCAGTTTGCCGACCCTTGCATCGCTGTCGGAATTTCTATAAAATGAATTCATGAAAAATGCAATCCTCTCTATGCTGATCGTACTGGCATGCCTGGTTTCGTTTCCTGTTGTTTCAGCAGCAGCTGACGATGAAGGCTGCACCATAGTTGCCGTGGGCAAAAAGGCCTCGGCCGATGGTTCGGTGATCCTCTCGCACACCGACGCCGGCCCCGATTCGCGCGTTTATGTCGTGCCGGCCGCCAAACACAAGCCGGGCGCCAAGGCCCCGGTCTACTGGGGTATCCAGGATGCCGACCGGCCTTTGCGCGACGATGGCGAGATCCTTGGTTATATTCCCCAGGCCAGTGAAACGTTTGCCTATATCCACTCGGCCTATCCCCACATGAACGAATACCAGCTGGCCATTGCCGAAAGCACGATCAACCAGCGTTCCGAGCTGGCCGTGACTCGCGAAACCGGAAAGCAGATCATGACCGTGGAACAGGCTGAAATTTTCGCTTTGCAGCGCTGCAAAAAAGCGCGCGACGCCGTCAAGCTCATTGGTTCACTCATGGAGACCTATGGTTTTCTGCCCTCGAGCGGTGATGGCGCCGAGGATCTGGTAATCGGCGATCCTGAAGAAGCATGGGTGCTGGAAATTTTTGGTGTCGGTCCCGGCTGGACCAGGGAAAGCGGCAGGCCCGGCGCCATTTGGGCAGCGCAGCGCATCGGCGACGACCAGGCCCTGGTCATCCCCAACTGGAGCATCATCAAGGAGATCCGGGCCGAGGACAGGGAAAATTTCATGGTCTCGCCCAATTACCTGCAGGAAGCGATCGAGCGCGGCTGGTACGATCCTGCCTCAAAAAGGCCTTTCATCTGGCAGGAGGCCTATGCGCCGCTGCCGGTTGAATTCGCCACCAGCCGTTTCTGGCTTTTTTACAGCACCTTCATGCCCGGCCTGGCCTCCTGGCCGGAAAGGAAGCTGGACAAGAATCCCATGGCCACGATCAATCCCTATCACCAATTCGTTGAGCCGCTCTCGCTGTATCCCTTTTCCGCCGCCCCGGAAAAGAAAATATCCCTGGCCGATGTGATCGCTTTCCAGCGCTCGGTTTTCGTAGGCACGATCTATGATTTCACCGCCCAACCGCAGTGGCTGGTCACCGACGGCAAGGGCGGCTTCAAGGTCAGTCCCCTGGCCACGCCGTTTCCGGGCAGCGAATTACGCGCTTTGCTCAAGCTCAGCAATCGCCGGCCGGTGGCCCGCCACCGCGGCCATTACGGCATGGTCTGCCAGCTGCGCAGCTGGCTGCCGGCGGCCATAGGCGGCCTTTACTGGGTTTACCAGGACAATCCCTACATCAGTCCCTATGTGCCCATCTATGCCGGCTGCAGCGACACGTCCCCCAGCTACCAGAACTATGATCCGGAAAAATACAGCGACGCTTCGGCGCGCTGGACCATCGATTTTGTCGACAATCTCTGCAATCTGCGTTTCCAGGATGCGGTCAAGGAAGTCGTGGCCCGGCGCCAGCCTTTCGAAGACAAGATCTTTGCCGATCAGGAAAAGGTGGAAAAGGAAGCCCTGCGTCTTTACACTGTCAATCCAAAAAAAGCCAAAGCTTATCTGACCGCTTACTGCCGGGGAGTAATGGAAAAGGTGCCGCCGCTGTATCTGGAAATCCGCAACCGCCTGATCACCCTGTTCACCAACAACCGCGAGTGATCGTTTCAGGGGCATTGCATCTTTTCCGGGTTTGGCAGCGTCTTAATTTTATTCGGAGGCAAATAATGAATTCATTGAAGAAAATTGTCCTTTTTTTTGCGATTTCGGCCTGCTTTGGATTGGCGGCCCCGGGAGATGAAAAGTTCGAATTCCCGTCCACGCCTCAGGGCCAGCGCGCCGCCGCCTATTTCAGCGCTTTCAACTCCGGGTCCGACCAGGCCATGGCCGCATTCCTGAAGGAGAATTTCAGTGCCGAATCACTGGAGCGGGTCTCCATGGACGAGCGCCTGGCACGCTTTCACGGCTTCCGGGAGCAGGCGCGATCGCTCAGGCCTGAAAAACTGCTGCGCGCAACAGGGGAAAAAGTCAGCTTCCTGGTCCGGGATGGACAGGGAGAGATGCTGGAATTTACATTTCCAGTTCGAAAAAAATGCTGACGCCAGGATCACCATGCATCATGGCCGCCCCGGTCGACGCCGAAGCTCTAGCCGACCTGGCCGGGCCGCCTTTGAGCCGTGAAGAAGTGTTATCGCGCATCCGGGCTGTGCTGGATGAGCGCTCCCAAGCCGATATATTTTCGGGCGTGGTGCTTGTGGCCCACGATGACCAGGTGATCATCCACGAGGCGCGCGGACTGTCCAGCATGGAATACGGTGTGGCCAACCGCCCCGACACCCGTTTCAATCTGGGTTCGATCAACAAACTTTTCACCCGGGTGGCCATCGGCCAGTTGGCCGAGAAAGGCAAGCTCTCCCTGGAAGACAAAATTGAAAAATTCCTGCCTGACTATCCGAATCGCGAAGCGGCGCAGAAGGTAACGGTGCGTCAGCTGCTGGACATGAGCTCGGGCATCGGTGATTTTTTCGGCGACAAATACCGCAAGCTTCCCAAAGACCGCATCCGGGATTTGCCGGACTACCTGGAGCTGTTTGCCTCCGAACCGCTGCTTTTTCAACCCGGCAGCAGCCGCCGTTATTCAAACGGCGGCTACATTGTCTTGGGGCTGATCGTGGCCAAGGCTTCCGGGCAGAGTTATTGGGATTATGTTCGCGACCATATTTATATTCCGGCCGGCATGACCGCCACCGGACACCTGGAGGCCGATGTGCCTGCTGACAATGTGGCCGGCGGCTATACCCGCAATTGGGATGAAGCCGACCACGAAAAAGAGCCGCGGCGCAGCAATATCTATACCCGGCCGGCCCGGGGCAGTTCGGCCGGCGGCGGCTACTCGACCGCCATGGACCTGTTCAGGTTCTCCCTGGCGTTGCGTGCGGGAAAACTGCTTGGCCCCTTGGGCAAGGAGTGGTTCGGCGGTCCCCAGGCCTATGCCGGCGGCGCACCGGGAATCAATGCTGAACTGGATATGGATGCCGCTCCCGGCTGGACAGTTGTGGTCATGGGCAATTACGATCCGCCCGCGGCCAGTTCCCTGGCCCAAAAAATAAGCGGCTTGTTGAAACGCTTGCGCTGAAAGGGTCGGTTCTGCCGCAAGATCAAGAAATAACGGTCAGTACTGATCCAGGTGATTGAATTCAGCGTTTTCCAGCCATGTTTGCGGCCGGGATACGAACTGGATAATGTGGTCCAGCAGGAATTCGTGCCGTTTTTCCTCTTCGGCGATTAAAAAAAACATTTTCTGGGTGGCGGGGTCGGTATGGGCCCTGGCTTTTTCCATGTAGAAATTGAAGCTCTTGGTTTCGATCTCACGGGCCTTCTTGTACAGGTCGACCTGGTTCACGGGAATATCGTCCCAGTTTTTATTGTCGTACAACTGCTGAAAAACATTCTTGCTGCCGCTCAGGATAGGTGTGGACAGCAATTCAACTTGACTTGCCTCCTTGAGTTTTTGCAGGACCTGAAAATGCTTGACTTCATCTTCGGCCAGCATGTCCAGAATATTTTTCATGCCGCTATTGGTAGTTTTTTCGGCAAGCTGCCTGTAGTATTTTTCTCCGTTCTTTTCCATTTCCATGGCCAAATCAAAAACGTTCATGGCTGCCTCCAAGCCACATTTTATTAGATTGTCTAAAAGTAGTCAAATTTATTACTGGCAAAGGTAAACTTTTTCCATTATTTTTAAGTATCCTGTAATATAATGTCAAAAATTCATGAGGTGTAAAAATGAACAAAACTTTTTTGCGGAACATCGTGTTAATTTGCTCATTGTTAATGCTGATTTCGGCTGCTTTTGGCAACGCAAAGGCGCCATTGTTGCAGGGGCACTGGGCCGGGGCCATCGAACTGCCCGGCAGCAAACTGGAAATAGACTGCGATTTCAGCCTTCAGGCCGACGGTTCCTGGCTGGGCGACATCTCCATCCCCGCCCAGATGGCCAAGGACCTGGCCCTGACCGCCATCGTTGTCAAGGATAACGACGTCGCCTTTGCCATCGGCGGCATCCCCGGCGAGCCGGCTTTCAAGGGCAGCTTCAGCGCCGACGGCATGAATATCAACGGCAGTTTCCTGCAAGGTGGAAAGGAATTCACTTTCCTGCTCAAGCGGGCCGGGAGCAATTCTGAAAAGGCAAAGGCCGCGTTGGCCCATTTTGACGATGTGGTGGCCAAAGGCCTGGCAGGCCTGAATGTTCCGGGCGTGGCCGTGGCCATTGTCGTTGACAATGAAGTGGTTTTGGCCAAGGGTTACGGCTACCGCGACCTGGAAAACAAGATCCCCATGGACGCCGACACGATCATGGCCATCGGCTCGTCTTCCAAGGCTTTCACCACCTTCGCCATGGGCACCCTGGTGGATGAAGGGCGGCTGGAGTGGGACGTGCCGCTGCGGAGTTATATCCCCTGGTTCACCTTGAGCGATCCCGGCACTTCCGAACGCATCACGCCGCGCGACCTGGTCACCCATCGCTCCGGTTTGCCGCGCCATGACCTGACCTGGTACAACAACCGTGAGTCCAGCCGCGAGGAGCTGGTGCGCCGCCTGGCCTTTCTGGAGCCCACTGCCGACCTGCGCCAGAAATTCCAGTACAACAATATGATGTTCCTCACTGCCGGCTACCTGGTGGAAACGCTGACCGGCCGCAGCTGGGAGGATTCGATCCGCCAGCTGGTCCTGCAGCCGCTGGGCATGGACCGCAGCAATTTCTCGGTCCTGGACTCGCAAAAGGACGCCGATTTCGCCTTGCCCTATGCGGAACGAAAAGGCAAGCTGGAGCGCATCCCTTTCCGTGATATCACTACCGTCGGTCCGGCCGGTTCCATCAACTCCTGCGCCAACGACATGAGCCGCTGGCTGCTGGTGCATCTCAACGGCGGCAAATTGCAGGACAAGTTCATCATCCAGCCGCAGACGCTGCAGGACATGCACCTGGCCCACATGCCCACCGGGCAAACGCCGGATATCGCCGAATTGGCGCCGGCCAGTTACGGCATGGGCTGGTTCGTCGACAACTACCGCGGCCACGGCCGTGTCCACCACGGCGGCAACATCGACGGCTTCTCGGCCATGGTCTCCATGTTTCCCGGCGACGGCCTGGGTTTCGTCGTATTAAGCAATCTCAACGGCACGGCCGCTGCCCGAATTGCTTATCCGCCAGGCCAGCGACCTGATTTTGGGCCTGGAAGCAAAGGATTGGATCGCTGAGGCGGTGGAAAGAAAAAGCAAAGGCCAGGAAGCGGTCAAGCAGGCGGAGCAGAAGAAATTCAGCCGCCGCATCGCCAAGACCAGGCCCGCCCACGGTCTGAACGCCTATGCCGGAGACTACAACCACCCCGGCTACGGCGACCTGAAGGTGACGCTGCAGGCCGGCAAGCTGGCCTTCAGCTACAATAACATCAGCACGCCCCTGGAGCACTGGCATTACGAGACGTTCAACGGGCTCAAGGGCACGGATCCGACCTTCGAAGATTTCAAACTGCTGTTCCGCACCGATTTGAACGGCCGCGTCAACGCCCTGGAGGCCCAGATGGAATCGACGCTGGCGGCCATGGTTTTCGAGAAAAAACCGGCGGCCCGTCTTTTCGATCCCGCTTACCTGCAGAAATTCACCGGGCGCTACTCCCTGGTCGGCCGCATCGCGACCGTCAGCCTCAAGGGCAACAGCCTGAAAATGGTCCTGCCCGGTCAGCCTGAATTGGACCTGGTTCCGGGCCTGGACGAGGAATTCACCATCAAGCAGGCCAGGGTTGTCAGCATCCGCTTTAAAACCGACGCCAAAGGCGCAGTTATCGCCCTGGAAACAATCCAGCCCAACGGCATTTTCGAGGCCAAGCGTGAAAAGTAAAAAATAGTTTAAAAAGTAGGGACAGGTACGCGACCTGTCCCTAGCATGGAATTCTCTATAATTTTAATTGATACTATTTTCTGCTGCCAATTTCTTTTTTTATTTCCCTTCGGGCAATAAACCGCGGCTCCTGAGCAAAGGTTCGATCTTGGGTTCGGCGCCGCGGAAGCGCTTGTAGAGCGTCAGGGCGTCTTCGGTTCCCAGTTTGGCCAGCATGTTTTCGCGGAAGGATTTGGCCGTGGCCCGATCGAAGATGCCCTTTTCCTTGAAGGCCTCGTAGGCGTCCTTGTCCAGCACCCCGGACCAGATGTAGCTGTAGTACCCGGCCGAGTATCCGCCGATCATGTGGTTGAAGTAGGTGGTGCGGTAGCGCGGCACGATGGACGGGATCAGCCCCAGGGAGGCCATGACGTCGGCTTCGAACCTGCGTACGTCGATGCGCCTCGCTGCCGGTCAGGGTATGCCAGGCCATGTCCAGAAAGCGAGGCGGCCAGGTATTCCACGGTCTCGAAGCCCTGGTTGAACAGGCTGCTGTTTTTCAGCTTTTCCACCAGCGCCGCCGGGATCACTTCGCCGGTCTGGTAGTGGCGGGCGTAGAGGTTCGAGCATTTCGGGCTCCAGGGCCCAGTTTTCCATGATCTGCGAAGGAAGCTCCACGGCGTCGCGGGGCACGCTGCGGCTGCGGTAGACGCCGTTGGAAAAAAGCGTGTTCAGCGAGTGGCCGAATTCGTGGAAGAAGGTGTTGACCTCGTCGATGCTCAGCAGCGACGGAGCGTCGGCGGCGGGGCGGGTGAAGTTGCAGACCAGGGTGGAGATAGGGGCTACGCGCTTGCCCTTTTCATAATAGGCGCGCCGGAAACCGCCCGACCAGGCTCCGCCGCGCTTGCCGGGACGGGGATGGAAGTCCATGTAGAGCAGGCCGACGTGGCTGCCGTCGGATTCCCTGACCTCGTAGACCTGGACCTCGGAGTGGTAGAGGGGCAGGTTGTCGAGCTTGATGAACTGCAGGCCGTACAGCTTTTCGCAAAGGGTGAATATCCCCTTCTTGACGTTCTCCAGCGCGAAATAGGGGCGCAGCAGCCGAGTCGTCAAAGGCGTATTTTTCCTGGCGCAGTTTTTCGGCGTAGTGCCACCAGTCCCAGGAGGCCAGCTGGAAGCCGCCTTTTTCGCGGTCGATGATGGCCTGCATTTCAGCTGCTTCGTTTTGCGAGCGCTGCCAGCGCCGGCGTCCACAGCCGTCTGCAGGAAGGCCATGACCGTGTCCGGGTCCTTGGCCATGCGCTCTTCCAGGACGAAATGGGCGTGGGTCGGGTAGCCGAGCAGCTTGGCCCGTTCGGCGCGCAGCAGGACGATCTTTTTGACGATCTCCTTGTTGTCGTTGGCGTTGTCGCGGTCGCCGCGCATGAAGTAGGCGCGGTGCAGCTGCTCGCGCAGGTCGCGGCGGGTCGAATACTGCAGGAAGGGGGTCATGGACGGAACCTGGACCGTGAACGCCCATTTGCCCGGCCAGGTTCAAGCTGCTTGGCCGTTTCGGCGCCCATGGCGCGCACCGCTTCGGGCAGGCCGGCCAGGTCTTCGGGGTTGTCGATGACGATGCGCGAGGAATTGGTTTCGGCCAGCAGGTTCTCGCCGAACTTCAAACCCAGCAGGGAGAGTTCGCGGTTGAGCTCGCGCAGGCGTTCTTTTTGGGCCGGGTCCAGCAGCGCGCCGCTGCGGATGAAGCCCTTGTAGGTGTTTTCCAGCAGAAAATCCTCTTCTCGGCAGTGAGCGTCAGGTTCGGGCGCTGGTCGTAGACGGCCTTGACGCGGGCGAAAAGTTTTTCGTTCAGGTTGATGTTGTCGTCGTGGGCCGAAAGCAGCGGTGACAATTCGCGGGCGATGGCCTGCAGGTCGGCATTGGTCTCGGCGCTCAGCAGCGAGTAGAACACGGCGCCGACGTCGCTCAGGAAAATGCCGCTGTGGTCCATGGCGGCGATGGTGTTGGCGAAGTTCGGTGCTTTTCGTGCTGGCAGCGATGGCGTCGATCTCGGCCTGCTCTCTTTTTATCCCTTCCTGAAAGGCTGGCAGGAAGTGACCTTGACTATTTTGTCGAAGGGCGGCACCTGGAACGGAGTGGTGCGCGCCTGGAAAAACGGATTGTCCTTTTGCGCCTGCTGGGCCGCGATCGGCTGCAGCAAAGCCAGCCCCAGGGCCAGCAAGGCAATGATTTTCAGTACGGATTTTTGTTTCATGGTGAATCTCCTTAAAAAAAGTTCGGAAGTATTTATATATACGTTAGGCAAAATGTTGTCAATATATTGCCTGAATGCCGGAAAAATTGGAAACAAGCGATTTCATGCCTAGGGCATTGAGGACAGATCTTGTTTCCTTGAAAAATCAGGGTAATTTTTAGCATGAATTGAAATTGATAATTGTTTTTTGCAATGCTTTGGCAGGCAGGTTAAAATGGCTTCGAGAAAAATGACAGTTTTTATCCTGGAAGGTAAAGATGATTTCCCGCCGGCGGAGCTGGCCGGGGCGGAGGGACTCCTGGCCGTGGGCGGCGACCTGTCGCCGAAAATGCTGCTGCGCGCCTACGGCCGCGGCATCTTTCCCTGGTACGGCCAGGGCGAGCCCATACTGTGGTGGTCGCCCGACCCGCGTTTTGTCTTGTTCCCGGCCGAGTTCCATGCCGGCGCCAGCCTGAAGAAAATATTGCAGCGCGGCTTTTTCACCTTCACGTTCGACCGCGCTTTCGGCGCGGTGGTCAGCGGCTGCGCGTTGCCGCGCCCCGGACCAGGAAGGCACCTGGATCACGCCGGCCATGCGCGACGCCTATGTTGCCCTGCACCGCCTGGGCTACGCCCATTCCCTTGAGGCCTGGAAAGACGGCAGACTGGCCGGCGGCATCTACGGGATCTCCCTGGGCAGGTGCTTTTTTGCCGAATCCATGTTCCACCTGGCCGACAACGCCTCCAAGGCCGCCCTGGCCGTCCTGGCCGCGACCCTGGAAAAAGCGGGCTTCACCTTTATAGACTGCCAGTTCCCTGCACCGCACCTGGCCGGATGGGGGGCCCGACCCGTCAGCCGCAGCCGTTACCTTGAACTGCTGGGCGTCGGCCTGAAGGCGCGCACCCGGCGCGGAGACTGGGGAGACACTGCCGCTAACGCCCGGCCCGAGCTTAAGATCCTGGGACGGGCGTCATTGTCCGACAGCGTTTATTTTATGCTATCTTAAGCAGCGGAAAACAAAGCAATGAGAAAACTGAAGGATCGGCTGCACGATCTTGATAAAGACGATATCCAGAAGAAATGGCAGCGCCTGGATAGCGATGGCGAGCTCTCCACCAGGGAAAAACTCGAGAACCTTGTTCGCCACAGCCTGAAGCAAAAAGACAAACCGCTTGCAGCTCCCCGGGCCCGGATGGAGCCGGCTGCTGCTGCCGAGCCTTTCCTGGTCAAGGATTTTTACTATGCCCTGGACGGCCGCTACGGAAAAGTGCGCCTTGGCGACTGGCTGGCCCTGGCGCCAGGGTCGCTGGCCATCATTGCCGGCAGCGAGGTATTTGCCGCGGTCGATCCCTGCCGGGTCGTTTTTTTTGACAGCGAAACCACCGGGCTGGCCGGCGGCACCGGCACCATCCCCTTCATGCTGGGTTTTGGTTTTTTCAGCGAACAGACCTTCCAGGTGAAGATCTTCATGCTCCAGGACCTGGACCGGGAAGGCGACTTCCTGCTGGCTGTGGCGGAATTCCTGCGCCGGGGGGAATTCTCCGCCGCCGTGACCTACAACGGCAAGGCCTTCGACTTTCCCCTGCTGGAGACCCGCTATATCCTGCAGCGCCAGCGTTTCCCCCTGCTGGACCTGCCGCACCTGGATTTTCTGTTTCCGGCCCGCACCATCTGGAAAAACACCTATGATTCGCGCAAATTGGGCTACCTGGGCGAGATGCTGCTGGGCCTTTCCCGCGGTGATGACATCGAAGCCAGTTCGATCCCGGCCCTTTATTTCAGCTTCCTGCGCAGCCAGGACTTCTCGCTGATCGAACCGGTCATGGAACACAACGCCATGGACCTGGTCGGCTTGGCGGCCGTGGTGCTGCTCGGCCTGCGCTACCTGGAGGACTATTCCCTGACCGCTGACGGCGGGGAGATCCTCGGCCTGGGCATGCTCTGTGAAAGGGCCGGTCTGCTGGAGAGAGCCGAGGGTTTCTACCGGGCCGCCGGGGAGAGCGGCAGCCGCGGCGAAGTGCAAAACCTGGCCATGCGGCGCCTTTCCGTGCTCCTGAAAAAGAAAAAATTATACGGCGAAGCACTGGAACTCTGGCAGCAGCTTGCGGCTGCCGACGACCTGCAGGCCCAGCGCGAGATATCGGTGCATTATGAACACCGCGAACGCAACTACGTTCTGGCCCTCTCCTACGTGGAAAAAGCGCTCAGCGGCGGCAGTCTTTCCCCGGCCCGGCAGCAGGAACTGGAAAAGCGGCTGGAGCGCCTGCGCAAGAAGATCGCCAGGCTGGAAGAAAAGGAAGAATAGAACACGTAAAGGGAGAATGAATTAAACGCCCAACATGGTCGAATTGGCCGAATCCAAACGGAGCAAAAGATTAACCGTCCCTATGGATTCAGGATATTAATGAACTTGAGGGGGCATGCGAATGATTTCTGACAGCCATAGACGCCGGTCCATCCGCCTCAAAGGGTGGGATTATGGTTCTCTAGGGTATTATTTTGTCACGATTTGCCCCAGACCGTGCACCCAGAACCGGGAACCCCTGTTCGGGGATATTACAAATGGAAACATGGCATTGAATGAAATAGGATGTATTGTTGAAAAATGCTGGCAGGATATTCCCGCACATTTTCCCCATGTGCATCTGGACGAATTCATTGTCATGCCCAATCATTTTCATGGCATCATCGTGATGAAGGGTTCGGTAGGGGCGTATAAACATACGCCCCAGAGATCTGATCAATCGGTACAAAGAGGGGCGAATATTTATTCGCCCCTACGAATGGATCGATCTGACGGACCAACGTTGAGATCACCTTCCAAAACCGTCGGTTCTGTTATTCGCGGTTTTAAGATCGGTGTCAGCCAATGGGTTCAGCAAGAATACCGAGATATTCTCAGTCTGGCAGCGCAATTATTATGAACATATCGTCCGCAATGAAACAGAATTGGATCAAACCAGGCAATATATTCGCGATAATCCATTCGCATGGCCACAGGATGAAGAAAATCCACAAAGGAAGGATTCATAAGGGCATATACACATACGCCGGGAAATGTAAAGATCAGGTAAGGGCATATACACATACGCCCGGAAATGGAAAGACCAGGTAAGGGCATATAACATACGCCGGAAATGTAAAGATCAGGGAAGGGCATATACACATACGCCCTGTAAAGATTCGCATCGATTGCCTTTTCCAGGGCGAACATTTGGTCGCCCCTACGGTTGGTTTCAGGACTTTTTTCCGCCTGTGCCTCAGGTATTCGATCACTCCCGGCAGTACCGATATGAAGATAATGGCGAGGATCACCACGGTGAAGTTGCGCCTGACCACGGGCAGGTTGCCGAAAAAATAGCCGCCGAAGACGAAGATGGCCACCCAGGCAATGCCGCCGAAGACGTTGTAAGCGATGAAGCGC
Source organism: Chrysiogenales bacterium (assembly GCA_963700535.1). GTDB lineage: Bacteria > Acidobacteriota > Aminicenantia > UBA2199 > UBA2199 > UBA2199. Next base: position 192,784 of record CAVOXU010000002.1, read on the forward strand.
CAGTAGGTCATGCGTCCGATGCCGGCCACGAACGGGGCGAAGGTGCGGATGATGGGGACGAAGCGGGCCAGGATGATGGTGATGCCCCCGTATTTTTCGTAAAATTCGTGGGTGCGCTCCAGGTGTTCTTTTTTCAAAAAACGGATCTTCTTCTGGCTGAAGATTTTCGGGCCCACGGCGTGACCGATCCAGTAATTCACCGTGTCGCCGAGGATGGCGGCGGCGGTGAGGATCAGGAACAGCCAGTGAACCTGAAGCGGGCTGCCGGGAGTTGCGGCCAGGGCCCCGGTGGCGAAAAGCAGCGAGTCGCCGGGGAGAAAAGGGGTGACCACCAGGCCGGTTTCACAGAAGATGACCGCGAACAGGATCAGGTAGGTCCAGAGCTGGTAGGTGACGATCAGGGCGTTGAGGTGCTTGTCCAGGTGCACGAACAAATCGATCAGGCTGGCGATCAGTTCCATACCATCTCCTGGGAATGAATTTACGCGGCGGCGAGCCCGAAAACAGGCCCTGGTTGAAGTTTTATTTTACCCGACGAGGCGGAATCTGTCAAGGGCGTTTTTGCGGAGGTCATGACCAAGCGGAGAAAATGTCTTGATTTTTGGCAGTCGATATGGTACATTTCCTCTATGTTAGACCTTAATTCATCCTTCATCTGGATATTTTTTCTGATCTGGCTCCTTTACCTCATTCTGAACAGGATTTTTTTCAAACCCATCAACGAGATCATCACGGCCCGGGAAACCAAGATCAGCACCGATTCCAACCGCCAGGAAAGCTTGGTTGCCGAGATCGAGACCCGGACCAGGGCCATAGAAACCCAATTGAGCCAGGCCCGTAAAGAGGCGCAGCAAATCAAGGAAGGCCTGCTGAAGAACGGCGAAGAGATCCGCAATAAAACCGTGACTTCGGCCAAGGAGCAAACGGTGCGGGTTTTGGCTGAAAAGATGTCCCAGCTGGAAAAGGAGATAGTGGCGGCTGAAAATACCCTGGAAATGCAGATTTCTGTTTTCAGCGACAAGATCAAACAAGCCTATTTATGAAAAAAAACATGCTTTTCCCGTTCCTGCTGCTGGCCCTGGCCATGTGCCTGTCGGCTTCCACGGAAGGAGGTTCGGCGCACATCGACTGGTTCAACGTGCTGGGCAAGGTTTTCAATTCCACAGTGCTTTTCGGCGGCCTGATCCTGCTGCTGCGCAAACCCCTGATCCAGATGCTGTCCCGGAAAAGTTCGGACATCCAGAATGATATCGTGGAGAGGGAAAAGAACCTGGCCGCCACAGCGGCCCGGCTGCAGGACATTCAGCAGCGCCTGGCCAAAGTGGCGTCGGAAGTTGAAGGGATAAAAAGCACCGCCGAAACTGCTGGACGGGATGAACTGGCCCGCCTGGAGGAGGCCGGCCGCCTGGAAGCGGAGCGCATCATCGCCTTGAGCGAAGAGGAGATCCGCCAGCGGGTCGATGCCGCTGTGCGCGCGGTAAAGGGACGCATCGCCGATATGACCATCGAGCGCTTCAAGGACGATTTTACGCGGAGTTTAAACGACGCAACCCAGCAAAGGATCATCGAGCGCAATATCGATTCCTGCGGAGACCTGGATGAAGGAAAGTAGCCTGGTCAAGCGTTACGCCAAGGCCCTGGCGCTGGCTGTGGAAGACCAGGCCGAATTCGATCGCGTCAAAGGTGAATTGCATGATTTCCTGGCCCTGCTTGCCGCCGATGAAAAATTGAAGATCGGGCTGGCGACTTTTTTGATCTCCCAGGCGGAAAAGATCATCGCCCTGGATATCGTCAAAACCAAGATGAACCTGCATGCCAAAACCTATCAGTTCCTGCTGACCGTTGCCGCCGAGAACCGCCTGGTCTATCTCGAACAAATGGTGCAGCAGTTTCCCGATGCCTGGTATGCAACTCGCGGCATCGAAAAAATAATCATACACTCGGCCGTCGAACTGGCGGGCGGGCAGAAGGAACGCTTGTTGGCCAAACTGGAAAAAGCCCTGACCGCAAAAGTGGTCCTGGAATTCCGGTTGCAGCCGGAACTGATCGCCGGCATCAGTTTGAGCCGGGGATCGGTGCAATATGATTTTTCACTGTCCGGCAGCCTGAAAAAACTGCGCGAAACGCTTGTAGGGGAAAAATAAATGCTAATCAAAGTCGACGAGATCAGTGAGTTGATCCGCCAGAAGATCGAGGGCTTTGCCTTTGATTTCAAGAAAGAGGAAACCGGGGTGGTGATATCGATCGGAGACGGCATCGCCCGCATTTATGGCCTGGATAACGTCATGTACAACGAATTGCTGGAGTTTCCCGGCCAGATCTACGGCATCGCCCTGAACCTGGAAGAGGACAACGTGGGTTCGATCCTGCTGGCCGAAAGCCACAAGATCAAGGAAGGCGATATTGTCAAACGAACCGGGCGCATCATCTCGGTGCCGGCCGGTGACGCGGTCATCGGCCGCGTGCTTTCGCCGCTGGGAAAGCCCCTGGATGACAAGGATCCCATCAAGACCGATATCTCCATGCCCATCGAAGCCCTGGCCCCAGGCGTGGTCGACCGCCGCCCGGTCCAAAATCCTCTGCAAACCGGCATCAAGGCCATTGACGCCATGATCCCCATCGGCCGCGGCCAGCGCGAACTGATCATCGGCGACCGCCAGACCGGAAAAACCGCCATTGCCCTGGACACCATCATCAACCAGAAAGGCCAGGATGTGATCTGCATTTACGTGGCCATCGGCCAGAAGCAATCGACCGTTGCCCAGATAGTCAAAACCCTGAGCGAAGCCGGGGCCATGGAGTATTCGCTGGTGGTGGCTGCGTCGGCTTCCGACCCGGCCGCCCTGCAGTACATCGCCCCCTATGCGGGCTGCGCCATGGGTGAATACTTTCGCGACCACGGACGTCACGCGCTGCTGGTTTACGACGACCTTTCCAAGCACGCGGCCTCCTATCGCGAGATATCCCTGCTGCTGCGCCGCCCGCCGGGACGCGAGGCCTATCCCGGCGATGTGTTTTACCTGCATTCGCGGCTGCTGGAGCGGGCGGCCAAGCTGAATGATGAAAAAGGCGGGGGTTCGCTGACCGCATTGCCGATCATCGAGACCCAGGCCTCGGATGTGTCCGGATACATCCCCACCAATGTCATCTCCATAACCGACGGCCAGATCTACCTGCTTCCCGACCTGTTCAATTCCGGCCAGCGCCCGGCCATCGATGTCGGCATTTCGGTTTCGCGCGTAGGCGGCCATGCCCAGATCAAGGCCATGAAGCAGGTGGCCGGTTCGCTGAAAATGGATCTGGCCCAGTACCGGGAACTGGAAGCTTTCACCCAGTTCGGATCCGACCTGGACAAGACCACCGTGGCCCAGTTGGAGCGGGGCAAACGGCTTTCCGAACTGCTCAAGCAGGACGAGGGTCAGCCCATCCCCGTGGAAAAGCAGATAGTGGCCATTTTCGCCGGCACGCGCGGGTTCCTGGATGAATTCCCCGTCAAACAGGTACAGCCATTCGAAACGGAAATGCTCAAGTATGTGGAAGCCAGGCAACCGGAAATTTTCCGGGAACTGCGCGAAAAAAAAGTGCTCTCTGGTGAACTGGAACAGAAGCTGCAGGCCGTGCTCAAAGAATTCGCCGCTGAATTCAAGAAAAGCGCCAATCCCTGATGGCCGGAAACCTGATTGTTCTGCGCCGCCGCATCAAGTCGGTCAAAAATACCCAAAAGCTTACCCGGGCCATGAAAACCGTGGCCGCGGCCAAGCTGCGCCGGGCCACGACCGAATTGAAAAAATCCCGGCCCTACCGCGACAAGATCGCTTTTCTTCTGCAGCAGGCAGCCGTGGGGGCGGCCCTGGAGACGCAACCGTTTTTAAAGATACGTGATCAGGGGGCGGTGCTGCTGGTGGTCGTGGCCGGCGACAAGGGATTGTGCGGTGCTTTCAATTCCAATGTTTTGAAAAACAGCGAGGCCTATTGCCGGGAATTGGCCGCCGCCGGCCAGGCGGTTTCCCTGATCACCGTCGGCACCAAGGCCGGCCGCTATTTCGCCAAGAAAGATATTGAAGTAAAAAAAAGCCATAACGGCCTGATCAGCCGGCTGCAATTCGCCGATGCCGACAATCTGGCCGCCGAGCTGCAGGAACTGTTCCTGAACGGCGGATTCAGAAGCGTTGAATTCGCTTTCAGTGAATTCATCTCGGCTTCGCGGCAGCAATTTTCCATCCGCCGCCTTTTTCCGGTCGTTCTGGAACCGGCCGCCGCTGCCGACGCTGAAGAAGAGGCGAGCGCGGAAAAAGTGGATTACATTTTCGAACCAGGCGCCGCCGCGCTGTTCCAAGCACTGCTGCCGCGCCATATCAGCGCCGTTGTCTACCAGACCCTGCTGCAGTCAATGGCCGCGGAGCAGATGGCGCGCATGGTGGCCATGGACCTGGCCACGCGCAACGCCAGTGACATGATCCGGGCCCTGACCCTGCTTTTGAATAAAATGCGCCAGGCGGCCATCACCAAGGAGCTTCTGGAGATCATCACCGCCACCGAAGCCCTGAACAAATAGGAGCGAACATGAGCAAGAAAAAAGAAATTCATAAAAATATCGGCAAGGTAATTGAGGTCATCGGCCCGGTCGTGGACATTGAATTTTCCAAGGGAGAACTCCCCGAGATCTACAACGCCGTTGAGATCGTTTCCCAAGGGTTTCGCCACGCCGCAGCCGATCAGCATCATCTGCGAGGTGCAGTACCATCTTGGCGAAAACCGGGTGCGCACGATCTCCATGCATCCCACCGACGGCCTGGTGCGGGGCATGCAGGCCCATGACAGCGGCGGCCCCATCACCGTGCCCGTGGGGCGCGAAGTGTTGGGGCGCATCATCAATGTCATCGGTGATCCGGTGGACATGCTCGGCCCCATAAATGAAAAAAAACGCTATCCCATTCACCGTCCGGCGCCGACGCTGGATGAGCAGGACACCCGGCTGGAACTGTTCGAAACCGGCATCAAGGTGATCGACCTGCTCGAGCCCTACCTGAAGGGGGGCAAGATCGGCTTGTTCGGAGGAGCCGGCGTGGGCAAGACCGTTCTTATCCAGGAACTGATCCACAACGTGGCCACCAAGCACGGCGGTTTTTCCGTGTTCGCCGGAGTGGGGGAGCGCACCCGCGAGGGCAACGATCTTTGGCTGGAAATGAAGGAATCCGGGGTTATCGAAAAGACGGCGCTGATCTACGGCCAGATGACCGAGCCGCCCGGCGCCAGGCTGCGGGTGGCCCTTTCCGGGTTGACCGTGGCCGAGTATTTCCGTGACGAGGAAAACCAGGACGTGCTGCTTTTCATCGACAATATTTTCCGTTTCACCCAGGCCGGTTCCGAGGTTTCCGCCCTGCTGGGGCGCATGCCCTCGGCTGTCGGCTACCAGCCCAACCTGGCTTCGGAGCTGGGGGAAATGGAGGAACGCATCACCTCGACCAAGAAAGGGTCGATCACCTCGGTCCAGGCAATTTATGTGCCTGCCGACGACTACACCGACCCGGCGCCGGCCACGACCTTCACCCATTTGGACGCCACCACCAACCTCTCGCGGGCCCTGACCGAGATGGCCATTTTTCCGGCCGTCGATCCCCTGGCTTCGTTTTCCCGCATCCTGGACCCGAAGATCATAGGCAAGGAGCATTACCTTGTGGCCAGCCAGGTCAAGGAAGTGCTGCAGCGCTACAAAGACCTGCAGGACATCATTGCCATCCTGGGCATGGAAGAACTGTCCGACGAAGACAAGATCATTGTGGCCCGGGCCAGGAAAATACAGAAGTTCCTTTCACAGCCGTTTTTTGTGGCCACGCCCTTCACCGGCATGGAAGGCAAATATGTGGACCTGGCCAACACTATACGCAGCTTCAAGGAACTGGTGGAAGGCAAATACGACACTCTGCCCGAACAGGCTTTCTACATGTGCGGCGGCATTGAAGACGCCGTGGCCAACGCCAAGAAACTGGGATTCTGATGGCCGACACGATCGAACTGGAGATCATCACTTCGCGCGAGGTGGTCCTGCGCACCGAGATCAAAGATCTGTACATCCCGGCTTTTTTGGGGGAAGCCGGTGTCCTGTCCCATCATTTGCCCTATCTCTCCCTGCTGAATGCAGGTGAGATCTCATATCTCAAGCTGGACGGCACCCGGCTTTTTCTTTTCAGCGGCGAGGGATTCCTGGAAGTAAGGGATAACCGCATCGCGCTGATCATCGATACTTTCGAGCACGGCGAGGATCTGCGCGAAGAAGATCTGCAAAAACAAATGCAGGAAACGGAAAAGCGGATCAAATCGTCTTTCCAGGGAGCCATAACGCCTGCCGAGCTGCAGGTTGAACTGCTCCGGCAAAGGGAATTGCGCCTGAAGTTGGCCATCTGCAAAAAGATCAAGGGCAAGTGACCGCCCCGGTGCTGAAAGGCGCCGGAATACCGAAATCGGGGTAAAAGTGAAAAAAAAGCGCGTTGCCTTCAGGATTTTTTCCGGCAACCGCCTGACCCTGCCCCTGCTGCTGAATATCTGGGAAAAAGAAGGATTGGATCGTCATTTTGATATCTTACTGGTTGACGCCGAGCCGGGGCGCCTGACCGGCAAAGAAACTGCCGTGCTGCAAGCCAGTGATGTCTGCGTCTATTCCTTCATGACCCCGCACCTGCCCTTATTTGCCGCGGAGATCAAGAATTTGCGTTCTGCGGCCGCGGTGCCGCCGCTGTTCGCGGCCGGCGGGCCGCATGTCAGCGGTGAGCAGGAACTGGCTCTTGCCTGCGGCTTCGACATCCTGTTCCGCGGCGCCGGCGAAGGAACTTTTCTGAAATTCGGCCAGGATCTGTTGGCCGGGAAATTCATAACCGGCTGTGATCCATTCGTTTACCGGTCCGCGCTGGAAGCCGCGGCGCCGAACCAATGATATCGCGATATGGGAGAAGTATATTCCGGTCTCCAGGCATTTCAGGACCGTGCCGCCGCTGGAGATCTCCCGCGGCTGTTTCTGGAGCTGCCGCTACTGCCAGACCGGGAGAAGCAGGCCCCGTTACCGCGGCGAGGATTCCATCGGCTCTGTACCTGGAAAAGTTGCGCGGCCGCGGTCTTGCGACGCGTCGGCTTCATCGCGCCTTCGGCCCTGGAGTTCGCTGCCTGCCGGCGGCAGCGGCCGCAACTCGGCCGCATCGAACAACTGCTGGAACTTTGCCGCCTGGCCGGATTCAAATTCATAGAATTCGGCATTTTCCCTTCCGAGATCCGTCCCGATACGGTGAGTGCTGAAGGCCTTGGGCTTTTGCGCCGTTATGTGGCCAACCGCCGCTTGACTTTCGGGGCCCAGAGCGCGGTCGACGCGCGCCTGGACTCGATCGGCCGCGGCCACACGTCCGCCCAGATCGTCTCAGCCGTGGCCGCGGCCAATGCCGCCGGGTTCGCGGTCAACCTCGATTTCATCATCGCTTTGCCCGGTGAAACCGCTGCCGAGCGGCGCGAACTGCTCGAATTCATGGCTGCCATGCGCAAAAAATGCCGCGTCCATATCCAGCTGCATCATTTTTTCCCCCTGGCCGGAAGCGCTTTTGCCCGGCGCTTGCCCTCATTCCTGAGCGCTGACGAGCGCCAGGTTTTCAGCGCCTTGAAAAAAAACGGCCTGGCCAGTGACTGGTGGCAAGAAGGGGAACGAGTCGGCGCGGGCGTATTTTTCCTGGCTGGAACGTGATTTTCCGGATTTTTTCGCTCAATTTACATTAAAAGTCATGTTTTTCAGGCCCGTTTGACCTGAAGCGGCGGTCGTCAGCGCCCAAAACCTTGACTTTTCAGATGAAATTTATTATAAAGTATCTTCATTCTGACATTCATTTAAAATCATATTTTTTTGAGGAGAAAACTATGAGTTTAGTCGAATTTGTTCTTCCTGGCACCGTTGGGCGCCATCCTGGCGCTTGCCTTCGCATACTATTTTTTCCGTTTCTTGAAAAAACAAGACCCGGGCACTGCCGACATGCAGCGCATCGCCGGCTACGTGCAGAAAGGGGCCATGGTCTATTTGAAGCAGCAATACCGGGTCGTGGCTTTCGTATTCCTGCTGGTATTCATCCTGTTTTCCTTCATGGCCTACGTGCTGCACACCCAAAATCCCTGGGTGCCGTTCGCTTTCATCACCGGTGGTTTTTTCTCAGGCCTGGCGGGCTTTTTGGGCATGCGCACGGCTACGTTCGCTTCCAATCGCACCACGGCCGGGGCCAAACATTCATTGAACCGGGGACTGCAGATCGCCTTCCGCTCCGGCGCCGTCATGGGGCTGGTGGTGGTCGGCCTGGCCCTGCTTGATATTTCCCTGTGGTTCGTAATCCTGCGCTATTTCATTCCCGAAGGTCCCAGCCAACTGGCCATCATCACCACCACCATGCTGACCTTCGGCATGGGTGCTTCCACCCAGGCTCTGTTCGCCCGCGTCGGCGGCGGCATCTTCACCAAATCGGCCGACGTTGGTGCCGACCTGGTCGGCAAGGTGGAAGCCGGCATCCCCGAGGATGACCCGCGCAACCCGGCTACCATCGCCGATAACGTCGGTGACAACGTCGGTGACGTGGCCGGCATGGGCGCCGACCTTTACGAATCCTACGCCGGCTCCATCCTGGCCACGGCGGTCCTGGGCGTGGCCGCAGGCTACGGCCTGGGCGGTGTCCTGGCCCCCATGGTCATCGCCGGCATCGGCGTGATCTTTTCGATCCTGGGCGTCTTCATGGTGCGCTCGGGTGAAAAAGCCAGCCAAAAGGTTTTGCTGCGGGCGCTGGCCCGCGGCATCAACGCCAGCACCTTGCTGACCCTGATCGCATCTTTTTTCATCCTGGTGCTGTTCAAGGATTCATTCCACGGCCGTCACCTGGGCATCTTCCTTTCGGTCATTACCGGCCTGATCGCCGGCTGGGTGATCGGCAAGATCACCGAATACTTCACTTCCCAGGAATACAAACCGACCAGGTATGTGGCTGAGCAGTCGCAAACCGGCCCGGCCACGGTCATCATCGCCGGCATTTCCACCGGCATGCAGTCCACCGGCCTGCCGGTGCTGGTCATCGCCCTGGCCATCATCATCAGTTACGCGCTCAGCGGCGGCTTCAGCGCCAGCGCCAACGCCATCAATCTCGGCCTCTACGGCATCAGCTTCGCCTCGGTGGGCATGCTCTCCACCCTGGGCATCACGCTGGCCACCGACGCCTACGGCCCCATCGCCGACAATGCCGGCGGCAATGCCGAGATGACCCACCAGGATCCGGAAGTACGCCGGCGCACCGACGCCCTCGATGCCCTGGGCAACACCACCGCCGCCACCGGCAAGGGATTTGCCATCGGCTCGGCGGCCCTGACGGCCATGGCCCTGCTGGCTGCCTACATCGAGGAGATCAAGATCGGCTTCCTGCACATGGGAGAGAAGTTCATTACCGTGAGTGGCGTGCAAAAGGCCATCGAAAATACGTACATCGGCGACTGGATCAATTATTACAACCTGACCATCTTCAATCCCAAGATGCTGGCCGGGCTTTTCATCGGCGCCATGATGGTGTTTATCTTCTGCGCCATGACCATGAAGTCGGTCGGCCGCGCCGCCGGCAAGATGGTTGAAGAGGTGCGCCGCCAATTCCGCGAAATTGCCGGCATCATGGAAGGCAAGACCGAGCCCGATTATGCCAGTTGCGTCGAGATCAGCACCCGGGCCGCGCAGCGTGAAATGATCATCCCTTCCCTGACCGCCATATTCGTCCCCGTGGCCATGGGGCTGGTTTTCGGCGTGGCCGGCGTGATCGGCCTGCTGGCCGGCGGCCTGACCACCGGCTTTGTGGTCGCCGTGTTCCTGAACAATGCCGGCGGCACCTGGGACAACGCCAAGAAATACATCGAGGAAGGCAACCTGGGCGGCAAGAAACTTCCCGACGGCAGCCGCAACCCCAACCACGGCGCCGCGGTCATCGGCGACACGGTGGGCGACCCCTTCAAGGACACCTCGGGCCCTTCGCTCAACATCCTGATCAAGCTGATGTCCATGGTCTCGGTGGTCTTTGCCGGCCTGATCGTCAAATACGGCGATCTCCTGCAGCGGATCATCGACCGCTTCGTGCGCTGAGTCCCCTGCGCGGGCCAGCCCCCTTCTGGGCCGGGGCCCGGCGCAGGAGGCTGCGCTCTCGCTTCAGCGCTTCTCCAGGGTGAAGGTGACGGTGACGGTGAAGCTCACCGGCCTGGGGATGCCGTTGACCAGGTAGGGCTCGTAGATCCATTCCCTGACTGCTTCCAGTGCCGAGGCGCTGAGCAGGGCATGGCCGCTGACGACCCGGGCCTTGCGCACGCGACCGTAGATGTCGGTGACCGCCTCGATCAGCACCGTACCCGAAACATGGGCTGCGAGCGCTATCGGGGAGTAGACCGGATTCACCCTCTTGATCAGCCGCGGCGGCCGGATGGTCGTGATCGCTTTGTCCAGCGGATTCACTTCTTCGGGCAGGATATCCTTGCCCACGATCCATGGCGTTTTTCCATCGCCTTCTCCTCCTTCGACTCCGGGTCCGCTAGGTCCCTCGGTGATGAAATCAGCCGGGTTTTCATCAATGATCCCGGTCGGTATCTCGACCGGGGCCATGAATCCGTGCGAAGTGTTTGCGGGGGGCGGATGCTTCGGCCCCACGGGATTGCCGGCCGGGCCGGTCGGCGGGTTTCCAACGCGGCCGGGGCCGGGCGGTACGCCGGGCAGGACCGGAGGGGCGATCAGGACATCGATGAATTTGAATTCTGGCAGTTGAGCCTCGGCGCGCAGCAGCGGCACCACGATGATGGCGGCGATCAGCAGGGCATGGAGGAGCAGGGAAAGGGATAAGGTCACCCCCTTGCGCACACTTTTTTTGCGGGTCTCGTTTCCCGGAAGAAAAAAGTCAAACATGGTTCACCTCCTTGTTTATATTCCGCATTCCAGTAAGACGGCAGCGGCCGAATGAATTCCGGAATCGTGGTCCAGGATTTTGCTTTTAAAAAAAACTGGATTGAATGGCTGCCGGTTTGTCAAGCCATGGCCGGGGGGGATAGATACAAAGCAGGTCTCAAGCGACTGCAATCTTCTTATCAATATTTATTAGTCTTCCCGGTTTGGATTGGAGTGAGGTATTTTTGACAATAAGTCGGTCGATTGTTATTATGAGCCAGAATCAAGGATGAGCCATTGAAAAATATTGTTATCAAGACCGAGCGTTTGTCAAAGAGCTACGGGCAGCAGGGTCGGCATAGCCGATGTCGGTCTCGAGGTTTATGCCGGCGAAGTCCTCGGCTATCTGGGGCCGAACGGGGCCGGCAAGACCACCACCATCCGCATCCTGCTGGACCTGATCCGCGCCGATGCAGGCAGGGCTGAGATCTTCGGCTTCAATGTGCGCAAGCGCAGCCTGGACGTCCGCCGCCGCTGTCGGTTTTCTTCCCCGGCGAACTGAATCTCTACGAGAACCTGACCTGCGCAGGCCTGCTGCGCTTTTTCGCCGGCCTGCGCGGCAACATCGACTGGTCCTACGTGGAAGAGCTTGCCGCCCGCCTGGGCTGCCAGCTTTCCCAGCCCATCGTTTCCCTCTCCCTGGGCAACAAGCGCAAGCTCGGCCTGATCCAGGCCTTCATGCACCGGCCCGACCTGCTCATCCTGGACGAGCCGACCAGCGGTCTGGATCCGCTCGTCCGCCACGAGTTCTTCGGCCTGGTCGCCGAAGCCAAGGCGGCGGGGCAGACCGTATTTTTTTCCTCGCACAACCTGCCGGAGGTGGCGCGGATCTGCGACCGCGTGGCCATCATCCGCAGCGGCAGGCTGGCGGCCCTGGAGGATGTTGCCGATCTGAAGACCAGGTCGCTGCGCAGCGTGGAGATCCGCTTCGGCGCGGACTTCGACGCCCGTGCTTTCGCCGCTGTGGCCGGTCTGGAGATCACCGCCCTGGACCGGCGTTCGCTCAAGGGGCGCATGAAGGGAGAGATGGACCCGCTGCTGAAAGCGGCGGCGCGGTTCAGGATAGACGATTTCAGCAGCCAGGAACCCGGATTGGAAGATGTATTCCTGGCCTACTACGGGGAGAACGGCGATGTTTGCTGAGCTGTTCCGCAAAACCCTTCCGCGAACAGCGCTGGGGGCTCCTGGGCTGGTCGTGCGGCCTGGCCTTCATTTCGCTCTTTCTGCTTTACTTTCTATCCTTTCATCAGCCGCGCCTCAGGATGTGCTGAAAGTCCTGGATAGCCTGCCGCCCTTCATCAAGAACCTGGTCGGCAAGAACAATTTCATGGCCACTGCGGAGGGCTTCCTGAACCTGCAGCCGTTTTCCATTCTGGCGCCGCTGCTGTTCATCGTTATTGCCATCGGCAAGGGCGGCGATGCCACGGCCGGCGAGGAGGAGCGGGGCACGCTCGACCTGCTGCTCTCCCAGCCGCTGCCGCGCTGGCGGCTGGTCCTGGCAAAGTTCGCGGCCGAAGCCGCGGCGCTCCTGTTCCTGGCCCTGGTCTTCTGGGGCAGCATGGCCGCCGGCACCAGGCTGTTCGGCGTGGCCGTGGACTGGCTGCGGCTGGCGCAGGTGATCTTCAGCCTGCTGCTGCTGGGTTTGACATTCCTGTCCATGTCCCTGGCTATCGGCTGCCTGAGCGGCAAGAGAAAATTATGCCTGGGGGTCAGCGGCGGTTTCGCCCTGGTCACCTACCTGATCAACGCCTATGCCCCCATGATCGAAGGACTGCGGCCGTACCGCGTATGTTTCCCCTTTTTATTATTACAATGGCCGGGCGGTGCTGATCAACGGGCTGGTTCTGTCCCACGCCCTTGTACTGGCCGGTCTGACCTGTTATTGGTTGCCGCGGCGCTCTTTTTCTTCAGCCGGCGCAATCTCTCGACCTGATCCGGGTTGCCGCCAGATGCTCATTATTTCTGCAGGGCAATGGCCAGGGAGAATTCATTCTGCTTGGGAACCGTGATTTCCTTTTTGTAGATACTGAATCCCGGCTTGAAAGCGCTGAAGACATATTTGCCGGGCGGCAGGCGCAGGCTGGCGGTTTTACCCTCGGCCGGCGCCAGTCCCCAGAACTTGCCGTCGATGTACAAGGCGGTTTCCTCGGGGGTCACGGTCAGGGTGACCACGGTCAGTGAACGTACCTCGGCCGCGACCGGCTTTTCGGCCGGCAGGGCGGGGATGGGTTCGCTCTTGGCCTCATAGGCTTGCTGTTCTTGGCCAGCGGCAACTTCAGCGACGGCTGGTTCGGCGCTGTCCAAAATGTCCTCACTCTCCAGAATGATTTTCAGGGTGATATGGCGGGAAGAATAGGAACGCAGGTCGACGGCCTCCTCGCGGAAACCTCTTTTCTTGAATACCAGTTCGTTCTGCCGTGAGGCCAGGCGCAGGGCGGAGGCGGAAGATGAGAATTCGTAGGCGGCTCCGATAAACCTGCCGTTGAGCAGCACGTCGGCGTCGTCGGGATTGACGCGCATGACGACGCGCACACCATCGTAATCATCCATTATGTCCCAGGGGACATTGATGGAACAGGCAGCAGAAACCAGGATAAAAAACAAGACCGTTGATATCAGGCTTATGTTTTTCATATTTTCATGGTAGCACAAATGGAACAAATAAATCATCGGCGCACCCCCGGTTTCCTGCCGGAGCCGAAGCCGTAATATTTGAAAAAAACCGTCATTGCTATTGCCTAAACAGGGGGAAATATGTTAAACATTATACTAGCAATGAAAACAAAAGCGCTGCAATTCATCTTTTTCTCCATTTTTTTTACCTGGGCCGGATTGCTGGCGCGTCAGCAGGACAGCGACGAACCGATCGTTTATGCCGATCACAAGACAATCAGCGAAGATTCGCTTCGCGCCGACGGGCATGTGGAAGTCATATGGCAGGACTATGTCATCTATGCTGACGTGATCGAATTCAACCTGAAGACCAGGGAATTGTTCGCCGAAGGACGGGTGACCATGTCGGCCAAGGACATGGTCCTGAGCGGTGAAAAACTCAATTTCAACTTGAAAACAAAAAGCGGCGAACTGCTCGACACTTATGGCCTGATCACCCCTTTTGTCCGCTATGAAACCGACCGCCTGATCCAGACCGACCGCGAGACGCTGACTTTCCAGCGACTCGATTTCACTTCCTGCGCCCAGATCTTCCCGCGCTGGAAGATCACCAGCCGCCGCGGCAAGATCAAAAAGGAAAAATACATTGAAATGAACGACGTGGTGTTCCGCATCAAAAATATTCCGGTTTTCTACCTGCCGTACCTGCGCTATCCGATCCAGAAAGACGGCCGGGCCACGGGCCTTTTGTTCCCCAAATTTCGGCAATTCCTCCTGCGTGGCTTCTTTGTACAGAATTCCCTGTTCTGGGCCATCAAGCCCAATATCGACATGACCCTCGGGCTGGATTATTTTGCCAAGCTGGGCATCGGCGTCAGCGATGAATTGCGCTACCTGTTCCGCAATACCAGCGGCAGCGCCCGTTTCTACCATTTCCAATACCGCAAGGACAATGACGTATACGACGATTCGGCCAGCGACTACTACGTGGAGGCCAATCACAGGCAGAACCTGCCCTTTCTGAACTCCCGCCTGGTGCTTAACGTCAACCGCCAGAGCCGCCCCGGTTTTCTGCGCCTTTTCGACAACGGTTTTGACCGCAATCTCACCACCAATTTTCAGTCGTCACTGGCTTGGACAATCGTCTTTTGCCAACATCAATGTTTCGTTGAGCGCCTCGCGCCGGGAAACGTATTATATCTTTGCCAACAGCTCGCGGATCGTGGAATACCTGCCGGCGCTGGCTTTCAATTTGAACCAGCAGAAACTGGGAAAACTGCCCGGTTATTTTTCCCTGGGAATCGATTATCAAAGCGTGCGCCGCAGCGGCGTAACCTATGAAGAGGAGCCGGAATTTAGCGAACGATTTCCGTTCCCAGCGGCTGACCTTTACTCCGACCTACCAGCTGCCGCTGCTGAAACTACCCTGGCTGAACTGTTCGCTGAACCTCCTTGCCAAGAACACCCTGTATGCCAAAAGCCTGGATCCGCTCAGCAAAACGATCGTCAACGAGCCACTGTACATGAAATACCAAACGGCCAAGCTCTCGCTGCAGGGACCGGTTTTTTTCCGAGTCTTACGATTCGGGCCGGAGCAAGTTGAAGCATGTGATCGAACCTGAATTTGAAATTCGCTACGCCACCAAGGTCGACAACCGCGACCGCCTGGTCCCGGTCGATTATTTCGATTACCCGTCTTATTCCTATGCCGGCTTTTCTTTGACCTCGCGACTGCTGAAAAAGGGTGACGGCAGCAGCGCCTCGGCCGGTGAATGGCTCACATACCGGATCAGCCAGGAATATTATTTCGATGCGGCCGAAGCCAATTTGTTCCGCACCGTCGACGGGGAATACCCGAGTTTTTCCGAACTGAACAACACCCTGCGCTTCCGGCCCGGAAAAAACATCACTTTCGACGCTTCGCTTGTCTACAATTATTACATTCACGGTTTGTCGCGTTTGAACCTGCGCGCTTCTTATCAGCGCCAGGGAGCGCCCCTGACCGGCTCCCTTTCCTACAGCACCTATCGCAATCCCTACAAGGGCGCGGATTTTGTCTTCAATCGCAGCATCCTGGGCGCTGATATCAATATGAATTTCCCCGGTTTTCCACTGAAATTGCAGGCTGGCATTGACTACGATTTCACGGCCAGGGAATTCCGCCATGGCGCGGTCAATGTCAGTTTCGACTATCAGTGCCTGATCTTCAGCACCGAGTTCAAAGTGTTTTCGTATCTGGGCCGTTCCGAGTTCCAGTTCCGTTTCGGCCTTTCCCTCGGCAACCTGGGCATGGTCAGCGATTTTTTTGGAGACAAATGATGAGAGTTCATGGGGCAGGATAAAAAAAATAATGGTCACCGGCGGAGCCGGCTTCATCGGCAGCAATTTTATCCGCCATATTTACGGCATTGCTCGGATATCGAACTGCTCAACTACGACAAGCTGACCTATGCCGGCAACCTGGAAAACCTGGCCGGTATTGAAAAAGGCTATGCCTTTGTCAAGGGGGATATCCAGGACGCGGACCGGGTCGCCACTGCCATGGCCGGTGTGGATGTGGTGGTCAACTTTGCCGCTGAAACCCACGTCGACCGTTCCATTCATGACCCTGGCGATTTTATCCTGACCGATGTCTACGGCGTTTTCGTTTTGCTCGAAGCCATGAAAAAGAACGGGCATATCAAGCTTTTCGTCCATGTTTCCACCGACGAAGTGTACGGCAGCATCGCCAACGGATTTTTCAATGAAAACAGCCCGCTGAATCCCTCCTCGCCCTATGCCGCCTCCAAGGCCGGCGGCGACCGCCTGGCCTATGCTTATTTCAAAACGTTCGATCTGCCGGTGCTGATCGCCCGCCCGGCCAACAATTACGGTCCCTATCAGTATCCGGAAAAATTGATCCCTTTCTTCATTACCCGCGCTTTGCAGGACCAGGCGCTGCCGCTTTATGGCGACGGCAGCAACTGCCGCGACTGGCTGTATGTCGAAGATACGGTGCGGGGCATCATGACCCTGATCGAGAAAGGGGAGCCCGGCCAGGCCTACAACCTGGGCGCCGGACAGGAATTCAGCAATAACGACGTGACCCGCCGGATATTGCGGCAGCTTGGCAAGCCCGAATCGCTGATCCGAGCCGTTGCCGACCGCAAGGGGCATGATTTCCGCTATGCCCTGGACTGGGGAAAAATGCGCGGTCTGGGCTGGCAGCCGCAGACTGGTTTTCGCGGAAGGCCTGATACGGACCGTCGAATGGTACCTCGATCATCGTGACTGGTGGGGGAAGCTGATAGATAAAAAAAATTTTCAGAGCCATTTGCGAAAAAATTATGAATAGGATCCTGGTTACCGGCTGTTCGGGCTTTCTGGCCTCGCATTTGTTGAAACTGTTACTGAGGCAGGATCGCAACAAACTTTTCGGCATTACCGAGGTGCCGGGATTCACCTATCCCGATGTAGAGGTGTTTCAGGTCGACATTCGCCGCCGCGATGATATTGCCCACCTGCTGGGGATCATTCGTCCCGACGTCACCTTCCATCTGGCGGCTGTGGCCAATGTCGGTTTCGCCTGGAAAAATCCGCAGCTTACCTATGATGTCAACTTCATGGGCACTTCGAACCTGCTGGAGGCGCTGCAGGCGTCGGCGCCTGACTCGCGGCTGATACTGATGAGTTCGGCAGAGGTCTACCAGGCCGGAGGCGACGAACCTATAAACGAAAACGGTTCCACGGTCTGCCAGAATCCTTATGCCTTGTCCAAGCTGGCCATGGAGATGCTGGGCGATCTTTACTGGCGGGCTTTCGCCATGAATGTTTGCAAGATCCGCGCCTTCAATTTTACCGGTCCCGGCCAGGATGCGAAGTTCGTGGCTTCGGATTTCGCCAGCCAGATAGCCAGGATAGAGAGGGGCGAGCGGCCGCCGCTCATCCGCGTCGGCAACCTGGCCGCGGTCCGCGATTTTTCCGATGTCCGTGACGTGGCCCGCTATCTGCATATCATTGCTGCCAGTTGCGCGGGCGGCGAGGTTTTCAACCTGTGTTCCGGCCGGGCTTATTCAATTCGCCAGGTACTGGACATCCTGCTGGCCCAGGCGCGCGTAGCCATCAGGGTCGAAGTGGACGCCGACCGCTTCCGGCCGCTGGACAATCCCCGCATCCTGGGCGACTGCAGGCTGCTGCGCTCGCGGTTCGGCCTGCGCCCGGAATTCCCCATCGAGAAGACCCTGCTTGACCTGCTGGAATACTGGCGCGAGTCGCCGCGCTGAAAGTCCCGGTCATCCAGATCGCCTCGGAATCGTTGGCAGCTATCCGGGACTTATCAGGGGGAAATCGATCCCGGCTACGGCGTTCAGGTAGGGTAAATAAGCCTCCCGGTCATTCGCAAAGTTGAAACTCAATGTGGCCCTGAAATTCAGCCTCGTCTTCCCTGAGTTTCCCAGCGGCACTTTCAACCAGACCCCGCTATGAAAGTAAATCGATTTCATGGCACCGAGGCCCGCAAGATAGTATAAGGAGATCTTGCCCGTATCTAAAGCAGTAAAAACCCCGTTCAAGGTGATCGCACCGACCGAAAAACTCTTCCGGCTTTCTCTTGAAGGCGTCGGGGTACCACGAAACACGATCCATTTCCGAACCATTCTGCATAGACAAATCGAGCATCAGCGCGACCGCTTTACCGATAGAATGCTGGAGATAGAAACCTCCGGTCCAGCGGAAAGCCCCGCGCTGCGAAGTCCTTCCGGACGACCGCCACGCGAAGCTCGATCCAAAGCCCTGGGACAAGCCGGCATAAAGGCCAATGGCGCTGTTGTTCTCCGCTCCAACATGAACGGAAACGAACAGAACCACGCATAGAGTCAATAAAAGCGGAAAACTTGCGTGTTTCATGGTCGTTATCTTACCACAAACAGATTTGCCGCTGGCCTGGCCATGAACTGTCCTGAGGAATCGCATATGCGGCTTTCGGCGGTGACGATGCGACCGCGTGTTTCCAGGATTTTCCCTGCAGCCAGGAAAGTGCTGCCGGTAGGCGCGGGCTTTTTATATTTGACCGAGATCTCGGCGGTGACGGTCTTGATGCCGGCGGCGGCCGCGGCCTTGATCATGGTCTCGTCGAGCACCGTGGCCAGCAGTCCGCCGTGCACGGTGTCCTGCCAGCCCTGCAGTCGGGCCGGGAAGATGACTTTGGCTTCGATCTCGCCGCTCTGTGGGTTTTGCCCGAATTCGAGCTGCAGCCCGGCCAGGTTCTTCTTGCCGCAGACAAAACAGTTCTGGTCGTCGCTGAAATCTTTCATGTTCTTTTTATACAGCAAAAACAGTTGCTTGGGAAGAAGGGGAGTAAGAAATCTTGCCCCTCTCTTTGGAAGAGAGGGGTTGGGGTGAGTTACATATTTTTCAATTCATTCCATCACGGAGGCATGAAAACCAGACCCTTTGGATAGACGGATAATTTGTGCTGCTTTACAAAAAAAGCTGAATTTAATACAATTATCCATAAAATCCAAGGCAAGGTGAAAAAATGAACCAAAGAATGATAAAGCAATTCATGGAAATGGTGCAGATCGACAGCGAATCGGGCAACGAAGCCCGCTTCATCGACTACCTCCTGAAGGAATTCAGGAAACTGGGGGCCAGCGCCCGCAAGGACGCTTACGGAAACCTGGTGGCCAAGCTGCCGGCCAAAAACAGCACGAGCAAGGAGCCGGTCCTGCTTTCCTGCCACGCCGACACCGTCAAGCCCGGGCAGGGCATCAAGCCCAAATTGCTGAAAGGCGTGATCCGCTCCGCGGGGGACACCATCCTGGGCGCCGACGACAAGGCCGGCATCGCCGAGATGCTCGAGGCCCTGCGCCTGGCCAAGGTCAGGCCGCCTCTGGAAGTGGCCATCAGCCGCCAGGAGGAAGTGGGACTGCACGGCGTCAAGAACCTGGACTTCCGCCTGCTGCATGCCCGGCGCGGCTTCCTGCTGGACAACGATACGCTCGATACCATCGTCATCGGCGGCCCGTCCTATTTCGCCATCGACGTCGAGGTCAAGGGCCGCTCGGCCCACGCCGGCATGGAGCCGGAAAAGGGCATCAACGCCATCGCCGCCGCCGCTAAAGCCATCGCCGCCCTGCGCCTCGGCCGTCTCGACCATGAAACCACGGCCAACGTCGGCGTGATCCAGGGCGGCATCATCCGCAACGGCGTCCCCGCCAGTGCCAGCTTTTTAGCAGAGTGCCGCAGCTTGAAGCACAAGAAGGCCCAGGCCCTGGCCAAGGAGATGGAACGGATCATCAAGCGGGAAGTGACCCGGGCCGGAGCCAAGGCGGTGATCAAGACCGACAACCTCTGCAAGGCGGTGGAGATCGCCCCGGACGCCTGGACCGTGATCACGGCGCAAAAAGCGCTGAAGACGGTGGGCATCCGGGCCAAGACCACTTTCATCACCGGTTTCACCGATGCCTCCATCTACAACAACCACGGCATCGAGATGGCGGTGGTGGGCATCGGCGCCCGCGACGAGCATTCCACGAATGAACATATCCATGTTGCCGACATGGAAAAAGCCCTGGCCATGCTGATCGAAATATTGAGGCTCTCGGCCGCCTGAAGCGGAATGCTGCTTCGCCTTGACAGAATCGGGAAAAACCGCTACCATCAAGGGCATGCTGGATTTTAAAAACCACAAGAAAGCGGCCATCCTTTTTTCGGGCGGCCCGGCGCCTTCGGCCAACGCCGTAATTTCCTCGGTGGCCCTGAATTTCATCAACGCCAAGGTGCCGATCATCGGTTTTTTCTTCGGATTCGAGTTTCTGGAAAATTACGATCACAAAAAGCGTTACTCGCTGTCCCCCAACGTCCATTACCAGACACTGGATGCCAATATTTCCGCCATCCGCAACCGGCGCGGTGTGTATTTAAAAACCTCGCGGGCCAATCCGGGCCGCCTCATAAAATCCCCTGAAGATCTGCAGGATCATGAAAAGACCAGAAAGCTGCAAAACATACTCCAGGCCCTTGACAGCCTGGACATCGGCTGCCTGATCACCATCGGCGGCGATGATACCCTGAAAACCGCCAATTTCCTGGCCCGTCTCGGCCTGCCGGTGATCCATATCCCCAAGACCATCGACAACGATTATTTCGGCATCGCCTGGACCTTCGGCTATTGGAGCAGCGTTCAGGCAAGTCAGGAGGCCCTGCTCAACCTCAAGGCCGACGCCGAGAGCACCGGTTCCTATTTTATCGCAGAACTTATGGGGCGCAAGGCGGGCTGGTTGACCTATGCGGCCGGCATCGCCGGTGAAGCGGTGCAGATGATCTCCACCGAGGATGTTGAGGAAGATACTCTTGATATCGACAAACTGGCTGAAAAGATTGTAGACACAATCCTCTGGCGTGAAAAGAACAACAAGTATTACGGAGTGATCTGCGTGGCCGAAGGACTGGCCGACAAGCTGCCTGACAAATACCGGCCGACCGAAAAAGACCGTCACGGCAACGTGATTTTGGGAACGGCTGAAGTGGGCCGGGTCCTGCGCGATGCCGCCGAGCACGCCTACCAGGAACGAACTGGACTCAAAAAAAAGATCATCTACAAGCAGATCGGCTACGAAACCCGCAACGCGCTGCCCATAAGTTTCGACGTGGTCCTGGCCAGCATGCTAGGTTTCGGCGCCTACAAGCTCTACAAAGACAGCCAGTTCGCTTGCATGGTCTCGGTTTCGGACAATTTCCAGATCGTGGGCGTGCCCTTCAGTGAGCTTGTCGACTCCCAGACCCTGCTGACCCGCCTGCGCAATGTGCCGCGCGGCAGCGATTTCTTCGAATTGAAGGAAGCCCTGTCCTACAAATTGTCGGAATAAGGCGTAGGGGCGCTTCGCGAAGCGCCCCACGGAGGATATTGGGAATCGATATCCTTCTATTTATAGCGGATCCAGCGCAGGATCTCTCCCAGTGAAGGCTTTTTTCCGTACATCAGCATGCCCACGCGAAAGATCTTTGCCCCCAACCAGGCCAGGCCCCAGATGGTCAGCGAGCAGAGAACAATGGATGTGGCGATCTGCCACAGCGGCGGCGTGGATGCAGTTATGCGCATGAACATCAGGATGGGGCTGAAGATGGGAATGAGCGAGGCCACCAGGGCCAGGGTAGTGTTCGGGTTCTGGGTCGCCGAGAAACCTATGAAATAGGGGATGAGCATCATCCAGACGATGGCCGTAGAGAACTGCTGCGCTTCCTGATCGGTATTGACCGCGGCGCCGACAATGGCGTAGGGGATGGCGTAAATGAAGAAACCCAGGATGAAGAAAACGACAAAGTAGAGCCCGATCTCGGGGGTCAGAAAAGAAAGGATGGAAGCATCGACGGCTCCCGAGAAACGCGATACCAGGATAATGGATAGAAGTATCCAGAGCGCCACCTGGGTCAGTCCGGCCAAACCGATGCCCAGCACCTTGCCGTAGAAGAGGTGTGTGGACCTGGCCGACGAGATGAGGAGTTCGGAGATGCGGCTGCTCTTCTCCTCAAGTACGCCGCGCATGATCATTTGGCCGTAGCCGATCAGTACGCCGAAAAGAATGATCATCATGAACAGCGACATGATATAATCCATGCCTGAACTGGACTTGGTGGTGCCTTCCTTCTTGACTTTGAAAGTGTCGACCAGAACATCGCGGGTGGCCTCGCGTACCACTGCCGGGTCGATCTGTTTTTCCAGCAGCAGCTGCTGCGAGATGACCGTGCGCAGGGTGGAGGCGATGAAGCTGTTGGTGGCGAAATCGGAAATCGAGGTCGCATAGTAGGAGACCTGGCGGCCGGACTTGACATCGGCCGGAATAAGCAGCAGTCCGTCGATTTCTTTTTTCAGGACCTTCTGCTCGTATTCGCGGACTACGGCGGCGGCGTCCCTGCCGTTCAGCTGGACCGGGTGGAAACTGATCAAACCGGCCACTTCCGACTCGCGCGGCTTGCGCATTGATCCCTCCAGGTCGAATCCCGGCTTGCCTGGATCCTGCCGCGTCGTGGGCTTGGCGGTCAGGGCCTGGTAATAGCCGCCGGCAAAGTCGGCCACGGCGATCTTCTTTTCGGTGCGGCCCACTTTCATCAGCAGTACCGGCACGAACATCATTCCGCCCATCAGTATCGGCGTCAGGATGGTCATGATGATGAACGATTTCTTCTTGACGATGGCCTTGTATTCTTTTTTTATGACGGCGAGGATCTTCTTCATGCTCTTTCTCCTTCCTGGACCTTGCGGATAAAAATGTTCTGCAATGACGGTTCACTGAGCTGGAAGCCGTTGACCGTCACCTTTTCGAGCAAGTCACGTAAAAGTTGTTCGCGCTTGGAGAGGTCTTCCAGTTCCACCTCCATTTCGCGTCCGGAATCGCGCCAGGATTTGACGTAGGGCAAGGAGGCAACGAAACGGGCGTCGCCTTCGTACTGGACCTTGACGAACTTCTGACCGTATTCGGCCTTGATCGCGGCCAGAGTGCCGTCGAGTACCTTGCGGCCCTTGTCGATCATCACCAGCGAGTCGACCGTCTTCTCGGCGTACTCCATCAAGTGCGTAGAGTAGATGATTGTTGTTCCTTCGCGCTTGCTGGACAGGATGATATCCTTGATCAGTTCAATGTTCAGGGGGTCGAGTCCGGAAAAGGGTTCATCGAGGATGAGCAGTTCGGGGTTGTGCAGGATGGTGATGATGAACTGGAGCTTCTGGGCCATGCCCTTGGAGAGTTCCTCCACTTTCTTTTCCTCGTAGCCGTCCAACTGGAACTTTTTCAGCAGCAGGCGGCCGCGTTCCTTGATGGCCGCGACCTTCATGCCTTTCAACTCGCCCATGAAAAGCAATGTGTCCATCACCTTCAGTTTGCGGTAAAGGCCGCGCTCTTCCGGCAGGTAGCCGATGCGGTCCTTCACCTTCTCGGAAAAACCCTTGCCCAGGATCTCGATGTGCCCGGCATCCGGGGCGATGATGTTCATGACCATGCGGATGGTCGTGGTTTTTCCGGCTCCGTTTGGGCCCAGGAGGCCCAGGATATCTCCTCTGCGGACCGTGAAGGAGATATTGTCCACGGCCCTTTTGCCGTCGAAATCCTTGACCAGATCCTTCAATGACAATGCCTGTTCATTCATGACGTCTCCTTGAGGTTTTTTGTTCCGTGCTGCGGGCACTTCCCGAAATTCATTATACGGCCGGCATGTCGGCAAGGTTTTGCCGGCTAACCGGCCGTCAGCTTCAGGTGGCTTCTTTTTATCTTGTGCAGCCCGGCCTGGGCGAGCTTTTCCGCCGAGGTGTGCAATTCCAGGATGCCCCGGTAGGTTCCCCGCAGCGGCTGCCGTGAAACCAGATAAATTCTTTTTATCTGCAGGTCGTCCTTGTGTTTGAGGTTGAGGCCGCGCATGGCGGCGCCCAGGGAACGCAAACTGCTTCCTTTGAGTTCAAGCTGATACACACTGGCGAAGGGGGGCAGGATGAACCATTGGCGGTATTTCAATTCCCGTTCAAAAAACTTTTCTTCGTCAGTGAGGAACTGCAGCGCGTAATGAAAGTGAAAAACAGAAAAGACATGCAATTCCCCTCCATTTTTCAGGGTTTCGCCGATCTCGGCTGCCGTGGCGTAGATCATTTCGGCGGCATTGAATTCCTCCATGTTGAAGAAGGATTCGGGCTTGATGTAGATGACGGCGGCGAACATCTCCCGAAAAAAATGATTGAGAGCAGCCGGGGTGGCAATGATGACGGGACTGGCGTGCGCGGCGGCCACGGTGGGCGCGGCATTTTTGAGATCGCTGGCGGTTATGATCAGCGCCGCTTTTTCGCCGACGGCGCGTTCCACGGCCCGGGACAGGGAGTCAATGCTGATGTCGTGGAGCAGGGTGAGGCTTTTTCCGCAGCGCGGGCAATCGTTCAGCGTCTCTTCACGGAACGTGCAGCGGCGGCAGGCGGCTGATTGAGCTTCCTCCACCAGCAGGATGCCGCCGCAGCGCGGGCAGGAAGAGATCTTGCGGCATTGGCCGCAGAACAGGTGCAGTACGGGCTGGATGCGGTTGACCAGGACCAGGGTCTTTTTATTTTCCAGGACATTTTGGCGGATCATGTCCACGATGTCACTTGGGATGCCGCGTTCCCTGCCTTTGAGCATGTGGACCCTGCAGGAGATGCCGCGCTCCCGGCGCCGGTCGCTGACGTCGAAATTATCGCGCTGCAGGTACGTGGCGCAGGAGTGTGATGATGCGCCGCGCAGCAGGGGGATTGAGCCTGTTCGCGCCCGGAGCACTGCCAGGTGGTCGACCCTGAAAGGCGAGGCAAAACCGCGCTGGTAAAGCGGCGCTGCCGCGCGATCGATTATCAGCAGGCCCGGGTCGGCCAAGGGCAGCATGAGCGCCGAAAGCCCGCCGCAGACCACGCCGCTTTTTCCCTGCCGGAACTGGCGCCAGATGCTTTCCTTGACTGCGGTTTTGATTTCCGAATGATATGGATCAAGTCCAGGTATCACTGTCTGCCAGTAGCCGGCCGTGGCGTTATCAGGAACCAGCAGTATGACGCTGCGGCCGCGGGCCAGGGTCTGCTGGCACAATTCCATGTATTCACGGTCGCGCCCCGGGCCCAGCAGCAGGCGGGAAAATTGAGCACCTCCATCTCGCTGCTCAACAGCGCCGGGGCCGGCTTCGGTTACGGCTTTGAAAAAAAAGCGCAGGGGGCCGGCCGCGGCCAGTTTTTCCAATTGCCCGGGATTGAATTCAGCCATTTTCCTGACCTGGCCGTCTGCTTCCACAAGCAAATTTTTCAGGTTTTTCTGGCTGGGAGGCAGGCTGTGATCGAGCAAGCTCCCGGCCGATGTGAAATAGGCCGCGGCCGTTTGCCGGGCGAATTCAAGAAAAGTCCAATCGGGGCAGAAAGGATCGTCGATGACACCGATGATGTTTTTCAACCTGCCGCGGTAAGGCGAATCCAGGTCCAGCACCCAGCCCAGCGCGATGCGCTTGCCCAGAGGCACCAGCACGCGCATTCCTGTTTTCAATCCGGCCGGGGCGTTGGTGGCCTGATAGGTAAGGGGTTCAAAAATATTGTAGGAAAGGGCTACACTTATCTTCAATTTCTTTTTCGGGGGATGAGGGCCAGGACTTTCTGCATGTCTTCCCACACTTCCCACTTGGTCCGCGATATTTCTTCCTTGTCCTTTTTGTGCAGTATATAGGACGGATGGTAAGTGGGAATAAGCGGCGTGTCATGGAAATTCAGGAGCTGGCCGCGGATGCGGCCCATACTGTGGCTGGTCCCCAACAGGTTGTTCAAGGCGACCCTGCCCAGGCAGACGATGACCTTGGGTTGAAGAATGGCGATTTGTCTTGACAAATAAGGCAGGCAGGTCTCCACTTCATCCTTCTGCGGTTCACGGTTGTTTGGCGGGCGGCACTTGACCACGTTGGCGATGAATACATCCTCACGCTTCATGCCCATTTTCTGGATGATCTTGTCCAGAAGCTGCCCGGCCTTGCCGATGAAGGGCCGGCCGAACTGATCCTCGGTTTCCCCGGGTCCTTCGCCGATGAACATGATGTCCGGGCGGTTGCTGCCCTCGCCGGGCACATAGTGGGTTTTGCTCTCATGCAGCCGGCAGCGGCGGCACTGGCGGATCTCCCGGTCCAACTCGGCCAGGTCGGCGCGCCGATCGCTTCCCGGCAGGTGCAGGAACTCGGCACCCATTTCCCCGTAAAATTTCAATATTTCCCGTAATTCATTCATGGGAGTCCGGATGTTGCTTTCAGGACCGGCCGGCCAGTCTGACGATTTCGTCCCAGATCAGGGCGGCGATATGCGCCTTGTTCATTCTTTCCAGTTTGCGCACTCCGTCGGGGCGCACCAGGTATACCTGATTCTCATCGCTGGCGAAGGCCGGATTCGCCTCAGATATTTCATTCAGGACAAGCAGGTCCAGGTTCTTGGCCGTGAGTTTATTCTGGGCGTTGGCGAAGATATCCTCGGTTTCAGCGGCGAAACCGACCAGGATCTGGTTTTTTCGTTTGTGACGGCCGAGTTCCAGCAGGATATCGGGATTTTTCACAAGCTCAAGGGTCATTCTATCAGTGTTTTTTTTCAGTTTTTCCGGATAGTATTTCAAGCTGCGATAGTCGCTGACCGCCGCGGCCATGATGATCACGTTGGCCTGAAGGAAATGTTTTCCGATGGCGGCCCGCATTTCCAGTGCCGTTTCCACCTGGATAACTTCTACTTGGGCTGGAAGAAAATAAGTGGGGCCGGTGATAAAAGTGATCGGTCCCAGAGCCCGTTTCCGGGCCTCCATGGCCAGGTGGTAGCCGCTTTTCCCGGAAGAGCGGTTGGAGATGAAGCGCACGGGATCGATTGGTTCCAGGGTGGGTCCGGAGCTGATGATGATTTTTTTAAACACTGGCTGATCTTCAGACAATGGCGGTAGATGGTTTCGCTGTCCGGCAGTCGGCCCTTGCCGATCTCGCGGTTGGCCAGTACGCCTTCCTCCGCCTCGATGATCTCTACACCGCGGCTTTTCAGGCGGTCAATATTGTCAATGACGGCCGGGTTTTCCAGCATGTGGGTGTTCATGGCCGGGGCCACGACCACGCGCTTGAAAAAGGCGCAGAACAGGGTGGACAGCAGGTCATCGGCAATGCCGTTGGCCATTTTGCCTATGATGTTGGCCGTGGCCGGCGCCACCAGCAGCAAGTCGTTTTCCCTGCTCAAATTTATGTGCAGCAAAGGGTCCTGCCCCGCCGCGAACAACTCGCTATAGACCTGGCCCGGGGCAAATGTCTCAAAAGTGAGCGGAGCGATGATCTGCGTCGCCGCCCTGGTCAAGACCACGGTCACGCCATGGCCGTTCTTTTGAAAAACGCGCATGATATCCACGGCCTTGTAGGCGCCGATAGAGCCGCTGACTCCCAGTATGATTTTCATTTATGGCCTCTTAAC
This sequence comes from Chrysiogenales bacterium, assembly GCA_963700535.1. Classification (GTDB taxonomy): domain Bacteria; phylum Acidobacteriota; class Aminicenantia; order UBA2199; family UBA2199; genus UBA2199. The sequence continues at coordinate 220,311 of CAVOXU010000002.1, forward strand.
AGTTTTTTGACCTTGTCCTGGTTGCGGGACATGCGCAGGCCGAAAGCAGCGTAAAGGCTGCGCAGGTCGGCCTGGGCCGCCGCCAGCTTATCATTGACGATCACATAGTCATATAGCTTGTAAGCCCGCAATTCGCTCAGGGCTGCCTGCAGCCGTTTCCGGGCTTCCGGGTTCAGGCGCGTCTCGCGTTGGCGCAGTCTTTTTTTCAAAGCGGCCAGGGTGGGGGGGATCACAAAAATCGCCATGGCCTCCGGGAACTGGCCTTTGATGCTTCGCGCCCCCTGGACATCGATATCCAGTACCAGAGTCTTGCCTTTGGCCGATTTGCTGCGGATCTCATTCCAGCTTGTGCCGTAACGATGACCATGAACTTCGGCCCATTCAACGAATTGACCGCCGCGGAGCATTTTTTGAAATTCGCCCTCGGCAACGAAATGGTAATCCTTTCCGGGAACTTCATTTTTTCGCAGCGGCCGGGTGGTGTGCGACACCGAAAAATTCAATTCGGGAAATTCGCTCAGCAGTTCACGGATCAGGGTCGATTTCCCGCAGCCGGACGGGCCAGAGATAATTATGATTTGGTTCACGGCAGTCGCCTTACTCGATATTTTGCACCTGCTGCCTGATCTTCTCGATTTCGCGGCGGATCAGGAGGATCTGCCGATGGATATCCAGACAGCTGGTTTTTGCGGCGATGGTATGGGTTTCTCGTTGCATTTCCTGGGTGAGGAAATCGGCCTCGCGGCCCTGGGTGGCGATGCGTTTGTCCTGCAGCAGGCGCTTCAGCCTTTGGGTATGGGTTCGCAGGCGGTTGATCTCCTCGGCGATCGAGGTTTTGTCGGCGCTGATAGCGGCTTCCTGGACGATGCGTTTCTCGTCGAGAGGCATATCCTTGACGAACTTTTCTATTTTCTTCCGGTAATTGCGGAACACCTCTTTTTCAAAATCCCTCTCCCTGACATGGATGCTTTTTGAGTATTTTTCGATTTTGGCAATGCCGGCCAGCAGGTCCTTCAGGATGCAACGGCCTTCCTGACGGCGGCTTTCCAGGAAAGAGGCAAAAATCCTGGCGATCGCCCTTTTTATCTTGAGTTGGTCATCTGTGCTCAAGAGTTCCGGGTCGTGATCCAGGTGGAAAACCATGGGCAGTTTGAACAGGGAATCAAGCGACAGGTTCAGTCCCGGTCCGTATTTTTTTTGCAGGGGTGCAATTTTGTCCATGATCTCTTCGAGCAGGCCGGTGTTCAACTTGATATCCCACTGCCTGGAGCCGCGCTGGAACAGGTCGAAAACGACTTCGACTTTTCCGCGCTGCAGTTTGTCCTTGAACATTTCCTTGATGAGTTTTTCGCTGGCCGCCGAGATGCCGCTGCCTCTGAAGTTGGTCTCAAGGTAGCGGTTGTTGTAGGACTTGAAAGATACGAAAAGCGAAAAATCCTTGAAGTTGAACCTGCCTTGAGCGAATCCGGTCATGCTTTTCATGGGTCACATTATAATGTTCATTTCCGGGAATTGCAAATTGTACAGGGAATAGTACAGACCGCGTTTTTTCAGGAGCTCGCGGTGGTTGCCGATCTCCTTGATCTCGCCGTTTTCGATGACCAGGATGCGGTCGGCCTCAATGATGGTGCTCAGGCGGTGAGCAATCACGAAGGTGGTCCGGTTTTTCATGACTTCGGCCATGGCTTCCTGGATCAGCTTTTCAGATTCCGAGTCCAGCGAGGAAGTGGCTTCGTCAAAAATGAGGAGGCGCGGTTTCTTCAACACGGCCCTGGCGATGGATATGCGTTGGCGCTGGCCGTTGGACAGAAATATGCCACGTTCGCCTACGATGGTTTCATATTTCAACGGCATTTCGTTGATGAAATCGGCGGCGCGGGCGATGGCGGCGGCCTGCCGAATATCTTCCTGGGAGTATTTTTTGCGGCCGTAAGCGATGTTGTTGAGAACAGTGTCGTTAAAGAGGAACACATCCTGGGTGACCAAGCCGATCTGCTCGCGCAGCGATTTCAAGGTAATGGAACGGATGTCACGGCCGTCAATGAAAATCTCACCGGTCTCAGATTCATAAAAGCGCAGCAGGAGATTCATGATGGTTGTCTTGCCCGAACCGCTGGCCCCGACCAGGGCCACCATTTCGTTGGCTGCGGCCAGAAAAGAGATATTTTTTAAAACTGTTATGCCCGGCTGGTAAGCGAAATGCACGCTCTTGAATTCCACCTCACCGCGGATGCTCTTGATATCAATGGCCGAGGCCCTGTCCTTGATGTTGTTTTCGCTATTGATGATCTGGCGGACCCGTTCATAGCCGGCCTTGCCCTGCTGGTAATCGTTGTGAGCCAGGGATAGTCGTTTGATCGGGCTGTACATCAGGAAGAGCGCGGTCAAAAACGAGGTGAACTGCCCCGGGGACAGTGTGCCTTGGGAAATCCGATGCATGCCCACTGTGAACAGGCCGGCCGCCACCAGGCCGCCGATGATGTCCATGACCGGAGCCACAAGTGAATAGGCCAGCGCGATCTTGGCGTTGATGCGAAAATGCTTCTGGTTGAGCTGGCGGAACTTGTTGATCTCGAATTCCTCCATGTTGTAAGCCTTGACGATCTTGTTGCCCATGGCCGATTCACTCATGAAGTTGGCCAGGTCGCCGATGGTTTCCTGGGACTGGATGCCGCGCTTTTTCACTTTGCGTCCGAAATATACCAGGGGCACGGCTGCTACCGGCATTAAAACAAGCGAAAGCGTGGCCATTTTCCAGTCCTGGAAGAAAACCACGGCCAACAGGCCGACCAGGGTCAGCGTTTCCCGGATATAGACGGCCAGGGTTTCGGCTACCGCCAGCTTGATCTTTTCGATGTCGTTGGATATACGCGACACCAGGTCACCAGTCCTTGCTTTGCTTAAAAAATCGATGGACTGGTGGATCAGGTGGCGGTAAAGTTTGTCACGAATGTTGCGCACTACTTTCAGTCCCAGCGTTTTCATCGAATACAGTGATAGAAATGAGAATATCGCCTGGCCGAGAAAGGCCACGAACAGCAATTGCGGCAGGACCAGGACCATTTTATCTTCCCCGACATGCAGCACGCTCATGATCAGGTTGCGGATGAATTTGCTTTTTTCTGCCAGGCGGCCGCCGCCCTGGATGAACAATTCATCGATGACCGGCTGGATGATCACGGCGAAAAAAGCGGTGAAGACGGCCACCATGGCCATGAAAACAAGGGCCAAAATGAAACGTCTCAGGAAAGGCCGGAAATAACTATACAGGGAGTTCTCGTCTGTCATAAGCCGACTTTCAGGCTCCGCTCTTGGTTACTTGGGGTGACTCGGCCTTTTTATCGCCGCCTGAAGCTTCAGGGTTTTTGGATTTCCTGATGAACAAATAGAATAACAGAGGCGAAAGCATGTATGAAAAAGTCAGGATGGGGATGGTGATATCGGGGAAGATGACCAGGCAACCGACGATCAGGGCCAGAAGAAAAAGCGTTCTCAGGCTGTTTTTAAGAACTAATTTTTTCATGGTCCTGTATTTGACGTTGGAGATCATTAACAGTGAGATAAGCAGGACATAGAGTGAAAAAAACAGGATACCTGTATGCGACAGCGGCGCTTTGCTGCCGAACACAAGCACGACCGAGCAGATGGACAGGGACGCGGTGGGAATGGGCATGCCGATGAAAATGTTGGCCGGGAAGGCCTGCGCTTCCTTGAACACATTGAAGCGGGCCAAGCGGATCAACCCGGCACTCAGGAATACGAAACTGACGATGCTGCCGATCTGGGTATAGCCCGATTGAAAACCCCATTCGAAAGCCAGCATCGAGGTGACCAGGCCGAAAGTGACGGCGTCGACCAGAGAATCAAGCTGCATGCCGAAGTTGGATTCGGTATGGGTCAGGCGGGCGATGGTGCCGTCGAAGCCGTCCATAATGACGCTGGCCGTGATATAGTAAATCGCGATTTTGAAATTCTGCTTGGGGCCGATGATGTAGATCAGGGCCTTATATCCCAGGAAAAGGTTCAGCATGGTGAACAGTGACGGCAAAAATGAAATGCGGGTCAGAGTCGAGATCTTGGGTTTGCTGATTCTTTTTCTTTTCATTTTCGTTAATGGCTTCGACTCGATGCTGCCCTCCAGTGAATTATCTTTGTCCATTGCCGTCGGGCTTTTTCTTGAAGGAGCATATCTGTTTTTGCATGGCATCCTTCAGCTTGAGCTTTTCCTTCTTGATGTTTTGAGCCTCGACCAGCTCTTCTTCGGACTTGAATTTTTTCTTCAGGAAATATTGCAGTTTTTCCTCAAGTTCCTGGTGTCTCAAGAACAACTTTTTAAAGGCACTGTCCTTTTCAATTAGTATCTCTTTTATTTTTTGATCCTGCATCCTTTATTCCTTTTAACTTCAATTCTTTGTGATTGCGGCAATATTTCAGGTAGGCCTGCAGGTTCTTGTCCTTGCCGATTATCGACATGGTGGTGATGATCGATTCGATGAAGTTTTCATCCAGAACGTTGGTGACGACGTAGTCGAGCCCCTTGGCGATGGCCAACGAAACAAAATAGGATGCGATCAGGTGGCGTTTGGGCAGGCCCTCGGACAGATGCGACACGTTGGCCATGGTCTTGACCTGCGGGAAATCCAATTTGAATAATTCCAGCGTGTCAAGGAAGATACGGCCGCTGTTGAAATTCTCTTCCAGGGGGCAGATTTGCGGATCCAGCAGGATATCCTGCCGCTTCATACCGCGGTCGAGCAGGTAATCGATGTATTTTTGGGCGATCAGCAACGATTTTTCCGGGGTGTTGGAATGGTTGTTGCGCTTGTCCTTGATCAGGGCGATGATCTTGGCGTTCTTCTCCATGACCGTGTCGATGAGATAATCGATCTTTTCGATGTCGTATTCAACGGCGCCGATGATGATCGGGTTCTTGGCGATCAGCAGGGCTTCCTTGAGCGCCTCGACATTTTCACTGACGATCACCAGTTTGGAACCCAGCTTTTCCAGCATGGGGATGATCTGGCGCAGGAACGGGGTTTCGTTGTGCAGCAATGACAGTGCGTTGATCTCGATATACTCGGCACCGGCTTCGATCTGGGTCTGGGCCTCTTTCCTGATGAATTCGATGTCCATCTTGTTCATGCGGTCCAGGATCTTTTTGTTGGCGGAATTTAGTTTATTGCCGACGATGGTTGTCATTTTATTTTCGCCTGCTTGGAATGAATTGCTTTAGACATTGAAAAATTCTTTCAGGATCGCGATCACGTCGATCTCGGATCGTTTCTTCTGATATTTTACCGGGTGGGGCCGTATTGTGGCCCATGGCGGTGCGGATCTCAATGTTCTTGCCTTGGGCGAGCTCCGTATCCATGGGGCCGGATACGCCGCTGCTGCGAACGATCAATTTCAGATCGCCGCCCTGGTTCAGGATCTCTGCGCTCAACGGCATGGAAGCGCTGAGGATCAGGGCATCGGCGTTTTTTATTTCCTCCTGCAGTTGCGCGGAGGTCAGGCCGGGTTTTTCGATGATCTCGAATTCGGAAATCTCATTGAGCAGGTCAATGGTTTTGGTCTGCAAACGGTCCACGATAAGGATCCTGATCATGGGCGCGCAAGCTCCGGAGTTCCGGAATTGGAAAGAAAGAAAAACGGTTGGCTTGGGCTTGAGGTATTAAGGAATGAAAAAACCGTCTGCATGGTCAAAAATACCTCCCTTGTTCAGTTCCAGGATAAAATATTAGCAGATTTTTTCATTCCTGTCAACTTTTGCACGAAAAAACCTGTTCTCTTCGCGGCTTTTACAGGTTTCAGCAACAAACGGGTTATTCTGATTTCGGCTTTATTTGTTTTCCTTGGCGAATTTTTGCATGAACTGGGCCAGGGCCATTACGCCGTCGAGTCCCATGGCGTTGTAAATGGAGGCCCGGCAGCCGCCGACGCTGCGGTGCCCTTTCAGGCCGATGAACCCTGCTTTCTTGGCTTCATTGATGAATTTTTCCTCCAGTTCTTCCGAGGGCAGGCGGAAAGTGACGTTCATTTTGGAACGGTCCTTGAGATTGGCGGTGCCTTTGTAGTAGCCGTCGCTGTTGTCAATGGCGTCGTAGATGGCCTTGGCTTTCTGATTGTTGATCGCTTCTATTCCAGCCAGACCGCCATTGCTCTCGATCCATTCCATGACCAGCTTGATGATATAGATGGCAAAGCAGGGCGGGGTGTTGTACATGGATTTTTCCTTGGCATGGGTTTTGTAACTGAGCATGGTGGTCAACCCGTCGACGCAGGCCTCGATCATGTCGTTGCGCATGATGACCAGGGTGACGCCGGCCGGGCCGATGTTCTTCTGGGCGCCGGCGTAGATCATGCCGATGTTCTTGAAATCGATGCGGCGGCTGAAGATGTCCGACGACATGTCGATGACCAGCGGCACATTGCCGGTTTCAGGGAACTTGGAAAACTGGATGCCGCCGATGGTCTCGTTGGAGGTGACGTGCACGTAGCGGGCGTCGGGGGAAAGGGTCAGGTTTTCCGGGATGTAGGAGAAATTCTTGTCCTCGGAAGAGCCGGCGACGTTCACCGTGCCGAACAGCTTGGCTTCCTTGATGGCTTTCTTGGCCCATTCGCCGGTGTGAACATAGTCGGCCTTCTTGCCGATCAGCAGGTTCATGGGCAGCATGCCGAACTGCAGGCTGGCGCCGCCCTGCAGGAACATGACAGCAAAGTTCTCCGGCACGCCGAGCAGGGCGCGGATCTTGGCCTCGGCGCCATTGATCACCGCCTCGAAATCCTTGGAGCGGTGGCTGATCTCCATGATCGACAGCCCGATGCCGTTGAAATCCAGCAGTTCCGCCTGCGCCTTCTTCATCACTTCCTGGGGCAGGATCGCCGGACCGGCGTAGAAATTATACTTTTTAGCCATATTTTTAATCCTCCTTTTTTATAAACAAAACAAATTTTACCCTGAGCCGCATGAAAAAGCAATATGAACCACTAAGATATGGCTTGCCTGGACTTCCAGGCAATTCGCTTCGGATTGAATTGCAATGAAAAAAACATTCATGTATGATTTGCCCTTGTTGCCTGAGGGATTGGCATCGGGAAGGGTATCGGCTTGAACACCCAGTAACGCGACCTACCCGGAAGGAGTCGGTTCATGCGAAATTTGAAAGCTGTTTTCGCCGTGATCGTGCTGGCGGCGGTGATGTGGGGTTTGAATGCGCGGCTGGGTACGGTGCCGCCGCTGGGCAAGTTCCTCGATCCGCTCGGCGGCTTCTGGCAGAACAACACAACCAGCGATGAGATCCCGGAGAAACTCGAGATCCCGGGTCTGACGGGCCGGGTCACGGTCGTCTGGGATGACCGCCATGTTCCCCATGTCTTTGCCGGGAACGAAGACGACCTCTACCGCACCCAGGGCTATCCTCACGGCGCGCGACCGGCTGTGGCAGATGGAATTCCTTTCGCGCTACACCGGCGGGCGCCTGGCCGAGATCTTCGGTGAGCGGGCAATGGCGATGGACCTGCTGCAGCGCCGCCTGGGCATGACCTGGGGCGCTGAGAATTTCATCAACGGGCTCAAGACCAACGCGGCCATGCGCCGGCTCATCGACGCCTACAGCCAGGGGGTCAACGCCTTCATCGCTTCGCTGCGTCCGGCCGACTATCCCCTGGAGTACAAGATCCTCGATTATGCACCCGAGACCTGGACGACATTCGACAGCGCGCTTATCCTGAAATACATGGCCTGGTACCTGAGCGGCGAGGGCAACGACCTGGACATGACCAGGACGCGGGCGGCGCTGGGCGAAGCCGAGACCGACATGCTGTTTCCCTATCACGCCCCTTTCCAGGACCCGGTGATCCCGGCCGGAACGGCATGGAATTTTGCGCTGCCGGCAGTCCCGATAACCTCTGCCCGATCCATGGAGGCGGGAATGCAGCCGGGAAGAAAGCGGAGTGATGCCGGCGATCCCTTTGACGAACCGATCGGCAGCAACAACTGGGCCGTTGCCGGGAAAAAGACGAAAAGCGGTTTCCCCATCCTGTGCGGCGATCCGCACCTCCAGCTCACCTTGCCGGCGATCTGGTACGAGATCCAGTTGTCGGCGCCCGGGATCAACGTCGGCGGCGTCTCGCTGCCGGGAACGCCGGGAGTGGTCATCGGCTTCAACGAAAAGATCGCCTGGAGCATGACCAATGCCGGGTCGGACGTCCTCGATTTCTACAAGATGAAATTCAGGGATAACAAGCGCGGCGAATATGCCTGGGGCGACGCCTGGCGGCAAACGACCGTGCGCCGCGAGGCAGGTCAAGGTCCGCGGCGGCAAGACCGTCATGGAGAAAGTGCTCTATACCCATCTCGGCCCGGTGCCGTTCCCGGAACCCGGACCGGAAATCCCTGACTGGATCCCCGTGGCTGCGGCCATGCGCTGGACCGGGCATGATGGCAGCGGCATCATGGCGGCCCTCTATCTCCTCAACCATGCCCACGGCTACAGTGACTTTAAAACCGCTGTTGCCAAATTCGATTCCCCGGCCCAGAACATCGTCTATGCCGGCAGCGACGGCCGCATCGCCATCTGGCACAACGGCAAATTTCCCCTGCGCGCCAAGGGCCAGGGGCGCTATCTGCTCGACGGTTCTTCGCCCGCCGACGAATGGGCGGGCTGGGTGCCCATGGAGCAGGTGCCGCACATTGAGGACCCGGAGCGAGGCTTTGTTTCCTCGGCCAATCAGAACCCGACCGACAATGCCTATCCCTATTATCTCGGCTGGGACTACGGCACTTTCGAACGCGGCGCCCGCATCAACGAGATCCTGGCGGCCGCGCCGCCGCTCTCGCCGCAGGACATGGTCAAAATGCAGGGCGACGCCCTGAGCCTGCGCGCCCGCACCATCCTGCCCAGCCTTCTCGAGCTCTTGCCGAAAACGGGGCTGACTGCAGTTGAGCAGGCGCGAGTCCGGGAACTCGCGGCTTGGGATTATATCTTTCGGGCCGAAAGCACGGAGCCGACCCTTTTCAACCGTTTCTGGAGCGAAATATACATGGCCATCTGGGATGATGATCTGGAAAAAGGCGGCAAGCTCTTCCTGGCGCCGGCAGCCGACAGGACCATGGAACTCATCCTGCGCGAGCCGGACTCGCCCTATTTCGACGACCTGGCCACGCCGGCAAAGGAATCCCTCAGCGACATTGTCCGTATGGCTTTCAGTCGGACTATCGTCCGGCTTGAGGAACAATGCGGCGCTTTCGGGCCAGCCTGGAACTGGGGCCGGGCCAACCCGGTGACCATTCGTCATCTCGGCCGCGTACCGGGTCTGGGCGCAGCTCCTCTGGCTGTGAGCGGCGGTCCCGGCATCATCAATGCCGCCTCCAGGTCGCACGGTCCCTCCTGGCGCATGGTGGTGGAGATGGGCCCGACGGTACGCGCCTGGGGAATCCTCCCCGGTGGCGCCTCGGGCAACCCCGGTTCGCGCTTTTACGATGACGGCATCCGCGATTGGCTGGCCGGGAAAGCCTACGAGTTGTTGTTCCTGAAAGCGGCCGGCCAGAACCATGCCCGCATCAGCGGTCGCACCGAGATCGGAGGCAGCAAATGATCGTCCTCAGCCAAATAATCCTTATCGTGGTCCTGGAATGGGGCCTGCAGTCCTGGATCTGGGTGGCCCTGGTGCCCCTGGCTTTCGGGTTGGCGGCCAAAACTGCGCCGGGCAGGGCTGCCGGGCGGGGAGCCGTTGCCGGCGGCCTGAGCTGGTTCGGGGCCAGCCTGTATTTATATCTAACTTCCAGCCGCATCATCGCCGACCGCGTCGCCGCCATGTTCGGGATCGGCCAAAATCGGGGCTGGCTGATGGTCATGGTCGCCGGCCTTCTGGGAGCGATCGTTGCCGGATTGTCCGCACTGGCCGGCGCAAGCCTGCGCGCCGCGATCAAGAAGACCGTGGACGTCCGCTGATATGTCTTGCTTAAAGGGTTGAGGCGCCTTGATTTTATCCTGAACTTTGCCTACAATGTGGAGCGTTCCGGTGCCGCGACGGATTGTACTGCGAGCTTGACTTATCGCCAATCAAGGAGGTTGCCATGACTTCTTCTTCTCAAGAGAAACGGGACCTGATCGCCCAGTGGGCTTTCGATGCCCGCCCCATCCTGGGGCGCTTCCATATCTGGCTGGAGAACGTTGAGGTTTTCTGGGTGCGCGGCGAGCCGGCCAAGGAATTCACCAGGGAGATCTCGTTCATGGAAGGAAGCATGGAGCGGCTGTTCGCCGTCACCGGTGCGGTGACGGCACTGGGCACCCGCCTTTTCGGCCGCTACGGGGCCGGCAAGGGGCTCGACAAGGACGGCCTCAACCGTGCCAAGAAGGAGGCCGACGCCATCTCGGCCTATGCCATGAGCGAGAGCCTGTGGTACCTGTCGCGCCAGCTGCCCGAGAACCATGCCATCATGGTCTGCGTCGGCGAGGGGCTGATGCCCAAGGCCGGGGAGTCCCCGGAGATGGGCTCCAATCCCCAGCTCGGCTTCGGCCGTGTCTACGCCCGGCCGGCCGTGGCCCGCTGGCTGGACCGCAAGGTGGTGCGGCTGCTCAACCGCAAGGACTACGGCTGGGAGGAGTTCTACCGCGACATCAAGACCGCCGGCATCACCATCTGGGGCGCGGCCATCGATACCCTGGAGAACACTTCGCGCTTCTCCAAGGGAGCCGAGACAGGAGCGATGACCGTCCTGCACCTGTTCGACCAGCCGCTGGCCATCACCCGCCCCTACGAGGGATACATGGGCAATCTCTTCCTGCCGCGCCAGGTGGCCGACCGGGCCGCCGAGGAGTCGATCCTCATCTCTTTCCGCACCCCGCGCGCGCAGGTGATGCAGGCCATCCGCAAGACCTACCCCGACATCGCCCCGGAACGCGTCCACATCTGGACCCTGGGCGGCAAGAGCCGGGAGATGCGCATCGGCGATCTTTGGCGGGAATGGACCGACCTGGGGGCGCAAATCGTCGAAGAGGGTTTTCCCCTGCCGACCGGGATTCCCGCCTTCACCGAATCGGGCACCTATGCCCCGACCTACCACATCGGCCCCTATGAACAGGACGGAGCGCGCCACCTGTTTTTATGCGACGGCTACGCGGCATCGGCCGAGGCCATCCAGGCCGCCAGCCTGGCCCCCATGCTGGGGCTGGCCGCCTATATCTCCCCCTTCACCTCGACCTTCGAGGTGCCCTACCACCGCGAGCGCCTGGTGATGGGGCTCGATCCCGATGCCAAGGAATTCCCTGTCCGGCTGGGACAGGTGCTCGGACGCAAGGTGGATGCAGCCGATGCCGCCCGTTTCCGGGCCATGATCGAGGATGCCAGCCAGGCCGGCATCCCGGTGCACAAGGCCTCGGTCGAGGCGGACGATTTCTTCCCCGAAAAGAAATGGGACGTGCTGGCCGTGTCGGGCTACATGTGCCCCGACCCCTATTCCGGGGCGCCCGGGGTGGAAGAGGTCGAGCCCGGGCTCTACCGCGTGACGGTGCGGCTGGCCGGCTCGCGCGGCGACAAGCGCATCACCTTCACCCTGCGGCTGGGGGAGACCCTGGAGCAGAGCTGGCTGGTCTTCAATCCGCTGCTCAACCGCTTCATGGGCGGCGAGGACTACGAGCACCGGCCGGTGCGCATCTCCGACTCGGGGCGCATCCGCAACGAACTGCAGACCCTGTGCTCGGAAGCGCTGGAATTTCCCCAGCAGGACCACATCCGCGTTCACTTCGACCGCATCCCGCCCGAGGTGATATCACCCGCCTACCAGGTGAAACTGCTGGAGATCCTGCGCTGGTACAAAAAACACCACCCGCTGTGGTTCGCCTGGCTCGACATCGCCGCCCCCAAGGGCAAATAGGGGCCATAGATGTCCGGCCGAAACAATAACCATGCCGGCATGCAGCGAGGGGATTTCAAGTACTTGACCGTTGTGCTTTTCAGCCAGGATTAGACAATATGGGGTTATCCTGAGTCAGACCGACTTCAGCGACTGGACCGACTCCTCGGGCGAGACCTGCTGGCCCAGCTGGCCGCTCCGCCGCCGGAGCCAGCTTCCGGTGAGTGATCTGGGAAAGGATCCTTGACGTTTCTGCTAAATAAGCTTTTTCAGGATTTCATCGATGGCATAGAAGGTTTTCTGTGGAATTTTGTTTTGCGGGTAGTATTGTTCCAGCAATTGAAATACATCTTCAGTTTTTTTGATCTGCAAATATTTCAACAGGGTTTTGATGTCGTCAATATCAGAACTTTCCAGGCCGATTCTCATGGACATGCATTTCATGGCCAAGAGGTATTGGGGTTCCGGAGTATATATCGCTAAGTTTTTATGTCTTATGAAAAGATTTTGTTTGAAAGAATCGCTGCTGATGAAGCCCTTTACGGAATCGTTCAGCCAACCCTCCGGCAGATGATGTTTGCGGGCGATTTTTTCACTGATGGCGTAAATTTCCTTTTTTGGCCGAAAAATAGCGTCCACGTCTTTGGTCGACGTTCGGGCATTGAAAGCCAAAACCATGGCCGCGCCGCCGAACAGGAGAATTTCGCCTTTTAAATTTTGCTTTTCCAATTCAGCGGAAAGTTCTTCCAGGCAGAGCAGGATTTGTTTTTTGGAAAGAGTCGTCATACCCGGATCAGGACATTCTCGGACACGAATATGTTTCTGCGCCGGAATGAAACCGGACTCTCCACCAGCAAAAAAGGTTTGAGCGATTCCAACTCTCCGACAAAGAAAGGTTCTTTTAAAAAGAATCTTTTGTCTTCCACCCAATCGGGGATTTTCAGGCGGTTTCTGACGCAGAGCTCCTCCACGAGTGCCGCGATATAGGCCTTTTCCTTATTTTTTTTTATTTGCGGAAAAGGGCAATTTTCGATCATCTTGATCTTATTATTTTTGGTCGAACAATTGAACTCATCAATGAAGTTCGCCAGCAAAACCCTGTGATTTCCCATGGTGTTATTATATATTTCAAACAAAACTTTATCAAGCGAAAAAAGGCGTGGAGATTTCAGACCGACTTCAGCGACTGGATCGACTCCTCGGGGGAGACGGGGTTGATGTAGAAGCCGGTGCCCCACTCGAGACTGGACCGACTCCTCGGGCGAGACGGGGTTGATGTAGAAGCCGGTGCCCCACTCGAAGCCGGCCACGCGCGCCAGCACCGGCATGAACTCGATGTGCCAGTGGTAGAAATCGCCGACCTTGTTGCTGCACGGGGCGTTGTGGATGATGAAATTGTAGTCGGGGCGGTTCAGCAGCTTGGCCACCTTGCCCAGGGTTTCGCTCAGGATGGAGCTCAGGCTGTCCAGTTCATTGTCGGCAGTGCTTTCGAAGGCCGGGTTGTGGCGCTTGGGATACACGGCCAGCTCGAAGGAAAAACGCGGGGCGTAGGGAGCCAGGACGGTGAAATGCTCGTTCTCCATGAGCAGGCGCTGGTCGGCTTCGTTTTCGTACTGGATGATGTCGCAGAAAATGCAGCGCTCTTTCCTTTCGTAGTGGGCGCGGGCGCCGTCGATCTCCTCCTGGACGCGCAGCGGCACCACCGGCAGGGCGATGAGCTGGCTGTGGGAGTGGGAGAGGGTGGCGCCGGCCGTGGGGCCGAAATTCTTGAAGACCATGATGTACTTGAAGCGCGAGTCCTTCTCCAGGTCCAGGATGCGCGCCCTGGCGGCCAGCAGGGTATTGCGGATCAGCGCCGGGTCGCCGTCGAACCAGGTGTGCCGGTGGCGCGGCGTCTCGATGATCACTTCGTGGGCGCCGATGCCGCTCATCTTGTCGTATAATCCTTCGCCGCTTTTGCGCAAGCTCCCCTCGACGCGCAGGGCCGGGAACTTGTTGGGCACCACGCGCAGTTCCCATCCCGGGCCGTTGGGCTGCGAATGGTCGGGACGCAGGGCGAAGGTCTCAGGCGGCGTCATGGCTTCGTTGCCCGGGCAGAACGGACAGTTCTCCGGAATGGAAATGTCCTTGTCCACCACTATTTCATAGTATTTCGGCCTTTTTTTGCGTTCCTCGGAAATGATGACCCAGGTGCCGGTGATGGGATCCTTGCGCAGTTCAGGCATGGTTACTCCTCGAAGGCGTTTTCCAGGTGGTCGCAGGCCATGGCGTCCGGGGAGCGCAGGACCGAGACCACGTCGAAGCGCACCCGGTATTGCCGGTAGGGCTTTGCGGGCCGAAAAAACCTTGGCGGCGCGGATGATCTTCAGCTGCTTGGCCCTGGTGACGAACGCCTCCGGCGCTCCGTAATCGCAGGTCTTGCGTGTCTTGACCTCGATGAAACACAGGATGTCGCCCGTGCTGGCGATGATGTCCACTTCGGCTCCGGCCATCCGGTAATTGGCCTGGATGATTTTAAAGCCCTTATCCTTCAGGTAGGCGGCGGCCGCCTGTTCCCCGTTCAGGCCAATGGTTTTTTTATCCAAGGGATTTTATTTCCGGGGGATCCTCTTTTCCACCATCTTGATGTTCAGGGTTTCCAACTCGTCCAGGACCGGTTCATAGATCTCGGCATGTACCGGGGTCTGTACGCCCTTCATGGTGATGCGTCCTTCGGCGATCAGGCGCGTGGCGATGGCCAAAGGCAGGCTGACGGTGCGGGCCATGGATGAATCGCCGCCGGGGATGCCGAAATCGATCATGGTGGAAGTGATCAGGTCCTGTGATTTGTCCTTGTTCTCCACGATGAAGCGGTGGCGCAGGATGAGCATGTCCTTTTCGCCGTCCTTGTAAAAGAGTTTATCCTGCAGTCGCTGGCTCAGGATATCCAGGCGGTTGTCGAAGGCGGCTACCGGCTCGTCGCTGAAAAGGCCCAGCCATTCCAGGCGCTGGATGATCTCCGAATCGACGGCGATGCCGAGTTTCCCGGCCGTAGCCTCCTTGACATTCCCGTCCTCCGGGCAGCCGACAAGGTCGGCCGTCATTTTTTTGAAGGTCACGCCCTTGAGGTTGGTCTGCGGGGTTTCGTCGACCAGTCCCAGGTCGACGATCTTCTTCAGTGTGGCGCACCAGCCCAGGTTGCGGTAGGTGCCGCGTTTGACGGTCAGCGCTTCCTGCAGTCCGTATAATTCCTGGTAGGGCATCGAGTCGCGGTTGGGATAGACTTCGAATTTTCCCAGGCCTTCGATCTCTTCCACTAGGGGATCGACGAACAGGTTCTTGCCTTCGATCTCCACGATCTTGCCGTTTTCCAGGAAACGGGCCGAATTGCGCGAGGCCAGTATGACGCCGCGCGGGCTCCAGGAAAATTTATATCCGAAGGGGTTGTCGTTGTTTTCCGGGGCCGGCAGGCCGCCGCAATAAGAAAAGAAATGCAGTACTTTGCCGCCCTCGGCCGCGACCGCGTGAATGATCTTCATGGCCGACATGTGGTCGATGCCCGGGTCCACGCCGATCTCGTTGAGAAAGAGGAGCCCTTTTTCCCGTACCGGCCTGTCCAGTTTTTTCATGCCTTCGCTGACATAGGAAGTGGTCACCATGTTTTTTCCGTGTTCCAGGCACATGCCGGCCACCTTGACGTGGTGGATCCAGGGCAGCAGGCTGATGACGATATCGTGCTCCTTGATCAAGGCGGCCAGGGCCTGGTCATTTTCCACATCCAGGGCCTGGGCCCGGCCGTTCTCGTGACCTTTGACAAGTTTCTCGGCCTTGCTCACCGTGCGCGAAGCGACCGTGATCGACAGGTTCTTCTGTTCCAGCAGATAATTCACTCCCGGCCTGCTGACCAGGCCGGCTCCCAAGACCAGAATTTTTTTCATGACATTCTCCTATTTTAAAAAATCCTTCATGTATTGATATTCCGGGCCGAAATCGCCGCGGTGCAGGACCAGCGCTTTTTTTATGGGCAAAGGCAAATGCAGGTTTTCCGGATCGCGGCTGAAATCGGCGGCGGCGATCTCCGGGATGAAATCACGCAGTACCGCGGAAAACTCGACCGATGATTCGCGGGGAAATTCGCAGGGCAGGTTGTCCACGGCCATGACTGTCACGCCCAGGGACTGGACGCCGTCCTCAAAACGGTCGCTTTCCGCGAAATAGGTGTAATAGGCGTTGTCGGGCATGGTGGCCTTGCGGGTGATCTCGATGGAACCGTCGATGTCGCAGCTGATGTCGCCGATGACCTGCAGGCGGAGGTTTGATTCCAGGATTGTGCGATCCCTGAGGTAGCGCTTGCTGACCAGGCGCGGGTATTTTTCGGTCCAGTAAATGCAGTTGACCAGGATGGAAAGCAGGGGCAGGTAATTTTCGAATTTCGACTCGTACTTTTCCGGATGGCTGTAATATTCCTGAAGGTTGAATGTTCCCTGTCTGGCGCGTACCAGGTCGTCTTCGCTGAACACGACCTTGTACAGGTTGAGGTTGTCATTGGAAAAATTTTCGAACATTTCGACCATGGCCTCGGCTGAGAGGATCTTGTACGGCAGCAGGTCGAAAATTTCCTGGGCGCCGCGTGAAACGTTGCCGTAACCGGCAAAACCGACCACCAGTGGACATAGTTCAGACGGGAATCCGTGCTCGTCGATCTCCTGGCCGATGGCCGCAATCTCGGTCTTGGCCTGCTCCAGAGAATCGTACTGATAGGCCTGGCGGATCCTGGCGAAAGGAGTGACCATGCCCCGGGCCTGCAATTTCTGTCCGAAAGCGTGCAAGGTGTCGAGCATGCCGGCCAACCCGGCGTAACGGCCGAAAAAAATCAGGCGCTGGTTTTTTTCATCGAGCACGCGCTCGTAATCGATCAGGTTGCACTTAAGGTCGGTCAGGGTTTTCAGCATTTGCATGTTGTAAGCCTGCCCCTTGATGGTGTGGGAGAAAAACACGTAGGTCTTGTTTTTCTCGAACAGGGCAGCCGGGATCTCCTTGACTGCCAGAATGACGCTTGCCTCTCTGAGGTCTTCGCTGATCTCGGCTCCGGCACTGCGGAAATCCTCATCGGAAAAGATCCTGATTTTGGAAGGCTGAACGATGATGCGCATGCCGTGCTTTTCCTTGAGCCAGCGCACATCGTCCGGTACAAGCGGCACCCTTTTTTCCCATTTATTTTTATCTTCGCGGCGGATAGCTATCGTTTTTTCCATGGTTTTCCTTTTGGAGCAAATTGGCAATCTTCACTTTATCAAAATCCCTGACATTAGTCAATCGTTTCCCGCCGCATTTCGTGCGGCTGCGGCTCTTTTCCCACCGCCTCACGGGGCATGGCCACGGCGTTTCCCCGGTTGACTTTGCCGGGATGGTCCATTATAATTCGGGCATGAAAAAAGCAATTTATCTCATCCTTTTGTCGGTCCTCCTGGCTGCCGGGTCTGCCGGCCAGGAAGGGCAGGTCGGGAAAAAACGTGAATTCGCTGCAACAGAAAAAGAGGTTTATAAAGAGCTGAATGCCGAATACCGGAACTGGCTCGACATGATCACCCATATCACCTATGCGGATGAACGCAAGGTTTTCTTAAAACTGACCAATGACCGCGACCGCGACGCTTTTATCAGGATCTTCTGGCTGCAGCGCGATCCCACCCCGGGTACGCCTGCAAATGAATTCAAGAGCGAGATCGAAAAACGCTTTGCCTACGCCAACGATTTTTTCAGGCGCGGTGCGGCGCGTCCGGGCTGGATGACCGACCAGGGCAGGATCTACATGATCCTGGGCAAGCCCAACAGCCAGGAACGGTTTGATGAGAAGCCGGGATTGTACCCGGTTCAGGTCTGGTATTACTATGGTGACGCCAGCCTGGGACTGCCGACGTATTTCAACATCGTTTTCTACAAGCGTCACGGCGGCGGGGAATGGAAATTGTACAACCCGGCCCTGGACGGTCCGGCTGCGCTGCTTATTCAGGATTCGCCCTTGGATACGGACAATTACGTGGCCCTCTACAACAAAATATACGACCTGGCGCCGACCCTGGCCGGCCCGGCCATATCCATGATCCCCAATGAAATGACCGACAATTACCGGCCATCCTTGCGCAACAATTTCATTATGGCCAGCATTTTCGAGTCGCCGACCAAAAGGCTGAATCTTTCCTATGCCACCAACTTCCTGAAATACAAAGGATATGTCAACATTGAATCCTCGGCCAATTTCATTGAAAATTCCAACCTGGTATCCGTCACCCGTGAAGAGCGCTACGGCTGTGATTTCGTCAATGTTTCCGTGCGGCCCAAAAGACTCTCCCTGGGCTTCAATGAAGACGAGGACAAGTATTTTTTCAATCTGAACCTTAACGTCAGTTTGCGCAAAGGCGAAACCATCGTTTATCAGTATGTCAAAAATTTCGAATTTTATTTCGCACCGGACAAGGTCCAGGGCCTTGAGGGCGGGGGGGTAGTGGTCCACGATTCCTTCCCGGTGATTCCCGGAGATTACCAGTTGGTTGTGTTCATTGAAAACTCCGTGGGCAAGGAATTCTCCTATTTTGATCATGCCATTCACGTACCCCACTCCGGACAGAAGCCGTACCTGGCCGACCCCATCCTCGGCTACAAACAGGCGATCGAAAGCAACAATTTCTTTCACACCTACAAATTCTTCAACAAAGTATTGTCCGTTGATATCGATAAGACCTTCGGTCTCAGCGATGTTCCCCACCTGCTGGTCGGTGTCTATGACCTGACCCGGGAAGTCTGGGAAAAGGGCGAGGTCGAGATTGAATTGCGCGGCCTGAACGAGAGGTTCAAATTCAGCCGCACCGTGCGCCAATCATTGAATGAACAGCCGTTTGCCAAGGATTTGCACCTGATACTGGCGCTCGACAAAAAGGATCTGCGTTCCGATTATTATGAATTGACCATGCGTCTGCGCGCTCCGGGGGGCGCCCTGCTGGACAGCAAAAAAACCGATTTTACCATTTCCCCGATCCAGAAAATCGCCCACCCGATCGAAACCTACAAGCAGGTCATGGTTGACAATCCCTATATTTTCAACTATGCCCAGGGCCAGCAGTTCGAAGGGATTGGCAACCTGGAGAAAGCGGAGCTGTATTTTGCCAAAAGCGTTCAGGACAATCCCGATTTCGCGGAAGGGTACGTGGCCCAGTTTACTCTGGCCAACAGGCTGAAGAAGTATTCCCAGGTACTGGCTGCCGTGGAGAACCTCGGCAGATTCGCTAAATTCGCTTTTGATTATCACCTGATCAAAGGCACGGCCCTGTTCGGCCTGGAGCGCTTCGAGCCGGCCCTCGACGAGCTGCTAAAAGCCAATAAAATCTACAACAGCGACATCCGCGTTCTGAATTTGATCGGTTTCTCTTTTTTCAAGCTCAACGACATGGAAGAGGCCCTGAAAGCTTTCGAAGCCTCTCTGGCTTTGAATGGCAAGCAGCCGCAGGTTGACGGAATTATCACCGAGATCAAGGCACGGACCTCGAAAAACAAAGGTGGACAAAAAAGCAAGGTCAAGTAGAAAGGGGCCGCGGCTTTCTGCTGCAGCAAGGTTTTCAATACAGGCCGATAGAACGCAAGCTGATCTCGCCCCCGGAGCCGGAGTGGGAGTTGCCATTGTCGATCGTGAAAAAAAAGGCGCTGATTTTTTTTAGATCGGCTGTAGTATTGGGGCCGTAAAGGCGGTGAAAACGGGCGAAAGGGATGGCGATCCGCTGCCAGTTTTCCCCGACCAGGAATGAATGCTGGAACGCGGATTCCAGTCGGTCCTGGCCATTGCGAAATTGCAGCCAGAAACGCATGGGCCGGCTGCCGCGGGTTTCGAAAACAAAGCCCCGATAATTTGAAAAATCGAGGTTTTCCCTGCGGGCCAGGGCTGTCCAGAAGTCGACCTGTGCAGGTGATTCCTGCCGCAGGACAAAGGTAAAGCGGGTGACCGGCTGGTCGGAGGCTTGGTTATCAACCTGCAGTGCGGCCTGGGAAAGGGGATTCTTTTCGATCTGGAAATAATTTTCAGACCCGGCCAGGATACGTCGGGGCGTGACCGTCTCAGGCTTTTCCGGATTCCTTGAGCGGCCGATGAAGATGGGATTGGCCAGGATCCAGGGCAGATCACTGCCGGGGCCAGAATGCGGCGATATTTCGCAGCGATATACCCCGGGCCGATTGATGGGAACGGCAATTTCCTGCCGGTTGTTGTCGCGGATCGTCTTGAATTTTCCCCCGTCTTTCTTGATCAGGATGTCGGTTGAAAAATTGAAGGGCAATTTCAGAACCAGCACGCCGCCGCCGGCCGCGGCGTCTCCCCCCATTTCCACCCGGCGGCCGTCTTTTTCCAGATAGTAATTTTCGAAGCCGTTGGCCGCGGCCAGCGATTCGATGACGCAGAAGAAGTCGCCGCGGCGCAGAGAGGAAATGATGGTCGCGGCCGCCGTATTGGCGTCCTTCTCGAGTTCGCGGTCCACTTTTACGTAGATGCGCAATATTTTGAAGGTGGCTCCGTAGGAAGGAAAATGCAAGCTGGTTTTCTCGCTGATCGGAAGCTTGGCGTGAGTGTCCAGGGCGTAGATGCCGTAAGTATTTTCCTTCACGATTGAAGCCGTCCCAGATTTCCAGTTCCTGGCGCGGGTATGAGATCAGCGAGGTCAAGGCGTAGTCGGGATTCAACATGTATTGCAGCGGAAACAGGGTCAATCCGTACAACAGATTCTTTCTGGCCAGCTGATACATGCTCATGATTTCAATACCGGTAAAGTCGCTGACCTGCCAGTCGGTCCAGGGGATCTTGCGGTCCAGGGGGTGGGAGATGAACGTTACGCCCCGGTCGCGGTTGACTTCCGCGATCGCTTCCTGCGGCTCGGGCGGGAAAATATAATCTGGAGTGCGGTATCCGGCCGCGGCCAGGTGGCCGGAATGTAGAGAAAATTCCGAGGCGCCGATGAGCAACGTGTCGTGGATCCAGGCCGTGGCAGCCGAAGCCTGCAGGTTGGGCCGGCCATGATCGGTCAGAATGACAAAATCCAGATTCTGGGCGCCGGCATCACGGCAGATCTCATCAATGCCGCCGATGCCGTCTGAAAAATTGGAATGCAAATGAAAAACGCCTTTTTTATAATAAGAAGGCAGGGGGCGATTGTTGTTTCTTTTTTGAAAGGAGAGACCGTTGAAGGCGGTGATGGCTATGGCAATGGCCAGAACCGCCAGGCTGGCCTTGAAAATTTTTTTCAGCAAACGAGCAGCTCCTTCATGCGGGCCACGGCTTGCCTCAGTCCAAGAAAAGCGGCATTGGCCACGATGGAGTGGCCGATGTTCAGTTCCTCGATCTCGGTGATGGCGGCGATGGGACGGATGTTTTGATAGGTAAGTCCGTGGCCGGCCAGCAGGGTGAAGTTCAGTTTCTTGGTATAATTGACCGCTTTGCCGATTTTTTCCAGTTCCAGTTTTGCGTAACTGTTGCCGGCATTTTTGGCGTAGTCGCCGGTGTTCAATTCGATGATGCGGATGCCCAGGCGGTGGCAGGCCTTGATTTGATCGATCTCCGGATCAATGAACAATGAAACGCCTATGCCTGCCGCCAGCAGATTGCCCGCTACTTCCTGGATCTTGTCGGCGAACATGATCACGTCAAGCCCGCCGCTGGTCGTGACTTCATCCTTGCTTTCCGGCACCAGCGTGCAGAGGTCAGGCTTGTATTTCAGTGCGATCTTGACCATTTCCATGGAAACGGCCATTTCCATGTTCAATTTGCTCTTGATCACCCGGCGCAGGATCTCGACGTCCCTTTCCTGGATATGCCGGCGGTCCTGGCGCAAATGCACCGTGATGCCGTCGGCGCCGCCCATTTCAGCAAGCACCGCCGCGTAAACAGGGTCCGGTTCGTTGGCCATCCGCGCCTGGCGAATGGTGGCAATGTGATCGATATTGACGCTAAGTTTCATGTTGGTCTCCAATTTCATTTTCCACCAATGACTGGAAAATCGGCATATTTTTTTCGATGACGTCCCGGTCCCGGGCTTCCATCATGATACGCAGCTTGGCTTCGGTGCCCGAATATCGGATCAACAAGCGTGCCTGGTCGCCGTTTTTTTTCTCAAACTCCCTGGCAGCCTGCTTGAGTGTTTTCCAGGTTTTCAGATCTTTCCTGCGCCTGATCGGAATGTTGACCGTTTGCTGGGGATACAAACGCAGTTGCTTGAAGATCTCATCGGCGCCGCAATGGAAAAAAACCAGGGCTTTCATGAAAAAAAGCGCGGTCAGAAAACCGTCCCCGGTCGTCTGGCGCTGGCGCAAAATCATGTGTCCGGAGGGCTCACCACCCAGAATGGCGCCTCTTTTTTTCATTATCCGGTACACGTGCTTGTCGCCGACGCCGCTGCGCAGAAATTCGATGCCAATGGCGTTCAACGCCCTTTCCAGGCCGAGATTGCCCATGACGGTGCCGACCACCCTGCGGTTAAAACCGGGCTCGGTATCATTCAGGTATCGAGCCATGATGTAAAGGGCATGGTCGCCTTCCAAAATGTTCCCGCTGCGGTCCGAGAAAATCACCCGGTCGGCATCGCCGTCAAAGGCTATGCCCAGGTCGGCTTTTTTTTCCGCCACCAGTTTTTTCAGGGCGCGCGGGAAGGTTGAACCGCAGCCGGCGTTGATGTTCCGCCCGTTGGGCCGGGCGTGGCCGATGGAGGCATTCAGTCCCAGGCGGCGGCAAAGCGGGGCGGTTATGGAGCTGGCGGCTCCATTGGCGCAGTCCACGGCGATTTTTATTTTTTGCCCGGCCAGGTCCCTGCCGTTCTCATAAAGAAAATCCTGATAATGGCTGGCTCGAGATGGCCGTGATCGCCTGCGGCCGGGCGGGGATTGTTTTTTTTCTTGCCTGGAAATCAATACTGATCCTGTTTTCCAGGCGCTGGCAAATTTTTTCACCGCGATGGTTGAATATCTTGATGCCGTTATCGCTGAAAGGATTGTGTGAAGCGGAAATCATGATGCCGAAGTCAAAATGCAGCTTCCGGGTCAGGTAGGCCAATCCCGAAGTGGGCAGGACGCCGGCAGATGCGATGCGGGCGCGCCGGCCCAGGCCCTGGCTTAACTGCGCTTCGATGACCGCGCCCGAGGCGCGGGTATCACGGGCGATGAGAATGGCGGGATCGGGAGTCAAGCCAGCGATCACCGCTCCCAGTTTGAGCAGCGAGGCTTCGTCCAGCGGAAAGGCCCCGGCCGGGGAACGGATGCCGTCGGTGCCGAAAAGGTTGTCCTTCATTTTTTCGCACTGCGGTCTGTCTATTTCCAGTTGGAGTTCCACGTCGCGGTGATCCCTGAATTTTAAAATGTCCCTGGTTTGCTTCAGGGCGATGCGGCGGGTCAGGCTTGCTTTGATCTCACTCAAGTCCACTTCTTCGGTCAGGACGACGTCTATATTGTTGATCTGCGATTTGTAGCCCATGACTGTAACCCGGTCGGGGACGACCCTGGCCTCTTTCAGGATCAGGGGCAGCTTCAGGCGGCCGCGGAAACGAATCTTCACCGGCACTTCCCTGGTGGCGAATTCCTCGACGTATACCTCGATCATTTTCGGGTGGATGGAGATGAGTTGGACGCCGGTGGGAATTTCCAGGTAATCCTCGGCGAAATAATTAAGTTTGCTGCTTTCACTGATGTTTTTCAGATCGATCTTGATAGGGATGATTTTAGTTGCGGCGGCGGCGACGAATTTACTGGCGCCTTTGAGCGAAACCGTCACTTCTTCCGGGCGCAGGCTGACCACTTCCATTTTAGCTGACACATTGAAAACTTCCACGGGAACTTTCAGTGTTTTTTCCGAGAATGTCTTTTCCTGGCCGCTGATGCTGGCCCAGACAAGTATGGCCAGGACCAGGGCGCTGGTCTTCAGGCCCAGGTTGTTCAAAAAAAGCTTTTTTATGTTTTCAGGCATTTTATATCTTCAGGAATTTTAACCTGTTTTTCAGGCCTTCGCGATCCAGGCCGCGGATCAGCTCACCTTTGACGGCCAGGGATATCTTGCCGGTCTGCTCGGAAACGACGATGGCCACGCAGTCTGATTCCTGGCTGATGCCGATGGCGGCCAGGTGCCGGCCTCCTGCCGGAGTTAATTCCAGGAGCGGCGGATAGGGAAAAAAGCAATTGGCGGCGGCGATGCGGCCTTCGGAAATGATCACCGCTCCGTCGTGCAGCGGGGTATTGGGAGAAAAAATGGTCAAGCAGCATGTCCTTGGAGATCAGGGCGTCGATCCTGATGTGTTTGTCGATGTAGGATTTCAGCTTGATCTCTCTTTCCACGGCGATCAAGGCACCGACCTTTCCCAGGGCCATGGCTACAACGGCATTGACGATCTCATCACGGATACGCGAGATGTCGGTGGGGATGAATTTGGTCTTGAGCTTGCCGCCGATCTCGGCCAGTATCTTGCGAAATTCGCCCTGGAACAGAACGATGATGGCAAAAACCAGATAGGTGAAGAAGTTGTTTAAAATAAAGGCGAAAGCGGTAAGCTTGAGCAGGTCGGTGATCAAGGCGAAAAAGCCGATCAGCATCAGCCCCAGAGCCATCTGGTATGATTTTGTCCCCTTGATCAGCAGCAGCAGGTAATAGATCAGCAGGAAGATCAGGAAAATATCGAGAATATCCCGCATGGTGAATTTGGCAAAGGCATTGATGATGTTTTCAATGATCATCTATTTTTGGCTTGGCTGGCTGTTTTCGTTCCTGGGTTTCTTTTTTTTCGTTTGCAGGCGGCCGCTGGATTTCTTCTGAGTGCCCAGGATGGCGGCGATGTCGTCCGAGGTCAGGGACTCCTTCTCCAGCAGCCCCTGGGCGATGATCTCCAGTTTTGCACGGTTTTCCAGAATGATCTTCTTGGAACTGGCGTAGGCCTGGTCGATGATCTTTTTGATCTCGATATCGATCATCTGCAAAGTCTCCTCGGAGAATTCATTGTGGGACATCAGGTCGCGGCCCAGGAAGATCATGTCTTCCTTCTTGGCGAAGCTGATCGGTCCCATGGCCGACATGCCCCACTCACAGACCATTTTACGGGCGATGGATGTGGCCTTTTCGAAATCGTTGCCGGCGCCGGTTGTGGTGATGCCGAGAAATATTTCCTCGGAGATGCGTCCGGCCAAAAGCACCGACAGCTGTGCGTCCAGGTAGGTTTTGGAGTAGGTGTACTTGTCGTTCAGCGGCAATTGCTGGGTCTGACCCAAGGCCATGCCGCGGGGGATAATGGAAACCTTGTGCAGGGGGTCGGCTTCCTTTTCCAGGGAGGCGATCAGGGCGTGGCCGGCTTCGTGGTAGGCAGTGATCCGTTTTTCCTCCTCGGAGATGATCATGCTTTTTCTTTCACTGCCCATCAGCACCTTGTCCTTGGCGTATTCGAAATCCTCCATGGCGATGCTTTTTTTACCGTTGCGTGAAGCATACAGGGCGGCTTCGTTGACCATGTTGGCGATATCGGCTCCGGTGAAACCAGGGGTGGAGCGGCCCAGTATCTGCAGGTCGACGTCCTTGGCCAAAGGCGTGTTGCGCGTGTGCACCTTGAGGATCTCTTCGCGGCCCTTGACGTCGGGGATGGAAACGACGATGCGGCGGTCGAAGCGCCCCGGCCGCAGCAGGGCCGAGTCGAGAATGTCGGGGCGGTTGGTGGCGGCGATGATAATCACTCCTTCGTTGGCATCGAAGCCGTCCATTTCCACCAGCAGCTGGTTCAGGGTTTGCTCGCGTTCGTCATGGCCGCCGCCCAGGCCGGTGCCGCGCTGCCGGCCCACGGCATCGATCTCATCGATGAATATCATGCAGGGAGCGTGTTTTTTGCCTTCGTCAAACAGGTCGCGCACCCGGGAAGCCCCGACGCCCACAAAAAGCTCGACAAAATCGGAACCGGAAATGGAGAAAAAAGGGACATTGGCCTCGCCGGCGATTGCCTTGGCCAGGAGGGTTTTGCCGGTGCCTGGAGAGCCCGATGAGCAGCACGCCCTTGGGAATCTTGCCGCCCAGGCGCTGGAATTTCTTGGGTTCCTTGAGGAATTCAATGATCTCTTCCAGTTCCTCCTTGGCTTCTTCGACCCCGGCCACGTCCTTGAAAGTGTACTTGTTGCGGTCGCCGGTGAACATGCGGGCTTTGCTTTTGCCGAAGGTGAAGGCCTTGTTGCCGCCCTGCTGGCGCATGATCATGATCCAGAAAACAATGATGATCACGAATGGCGCCCAGGAAAGGAGGATGCTCAACCACTCGTTCTTGTTCAGTTTTTCCACTTCGATATTGACTTTGTGCTGGCGCAGCTTGCTGATCAGGTCGGGGTAATCCAGGGGAATTGTGGACTCGTAGCGGGTGTAAGCGCTCCCATCTTCCAGGTTCATGTCGCCCTTGACAACATTGCTGGCGATCTGGGCGCTGGATATCTGGTCATTTTCGACTTTGTCCATGAATTCGGAAAATGTCAGTGTTTTGGTCTTGCTGTTGGAAACGTTGCTGAGCATGTTCCACAGCATGATGAGGATCACCAGTGATAGCAGCCAGAACAAGATACCTTTCGGAGCTTTTTGCGTAATTTTGTTCATCATCTCTGTTTTTCCTTGTGCATTTTTTCCATTATAGCACATTCATGGATTTTTGAAAAATGGCTTTTCTCCGCGAGCTGCGCTTGAGAACCGACCTGTTTTTTATATGACGCCGTGTTTGCGGCCCACCTTGGCGAAAGAGTTGACGGCCTTTTCGATATCCCCGGGGGTGTGGGCCGCAGAAATCTGGACGCGGATGCGCGATTGGCCGCGCGGCACCACCGGGAAGAAGAAGCCGACCACATAGATTCCCTCGTCATAAAGGTCTTGTGCCATGCGCTGCGACAGTTGGGCATCGTTTTCGAATTTCCGTAAAAGGATGGGCACGATGGGATGGCTGCCCTCGTTGAGGTCGAACCCGAGCCGGCTCATCTCGCTTCTGAAAGCCAGGGTGTTGGCCATGAGTTTCCGGCGCAGGTCGTCGCTCTGCTCAAGCAATTCGAATGCGGCGATGCCGGCGGCGGCGATGGCCGGAGCCAATGTGTTGGAAAAAAGGTATGGCCGTGATTTCTGGCGCAGGATCTCGATCATTTCCCGGCGACCGCTGCTGAATCCGCCCGAAGCTCCCCCCATGGCTTTGCCCAGGGTCGAGGTGATAATGTCAACTTTACCTAAAGCGTCGTTGTATTCGATGGAACCGCGGCCGGTTTTTCCCAGGAATCCGGTGGCGTGGGAATCGTCCACCATGACCAAAGCGTCATAGATGGCGGCCAGTTCGACGATGCTCCTTATATCGGCGATGTCGCCGTCCATGGAGAACACGCCATCGGTGGCGATCAGGATATTGCGGGCCGGGACCGGCTCCTTGGCCAGGCCGGGACCGTCCCAGATATCCATGCCCTCGCGGGCTTTTTTCAAGGCGTTTTCCAGTGACTGCATGTCGGAGTGCTCGTAAATGAAACGCTTGGCCTTGCACAGACGGATGCCGTCGATGATGCTGGCGTGATTCAGGGCATCGGTGATGATGGCGTCCTCGGTTCCAAGCAGGCTTTCGAACAGGCCGCCGTTGGCGTCGAAGCAGGATGAATAAAGAATGGTATCCTCGGTGCGGTAGAATTGCGAGATCCTTTCTTCCAACTGCTTGTGCAGGTCCTGGGTGCCGCAAATGAAGCGCACCGAGGCCAGGCCGAACCCATAGCGATCCAGGGCCTCGTGGGCAGCGCGGATCAGGTCGGGATGGTTGGCCAGGCCCAGGTAGTTGTTGGAACAGAAATTCAACACCTCCCGGGGTTCGGCGCCGGCCGGGAATGAGACATGGATGGTAGGCTTCTGGCTGGAAAGGATCAGCCGTTCCTCTTTGAACAGGCCGGCATCCTTGATCTTGATCAATTCCTGTTTGAAATCGTATTTCACTCGCTGATACATGGGATCTCCTTGAATGATTTATCTTACACCAATTCGCAGCCCGGATAAAGATGCGATCTCCTGGGGGCAACTCCGCACCCAGCAGCGGATCAGAAAAGTGCTTTTATTTTTATTTGTTTTGGAGTATATTCGTCGGGATGAGCAAAACCGTAAGCTGTTCAACTTGCCGGCCGCTCTGTTTTTTAAGGCCGGCAGCGCTGTTTTTCTTTATTTTCATGATCGGAGCCTGTTTTTCCTGGGCTCTGGATGCGCAAAAGGATATCAGCCACCATATTATTGATCTGTGGTCCACCGACAACAGTGACATCCCCCAGAATTCGGTTTTGAGCATGGTTCAGTCCCGGGACGGCTACCTGTGGATCGGCACCTATGAAGGACTGGCCCGTTTCGACGGAATGCACTTCACTGTTTTTGACAAATCCAACACCCCCGAAATCCGCCACAACGGCATGATGGTCATCGCCGAAGGCACTGATGGGGCTATGTGGATCGGCACGCCCAACGGGCTGCTCTGCCGCCGCGGCGGCAAATTCCGAAATTTTACCGTTGACGACGGCCTTTCCAGCGATTTCATCCTTTCACTGGCTTGCGATGCCCGGGGCGGTGTGTGGATCGGCACCACCCAGGGGCTCAACCGCTATCAAAATGGCGCTTTCACGGTTTTTTCGATCGCTGACGGATTGGAGCAGAATTACATATCGGCCCTTTGTGCCGGGCGAGACGGCACCATGTGGATCGGGACCAGCACAGGACTTTTCAGTTATCGTTCCGGCTATTTCAGTCAGCATGCGCTGCCAAACGGCAAGTCGGGCAATACCATTATTGCACTTTGCGTTGGTCGTGATGATACCCTGTGGATAGGCACGGCCGGTGCCGGCCTGGTCGAGTTCAACTCCGGGGTGTCCCGTGTCTACACCCAGAAGGACGGATTGTCCGGGAACGATATCCGTGTTATTTACCAGGACAGCAACGCCGACCTGTGGGTCGGTTCGGATAGCGGCGGCCTGAACCGGTTTGAGCGTGGCGTGTTCAGCAACCTGAGGCGGCAATCAGGCCTGAGCAACGATTCGATCCGCGCCCTGGTCGAAGACGATGAAGGCAGCCTTTGGGTCGGTACGTACGGCGGCGGCCTGAACCGTCTCAAGGACGACCGCAATTTTTTTTATAACCGGCGCAGCGGTCTCCCGGTAGATCCCACGCGTTCGGTCATGCAGGACAATGATGGCTCAATCTGGATCGGTACGATCGGCGGCGGCCTGGCGCGCTTCCGTTCCGGCAAATTCGAGATTTTTGGCAAAAAACAGGGATTGCGCGACCTGCGCATCTGGTCCATCGCCCAGGCCAACGACGGCGCCATTTGGTTCGGCACCTACGGCGGCGGGCTGCACCGCCTGAAAAACGGTGAGGTGAAAGTGTATTCGACCCGCAATGGCCTGGCCAATGACATCGTGCGTGCCGTGTTGGCTGCCCGCGACGGCACTATTTGGGCCGGCACCAATGGCGGCGGTATCGATGTTTTGCACCCCGACGGACGCATCACCAATTACAGCCGGCGCAGCGGTTTAAGCGACGATTTCATTTACGCCATCAGCCAGGACCGCGAGGACACTGTATGGGTCGGAACCTACAATGGCGACCTTTACCGCTTTCGGCAGGGGGAATTCACTGTTTACCAGCCGCGATCCGGAACTTCCCAGAATGCCATCTGGGCGATCTATCCCGATGCGCGACGGGACACTCTGGCTCGGCACCAACAGCGGCGGGCTGATCCGTTTCAAGAACGGCCAGTTCCGTACCATTGGTTCCCGGGACGGGCTGATCAGTGATGTGGCTTTCCAGATCCTTGAGGACGATCATGGTTACCTTGTGGATGAACTGCAACAATAGTGTTTACCGGGCCAGTAAAAAGGAATTGAATGATTTCAGCGACGGCAATATTCAGCGGATCCATTCGCTTTCCTACGGCAAATCAGAAGGGATGAGCGGCATCGAATGCAGCGGTCCGGCCCAGCCGGCGGGATGGAAATCCCGGGACGGCAAGTTGTGGTTCCCGACCATCAAGGGGCGTGACGGTGATCGACCCCGATTACCGCAAGCGCAACGAGCGCCTACCGCCGGTACACATTGAAAAAATGATCGTTGAAGGTCAGGCTGTCGACCTGGGGGCAGTGCCGGTCATCGGCCCCGGCCGCAAAAAACTGGAGTTTACCTATACCGCCCTCAGTTTTCTTATTCCCGAAAAAAACCGTTTCAAGACCATGCTCAGGGGGTTTGACAGCGGCTGGAGCGCGGAAACCAGCCAGAGGCGGGTTTCCTACACCAACCTGCCGCCGGGCCGCTACACTTTCCGGGTGATCGCCTGCAACAACGACGGCAAATGGAACCAGAAGGGGGCAAGCTTGCGCTTCGAGCTGCAGCCGTTTTTCTTCCAGACAATCTGGTTCAGGGCCATTGCCGCTTTCAGTGTGCTGCTCCTGGTTGTATTGGCTTTCAGATGGCGTTTTAACCTCCTGCAGCGGCGGGAAAGGGAATTGGCGACGTTGGTGAAAGAGAGGACCGGTGAACTTTCCAGGGTCAACGATGAATTGCTCACCGCCAAGAGGCTTCAGGATGAAATGCAGCGTATCGCAGTGCATGACCTGAAAAATCCGCTGATGTCCATCATGGGTTCAGCCGATCTGATCTGCCGGCAGAATCCCGAACTGCCGGCCAATGTCCGCTTGGCGGAGAAAATTTCCCAGTCTTCGAAGCGCATGCTGGCTCTGGTCAACGAAATGCTGGAAATATCGCACATTGAAACCGGTGATATCAAGCTGAAACTGCAGGTCGTCGATATCGGGACTTTGCTCGAGCAGGTGAGCGAAGGATTTGCCAACCAGATGCTGAACAAGGAGCAAAAAATTGATCTCAATATCGAACCGGGCTGCCTGGTCAATGGCGATCCGGAATGGCTGAAGGAGATATTCGACAACCTGGTCAGTAATGCCATTAAATTTTCTCCCGGCAGAACTTCCATTGCCGTCAATGTCCGCTGTCTGGAAAAAACTGTGCTGGTGGCCATCCAGGATCAAGGCCCCGGACTCACTCCCGAAGACAAGCAAAAACTGTTCGGAAAATTCCAGCGTTTGAGCGCCCGGCCTACCGGCGGTGAATCTTCGACCGGCCTGGGCCTGTCCATTGCCGAGCAACTGGTGCGCCGGCACCAGGGGCGCATTTGGGCCGAAAGTGAAATAGGCCAGGGCAGCACATTTAACGTGGAATTGCCTAAAGTGGAATGATCCCCGCTAGCGGGCTGGATGCTTGAATCTAAAAACGCTTAACTGCCTGGCCCGATCCGCTCATGCTTCACTCAGGGCGAGCTGGCCTTTTTCAGTTTCAGGACGCGCCGGCAGGCGTCATCGATGCGGGTTTCACTGACGCGTCCGGACGCGATCAGGCCGAGGATGATGTCCCGCGTCCGCGACGGCTATGTTTTCATCGTAGGACAGGTTATTGGCAATAAGGATGATGTCGTTGCCGGCTTCAAGCGCCAGTTCCAAGGCTTTTTCCCTGCTGTATTCAGCGCTGATGGCCTTCATGTCCATGTCGTCGGAAATGACCAGCCCTGCGAAGCCCAGCTCCTGCCGCAGCAGGCCCGTGATGGTTTTCCGGGAAAGCGTGGCCGGGAATTCCGGGTCCAGGCAGTGGTTGAATATATGGGCGGTCATAACGGCCTCGGCCCGGCCGCGGCTGATGAGTTCGCGATAGGGCTCAAGTTCAAGCGCATCCCAGGTGGCGCTGACATCGGTGAAGCCGAAGTGGGAATCCTGGCGCGAGCTGCCGTGGCCCGGAAAATGCTTCAGGCAACTGACAACTCCGTGTTCGCTCTGGGCTTCGATCACCGCCAGGGCGTGGCGGGTGACCGTGTGCGGATCGGCGGAAAAACTGCGCTGGTATCTGCCGATGATCGGGTTGCCTGGATTGACATTCAGGTCTACCAGCGGAGCGAAATTGAGATTGATGCCGGCATCGGCGAGTACGACGGCGATTTTTTCGGCCTGGCGACGGGTCTCTCCCGGGTCGTCGAGGTCGCCCAGGCTCTGCGCCGAGATCGTGGCCGGGAAACCGCATTCCGCTTTGAGCCGCGCCACCTGCCCGCCTTCCTGGTCCACGGCCACCAGCAAAGGAATGGCGGCGGCGGCTTGCAGAGAGCGGATCAGGTCTTTAAGTTGCCGGGGTGAAAGGATGTTGCGCCGGTCGCTTTTAAGGGCCAAATCGCGGTCGAAAAGGATTATGCCGCCTATGCGGCCGGCGCGGATATCCCCGATGATGGGCGCGCATTCGCCGGCTTTTATCCCGCGGAAACCGACCATCAGCAGCTGGCCGATCTTTTCGCTGATAGTCACGGTTGGGTCCCGGCCGGGATCACAGGCCGTACTGGTCTATGATCTCCTGCTTGGTCTTGTGCAGAATGCCGAACCTGGCTCCGACCTTGGTAAAGGCGGCCAGGGCTTTGTCCAGGTGGTGCTGCTCATGGGCGGCCGAAAGCTGGGTGCGGATGCGCGCCTGGCCCTTGGCCACCACCGGAAAGAAAAAACCCACGGCGTAGATTCCTTCAGCGTAGAGTTCCTTGGCGAAATCCTGGGAGAGCTTGGCGTTGAACAGCATCACCGGTACGATCGGCGTCTCGCCTTCCTTGATGATCAATCCGGCCTCGGTCAGCCCTTTTCTCCAGAAGGCGGTGTTCCTTTCCAGTTTGTCGCGGCGCTCGGTGGTCTTGGAGATGATGTCGAGCACGGCGATGGCCCCGGAAACCACCACCGGCGGGATGGTGTTGGAGAACAGGTAGGGCCTGGCCTTCTGCCGGCACATTTCCACCAGTTCGCGCCGGCCGGAAACGCAGCCGCCGGAAGCGCCGCCCAGGGCCTTGCCCAGGGTTGTGGTGATGATGTCTATCTTGCCGAGCACGCCGCAGTGTTCGTGGGTGCCGCGTCCGGTCTTGCCGATGAAGCCGCTGGCGTGCGAGTCGTCGACGAACACCAGGGCGTTGTATTTTTCGGCCAGTGCGACGATCTGGTCCAGCCTGGCCAGGTCGCCGTCCATGGAAAAGGCGCCATCGGTGATGATCAGCTTGACGCGGGCGTCGGCGTGCAGCTGCAGTTTCTCCTCGAGGTGGCCCATGTCGGAATGCTTGAAAGTATCGGTCTTGGCTTTGCACAGGCGCATGCCGTCGACGATCGAGGCATGGACCAGGCGGTCGGATATCATCACGTCCTGCTCGTTCAGCACGGCTTCAAAGACGCCGGCGTTGGCGTCCATGCAGGAAGGGAAGAGGATGGTGTCTTCAGTGCCCAGGAATTTCGTCAGGCTTGGCTTCCAGCTCCTTGTGGATGTCCTGGGTGCCGCAGATGAAGCGCACCGAGGACATGCCGTAGCCGCGGGAATCGAGCCCTTTCCTGGCCGCCTCGACCACGTCAGGGTGCGAAGAGAGCCCGAGATAATTGTTGGCGCACATGTTGATCACGCGCTTGCGCTCGGCGCCGGCCGGGAACTCGACATCGATATCCGCATTCTGCGGGGCGCAGATGATGCGTTCTTCCTTGAAGATGCCGGCGCTGCGGATGCCGTCCAGTTCGGACTTGTAGATATTGCGGATGTCTTCGTTGAATGCCATGGTGCGCCTACTGGATATTGAATTCTTGCAGGAGCTTGATGATGTTTTCCACCGAGTCGAACGCTTCCGGGCTGGCCTTGGCGTCGGGGATCTGGATGGTGAACTTGGTTTCCAGAAAGCGCTTCAGCGAAACCATGGAAAAGGAGTCGACGATGCCGCCCGAGATCAGCGGCGTGTCAAAGCTGATCTCACGGTCGTCATCTTCCTCCAAATACTCTTTTTTTACGTAATCAAGAATGATGTTTTTCAGTTCGGACATATTTTTCTCCTTAAATGAATTGCCAATAGTTTTTTTACATGGAAACGCGGGGAATGTCAAGGGGAAATGCGATGCAGGCAATGCGATCTTCAGAAGAAAAAGTGAAGGTAGGGACAGGCCCCCGTGCCCGCCCTCCCTGGGTGTGATGAACGGTTGATGGCTTTTTACAGTATCGGAACGGAAATGCTGGTGGAAAAAGAGGCAAAGAGCACTTTGTAAATGGTGTACAGCAGGTACAAGGCCAAAACAGTATATGCCAGTTCGAAGACCAGGCGCGGCACGGACAGGCTGCGGCGTTCGCGCAGCATGGGCACGGCGCCCAGGACGCAGAGGAAGCAGGTCAGCAGGAAGGTGTAGAAGGGATGCCAGGGCGCGGTGATGCCCACGATAGCGTTGTTCATGGTGGGGGACAGGCCCAGGGAGGCCTGCCATATGCCGATGACCTTCCAGGCCATGGCTCCCGAGACGATGACAATAACCAGAAATGACAGCCAACGGGCCAGGGCGACCAGCTTGGGAAGCCGTGCTTGCAGTTTTTCCATGCGATGATTCTGAGCGAAAAAAATATCATTGTCAATCGCCGCCCGCGGTCAGTCGTACTCCAGTGTGGATTTTGGGCAACGGCGGGGAGATCGTGTATAATAGCGGATGCTTCACCAATCCAGAATATTTCCGAACGCCCTGATCTTCGACATGGACGGCCTGATGATCGACTCCGAGCGCCTCTATTTCGCCGCCGAGCGCGAGATGGCCGCCGCCTTTGGCAAGGAAATCCATGATGAACAACTCTGGCCCTTGATGGGGCGCAAGCCTATCGAATCGCTGCGCCTGCTGCGCGAAATCCTGAAGATAGCGACGGCGCCCGAAGAGCTCCTGGCCTGGCGCGACCGCCTGATGCTGGAAAAAATGAGCAACGACCTGGGCGCCATGCCAGGCCTTATTGAGATACTGGATGCGTTCAGTGGCAGGCTGAAGCTGGCGGTCGGCACCGGCGCCCAGCGTGAGTTCCTCGACATCGCGCTCGACACGCTGCGCATACGCGGATATTTCGACGTGCTGCAGACGGCCGACGGCCTCGAGCGCGGCAAGCCCGATCCCGAGATCTACCTGATCGCCTGCCGCCGCCTGGGGCTGCCGCCGGGGGAGTGCGTCGTGCTCGAGGACGCGCGCAACGGCGTCCTGGCCGGCAAGGCCGCCGGCTGCCCGGTCATCGCCGTGCCCAACGACTATACCCGCGGCCAGGATTTTTCCGAGGCCGACTGGGTCGAGCCCGACCTCTTCGCCGCGGCAAGAAGGATCGAGACACTCTTGAAATAGGCTATCCTCAGAATGTAGGGACAGGTTTCAAACCTGTCCGTCTATCTCCATTGAAAAATCAGTCGTTCTCCAACGTCGAGATGTCGCCGATCTCCTCGCCCCATTCCCGGGCGCGCAGCACATGGCGCATGATCCGTCTTCGGGTTTTACTGAAGCATGAAAATTCTCTAAAACGTTGATGTTACTTGCTGAAAGTGGTATAGTAAGGACATGGAAAGGACGGTCACGGCAAAATATCGAATGTCGGATCCGCGCAACTACGACTTCGTTCCTGGAACGCCGGCGGAGCGAATCGCCCTGGTTTGGATCCTGACCCGCGAAATAGCCTCATTGAACAAAAAATACGATGTTGAACGAAGACTACAAAGACATGTTACGCGCCTTGTCCGTCGAGAAGGTTAAATACCTCCTTGTTGGCGCTTACGCCATGGCGGCCCATGGCTACCCTCGTTCCACCCTGGATATTGATTTTTGGGTGCTGCAGTCGCCCCAGAACGCGGATGCCGTCATGCGGGCGTTGCAGCGCTTCGGCGCCCCCCTGCACAATCTGACCGCAGAAGACCTGCAACGGAATGGGACCATTTTTCAGATCGGGATTGCCCCGAGGCGCATCGACATCATCACTGAAGCCAGCGGACTTGAATTTGAGGAAGTCTACGGGCGCTCTCAGCAGATAATCATCGAAGGGATCGAAGTCCGGATACCGTACGATTGCCGATTTGATTCGCAACAAGCGGGCGACGGGAAGAACCAAGGACCTGGCCGACGCCGAAGCGCTGGAAGCCCTGGAATCATCCACGAACTGAATTGTGTCGGGAGCCTGAAACAGGCTCTTCCGGCTGCGCCTCCAGAGATTGGGTTCAGTCGTTCTCCAGGGTGGAGATGTCGCCGATCTCCTCGCCCCACTCCTGGGCGCGCAGCACGCGGCGCATGATCTTGCCCGAGCGCGTCTTGGGCAGGCCGGGCACGAATTCGATCTCCTGGGGCATGGCCAGGGCCGATAATTTTTTGCGCACGAAGTTCATGATTTCCAGTTCCAGCTCCTTGGAGGCCTGGAAGCCGGGCTTGAGGGCGATGAAGGCCTTGACCACCTCCATGTTCACCGGGTCGGGCTTGCCCACCACCGCCGACTCGGCCACCGCTTCGTGCTCGAGCAGCGCCGACTCGATCTCGAAGGGGCCGACCAGGTGGCCGGCGGTGTTGATCACGTCGTCGTCGCGGCCCACGAACCAGAAATAGCCTTCCTCGTCGATGGAAGCGCGGTCGCCGCAGATGTACCAGCCGTTCTTGAACTTGCTTTTATAGGTTTCCTCGTTGTTCCAGTAGGTGCGGAACATCGAGGGCCAGCCGGGCTTGATGGCGATCAGGCCCACGATGCCGGCTTTCTCGATCGGTTCATGGGTCTTCAGGTCGACAACGGTGGCGGTGATGCCCGGGAAGGGCTTGCCCATGGAGCCGGGCTTGATCTTCATGGTCGGGTAGTTGGTGATCACCATGCTGCCGGTCTCGGTCTGCCAGAATGTATCGTGGAACATGAGGCCGAAGACCTTTTTCGACCACAGCACCGCTTCGGCGTTCAGCGGTTCGCCGACCGAGCAGAGGTGGCGCAGGCTGGCAAGGTCGAACTTTTTCACGATCTCGTCTCCCTCCTTCATCAAGGAGCGGATGGCGGTCGGCGCCGAGTACCAGACCGTGACCTTGTGCTTCTCGATGAAGCGGTACCAGGATTCGGCCTTGAAGCCGGCGTCGAGCACGCACTGGGTCACGCCGCTGGCCCAGGGACCGATGATGCCGTAGGAGGTGCCGGTGACCCAGCCCGGGTCGGCCGTGCACCAGTAGATGTCATCATCCTGCAGGTCCAGAACATACTTGCTGCTGATATATTGCGAAATGAGCGAATAGTGGACATGCTGCGCGCCCTTGGGCTTGCCGGTCGTGCCGGAGGTGTAGTGCAGGACCGAAGGCGTTTCCGCCTGGGTGGGAAAGACCGGGAAGTCTTCAACCCGCGCTTCCTTTTCCATGTGCAGGGCGATCTCCCTTTCACGCAACGGCTTGCTTTCGTCGTCGTCGACAACGATGATATTTCGCAGGCCGGGCAGGTCCTTGAGCAGAACGCGCACTTTGGCCACGTGCTTTTTCTGGGTGATGATGGCGGCCGTGCCGGCGTCGGCCAGGCGGGTGAGCAGCGATTCGGCACCGAAGGCCGAAAACAGGGGCTGGGCGATGGCGCCCAATTTCAGGATGGCCAGAAAGCCGAAGTAGAGCTCAGGCACCTTGTCCATGAAAAGGCATATGCGCTCACCGGGCTGCAGGCCGAGGTTCTTCAGGTAATGGGCGATGGTATTGGTCAGCAGGCGCATGTCGTTGAACGTATACTGTTTTACCTGGCCGGCGTGGCCTTCCCAGATCAGGGCCAGCTTGTCGCCCTTGCCCTGGGCGCAGATGCGGTCGCTGCAGTAGGCGCCGATGTTGATGGTGTCCCCGGCCTTGTAGCCGAGTTCCTTTTCCGAAATGCTCCATTGGAAGTCTTTGATCTCTTCTTCGTAACTGCGCATGTTGGTCATGTTGGTCCTCCGCTCGATTGGTTCTATCGTGAGATGGATAAATGCAAAATGATTTTATAAATTATATGACGCTGATTGTCAAGGGAGTTAGATGGCTTACTGCAATCGGTTTACGGTTGACGGTTAACGGTACACGGTAAGCGATCGGAAGTGGACGAGAACTTTTTTGCTGGAATGAGTCTTTTTTGACCGTACGCCGTAAACCGTCTACCGTACACCAAGTCCTTACTGTTTGACAGGTCCGCAGCCAAGTTCTAAAATGGCCCCATGCCCGGACCCAAACCATCGTATCAAAACATGGAGCGCTTTTTCATCCGCCTCAAGTCAGGACAAACCATGACCCTGGGCGCGGCGCTGCAGCTCCATTTGCGTGTCAACCCGATGAGGCGAAGCAGCTGATCCGCCAGGGCTCCGTCTGGGATGGTGAGCGCAAAGTGCGCTTGAAAAACGAAAACATGGCGATCAGCGGTCAGTTGCTGCGCGTGGACCGGCCGAAATTCACCATACAGGAATATGAATTGCTGCCGGAGGACATCAAGTACGAAGATAACGACCTGCTTATCGTCTTCAAAAGGGGAGGGGTGCCGGTGCAGCCCACGCCCTACAGCGACATCGACAACCTGCTGCACGGCGTGCAGAAATATTACTGACCGCCTGGCACTACCGCTACCGGGCGGCGCCGATCAACCGCCTCGACCTGCCGGCCCAGGGGCTGGTCTTTTTCGCCAAGAACAAACAGAGCGAGATCGCCCTGCATCGCCAGTTCCAGGAACGCAAGATCCGCAAACGTTACCTGGCCGCCACCCGGGTTTTTGCCGGAGTGCAGCCTTCCTATATCATTCGCTCGGAGCTGGAGTGGCAGGGAAGCAGCAAGCCGGCCTTGACCTACGTCCGCTTTTGCCGGGAGAGCGGGGGCCGCTATTTTTTCCTGGTTTTCCCGCAGAGCGGGCGCACCCACCAGATCCGCCGCCATTTCCAGGAAAAGCTGGCGCCCCTGGACGGTGATGTCCGCTACGGCCATTCCGCACCCGGCACTGAGCTCTGGCTGCTCTGTTTCCATTATTCATTTCGCCACCCGTTCAGCGGCAAAAAGATCTCGGTCAGTTTCCTGCCCGAAACATGGCGGGCAGGCCATGGGCCTAGCTCACAGTGTAGGGGCGGGTCGCTGACCCGCCCTTGGCATATTCAAATTGAGGCAGTTGACAAACACAAAAACATATGTTAATATGTTGATATGATAAAAACGGTACGCATTCTCAGGGTCCTGGCCGATGAAAACCGCCTGCGCCTGCTGCTGCTCCTGCAGCGGCAGGAGCTTTTCGTCTGCCAGCTCATGGCCGTTTTGCAACTGTCGCAACCCCTGGTCTCGCGCAACCTGGCTCTTCTGGAGCGGGAAGGGTTGCTCGATTCAAGGCGCCAGGGCAAGCATGTCTTTTACCGTCTGAAAAAAAAACTGCCGCCCCTGGCCGCCTCGCTGCTGCGATCCCTGGCCCAGGAACCGGCAGGGGACGACTTGTTCGCCCGCGACCGGCAAAATATGGAATTGTTCTGCCGCCGCTTCCTGCGCGGGGCTGAATGCGATATGGGCGCGATAAGGGCTTTTATTGAATACAAGAATAAAAAAAATAAGGAAGGAGTCAAATATGGAAAAATTAGACAAAAAAACGTTCACTGAGAAAATTTTCGATTTTGAAAACAAGAAGCAATGGGAGTTCCGCGGCGAGCTTCCGGCTATTGTGGATTTTTACGCCGACTGGTGCGGGCCCTGCAAAATGGTCACACCCATCCTGGAAAAGCTGGCCGTGGAATATGAGGGGAAAATAAATATTTACAAGGTCGATACCGACAAGGAACAGGAACTGGCCGGATCCTTCGGCATCATGACTATTCCCAGCCTGCTTTTCATTCCCCGCAAAGGCGAACCGCAGATGGCCCGTGGTGCCCTGAGCCGCGAGGCTTTCGAAAAGGCGATCACGGAGATCCTGGGCGTGAAGAAGGACGAACAGAAGACGCAGTGACGAGTGACGCGTAGACAAGTGAAGGGATTCGATGCAATGCCGGATGCTTCGTGTCGACATAGTGCTGCTCCTCGTCACTTGTCACTCGTAACTTGTTACTAAAGATCGTTTCATATATCCCGGTTTACTAATCCCGTTATTTGTGCTATTTTTCTGGCCATGGACAGCGGCAAGAACAAGCGGGTAGAGCAGGCGCTCAAGGATCTTTTCCAGCTGCGCAACGATATCGAGACCGAGTTGCGTTTGATCAAGATCGATCCTTTCAGCGGCGAATTTGTCGATTTCCCCTGCCAGCTGGCCCCGGAGATTACCGCCATATATAAAAAACGCGGCATCGAGCGCCTTTTCTCCCACCAGGCCGGTGCCCTGGAGAACATACTGCAGGGAAGGCACACGGTGGTGGCCACGCCGACCGCTTCGGGCAAGACCTTGATCTACAACGCCGCCGCCCTGGACGCCCTGGCCCGTAATCCTCAGGCCAAGTCCCTGTACCTGTTCCCGACCAAGGCCCTGTCCCAGGACCAGTTGGCCGAACTTTTCGATCTGAACAAGGCCCTGGGCGACAAGCTGGGCCTTTACACCTATGACGGCGATACGCCGACCAGCATGCGCCAGGCCATCCGCAAGCAGGCGCAGATAGTCATCTCCAACCCTTACATGCTGCACTCGGGCATCCTGCCGCACCACACCAAGTGGGCCAGCCTGTTCGAAAACCTGAAGTATGTGGTCATCGATGAATTGCATTATTATACCGGGGTTTTCGGCTCGCATGTGGCCAATGTCATGCGCCGCTTGAAGCGCGTCTGCGCTTTTTACGGTACGCGGCCGGTTTTCATCATGAGTTCGGCCACCATCGCCAATCCGGCCGACCTGGCTTCCCGGCTGATCGAGGAAGATGTGGTCCTGATAGACAAGAATGGCGCCCCGCGCGGCACCAAATTCCTGGTTTTTTTCAATCCGCCCGTGGTCAACAGGCAGCTGGGCATCCGCCGTTCCTACGTCTCCATGACCCGCGAGATCGCCGGCATCCTGCTCAAGCACGGTCTGCAGGTTATCACTTTTGCCAATTCGCGCCTTATCACCGAGATCCTGGTCAAATACCTGAAAAATGATTTTGAAAAATCCGTGTTGGACCGCGACACCATACGCGGCTATCGCGGCGGTTATTTGCCCAAGCTGCGGCGCGAGATCGAAAAAGGCCTGCGCGACGGCAAGATCAAGGCCGTGGTCTCGACCAACGCCCTGGAACTGGGCATCGATATCGGTTCGCTTGACGCCGTGGTCCTGGCATCCTATCCCGGTTCGATCTCCTCCACCTGGCAGCGCATCGGCAGGGCCGGCAGGCGCAGCAGCCAGTCCTTGGGAGTCCTGGTCGCCTCCTCCATGCCCATCGACCAGTACATCGTCAGCCATCCCGAATATTTTTCCGGCCAGTCTCCGGAAATGGGGCGCATCAACGCCGACAACCTGACCGTTCTGATCGATCATATCAAGTGCGCCGCTTTCGAGTTGCCTTTCGCCAAGGGCGACAAGTTCGGCAGCGAGGACCTGCAGGAAATCCTGGATTATCTGGCCGCAAACCAGGTTCTTTTGCATAAGGAAGACAAGTGGTTCTGGACAGAGGAGGGCTACCCGGCCGACGCCGTAAGCCTGAATCGCGTCACTTCCGACAACTTCGTGGTCGTTGACCGCACGGCAGGGGAGCGGGTGATCGCCGAGGTCGGTTTTTCCAATGCCCTGGAAACACTTCACCCCAAGGCGATCTATATCATGGAAGGCGAGCAGTACGTGGTCGAGGAACTTGATTATGAGAACCGCAAGGCTTTCCTGACCCGTTCCAACGCCGACTATTATACCGATTCCATCACCTACACCAAGATCAAGGTGCTGGATATCTTTGACGAAACGCGCCTGAAGAACCACAACTTCTCCTACGGCGACGTCCATGTCTTTTCCCAGGTGGTGGGTTTCAAGAAATTGAAATTTTTCACCATGGAGAACGTCGGCGCCGGCGAACTGCAGCTGCCCCAGCAGGAGATGCACACCACCGGCTTCTGGCTGACCGTCAAAAACGACGTGCTGCAGTGCCTTGATTTTTCCAACGAGGAGAAGCTCGAGGCCGTGGCCGGTATCGCCTACCTGATGAGGCAGATCAGCCCGGTCATCCTCCTCTGTGACAGCCGCGATGTGGGCGTGGCCATCGAGGACAACCTGACCAAGGACCCGCTGCATCCCGGGGCGTTGAAGAACATGCGGCGCGGCCAGGCCGACATGACTTTTGCCGACCGCTTCGAGCCCAACATTTTTATTTTTGACAAGTACCCGGGCGGGGTCGGATTTTCCGAAACCCTCTACGCGAAAGGCGGCCTTCTGCTTGAAAAAGCGCTGGAGATCATCGAAAACTGCCCCTGTCCCGGCGGCTGCCCATCCTGTGTCAGCCCGGCCATACGCGCTTCAGGCAATCACAAGGCCGCGGCCCGCTTCATCCTGAAACTGCTCCTCGACCGGCTCGACAATTGAGGACAGCCGGTGATTTTATTTAAAAATAAATTGCGATTTAATGAGATGGCGCTTGCTTTTTTGGTATTATATTTTTAGAATCCCAAATGATTCAAGGAGGACTTATGAAAAAAGCATTGGTTCTGTTGTGCGGAATGCTCTTGGTTTCCGGAGTATATGGCGCGGGCAGCCAGATGAATTTCGGCCTGAACTTCGGTGTCATGACCGATGATGGTTTCTCGTTTGACCCGCTGATCTGGAGCGCCGGGGCCGAGCTGGACTTCCAATTCGGCAAATACCTGATGCTCAGCCCCGAAGTGACCCTGTACGGCAACGGCTTCAAGTTCAAGGACTTCCTCCTGTTTCCGGGCGTGGTCCTGAATTTTACCCCCGGCAGCTTTTTTGTCGGCGGCGGTCTGATCAAGGGCATCTACATCGGCAGCGGCACAACTTTCGTGGCTGACGATTTCTCCCTGAAGCTGAACGCCGGCCTGATATCCAGGACCATGAAGCTCACCGCCTACCTGATCACTTCGTTCGACAACCTGTTCGACGGCATGCTGGTGGGCGCCACCTTGGGATTCAGGTTCTAGAGGCGATTGTTCATGTTTTGAATCGCTGCCGGCCGGGTCAGAGGATCATCGACCGGTTTTCAGCGGCCCATGATCAAGCCGATCGCCAGAAACGTTCCCTGCGATAGATTGATTTCCATGAGCAGCCGGCTTTTTGACCCCACCCGGTAGTGCAGGGATAGGGACAGGGCCGGAGCCAATATCCAGGCCGGAATACCGTAATTTTTTCGCCTGAGCTCTTCCAGGGTGCTGTCTTCGTTTCTACGCAATTCGACCGTGCCCAGGAACGTTTGCACGCTGGCGGTCAAAGGCAGGTGCAGGTCGCCGCTGAAATGGAGCAGGGTCGCGCCAAGAGCGGTATAAATGCCGGTCCGGCCCGCCTGCAGGATGCGCCAGCGTCCCTGGGCAGTCAGCATGATGGTGCGCAGATCTATCTGACCCTGGCCGCTGCTGCTGATATGGGCGATCGGGATATCCAGGAAGAATATGTCCTGTTCTGCCGTCAGGGTGAAGGGCAGGGAAAAATTGAGATAACTGGCCGAGATGCCCAGGGCGAACCTGTCATTATTCAGGCGG
Source organism: Chrysiogenales bacterium (assembly GCA_963700535.1). Taxonomy (GTDB): domain Bacteria; phylum Acidobacteriota; class Aminicenantia; order UBA2199; family UBA2199; genus UBA2199. The sequence continues at coordinate 263,602 of CAVOXU010000002.1, forward strand.
CGCCAGCAGCCGGCGGTCGCGAACCAGCCGCGCGAGCGCAGATCGATTTGCGGATCGAAGGCAAAGATCGTGAATTCGGAAAGCAGGGGCGCCAGCAAGCGGGCCGCCTCGTCGCTGACCAATTGCTGCGCCTCGCGGGCCACAGGGGATGTCCAGGGTGCCAATGTCCAAGGTCCAAGGGAAAACTGCCATTCCCAGCCGGACGCCTGTTGAGCCGGCGGCCAGGCGGCCAGAAGCAGCACAAAAAGACAAATGCTCATTTTTCGCATGGACAGGGATTATAACATAATATCTGCATTGTTTTCCCGGGCTAGGAGCGGAAAAATGGTCGGCAAATTCCGGAATTTGTTTTGATTTTGAAGAATTTTAATACTATTATTTAAATATGAAAAAAATATTTTATGCGTTTACCGGGATCGTTATGACTTTTGCGCTGGTCACGGCAGTTGCACTGCTCCTTTCCGGCCAGGAACAGGTCCATGAGCACATAGAGGTGGTCCAACAGGAAATAGTGGTGCGGGTATTTTCCGGATCCAACCCGGTCTCCGGACTCACAGCCGGGGATTTCAGCCTCTACGAGGACGGCAAGCAGGTCAAGATCGGCTACTGTCGCGAACAGCGCCGCTCCTTGACGCGGCCCGAAATCCCGGTCGGCACCGCCGCGGCCGCCTCCGGCCAAAGGCGCCTGTTCCTGTTCATGATCTGGCTCGACGAGGAGAGCCAGGAGTGGACAAAGGCCTGGGACTATTTCCTTGGCCATGTTTACCGCAGCGGCGACCGCATCATCCTGAATGACGGCACGCGGACGGTCGAGGTGACCTCGCCGGAAAAGGACAGGGAGAAGATCAAGGCATTCTTCGCCGGCATGGCCGAGGCAATGCGCAGGAAAAAGGCCCAGAAAGCACTCCTGGTCAAGGAGCTGGAGACCATTACTTCCAAGCTCTTCGACACCATGGTGCACAGCCCCTTCGGCGATGTGGCAATGAATCCGACCAAGGAGGGGGAAAACACGCCGCCCGGCCTCGAGGCCGACCTGGAGAAGCCGATCATGGACCAGTTCAAGCAGCAATACGGCGCCATCGTCGACGAGTACCGCATGACGAGGCTCAAGGGCTACACAAGCTGGCTGGAGCGCCTGGCCGGCGCCCTCAAGGCGGTGGAGGCGGAAAAGTGGGTGCTGGTCTTCATGCAGAACGAGCGCCTGCCGCTGCTGAGCCGCGAAGGCCGCCTCTTCAGCGAGATGCCGATGAAGCAGAGCACCATCAACGATCTGCGCCGCCTGCTGAACGAGACGGAGAAGCGGATCGAGCTCGACAACGACCTGAGCGGCTATCTGCGCGACCTGCAGCCGCTGTTCATCGGCGCCAACGCCACCTACCATCTTTTCCTCTGCGATGCGGCCAGGGAGACCCTCGCCAACGAGTACCTGCAATGGCGGCCGGTGTTCTCCTCATGGGAGGGGGCGTTCCGCCAGATCAGCGCCGACACCGGCGGCCGGGTGAGCGATACGACCAGGCTGGGCGAGGCCATGGAAAAAGCGGCTGCCAGCGAGGACATCTACTACATCCTCTCCTATGAACCCGCCGAAGGCAAGGATCGTCAGCGCGACCTCAGGATCGAGATGAAGCGGCCCGGTCTGAAAGCGGCCTATTCCCGCAAGCTGACATTGAGCGAACTGTTCCCGCTTAAGATACAGGATGTGAAGTGGCAGGACGGGCTTCTCAAAGTCTCCCTCGCGGATTTTCAGCGGACCTATGGGGAAACGGGGCTGAGAGGCCGACTTCGGCTCGCTGTCAAGGCCGAAATCAAGGGCGGAGTGCCCCTGGTCTCGGCAACCGAGATCCAACCCGTTGAGCCGGCCGTGGACGTGGAGATGGCATTGAATTTCCCCGCTCCCGGCCGCTATCTGATCAGGGTCGATGTGCAAGACCGGTTGACGGGCCATCGCGCCCAGGCGGAAAAAGAGATCGAGATCCTGTCAGCGCCTGCCTCCACACCGGTGCCAGCGGTTCAAGCGGAGCAGGTTCTGCCCGACGAGCTGAGAGCATTGTTTGTCCTGACCTCGGACTATTGCCGGCGCTTGAAAGAGGGGGCGTTCCGCTTTTACTGCCTGGAAAAGGTAGAAGAGAAGTTTTTGCAGCGCGACCCTCAGCAGAAGCAGAAGGTGGAGACGATCGAACGGCGCTGGCAGTATGACTACCAGATCACCGGCGCCGGCGGCGAGATCCAGGAGCGCCGACGCCTGGTGCGTGACGGCGCCCGCAAGGTCGACCAGGAAAACGCCTCCCTGGAAACGCGCTTTGCCTCGCGCTACTCGGTCTTCCTGCCGGTGACCCTGCTGGCCCCCGAGAACCGTGCCAAGTATGCCTACCGGCTCCTTGATCGCGAGAAGGTAAAGAAACGGCGCTGCACGGTGGTCGAGGTGCTGCCGCACCAGGAGGGAAGCGGCGGCATCGCCCAAGGCAAGGCATGGATCGATGAAGAGGACGGCTCGGTGCTGAAGATAGAGATAAACCCCGGGGGAGTGGCTGGAGTGCAGGCGCTCGAGAAGGCGGCAAAAAGCATGTTGGCGCGCCTGCTGCTCGAGGTGAATCACCTTTACTATGTCGAGCATGGCGGCCTGCGGTTCCCTTCCATGACCACATTTCGCGAGGCTTATGTTTTTGAAAAAACCGTGGTCAATCAAAAGACGGACATTCCCTTCAGTGCCGGCGAAGGGAAAAATCCGGGCAGCGGCTCGACCACCGTCAATATCCCGCGGCTCGAACAGGGGCGGCGCGAGGTCGAATTCTACCGCCTGCGCCAGGACTACGAAAAATACCGCTTTTTCGAGGTGAAGAGCCGGGAAGTGATCAAGGATCCGCCACTCTGAGGTCTTCTCATCCTGGCCCCGACTGATTCCAAGCGACTAAATAACGCAGCTGAAAAGCAGCGGCTCAGAAAGTTTTTTCAGGGAAAGGCAGCAGGGGAAAGGCGGGGAGGAATGGAGGAGCCGCCATTCCCCTGCCGGGGGGACAAACAAATGAATTCAAAATGCCTGTGGGCTCTCCTCAACGTCTTCCGTGTCTGTAATGGGCGGTAGGGGCCGGCCGCCCCTTTTGCCCATCTTATCACGCATGTCGCGGCGGAATTTTTCCTTCATTTTTTCGAGTTTCTGGATCTGCTCGGCTGCTCAGGGTGTCGCGCACGTCCAGCAGGTAGTTCAGATGGCCGACCTGCAGGTCGGTCTTCATCTTGCCAATCTCGCGGACCTGTTTCTCCATTTCGCGGCGGTCGATACGGTTGCCCTTGAGCAGCGACGCGAACTTCAGCTCCAGAACCTTGATATCGGAACCGCGGCGGATGGCGCTTTCCTCGTAGGCCAGCATCATGTTCTCGATCTTCTGTTCCTGCTGCGCGGTCAGGCCGATCTCGGTTTTCAGGCGCAGGATGAAGCGGGCTTCAAACAGGTTGTTTTCCGCCATGTACAAACCGAATCTCATGCTGTTCAGCATGTTCGGCGGCAGTTTTTTTCCGGCCTGGGCCTGGGCCAGTGAAGCCAGCAGCAAAAACATGATCAGCAGAAAAAAGATTTTTTTATTCATGAGGTCCTCCTTTTTCGGGACGGTGATGGAAGAAAAACCAGTTGCGGCTCAAGCTATAGAGCATGTTCAAGCGCTGGTCGGATTCGAGGATGTCGTTGATCTTGAGCAGGGCGGCGATGAAATCGCGGTTCAACTGGTTCTCCAACTGGTTCAATTCTTCGGTCTTGATGGCGATCTTCTCAGCATCGTAAAGCGGGTTGCCGAGTTCTTCGACGATCTCCACCCGCTTGTCCAGGATATCTTCCTTGAACATGATGGAATTGATTTTAAATTTGCGGACGATCTCGCGCACCCTGGCTTGCTGGTCCGCTTTCAGGCCGAAATCGCTTTTTAATTCAGTGGGCGGGACCGGCCGGTGCCGCGTGATTTTATTGTAGGCAAAAGCCGCCAGGAAAGCCAGGTTCAGGGCCAGGGAAACGGTGAAGAGCAGGGTAAGTACTTTGCTTTTATTCATGATCGTTACCGTCAAAAAGGGCCAGGGTGTTGTCGTGGACCGCCAGCAGTCCGAGGTCCTGATTTTCCAGCAGCACGGCAGTGAAGGTCACAGCCTGTGGTTTTTCGGCCCCCACCGTGTTGTTGTAAGACAGCTGCAGTAAAAAACCGCTGAGGAATATGGTGAGAAAAACCAGCGCATAGGCAATGGCCGGCAGCAGGCGGAGTTTTCCGGCCCTGGCGGCTGGCAGTCCGGCCATGACCCTGGCCGGGAAATACGGGTCGGAAGCCGGCGGCGGCAGGCATTGCAAACTGCCTACCAGCTCCTGCAGCCCCTGCCATTCGCTCCGGCAATGTTGACAGTCCCGCAAGTGGGATTCGACTTGCTGTTCCAGTACGGCATCGAGCTCCCCGTCCTGGCAGACGCTGAGCAATCGGAAAACTTTTTTGCAATTCATTTTTTCCTCGCTGTGTAAACAATTTCCCGGCTTGTTTCTTGCAAATGGATGTTTTTTTTAAGCCTGCTTTTGGCCCGGGATATCAGTGTTTCGATCTTGGCGATCGACCAGCCGGTGATCTCCCTGATCTGCTTGTAGGAGAATTCAAGGTAAACCTTCAGGATCAGTGCCAGGCGCTGCTCTTCAGGCAGCAGCCGCAGATTCCGCATGATGTCGCTGTCTCTCTCTCTTTGCTCATGATGGGAGAGCGGCGGCGCTTCCTGCCGAAAAGGCGCCTTGTTGAATTCCCGGCCCAGCAGGCGTGAAAAAAGAACCGTACGTTTTTCCCGTTTGAGCCAGTTCAATGTCATGTTTTTGGCAATTTTGAAAATGAAGGCCGAGAAGTTGTTTTCTTTCCGGTAATACGGCAAGTTCTGGAAAATTTTAAGAAACACTTCCTGGGCAATGCTTTGGGCTTCATCGCGGTCCTGGGTCATGCGGGCAATGAAATGGATGATCTTGCCTGAATAGCGCTGCACCAGTATTTCGAAATCCTGGCGGCGGCCTGCCAGTACCGCGCTGACTATCTCATCGTCGTTCAATGGCCGTTGGTCCATGTTTTTTTTAAACAGCCTGCCGCGGCTTTTCTTGCAGGCTGATTCAATCCTGCTTGGCCGGGGGCGGGGATAAGGTCGCGATGATGCGGGCGGCGTCCAGAATGTTATCCACCGTGTGATCGGGAACAGGCCCGGTCCTGGCTGCGGCCTGGTTGAAATTCCCCTGGCCGCTGCGCTACCAGCATGGTCAGGCAGCCGGCCCTGCTTCCGGCCTCGATGTCGTCCGCCTTGTCGCCGACCATGACGCAGCCGGCCAGGTCCAGGTCAAAATCAATGGCGGCCTGCAGCAGCATGCCCGGGGCCGGTTTGCGCCAAGGGCTGTCCAGGCGGTAGCGGGCCACCTTGCCGTCGGTCAGGAACGGGCAATAATAAAAGGCGGCGATTTCCGCGTCCCGGTCCTTGAAATGACTTTGCAGCTGCCGGTGCAGTTCGATAATTTGCCTTTCGCTGCAAATGCCCCGGGCCACGGCTGACTGGTTGCTGGCCACGATGACCAGGTATCCGGCCCGGTTCATGATTCGCAGCGCTTCCGCGGCGAAGGGGAAAAAACCGACTTGGGAATAATCGCAGATATAGCCGCGGTCCTGGATCAATGTCCCGTCGCGGTCCAGAAAGATCGCTTTGTTCATTCTGTTCCGGGAATAGCTTGCTCCCAGAGTTGTCCGGCCGCGGCCAGGACCTCGGCAGTGCTGACTGCGCTCATGCAGCGGTGATCGCTCGGGCATTCGCGGTGCAGGCAGGGAGCGCAATCAGCGCCGTGGTGCAGCAGGATGAACGCTTTGCCGATGGGGGCCGTCTTTCCCGGTTCAGTGGGACCGAAAACAGCTACCAGGGGAACGGCCAGGGCGGCAGCGGCATGCATCAGCCCTGAATCGTTGCCTATGAACAGCCGGCAGCGGGCCAGGATGACAATGGTCTGGCGCAGGGTCAGGCGGCCGCACAGGTTCACGATCGGGCCGGGCAAACCGTGGGCAAGGGCATCTATATTGTTTTTTTCAGCAGGGCCGCCCAGGAGCAGGATGGAGCAATCGGGGTAGGTTTTCTGCCAGTCGACGATCAGCTGGCGGAAACGTTCGGGCAGCCAGGCCTTGGCGCTGCCGTAGGCTGCGGCCGGCGCTATTGCCAAATAAGGCGGCCGGGCGCCGCTGCCCTGTTCGTCCAGCCAGTCGGCAGCCCACTTGCTTTCTTCTGAGGACACGACCATGGCCGGCCGCATGACTTCGGCTGAACTTTTTGCCGGACAGGTGCTCTATCAAATTCAGATAATAATATTGATGATGATCTGAATTTTTTTTGAAAGGAATTTTGTCGCTGAGCAGCCAACCGCGTCCGTCACGATCATAACCGCTGCAGGACCTGATCCCGGCCAGGCGAAAAAACAGGGCCGAGGCAAAGGAGTTGGTGAACAATATGCCATGGTCGAAATGCTTGGCCCTCAGTCTTTTCAGGCAGGCGAAATAGCTTGCGGCCGTCCAGCGGTCGGGAATCGGGACGATCTCATCTATTTCGCTTATGTTTAGGAAAATATCGGCCAGGTAGCGCTTGGCGACAATGACCAGGCGCTCATTCGGGAAATGTTCTTTGTAGGCCCGGATAGCGGACAAACACATGATCCCGTCGCCGATCCAGTTGGGTGAGCGGATGACGGTGCTCATTCACAGACGGCAACTCAGGGTTCTGGTTCCGGCTGGGGCGCTTCGGCTGCGGTCCCGGTTTCGACTTCGACATCCTCTTCGTCGATCATTTCCCCGGTCAGAGCGCCTTCGCCTGCCGCGGCTTCCTGTTCCATGTCGATCTCAGCGAACAGGGAGGGCTCTTCATTCAGCACATTGAAATCTATTTTTCCCTGCCTGAATTCTTCCATGGCTACGGTGAGCGGGTTATCGGTTTTGATCTCGATCTTCCTTTTGCCGCCGCCGATGAGCTGCTTGGCCCGGCGGGCCACCAATATCGCCAATCTGAACTTGCTGTCTATGCCGTTTAAATTGTACACGTACCCTCCCGGAAAAAATAAGTATAGCAGATTAAGCCCCGGGGCGCAACCTGGGAATAAATTTGCTTGCTTGAACGGTTTTCAAGGCCGTTGTATTAAATCAATGCCCTTATCATTTGACAGTGGTGCCATTCGATTGTAAAATTCAATTCTGAATTTATTTGTGAGGAAAAATCAATAACATGCCTGTTTCCTTGAAGAAATGGCTTAATGCAATCCTGGTGGCCATGCTGTTTGCCTGCACCTTGGCCTTGTTTGGGCCGGCGCAGATATTTTTATCCAATTCTCTCGAGTTTAACTTCAGCTTTTCTCAAATCCTGCCATTTCTTGGATTTATCACTTTCTGTATTTTCTTGACGGTGCTGCTGATTCTGATGCTTTTTCCGGACCGCTTCAGCCTTCACAAGCGTGGCGTAGCCGTCACGCTCGTTCTTGGGCTTCTCCTGTGGTTCCAGGGCAACATCCTGGTCTGGCGATATGGCCCGCTGAGCGGTCAGGAGATCAATTGGGGGGAAAAGATCATGTACGGTTTGATTGATACCCCCCTTTGGATCGTGTTTTTGCTTTTGGCCGCCTGGCGCCCGGCCTTTCTTTATCGGAGGGCGAAAACGCTCGCGCTGCTGATTCTATCGATCCAACTGCTGTCCACCTCGGTCACCGTCTTCCTGCAGCCGGAATTGCCGAGTTTCAAGAAATTCCGGATCGACCACTCCGAGGACTTCGATTTCTCCAGCCGCGAGAATATCATCATCCTCGTCCTGGATAGTTTTCAGGCCGATGTATTTCAGGAAATTATCGATCGCGATCCCGGTTATAAGGTTTTTTTCAATGATTTCACCTTTTTTCGCAACACCACAGGGGGCTTTCCCAGCACCTATGCCGCCATCCCTTTAATGTTGACCGGACACTACTACAACAACTCCGAGCCCATCCAGTCCTTCATGGCCTCTGCCTATCGGTCTCCATCCTCTCTTCCATACCAGCTGCTTCAGCGCGGTTGGCAGGTCAATCTTGTCCCGGCGGTGCAGAATACCGTTTATTATGACTCTTCGGTTTTTTCCAACATTGTGGCAAGAAAACGGTCGATCAGCGGTTCAGAACTGGCCCGGATGTATGATATCACCCTGTTTCGCTATCTGCCCCACTTTCTCAAACACGAGATCTACAATGATGAAAACTGGTTCCTTTCCAGTTGGGTGCAGAAGGGTGACTTGAGCCTGCTGAATGAGGAAGAGCCTGACGATAATGATAAGCACGTTAGACGCTTCAGACGTAAAATGTATCATTTATCTACCCACATCGGCCGGGATTTCCGTCAGTTCGGAGTCGCGCAGACTCGCAAGTCCTTTGAAATCAATTCCGATTCGCGCTTCGTCTCCGCTTTCCTTTTGAATGCGGCGGTGATGACCAAGAGAAACATCTTCAAGTTCTACCATTGGCGCGGCCCCCATGAACCCATCCAGATGAATGCGAATCTGGAGCAGGTTGACCTGCCTTTGAACCGCGCCAATATTGTTGATCTGGCTCGCGGGGAACTCAAGCTGGTCGACATTTTCCTCAAGGGATTGCGGGAGATAGAGGTGTATGATCAGGCGCTGATCTTTATTCTCGCCGATCACGGGCATCCCTGGGGAACGTTTGGCGTGCGTTTGCCCCCGGCCCTGGCCGAGAAAAGTTCCGGGAGAAACGGCATCCCCAAGGGGGTCCTGGAATCGGGGATCCCGTTGTTGTTGGTCAAGCGTCCCGGTGACCGGGGGGAACTCAGGATAAATGACGTGCCCGCATCCCAAATCGATGTCTCAGCCACGATATTCGACCATTTGCGATTGGGGCAGGTCGGGATGGGAGAACCGCTTTTTCAGATATCGCCGGATCGCCTCCGCGAGCGCCGTTTTTACTATTACAGCTGGGAGCACAGCAATTGGATGAACAGTTACCTGCCCGCCCTGGTCGAATACCAGGTTAGGGGGCACAGCTGGCTGCCTTCATCATGGCGAGCAACCGGGAAGGTGTTCCGGCCCGATAAATGAGTTTGCGGTGGCCGTGGCTCGATTCAGAATGGCTGCCAGGAAACAAATTGAAAGTCGGGCGGACTTGACTTTCTAACGCATTTGTAATAACGGGAAAGGGGAGTGGTATTTGCTCAAAACACGGAACGGAATCGATCTTTTGCCGCAGGCATACAGGAAGCTCGTCGGCGGCCGCAACACAGCCCTGGTCACGGGCAGCGCCAACATCGACGGCAGCGGCCGCCCGGTTTATGAAGTGGTGCGCCACCTGGCCGGCGACAGGCTCAAAGCCATCTGGTCCTTGCAGCACGGCTTTTTCATTGACAAGCAGGACAACATGGTGCCATCGCCATCGTTTTTCTGGAGCGCCGGCGGGGTGAATGTGCGCAGCCTTTACGGTGAGAAGCTGCTGCCGGACCAAGAGTGGCTGCATGACATAGAACTCCTGATCGTCGATCCCTTTGACGTGGGCACCCGGGTATATACCTTTCTCAATCACCTGGTCATGGTCCTGCGCTGGCTTTCCGGGCGCGGCGTCGGGGTGGTCGTGCTGGACCGTGCCAACCCGCTCAACGGCCGCGACCTCGAGGGCCCGCTGTCCCGCCCCGACCATTTCAGCATCGTGGCCCAGCTGCCGGTCCCCATGCGCCACGGCCTGAGCGCCGGTGAATTTCTTTCTTTTGCCCTGAGCTACTACGGATTGGATGTGCACTTGACCGTGGTCAAGGCGCGCGGCTGGTCGCGCGGCGAATTTTTTTCCGGGACCTGGACCCTGCCGTCGCCCAACATGCCTTCCCTGGCTGCGGCCCTGGTCTATCCCGGGGCCGTCATGCTCGAGGGAACGAACCTTTCCGAAGGCCGGGGCACTACCCGGCCTTTCGAACTGGCCGGGGCGCCGTTCATCGATCCCTCCCGCCTGGTCAAAGAGCTGCGGCGGCTGAAATTGCCCGGAGCCCAGTTTGTCCCCATGTTCTTCAAGCCCGAATTTTCCAAGCATGCCGGCCGGGTGTGCGCCGGCCTACTGGTCCAGGTGTCGGACCAAAAAAAATTCCGCAGCTTCCGGACCTATTACGAATTGATCCGCCTGGTGGCGGGCATGCATCCCGGAGAATTCCGCTGGCAGGAGCCGCCCTACGAATTCGAGTTCCGGCGGCCGCCCATGGACATGATCTGCGGCTCGGACCTGATCCGCAAGGCCATCGAAAAGAATATTCCCTTTTCTCGCATCCAGGACGATATCGAGCGCGAGATCAACGCCTACGCCGAAGCCGTGCGGCCGTTCCTCCTTTACCCATGATCATCATTCCTTTTGCCGATATCCTGGCCCCCGGCAATTTCAAAAACATCCGCGATTGCCTACATGATGACGGGGTGATCGCTTATCCGACCGACACCTTATATGGATTGGGCGGGAAATTTTTCTCCACCAAAGTGATCGCCAGGATCGACGCCATGAAGAAGCGCGGCGACCTGCCTTATTCGGTCGCTGTCGCCGACCCGGCCATGCTGGAATCGCTCACCGCGGAGATCCCGGATATTTTTCGTTCCCGATTGCAAAAATTGCTGCCCGGAAAATTCACGTTCCTGTTCAAAGCGCATCCAGCCATTGATCCTGTTCTTTTAAAAAACAGCAATCGCATCGGCATCCGCATTCCCGACCTGCCGCCGCTGCTGGAATTGATATCCGCCCTCGGCTTCCCCCTGGTCAGCACCTCGGTCAACCTGAGCGGCCGGCCGCCCCTGAACGACCCGCAGCACATCGCCCGCGAATTTCCCGAACTCGACCTGCTCATCGACGGGGGAGTGCTGCCCCCATCTCTCGGTTCGACCCTGGTCGATGTCACGGTATCGCCGCCCAGGATTATCCGTCCCGGTGATAGCCTGGATCAAATCATGGCTGTCTTGAAAGAACATCCTGAAGAAGCTCTGCTGTAAGCCGCCTAATCCTGATTTTCTTGCCTTGACTTTGGGCGGGAAAAAGCTACAATATCAGGTATTGGAGGTCGAATCATGAAGCAACTCAAAGGCAGCCGCACGGCTGAAAATCTGCTCAAGGCCTTTGCCGGGGAATCGCAGGCGCGGATGCGCTACACCTTCTACGCCAAGACGGCCGGCAAGGAAGGATTCAAGCAGATCGAGGAACTGTTCCTGGAAACCGCGGAAAACGAGCGCATGCACGCCAAACTGTTTTACAAGCACCTGGTCGCCGCCATGAACGGCGAAGCGGTCGAGATACAGGCCGCCTATCCCGTGGCCCTGGACACCACGGTAAAGAATCTTGAATACGCCGCCAACGGCGAACAGGAAGAATGGTCCAGCCTGTACTCCGGCTTTGCCTGCACAGCCGATGAAGAAGGCTTTCCCGAAGTCGCCCGCACGTTCCGCGGCATCGCCACGGTGGAAAAAAGGCACGAAACCCGCTACCGCAAACTGCTGGCCAACGTGAAGGAGCAAAAGGTTTTTCGCAAGGATAAGAAAGTTTTCTGGAAATGTCGCGTCTGCGGCCAGATCGTCGAGGACAGCGAAGCCCCGGAAAAATGTCCGGTCTGCGATCATCCCCGGGATTACTTCGAAGTATTCGTCGAAAACTATTAATTTCCGGCAAGACTTTGAAACGGGATGCAATTGCCTAGGCTAAACAAAAAACTGCTTTTCACATATTCAACAGTCCTGGCGCTGTTTCTGAGTATATTGCTGGTGTTTATGCTGCAAACGAAAAGAGGCGGCGACTCCGCTAAAACCGTGGATACGGAGATCGAGGGAGTCAATCTGACCTATCTGACCTTCAACAAGAACAACGAAAAAAAACTGGAAATCAAATGCCTGGAGTCGCAAAAAAAGGCTGACGACAGGCTGTTCATGAAAAAAATCACCGCCACGATCTTCAAGGCCAACAAGCTGGGCAAGGATATTCACATTTCCGCCGATTCCGGCTATGCCAAGAATGATTTCAATGATTTTTACCTTCAGGGCAACGCCCTGATATCTTCTCCAAGTTTTACCTTGTCAAGTGATAGTTTTGACTTGAAAGACCTGGATGTCCTTTCCACGAATGATGCCGTGGATTTCAAGCTGCGGGACGTGAGCGGGCAGGCCAAAAACGGATTGTTGTATATCTTTAAAAATAAATATCTGAAATTGTTCCGGCCCAGGGGTGTTCTGAGACGTGCCGGCAAACCCTATGATTTTCAAGCCCAGGTTCTCCGGGTTGTTGACAATCAGAAGATAATCCATCTCGACAAGGACGCCACTATTGAAGGCGAGGGAACTGCCATCAAGGGGAACCGGATATCCCTGCAATTTGACCAGGATTTTGCCAACCTGGAATGGACAGCAGCTTTCGGGAACTGTTATTTTAAATCAACTGAAATCGGCGCCAACGAACGGCAGCAAAGCAAGGAAATCACCGCCAATCAGATTAAAATGGTGAATGATCCCCAGGGCCGGCTGCAGAAAATAGCAGTTCTCGGTGACGGAAAAATATCTCTGGTTGACAACAGCAACAGCAGCCTGATCCAGTCGGGAAACATTGAGATTTCTTTCAACAGTGAGACACAGGTATTGGAGACAATCCGGGCCCTGGCCCGGGGGACCTTGTCCACCAGGGGCCAGGACAATCTCACCGTAAGCGCGGATTCGTTTTTGGCCACTTATTCAAGCGGCGGCGAGCTTTCCGAAATCCATGCTGAAAAAAAATGCGAATTCGTGACCGAGGATATCGCGGGCACTGCCGCCCGTCTTGACTACGACGTCGCGAATTCCCGTATTGAAATCTCAGGCAAGGACGCATCCATCACCAGCAGGAAAAATATTTTCAACTCCGGCAAATTCTTGATCCTGACAAAACTCAGGAATCTGAGTTCGGACCAGGGCGTCAAAGCGACACTGATCCCTGAAAAAAAGAATGTCCTGCTGCGGGCCAAGCCGGTGTTCGTCACCGCCGCCGGCATGGAAATGAGTGAAAAGGGGGATGTCACCAAGTTCAAGGGAAAGGTCAATCTGTTCCAGGATGATATCGAATTGCAGGCCGGGGAGCTGATCTTCGCAACGCGGAGCAACCGCATCTCCTGCCGCGGCAACGCCGACCTGAAATTTATTTCTGACAACGAAAAGATCGTTTTGCACGGCAAGACCATGGTTTTCCATGCCGACGAACTGAAAATAGTCCTTGAAGGCGACGCCCGGCTCCAGCAGGCGGAAAACACGCTGTCCGCCCGCAAGATCGAATTGGCTTTCAACCGCGATGACCAACTGGAAAAAATAACCGCTGCCGACCAGGCGGCCTTCAGCAAGAAAGACCTTTCCGGAAAAGCGCAGTTTCTCGATTGGTTTTACCCAAGAAAAATCATTTTATTCAAGAATTCAGCCGAGATAATCAAAAAAAATGCCGGAACAATCAGGGGGCAGGAATTGACGTTTGATTTAAGCACCAATGAAATCTCGGTTTCCAGCGCCGCCGACCGTTCCGAAACGGTCATCCGCCAGAAAATGCCTTGAATTGAGGTTTGCGCCGGGGAATTCACCTTGATTTTGTATTTGCTTATGATTATGATATCCTTTATCAGCTTTGTTTCGTAATAAAAGAAAGAATGAAGAAAAAAAAAATATTGGTTGTGGATGATGAAACGAATATCCGTGAGCTGCTGGCCGATTTTTTCGCTTCCATGAAAATCGACTGTGATGCGGTCAGCAATGCCACGCGAGCGCTGTCCCTGCTTTCCCAAAACAGCTATTTTCTGATCTTTCTCGACTACAACCTTGAAAAAGAAACGGCCCCGGATGTGGTTGGGCGCATCAGGGGTCAACAGCGGCAACACCCCGATTGTCCTGCTGACCGGATCCCAGGATGTGGAAGCAGGAGAAATAGCAAAATTGGGCGTGGCTGATTTGATCTACAAACCTTTCAAATTCGACAGGGTAATGGCAGTTGTCAACCGCTATTTGGAGAACATATGAAAAGAAGCATCCTGCTGATTGTCAGTCTGGGCTTGTCGTGTTGGTTGCTGGCGACCGATATCATGAAGTTGTCGGAGATCAGGACCGGAATGGAAGGCGAGGGCAAAACCATTTTTAAAGGCAGCAATATCGAAACCTTCAAATTCAAGGTACTGGGCGTCCTTGACAAGTTTGTTTCCGACAAAAACCTGATCATCGCCGAACTTTTCGCCCCGGAATTGAATGAGGGCGGGGTCATTGCCGGCATGAGCGGCAGTCCCGTCTATATCGACGGCAAGCTCATCGGTTCCGTGTCCTACGGTTTGAGCAATTTTTCAAAAAAACCGATCGCCGGCATCACGCCGATCGAGGATATTCTGAAAATTTCCGCTTACGGCGGTCCTGTCGCCAATGTGGAGATTTCCGATATCAAGATCGATTTCAGCAAGGAGAATGTCAAGCGCGTGGCTGAAGCCATTCAAAACGAACTGGTCAGCCGCATGAGTTTCTCGCCGGCGCGCAACCTGACCCCGATAAAGCTTTTTGCCAGCAGCAGCGGCTTCTGTCCGCAAGCGGTCCAGGTTCTGCAGGGGATATTCGTGCCGCTTCAGAATCTGGACATCGGCGCCGCCCTGGACAAAAAAAAATTAAGCCCGGAAATGTTCACCGTGCGCCCGGCCGATGCGGTCTCCATTCCGCTCATTCGCGGCGATGCCTCTTATGCCGCCACCGGCACGGTGACCCACGTCGACGGCAAGAAAGTGTATGTTTTCGGACACCCTTTTTTCAACCTGGGCACGGTGGAATTCCCCCTGCACCGGGCCGAAGTGATTTCGGTTGTTCCTTCCTATGAGAACTCCTTCAAGCTGGCCGCTACGCGCAACATGGTGGGGGTCGTTCAGCAGGACCGTTTTTCCGGAGTTCTGGGCGAGCTGGGGAAAACCCCCTACATGATCCCCCTGAAGATTTTCCTGAAGAACCGCAACCGCAATTTCAACCTGGAAGTGGTCAACCACCCGCTGCTGACCCCGACCTTGACATATATTTCGCTGCTGAATGCCCTGTTGGCCGAGTTCCAGGAATTTGGTTTCCAGTCCATTGCCGTCACTGGAAAAATCTTCATTGAAAATGAAGAGAATGTGGTTTTGAACGATCTGTTCAGCGGCACCACGGCTTTCGACGAATTCTCGACCCTGGTCATGGCCATAAATTATTTCCTGTTGAACAACCAGGAAAAAAGCATAAAAATCCAGAAAATGGATTTTGAGATCAGCGGCCGCGAGACCATAAAAAAAGCCCAGTTGGAAAATGTACTGATCAGCGAAAATTCCTACCTGCCCGGAGAACTGATGGATATTCGCATGATATTAAAAAATGAAAAGGGTGGCAGTTTTGAGGAACAAATCACCATCAAGGCACCCAACCTGAAACCGGGTTCTGTTTTTTATCTGCTGGTGGCGGATGCAGGTGAAGTGACCGACTTCGACAGCAAAGCCATCAAGACCGTCTATTTTCCGAACAAACTGAGCGCCCTGATCCGGGCCATAAACAATATCCGCAGGAACAACCGCATTTACCTGAAAATATTCGTCCCGGCCCAGGGGGTATTCATCAAGGGATTTGAATATTCCTACTTGCCCTCAAGCATGAACAATGTCCTGTTATACAATTCACTTGGCAAGGATCAGGCCAATATGGCGTTGTCCACTGTTGCCGAATATCAGTATGAAGTGCCGGCAGTGGTGAGCGGAAAAAAAATATTCAAGTTGATCATCAAAGAGAGGAAAAATGAATAACAAAGCGCTTGTTTTCATTGTTGCCCTTGCCCTGGTTGCCGGTCTGGAAGCGGTCAGTGTCAAGCAGATCGAAAAAAAGGAACTGGCGGATTTCCAGAAAGGGAGCTTCATCAATGTCAGCATTGACAATACCGGCAGGTTGTTTCTGGGACCCAAACTGAAGACCATCCCTGGTCCGGCCGAAGAATTTTATCTGGCCGCAACCACAGCGAAAAATGGAGACCTTTACCTGGGAACCGGCCACAACGCGTCAGTATACAGGATTGACCGGAACGGGAAGAGCGAAATGATTTTCAAGGGTGAGCAGCTGGATGTTTATGCCCTGCTGGTGAGCCGGAAATGGCGATGTGATCGCCGGCACTTCCCCCAATGGCCGGTTATTTCGTATTTCCAAAGAGAGCAAAGTCAGTGAATTGTTCGATCCCGACGAAAAATTCATCTGGGACCTGGCCGAAGACAAGCAGGGCAACATCATATGCGCCCTGGGCAATACCGGTGCCGTTTACAGCATCAGCAAGGCCGGTACAGTGGAGAACCTCTACATGGCCGAAGATTCGCACATTATCAGCCTGCATGTCACCCAGGACAACGCCATACTGGCCGGCAGCGGCGACCGCGGGATCCTCTATGAAATAAAAGACCGCAAAATCAAAGTCCTGTTCGATTCCCCCCTGGAAGAGATCAAGGGCATCGCTTCAGACAATGAGGGCAACATCTTTTTCGCCGCGGTCAAGAGCGTTCCGGTTTCACAAGCAACCAAGGAGTTTGAAATCGGCACTGTTTTTCCAAAAAATGAAAAATCAGAAAAAGAAAAAATCAAGGAAAAAAGCATCCTGTACTGCCTGCAAGCCGATGGTACCATTGAAACCATCTGGTCGTCTCAGGAGGAATTTATTTATTCGCTGTATTTTGATGCAAACGCCAAGACGGTCATAATCGGCACCGGCAACTCGGGCCGCGTTTACCGCGTCGACAAACATGGCGACTTTTCCCAGGTCTGCGAAGCCAATTCAGCCCAGATCTTTAAAATCACAGCCAACGGCAAAGGCTATTTTTTAATCGCCAACAACACGGCAGGTATTATCCAGGTTGAAGACAGCCTGAACGCCAGCGGCACCTATTTCTCTGAAATTTTTGATGCCCGCATCCCATCCCGCTTCGGCCGTCTTACCTGGAATGCCGATCCCGGCAAACAGGCGGCGGTATCGTTCGCGGTAAGAATGGGAAATTCGGACAATCCGGACAAGTCATGGACGAGCTGGTCAGCTCCGTTCAATGATCCGGAAAATTCCAATATCAATGTCAGCGGTTACCGTTTCCTGCAGGCAAAAATAGTGCTCAGTTCCGCCAATCCCACCGAGACTCCTTACCTGCAAGGTTATCGGATCCATTACCTGGTCAACAACCTGAAGCCGGAGATAGGCCAGATCATGGTGCAAAAGCCCAGCGAAAAAAAGCCGGTCGCCGATACCACGCCGCCGCGAAAGTACCTGCACGTTTCCTGGGAGGCAGACGACCCCAATCAGGATCGCTTGACTTTCAATCTGTTTTTAAAAAAACTTCCCGGCAGCGATTGGGTGTCGCTGGGCAGCGATGTCAAGGAAACATGGCTGTACCTCGACAGCGAACTTTTCGCCGACGGGAAATACCTTTTAAAAGTGCAGGCTGACGACGCCCTGGATAACACGCCGGCCTGGATCAAGACCGCCAGCAGGATATCGTTTCCTTTTGTCATCGACTCCACGGCTCCGCTCCTGTCTGAATTCAACTTTTCCCGCGGCACAGTCAGTTTTACGGCCAGCGATGAGTCTTCGGCGCTCCATCTGGTCAGTTATTCGCTTGGACGGCAAGGACTGGTACCCGGTTTTTCCCGAAGATATGGTCACCGATTCCAAAGTGGAAAAATTTAAATTTGTTCTGAACAATCCGAAACAGTCCCGGGTGTTGTTCGTCAAGGTCGTCGACGAGTTCGCTAATTATAAAGTATTCCAACAATCCATATAGGAGGACCCTTTGCCAGAAGCAATAAAAATTTCAACTCCTTTAACTGATGAAGCGATCGCCCAGTTGAAGGCCGGAGACAATGTCCTAATCAACGGCACCATCTATACCGGTCGTGATGCTGCCCATAAAAAATTGGCCGATCTGATCGCCGCCGGGGCCGCGCTGCCGTTCGACCTGCGCGGGCAGATCATCTTTTATGTGGGACCCACTCCGGCCCGGCCCGGGAATCCGATCGGTTCTGCCGGTCCGACCACCAGTTACCGCATGGATGCCTATGCTGCCAAGCTTCATGAACTTGGCTTGAAGGCTTCCATCGGCAAAGGCTCGCGTAACGCTGAAGTGAAGGATTCTCTGAAAAAATTCAAAGCGGTATATATGGCAGTGACCGGAGGCGCCGCCGCCCTGGTCTCCAAAAGCATCAAGAAAGCCGAAGTGGTCGCTTATCCGGAACTCGGACCAGAAGCCATTCAAAAACTGGAAGTGGAAAATTTTCCGGCCCAGGTGATCAACGACATGTACGGTGGGGATATTTACGAGGAGGGCCGCAGGCAGTACGAGAGGAACTAGGAGCGCGCCATGAAAATCCATGAGTATCAGGCCAAAGAACTTTTTAGAAGTTGCGGCGTCCCTGTCCCCCTGGGCGAGGCGGCCGACACGGCCGAGAAAGCGCTGGCGGTTGCAGAAAAACTGGGCTATCCTTGTGTGATCAAGGCCCAGGTGCACGCCGGCGGCCGCGGCAAGGCCGGGGGCATTCAACTGGTCAAAAACCGCTCCGAAGCAGAAAAACACATCGCCCGCATCCTGGGCATGACCCTGGTCAGCCACCAGACCGGCCCCGAGGGCAAGTTGGTCAGGAAACTGCTGGTCGAACAGGGATTGGACATAATCAAGGAGTTTTACCTGGCGATCATTGTCGACCGCGAAGAAGGGATGCCGGTCATCATTGCTTCCTCCCAGGGCGGCATGGAGATCGAAACCGTGGCCCGCGATCATCCTCAGGCCATTTTTAAAATGCACGTACATCCGGCCACAGGACTTTCGGCCTGCCATATCCGCAACCTGGCATTCAAACTGGATCTGAGCAAGGTCCAGCAGCAGAATTTCTCGAACCTGCTGATTAACCTCTATGAACTGTTTTTAAAAAGTGATGCGTCCCTGGTGGAGATCAACCCGCTGATCGTCACTGCCAATGATGAAGTGTTGGCCCTGGACGCCAAGATCAATTTCGACGATAATGCCCTTGGCCGTCACCCCGACATCGCTGCCTGGCGTGATGTTCACGAAGAAGAGCCTCTGGAGGTGGAAGCCTCGAAATTCGAATTGAATTACATCCGTCTGGACGGCAATATCGGCTGCATGGTCAATGGCGCCGGCCTGGCCATGGCCACCATGGATATCATCAAGTTTTATGGTGGTGAACCGGCGAATTTCCTTGATGTCGGAGGCGCCACCTCGGTGGAAAAGGTGAAGGAGGCTTTCAAGATCCTGTTGGCCGACCGAAATGTGCGGGCCGTGTTCGTTAATATTTTCGGCGGCATTGTGCGTACCGACCTGGTGGCCAACGGCATCGTTTACGCCGCCAAAGGCCTGGAAATCAAGATCCCGATCGTCATCCGCCTGGTAGGGACCAATGAGGAAGAGGGCATGAGGATTTTGCGTGAATCGCAACTGAATTTCGTCACCGAGAATGTACTGGCCGATGCTGTGCGCCGCGTGGTCGAGCTGGCCAAAGGAGATTGAACATGTCCATTCTGATCGATCAGGATTCCCGGGTGATCGTCCAGGGATTCACCGGGCGCGAAGGTACTTTTCATGCCACCCAGATGATCGAATACGGCACGCGCATCGTCGGCGGCATTACCCCGAACAAAGGCGGGCAGATCCACCTGGATAAACCCGTTTTCAATACGGTGGAAGAAGCGGTCAAGGAAACGGCGGCCGATGTTTCCGTCATTTTTGTGCCGGCGCCCTTTGCCGCCGATGCCATCATCGAAGCCGCCCTGGCCGGGATCTCCCTGATCGTCTGCATCAGCGAGGGCATTCCGGTGCTGGACATGGTCAAAGTGAAGCATTTCCTCAAGACCACCTCAGCGCGCCTGATCGGGCCGAACTGCCCGGGGATCATCTCTCCGGGCAAATGCAAGGTCGGGATCATGCCTTCACGGATCCACAGTCCGGGTAAGGTCGGTATTATCTCGCGCTCCGGGACCTTGACCTATGTTGCGGTGGACCAGATCACGCGCGAGAACCTGGGCCAGTCCACCGGCATCGGCATCGGCGGCGATCCCATAATCGGCACGACCTTTGTCGAAGCGCTGCAGTTGTTCAAGGACGATGAGCAGACCGAAGCGCTGGTCATGATCGGCGAGATCGGCGGCACGCTGGAAGAAGAGGCGGCGGCTTACATCGGCAAAAATTTCAATAAGCCTGTCGTCGCTTTCATTGCCGGCCAGACCGCTCCGCCCGGGAGGCGCATGGGGCATGCCGGCGCGATTATTTCCGGCGGTCGAGGCACCGCGGCTGAAAAAATGGCGGTGCTGAAAAAAAATGGCGTGCACGTTGTGGAAAATCCGGCCGAGATCGGCGCTACAGTAAAGAAAATCCTGGGCTGATCTGAAAATGCGGCCCGGGGAATGATCAAGGGGGGAACAAAATGAATGGACAACGCGGGAAAATAACTTTTATGAATCTGGTTGTGTTTTTAATCCTGGTTCTTGGCGGCTTCATGGCTTTCAAGTACATTGCCACCGGCATTGAAAAAAAGCAGATAAAAAAGGAAGTGTTCGATTCGCTGGGAAGCATGCGCGGCGGTGAAATTGGAAAGCGAGAGGATCCAGGCGGCGATGGAGAGGGTTCTGCAAAAGAAAAAAATCGAGATCCTCGAAGTGTATGTCGATCTTGACAAAAGCAAGGGCATGATCTATTTTTCCTACAAATACAAGATCGATACCAATTACCTTCTGTTCAAAAAAAGCGAGATTATTGAAGTTGCAGATGAAATGGCCAGCTATGGAATATGAATCCAATCGCGGCTTTTTATTTCAGAATGTTTTTTTTGCCTTTATAGCCGCTGTTTTTTTTATTTATATTCTCAGGGAATTGCGCATGATCTTCATTCCGTTTTTCATTGCGCTGTTGCTTTATTTCATGCTGAAGGAAAGTGTGCAAAAACTGGAGGCGTGGAAAATTCCCAAACCCCTGATCATGATCGGTCTGCTGATCGTAATTTTCATCTGCCTTTCCCTTTTCGGCCTTCTTTTGTTCATCGGAGCTTCTTCCTTCATAGACAATTTTCCTGCCTACAGCGAAAACATCACCCGGCTGGTCAAGAGCGTGCTGCCTTCCCTTAAATTGCCGATCCTCGATGTGGAGCAGTACATTGCCAACCTCGATTGGGAAAAGATTTTCAATCCCGGACAGATCACGGCGCTGGTTTCGGGGACCATGGGAAATTTTACCAATTTTATCGGCAACCTGCTGCTGGTTCTCCTGCTGCTGATGTTCATGCTGGGGGAGAAAGTACCGATGATCACCCGTATCGCCCGTACACTGTCCAGGGGGCGGGGCGAGGAATTGCAGCGCATCGTGGCTGCCATCGACACCCGCATCCAGCATTACCTGTTCATCAAAACCCTGATGAGCCTGGTCACAGCCATCCTGGCCGCCTTGATCCTGCTCGTAGGCCGGGTAGATTTCATCATTTTTGCCGCCCTGCTGGTTTTCTTTCTCAATTATATTCCTACTTTCGGCTCGCTGCTCAGTACGATCTTTCCGGTGCTGATCACCTTCCTGCGCTATGGATTCTGCCTGCGCCTGGTTTTGATCACGGTCGGCCTGATGGTAATGCAGTTCGTCATGGGCAACGTCCTCGAACCGCAGATAATGGGCCGGAGCCTGAACCTTTCGCCGATCGTCATCCTCCTCTCCCTGATCTTCTGGGGCTGGCTGTGGGGCGTGGTCGGCATGTTCCTGGCCGTGCCCATCACGTCGGCGTTGAAGATCATTTTTGAGAGCATCCCCAAGCTGAAGCCGCTGGCCTCGGCCATGAGCGGCGAATAAACTTGAAAAATATTTAGGCTTGATTTTTGGTTTCCATCCGCCCCGCTAAATCTGATACTGTTGTGTTTGATTTTTTATTTATACTGTGTCATCATCGCTTTCAGGAGGAATAATGAAATTAAGTAAAATCATGCTGGTTATGGTTATCATGATTGTCGGTTCTTCTCTGCTCCTTTCGGCGGCTCCCAAGCGCGGTAAAAAATACGCAAGCCTGGATTTCGAAAAAGGCAATATGTTTCTTACTGCGCAAGTCGGCCTCTACTCCGATGCGATTCCCTTTGGCGCCAATTTTGAATATGCGGTCACTGACAATATCGGCGTCGGCTGCACGCTCATGATGTGGTTCGGGAGCGGCTTCCATGTCTTTATGCCTTCGATCGACGCCGCCTACCATTTGACCATGCTGGAAGTGGACAAACTCGATCTGTTCGCCGGGGTCGGATTGGGTTTTGCCGTTGTGGGCGGTAATGGCGTAAGCGGTTCTTCCGGATTGGCCGTTTCTCCATTTGTTGCAGGCCGTTACTGGTTTTCGAAAAAATTGGGAGTCAGCCTGCGGGTAAATATCGGCCTCATCGGTGATTGGACAGGCGTAAGCAGTATGCTGGGTGTGGTCTTCAGGATATAACCAACACGAGTTCAAGTTTCAGGCATCTTGTAAGGAGGAGAAAGCGGTTTCTCCTCCTTTTTTTTAGCGAAATTCGGGCAGATAGCGGCGCGATTGCAGCGAAAATTCCCCGTGGTATTCGATCTTGCTCACCATGATGCGAATAAGCTCTGCCGGAGCAAAGTTGCCGTCCCAGGTTCTTGGATCATCCGGAGCATGGGTCGCGGTCCAATGAATGTAAGTCAATTCTTCTTGAGACAGCGATTGGCGTTCATTGGTTTTGCAGGCGGGACACAGCAAGCCGCGGTAGTCGCTGCGCAGCCAGGCGCGGACAAAATCTCGACTTGCGCAGTTCGAGCAGCGCTGGGGATTGAACAGCAGACCCTCGCCGCGCAGGAGCCAGACCAAGAAATAGAGCAGCAGCCAATCCATGGCCAGTTTTTTTTCACGGCTCCTCAATATGGCCGAAAGCAATTTATATATCCTGGTGTCGTGGTGATTGAGCGGGATGGATTTTATCACGATTTCCGCCATCAGGAAGAAATAAAAGACGTTTTCCGCCGCCGACACCACCGGGAAAAAACTTTTTATTATTTCTCCCTTGCTCAGGGTGACCAATTCTTTGTCTTCGTGCCAATAATAATTGAATTCCCCTTCGCTGAACAGTTCCAGGAGCGAGCCGAAACGATTTTTGAGCTTTGCCGCTCCCGGCGCCACGGCTTTCAGCAGGCCGCGGTCGACGGTGAGCAGCGTGATCAGTTTGTCCTGCTCATGCAAAGGCGAACTGGACAAGACCAGGGCAATTGTCGATGCTTGGGGCATTTTTCAATGAGCCGGTCCGGGCCGATCGCTCTTCTTCGCCACGTTAATGAAGCTGGGTGTGGAAAAATAAGGCCTTGATCGCGAAATACAGGAAATAGAGACTGAAGGCGATCAGAACATAGCCAAGGATCCTGACGATTTTTGTGGTGCGTTGGGGAGAGAAAAGGGATTTCATCCTGTTGGTGATGAAAATGATCAGGGTGAAATAGGAGAAAGCGCCGAGAATGACGATAAGCATGAAAAAGATCTCATAGCTGAGTTCAAGGGGGATGTATATATTTAATTTCTTCATGAAGGAAAGGGCGATCATCCATGAGGCGATGCCCAGCGGGTTGATCAACACCATGGTCAGGCCCTTGACGAAAGCCCAGCGCTTTCTTTTTATCTTTTGCGCCATGGCTTCCTCACGCTTTTCGATCTTTTCAAGGAAACGGGCATCTTTGAGAGTAAGCATGCCCAGGATAAATGTAATGGCCGCGGTGATCAGCAGGAAGATGCCTTCGACGCTTAAATTGTAGCCGTTGCTTAAATTGTAGCTGTTTTTCAAGAAGGCAGTGATGCCGAAAAAGGCGGCCAGGGCCCAGATGGCATCGCCGAGCGAAGCGCCAAAAGCGATGCTTAAGGCTTGAGCATGATGCTTTTTTATGGCGCTTTGGAAAACCTCCAGATTGACCGGGCCGATTGGGATGCAGAGAAAAAAACCAATAAAAAAGCATCCAACGTAAAAAAGAAGAATGGTCAGCATTATGGTCATTGTAACTGATTAAGGAAAATAAAGTCAAATAATTGTGAATTTATTTTTCCAATCATTTTTAGCTGACTGCAAAGGAAGGATTTCATCAGGCGGTTGGGGATCGATGGGCTGTTTTTATTCAGAAAACCAGAAACAGGATACGGAATAAATAGGCTGAAAGCGACGCCACGACGATGCTCAAAACTGCCGAGGCGCCAGCGGTTTTCCAGCCGAATTCCCTGCCCATGACCACGAAGGTGGTAAAACAGGGGAAATAAAGGGTCACGAAAACCAGGAAGACCACGGCCTGGCCGAGCGTCAGCGGCAGCAGGGCCAGAGAGGTGGCGCCGAGGGCCTGCTTGGCCATGACCACGATCAGTTCCTTGCGAAAAAATCCGAAAACCAGTGTCGTTCCCAATTGGGAGGGAAGCCCCAGGACACCATGCAACAGGGGAGCAAACAATTTGTCCAGCCACGAAGTGATGTTCAGGCTGCCCAGCCATGACATGGCCGCGCTGCCCAGCAGCAGCAGGGGAACCACGGTGACGGCGAATTCCTTCAGTTTGCGCCCGGTGTTGGCCATGGCGTTGCGCAGGGAGGGAACTTTAAGATCGGGTATCTCCATGATCAGTCCGCCGGGTTTTTCCAGAAATAAAGAAATGGTTTTGCCGGTAACGGCGATCACCAGCAGCACAAAGAAATAGATAGCCAAAGCCCAGACCGGACCGGCCAGTGCGGCGGTCAGGGCGAAAATTACGGCATTGCGGGCCGAACAGGGGATAAAGGGCAGCAGCATGGCGCTGAGAACCCGGTCGCGCTTGTTTTCCAGTATGCGGGTGGCGTATAGGGCCGGGGCGGTGCAGCCGAAGCCGAGGATGAATGCAGCTACCGATTTGCCGTGCAGGCCGATACGGTGCAGCAGTCCGTCGAGCAGGAAGGCAATGCGCGACAGGTAACCGCTGTCTTCAAAAATGGCGTTCAGGAAAATAAGCGGTAAAAAATAGGGGAGCACTACACCCAATGACCCGGCCACACCCTGCCAAAGTCCGTCGAGGCTGAGCCAGAGAAAATTTGACGTTTTTTGCAGGGGGACGAGCAGGGGCGGGATCCTGTTCAGCAGCGGTTCAATCCAGCCGCTGATGATGTTGCCCAGGAAAAAGATGGCGGCATAAAATACCAGGAAATAGGCGAGCAGGAAAAAGCGGCCTAACAGCGGGTGGAGAAAAAATCGGTCCAGGCGGTCATGCAGGTGAATTGTTCTGCGGGGGACAAATTCGCAGATCTGCTCACTCCATTTCATGGCCAGGTGGTGTCTTTCATAAGCCACTGATTCAAAACAATCGCGCTGGTGATAATCCCGGATCTGGGCGCAAGCGGCGGCACTATCAGCAGCAAGAGCCCGGCGAAGAACTTGCGGGACCATGGCCGGATTTTCAATGGACTTGATGGCGTAGAAGCGGCGGTTGCCGTTTTGGCCGCTGGACGGTTCGGGCATGGCCGCGGCCAATTCCTGTACAAGCGTTTCGATATGGGCAGTATATGGGAAAACCTGAAGGGGGGGCGTTTCTTCATTCAGCAATCTTGAGCAGCGCTCCATGAGCTGCCGTACCCCTTTGCCGTGCAGGGCGGCAGTGGGAACAACAGGGACTCCCAGGGCTTTTTCAAGCATTTCGTGGTCAATCTTCAAACCCCGCTTCTCGGCTTCATCCTGCATATTCAGGGCAATGGCCATGGGCAGCCCCAGTTCCAGCAGTTCGCTGGTCAGTTCGAGGCTGCGTGCCAGCAGGGTGGAATCGACCACATTCACGATCAGATCGAACTTTTCTCTCAACAGGTATTCCTGGGTAATTTTTTCGGCATCGTCGCTGGCATTAAGGGAATAAATGCCGGGCAGGTCGAGCAGTTGGAAAAACCGACCTTCCAGCTGAATGGAACTTTGGGTGATTTTTACGCTGGTGCCGGCAAAATTGGCAGCCGCGGCCTTGATGTCGGACAGGACATTGAACAAGGTGCTCTTGCCGGCATTGGGCTGTCCGACCAGAACGATCTTAAAGCTGGTCATCTCCGACAAGTATTTTACCGGCCAGGCCCTGGCCGATGGCGATCTTGCTGGAACGGGTGGTCACATTCCTGATCAGCACGGGGCTCCAGCGTGAATGGTTAAGTTTGATGATGGCATCTCCAACATGAATCCCCATGGCCAAAAGCTTTTTTTTGGCTTCCAGGCCTGATTTTATTTCAACGATTTTGTACGGGATGCCGCTGGGAACCAGAATGAGGGAAATTGTTTTCATTAGACATCATAAACCATTATTGTACCCGAGTCAATGCCCGGGAATGAAAAACGCTTCGGCCCCCGGCCGGTGGTCAGGCCGGCACCTGCCTGAACAAACTGAATTGACTTTGCTCGGGCTCTTTGTTAACATTGACGGACGCGTCCGGAAAATCCGGATGCCAACAACATGAAACTTAGCATCATTATTCCCGTGTTCAACGAGAAGAACACCATTGCCGCAGTCATTCAGGCCGTGCGCAACAGCCCGGTCGCCGAAAAGGAGATCATCATTGTCGATGATTTCTCCAGCGACGGAACTCGTGAACTGCTGCTGGCAATGAGCGGTCAGTACGATGAGCTGGTTTTGCAGGAAAGGAATCTGGGCAAGGGGGCGGCCATTCGCAGCGGTTTTCTCAAGGCCAGCGGCGATGTGGTCATCATCCAGGATGCCGACCTGGAATATGATCCCAATGAATATGATATTTTATTGCAGCCGATCCTCAAGGGCAAGGCTGACGTGGTGTACGGGTCACGTTTCCTTGGAGCGGGAGCGCATCGGGTTCTGTATTTCTGGCACATGGTGGGCAACAAATTTTTGACCACGCTGTCCAATGTCTTCACCAACATCAACCTGACCGACATGGAAACCGGCTTCAAGATGTTTAAAAGGGAGGTCATGGAGCGGATAGCCATTGAGGAGAACCGCTTCGGCTTTGAGCCTGAAATCACTGCCAAGATCGCCAAGCTCAAGGTGCCGATCTATGAGGTCCCCATCTCATATTACGGACGCACTTACGCCGAAGGAAAAAAGATCAACTGGCAGGATGGTGTGCGGGCGATTTTTGCCATCATCAAATACAACCTGTTCCGCTGAAAAGATTCAGGCTTGCCGGGCCGGCTTTTTTGGATTACAATATCCCGGTGCTGAAATGAATCAGGGGTAAAAAAAATGATTGACCTGGTGACTGGAGCGGCCGGATTCCTCGGTTCGCATCTGTGCGACGCTTTGCTGGCCAAAGGGCATGAAGTGATCGGTCTGGACAATTTCTTCACCGGCAGCAAGGACAATATCCGCCATATGCTGGCCGACAGCCATTTTGAGATCATCCGTCACGATGTCATCCATCCCATATTGCTTGAAGCGGACCGGATCTATAATTTTGCCTGCCCGGCTTCGCCTCTTCACTACCAGTTCAACCCGGTAAAAACCATTAAAACATCGGTCCTGGGTGCCATCAACATGCTGGGGCTGGCCAAGCGGGTCAAGGCCCGCATCCTGCAAGCTTCGACGTCGGAAGTATACGGCGATCCCGAGGAGCATCCCCAGAAGGAATCGTATTGGGGCAGAGTGAACCCCATCGGTCCGCGTTCCTGTTACGATGAAGGCAAGCGCGTGGCTGAATCTCTGCTTGTCAATTATCAGCAGCAGAACCACGTGGACATCCGCATCGTGAGGATATTCAATACCTATGGCCCGCGCATGGCCCTCAACGATGGCCGGGTGATCAGCAATTTCATCGTGCAGGCCCTGCGCGGAGAACCGATAACCATTTTCGGCCGCGGCCAGCAGACCCGTTCCTTCTGTTACGTTTCCGACCTGATCGACGGAACCATGCGCATGATGGAACAAAATGAATTCAGCGGTCCGTTAAATCTGGGCAATCCCGAGGAGATCACGGTCCTGGAACTGGCCGAGTCGGTTTTGCAGCTTACGGCTTCCAAATCAAAGATCGTGTTCCAGGAGCTTCCGGTCGACGATCCGGTACGGCGCAAGCCTGATATCTCCCTGGCCCGGGAAAAGCTTGGCTGGGAAATCAAGGTTGAATTGCGGGACGGCTTGCGGGAAACCATCGAGTATTTCAGAAAAACGCTGGCTGCCGGCAAATAATTGCGGGCTTGCGGCGCTGCTGATAGAAAAAAAATTTAGGAGGTCCAGACCATGAAAAAAAGAATAGCCGCTGCCGGCGCTTTCCTCTTGCTCGTTTTCGCTTTTTCTGTTTTTACCGTTCCTGCTGCCGAAGAGAGGAAACCGTCGAAAAAGGTATCAAAACTGATGACAAAAGCGCAAAAGGCCATCCAGGAAAAGCAGACCGACCAGGCCATCGACCTGTTGCGGCAGGTCATTTCCCTTGAACCGGGCAACGCCATGGTGCGGCACAACCTCGGGGTCCTGCTGCATGAAAAGGGGCAGACCGACGAGGCTATCGCCAGCTTCGAGGAAGCATTGCGGCTGCAGCCTGATTACCAAAAATCCCTCCTGGCTTTGCGCCAGGCGCTTTTCGAAGCCGGCAAGAGCGCCAGCGCCGACAAGGATTATGAAAAGGCCAACAGCTTCCTGCTGAAGCTGGACGGCTTGCCTCATCCGGCCTCTGAGAACCAGGGGCTGCTGGCCTCGGCCCACTATCTGCTAGGCTTCAACTTGTTCAACCTCAAGCAATATGCGCAGGTCCAGCGAATATTTCGGCAAATGTCAAGCCAGCGAAGGACTGGACAAAGAAAATCCCGATCTGTACGCCAACTCCACCTATTTTCTCGGGATGATGGAATATATCCAGGGCCAGTACGCAGTTTCCAATGAGTATTTTCAGAAATATATCGCCTTGTTCCCGGAAGGATCGGACAGGCCTGAATTTTTCATCCACGCCAACTATTTCATCGGCGCCAATCTTTTTCGTATCCTTGAGGCCAGCCTGGCCAAGGGCGACGTCTCCAAGCTGACCGAATCGGCCGCCGCGATCCTCCCTTACCTGAAAATGGCCATTGAGAACAAGCTGCCCAGCGAAGATGCCTATGTCATGCTGGGCAACTGTTATGTCTACCTGAAGGAGTACGACAAGGCCGTGCAGACCTACAAACAGCTGATCGAACTTTTTCCCCAGTCGCAGCAGCTGAAAAACTACCAGGCCTTCCTGCCTGAGCTTGAAAAAATGCTGCAGCAGGCGCAAAAGTCAAAGAAAAAGCGCTGAGCACTTCTCTTGTCTCGCTCCGGTCTGTTTTTCGAAACGATCGCCCGCGACAGCCGCTGTTCGGCCCGGACCGGGCTGGTCACCACCAAGAACGGAGCTTTCGACACACCGGCCTTCATGCCGGTGGGCACGGCCGGATCGGTCAAAGCCCTGACGCCTAGTCAGCTCGACGATGCGGGCGCCCAGATCATCCTGGCCAACACCTACCATCTGTTCCTGCGTCCGGGGACGGATGTGATAAAGCAATTCACTTCCCTGCATCGCTTCATGGCCTGGAACAAACCCATCCTAACCGATAGCGGCGGCTTCCAGATCTTTTCCCTGCAGGCTAACGCCAGGGTGAGCGAAAACGGCGTGCGCTTCAAGTCGCACCTGGACGGCTCCCTGTTCACGCTCACTCCCGAAGACGTTGTCGATATCCAGAATGTCCTGGATTCCGACATCCAAATGGTTCTGGACCATTTCGCCACCCATCCGGCCAGCCGTGCCCAGGATGAAAAAGCGCTCAAGCTGACCGGCCTCTGGGCAGCCCGGGCCCGCGAGCGTTTCCTGAAAACCCAACGGGGAAATTTCCAGTTCGGGATCATCCAGGGCGGTCTGCACAGTGATCTGCGCGAGCAGTCGCTTGTTGAATTGGCCGCCTTTGATTTCGAAGGTTATGCCATCGGTGGCCTGAGCGTGGGAGAAAGCAAGGGAGATTTCCACAGGATCCTGGCGCCGCTGGCACCGCAGCTGCCGGTCGCAAAGCCCCGCTACCTGATGGGCTCGGGCACGCCCGAGGATATTCTCTTCGCCGTGGGAAACGGCATAGACATGTTCGATTGCGTCATGCCCTCACGCAACGCCCGCAACGGCACCCTGTTCACCTCGCGAGGAATAGTCAAGATCAAGAACGAAAGATACAAATGCGACCCGCAGCCCCTGGATGCAGGCTGCAATTGCTACACCTGCCGGAATTTTTCCCGAGCTTATTTACGGCACCTGTTCATGTCCCGCGAGATCCTGGCCTCCATACTGAACACTATTCACAATATCCATTTCTACCTTGATTTTATGGCAAAAATAAGGTATGCTATAAAATCGCAGAAATTCATAGAATTTAAAGAGGATTTTTTAGCTCTTTACAAAGGAGATTAACATGAATGGCGCAACCCAGAGCAATATGCTGGTGCAACTGATTCCGTTTGTAATCATTTTTGTCATTTTTTACCTTCTGATCATCATGCCGGCCCGTAAGAAACAGAAGCAGCACCAGAACATGATCAATTCATTGAAAGGCGGCGAGCGTATCATTACTGCCGGCGGAATTTACGGTACGGTTACGCGGGTCATGGACGACCGTTTTGAAATTCAGGTAGACGGCAATACCAAAGTGCAGATCACCAAATCCTCCATTTCCTCTGTTTTGGAAGTGGGGGGCGAAAAAACCAAGTAATTCCCGTCAAGCGGCTGCATGCGTTCTCAAACCCTGTGAAATATTTTTGCAGATGCGGCAATTAGGATAATAAGGAGGAACATGATGGACAAGTCTATGACCTGGAAAGTGGGATTGATCATTGCCGTGGTCGCCCTGTCGATCTGGCTGTTATGGCCGTTGGATAAAAAAATCAATTTGGGGCTCGATCTCAGGGGCGGGATGCACCTGATCATGGAAGTCGTGACCGACGAGGCCCTGGCTATCCAGACCGACATGAGCGTCACCCAATTGAAAGGCCTGCTCAAGGACGGCAGCATCAAGTATGAGAAGATCGTCCGCAAGGGCTTCAATAAAATAGAGATCACCGGCTCGCTGTACGATGATGAGCGCAAGATCAAGGACATCCTGGATGACGATTTCCGCGATTGGACCTATACGGTGGGCGGCAGCCTGATCTCCCTGTCCCTGCGACCCAACATTGAACAGCAACTGCGTGACCAGTCCGTGGACCAGGCCCTGGAAACCATCCGCAACCGCGTCGATGAATTCGGCGTGGCCGAACCCACCATCCAGAAGGAGGGTATGGCCGGGGACAAATTGCTGATCGATCTTCCCGGCGTCGACAATCCGGAACGGGTCAAGAGCCTGATCAAAAGTACGGCCATGCTGGAGTTCCGCCAGGTGGTATCCGGGCCTTTCCTGACCGAGGAAGCGGCACTGAAGGATTACAACGGCCAGCTGCCCGATGACCTGGAGATCGTAAAAACCAATCCGCGCCGCCTGGACAAGGGCTTCTATGTGTTGAAAGCGGCCACTGTTGTCCCGGGCAAAGACCTGAAGAGCGCCCGCCGGGCCCAGGACGAATACGGCGCCCCGGCCGTCGGCTTCTCTTTCAATTCCCAGGGAGCGGCCCTGTTCGAAAGGTTCACAGCCGCCAACATCGGCAAACAGTTGTCCATTGTCCTGGATGACCGCATCGAAAGCGTGGCTACAATCCAGGACGTCATCTCCGGTGACGGCATCATCAAGGGTCGTTTTACCATAGATGAAATAGATGATATCGTCCTGGTATTGCGCTCCGGCGCCCTGCCGGCCCCATTGAAGTACATTGAGGAAAGGACCATCGGCCCCTCGCTTGGTGCCGACTCCATCCGCAAGGGACTGGCCGCCTGCCTTGGCGGTTTGCTGCTGGTTGTGCTGTTCATGCTGGTTTACTACCGGGCTGCCGGCATCAATTCTATATTGGCTCTGCTGCTGAACATGCTGATCCTGATGGGGGTCATGGCTTATTTCAAGGCCACCCTGTCCCTGCCCGGCATCGCCGGCATTATCCTGTCCATCGGCATGGCCGTTGATGCCAACGTGCTGATCTTTGAACGCATCCGCGAGGAACTCAGTTTGGGCAAGTCGCCCAAGTCGGCCATCGACGCTGGTTTCAAGAAGGCGTTTTGGACGATCTTCGATGCCAACCTGACCACGGTGATTTCGGCGATCTTCCTGTTCCAGTTCGGAACCGGCCCCATCAAGGGTTTCGCCGTCACCCTGATCATCGGCATCGTAGCCAGCATGTTCACCGCCATTTTCGTTTCGCGGGTGATTTTCGACCTGACCTACGGCCGGCACAAGAAGCTGTCCAAGATCAGCATATAGGAGTGGAAGATGAAAATATTCAAAATAGAACCCAAGATAAAGTTTATCAATAAAAGGTATTACGCCTTCGCCCTTTCGGGACTGATCATTCTGGGCGGCCTGATAACGTTTGTTTCCCGCGGTTTCAACATGGGCATCGATTTTTCCGGCGGCACCCTGATCGAGGTCAGTTTGCAGGAAAATACGTCGGTCCAGCAGCTGCGCAACACGCTGGCCAAGATCAACCTGGGCGACGCCCAGATCACGCGCATCGGCGGTGAAAACAAATTTTTCATCAAGACCCTGGCATCATTGAAAAAATTGAACCTCAACAATAGCGAAGAAATGGAAGACATTGAAGACATTGAAGAATACGAGATCGTGGCCCGGGAGATCCGCAGCGGCATCATGAATGCCGCCGAGAGGGGCCAGGCCGCGGCCGGAAAAATCGATCTGAACAATACTGCCGAGGGTGAGATCGCCCGTTTTTTAAGGGACAAGGGCTTGAACGATGAAGATGCTCAAGCCAGCGCCCAAATCGTTATCGGCCTGCGCAAGAGTGACACCGGCATTATCGCTGATTTTTCCGCCCTGGAAAAGGCCGGCATCAAGCATCGGGTCATGGATGTTCTGCGCTCCTCGACTTTTCTGGGAAAGTTCACCTTCCTGAGCGTGGAATTCGTCGGCCCGCAGGTGGGCAAGGAGCTGCGCCGCAAAGCCGCCCTGGCCTGCATCTGGGCCCTGATCGGCATGTTGATCTATATTGCTTTTCGCTTCAAGTTCCTGTATGGGATTTCAGGCATCCTGACCCTGGCCCACGACGTCTTGATCGCCCTGTCGTTCATCCTGTTCTTCAATATAGAAATGTCGCTGCAGGTCATCGCCGCTTTGCTGACCATCGTCGGATACTCGATCAACGACACCATCGTGCTTTTTGACCGCCTGCGCGACAACCTGAAGATCATGCGCAAGGACAACCTTGAGATTATCCTTGATAAAAGCATTAACGAAACCCTGAGCCGCACCATCATCACCTCTGTGACCGTCTTTCTGACAGTAATGTCCCTCTTTTTCTTTGGCGGCGAGGTGATCCACCCCTTCGCTTTCACCATGCTGGTCGGTGTCGTCACCGGAACCTACTCTACCATCTACCAATCGTGCGCCTGGCTGAAAGCCTGGGAAAAATATTTCGTAAAAAGAAAAAAAAGTTGAAATTATGCTTGAATTTTAATAGTTTTTGTTATATAAGGTAGTTTGGAAATACTAAAAAATCTTTTTAATGGAGGCGTAGCATGTTTGGCGAATCCTTGATAATATCGGGAGAAAAACGTAAACCCACCAAAAGGTATTTGACCCTGCCGATATCCCTGTTGATCCACGCCTTGGCCATCGCATCTTTGGTGGTGGTTCCCCTGATGATGGCGGACTCGAATCTTCCTGAAGTCAAAGTAACCAATGTTTTTGTCATGGCCCCGCCTCCACCTCCGCCGCCTCCACCTCCTGCGGCCAAGAAAAAATCCGGTGGCGAACAGAAAGCCACGGAGACTAAAAAGGTAGAAAGCAGGCCGGTCATCGCCGGACGGCTTGTAGCTCCGATCGAAGTTCCCACGATCATTCAGGAAGAAGATGTGGGCAGTTTTGGCATCGAGGGCGGTATCGAAGGCGGCGTTGAGGGCGGCGTGGAAGGCGGCGTGATCGGCGGCGTTCTGGGCGGCGTTGAGGGCGGTCAGCTGATCGATGACTCCCAGCAGGCCATCCGTGTTGCCAGCGTGCAGCGGCCGAGGAAAATCAAGGAAGTCAGGCCGGTTTACCCGCAGATCGCGCTGACGGCGCGCATCCAGGGCGTGGTCATCATCGAGGCCATGACCGATATTTACGGACGCGTGCGCCAGGCCAGGGTCGTTTCCGGTCACCCCTTGCTCAATGAGGCCGCCTTAAGCGCCATCAAGCAGTGGGTATATGAACCCTACATTTTGAATGGTATCCCCAAGCCGGTCATTTT
This sequence comes from Chrysiogenales bacterium, assembly GCA_963700535.1. GTDB lineage: Bacteria > Acidobacteriota > Aminicenantia > UBA2199 > UBA2199 > UBA2199. The sequence continues at coordinate 297,916 of CAVOXU010000002.1, forward strand.
CACGGCCACAGTTACCTTCACTTTGCAGAATATGTAAGTTCGTTAGTGGCATGTCCACACGGAATTTATAAAAATCAATCTTAATTTAGGAGGTCTAATATGTCATGGGATTTAGTTGAGATGTGGCACAGTATGAGTTTTGTTCCCAGAGCCGTTGTTTTCACTCTGGTGTTCATGTCGGTGTATTGCTTTGCGACCGGCATTGAAAGAGGCATCGTTTTTTCAAAGGCCAAAAGACAGTCCAGAGATCTGCTGAAGCTTATTTCCGGTCTGTGGCGTGAAGGTAAAGTGGAAGAATCCATTAAATTGGCTTCTGATAAAAGATTCAAAAACAGCCACCTTGCCAAAGTCCTGGTTGCCGGTTTGAACGAACTGCAGTTCCAGCAGGAAAGCAAGTCCAGTCACGCCGATGTGGTCGAGGCGGCCAAGAGAGCCATTGAAAGGGCTACCATCAAAGGCGTTCAGGAATTCAAAAGAGGTCTGAACGGTCTGGCGACCATCGGTTCCACGGGCCCGTTCGTCGGCTTGTTCGGCACGGTTTTCGGGATCATCACCGCTTTCCAGGGCATGAAAGTTTCCGGCTCGGGCGGTATCGGTGCCGTGGCCGGCGGTATTGCTGAAGCCTTGATCACAACTGGTTTTGGTATTATCGTCGCTGTCGTAGCCGTGTGGTTTTTCAATACCCTGCTCAATCGCGTGGATGTTTTCACCGGTGAAATGGCCAATGCTTCTTCGGAGTTGATTGATCATTTTATCAAGTTAAAATCCAAGTAAGGGGATTTGAGAATGAGTGTCGATATCGGCTCAAAAACTACAAAGTCTGAGCCTAATGTAGTGCCGCTCTGCGATATTTTATTGGTGTTGCTCATCATTTTCATGATCGTGACACCGATGATCCAGAAAGGCGCCAACGTCACTCTGCCGGAAGCCAAATATACAGCCAGTCAACCCGACCCCAGCCAGATGCTTACCGTGTATATCAAAAAAAGCGGTGAAATCGCCTTGGATGACAAGGTGGTGGATGATCTGGCGAAACTGGGACAGCTGATCCTCGACCGTATGGAGGAGATGCAGATGACTGAGAAAAAAGTCCTTTTAAAAGCTGATTTGGATGCGGCCTATGGCAGGGTGGTTGATGTGATGAATGCAATCAAGGAAGCTCAGATCGAAGTGATCGGTTTGATAACGGAGCAAAAAGCAGGCACCTTGGAATAGTCTGAATTTTGTCATGAAAAAGGGAAGAAGAGATTCTTCCCTTTTTTTTTATTTTTTAAAAGCCGGGACCCGCACCTTGATCGCGGCTGGAATCACGTTGATATCATAATCAAGGAGTTCTTTCCCGCCGTATTCCCCATCGAAATGAAAGGGGATAGGTCCATTCAGGGAACGGATATGGACCCGGTCAAACTTGAAGGTTCTATAGAACGGGTACTTGTGGATGTTGCCTGTGAAAAGACGCTGGATGTTCAGGGATGACTGGATTAGCTTTGATCTTTTTAATATGCAAAGGTCCAGCAAGCGGTCGTATGGGGAAGCATGCGGGGCGATAACGGCTTTGGCGCCGTACTGGCGGAAATTGGCCAAGGCCAGGAGCATGATGTCTTCCTCAAATTCGCTTGTTGCCGTGGTGACCCGTACCTTGAACTGCGGCATTTCCAGATAGCCTTTCAAGGCAAAATAGAAATAGGGCAGTATGCCCCTGGTTTTTGATTCCAGGTTGAATTTTTTTGAGATCAAACCGTCCAGGCCCATGCCGGCCACATTCAAGAAAAAATTGTCGTTGATCTTGCCGGCGTCGATGAACACATCCTGTCCGGAAATCAATGTATCCAGTGCCCGCAGCCAGGAGAGGGGAACCTTCAGGTTGCGGGCCAGTCCGTTTCCAGACCCGCCCGGGAGGATGCCCAGGATCTTGTTGGTGTTTATCAAGGAGGCCGCAACCGAGTTCACGGTGCCGTCGCCGCCGAAAGCGGTAAAAATGTCGAAATGCTGCAAACCCTGGCGGGTGACCTCGCCGGCCTGCAGGGGTGAGTTGGTATTGACCAGGGAGACGCTGGTGAAATGACGGCGCAATTTCTTCAAAATCAGAGAAACGGCGATATCCTTGGAAATAAATCCCGAGGAAGGGTTCAATATCAATAAAATTTTTTCTGGGCCGCGGTTCATGCAGGAGTATTATAGCATATTGGCCGCAGAAATTTCTGGGATCAGGATATTTTTTGGCCGCAGTCAGGGCAGAATTTGGCGCCCTTTTTCAAGGCTGATCCGCAATTGCTGCAGAATGCTTTTTTGGGAAATTCAACGCCGCAGTCGGGGCAGAATTTGGCTGACAGGGAAGCTTGCTTCTGGCAAGCAGGGCACTTCTTGGTTTTACCTGTTTCAGCAGCGATTTCCGTACTTTGTTTTTTTGAGTCCTGCATGGCCTGATTGATCATCCCCGGCATCATCATGCCCATGCCGGCACCCAGGCCCATGCCCATGCCTGAGGAAGCTTCTCCGCCTTTTTCAGCGGCTTTTTCCATGGCTTTTGCGGCCTTGAACTGCACGAATTTGCCCATGTCGCCCACCGCGCCCATACCGGCCCGCTCATCGATCATTTTTTGCACTTCTTCGGGCGGGGTGATGGAGTTGATGACGAAATCAGCAATTTCCAGGCCATATTTAGCCAAGTCATCGGCTATCCGACCTTTGAGCCCCGCGGCCATTTCGTCAAAATACTGCGGCAGTTCAAAAATGGTTTTGACTGTTTCGCCTAAAAAATCATTCAGGCGGCCCACCAGAAGGTCGCGCAGAAAATCCTCGATATGGTCTGTGGAATAAATGGCCTGGGTCCCGGCCACTTCGGCTATGAACAATTGGGGATTGTTTACTTTGATGGAAAAAACGCCGAAAGCGCGCAGTCTGACAAAACCAAGCTCGGAATCCTTGAAGCTCACTGGCTCCTTGGTACCCCATTTCAGGTTCAGAAAAGTTTTCAGGTTTACAAAATAAACCTGGGCCTGAAAAGGGGATTTGAAGCCATAGGGCAGGGATAGCAAACGGGTCAGCAGGGGAATGTTCATGGTCGACAGGACATGGCGTCCAGCCTTGAAAGTATCCAGGGCCTTGCCGTCGCGGAAAAAAACCGCGGCCTGGTTTTCCTGGACGAGCAGCTGCGCCCCGAGCTTGATGTCGCTTGAGCCCTCTTCCGGGATGCGGTGAGAAATTTCTTTTCCCGTCTGGTCAAAATATTTTATGATTTCCAGTTTCACTTTTACTTCCTCCTCAGTACCCTTTCAGCAGGGCTGTCCTTTGCTCGAACGCGGCATTGATCTGGTCGAGGTGTTCCTGCAGCGTATCAAGCCGGGGTGGCGCAAGTGGAGAGTCGACCACGTTCTTGAACTCTTCAGTGAAGCGGATCGCCATTTCGGCGATCTTGACGTCCCACTCGTAGACCATGTCCAAATCGGCTTCCTTGATCTTGATCAGGTCGAAAAAACCGCTGTAACCCTGGTCGGCATAGCGAATCTCGCCAATACTTTTTTCGAGTGACTTGCCGAACAGATCGCAAACCTGAAGGAGTTCGAAGTTTTTCTGACGGCTGGCGGCCTGCAAGACGCCGTTCAGTCCGCTTTTTACTTTGCGCAGTTGTTTGACGATGAACTCCCGCTGCAAACGGTCGGAATCGCGGCGCAATTCTCTTTGGTAATAACCCTGAAAGCCGGGAATTTTATGCAGTATTTTTTCCAGCCAATTCAACTGGCCGGATGCTTTTTCCTTGATGTCCATGCTGACCTCCCGGATAATTATAGGAAAACCCCTGTGAAAAAGCAAGTTTTTTTTAATTTTTCCCGGGCAGGTTATACGCAGCTGCACTTGAAAATTGGCGGCGATTGTGCTAATTTTTATTTCTTGGAGGTTACTCATGAGCATAAAAGTTGCCATAAATGGTTTCGGAAGGATCGGCAGGCTTTTTTTACGGACGGCATACAGCCATCCGGGCATTGAGATAGCGGCGATCAACGATATTACCGATGCCAAGACCCTGGCCCACCTGCTGAAGTATGACTCGATCTTCGGTATTTTACCGGAAAACGTGGCGTCATGGAGACGGATTCATCCAGGTCGGAGAGAAAAAGATCAAGGTGACGGCCATAAAGAATCCCGCTGAACTGCCCTGGAAAGAGTTGGGGATCGACCTGGTCGTTGAATCCACGGGACTGTTTACCAAACGCCCGGATGCGGAGAAGCATTTGCAGGCCGGGGCCAAAAAAGTGCTGATATCAGCTCCGGCCACCGATCCCGACATTACCATTGTTTTGGGAGTCAATGACGGCGATTATGATCCGCAAAAGCACCACATCATTTCCAACGCTTCCTGCACTACCAACTGCGTGGCGCCGCTGGCCAAGGTTTTGCATGACAATTTCAAGATCCTCAAGGGAAATATGACCACCATCCACTCTTACACCAATGACCAGCGCATCCTCGATCTGCCCCATAAGGACCTGCGCCGCTGCGCGGGCGGCCGGCCTTTCCATGATTCCCACCTCGACCGGGGCGGCCAAGGCCGTAGGCCTTGTCATCAAGGACTTGCAGGGCAAACTGCATGGGACATCCATCCGGGTTCCGACTCCCGATGTGTCGGTGGTCGACCTTGTGGTCCATGTAGCCAAGGATACATCGCCGGAAGAAGTGCGTCAGGTGATCGAAAAAGCCGCCAACGGGCCTTTGAAGGACATAATGGGCTTCACCTATGAACCGCTGGTTTCCATCGACTTCAAGGGCAATGAGCTCTCCTCTATCATCGATATGGAAAATATCCTGGTCGTGGAAAAGAATCTGATCAAGGTGCTGGCCTGGTACGACAACGAATGGGCCTATTCCTGCCGGGTCCGCGACCTGATCATTAAAATAAGCGCGAATTGAAATGGCAAAAAAGAATATCAAGGACCTTGCGGTGCGGGGCAAGATGGTTTTTGTCAGGAATGACTTCAATGTGCCTCTGAATGACAGGGGCGAGATCACCGACGATACGCGCATCCGCGCTGCCCTGCCCACTTTCCGTTACCTGATCGAAAACCAGGCCCGCATTGTCTGTGCCTCGCACCTGGGCCGGCCCAAAGGGCAGGTGGACCCCAAGTACAGCCTGGCTCCGGTGGCCGAACGTTTGAGCTGAGCTGTTGGGGCAGGAAGTCCTGTTTTGCGGCGAAACCATCGGCGCCAAGGCGGAAAAAGCCAGGGCTGCATTGAAGCCCGGCCAGGTACTGCTGCTGGAAAACCTGCGTTTTCACCCCGGGGAGACCGGGAATGATCCTGCTTTCGCCAGCGAGTTGGCCAAGGGCATCGATATTTATGTCGATGATGCTTTCGGCGCCTGTCACCGCGCCCACGCTTCGATTGACGAGATTACCCGGCATGTCCCCATGGCTGTGAGCGGATTTCTGCTCAATAAAGAAATAGACTTTTTGAGCATGGCGGCGGATAATTCTCCCGGACACTACCTGGTCATTCTCGGCGGTGCCAAAATCAGCGACAAGCTGCCGCTGCTGACGCACCTGTTGGCCAGGGCGGAGGCCATACTGGTAGGCGGCGCCATGGCCTACACATTTCTGAAAGCCAAGGGCATGAATGTGGGCTCTTCCAAGGTGGAAAACGAATGCCTCGAACTTTGCCTGGAGATCATGCAGCAGGCAGAAGCCAAGGGTGTGCGTTTCATCCTGCCCAAGGATCATATCGCGGCCACTAAAATGGAAGCGAATATCACCGTCCGCATCATCCGGCCCGGGGAAGAAATCCCGGGAGAGATGATGGGGCTGGACATCGGCCCGGAAACCGTCGAGCAATACCAGGGTGAAATCCAACGTGCCGATTTGATCTTCTGGAACGGTCCGATGGGAGTGTTCGAGGTGGATACGTTTTCAGGCGGCACCATGGAGATCGCAGCGGCGCTGGCGGCTGCCAAAGCCACGACCATCATCGGCGGCGGAGATTCGATCGCTGCCGTCAACAAAGCCGGGGTCAGCGAGCGCATCAGCCATATATCGACAGGCGGGGGAGCGGCACTGGAATATCTTTCCGGCAAAAAGCTGCCGGGAATTGAAGCTTTGATGGAGGCGTGATGGGCAAGGAATACCTGATCGCGGGCAATTGGAAAATGTTCAAGACCGTCGCCGAGAGCCGGGAATTCGTCCAGGCGCTGGCCAAAGAGTTTTCTGCCTTCCCGGGCCTGGAAGTGGCTGTTTTTCCCCCCTTTACCGCCCTGGCTGCCACACACGGTTTGGACCCGAAGATCAAGATAGGCGCCCAGAATATGTTTTTTGAGGAAAAAGGGGCGTTCACCGGCGAGATCTCGCCCCTGATGCTCCGGGAAACAGCGGATTGTGTACTGATCGGCCATTCCGAGCGACGGGAAATATTTGCCGAACCCGACGAAGTCGTGAATAAAAAACTGAAAGCGGCCCTGCAATTCAATCTGCCGCCTGTCCTGTGCATTGGTGAAACCCTGCCGGAACGGGAAGCGGGAAATACCCTGGCCAAAGTCAGACTGCAACTGGAGAAAGCGCTGCAGGGTGTAGCCGAAGCCGATATGGATAAGATCACCGTGGCCTATGAGCCGATTTGGGCCATAGGCACCGGCCGCAATGCCACTCCCGGCCAGGCCCAGGAAGTGCACCATTTTATCGGGCAAATGCTGCAGGAAATGGCGCCGGGGAATAAAATCAAGATCCTCTATGGCGGTTCGGTCAAGCCGGAAAACAGTCTGGAACTGCTTGTCCAGGAAGATATTTCCGGAGTTTTGGTGGGCGGTGCCTCCTTGAAAGTGGATCAATTTTCTGCTATAATCCAAAATGCGTTGAAACTTCTGCGCGCATAGGAGGCAACTTGGAAGGCGTTTTACTTTTTTTTCATATAGTTGTATGTCTTTTGCTGGTTATCGTTGTTCTGTTGCAGAGCGGCAAGAGCGCCGACTTGGCAGGGGCATTCGGAGGCTACGGCAGCCAGTCCACTTTCGGTCCCCGCGGCGCGGCCACGCTGCTTTCCAAGCTCACCACCACGCTGGCGATCCTGTTCATGGTGACCTCCTTGCTGCTGCAGATCCTGGCGGCAGGCAAGAACCGTTCCGGTTCGGTCCTGGGCAAGGAAAAGCCGGCGGCCAAGACCGAAACATCGCAGCCGCTCAAGTCCGAAAGCACTGTTCCCCAGGAACAGCCAAAAAGCGAACCTGGCAAATAGGCGATCCGCTTTTCGCGGTCCATCGCAATTTCAAGGAGTGAATAGAATTGTTACATGCAGGCCGAGGTGGTGTAATTGGTAGACACGCAAGCTTGAGGTGCTTGTGGGCATTTGCCTGTAGGGGTTCGAGTCCCCTCCTCGGCAGATATGGAGAGGTGCTGGAGTGGTCGAACAGGGCTGCCTGCTAAGCAGTTGTCCCGGGTAAACTGGGACCGTGGGTTCGAATCCCACCCTCTCCGTTTCTTTGAACCTTGAATAAACCGAAAATCTTTTTTTACCCGAACTCCAAAATTTAAGAAAACACCTCGGGGTGGGGTTCGAACCCACGAAATACCTGGGTTCGACCAATTTGGGCGAGCAGCCCAAATTGGCACGACCGAGCGCAGCGAGGGAGCCGAAGGCGAGCGGCCCCAGCGGGCCGCGAGTAATCCCACCCTCTCCGTTTCTTTGAACTTACGATAGAGTGACTCATCTAACATTCCCCAAAACTCAAACAATTGAAAACACCGCACGCATTGTAAGAACCAAATTCTTTCGCAGTAGACTGTCCTTTTATCAGGACGAATTTACCGCTAAGATCTTGGCAAACAAATTGCTTTGGATATGTGGCGGCCAGAACTTACTGGAGGTTAAAGTGAAAATTAGAATGAGCATTTGTATTACTTTTTATTTGTTTAACGCTGAATATTGCTTTGTTTGGCCAGGAACAGATCTATGAACGAGTTGAGGTGGTCAATCAGGAAATACTGGTGCGAGTGTTTTCAGGCCGCGAGCCTGTCTCAGGACTGGAAAGCGCGGATTTCACTTTGTTCGAGGATGGTCACAAGGTCAAGATCAATTACTGCCGGGAGTTGAAGCGTTCCCTGGCCGGGAAAGAAGTTCCGGCAACATCTGCTCAGACCGATGCAAACCGCCAGCGCCTTTTCCTGTTCATGCTCTGGTTCAATGAGGAGAGCAAGGAGTGGTCCAGGGCCTGGGATTATTTTGTAACCCATATTTACCGCTCCGGCGATCGTATCATTTTAAGCGACGGCAGCCGGGCGCTGGAGATATTGTCTCTTGAAAAGGATAAGGAAAAGCTCACGACTTTCTTTGTTGAAGTCGGCGACGCCATGAAACAGAAAAAATTTCACAAAGCCCGCCTGGTCAGTGAGATGGAAAATAAGGCCGGTGATTTTTATGACAATCTTGTTGCCGGCCTGATCGATCCAAAATTGCTTCTTGAAGGTTTTAAAGTCCACTACCTCGGCGCTCTCAATGAGTACCGCCTGGCACGCTTGAAGGGTTACCCACGCTGGCTTGAGCGACTGGCTGGCTCGCTGAAGGCCGTAGAAGCGGAGAAATGGGTGCTGATCTTTATGCAGAATGAACGATTGCCGCTGTTGAGCCGGGATGGACGCCTGGCAACCAGAGTGCCCGGGGGGATAAAAAATGAATTCGAGCGCTTCATGAAGGAAAGCGAACGGCAGATCACCTTGGGCAGCGATGTGATCGGATATTTCCGCGACCTGCAGCCGCTGTTCCTCGGCGCCAACGCCACTTACCACCTGTTCCTCAGCGATGCGGCCGGGGAGACCCTGCCCGGCGAGCATTATCAATGGCAGCCTGTGTTCTCTTCATGGGAGGGGACCTTCCGCCAGATCAGCGCCGACACCGGCGGCCGGGTAAGCAATACCACGAAGCTTGACACTGCCCTGGAAAAAGCGGCCGCAAACGAGGATATCTATTACGTGCTCACCTATTTGCCGGCTGAAGGAAAAGATCGCAAACGCGACCTCAAGGTCGAGGTGAACCGGCCCGGGATGAAGGCGGTCTATTCTCGCAAGCTGACGCTGGCCGAGATCTTCCCCTTGAAGATATCCGGGTTGGACTTGGCAGGACAAGGTGCTTTTAAAAATCTCACTGTCCGATTATCAGCGTCTGTACGGTGAAGCCGGCCTGGCCGGCCGCTTGCGCGTCGGCGTCCAGGCTGAAGCCAAAGGCACAAAGCCTTTGGCTTTTCAAAAAGAGATCCTGCCCATTGAAGCGGCCGTGACCGTGGAGATGGCCATGAATTTTCCCGCTCCCGGCCACTACCGGATTAAGGTCGACGTCGAAGACCTGCTGTCGAACCACCGCGTTCGAGCCGAGAAGGAGATCGAGATCCTCCCTTCTTCAGCTCCTCTCTTGCCAGAGCACGGGGTCGACGAGGAGCCGATGCAGGCCGATCTGGCTGCGGTGCTGGACCAGGTGGCCAAACTGGACGCGGTGCTGGACAAGGCCGCCGGTTATTGCCGCAAGTTGAAGGAGGCGGCGTTCCGCTTCTATTGCCTGGAACAGGTTGAGGAGAAGACGCTGGATCGTGACCCCATGAAGCAGCAAGTAATGCCGGTCGAGCGGCGCTGGGAATACGACTATCAGATCATCGGTGCCAATGGCGAGATCAGGGAAAAACGGCGGCTGGTCCGCGAGGGGACGCGCAAGGTCGACAAGGAGAACGCCTCATTGGCGACGCGTTTTTCCTCCCGATACTCGGTATTCATGCCCGTGACCCTGTTGGCGGCAGAGAACCGTGGAAAATACCGCTACCTGATCGCCGGGCACAAGAAGCTGCAGAACCGGGATTGCCTCGTGGTCGATGTGCAGCCGCGTGACCCGAACGTCGGCGAGATCGCGCAGGGAATGATCTGGATCGACGAGGCCGATGGTTCGGTGCTCAAGATTGCCATGAGCCCGCGGGGAGTGGTCGGCATCCAGGCGCTTAAGGAAGCGGCGCGCAAGATGTCGGCCGAACTGGTCATGGAGGTGATCCACTGGTACCTTGTGGATCACGACGGCCTGCGCTTTCCATCGCAAACCGAGTTCATCGAGCAATACCGGTTCGACAAAGCGCTTGCCAACAGGTCGCAGATCGACGTGCGGGGCTACCATCCGTCCACGACAGTCCTGGAAACGCGGGTGCGATTGGTGGAATTTTATCGCTTGAATCAATTGTACGAAGATTACCGCTTTTTCGCAGTGCAGAGCCGCGAGGAGATCAAGGATTCGCAATGATGCAGATCAAACTTCCTTCCGGACCTTCATTTCAGAAGAAGGAATAAAAAACATTGACTTGGAAATACCATTGTGCATAAAATAATAGGACATGGAAAAAATTCTCGGGCAGGCGCTGAAAAAAGAACGGGAGATGCGCGGCATATCCCTGGCTGAAATCGCCGCCGAGACGCGCATCGGCACCCGTTTCCTGCAGGCCATGGAAAACGAGGAATTCGACCTGTTCCCCGGAAATTTCTATATCCATTACTATATCAAAAATTATCTGAAGGCCTGCGGCGCAGATGACACGGCCTTTTTCAATACCTATCAGGCTTATCTCAAGGATGTCTTGAAAAAGGGCGACGCTCTGCCGCCCGAGCAGTATCTGAACAAGATGGAATATGTCAAGGTCAGGAAGAGCAAAAAAATTCTGGCGGCGCTGTTAACGCTGGCAGGCCTTGGTGCTCTTTTTTACTTTCTATTGGGACCGCCCCGCTTGCTGAGAACAATCATTGCCGGCGGCACTTTGCCAGCCTTCGAATTTCCGGCTTTTTCCAATTCCTTGCTGGATCGCGAGGCAAATTATTGCCTGAGCGCTGCACCGATCGTGGCGCTCATGACTTTTGACGCTCCCTGCTGGCTGCAATTATGGCGCGGCAGCGAAAAAGTGCAGGAAAAAATATTCCGCAAGGGTGAGACTTTCTCCCTGAACGGCTACCAACTGATTATAGTCATAGCCAATCCCCAGGCGCTGAGGCTTGCGCTGAACGGCCGGGAAATATCCTATTTCCGCAATTCGCCGACCCCTCTGAAACTGACCGTCAATCCCGAGACCCTGCAGGAAATACTGCAGCGCTGACCCCATGATTTCAAAAAATCCGCTGGTTTTACAAATCGCCGCCGGTTCTCACGGTGATGAGCTTTTGAAGTTCCTGCTGAACAAGCAGCTGGCTTTCACTGAAGAGGAATACCTGGAAAGCCTGGTTTTTGTTCTGCCTGACCTGAGGTTTCATGAGCGTGCCCTGGAGATGCTGGGGCTGATTTCACAGCCGATCAAGGAAAAGTATATACAAAAAAAAGATGCCGATGCGCGGGTAGCCGATTTTATTTTGCAGGAAGCGCTTGACGCCGGCTATTTCAATATTCTGACCCTGATCATTCAGAACCAGAATTTTCCCACCGCATTTCTGCTGCGCGTCGCCAGCCAAGCCAAGGCGGCAGTACTGGAAGTTCTGCTGGAAAACCAGATCCAGCTGATCGCCTATCCCGAGATCATGGAAAAAATGGAAGCCAATCCGGAGTGCGGTCCCTTCATTCGCGGCCGCATCAAGGAGTTGCGGGAATTTTATTTTCAGAGCCAGGTCGCTGAAGCCATCCCCGAGACTGAAGTCCTGGAGGAATTGACAACTGTCATCGCCGAGGAGCACAAAGAGGATGAGCAGTTGGACGCGGAAATGATCCAGCAGGCGGCCATGACTACCCTGCAGCGTATCAACCACATGTCGGTTTCCGAGCGTGTCAAGCTGGCCCTGACCGGGAACAAGACGGAACGGCTGGTTTTGATCAAGGATCCCAACAAGATGGTGCAGACCGCCGTTCTGGAAAGCCCGAAAATGGCCGACGATGAAGTGCTGATCCATATCCGCAATTTGAGCTTATCTTCGGAAATCATCGGTAAAATTGCCAACAATCGCGACTGGACAAAGAATTACACAATCGTCCTGGGCCTGGTGCAGAACCCGAAAACTCCGGTCAATCGCGCCATCAGTTTTATCAAACAGCTGCACGTACGCGATCTGAAATTGCTTTCCCAGGACCGGAATATCAGCCCGGTTATTCGCACCCTGGCTCAGAATCTTCAGAAACAGAAAGAAAGGGTCAAATAGCCAGCAGTTTATACAGCAGACCCTTGACATCAAAAATGGTCAGGGGTTTTCCAGATTGATCGCCGCTGCTGCTGGCGAAAAAAGCGTTGTCCTGCTGGTGCATGCCTGTGAAATAGCTGGTGCCTGTTTCCTGATCCTTTTCCAGGCCGCCCTTCAGGTCGTAGCCCGGTTTGGACAGCAGTACCAGATCGGGGGCGGCGGCCATTTGCGCACCGCTGAACAACTCTTCCTTGAAATAGGCTTTACGGATGATCTTTTCGCCGTTTACCTCGTAGTTTTCGAACAACTGCTTCAGATCATCCGCGACTTTTTGCACATCACTTTTGGCAACCCCACCCTTGAAATATTTGTCTTTCTGGTGGATATATATCCGCGAAGGATCCAGGGCAAAGGCCCTGGCCTGGGGGCTTATGCCGGCCAGGCTCCTGGATTCGACTTTTTCCAGACTGAAATAGCCGTGCTTCTTCAGGATCGGGTTCAGGTAAACTTCGCTTTTAATCGGGGCGAAACCGTGATCCGAGAGCGCCACGATCTCTATGTCCCCGGCAGCAGCGGCACGCTGCAGAAAAGAGGCTGCGATCTGGTCGACTTCCTGATAAAAACCCTTGAACTCGCAGTTATATGGATGACTGCTGTCGCCGTAGGCGTCATAGAGAAAGTGCTGGAGCCTGTCGGTTTCAGTTATGGTGAACATGAAAACATCCCAGTTTTCCTTTTCCCACAGCATGTCGGCGACCTGCTTGCGGATCTTCAGTGCGCAGTGCAGGTCAGCCAGGAACTCTGCTTTTTTATCCCTGCCCTTGCCGGCATCCACGTCAATCTGATAACCCATTTGCTTTAGAATGGGGATGTAGCTGGTCGGAAAAACCGCTTTTTCCAGATCCAGGGCAACGAATCCCGAGATCATGACGCCCGGGATGGCCCGGGCCGGATAAGTAGCCGGCAGGTTGATGATCACCGAACGCTTGTTTTTCAGTCCCAATTCGTCAAAAAAAGTCGCGGCTTTCAGGTCGCTGAAATTGGGAAAACGGTATTGATAGGTGCCTGGTACCAGGTCGACAAAACCGAAAATGCCGTGGTTACCGGCCTGGGTTCCGGTCATGAAGCTGGACCAGGATACGGCCGAAATTTCCGGAATGGATACCGACATCCTGACGGATCGAGCTGCAAAGAAATTATTAAGAGAAGGCAGCAATGAGGGCTGGCCGTTGCCGGCAAGCATCTCATGGGAAACTCCATCCAGCCCGATGATCAGGAGTTTTTTGCCTTTTTTATTAAACATTGTCCTGTCTGGCAACTCGACTGCAGTAAAAAGGCGGCTTTTTTTTCAGCGTTTATTTGCCAGGGCGTTTTGCCGCCATTATCACTCCACAAAGGGATTTTCATGCTTGAGGATCTCTTCGGCCACTTCCTTGCGCATCATGGATTCGGGCGGTGTCTGATGGTTGACCAGTTTTTCGCGGATGATCTTGCCGGCAAAATCGATATGGTCGCTCTGGGGATGGGGGCAGGTCTTGTCGTTGGCAATGGAGTTGCACTTTTTGCAGAAAAAGAAACTCATGAAAAATATGGGGGTGATGCCCAGGTCGGGAAAGAACTCGAATATCTTCTGGGCGGCAAAAGGATGGTAGTAATTGCCCACACCGGCATGGTCGCGCCCGACAATGAAATGAGAACAGCCGAAATTCTTGCGGACGATCGCGTGAAAAACGGCCTCTTTTGGACCGGCGTAGCGCATTTCGGTCTGCAGGATGGACATGACCGTTCGCTCCTTGACGTAATACTCGTCGATCAGCGCCTTGTAGGAGTCGAGAATCACCTGGTCGGTGAAATCGCCGGGTTTTTTCTTGCCGATCACCGGGTTGATGAACAGGCCGTCCACGATCGATTGCGCGGATTTCTGCACATACTCGTGGCCGAGGTGGGAAACATTGCGGGTCTGAAAACCGACTACGGTATCCCACTTTTTTTCCTTGAAAAGCACGCGGGTTTCGCGCGGGGTCAGGTAGTAGGCGGGGAAATTGGAAATTGAATTGCCCAGGAAATTGATGCTGCCGCCGACAAAGTACTCACCTGAGGTTTTCAGCTGCTGGACGCCGGGATGTTTCTCGTCGGTGGTGCCATATACATTCTTGGCATATTCTTCAAAGTTCCAGGTGTAAATATCCTCCACCTGCATGGAAGCGATCACGCCTGCACTTGTTTTCAGGATGATGGTGTCATTCTTGGCAAATTTTTTCGCGATCTCCTTGCCCACGGACAATACAATGGGCAGGGTCCAGGCGTGGCCGCTGGCCAGCCGGTTGCGCTGGACGACTTCACGGTAGTCATCCTGGGTCATGAATCCCTGCAGGGGCGAAAAGACTCCGCTGGCGATATTCTGGACTTCGATGGCTTTTTCTTCATCGATCTCCAGGTTGAAGAATTTATCCTGATAGGACAGGATGGCTTCCCGTTCTTTTTCGGACAGGAAGCGGTTGATCAGTGTTCCTCCATGCGGTTTGACGATCATGATTGTCTCCTTAACTTAAATAGCCGAGTTTTTTCAGCTTTTCTCTGGCCGCGTCTTCATCAGCCTTGGAAATTTCGCCCTGGCCGCTGTTCTGTGCCACGAACTGGCTGAGTATATGGATGACCAAAGTGGGCAGATCGGGAAAATTCTGGTTGGCCAGATTTTTGACCAGGTCCTGGCGCAGGTAATCGGGGATAAAAACATCTTTGCCGGCAGTCGGCAGGTAGCCCAGTTCTTCCATTTTTTTCAGGATCTTGGCCAGGGATTCTTCTTCGCTCTCCAGGTCGGTTTCAACGATCAGCTCCGGATTTTCCGGTTCTTCGAAAGGATCGGATATGCCGGTGAAGTTCTTGATCTCGCCGGCGATGGCTTTCTTGTACATGCCCTTGACGTCGCGTTCGATGCACTTGTCCAGAGAGCATTTGACGTACACTTCGATGAAATTGCCGATCATCTCGCGGATCTCGGCGCGGATGCTGCGGTAGGGTGAGACGAAAGCCGCGGTGGTCACGGCGCCGTGCCGGGTCAGCAGGGAACAGACAAAACCCACCCGGCGGATATTCTCATCGCGGTCCTCCTTGGAAAAACCCAGCCCCTTGCTTAGATATTTGCGGGTGATGTCGCCGTCCAGGTCTTCGGCCAGGACGCCCCTTTTTTTGAGTTCAGCACTCAATTTCAAAGCCAGCGTGGTTTTTCCTGAACAGGGAAGTCCGGTAAACCAAACAGTAACTCCTTTCATGGTACACTCCTTATATGATTGATTTGTTTTCATTCAGCGGTGAACTACCAAGTATTTTTTCGGCAGGATCAGTTTGCTGGAGAACTTGATGTTGGTCAGCAGGATGATGGCCCTTTCCCGGTCGGGGAGTTCCTCCTGGAAAATTCCCTCCCAGCCCTCGAAATCGCCTTCATCGATCAGTATCCTGTCACCTTTGTTGAAATATTCTTCCCTTTTGCGCAGGACGACCAGGCCGTTGTTCTCGCGCGATTGGATGTCGCGGATCTTTTCATCGGCGATGGTCCACAGGTATTCATTGTAACCCAGGATGGTTTTCACTCCCTTGGTGTATTTGACCTTCTGGTAAAAATCGTGGATAGCGAATCGGGCAAAAAGGTAGCCGCTGAACAGAGGGGCGACACGATCGATCTTGGTCTTGTTTTTCTTGATCTTTTTGTTGTAGACCGGCAGGTAAACATCGATAGCCAGGGTGCGCAGATTTCTTTCCGCGTCAAACTCCTGCTTGGGTTTGCAGCTGACAATGAACCAATCGCCGGCGGTCTCTTTCATCTGGAGATTTTAGTACAAATCGGCTTGAATGTCAATCGCCAAAGTCCCTGCCCATGGGACCGGAAAAACCGTTTTATCGGCTGCGCCTGTGCCCGGCTGCGTTTTATGGTATAATCTGCAGGCAAGGAAGGCAAATGAATGAAGACAAACACAATCCGGAACCGTTGATCACGCCTGGTGCCGGCGCAGGGCGAGGAGATCCTGCAGGAATACCAGAAGAAGTTCTGGCAGAATTCGAAATTCTGGCTGGCAGTGGCTTCAACGCTGATACTGGCGGCTTTTGCCCTGATATACAAGACCACGGTGATGAGCACGGCCATGTCTCCCGCCGAGCTGAAGGCGGCGCTGGAATTGTTCGATATTTCCAGCCAGTGGGTGGTCAACGAAAATGTCAATGAGGACGACTTCAAGGGCATCATCCTGGTTCCCGAGGTATCGTTCCGCATCCGCAATGTCGGGAAAAGGGACTTGAGTTATGTGTTTTTGCTGGGTGTGTTCCGCTTTATGGACAGCGGCAGGGTGATCGGTGAAGGTTACCAGATGGTTCTGCGCCGGGCCCTGCCCCCGAACGGGGAAAGCGAAAAATTCACCCTGACCGCCGGATTCGGCTACCGCGCCAGTTCGGCGGCCGCTTTTGAAAAATACAAGAAGGACTGGCGGAATTCCTTTTGCGAGATTTTTGTCAAGTCGCACAATTCCGGCATGACGCCGCTGAAGACTTTTTACATCAGCCGCAAGATCGCCGGCCAGGATATTGAAATAAAAATCGAATAAAGCGGTTTTATTTTAGCAGTGAAGCGATCTTGTCTTTCAGTTCATCGCCCCGCAGCTGGCGGGCTTCGATACTTCCCTTGCGGCCGATGATAAAGGTCGAGGGTATATATTCGACCTGGTAGAGGGTCGCGATCTCGCGGCCGGCCTCCATGTCGATGATGTGCACCCAGTCCATTTCCTTGTCCTTGACGAACTTGCGGGCCGCCTGCAGATCACGGTCGAGGCTGACGCTGATCAGTACGAAATCCCTGTTTTTAAATTGCCGGAATATGCCGAGCAGGTTGGGGATCTCCACCCGGCAGGGCGGGCACCAGGTGGCCCAGAAATCGAGCAGTACGACCTTGCCTTTGAGTTCGGACAATTTCACGGCTTTGCCGGCAATATCCTTGGTTTCAAAATCCGGAGATTGGTTCTCGGCCGCCGGCAGCGGGCAGTATCCCGCCAATCCCAGGATGATTGTGGCTATTAATATGCTTGATTTGATTGTTTTCATGCCTGCATTTTACCATAAAAAGACGAATCTCTGAAATCTCTGAAGACCGCGCCATGTTCATTCTTCGTCCTTTGCCCTCTGACTTTCGCAGTGATTGGAGAATTGAAAAAAATGTGTTTTTATAATATAGTTTAATTCAGAATCTGATTGGTTTCAATTGGATTTTGCGGGGAACAAAATCAACAAGAGGTGCAAACATGTCATATTTACTGAGTGTGAAGGAAATTCTGGAATTTGCGGTTTATATCGAAGAAAGAGGTTATGAATTCTATATCGGGGCCATAAAGAAGTTCAGGGAAGCCAGTATCACCAAGCTTTTCCAATACCTGGCCGACGAGGAATTCAAGCATGAGAAAGTTTTCAAGAAGCTGCTGAAGCAAAGCGGCGAGATCAAGGGCGGCAAACGTGACCCGGAATACCAGGCCTATATGCGGGAATTCTGCAAAACGCATTCGCTTGGTGACGCAGAGGCGGTCAATGCCAAGCTCGCCAGGGTTTCCGGACTGGAGGAAATTTTGGACATGGCCATGGACTTTGAAAAGGATTCGGTCATATTCTTTTCGCAATTGAAAGAAATGTATGCCAGGGGAAATTCTGCGGCCGTAGACAAGATCATTCATGAAGAGATGGGACATTTGCGCAAGCTCTTTCAGATAAAAAGAGAAATGGTCAAAAAATAAGACCATTCCGCGGAATTTTCTAAGTAAAGCGAAATATTTTATTCATGGAGGAACATATGGAGTTAATGAAGACCATCGAAATACGTCGCGCCTACCGCTCGTTGGCTCCGGTCAAGATCGATGAAAGCCTGGTCCGCGAACTGGCCACGGCTGCGTCCCTTTCGCCTTCCTGCTTCAACAAGCAACCCTGGCGATATGTGTTCGTTTTTGACAAGGAGGTCCTGGAACGGCTGCAGGGAGCCATGAACAAGGGCAATGAATGGACCAAGGCCGCCTCAATGATCGTCGCCGTAGCCAGTCGAAAAGACCTGGATTGCACAGTCAAGGAAAGGGAGTATTACCTCTTCGACACCGGGATGGCCACCGCCTTTCTGATCCTGCGCGCCAGCGAACTCGGGCTGGTCGCCCATCCCATCGCCGGTTTTAATGAGGACAAAGCCAAGGAAATTCTGGGAATTCCCGCTGATATGCGCCTGATTACCCTGGTCAATGTCGGCAAGCATCTTCTGCCGGTCAATTCCCTTCTGAACGAACAGCAGGCTGCAATCGAGCAAACCAGGCCTGAACGCCTGCCTTTGAGCGAAATAATGAGGATTAATAAATTCTAGAAGGCCGGCATGGAAGTGGATCGCTATAGAAGCTTTCGAATGGCCTCTTTGGCCAATTTGTCGGCACGTTCATTCAAAGCGATATTGCTGTGGGCGGCCACCTTTTGAAACGTGATGCGGGGCAAGCTGTCTTTCAGCGCCAGCAGCCGCAGCCATAAATCCTTGTTTTCCACCGGTTTTTTGTTAGCCGTCAGCCAGCCGTTCTTTTGCCAGCGCTGATACCATTTCTGGGTAAGGCAGTTGTGCAGGTAAGCGCTGTCGGTGAACACCGAAACGGGCAGGGCGGGGTTCTTTATCGCTTCCAGGGCCTTGATGCAGGCCAGAAGCTCCATGCGGTTATTGGTGGTGTTTCTTTCAGCACCGGAAATTTCCCTGGCCTTGCCCTGGTATTGCAGGATGGCTCCCCAGCCGCCGCGGTTCTGAGCCTGCTGGTTGTTGCTGCAGGCTCCGTCGCAATAAATTATGATTCTATCCATTGAATCCCTTTCGGTTTTGCAAAAGGCATTATAATGCGTCCGCCCGGAAAAAAGCAACCATTAAAACATTTTTATGTATTTTTGACTTGATTTTTTTATTTATGCTATAATGGTTCACCGGATTTTTGGAGAGAGAGGCAAGGGGCAATATGGGTAAGAAAATATTGATCGTTGATGATGATCTGGTCATTCAGGATTCCCTTCAGGAGCTTTTCGCCGATGCGGGTTACGCTGTCCATTTGGCCGCCGACGGCATCAGTGCATTCGATCTGATCAGCAGGGAAAAGCCCGATTTAATCGTGGCCGATATCCTTCTGCCCAGGATGCACGGGATCGCTCTTTGCGAAAAGATTCGCGATAGCGATGAGTTGCGGAATATCCCGATTATTTTAATGACCGGGGTCTACAAGGATGTCAACCTGCGTATGTACGTGCATAAGGGACTGGCCAATGATTTTATTGAAAAACCATTCCGTGAAGCGGAATTACTGAGCAAGATCGAGCATTTTCTCGGTCCAGGCACGGATAAAATAGATTCCCAGCCTGCTGCCGGACAAGCTCCTCTGCCTGGGCAAAATCCCAAAAGTCAGAGTGGCAAGTCCGTTGACCAGGACCTTGATGAACTGATCATCTGGGCGCGCAACAAGAATAAAAAATAGGTTTTCAGGAGCAGGAGGTTTCGTGCCCTGCGCCGCTGATCATGTCGCGCCCGTGCAGCATGATGCCGGCCAGCAGAGTGGCGCAGAATTCGGCGCCCGGCAGCGATCCGGGAAAATTAACGATGAGCGTGCGGCCCTTCATGCCGCTGTAAGCACGGGAGAAGACGGCGTAGGGAGTTTCCCGAGCCGATTCCCGGCGCAGCCATTCGCTGATGCCCGGAATATCGCGGTCGCAGAGACGGGCGCAGATATCGGGAGTGATGTCCCGGGGTGAAAGTCCGGTACCGCCAGTGGTCAGTATGTAATCCCGGTCCAGATTTCCGTTCAAGGGCCTGGGAGATCGCCTGAGCTTCGTCAGGGACCACGGTCAGAGAAATGTCGGCCCCGGGCAGCTGCTGTTCCAGGATCTCGCGGATGCGCGGTCCGGAGAGATCGGCGTATTCGCCCCGTGCCGCCCTATCGGATACGGTAATTACCGCTACTTTGAGCATGGATCCTTCCTCCCTTGATTACTTTGGCGAAAATCCCCTGGCTGGGCATGATGCATTCGCCGGCTTGGTAATAAATGGCGCAGCGGCTGTGGCATTCCTTGCCGATCTGGGTGATCTGCAGTTCCACTGCGCCGATGGTGATCGTTTTGCCGACCTGGGCCCGGCTCCAATCCACCCCGCGGGTGACGATGTTTTCGCCGAAAGCGCCAGGGGCCAGATCAAGGCCTTTGGCTTTCATGGCGTCCACGGCTTCCCCGGCCAGCAGGGAAACCTGGCGGTGCCAGTCGCCGGCATGGGCGTCGCCCTCGATGCCGAAATTTTCGCGGCAGACGATCTCGGGCACTTCGTGCTTTTGCACGCCCTTGACCGCGGCGATATTTACCGACTCAACCTTGAATTTCACGCTTGCTTTTCTCCAGCAGGGCGATGGCGCCGATGATCATGTTTTTGTCTACCGCCTTGCACATGTCATAGATGGTCAGGGCGGCAATGCTCACCGCGGTCAGCGCTTCCATCTCGATGCCGGTTTTTCCTTCACTGACGGCTTTGACGGTTATCTCGATGCCGTCGGCCACGATCCGGAACTGCACGTCCAGTTGGTGGATGGCCAGCGGGTGGCAGAGGGGGATCAGTTCCGCTGTCTTTTTGCCGCCCTGGATGGCGGCAATGCGGGCCACGGCCAGTACATCGCCCTTTTGCAAAAGATTTTTTTTCAGCAGGTCCAGGGTCGCGGCGGACAGGATGATCTTGCCCGCGGCCACGGCCTCACGGTGCATGGGCGGTTTGCCGCTGATATCGATCATCTGCGCCTTTCCTGAACCGTCGACATGACTCAGTTTCATTTATCCTCCTATCTGCCAGTTTTCGCGGTTGCGGCAGGCAACCCCATGCCTGGGCTTGGCTTGCACTGCTTTTTCAAGGCTGGCCGGGATATCTGAAAAATCGACAGCAAATTCCCGGTCGGAGAAAAGGCAGGGTTTCAATTTGCCGTCCGCGGTTAAACGCAGGCGGTTGCAAACGTGGCATGAGAGCGGTCTTTCGGCTGTCAATTCTTTTTGAACGGTTTTATGGTCGTGCAGGGAGTAATGGTGGATGCGCTGCAGGAGCAAGTCGTTTTCCCCACAGAACTTCTTCATGGTTTCCACTTCATTGTCATTGAATCCCGGCAGCAGCACCATATTGACTTTTATTGCTTTGAAACCTGCCCGGCGAGCGGCGGCCATCCCGGCAAAAACCTTTTCTATTTCACCGTTGCGGGTGAGCTGGCGGTATTTTCCGGCATCCAGGGTATCCAGGGAAATGTTCAAACGGTCAAGACCGGCCTGCTTGAGTTCAGCGGCGAGCAGATCGAGGAGGGTGCCGTTGCTGGTCATGCTTATTTCGCTGACGCCGCGGACAGCTTTCAGTTCGCGGACCAAAAAGGCGATATTTCTCCGCAATAGAGGCTCGCCCCCGGTCAGGCGGATCTTGTGTATCCCCATTTTGACCGCAGCAGCCACGATGCTGACGATCTTTTCATAGGACAGGATATCGGCATGACTTTTCAGCTCGATGCCGGACTCGGGCATGCAGTAAAGGCAGCGCAGGTTGCAGCGGTCGGTTACCGAAACGCGCAGGTAGCTTATATCGCGGTTAAAGGTATCGAACATTGACGATGCTCCCGGCCGGGATATTGAGCTGACCCACGGCAACTTGCATCAGGGCATTGGCCTGGCTCAGGGAATGAAGATGGGCCGAACCATGGTAGGCAAGCACGGTCGCCCGACCCTGTAAACAGCGGACGGGAACGAACGAAGTGCGCGTTCCGTTTGCACGGCTATAGGCTCCGCTTAAAAGAGCCGGCCCGACCAGGGGTTGTTCAGTGTGCCCCAGCAGGCGCCTGATCAGTGGTTTGATGAATATTTCGAAGATCACGAATGTCGAAACCGGGTTGCCGGGAAGACCGAAAACGATTTTTTCTCCACGGCTGCCGAAAACCGTGGGCATGCCTGGCTGCACGGCGATTTTTTCAAAATGCAGGGTGAGCCCGGCTTTCTTCATGGCTGCGGGCACGTAATCGAAATCTCCGGCCGAAACCCCGCCGGAAATGATCAGGACCTGGCAGTTGTCCAGGCAGGAATCGATGGCCTCAACAGTGGCCTGGGCGTTGTCGGCAACATGATCCATGGCCAGGGGAACGGCGCCCAGGGCGCACAGTTGGGCGGCCAGCGAATAGTAATTGCTGTTGTATATCTGACCGGGCCCCAGGGGGTTGCCGGGCTCGACCAACTCCGAGCCGGTGGTGATGATGCCGACCTGCGGCGGGCGGGCCGTCGGCACCTCGGCCAGTCCCAGCGACGCGAGAAGGGCGATCTGAGCTGGCTGAAGGATACTGCCTTTTGCCAGGACCGCCTGTCCGGCCTGGAGGTCTTCGCCCTTGAAGCGGATGTTGCGGTTTTTGTCCTGGCAATTGATCTTCATGAAGCCGTTTTCTTCGCTGGTGCATTCACGCTTGACCACGCGATCGGCGCCGCCGGGAAGCATGGCGCCGGTCATGATCCTGGCGCAGTGTCCGGGGCTGACGGCCAGGCGGGGAGGTGTGCCGGCGGCGATGGTTTCGATGATTTCAAAAGCAGGGGATGGGTCTTCTGAAATATATGCGTAGCCATCCATGGCCGATTTATCGAATTCGGGAATGGCCAATGGCGAGTGAATGTCAGAGGCGAGGATGCGATTTTGCGCGGCCAGCAGCGGCACGGTTTCACTGAGGACTGCGACCGGGAAGGCGGCGATGATCTTTTCCGCTTCCTCGACGCTGATCAGGGGCTTTTCACTCATGGGGCCGGTTGCGGACCTTTATGATAAAATAAAACGTTTTTCGCATGACTTTCTCCTTTCCAGTCAGGGAGGCCGAACCGTTTCCGAATCGACCCTCACGGTTCAAAAGCCTGGCTTTTCAGCTTTAGCTTATTAAACTCGGAGATATTTTATCTTAGCAAAAAAAACACTCATGGTCAAATGCCCGGGGCGAAGTTAAGGTGATGTCCTCCTGCAGCCGCCGTTATCAGCATTTTGTTCCTATTTTTTTCAAGGCTTGCGACGGCTTGACAAAGTATGTGTCATGGCTTATATTCTCCCCACATCCCTCTGCTGAGACACAGCTGCCGGGACGGCGTCACTTTCCGGTCGATGTGAGCTAGGGGTATTCCCGGTTTCATGGAGGGACCAAAAAGCCGTTATGAGTGCCAAAACCATTCAATCCTTGGTGCAAAGTTGGGAAACGGTCCGCTTTGAGCTTCTGAACAGCCGCATCTCCGACCTGAACCTGCAGCCTGGCCGGATCTCCTGTCGAGCCCCTGGTCCGCCGCCTGTACCGGGAGATGGAGGCCAAGGGCTTTCGTTTCAAACCCACAGTGTATCTCACCGACAGCTGGGGTTGTCCTGACAGGTACCCGGTCATCGGCATCCCGTTTTACCTGGCCGACCGCCGCCTGGCCCGGATCGAGGAAGAGCAGACCGGGGAAATTGAAGACAGCAAAAGGATCATGGCTCTTTTGCGTCACGAGGCCGGCCATGCAATTAACTATGCTTACCGGCTATGGCGCCGGCCGGGCTGGGAGGAAATGTTCGGGCGTTTCACGCGTCCATACCGGGATGTTTTCCGACCAGACATGCTCAGCCGTGAGTATGTCAAGCACCTCTCCTCCTTCCCATACGGCCGCACTTATGCCCAGAAGCATCCCGATGAAGATTTTGCCGAAACATTTGCCGTATGGCTGACGCCGCGCTCAGGCTGGCGGGACCGCTACCGCAACTGGCCGGTGATGAGGAAGCTGCAGTACCTGGGCGGGCTGATGAAGGAGATTTGCCGCCAGAGTCCCGAAAATTCCCGGGTGCGCCTGCTTCGCCCCGTTGATTCCATGACCATCCTGCTTGCCGACAATTACGGGAAAAAGGCGGAGCGTTACCGGCGGGCAGCTCGGGGTTATGTGGATGACCGGTTGCGGGAGGTTTTTCCGCCGGTTCGCGGTTTGCTTCTGCGCCCGGCTTCGCAGCTCTTCCGCAAGCTCCACTCACGCCTGCTCGATCGTGTCGTTCTCTGGTCAAAATTGAGCGAGCGTGAGGCCGCAGCCATCCTTCGCAAACTCGAAATCCGTTCCGACGCCCTGAAGCTCTTTTACCGGCCCGGACAGGAAGCAGAGCGGATAATGGATGTCGTTTCTCTGGCCGTCGCCCTGGCACTGGACTACGCCTATACAGGCCGCCTGACCGGGTGAGGGCTTGAATGCCTTTTTAAAAAAGTGTATCCTTCCTTTTTATTTATTATCTCCAGAGGGAAACCCGATGCGTAAAAATGCCAATCTGGCGTTCCTGATCGTTTTGTTTTTGCTGGCCTTTTTTGCTTTTGCCGCCTACCACCACCAGGGTGAGCATGACAGCGCCATTTTCCTGAAAGCGCACCCGTCCAAGGCCGGCGGCAAGCTGGACCAATGCGTCCTGTGTCACAGTGGCGGCCAGATGGACCAAGGCGGGTCGAAGGTCGTCCTCGGCAGCTGTCAATGGTGCCATTTCAGGTACGGTTACGACAGGAAAGGCCCATTGGCCGAAACGCTGAACGCTTTCGGGATGGATTACCTGAAGTACGGGCGCGATCATGCCGCCGTCACCGCCATCGCCGGGCTCGATTCCGATGGCGACGGATTCAGCAACGGCAGTGAGATCAGCGCCGACCGGTTTCCAGGCAATGCGAACGATGATCCCAAAAAAACAGCGGCGCCTTTCCGGGTTTATACGCGGGAGCAGCTGGAGGCCCTGCCCCAGCACAGCCAGTTTTTACTGCAGAATGCTGCCAAGAGCGGTGATGGCTATGCGGAATTTTCCGGCGTAACAATGGAAACGCTGCTGGCAGATGCCGGCATTCTCGACTCGGCCACAGGCATTACCGTGTTCGCTCCAGACGGCTGGTCACAGTACCACCCTTTACGCCCGTTTGCTGACCCGGCCATGTACCCGGTTTTCGGCACCTATCCCGAGGCCGAATATCATTTTTCCCCTAAAGCTACCTCCTGGTGCGATTACGGCGCTCCTTCCTGCGCCGGCCGCAAAGCCGGTGAAACCATCCAGGTGCCCGGAGGACTGCGCATGTTGTTGGCGCTAAGGAGGGAAGGCGTGCCATTGGCGCCGGCTGCTTTATCCAAAGACAACAAGCTGGACGGGGAGGGCCCCTACAGGGTGATCGTGCCGCAAAAGGTGCCGTCGCCACCAGACCAGTCCAGCAAGGCCAAGGATCAAGGCGTACTTTGGCCCTATAAGGCTGATTGGGATCATAATGCCGGATCGTCGACCCGTTCGGTCACCATGATCCGTGTCGAACCGCTGCCAGCGGGCAGCACCGACATCGATAGCCTGGAAGCTGGCTGGAGTTACATAGGCGAGGGAAAGATTGTCATTTACGGCGCCATCGCCCCTGTCACTCGTAGCGCAGGGCCTCGATAGGGTTGAGGGCGGCGGCTTTGCGGGCCGGGTAGTAGCCGAAAAACACGCCCACGGCGCCTGCAAAGCCGAAAGAAAGGAACACATTTATCAGGGGCGATTACCGTGTTCCAGCCAGTGGTCAGGTGCACGATCCAGGTGGCCCCGAATCCGATCATACGCCGATCAGGCCGCCGGAAAGGCTGAGGACGATGGCCTCGATCAGGAACTGCACGAGGATATCGCGGCTGCGGGCGCCGATAGCCATGCGGATGCCGATCTCGTGGGTGCGCTCGGTGACCGAGACCAGCATGATGTTCATGATGCCGATGCCACCGACCAGCAGCGAAATGCTGGCGATGGATGCCAACAGGATGGTCAGGACCTGGGTGGTCTCCTGGGCGGTGGAAGCGATGTCGGTCTGGTTGCGCACCGTAAAGTCATCGTCTTCACCTTCGGGCAGCTTGTGTGACTCGCGCAGGATCGCGGTGATCTCCGCCTGAGCCTGGCTCATTTGTTCCAGGGATGAGGCGCGGGCCAGGATCTGGTTGATGTGCACGTGGCCGCTCAAGCGGTAGAGGACGGTCGAATAGGGAGCGATGATCACGTCGTCCTGGTCCATGCCGAAAGCGTTCTGGCCCCTTTCCTTCAATACGCCGATGACTTTGAATGGGACGTTGCGCAGGCGCAGTTGCTGGCCGACCGGGTCTTCGTTAGGGAACAGATTCTTGACGATGGTCTGGCCGATGATACAGATTTTATTTTGGGCGCGGATGTCGTTAGCGGTAAAATTATCTCCTGAAATCAGCGGCCAGTCGCGGATTTCCAGGTATTGCTCGGAACCGCCGTAAACGCTGGTATTCCAGTTGCCGCTGCCGCCGATGACCTGGACGCCGGCCCGGACCACCGGCGAAACGGCGTCGACCAGAGAGGAGTTCTTTTTTAGCCTGTCGACATCATCAAGGGACAGTTGCACTCCTGAATCGGGTCCCATGCGTACGCCGCGCGACTGCATCGAGCCGGGAAATATCATGATCAGGTTGGTACCCATGCTGGCGATCTGGTCCTGGATTCGTTTCTCGGCGCCCTTGCCGATGGCCACCATGACGATCACGGCGGCGACGCCGATGATAATGCCCAGCATGGTCAGCAAAGTGCGCATCTTGTTCTTGACGATCGACTTGAAGGCTACTTTGATCAGGTTCTTCCATTTCATGAGCGCTCTCCTAGGCCTGAGGTCTGAAGTTGGCCGCTTTCCAGGTCCCGGCTCGCATCGCGGGGTTGGGCCACTGCCTGATCGCGGATGATGAGGCCGTCACGGAACTCAATGATGCGGTTGCAATAATCGGCGATATCGTGCTCATGGGTGACCAGGATGATGGTGATGCCCTGGCGGTTCAGCTTCTGGAAAGTGGCCATGATCTCGATGCTGGTGCGGGTATCGAGGTTGCCGGTGGGTTCGTCGGCCAGCACGATGGCCGGCTGGTTGACCAGGGCGCGGGCGATGGCCACCCGTTGCTGTTGGCCTCCTGAAAGCTGGTTGGGAAAATGCTGGGCGCGATCGGCCAGTCCAACCTGTTCCAGCGCCTGATTGGTCAATCGGGCGATATCATGACCGGGGGCATTGCGCATGTATAAAAGCGGCAGTTCAACGTTTTCAAAGGCGCTGGTCCTGGCCAGGAGATTGAAGCCTTGAAAAACGAAGCCTATTTTTTGGTTGCGGATATCGGCCAACTGGTCGCGGTCCAACTTGTTGATGTGGATGCCGTCGAGGTGATATTCGCCGCCGCTGGGGTAGTCCAGACAGCCGAGGATGTTCAGCATGGTCGATTTTCCCGACCCGGACGCGCCCATGATAGCCACCAATTCACCGGGGATGATGGCCAGGTCGATGCCTCTCAAGGCTTCGACCTGTATCTCGCCGCTGTCGTATGTTTTGGTCACCCTTTCGGTGCGGATGACGGCTTCTTTGCTGTTCATGTTCCTTTCCTCAGGCGGATCACAGTATGCGCATGCGTCGCGGTCCCGACGCGGCCTGTTCCTCGGCTGAAAGTGCGATGCTCTTGATTACTTCCCTGCCTTCCTCGATCTCTCCGGAAACGATCTCGGTCATCTGTCCGTCGCTGATCCCGGTCTTGACGCGGACGGCTTTCGGATTTCCGGCAGGGTCAAGAACCCAGAGTATGGCGATATCCTTGGGTCTTTTTCCCATGCCGTTTCCCCTGGAACCCTGGAAACCGCCGCCCATGGGAGCTCCCGCTCCGGCCGACCTTGCGCCCGGCGACATTTTGCTGTCCCCTGCCGTTCTGGCGGCAAATTGCTTCATCAGCTCCTGCATCATTTCCTGGCTGGGTTTTAAACGCAGGGCGGCGTTGGCCACGCGCAGGACGTTTTTGGCCTGGCCGATCAAGGAAATCGATGGTCGCGGTCATGCCCGGAAGCAGCAGTCCTTCGTTGTTGGCCACGTTGATGACCACGGTGTAACTGACCACGTTCTGAATCGTGGTCGGCTCCAGGCGGATCTGGCTGACAACGCCTGAAAACTTTTTATCGACCTGTGCCTGCACCGTGAAGCGGACTTCCTGGTCTTCCTTGATCTGGCCGATATCGCTTTCGTCGACGTTGGCCAGGATCTGCATTTTGGAAAGGTCGTTGGCGATCAGGAACAAAGTGGGTGAAGAGAAACTGGCGGCCACGGTCTGGCCGACGTCGATGCTGCGCGAGATGACGATGCCGTCGATGGGGGCGTAAATGGAAGCAAAGCTGAGGTTGATCCGTGCCCGTTCCAGGCTCGATTGCGAGGATTTAAGCGTGGCTTGCGCCAATTCGAAATTGACCTGGGCCTGTTCCAGGTCATTCTTGGTTTTGATGTTTTCCTTGAACAGGTATTGCATGCGCTCGAGGTCCTGCCTGCTCTGCTTCAGTTGGGCCTTGCTGCGGTCGTAGGAGGACTCGGCTTCCGATACGGCCATGAGCAGTGAGGAGGTGTCGAGCATGGCGAGCAGTTCGCCTTTTTTCACGGTTTGGTTGAAGTCGGCATAGAGCTTGGCAATGCGCCCTGAAACCTGTGTTCCTACCTGGACCGTGGTAACGGCGCTGAGTGTGCCGGTGCTGGAGACCACAGCCTCCAGGTCGCCGCGGTCGATTTGGACCATAGTGTATTTCCCTTCGCTCTCTTTGCCATTGCGGGTGAAAAACCAGATCAGCGCTGCGACCAGCAGCACGACCATTATGCCAATGATAAATTTTTTTTTGCTGCTCTTCATAACCATTGCTTTCCTCCTGGGTCAGTTTCATTATAACCTTTTTATGCTTGTAAGTCGCTGTTACGTTGCCCGGGCAAAAAATGTTTTTACATAGGCGCTAACAAATTTTATATCCTTTTCTTGCACTTTAATGATTGATTTTTTATTTTTTTTGCGGATACCATTCCCCGGGAGATCAATATGAAAAGCATTGACTGGAAATACCAAGGTACAAACCTGATCCGCCGGGTGGATGCTTTGGATCTGTTCAGGTTTTTTGTCCTTTTTTTCATGATCCAGGGGCATTTGTTCCGCGCCTACCTGCTGCCGGCCATTCGCCAGGAGCATTGGTACAGGATTCACGAGGTGTTTCACGGTTTTGTTGCCCCCGGCTTCCTGTTTGCCGCCGGTTTTGCCGCTTTCCTGTCCTTTCACAACAAGCGGCAGAATTATATTCATTTTGACAGGGCTTTTTTCAAGCGCCTGCGCCGCATCCTGTTCGTTATCGCTGTCGGTTACTGGATCCATTTGCCGTTCTTCTCGCTGCGCAAAACACTGCGATTTTTGCTGATGGGCAAAGCCGATGACTTTTTCCGGGTGGACATCCTGCAATGCATCGGCGTCGCGCTTTTGTTCTTCACGCTGCTGGCCGTGCTGCTGAAAAATGAAAGGATCGTCGTCCTGTTTTCGGCTCTGGCCGGAGCGCTTTTCTTCCTGCTGCCCGGAACTGTGAAGGCGATCCGCCTGCATCCGGCTTTCGATCCGTATTTCAATTCCAATGTCTCCCTGTTTCCCATCTTCCCCTGGGCCGGATTCCTGTGCATAGGCATCATTACGGCCTATATTTACTCCCTGTTGAAAAAGGAAATATTTTTCAAGCTGCTTCTGCTGTCGGGTATTTTGATGTTCCCCTGGTTTTTTATCTTGTCCGGCAATGTGCATTTCAAAACCGTAATCTCACTGATCAGCAACCTGAACAAGACGGGGGGCATCTTCCTGCTGCTGTGGATCTCCTACTGGCTGCTGCGGCGCTTTGACGGCCGGTTTTTACAGTTATTGAAAAGGGCGGGGACCGAATCTCTGTTCGTATATGTGCTGCACCTTTTCATTATCTTCAATTCCTTTTTCCGTCAGGGACTGAAAGCGCTTTTTCAAAATTCCCTGAATGTGTCGGAGGCGTTGTATTTGTTTTTTATCGTGCAGTTGGTGGTCTTTGCCGCTTCCCTTCTATACAATCACCTGAAGGAAAAGCACCCTTTCTGGTGGCGGCTGGGATTCAGCGCCTTCTGGCTGATTTTCATCGTAATTTTTGCGATCAGACCATATTGATTTCACCCGGGCAACATGCCGGCAGCCGCAGTGATTGTCCGGCAATACTTTAATTTCAGTTTTGTTAGTGCTATAATATTAATTTCAGGAGGTCCAAATGAAGAAAGTTCTGGTCGTCGTGGCGGCGGTGATTTTTTTGTCTGTTTCTCTTTTTGCCCAGTCCGGTGTGACCGGCAAGGGAAAAATCAAGGGCATCGTGTCGGATGAAAGCGGCAAGCCATTGGATGGCGTAACCATAAAACTTTTTTCGCTAAGAGCCCAGGCATTTTTCATGCCTTATCCCAAGACCGACAGTGAAGGCAGATGGAAAGCCCTTTTTCTGCGTTCCGGCTCCTGGAACATCGATTTTGAAAAAACGGGCTATGAAACCAGGAAGATCAGTTACCGCGTGGACGATACGCCCGGGGCCAAGCAGCCGGAAATCGAGATCAAGATGACAAAAATCGAAGGCATTGCCCTGACCGATTCCATTGTAAGTGAACTGGAAAAAGGGAATTTGCTGTTCTCGGAAAAAAAGTTCCAGGAAGCAATGCTGGTCTATGAAGATATTTTGAAGAAAAATCCTGATGTATTCATAATTTATAAGAATATCGGCAATTGTTATTTTGCCTTGGAAAAGTATGATAGGGCAGTGGAGTATTATCAGAAACTGTTTGAAAAGCAGCCCAAGAGTGCCGAGATCATGAACCTGATCGGAAATTCCTATGTCAATGCCAAAAACATGGAAAAGGCCATGGAATGGTACGGGAAGATCCCTTTTGAAGAGATCAAGGACGCCGATACCCTTTTTAATATCGGTGCCAATCTGACCAACAACAACAAGAACGATCAGGCCGTGAAATATTTTCAAAGGGCGGTGGAAGTGGACGCTGATTTTGCCGAAGGCTATTATCAGCTGGGCATGACCTTCACCGCGTTGAACCAGATTCCCGAAGCCCTGGAAGCCTTGAAGAAATTTATGGAATTGGCGCCCGACTCTCCCAATCTGGGAACGGCCAAGGCCATTGTCGACGCTTTTTCGAAGGTGAAATAAGGGTCATCGTCGAGACGGATCCATGAAGGTACGCATGCCCTGGCGGTCAAATTTTTTATTATTGGCCCTTTTTACTGCCTTCACATCCTTGATTGTTCCGGCTCAGGAAAAAAACCGCCATCAGGATTTCAATGTGCTGCTGATCACCGTCGATACGCTGCGTTTCGACCGGGTCGGTATTCTGGATCCCCGCCATGTCAAAACCCCTAACCTGGATGCCCTGGCCAAACAATCCCTGATATTCAGCCGGGCATTCGCCCATAATCCGGTCACGCTTCCCTCGCATGCCAATATCCTGACCGGGACAACCCCATTGTTCCATGGTGTCAGCGACAACACCGGTTTTAAACTTGACAAAAAATTTCTAACCATCCCGAAATACCTGCAGCGCCAGGGCTACCGCACCGCCGCTTTTATCGGTGCCTTTCCCCTGGATTCCCGTTTCGGTTTGGATCAGGGCTTTGACCTGTATGACGATTACTACGGTACCCACAACGATCTTGAATTATTCTTCGTGGAAAGACCGGCGGAAAAAGTGATCGCCCCGGCCATGGCCTGGATCGGCAAGCATTCTCAGAAATGGTTCAGTTGGATACACCTGTTCGATCCCCATCAGCCCTATCTTCCTCCTTCACCGTTCAGGGAAAAATACGCGGCTGACCTTTATTCAGGCGAAGTGGCCTATGTGGATGCCCAACTGGGCGTGCTGTTCGATTTTTTACGAAAGAAACGCCTGTTGGAAAAGACCGTGATCATCCTGACCGCCGATCATGGTGAGGCATTGGGTGAAAAAGGTGAAGAAACCCACTCTTATTTTGCTTATAACAACACCATTCATGTTCCCCTTTTTGTCCATATCCCCGGTCGCAAACCGGCAACTTTCGCCAAGAATGTCTGTCACGCGGATATTTTCCCAACCGTCTGCTCTGTGCTGGGCTTAAAAACCCCGCCCGGCTTGCAGGGCGAGTCCCTGCTTGATATCCTGGCCGCCGGAGGCCGGAAAAGCCCGGAGATCTATTTCGAATCGCTGACTGCATACCTGAACCGCGATTGGGCGCCTTTGCGGGGAATGATTTCCGGAAACAGCAAATTCATCGACCTGCCGATCAAGGAAGTATACGACCTGAAAAATGATTTCGGTGAAATGAACAATTTGGCCGGCAACAGTAAAATAGGACAATTGAAAGATTCATTGAACCGGCTGATCAAAAGGTTGAAGAACCGGCTTGCACCCGGCCGGGAAGACCGCATGGACCCGGAAGTGCAAAAACGTCTGAAATCACTTGGCTACATTTCCGAAAGCCGGCCCGAACAGCGAAAAAAAATATATAGCGAAAAGGATGATCTGAAAACCATGCTGCCGCTGCAGAACAAGCTGCTCTCCGGCCTGGCCAGGTTCCAGACCGGAGATCTTCCCGGCGCGGAAAAGATGATTCTCGAAGTGATTGCCTCCAGTCCGAGCTTCATCCTGGCTTACAATCACCTGGCTTCCATGTACAGTGAAGCAGGAAAAACGGCATTGGCCACAGCTATATTGGAACAGGGACTGGAAAAAAATCCCGGCGATATACGCTTGTTGTCCAAGCTGGGAATCATTCTGGCCGATAGCGGCAATTGGCAAAGGGCCGTCTCTATTCTTGAACTGTGCATCCGCCAGGAGGATTTCGATCCGGAAAATTTCAATTTTCTCGGCATTGCCTATTATAAGGGAGGCGATTTCACCAAGGCGCTGAAAAACTACGGCCTCGCCCTGAAGTTGGATCGCAACAATGCTTCCGTATACAATAATATCGGCAGCGTGCATCTGCAGATTTTTCTGCGCGGCCGCGACCGGCAGGCCTTCGCCCTGGCCGAGATGAATTTCAAGAAAGCCTTGGCGATCGACAGTAAAATGTTCGCTGCTTGCAACGGCCTGGGCGCTGCCTACAAGAAAGTCGGACGCAATGCCGAGGCCATCGCTTACTGGCGGCAGGCCCTGGCCATCAAGCCTGATTACGACTTGCCGCTGGTCAACCTGGGTATCACCCTGTTGGAGGAAGGCCGCGCCGATGAGGCCCTTGATTGTTTTTTGAGTTACCGTGAAAAGTTTTCTCATAAAATTCCCCTGGCTGAGAGAGAGCGTGTTGATCGCCTGATAGGAGAGGCCAGGGCCAAGCTCAAGCCCACAGGGTAGAAAAATAGCTTTTTTTAAGGTATAATTACCCTTAAAATATTAGGAGGCGTTATGCGAAAATTCATATTGGCTGCGGTTTGGATGTCGATGATGTTTATCCTGGGTCTGACCTTGTCCGCTCAGGAGGCAATGAAAAATCCCATTCCGGAAAGTGTGCAAAACAGTCTCGACGGACTACAGAAAACCAGGATGGCCAATGGCGTATTCAATATCCAGTACAAAAACGCCTATTTCTGGGCTTTGGAAAAAGCCGTTTACGTGAACTTGGTGTTCAGCGCCGACCTGGAAGGCGACATGGCGGAATTGAAGAGCCAACTGAAAAAACAATACGACGAAAAAGTCGCCGTGGAAGTAAAAAAGCTTGAGGAAATCAATAAAAAAATAAAGAAAGAGGAAGACAAGAAGAAATGGGAAGCGCCGGCCCTGATTTATCCGGAAGCATTCCACAACCTGTACATGCGGGTGCTCATGGGCAGCCAGGTGGTTCAGGAATACCGCGCCCAGGTCCCGGTAGACGGTGAAGCGGCGCTGTATTATTCGTTCGGCACCATTTTGGCACCGGGTGAGTACGACGTGCTTTTGAATATCAACCGTTTCGACAATACCAGGGACGGCACCCAGATCATCAAATTGCAGGTACCGGAACTGACGCTTACTGAGATCACCAAACCCAGGAAGGACCTGCAGATTTCCACGCCGGTATTTTTTACGGAAGTGAAGCGCTTGCTGCAGCCGGAAACAAGATTCACCGTGGTCAAGAACAAGTTCGAGAACGGCCCCGCCCAACTCGATTTTTATCCCTGCTCAAATTCCTTCAAAGTCCAGCGACAAGCCTACCCTGGCTTTTTTCATTTTGGGTGCGGTGGCGGTGCAAAGCGCCGAACCATGGGATATATCGGCCAATATCGAGATCCGCAGCGGCAAGGAACGAGTGGCCAAATTCGAGGAACTCAAACTGAGCAATCCTTATTTTTATCAGCCCATTGAATTCATAAAAAAAGACAAGGATGTAACCAGCCCCCTGCCAGTTGGAGATTACACGCTGGTGGTGGAACTGAAGGATAAAAACCAGGGTGATCAGGCCAAAGGAGTATTCGAGATCGCTTTTAAAATAGTTGAATAGTTTGCAGAGTCTCAAGCTCAGGTGATCCTTGAGTGATATAGGTCCTGCGGTTGCGCCCGGAATGGCGGAGCCGTTCAGGACTGCGCTGAAAAAATGAAACGCAAAGAGATTGTCCTGATCAAAGAGACCAAGCAGAACGAGTTCGTCAAAAAGATCATGGACGCCATCGCGCCGTTTCTGGCGATTCGTTCGAGCGACCGGGTGGCCATCAAGATCAACCTTTCGGGTTCCAAGGAGATCTACGCCAATACCCACTACGAAACCGTGGAATCCCTTATACATTACCTGCGGGAAAAATACGGCATCACACAGGTCACCGTGGTCGAAGGTTCCGATGGAGCTTATTTTTCTGCCAAGACCACCTGGGATATTTTTTACAAATTCAAATACAAGGAAGTCGAACGGCATGGCGCGCAGTTGTGTGATCTGGATGAGCTGCCCCACGATCAAATTCTCCAGGTCGAAACCATCAGTGGGCTCCAGGAAGTGAATTTCTGCCGCTTCCCGGCGGACTACCTGATCTCGGTGGTCCCGCCCAAGACACACAACATATTTCCGGTTTCACTCTCCATTCCCAACCTGATCGGGTTCGTCAAGCCGGAACAGCGGGTGCTCATGTTCGGGGCTTCGGCCCAGGAGATGAAGCGCATCAATTTTTTTCAAAGCGAAAAGTACTTTCAACTGCTGCATCTGGCCAACCGCAATTTTGTAGCCCTGCTGAAGCAGATCCCGCCCTCTCTCGTGCTCATCGACGGCCTGTACGGCATGGAGGGCAAGGGACCAATCAAGGGCAGCCCGGTATTTCACGGCTTCGCCATCGCTTCCGAGGACGCGGTGGTAGCCGACGCCCTGGCCACTCACATCATGGGCTTCAACCCCGACGATTTGCCCTACCTGGATTTGGCCTTTCATGAAGGGCTGGGCAACAACCGCTGGCAGAACGTTATCGGCATGGATCCCCAGCAGGTGAAATTCCCCTACCGGCCGCACCCGCTGTTCCAAAGGCAGCGCAAGTGGCGCGAGGCGAAAAGCCGAGTTCAGGGTCAGGGAGAGCAATACCCGAAAAAACAACCGCCAAGCCATGAAAAAAATCATCCTGCAGAAGATTAAGGATTTTAAAACCGGGAAGCTGTCCGAAAAGGAATTGTTCCTTTTTTTGCAGAATTTCCCCTTCAGCAATGACCCGCACCTCAAGCTCGATTTCCATCGCAAGCTGCGCCGGGGTATCCCCGAGGTCATTTTCGGCCAGGGCAAGAGCATCGAACAGTTGCGCCGCATCGTCAGGAAATTCAGCGAGGTCGGCGAGGAAATGCTGATTACCCGCGTCGATGCCGAGCGCTTCGCAGCGCTGAAAAAAGATTTCTTTCATCTGAAGTATCATGCCGCGGCCCGCATCATCACCTCGGACCGCCAAACCAAGGCCGTGAACAAGGGAAAAATACTGGTCCTGTCGGCCGGGGCCTCCGACGAAAAGGTCGCCGAGGAGGCTTATATCTCTTCACTTTACCTGGGCAACAAAACAGAAAAGGAATACGATGTGGGCGTCGCCTGCCTGGCCCGGGTCCTGAGCCTGCAGAAAAAATTCAACGGTTACTCGGTGATCATCGCCGTGGCCGGCATGGAAGGGGCCCTGCCCTCGGTCGTGGCCGGTCTGACCTCCACGCCGATCATCGCCGTCCCGACCTCGGTCGGCTACGGCAGCAA
This sequence comes from Chrysiogenales bacterium, assembly GCA_963700535.1. Lineage (GTDB taxonomy): Bacteria > Acidobacteriota > Aminicenantia > UBA2199 > UBA2199 > UBA2199. The sequence continues at coordinate 334,071 of CAVOXU010000002.1, forward strand.
TTTCGGCGGCCTGTCGGCCCTGCTTTCCATGCTGAATTCCTGCGCCGGCGGCATTTCGGTGGTCAACATCGACAACGGCTTCGGCGCCGCCTACCAGGCCACCTTGATCAACCAGAAACTTTCCTGATATTTTCGATAAACCTGGATATTTTCCCCAGATGGGTTCCCTGCCAGTAGATTTTTTGGCAACTTCGGCAGCGCTGGAAAGAGCTCTGGGTGCGGAAGACGTAGGGCGGGACCAGGTCGCGTATCAGCTCCTTTTCGATCACCGCCAGCTCGCCGTTGCACAGAGAACAGCGCGGCGGCAGGGAGAAAAGGTTCAACCGGAACGCCGCCATGATCTCCTCCAACTGCTGGCGGGGATAAACGGCCTCGACCAGGCGGCTGCCGCCGACGGGCATGGAATTGTGCAGCGCCACGTCCTTGGTCAGCAGGACGCGGTTTTCATTCAGGCAAAGTTTTTTCAAAACATCATCTCCGGCCCGGTTGTCATAGATAGGTGTCGAAGCCGAGCATGCGCAGCCACCTGGCCGTGCGGCCCAGCATGACGTCAGCGGCGAAAAGGGGAGGAGAGCTCATGGAGACTAGAAGGACCCGGGAACTCGGGGTACGGCATACGGTAGACGGTGTACGGAAACCGCAACCAACCGAGGCTTCTGTTGAATGCCGTTCTCTTCACCGTACGCCGTTTGCCGTCAGCCGTCAGCCGAGCTCGCTCTTTTCAATATTCCTTATCCGAAGATGCGCGCACAGCACGGTTGTGGGCCCAGCTCCTGACCTTCTTGATCTGTTCTTCCATGGTGGTGGCCAGCGGCACCGAGTTGCCGAAAATGACGAAAAGATCGTCTTCGCTGAGCTTGCGGTTTTCGGCGAAGGCTTCGTACATGCCGGAGATGATCACCTGCTCAATTTCCGATCCCGACCAGTTCTTGGTGATCTGGGCCAGTTGCGGGATATTGTATTTGACTCAAATCGTTGTCTCTCTTGGTCAGGTGGATGGTAAAAATTTCCTCCCTCTCCTTGCGCGTGGGCAGGTCGATAAAAAAGATCTGGTCGAAGCGGCCGCGGCGCAGCAGTTCGGCCGGCAGCAGGTCGATGCGATTGGCCGTGGCGGCGATGAATATTTCCGAGGTGTGCTCCTGCATCCAGGTCAGAAAATAGCCCAGGATGCGCGAGGACGAACCGTCTGTTTGCTTGTCGCTGATGCCGCTTTCGATCTCGTCGATCCAGAGCACGGCCGGGGCCACTGAATCCATGGTTTTGAGCGAGCGGGCGAATACCTCTTCCGGCGCGCCGGCGATGCCGGAATAGACCAGGTTCATGTCCATGCGGAACAGGGGCAGGTTCCATAGCGTGGCGATGATCTTGGAAGCCAGGCTCTTGCCGCAGCCGGTGACGCCCATGGTCAGGATGCCCTTGGGCTTGTCCAGGCCGAATTCGCGCGCTTCCTTGGAAAAAGCCTTTTTTCTTTTCATCAGCCAATCCTTCAGCTTGTCCAGCCCGCCCATGTCGGCCAGGGTCAGGGACGGGGATAAAAATTCCAGCACGTTTTCCTTCAGGATCAGCTGTTTTTTCTCCAAATGGATCTTTTCGATCAAACCGATGTGAATGCGCTGTTGTCCCTGGAACGACTTTCATATAGGCCTTGTAGGCTTCATCCAAAGTCAAACCCTGGACAGCGGTGACGAAGTTTCTTTTTTCTTCGCCACTGAGCTGGACCTGGATCCCGGCTTTTTCCATGGATTCCAGGAATTTTGCGCAGAGATTTTCCAATTCTTCGTAATCGGGGAGTTCAAAGTGAATTATGTCGATTTCTTTTTTCAGTGTGGTCGGCAGGTAATCGTCGGGCGAGAGCAGGAAAAGGAATTTTTTGTTGTTCTTGAAATGCAGGTAGCATTCACGGATCTTGCGTATGAGGCCGGGGGAGTGGCGCAGCCGGGAGTTCAGGTCCTTGAAGACAAAGAACGCCGCTTCATTGGCGGCAAGGGCAAGATCCAATGCCGCTGCCGGCTCTTTGCTGTCCGGGATCATGGAATCGCCGCGGCTGAGGCCGTTGTGGCTCTCCCAGGTATAGATGTTCAGGCTTTTCAGGGTCTGCTGGCAAAGTTTTTTCAAAAAGCCTTCGATCCGTTTTTCTTCAAAAGAAACGATCTGCACGATCGGCTGCCCGGCGAGCAGTGAATCTTTGATCTGGTTAATGGACTGGTTCATCGGCAACCTCCAAAGCGGCAGAATATTTTATTTTCCAGAATTTCACAATGCTTTGAATTTTAGATCCTGAAATTCAAGGCCCTTTCGATAATGGAAAATTCTGCGGGCAGTTTTTCCCCCATTTCGCCGTCATATTCGATGTGGACTTCGTCAGGAGATTCAACCTTTATGTTGCGTGCTTTCAAGATGTGAACCTTGGGATTCCTGGCGATGGTTCCGGAATACAGGAGACGGGAATTTGTCACAATTTCGAACTTTTTCATGGATTCGATGAGCACCAGGTCGAAATAACCATCATCGGGTTCCGCCTGCGGGGCAATGATCATGCCGCCGCCGAAGATCCGCCCGTTGGCCACGGCGCCGATCAGGTATTCCCCCTGCAGCTGCTGCTTGCCGTCAAGGGTCAGCTTGACGTTTTTGCTGCTGTATTTCATTATGGTGGACAGCAGGCCGCGGTAATATGTGAAGGCGCCGCGTCGGCTGGACTTGATGTTGGAAATATTGCGGATCACTTCCGCCCCCAGGCCGAAATCGGCCACGTTGATAAAATACTGTGACTTGTTTTTATCAACAGAGCTGCCGTAGGTTATTTTTCCGATATCGATTTTTTTATTCAGGGAATTCTTGATGCGTGCGGCCGATTTTTCGAATTCCCTGGGTACTTTCATGAAACGGATGAAATCCGATCCGGTTCCGGAAGGGATGATGCCTACGGCCGCGTCGTCATTGATGACCTGGTCGGATTGGGCGTTGAAAAAGCCGCTGCTGATCTCATTTAAAGTGCCGTCGCCGCCGACGCCTATGAGCAGGTCGAATCCCTGCTGGAGCAGTTCACGGGCGATCTCCGTGGCCTGGCGGGGCTTTTCGGTAAAAATATACTTGAACTCGCGAAAATGCGAACGGATGGCATGCTTTATCGCTTCCCATCTTTTTTCAGTCTGGCCGCGGGCGGAAAACGGATTGACAATGACATGGACTTTATTCATGTGTGCTCCCGGAAGGATGGTGGAATAATTTCCTGGCGATCAGGCCGGCTATCGGCCCCGGCGATGATGGAGGCCAGAACGAAGAAAACGACCCCGATGATCATCATGGTTTTGAATTGGCTGCTGGCCATGGTTGGAAAGCGATTCATCCCGCAAAAACGGTGCCAGCGACCTCGCTTTTTCGATCATCTGCTCAAGCCGTTCCTGGTTGATGCCTAAAATGTTCACCAGGCTGAGAATGGCGAAGATGCCGCCGCCGGTCAATCCGCTCAATGCCCCGGCCAGCATGGAATCGCTTCTCCTGAGCAGTTGATTTTCCCTGCCGAGCAAGTAGATCGTCAATCCGGCACCCACTGCGATCCAGAGCATGAAAAACAGGTTGAGCAGGTTCAGGCCCGGGAATATGGACAGTATCCCGGACGCTCCGCCTCCAAGAATGACACTTTTGCCCAGGCCCTTTAATGGTTTGGAGTTGCTTGCAGACAAATTATGTACCTAATTGATGATTTCTATGGTTCCAGCGATCTGGGAAGGCAACGTGTCGGTTATGATGGTTCTGCCATTCGGAGTGGTGTATTTGTAGATTTTTGTTTTGGGCCGGGACAGAGACGAAAATGTGGAGCTCATGCCCATCAAAGACATGACACGGCGAATATACTGCTTGGTCTCATTGTAGGGCGGGACACCGTTGTATTTGTTGACGGCCTCCTCTCCGGCGTTGTAGGCGGCCAGCGTCAGGGGGATGTTGCCTCTATATTTTTCGTAAAGGTATTTCAGGTGCCTCACCCCGGCTTCCATGTTTTCGCTGGCGTTATAGCGGTTGATCACGCCATATTGCCGGGCCGTTGCCTTCATCAGCTGCATGATCCCCACGGCGCCTTTAGGGGAAACGGCCAGGGGATTGAAACCTGATTCGGTTTTGGCTACGGCGAACACCAAATCCTCGCGCAACTGGTGTTTTTTGGTTAAAGATTGGATTTTTTCCTTATAATGCAGGGGAACGGCATGGCTGCGGGCTGCTGGCAGGTAGGTGATGCTGCCTTTTTTGGCATCAACCTTGTCCAGCGTGTTGGTAAGGACGATATGGCCGTTCTTGTCCTGGCGGACGACCAGTCCGGCGAAAAGGCAGGCGCCGCTGAGCCAGGTTACGCAAAAAACCGCTATTTTAAGTTTCATTGTGGCCAGTTAGAACTCGGTCGATCTTTTTCCTGAAGCCCCTCCGGGTCGGCGATCGGTTCACCGCCTGCTTGGGCAAAATCGCTTCTGCCACCACCTTTGCCGTTGATCATTGGGGCTACCTTGCCAATGATTATATTCGCATTGAATTTCTCTGTCAAGTCCTTGAAAACCGAAACCACGATATGGGACTTGCCGTTGTTATTGGTATACAGGACGGCAATGCCCCTGATCCTGTTCTTGATTTCATCGGCCAGGTCGCTGAGTTGCTGGCGGTCGGTGCAGTCCAGGGAAGCGATCACGACCTGGACTTGATCGATCAATCTGGTGTTTTTGAGCAAGCCTTCAATATCCATTTCCTGGGCGGACCTGCCTTTTTTCAGCAGTTTTTCCTTATCCTTGGCGCGTGCTTCCAGGCCTTTCAGGAAATCCAGAACGCCATCGGCTTTCTGGTTGAAATGACCGAGCACTTGATCAAAAACGGAAACGCTTTTCTGGATATGGAGATAAGCGGCTTCTCCGGCCAGGGCTTCGATCCTGCGGATTCCTGAAGATATCGAGCTTTCAGCGATGATCTTCAAGATGCCAATCTCGCCGCTGGCTTGCAGATGGGTTCCGCCGCACAGTTCGCTGGAAAAGTTGCCCATGGAAACAACGCGTACTGTATCGCCGTACTTTTCTTCGAAAATGGCAATCGCCCCGGTAGCGATGGCCTCTTCATAGCTTTGCGTTTGCCGGGAAATGGAGATATTTTCCCTGATTTTCTCGTTTATGACCTGTTCGATTTTTTCCAATTCGTCGCCGCTCAGGGCGTTGAAGTGGGTAAAGTCGAAACGCAGCTTGTCCGGTCCTACCCGCGACCCCGACTGCTTGACATGCAAGCCCAGCACTTCACGCAAGGCGGCGTGCAGCATGTGGGTGGCGGAATGGTGGATGGCGATCTGCTGGCGGCGGACCCGGTCAACTTCCAGCCTGGCACGGTCATTGACTTGCAGGCTGCCTTTTTGGACCTGCACCTCGTGCAGGATGGCCCCTGAAGGTGCTTTCCTCGTATCGACTACCGAAAAAAAAGCCTCATTGTTTTTTCCGCAGCCGCTGTCGCCTACCTGGCCGCCGCTTTCAGCATAGAACGGAGTGCGGTCGAATACCAGGATACCTTTTTCATTTTCGCCTATGCGGGCGGCTTCCTTGCCATCCACATAGATTGCTAGCAATTGGGCCTCGGCCTGCAACTCTTCATATCCTACGAATTCGCTTTGCCAGCGGCTGATGTTCTTCAAAATACTGATCTCTTTGCGTTTTTCCTGAAAGCTGACGCGGGAACGTTCCTTCTGGTTTTTCAATTCGCGCTGGAAGGCGTCGAAGTCGATGCCTATGCCTTTTTCCATGGCCAGATCGCGGGCGAAATCCAGCGGGAAACCGTAGGTGTCCGCAAGCCGGAACAGGTCCTGTGCCGGCGAGCAGCGGCTGTTTTTTCGCGATTGCGTCCTGCAGCAGATCGTCAAAAATTTTCAGGCCATTGACCAGAGTACGGTTGAAGCGGTCTTCTTCCACGGCGATCACCTTGCTGATGAAATCCCGGTTCTGTTCGAGTTCCGGATAAACCGCTTTCATCACTTCGCTGACCTGGCTGCTGAGTTTATGCAAAAAACTGTCCTGCAGGTTCAGTGATTTGCCATGCTTGACCGCCCGGCGCAGGAGGCGGCGCAGGACGTAGCCGCGGCCGTCGTTGGCCGGCATGATGCCGTCGGCGATGAGAAATGTCAAAGCGCGGATATGATCGGCCACAACATGCAGATCCACTTGCCGGGCCGGATCCCGGTGGTCGACCCCGGCCAGCTCGGCCGTGCGTTCGATGATCGGCAGGAAAAGATCTGTCTGGTAGTTGTTTGCCGCTCCCTGCAGGATGGCGGTCAGCCGTTCCATGCCCATGCCGGTGTCGATGGACGGGGCAGGCAGGGGCTGCAAGCTGCCGCTGGCGTCGCGGTTGTACTGCATGAAGACCAAATTCCATATCTCGACAAAACGGCGGTTGCCGTCAAAAAATTCCCCGGGGCCGAATTCCGGGCCGCGGTCATAATGGATCTCAGAACAGGGACCGCAAGGGCCGGTTTCGCCCATCTGCCAAAAATTGTCTTTTTCACCAAGTTGATGAATCTTTTGCGAAGGCACGCCGATCTCTTCCTGCCAGATGCGGAAAGCCTCTTCATCATCCTGAAAAACGGTCACCCAAAGCCGTTCGGGCGGCAAATGGAAATTCACTGTCAGCAATTCCCAGGCATAGGCGATGGCCTTTTCCTTAAAATAGTCTCCAAAGGAAAAATTGCCGAGCATTTCAAAAAAAGTATGGTGAAAATCTGTTTTTCCGACTTCATCGAAGTCGTTGTGCTTGCCCGATACGCGCATGCATTTCTGGATGCTGACCGCGCGACTGTATTCCCTTTGTTCTTCCTGAAGAAAAACGCCCTTGAACTGGTTCATGCCGGCGTTGGTGAACAGCAGGCTGGGGTCCTTGGCCGGGATCAGCGGTGAGGACAAGACCCTTTGATGTTCTTTTTTAGTGAAAAAATCGTAGAAAACGCGGCGGATTTCAATGTTGCTGAACATCAGTCGATTTCCAGCAGGTTGTGATCCGGGTTCAGATCTTCGGGAAACTTTTCCGGATGGTCGCTGCCGCCGATCTCGGACATCCTTTTTTCCATTTCCTCCATGGACATGTCTTTGGCGCTCTGGACCCCGATCTTTTTCAGTTTGAACTCATCGGGATTGCTGGCCCATTTCAGGGCTTCGTCAAAGGAGATGAAGTTTTTCGTATACAGGGAATACAGCGACTGGTCAAAAGTCTGCATGCCATACTGGGAGATGCCCTGGGAAATGGCTTCCTTGATCAGTTTTGTTTTTTCCTGGGTTACGATGCAGTCCTGGATGAAGGGCGTGGTGATGAGGATTTCCACGGCCGGCACCCGGCCCTTGTCGTCGGAACGGGGCAGCAGCCTCATGGAGACGATGGCTTTGAGCACCGAGGCCAGTTGGATGCGGATCTGTTTTTGGTGATGGGGCGGAAACATGGAAATAATGCGGTTGACCGTTTCCGGCGCGTCAAGGGTATGGAGGGTGGAGAGGACCAGGTGGCCGGTTTCCGCAGCCAATAAGGCTGTTTCGATGGTTTCCAGGTCGCGCATTTCTCCGACCAGGATCACGTCGGGGTCCTGGCGCAGGGCGCTGCGCAGGGCTTTGGCGAAATCATTGGTGTCGGAGCCGACTTCACGCTGGTTGATGATGCTCTTTTTGTCGCGGTGCAGGTACTCGATCGGGTCCTCGATGGTGACAATGTGCTCGATGCGGTGGATGTTGATGTAATCGATCATGGCGGCCAGGGATGTGGATTTGCCGCTGCCGGTTGTTCCGGTTACCAGGACCAGGCCGCGCATTTCCTGGGAGACCCTTTCCAGGACCAGGGGCAGGTTCAGGTCGGCAATACTTTTGATCTGGGTGGGAATGACCCTCAACACCATGCCCACTGCCCCTCTTTGATAAAAGACGTTGCAGCGGAAACGGCCCAGGCCGGGGATGCTGTAGGCCATATCTATCTCATGGTCGCGTTTGAATTTTTCCTTTTGTTCGCTGTTCATCATGGCAAATGCCATGGCGATCGTGTCCTCGGGCATCAGGCGTTTCAGTTCGACCAACGGGTGCAGGGTGCCGTTGATCCTGACCACCGGATGGTTGCCGACCTTGAGATGCAGATCGGAAGCGTACCTTTCCACGCTTATTTTTAATAGATCATCAATGCTCATATTTTTCGCTCCTTTTCAGGTAATATTATACAACAATGATAAAAAAACACAAAGGCGGGCTGCGACCGTTCAAGTTCTTTTTTTAGCTTTTTCTATCTGCTATAATTCCTGAATATGAAAAAATTGTCATGCGTGGCTGCATACGCCCTGTTGCTTGTTTTTTCCGCCTGCAGCGCAAAAACCGGCATGCGCAGCCAGCCGGAGTTTGGCCCCCCGGCAGTTGCCCGGGAAAGCCTCAGCGTGTTTCAGACCGGGATCGCTTCCTGGTACGGGGATGATTTCAACGGCAAAACCACGGCCAACGGTGAGATCTATGACATGAGCAAACTTACCGCGGCTCACCAGAATTTGCCTTTCCACACGCTGGTGGAAGTGGAAAACCTGGAAAACAAAAAAAAAGTTCTGGTGCGGATCAATGACCGTGGCCCATTTTTAAAGAACCGGATCATCGATCTTTCCTTGCAGGCGGCGCAGCGGCTGGAAATGGCCGAGCAGGGAACCGCGGAAGTCAAAGCTCCGCGTGCTGCGCTGGGGAGGGGCAAGCATTGATGGAGAGACCCCGACGAACGGCAGCTTGAAATGCTTTGTGCAGGCCGGAGCGTTTTCCGTCAGGGAAAATGCCGATGACATGCTCCTGACCCTGGGGGAGATCTTTCCTGACCTTCATTTCAGGATCGCGCTTGAAGACGGCTTGTTCAAGATCATTTCCGCGAAATTGACCGTCTGCCCAGGACTGCCAGGAGGTCATAAAAAAACTGGCCGCTTTCCATCTGCAGGGTTTTATCCGCGAGAACGATATTTTTCCTGAAAAATAATTCCGTTTTAAAAATTTTCATCTGGCCGCTTGAAATTTAATTTTTTTTGAATTAAAATTCTCGCAAGGATTGAGGAGAGCATGATTCATTTGTCGCGAACGAGAGTTTTCAGCAGCAGGCAAGAGCGGGTTCGCTGATGCTTGAAGAGCAAAAAACCGACCTGCCGGTCGATGATGTCGATGCGATGGGCGAGAGCACTCATGCCAAGAAAATCCTGATCGTTGATGACGACACCACGGTGCGGGAATCTCTGAATGATTTTTTGGAGTTTCATGGTTTTGCGGTCACGGCGGTCGATAGTGCCGCCAAGGCCCTGGAAGCTCTGGCGAAATCTGATGTTGACCTGATCATATCCGACCTGGTCATGCCAAAAATGGACGGGATCTCCCTGATCAAGGCCATACGTGAAGCTGGCAAGGATATCCCGTTCCTGGTTATGACCGGTTTCGCTTCCATTGAGTATGCCGTGGAGTCCATGAAGGCCGGAGCTGCCGATTTCATCACCAAACCCTTGAAATTCGACCATGTCATGCTGATAGTAAACCGTACCCTGGAAACCTGCAACCTGCGCGAAATGGCAAGAGAAAGGGAATATTACAAGGATCTTTCCAATAGCGACGGTTTGACGCGGATCAGCAATTATCGCCATTTCAGCCAGGTGCTGCAGCTCGAGATCGACCGCCAGCGCCGCTACCACAGACCGCTGACGCTGCTGATGGTTGATATTGATGATTTTAAAAAAACCAATGATCGCTACGGCCATCTGATCGGCGACCAGGTTCTGATCAAGATCGCTGCCTTGTTGACCGCCGAGATCCGCGGTTTTGATTTTGTTGCCCGCTACGGCGGCGATGAGTTCACCGTGATCCTGCCCGAGGTTACCGAAAAGGAAGCGCTGGCCGTGGGCCGCAGGATCATGAGATCCATCGGGCAATATGAATTCAAATCATCTGAAAACGAAGCGATCGGCATGCTGAGCGTCACCATTGGCATTGCTTCTTTTCCAAAGGATGCCACGGCCGGGCAGGAGCTGGTCTCCCGGGCCGACCAGGCAATGTATGCCGGGAAAAGTGCCGGAAAAAACTGCATGTGTATTTTTGGAGATGAAAAGAATGTCATTCGCCTGCGCAAACCCACTCCGCTGAACGTGCAGATAAAAAAATAAGACCCAGGCAAGACCGACTATTTTCCGAGCGTGGCCACCATTACCGCTTTGATCGTGTGGACACGATTTTCGGCCTGGTTGAAAACCTGTGATTGCCGGCTTTCGAATATTTCTTCGCTGACCTCGCAGATGTCAGGAAACTGCTTGGCCAGCGCTGTTTCTGTGTTGTGAAAGGCGGGGAGACAATGCAGGAAAGTGCATTCGGGATTTTCGGTCTTGTCGAACAATTTGCGATTGATCTGGTAGGGCTTGAGCAGCCAGATTCTCTTGAGGATCTGATCTTCTTCGCCCATGGATGCCCAGACGTCAGTATATATGATGTCGGCGTTTTTCACCCCGCCGCAATAGTCGTCGGTTATGGTGATCTTGGCTCCGCGTTCCTGAGCGAATTCCCGGCATTCCTTGACCAGTTCCTTGGCCGGGAACAGGGACTTGGGAGCGACAATGCGAAAATCCATGCCCATTTTTGCGGCGCCGATCATCAGCGAATTGGCCATGTTGTTGCGACCGTCTCCCACATAGGCGAAGTTTATGCCCTTCAGTCGCCCCTTGACTTCAAGAACGGTCATGAAGTCGGCCAGAACCTGAGTGGGATGGTAGAGATCGGTCAAACCGTTCCAGACCGGGACCCCGGCATATTGGGCCAGCCCTTCCACGGTTTCGTGCTTGAAACCGCGGAACTGGATGCCGTCGAACATGCGGCCCAATACGCGTGCCGTGTCTTTGACCGTTTCCTTTTTTCCCAGTTGGATGTCGTCCTTGCCCAGGTATTCGGGGTGGGCGCCTTCATCGACGCAAGCCACAACAAAGGCGCAGCGGGTGCGTGTGGAAGGTTTTTCGAATATCAGGGCGATATTTTTCCCTTGCAGGTTTTTTCCGCGCAGGCCGGCGTACTTGTCCTGTTTCAGCTTTATGGAAAGCTGCAGGAGAAAATCGATCTCTTCCGGCGTGTTGTCTTTCATGGACAGGAAATGTCTTCCTTTCAGATTGAATGGCATGGGGCAACCTCCATAAAATTAAATTAAATATTATCCCAAAAAACAAGTTTTCGCAAGGGCCCGGCCCAAGTCAGGGATTTTCTTGACAGCCGCTGCCCTATCTGCTACTCTATCCGCAATGCACCGTATAGAACCAGATGAATCCTGACGAAATTGAAATAAAAGTAATTACCAGCGCTGATCGCCAAGCCGTCAAGAACCTTTATCAGCAGGCCGGTTGGTGGGAAGAGAGCGATGAGAGCCCGGACGGCTGCGCCTGGATCGACACTCTGGTCAGCCAATCATTCTGCTTTGTTGGCGCTTTCAGCGGCGGCGAAATGATCGGCATGGGCCGCGCCGTATCCGACAGCGTCAGCGATGCCTATATTCAGGATGTCGTGGTTTTAAAAAAATTCCGCGGTCGGGGCATCGGCGCCGCCATCATCCAAAAAATCATCTATTATTTAAAAACCAGCCGCATAGGCTGGATCGGCTTGATCGCCGAGCCCGGTACGCAGGCGTTCTACCAGCGGCTGGGATTCGCACTCCTGGAAGGGTATGCGCCCATGCTGCTGAAAAGAAAAGAGGATTGAGCAATGTTGAAATTCACATTGAAGGATTTTTCTCCGATCAGGCTTGACGACAGAAAGATCATCCAGCCGCTGTTGCTGGACAGCGACGTTTTTTTCTGCGATTACAGTTTTGCCAACCTCTTCATGTGGGGCGATATTTTCAGGACCAGCTGGTTTTTTCATGATGAACGTCTTTGGCTCTACAACGGCTACGATGACCTGATGCTGATGCCGATCGGAAAAGCTCTGCAGCCTGCCTGAACTGGTTGCGGTTTCGGACCTGCTGCGCCAGGAAGGAAAAAACGGCAATTTTGTTCTGGTCGATCCGGATTTTGTCAAAGCCCATGCCGATCTAACCGATTTTTTTAACGTGGAGATCGATCTGGATAATGGCGATTATATTTATTCCAGCCGGAAACTTGTCGATCTGCCGGGCAACAAGTTGCACAAAAAACGCAACCTGATCAACCAGTTCCTGGCGTTGTATCCTGATTATGTCAGCCAGCCTCTGCAGGCTTCCGACCTGGATGCCTGCCTGGAACTGGCTGAAAAATGGTGCCGGCAGCGCACCTGTCTGGAGTTGGACTTCGACCACGAAACATCGGCTTTGAAAAAGGCTTTGCGCTATTTCGATGAATTGGAATTGCAGGGTTTGAAGATTTCCCACCGCGGCGAACTGTTCGCGTTTTCCATCTTCTCCCGCCTGAGCAGCAACATGGCCGACGTGCATTTTGAAAAATTCGATCCCGGCATCAAGGGCAGCGGCCAGGTGATCAACTGGGAAACCGCGAAAAGCCTGTCGGCGAAATACAAGTACATCAACCGCGAACAGGATCTGGGCATCGAGGGATTGCGCCGGGCCAAAAATTCGTACAGCCCGGAATATATAGTCAGCGCCTATTTCCTGGAGAGAAAACCCTGAAATTTTTCTGATCGTCGCTGCGGATCGCAGCCAGGACTACTGCTCGGGTTCGCGCGCGATGACCCCTTTTTCGATCAGCAGGTCCACCTGTTTGTTTACCATGTCGGCGAAGCGCAGGAAATGGGGAATGGTCAGGTGGGCGTAGGTATGGATATTGACTTTGGCTGGGATCCTTGACGTCGCGGATGCCCAACCCCAGGCAAATTTCCTCGGGGTTGACGTTAAAAGAGATCAGGTTGGCATAAACGTGGTGAGAATGAAGATCGTTTATTTCAATTTTTTCTTCCTTTTTTTCCATTTGCTTCTCCTTGATGCCGCCGGGATTTCATGGCGCTGGCAACTTGACCTGGCGTTTCAGCGGCAGCTGTTTTTCTCCAGTTTTTGCAAGACCTTGTACAGTTTCTGTTCGTCTGCCGTCAACACGATGCGGCTGTTTTTCTGCGTTTGCTCCTCTTTGCGGATCACGCTCATGTCCACGTTGAAGCCGAGCTTTTTAAAGGCCTTTTTGAGGCCAGGGCGGCCCTGGATCAAGGCTTCATAACTGATAACGATGCTTTTCGGCATATTTTCATGAGCGGCGACCAGGGCATTGTTGTTGTCGAACCAGCTGAGTTTGAACTGCGATATGCCGCGCTTGAACATGCTGGACTTGACGTCGGCCGGGTTCCTGAAAATGAAGACTACGCGGATCTTTTTATCCTTGGCGATGTGGCGGAAAAAGAACAGTGCCGGAATGTGGACGATCTTCAATCCGTTCAATCCTGGAGCGTTGTTCAGACGGTCGACGATCTTGTTCATTTCCACAACGTTTTCTTCGGTCATGGCCTTGTCGATCAGCTTTTTTTCCAGTTCCTTGCCCAATTCCAACTCGAAGTACCCCGACTTGTTGTATTCGTCGCCGCCGAAATCGCTGGGGAATGCGACCCCGGCGCTTTGCAGCAGCTGACAGGCCAAAGAGGTGCCGCTGCGGGGATGGCCGACGACAAAAATACCGTTCTTCAACACCTTCGGCCTGATCTCGATTTTGTCAGTGGCTGGCGAATTTTCCATGTTTCCTACCTCGATTTCTGCTGATTTAGTGAAAAGCCATTATACCACAGGCCGGTGCTTTAAGGAAAAACGGCGAAGAGATAAGGGAAGCGAGAGGGAAGAATAAGGGAAGAAGGAGCAAGAGATTGAAATAGCGGGTGTCGGCCTCGATGAGCGAACTAATATTCTTCACATCTGGCTTTTCCTTTGCCTTCCCTTGATTCTTCCCTTCACTACCCACTCTTCCCTTATCTTTGGCTTTGCTTTTCAGCCGCTATTCTTATAAAATATAAACATATGGAAAAATTCAGGACGCAGTTGGTCGAAGACACTCAGTCCATGCAATTCTCCCTGGATAGCAGGGGGGTCCGCGAATTTTCCTTGAAAAAAAAAACGGGATTCCTGAAACGCAGTTTTGACGGCAGCTGGAAGAGCCGGGCTGAAGAAACCGGGGGCTGGGAGGAAGCGGCCAAAGCCTTGTCCGCGAAAAGCCCGGCAAACCGACTGCCGGAGCTGCCGCCTCTGCCCATGGACGCGGGGGCGATCCTGGCCGACAACAGCTTTTTGATCGATTTTTTAGACCGGCTCGCCCTTGGCGAATGGAAATTGCAATTCCGTGCCCGTCGCTGCCTGCGCGCCATTCAGAACTCGCAGCGCCAGAAGCAAAAAACGGTTTTCAGCCATTTCAGTATTTCTGTAACGTTCAAGGTTCCCAACCAGAAGGAGGAACTGGAAGTCAGCGAAGGAAACAGCGAGGCGCTGAAATTCAACCTGAATGGCCTGACCCGTCGTATCAATGAAACAGTTGAAAATCAAAAGAACCTTTACAAGACCGCTTTGAATTGCGAAATCCCGGTCGTGCTTCAGGCCGGTGAGGGAGCTATTCTTTTTCATGAAATTCTCGGTCATTCCCTGGAAGCGGATTACGTGTGCCAGGGAGTTTCTCCTTTCACCCTGGCGGATTTGAACAGGTTGATCGTTCCGCCCCAGATCACCATTTACTGCCGAGATGACCGGGACACATTTTTCAAAAATGCCGGAGTGGATGACGAGGGCGATGTCTGTCCGTCGCCGCTGTTGGTCGAAAATGGCGTTCTGCGCCGCTTTATAAGCGATTATGCCTACCAGAGAATATTGCAGCTCGCCGACCGCGGCCATGCCCGCCTGGAGGATTTCAGCCGCATTCCCCAGCCGCGCATGTTTGCCACCTACGTCCAACCCGGAAGTTTCCCGGCAGCCGAGATCATTGCCTCGACTCCCTACGGCATCTATGCCCGGGAATTCGGAGACGGCGGCCTTGATTTCCAATCGGGGCGGTTCTATTTCAACATCCGTCAATCATACCTGATCGAAAAAGGGCGCCTGACTGCCCCCATCGGCAACTTGACCGTCAGCGGCCTGGTCAGAGATATTTTCAATGATATTGACATGATCGGCGATGATTTCAAGTATGATCGCGGTGTCAGTTACTGCCAGAAAAACGGGCAAGTACTGCCGGTGCGTGTGGGGCAACCCACCATCAAGATCAACAAGCTGCGGGTCAATGGAGGCTAGAGTGCTCGAAACTATTTTGAAAACCGGTCGTGAAGCCGGTTTTTCGACCGTCGAAGCCTTTGCTGAAAAGATCCTGCGCCAGGAGTGCGAAGGGAGCGAACAGCCCCTTTCACTTCATGAAGTTCATGGCAACCGGGTACGGGTCAGGGCTTTCCGTGACAGGGGCGATCCGCTCGGATTCAGCCTTTCCAACCCGGATTCCCGGCTGGTCAAGCGCTGCTTTGCCGAGCTCGCGCATGGTTCCGGGTTGGATGGCAAAAAGAACTTTGCCCAGCTGTTGCCCAAAAACGTGGCGAAAAGCAAACTGGATATATATGACCCGAGCATCGAGAACTGGGATAACGACCAGGCCGGGGAATTGCGGGAAAGGATCAGGGAAAGCCTGGTGACTTTTCCGGGGTTGAAGCTTAAGAAATTCAATTTCTCCCGTGTTTTGAAAAAAGTCTATCTGGCCAACAGCCGCGGTTTCCTTGCCAAGTACAAAAAAACTCATTTCCAGGTTTCGTTGACCTTCCTGTTCAAGAACCACGCCCTCGAACTCAATGAAAGCCGTATATACTGCAGTGACTTCGATTCCCAGCGCCTGGTGGCCAGGGCAGGGAATCTCCTGGGCGCGCTAAGCGCCGACCAGGGGGTCGTGGATGCCGGAGCTGAATCTGTCATCATGTCACCAGAGGCCTCGGTCCAGGTGTTGAGGGAATTTTCCCGCAACCTGAAACTCGACCATGCGGCCGCCTCCGGGCGCGGCATCGTCGCTTCACCAAGGGTGAGCATCCTGGACAATCCCGCCATGGATAGGCTGTCAGGTTCGGCTCCGTTCGATGATGAAGGATTGGCCTCGGCTGAAAAATATCTGATCAACAAGGGGGTTTTCGTAAGATACATCGCTGATATTCGCACCAGTTTCGCCAGGGGAGGAAGCTCCACGGGGAACGGGTTCCGTGAAGAGAGCGCTATTTTCCCCCAGGTCCGGTTTTCCAACCTTTATTTCAAGCCTTCGACCGTATCGCTTGCCCATATGCTGCGCCAGGCTCAAAAAGGGATTTTGGTTTACCTGGTCAAGCTGAAAGGCTACGGCCGCCAGCCCGGCGAATACGTGTTCTCGGCATATGGCTATTTTTTTGCTGATGAAGAGATCTCCCGGCCAGTCCACTTCTATTTTTTAACCTCAATGCGTTCCTATCTGCTGCATATCAACGAAATCTCCAGGGAACTGCGTTTCTTTCAGGCCCGTGTCAATATTGGATCGCCATATCTGCTGCTTCAAGGGCGCTGCTGTGCTGGAAATAAAATTGACATTTAAAATGAGATTTTTTGAACCATGTTATATTTAATAAGAAAACAAGCGAGGTCAGACATGAAAAAGATGATTTGCGCAATAATGGTTTTTTGGCTGAGTTTCATGCTGTTATGGAGACGGAATTGTCATCACCAGTTCCGGGCAGATCTCTGTGGGCAGCGAAGTCCATTTCCGCTTTGATCCCGATCAGGGTTCCCAAGCCGGATATCATTGGGAATTCGGCGACGGATCATTCCGAAAATACGGCCAATAACCAAAGCCATCATGCCTTCAACGAACCGGGAAACTATCATGTGACCTGCGCGTATTTGGGAACTGCCAGTGCCTCGGCAATTGGTGAGCTTACGGTCACTGTCGCGGACAATCGCCGCATCTCCCCCCAGGGGAGTAATTTTCGCAGCGGGCGGATGGTGAATTTCCAATCGGAAAATTTTATCGAAAACAACCTGCGCTGGGATTTCGGGGACGGGACGACGGAAAACGGTCCGCGCAACCACGGCCACATGTATCCCAATCCGGGAAATTTCACGGTCCGCGCCTTTGATCGCGGGGGCAGCAGTCCGACGGCCATCACCTGCCAGGTAGTGATTGCCGCGGACAACCGCCAGGTAAGTGCCGCCCCGAACGCGCCGCGCGCCAATCAGAGCGTCGTTTTTTCTGCCCAGAATTTTTCCGGCGGCGGTCTCAGGTGGGATTTCGGCGATGGAACCGTGGAGAATGGCGGCCAATCCATGAATCACATATTCAGCCAGGCGGGAAATTATCAGGTGCGGGTTTGGGAAAACTCGGAATCTGCTGATACAGCGCTGAGTTTCTCTCTGCCGGTAGCTCCCGATAACCGCCAATTGCAGGTGACACCGCTTCCGGCCCGGGCCAACCAGGCGGTCAGTTTCAACGCCGTAAACTTTGCCGGTTCCGATTTGAAGTGGAATTACGGGGACGGCAAGATCGAAAACGGCGGCCCTGTCGCTTCCCATGTATTTACGACCCCGGGGAGTTTCCAGGTCCAGGTCTGGGAAGCAAATATGGCAATCGATAGTGCCCTGAAAGCAACGGTCGCGGTCCAGCCCGATATGCGCCAGGTCAGTATCAGCAATCCTCCGGAGCTGTTTCAGGGAGCCGAGGTCGTTTTTGAAGGCCGCAATTTCAGCAGCGCTCAATTGAAATGGGATTTCGGCGACGGCACGATCGAACGCGGCGGCGCCAGGCAGACGCACCGCTTTCTGCGCAGTGGAAATTTCCTGCTGAAAGTTGTGGAAGCTGACGAGTCGAACACACTGCCTTTTGAAAAAAGGATCCAGGTGCTGAATGACAACCGCGATCTGGTCGTGAAAACGGGAATGGTTTTCGCCGACAGCGAATTTGAAGTGGAAGCAAAAAATTTCCGGAGTCCAGCAGTTCGCTGGGATTTCGGTGAAGGCCAGGTTGAGAATGGTCCGCGCTTGATGAAGCACCGCTACAACCGCAGCGGCCAGTTCCGCATCCGGGCGGTCGATTTCGCCGGGCGTGACGGCAAATTCATTGAAAAGATCGTCATGGTTGAAAATGACAGCCGCCTTATAAGCCTGCCCGACGAAATCATCGCCGGTGAAGCAATCGACATGCAGTTGAAAAACGCGGCCCCCGGTAATTATATCTGGAGATTTTCTGACGGTGAGGCCCGCAGCGGACCGGATTTGCGTGGCAAGGCCTTTCGCCATGCCGGGCCGCAGAAGATCTCAGTAGCCGATCCGAGCGGACAATACCCGCCTTTGGAAAAAACGATCCGTGTGCTCCCGGACACCCGCGTTTTGAAAAGTTCTGCCGGATTCACCCTGCCCAAAGAGGAAGTGGCTTTCACGGCCATGAATTTCAAGGGACCAGGCATCCGCTGGGATTTTGGCGACGGCACTATCAAGGAAAACGGCCAGGCCAGGGAAACACACCTGTACAGCACCATGGGCCGCTTCAAAGTCAACGCCGTGGATTTCAACGGCCGCAGCAGCAAGGTTTTCAGCACTGACGTTGTGGTGGCCGAAATGACTCCCGGTTTTAAAATCAATGCTCTGGAATTTGTTTTCGGCAACGGCAAGTATTATAGGGTAATCGCCAGGAACAGTCCCGGCCCCAATTACCAGCTTCGTGTGAAAACCAAGGGTCGGGGAGTGCTCAGCGGCCAGTTCATTCTGGACAATATGCCCATAGGCCTTTTCCAGATCATCGTCCAGGAAAACCAGACAGGCCTGTTGTCCAAAAGCCAGATGGTGGCCCTGCCGACCCTGGATCCGGGTTTGCATGAATTGACCTTGAAATTCAACAATTTCACATATGACAAAAAAATTCCCATCATCAAGTATTTCGTTTCCACGGCCGGGATGATCCAGATCGTTGCCCCGCCCATCGACAGCAAGGTTTCGCTTGAAGATAAAATTGAACTGAGTTGGTCCATCGCGAGTAAGAATCCGCTTTTTGAGATCGCTATTTCCGCTATCCCCTTCCAATTTCTGAATGACAAGCAGATCGAATGGCAGCCGGTGGCAGGCAGCAGCTTCACATTCATTCCTGATTCTTTCAAGGCGGGGAGCTGGATCTATTGGCAGGTACGTTTGCTGAACGTTAACAAGCAGGTGCAAACCACCTCCGAGATTGCCACTTTCAAACTGAGCGAATAAGCGCTTTTCAGTTATTGTGCTGGACGGAACGCCTGATAGCGGCTCGATTTGTAAATTTTCATTGAATTTGCTATAAAACATTCATGGAAAACGTGAAAATCCTGGTTGTCGATGATGAAAAAAACATTCTGGAATCGGTAAAAATGGTCTTGAACTATGAACAATACAACGTTCAGGTCGCCAAGGATGGGATCGAAGCGATCGATATTTTCAAAAAATTCCTGCCTGACATCGTTCTGCTGGATGTGAAAATGCCGGGTTTGGACGGCCTGAAAGTGCTGAAATCCTTCAAGACCGTGAACCCGGTCGCCGAAGTCATCATGATCTCCGGTCATTCGGGAATCGAGGAAGCGGTGGAGGCTTCGCGTCTGGGTGCTTTCGATTTTCTTGAAAAGCCGATTTCCCGGGACAAGCTTGTCCTGACTGTACGAAACGCCGCCGAGAAAATTTCCCTGCTCAAGGAAAACTTCAATTTGCGGAATTTAACCGCGAAAAAGTATGAACTTGTAGGGCAATCGGCCGTCATGAAAGCCCTGCAGGAAACCATTCGCCGCGTGGCCCGCAGTGATTCCACGGTTTTGATCTCCGGCGACAGCGGCACCGGCAAGGAACTGATCGCGCGCCTGATTCACCAGAAGTCGGTGCGCAGCCAGAACCGTTTCGTCCAGGTAAACTGCGCCGCCATACCCGACGAACTGATCGAAAGCGAACTTTTCGGGCATGAAAAGGGATCGTTCACCGGAGCTTATGAGAAAAAGATCGGCAAGTTCGAAAGCGCTCACCGCGGCAGCATTTTTCTTGATGAGATCGGGGATTTGAGCATCAAGGCCCAGGCCAAGGTCTTGCGCGTGCTCGAAGAGGGCGAGGTGCAGCCGGTGGGTTCACCCGAGATCAAGAAAGTCAATGTCCGCGTCATTGCCGCCACCAACAAGAACCTGGATGAAGAGATTAAAAAAGGCAATTTTCGCGAGGACCTGTACTTCCGCCTGCACGTGGTGCCCATCCATTCTCCTTCACTGCGCGACAGGAAGGAGGACATCCCGCTGCTGATCGACCATTTCATCTCATTTTTCTCGGAAGAAAACAATTACCGCAAAAAATCATTTTCAGCCGATGCGCTGGCCCTGCTGCTGGATTACCAGTGGAAGGGCAATGTCCGTGAATTGCGCAACCTGGTGGAAAGGATGCTGATCATGTGCCGCAAGGACCAGATTTCAAGCCTCGACCTGCCCGATTACATCAACCTGCGCAGCGAGACCGGGCAATTATCCCTGCTGCAGATAAACAACTGGAAGGAGTTCAAGGCGCGCTCGGAGAAAATGTTTTTGGAACAGAAATTAAAGGAATTCGGATACAATGTGGCCAAAACCGCCCGGGAGATCGCCTTGCCGCGCAGCAACCTCTATCAAAAAATCGAATCTCTTGGCATAATGTCAGGGCATCAGCAGGATGCGGATGAAGAATCGCCTCTTTCCTGAACTGGCAGGGAGGAATGCAGAAAACTGATCTACCGATCATCGCTCCTTATAGTGCATATTTTAAAGTTTTTTCAGGGAGGCAGATAAAATGAAAAGAAAATGCTTGGTTCTTCTGGTCACTGTGTTGTTCTTAGCGCCAGCGCTGTTTTCCAGAAATGCGTATTGGAAACCCAATATCCAGATGTCGCCGGCCTCGTTGCGCGAGGGGCAAACGGTCAAGTTTACCGCAATCCTCAATCTCGAAGGCGGTGCCGCATCCTGCCAAATCAATTACATGCAAAACCTGCGCTTCGTCGCCAGGGTGGATAATGAGGTGATATTGGACAAAATCCTTTATTATTTCTGCCCGGCAGTCGATTATTTTATCGATGCGACCTGGGTGGCCAAGGGCGGCTCACACAAGGTGGAGTTCACCGTGGAAGCCACCGATCACACCACACCCGACTCCAACCCCAATGACAACAAGGTGGAAAGATCTTTTTCCGTTTATCAGCCCCCCCCCATCTCTACCGGGAAACCCCAGGGTGAACCGACACGGCCTGCATTGTCGCAGAACCTGCAGACCAACACGAACCTCAACCTGCAATTCCAGCCATGTGCCCAGTATCAGGGGGAAGCGACCGATTTGATCGTGCAGGCGCTTACGGTGAGCCCCGGGCCGGGATCGGACTGGGAATACAATGCCACGGTTCAGAACCTCGGCCACCGCTGCCTGAAAGCGCTCGAGTTCGCATTGAATAATGTGAACCTGAAGCTGGTTGCCGACTGCGCAGGCAACCCTGGAGATCCCGTCAACTACTTTCTCACGGCCGGGCAGATAAAAACGATAAAGGGAAAATTCAGCAAACCCCCCAGCTTCGTTTGCACCATGAACGGCAATATCAAATCTGCGGAATTCGAATTCGTGATCGATCCCAACCGGAAGATACCCGACCCGAACCGCAGGAACAACAGCAAGAAGATCCAGGTGCGGATGCTCTAGAAATTCGCTTCCCGGATCGCTTTCAGCTGCCAGGACGCCTTGGGCATGGGACTATCCGTCAGCTGCGGGGCTGGAGTTCCTGCAGAAAGCCTGCACCTGAACGCCCTCTACCAAAAACTCGCATATCTTGCTATAATGACAAAGCATCAGCAGGATGCGGATGAAGAATCGCCTCTCCCTTGATCGGGAGGGGAGGAAAGTCCGGACTCCGCAGGGAAGGATGATCCCCAACAGGGATTTTCCCCCGCCGGCCGGGGGAACAGGACAGTGTCACAGAGAACAGACCGCCCCGCCGCCGGCAACGGCGGCGGAGCAAGGGTGAAAAGGTGAGGTAAGAGCTCACCGTCCCGACCGGCGACGGCAGGGACTGAGACAAACCCCATCCGGAGCAAAGCTAAACAGAGGGCGCTTGAGGCTTTCCCGGCCGAAGCCCTTGGGTTAGCTGCTGGATGCCGGCGGCAACGCCGGTACCAGATAAATGGTTCTTCACGACAGAATCCGGCTTATAGTCCGCATCCTGCTGGTGCCTGCTTTTTTAACTGCTTTTTAGCAAAATTTCCAAAAATAATTCATTGTTGCCTATTGCAATGTGGTTAGAAAATTCTTAAGATTCATTATGCATAAAGATCATTCTGCCGTTGTTTCAATTTTATAAAAGGAGCATAAAATGAATTCATGTTGAATCGGCGCCGGTTCATTGCCGGATCAGGTCTCGGACTCATGGGTATGGCGCTTGCGGCCCAGAATCCAGCAGCCGCTCCGCAGCAGCCAACGCCGGCAGCAACCGGCAAAATCAGGGAATTCCGTACTCTCGGACGCACGGGCTTCAATGTCTCCGATATCAGCAGCGGCGGCCCTATGGATGCGGCAGTTCTCAAGGCCCTGCTCAACGGGGGTGTCAATTACATCGATACGGCCGAGAGTTACGGCCGCGGCCAATCAGAGAGAATAACAGGCCTGGTTGTCAAGGAATATGACAGGAAAAAACTGTTCATCACAACCAAACTTGTCATCAAGAAGGATACCACCAAGGAAGAGGTTATCAGCCGTTTTCGCCAGTGCCTGGAACGGCTGCAAATGGAGTATGTCGATTGCCTGATGATCCACAGCGCTGCCAACGTGGAAATCGTCAAATCTCCGGGTTTTCATGACGCTGCCAAACAACTGAAGGATGAGGGCAGCCTGCGTTTCATTGGCATCTCCAACCATGGTTCTCAGTGGGATGCTTCGGTTGAACTCGAACCCATGGACAAGGTGCTGGTCGCTGCTGCCGAGGACGGCCGCTTCGATGTCATGTTGCTGGTCTATAACTTTCTGCAGAAGGATATGGGTGAAAAGATCCTCAAATCCTGCCAGGATAACAAGATCGGGACCACGTTGATGAAAACCAATCCTGTCGGCGGTTATCTGCAAATGAAGGAGCGCATCGACATAATGCTGAAAGAAGGCAAGCCGGTTTCGGAAAACCTGACAAGAGGTATTTTGCCAGCCTCAAGGCGAAGGCTGACGCCGCTGAAACCTTCATCAAGCAGAACAATTTGCAAAACCCAAATGAAATAAAGAACGCGGCTGTTCTTTTCACCCTGAACAATGATGACGTGCATACTGTCTGCTGTTCCTGTCAAAATTTCGCTGATGTCGAGTCCTTTCTCGCCCTTTCGGGCCAGCGCCTGAAGCCAGCAGAGAAGAGCAAACTCAGCTTGTACCGGGAAGGTTGTTCGGCGCTTTACTGTCGCCATGCCTGCGGTGACTGTGAAGCAGCCTGCCCCAACCAGGTTCCGGTGAATACGATAATGCGCTACAGCCATTACTTCGAAGCTCAGGGCCGGGAAAAGTATGCCATGCTGAAATATGCCCAATTGCCGACCAGCAAGGCGGACCTCTGCGAATCCTGTGACGGCCGTTGCGAGAAACGCTGCCCCCATCAAGTTCCGGTGCAAGGGCTGCTGGCCTTGGCGCACCGACAGTTGCAACTGGGCTAGATGAACCGCGTCCTATTGAAGCATTGGTTGGAAATTTTCAGAAAGCCTCGGCGAAGGTCAGGTAGAAGGCGGGTGTGCGAGTAGAACCTGCAAAACCGGCGTCCAGGCGTATATTCAGGTTTTCGCGGCGGTTGAACTTGTAGCGCAGGCCCAGGCCCCAGGCCATGTGAAATTCCCCGAGCGCCAGGCGCGAGATCCTGTCCTGCACCTGCGCCGCCCCGGCAAAGCAACAGAATCCGAATCGCCCCCATAACGGGCGGCGGTATTCGGCCTGGAAGGCCAGCATGTTTTGGTCGCGGTAGCGGCCTTCATAAAAGCCGCGCATAAGGTTCAGGCCGCCGAACCGGGGCAGGGTTTGCAGGGGACAATCTCCCCAGACCGCTTTCAAAATGCCCTGGACGGCCAGCACCTGGGCGGCGCCCAGGGGGAAATATTTCCTGGCATCAATTATCATCTGGGTGAAAGCGAAATCACTGGCCAGTACCGGGGTGAATAAATTAAAAAAAACAGCGCAGTAACTGCCCTTGGCCGCGGAAAAAGTGTTGTCGCGACTGTCCCATTTGCCGAACAGCCCCAGGGCCGAAAGGGTCCCGCCGCGGCTGCCCGGGATGTCTTCCGCGGCCAGCCGGCCAGCGCTTTCGGTCTCAACCACGTTCAGGGAAAAAAAATCCAGATGAAGTCCGGCGAACAGGTTCCCGCCCCAGCGTTTTTGCAGGTTCATCTGCAGGTGCCAGTTGCGCGAGCTGTAGTCTTCGCGGTCAGCTTCGGAATTGCGGTTGCCGATGCCGTAGAAACGGTCGGGAAAAAGCGAGTACTTGACCGTACCGTCGAAAAGGAACTTGCCGCCGGCCAGGTACAGTTCATAATCGACCTGAGCGATCGATTGCTTGTTCTGGGTGCGGATAAAATTAAAACGATAATGGGAAAGCCGGGACTTGGGATCGGGACCGCCCAGGCGAAAATAATGGATGCCGACGATGCCGAAGGCGATCCGGGTTTCGGGAGTATAGTATACCACGGGCGTGACCACGAATCCGCCTCGGGCCGGGGCCGGTTTTCTCCTGGCAGTGCATGGTGACGGCCCTTAGTGAAAGCATGATGATGGCCGCGGCAATAATTCTCAAGCTGGCGCGGCAGCGGCCATTGTCCTTAAAGATCATTTCCGCGCCTGCCGGCTGGATGTTTTGTCTTTTTTTTCATAAGGATCTTTTTCAGCGCGTTCTTGCCCAGGCCGAATCGCCGGCTGAAAAAATCGTACAGATCGTCGATATCGTCAAATTGCGGGGCCGGTTCCGGCCTCAGCGATTCAGAACAGCCGGCGATCACCACAGCCATTTCTCCCAGGATAATCTCCTGTTCCAGCAGTGCCGGCCATTGTTCCAGGCTG
This sequence comes from Chrysiogenales bacterium, assembly GCA_963700535.1. Classification (GTDB taxonomy): domain Bacteria; phylum Acidobacteriota; class Aminicenantia; order UBA2199; family UBA2199; genus UBA2199. Next base: position 359,055 of record CAVOXU010000002.1, read on the forward strand.
GAACGAATGATCTTTTCGTGCTTCTTGCTCACTTCCTTGGCCAGGGCGAAACTGCGGTCGCCCAGGACCGCGGCCGCGGTTTTCAGGAAATCTCCCAGGCGCCGCGGTGATTCGTAAAAGACCAGGGTGTAGGGCAGGGGGGCCAGGTCTTCTAAAAAATGCTGCAGATCGCTGCGGCGGCGCGGCGGGAAGCCGAGAAAAAGGAAGCGCTGCGGATCCAGGCCCGAAGCGACCAGGGCGGGAACGAAAGCCGTGGGTCCGGGCAGGGGGATGACCGGGATGCCCAGGGCGATGGCTTTGCGGATAAGGATAAAACCGGGATCGGAGATGGCCGGAGTGCCCGAATCGGTGATCAGGGCGCCGTCCCGGTTGGCCAGCATGGCGACGATCTTTTCGGCCTGGGTTTCCTCTTTGGGGCGGTAATGGCTGATGATCTTTTTTTTGATCTGCAGGTGGTTCAGCAATTTTTGCGAATAGCGGCTGTCCTCGGCGATGATGAAATCGACCCGGTCCAGAACCTCGACGGCCCGGCGCGTGATGTCGCCGAGGTTGCCGATGGGAGTGGGGACGATATAAAGAGCCATTGTGCTAAGGGTACAGGGTACAGGGTACAGGGCACAGGGAGATAAAACGAATAACTGGTCGAATTTATTCCTGCTGTTCCAACATCGAACTTCGAACGTCGAACATCGAACCTCGTCTCTGCTCTTGCCGTACGCCGTATGCCCTACGCCGTACGCCATTACTTATTCCAGTCTCTTAGATATCGAAAGTCAATGCCCACGGTGCGGGCATGGAGTTTGACTACCGGCGGCATGGTGCGCTTGAACTGCGAATCGACGATCATTTTTTTGATGCGGCGGATGAGCGGCAGCCGGTAGCCGCGCTCGACGATCTCCCCTTCGTCCCAGCGCCTGTCGACCATCAGGTGCAGAATGATGTCGAGGTCCTTGTAGGTGATGCCGATCTCGCCCTCGTCGGTCTGCCCGGGCCACAGGTCGGCCGAAGGCATTTTGGCGATGATCGCTTCGGGGATGTCCAGGTGGCGGGCCAGTTCGAATACCTGGGTCTTGTAGAGATCGCCGATGGGCAGGAAAGCGGCCGCGGCATCGCCGAACTGGGTGGAGTAGCCGACCAGGAGCTCGCTCTTGTTCGAAGTGCCAGCCACCAATGCCTTTTTGCGCACCGAAAAGTCGTAAAGAACTGACATCCGTTCCCGGGCGCACTTGTTGCCGATCTGCAGGCGGTTTTCGGCCGGGAAGCGGTCGAAATAGGCGTCCACGGCAGGGGAGATATCGATGACTTCATAAGGGATTTTGAACTGGGTGCAGACCAGCTTGCCGTGCTCCAGGCTGGCGGGCGAAGAGATGCGGTAGGGGAGAAGCAGGGCGAAGGTGTGGCGGGCGCCCAGGGCTTTTTGGCAAAGCGCCGCGACCACGGCCGAATCCAGGCCGCCGGAAACACCGATGATCGCGTTTTTGAAGCCGTTTTTATGGATGCTGTCGCGGATGGCAGTGACCAGGATCTTTTCCACCAGGTCGCAGCGGATCTTAAGCATTAAGGATCCTCTGTAATTCCCTGAGCACCAGCTGCGGCTGCTCGTCGCGCAGGTAGTTGGAGCTCAAGCGGGCCCGGCGCACATCGGCCGGCCGGATCTCGGCGTCGAGAAAGTCTTCTTCTACAACCTTGGCTTTTTGGCAAATGCCCTGGCCGGCGCGGGCGAAAAAAGTACCGCCGCCGAAACCGATGCCGTCCTCGAAGCCGACGCGGTTGACGAACAGGTAATTCTGGTGATAAAACTGCGAAAACACGTAGCCCATGGTTTCCCAGAGCTGAAAGGACGAGATGCCGTCCTTGCCGATGCCGCGCTGCGGGCTGTTGGAAATGCCTATCAAAAAATCGGTTTTTTGAATAAAATACAGGTAGGCCAGCATGGGAAACAGTATTTCCCGGCAGATGAGAATGCCGGCGGTCATGGTGCCTATCTTGAAGGTCCGGAATTCGTCTCCCGGCTTGAAGATCATCCTTTCTTCGAACATGCCGTAGTTGGGCAACTGCACCTTGCGGTGGGTATGCCGCCATTTGCCCCTGGAAAAGTAAAGGGCGGTGTTGTAAATGATGCCCGCATCCTCTTCCAGCGGGGCGCCGATGATGATGTCGATTTTTTTGCTCAGTTTTTCGAATTCCCGCCATTGGCGGCCGTCTTTTTTCAGATGCGATTTCGCAGGCAATATCCTTTAAATGGTAACCGCTGATGCTCAATTCGGGAAAAACGATCAACTCCCGGCCGTCAGCGATGGCCCGGGAAATATGGCTGACATGAGTCTCCATGTTTTTCTCGATGTTGCCCAGGGCGGGGCTGAACTGGATGGCTCTGACCTTCATGACAGAAATATACCACAGCGGTTGCCCATTGGCAATCAATCAAAACCGAACGAGATTCAATAGGGTAGGGAACGCATGCATTTCATTTGATCTCAGCCATTCATGCAATAACCGAAACATGGGAACGCAAATTTGTGTTCCCAACTCCGGAAATTTTGTTGAGCGCAGAGAAAAAAGCGGGTAACTCTTGGTGGCATGATCGTGTTATAAGGAATATGGGACAATTGACAGGTGCCCGGGATTATGCTATTTTTCTGCTTTTGAAACGCTCTTTGGACAAGGAATCCCGGTGAAGAATAAAAAATTCCAGTTCCTGTTGATATTTTTTATGGTTTTCGGACTCTGGGCAGCTGAAAACAGGGACGATACCCAGAGCAAGGAAGAGGCCAAGCCGGCAAAGAAGGTCGGCCGGGCCTTCATTGAAATGGGCATCAACATGACGGTTTCCACGCTCAATTATTGGGATAAGTACGCAAAGTTCATCGAGGACTGGCAGTTCACCCTGACCTGGAAGGACCAGAAGCGCAAGTTCTTCACCTCCGAGGGGCTGCGCCTGGATTCGAACAACCTGCGCCTCAACTGGACCCATGCCTGGTCCGGGGCCCTGTATTACAACTGGGCGCGTACAAACCATTTAAGCCCCCTGGCGTCTTCGCTTTTTGCTTTCGGCGGATCGCTCATCTGGGAGTACTTCGCCGAGTTTCGCGAAGTCGCCTCGATCAATGACAACATTTTTACAACTATAGGCGGCCCGGCCATCGGCGAGCCCCTGTTCCAGATCGCCGACCATTTCCGCAGCCGCCCCGGCTTCGCCAACCGGATTGCCTGTCTCCTCGTCGATCCCGTATTGGGCATCAATGATTTTATAGATGGAAAAAGCCGGGTGCCGCGCCTGCCCACCCGGGACTGGAGCGATTTCCGCTTCCGCCTCGGCGGCAAGCAGGGCCCCGCATCCCCGGCCGACAACAATTCCGGCCACGCGGCATTGGATCTCGACCTGCGCCTGGTCACCCTGCCCGGCTACGGACACGCCGGCTCCGGATCCGGTTATTCCCGGCAGCCTGTCGACAATGAATACCGGGTCTCCTGCAGTTTCAATGGACGCCTGTTCGAAGAACTATCGATGCACACCCGCTGCGTTCTGAGCGGCTGGTGGTGGAAAGATGTCCGTGCTGATGAAAGCGGGAGAACTGCATGGCGCCGAATTCTGGCTGGGGCCGGTCATGGGCTGGGATTTCTTCCAGAAAAAGCCCATCGTGCCCTATGACGGCAACGATCTGGGCATGATCGATCCCTGGTTGGAGCGCGAGCAGCCGACGCGCTACACTGACAAGCACTCCACGGTCAACCTTATCGGCCCGGCCTTCAACCTGACCCGCTACGCGGGGCAGCTGACGGCGCGCATCGACCTCGAGGCCACGCCTGGACTTCGGCATGGTCAATTCCCTGGCCTACAACGACTATTCGGCCGATCATGATGTCTGGGGTGTGAAGACCACCCTGCACAACTGGGGCTATTACTATTCTTTGGGCTACAGCCTGGGCGGACGGTTCGATCTGCGCTACCGGGGGCTGCGGGCCGAGGCCGGGATCCAATATCAGTGTTTCGCTTCCATCCAGGGGCTCGACCGCTTCCAGGACGACCTGCTCGATGATTCGCCCTTGAGCGATTCGCGCCTGGTCTACAATGCCGGCCTTGTCGGTCGCCATCCCGCGCACGCCGCTTTTCCTCTCCCTGAACCTGGAGGGCATCGACCGCCGGGGCCGATTCCACGAGGTCAGCGTCAAGAACCA
>CAVOXU010000003.1:0-135351 GCA_963700535.1 Chrysiogenales bacterium
CAGCGCTTAGCAATTTTTCATCCAGCATGCTGCTGGGAAGGATGAGGGAATGCAGTCTTCCTTTCAAGTCAAGTATTTTTAGATCAATGAATTCGATCTGCATTTCCCTAATTTTCTTTTGTATGCCGTTCAATACGGTTTTTCTTTCATGATTGTCATATAAACAATAAAATTTTTTTTGTCAATACTTGACACCTGCCGCTTTTTCTTCTAATATTAAACGGTAAAATTGAACAGTTGAGATAGAATTGGTGTTTTTTTTCCACATTTGTTAAAATATTTGTGGAAAAGGCTGGGGGCAATGGACAATCTGGAAAAGTTGAAAAGTTATTTAAAAGGCGTTTTGGACGAGCCGTCAATAAAAAAATGGATCGATCCACTAAAATATATCGGCTCCCTGGACAACACACTTTTCCTGGGAGTTCCCGACCGAAAAAAATTTGATTTGGATCAAGCAAAATCTGCTGGAAGATATCAACAAATATACAAAAAAAAACTTCAACTTCATTACCAAAATCGTTCCTTGTGCAAAGAAGAAGTTGTTCAGGATGTGCAGGATATTTCCAGAAAGAATATCGGCCATGATTCGCGTTTACAAAAAAAATATACTTTTGATTCTCTGGTGCAAAGCGATTCCAACCGAATCGCTTACTCTTTTTCTTACAGCGTATCGGAGTTTCCCGGAAAATCCTATAATCCCCTATATATTTACAGTGATGTCGGCCTGGGCAAAACCCATTTAATGCAAGCAATAGGAAACCGAATCATCCAAAATAACCAAAAAATAAATGTGATCTATTTAACTACCAGCGACTTCATGAATGAATATGTGGAATATACTCGTTTGAACAAACGTTCTGATTTTATAAAAAAATATACATCGGTCGATGTTTTATTGATTGATGATATTCAATATATCACAAAATGGGGCGGAACCAGTGAACAGTTTTATTATATATTCAACAATCTGATCCAACAAGATAAGCAGATCGTCATTTGTTCAGACAAACATCCTGACAACATGCCCGATTTGGAAAAGAGAATTAAATCAAGATTTGAAATGGGTGCTATTGTTGATATTTTTCCTTATGACCTGGAAGCACGGATCGCTATTCTGCAAAAAAAGATCGCAGAGAGAAAAAACCTTTTTCATAATGATTTTTCCATTCCCAACGAAGTTATCGAATTTTTGGCCAACGCCATAAAAGATAATATAAGAAAACTGGAAGGAGCACTCAACCGGCTCTTGGGATACGCTGACCTGAAACACTCGGATCTGCAATCCACTACCATCACACTGCCTTTTGCCAAGGAGGCATTGAGGCCCTATATGAACATTGAAAAAAAAATTATCACTATAGATACCATCCAGGAATTTATTTCTGATAAATTTGATATAAAAATAGATGAACTGAAAGCCAAAAACAACTCTCCCAAAATCGCCTTGCCCAGGCAAGTTGCCATGTATCTGACAAAAAAATTAACCCGCAATCCCCTGGTAGAGATCGGGCTGGCTTTTGGAGGCAAGCACCATACCACTGTGCTGCATTCCATCAATAAAATTGAAAAAATGCTCCAAGCGGATAACGATTTTTCCAGAAAAGTGAATTCTTATATTGAATTTTTCAGCGATTGATGTTTTCAACAAAAATCACAATTTTTAAACAATACAAAAACCGGGAAAAGACAAGCTCCGATATGAATCGGCGGATTTATCCACTTTTTCATATTGCTTGTTTATTCTATTTTTATTATTATATTATTTTATAAATAAAAGAGGCAGGTCGAATATGAAAATTTTTGTGGAAAAAACTAAACTTGAAAGTGAACTGCGTTTATTTCAGGGCATTTTTGAAAAAAAAGCCATTATGGAAATTTTGCAAAATATCAAACTCACCGCTATGGATGGTGGGATTTTGGAAATGGTGGCCACCGATTTGGAAATCGGTTTAACGGCAAATATTAAGGTGGATATCAAAAATGCCGGTTCCTTTACCGTAAATGGAAAAGATCTTTATGACCTGATATCAAAAATGCCGGAAGGCAACATTGAAATTTCCGAGGACAACGATCTGCAAATCCTGATCACCAATGAGAAAAAGACATGCAAGTATAAAATGCTTGGTTTGCAATCATCAGATTATCCAGAATTGCCGGTAAACGATCTTTCCAATTCCATAAAGCTTTCATTGGCGGACCTTCAAGTCATGATCAACAATTGCTATTATGTCATCTCTCCTGAATTGAAATTCAATCTTGGCGGCGCCCTGATGAGTATTTCAAAAAGCAAATTTGAAATGGCTGCCACAGATGGCCACCGTCTGTCTTATTCTTTCTTCGATGCCGACAACACGGTTTCCGATCCCATGGAATATATCCTGTCCAGAAAAACGTTGCTAGAAATTTTAAAAATCGGCAACGTTGGTGAAGTTGAATTTGCTTTTGATAATAACAATCTTTTTTTCAAGCACAAAAACAGAGTTCTGTGTTCCAGGATTGTGGATCAGAAATTTCCCAACTACAAAACGGTCATTCCTGAAAAAACCGAACAAACAGCTGTGATTCGTACCGACGAGCTGCTGCAAACCCTGCGCAGGATACTGATTTTTAAAACCAGGAACAATGGCGTGGTTTTTAAATTTTCTAAAAACAAGTTGGTTTTGGAAAGGACGACACCAGAAAAGGGCGAGGGCTACGATGAGATCGCTATTGAATATGGAGGAAAGGCGGTTGCCGTCGGCTTCAACGGTAACTTTGTCCTTGATTTTTTAACTCACATAAACTCTGAAAAGATCGGTATTGGTTTGAACGACAGTGAAAGCTCTTTTTTGTTCAAACCCTTGGATGAAAGCGGCGCCAACTTTATTTACATTGTCATGCCATTGAATATTTGATTTTTACTTGCAAGTTAAAAAGTTAGAAATTAACGGTTTTCGAAATTTAAACAATTTTTCAATCAACTTTGGCGACAAAAAGAACTTGATTTTCGGTGTCAACGGCAGCGGAAAAACCTCGGTCATCGAAGCACTGTTTCTACTTGGTTTTGGCAAATCTTTCTTGCCTGTAAACAAAAAGGAGTTAATGAATTTCAATGCTTCCGGATTTTTCATTAAAGCCGAAGTCATCAATAAATCAGGAGAAAACATTTTGAGCGCCCGTCTGGAAAAAAGTTTTTTCATGCAGGCAAACAGCGAAAAGGTGGGTTTTTCCCAAACAAGCCATTATTTGTATCCGCTTTTTTTCTCTTCCTCAAATTATAATTACTATATCGACTATATGGCCTATTTCAGAAAACTGATGGATCGCTTCATCCATGGAGTGCATTCCCTTTACTTATATGATGTTTTGCGCTATAATAACATTTTAAAGCAAAAGAATTATTTGTTAAAAAATTTGGGAAAATCAATTAATCATTCAGAGTTGAACAGCTGGAATACAGTTTTGGCCGAATCTGGATGTAAGATAGTAAAAAAAAGAATGGCTTTCATAAATCAATTGAACGATATGATTGGAGAGATATTTCACTTCGATCTAAAAATAAATTATTTTCCCGCCCTGCTTACAACCGCTTCTTTTTCGGAAAACTCAATTTTCAACGATTTGTGCCAGATAAAAAATTCGGAAATAAGCAGCAAGCGCTCCCTGCTTGGCCCCCAGCGGGACCGTTTTGATGTCATGGTTTCCGGAAAAAAACTGCAATTGTTTTCTTCAGGTGAGAAAAAAAAATATTTGATGATGATCTTTGCGGCGTATATCGAGTTATTCCGCCAGGAACGAAACGATCACCCGGTTTTTCTAATTGACGATTACGACGCGGCTTTGGATGAAAAGAACCTGAATTTTTTAATGGATCATTTTTCCAAAATTCAGATAATTGCCACGGCGGTGGCAAAAAACGAAAAATTCGGGCATTTGTTTGAGCTAAAAAAGGAGAGTTAATTGTGGATAAAACCAATGCCAATTTTGAAGACAAAACATATACGGCAGATAACATAAAGGTCCTCGAGGGATTGGAGGCGGTCCGGGTCAGGCCGGCCATGTACATAGGCAGCACCGGCTCGTCGGGGCTGCACCATTTGGTTTATGAGGTTGTGGACAATTCAATCGATGAAGCCATGGGCGGTTTTTGCGACAAAATTGAGGTGACGGTCCATTTTGACAATTCGGTAACGGTTAACGACAACGGCCGAGGCATTCCGGTCGATATGCACAAGGAAGAAGGAAAAACGGCGGCGGAGGTGGTAATGACCACTCTGCACGCGGGCGGAAAGTTTGATAAAAACAGCTATAAGATGTCCGGCGGATTGCATGGAGTCGGAGTATCGGTCGTAAATGCCCTTGCTTCCAAACTTGAATTGGAAATCAAGAGGGGCGGCAAAATCTATTTTCAGAAATACGCCTTAGGCAAACCGACATCTGAATTAAAGCAGATTGGCAAGTCCAACAAAAGGGGAACCAAAGTCACTTTCTGGCCCGACGAGGAAATTTTTGAAATAGTTGAATTCAATTACAGCGTTTTGTCGAGAAGACTGAAGGAACTGGCGTTTTTGAATCAAGGACTGACCATCGTCCTGAACGATGAGCGCATTGATAAAAAGGAAGTTTTTTATTACAAGGGCGGAATTGTTGAATATGTGAAATACCTGGTGGGATCAAAAGAAAGGATCCACAATTCTCCAATATTCATCTCAAGCAAAAAAGACGATATTGAAATAGAAATCGCCTTTCAATATATAGAATCGTACAATGAGACCCTATATTCTTTTGTCAACAACATCAATACGATTGAAGGGGGAACCCATCTTTCCGGCTTTAAATCGGGCATAACCCGCACGATCAATAATTTTGCCCAGGCCAACGGTCTTTTTAAGGACTATAAGGAAGTTTTTTCCGGTGATGATGTTCGCGAAGGTCTCACGGCCGTGATCTCCGTACGCATCAAGGAGCCACAATTTGAAGGCCAGACCAAGGCCAAATTGGGAAACTCCGATGTCAAGGGGATCGTTGAGTCATTTGTCAACAAAAAACTCGGAGAATATTTCGATGAAAACCTGAATATCGCCCGGGCCATAATTGGCAAAGTTTTGTTGGCGGCCAAAGCCAGGGAGGCTTCCAAAAAAGCCAAAGACCTGGTTCGAAAATCCAGTTTATTAGAGAATACTACCCTACCCGGAAAATTAGCCGATTGTCAGTCCAAAAACCCCGAAGACAGCGAGTTGTATATAGTTGAGGGTGATTCGGCCGGAGGGTCTGCCAAGCAGGGGCGGGATCGGCGCTTTCAGGCCATTCTCCCCTTGAAGGGAAAGATTCTAAATGTGGAAAAAGCTTCAACAACAAAAATGCTCGAGAATGAGGAAATAAAAAAAATGATCGCCGCTCTGGGCGTGGGCATCGGCAAGGAAATTTATGATGTTGAAAAATTACGTTATCACAAAATTGTGATCATGACCGATGCCGATGTCGACGGCTCGCACATTCGCACTCTGATCATGACTTTTTTCTTCCGGCAGATGCAATCGCTGATCGAAAAAGGCCATCTTTTCCTGGCCCAGCCTCCTTTGTTCCTGATCAAAAAGGGGCAGAGCAAGGTGTATTTAAAAAATGAAAAGGAACTAGAAAATTATTTGTTCGCCAAAATCGGTGATGAGGTGATTTTATTCAATAAAAGCTATGATGAAGAACTTTTAAAAGGTCAAAAACTGGTCAAATTCATAAAGCTGGTACACAAGAAAAACTTATTGATGAATAATCTCGATAAAAGAGGCATGCCGCGACCTTTGACCAAAAAACTTATCGAACTTGTCCAAAGCGAGAGCGATTTTAAAGATAAAAACAAGGTCAAAATCATGGCCCAGCAATTGCAAAAAAACTCCTTGTGCAATAACGTGGATATTAAATTTGACGAAGAATATGCCATCTATACACCGGAAATCGAGTATGAATACAATGGGGTAAAGACCCTGAAAGTCATTAACCATGCTTTTTTAACCGGGCCCGAGTTTTCTGATATCCACGATATATATGGGAAACTCGCAGAGTTGCCGCCCGCGCCATACTATTTATTGATAGGCAAGGAAAATTTTGTTGTGGAAAGCCGCAAGGAATTGGTGGCATTTTTATTTGAAAGGTTAAAAAAGGGCATATCCATCCAACGCTACAAAGGTCTCGGCGAGATGAACCCTGAACAATTATGGGAGACCACCATGGATCCTGAAAACCGCACCCTGCTCAAAGTTAACATTAATGATCTTCGCGAATGCGAGGAAATTTTTGATACCCTGATGGGCAACGATTCATCAAAGCGTAAGGATTTCATCCTGCAAAACGCTTTGAATGTGAGAAATCTCGATATTTAAGGGAAAAAGACATGGAAGAAAAAGACAAGGGAAAAGAGTATAAATTGGCGATTGAAGAAGTGACCATTGAAAACGAGATGCAGACATCCTATCTCGATTATTCAATGAGTGTTATTATCGGCCGCGCCATCCCCGACATCCGTGATGGCTTGAAACCAGTTCATCGCCGCGCCCTCTTTTCCATGCATCAAACCGGCTCCCATTACAATCAGGCATATAAAAAATCAGCGCGCATTGTCGGTGATGTGATCGGTAAATATCACCCGCATGGCGATGTCGCGGTTTATGATACCGTGGTCCGCCTGGCCCAGGATTTTTCATTGCGCTACCCGTTGGTCGACGGCCAGGGTAATTTCGGTTCCATAGACGGTGATCCCCCGGCGGCCATGCGTTATACCGAGATCAGGCTGCAGAAGATCGCCAATGAAATGCTCAACGACCTGGACAAAGGCACCGTGGATTTTGTGCCCAACTATGACGGTTCGCTGACCGAGCCGGTCATTTTCCCGGCTTTGCTGCCGATGCTGCTTTTAAATGGCACATCAGGCATTGCCGTGGGTATGGCCACATCCATCCCGCCACACAACCTGGGGGAATTGATCGAAGCCTTTACTTATTATATCGACAACCGTAATGCTACTGTCACGGATCTAATGAAGATCATGCCCGGTCCTGATTTTCCCACCGGCGGCTATATTTTCGGACAAAACATGATCCGCACCGCTTACGAGACAGGCAAGGGAAGTTTTGTCGTGCGCGCCAAGGCCGTGGTCGAAACCGACAACAAGGGGCGGCAAAAGATCGTGGTTACCGAGATCCCCTATCAGACCAACAAAGCAAAAATAATCGAGAACATCGCCGAATTGGTCAAGGGCAAACGCATCGAGGGGATTTCCGACTTGCGCGACGAATCCGATCGAGATGGATTGCGTATTGTCATTGAAATTAAAAAAGACGAGATCCCGGAAGTCATTTTAAATTCACTTTTCAAACATACCCAATTGCAGAGCAGTTATTCAATCATATTGCTGGCCATCGCCAACCAGCAACCCAAACAATTCACCCTGATAGATTATTTCAATTATTTTTTGGGCCATCGCAAGGAAATAATTCGCCGCCGTTCGATTTTTGAATTGGATAAAGCCGAAAAAAGGGCCCATATCATTGAAGGGCTTAAGATTGCCCTGAACAAGCTGGACCTGGTCATTAAAATCATCCGCACTTCAAAAAATCGCCTGGAGGCCAGGAACAATCTCACTGAAAAAATAGCGCTGACCCAATTGCAGGCCGATGCCATTCTGGATATGCAGCTGTACCGCTTGACCGGGCTGGAGATCGAAAAACTTGAAAACGAATATATCGATCTTATCAAATTGATAAACTATCTTAAAGAACTTCTGGCCAGCGAACGCATGCTGTTGAGTTTGATCAAGGAGGAATTGCGGAAAGTCAAGGAACAGTTTGCCGACAAGCGCCGCACCGAGATCGTTGAAAAACAATTGTCTGAATTCAAAATCGAAGACATGATCAAAGATGAGGATTTTGTCATTTCCTATACCCGCAACGGTTATATTAAAAGAACGACCCTCAGTTCATACCGCAGCATGAATCGGGGCACCATGGGCCGAAAAGGGATCGGGCTCAAAGAGGAAGATGCAATTTCCCGGGTTTTTGTTGCTTCCGCTCACGCTTATATCCTGGCCTTTACCGAAAAAGGCAGAATGTTCTGGATAAAGGTCTACGATATTCCCGAAGGTGACAGCGCCGGGCGGGGCAAGCCCATTAATCGCCTGATCGGCATCAGTCCTGAGGAAAAGGTATGCTCGGTCATCAATGTGAAGGAATTTTCTGAAGACAAATACGTAATGTTGTTTTCCAAACGGGGATACGTGAAAAAGACTTCCCTGGCCGCTTTTTCGCGGCCGCGCATCAACGGCATCATTGCCGCTGAAGTTCCCGATGACGATTTGCTCCTGGAAGCCCAGATCACCAATGGCAATAATGACATAATTCTGGGCACTTACCTGGGAAAAGCCCTGAAATTCAATGAAGAGCATGTACGACCCATGGGCCGCGGAGCGCGCGGCGTAATTGCCATCAAACTGGGAAAAGATGATTTTGTGGTTGGCGCCGATATGATCAGCGAAAACGACAAATATATTTTGACCGTCACCGAAAATGGTGTTGGTAAAAAATCCGATCTGTCGCTCTATCGACTGCAGAACCGCGGCGGCAAAGGATTGATCAACATCAAAATAACTGAAAAGCTGGGCAAGGTCATCGGCCTGGTTACCTTGAATGATAATGAGGGAGAAATCATCCTCAGTTCGGAAAAAGGGATCCTGAACAAACAGGATACGGCCCAGGTCCGTTCCAAGGGCCGGGCGACCCAAGGCGTCAAGTTGATCAATCTGAAACCAGGAGACCGCCTGGTTGCCATAGAGAAAGTGAAAAAAGAAGCCGAATAATTCATTTGCTCAGGCGTTGAAAATTTTTGTTGATTTCGCTGTTTATGGCGCTTAAATCGGTTTTTTTTATTTCGGAGATCTTTTTGACTACATGCATGGCAGCCAGGGGAGTATTGCTTTTACCGCGGTCGGGTTCGGGCGCCAAATAAGGAGAATCGGTCTCATAGAACATTTGCCGCAAAGGGGTTATTTCCACGATTTCCCTGAGTTCGTTCGCATTCTTGAAAGTAATGATCCCTGAGAACGAAATGAAATATCCCCGCTGCAATATTTCGGCCGCGTCGAGCTTGTTCCCCGTATAGCAGTGAAACACAACCGGATTGGAAAATTTTTCCGAGGCCAGGATTTTCAATACGGCTTCTTCCGCCTTCCGCGAATGGACCACCAGCGGCAGGGACCATTCACGGGCAATGGCTATTTGTCTTTTAAATACACCGATCTGGGTGTCGCTCAATGAAAAATTATAATGATAATCGAGCCCCACTTCGCCGACGCCAAGAATTTTAAATTGCTGATAAAAAGCAATCATGCTCTTTTCGATTTCGGCAGAATAGCTGTCCGCCTGATGGGGATGGGCACCGATCACGGCATGAATATCGGGATTATAGGCAAGCATTTCCGCCGTTTTTTCAATTGACGGCCCGTTGAAAGGATCGGCAACCGTGACCAGTTTTGTAAATCCCTGTGAAAAACATTGGTCAATCAATTTCCAGCGATTTTTCTCGAAACACGGATCGTCCAAATGACAGTGAAAATCAAGGGGGCCGGTTTTGCTCATGATCTTATTGTAGCGCAAAGGGTTTTGGCTTGGCAACCAAACTTGATTCTTGCGTCTTTTTAGCCGCGGATATTGACGACAACGGAGGGGGGTCGTATAATGGCCGCGAAACGATCATGATAAGCGGTTTAAATAAAAACAAAGTCGCGGCAATTTTAGATATCACCGAAGACCTTAATCAGATCAAGGATATCGATTCGCTGTTGGACAGGATTTTGCTTGCAGCACGGCGTTTTTCAAGGGCCGATGCCGGATCTATATATCTGCTGGAGAACCAAAAACTGTGCATCAATTACGTGCAAAACGAAACACTGATCCAAAAAGAGAGCGGCAAGAAATATCTCTATCAAAATCACGCAATTGATATAAATGACAAATCCATGGCCGGCTATGTGGCCATGACCAAAAAGCCCTTGATCATTTCCGATGCGTATCAGCTTGATGAATCCGTGCCCTATGGATTCAACCGCTCATTTGATCAACATGCTTCTTATCATACCCGCTCGGTTTTAACAGTTCCACTGATCGCCAGTCAAAACCGCTTGATCGGGGTGATGCAGATCATTAATTCCCTGAATGACCAGAAAAAAGCGATCCCCTTCCGCAGTGAAGACGAATTGGTGGTTGCCTATTTTGCCAATCATGCGGCCGGTTGCATTGAAAAAGCCAAGATGACCAGGGAAATAATTTTGCGCATGATCAGCATCGCCGAGATGCGTGATCCCGAAGAGACCGGCAACCACGTCAACCGGGTCGGAGCGTATTCGATCGAAATCTATACAAAGTGGGCGTCTAACCATAACGTGGATGAGGCCGAATTAAAAAAAATCAGGGATATTTTGCGCATCGCCGCCATGCTGCACGATGTCGGTAAAGTGGCTATTTCTGACACGCTTTTAAAAAAATGCGGGCCGTTGAGCAACGAAGAACATTGTCAAATGCAGCGGCACGCCATTCTGGGTGCCAGGCTTTTTAAGAATTCCACTTCGGACTGGGATGACATGGCAGCTGAAATCGCCTTGAATCATCATGAAAAATGGGACGGCAGCGGTTATCCGGGAAAGGTTGATGATATTTTTTGCGAAACCCAGGCTCCAGGACCGGGGAAAAAGGGATGTGAAATTCCCCTGTTCGCCAGGATCGTGGGTCTTGCGGACGTATACGACGCTTTGACTTCGCAAAGAATTTACAAGGACTGCTGGCCCCAAGAAAAGGTCATACGATATTTGCATGAACAAAAAGGCAAACATTTCGATCCTGAATTGGTAGACGTATTTTTTTCAATTTATGAAGTGATTCGGGCCATTCAGAACAAATATGGTGACAATTGAATCTGTGGCCCTACAACAAAGCGCGGATTGCGTCGCTCGCTGATCCGCACCCATTCTGAAAGGAGGAAACTTTGGCGAATTCTGCTTGTGATCAGCTTGACGGCCCGGCTGATTTTTCAATTTCCAATGAATTTCCAATTGATAATATAAACAAGCTTATGCCCTATAAAGTTAAAAAACTATTGTTGGTGGCCAGTCTTTATGATTATTTCATGCTGGAAGAAGATGGCCGGCTGCATGAATTGCTCTCAAAAACCTACCAGCAATGGAACTTGGGCTATATTCCGCATTTTATCAGGGTAAGCGGGGGAGAAAATGCCCTCAAATTGATAAAAACTGAAAAATTCGACCTGATTGTCGCAGTTATGCGGCTTGGTGATATGGATCCTTTTACATTTGGCCGTCAGGTAAAAGAGATCGAACCGGAACTTCCGGTAATCGGCCTGGCCTATAATACCCCGGAACTGAAACGCCTCTTGGAAATGGATGACGGGACTGTACTGGAAAGAATATTTGTGTGGCAGGGAGACGGGCATATACTATTGGGCATCATCCAATTCATTGAAGACCGAAAAAATGCAGCCAACGATACCCAAGTGGTCGGGGTGCAAAACATTTTGCTTATCGAAGATTCCATTGATTTTTATTCTTCCTATCTGCCGCTTATATTTTCGGTTTTGCGCAATTTGACCGAGAATTTACTTAAAGAAGATCTGACTTTTTCTCAAAAACTTCTGCGTCAGAACGCCCGACCCAGGGTACATTTGGCCACGACCTACGAAGAAGCGGAATTGGTTTTCGAGAAATTTAAAAACAACCTGCTGGGAATTATCACCGACGCCAGTTTTCCCATGAACAAGGTCGTGAATCCAAAAGCCGGAGATTCACTTTGTGAAAAAAGTCCTTGCCGACAAGCCCCACCTTCCCATATTGCTGCAATCCAGTGACGCGGGAGCGGAATTGATGGCTGCCGAGGCCGGGATAAAGTTCATATCAAAGAATTCACTTACTTTGCTGCGTGATCTGAGTGATTTTCTATCGAATTCATTCGGTTTTGGCGACTTGGTGTTGCGCGATACGCGGACTGCGGATGAGACGCGAATCGCCGATATCAATCAATTGTCCAAGACATTGACCGGTCTGCCGGAGGATGTTCTGGCGAAGGCCTTATCTCGGGGAAATCTGGACCGCTGGCTGCGGGCCAGGACGGAATTTGCCCTGGCCGATGCAGTGCAAAAATATTTACTGCTGGGTACGCAACCAGGAGCCACACTGGCAAGTGATTTAAAAAAGATCATTTCTGATTTCCGCAGCGCCGGTCGCCGCGGTTCGATCGTGACCTATTCCCGCTTTTTTCATGAAGATTATTCCCAATTCTCTGTGATCGGCGGCGGGTCCATTGGCGGCAAAGCCCGCGGCCTGGCTTTCATGGACCGGATATTGGTGAAATATTTTGATCCGCGGAAATACCCCGGGGTGACTGTTTCCATACCCCGCACCGTCGTGCTGGGGACCGATGTGTTTGATGATTTTATCAAAGATAACGATTTACTGGAAACAGCGGTTAGCGACCATTCCGACAGCCACATGGCCAACCTTTTCATCAAGGCCAGTTTGCCCGGCAAAATAGTCGGCGATCTGCGCGATTTCATAAAAAATGTCAAAGTCCCCCTGGCGGTGCGTTCTTCAAGTCTGCTGGAAGATTCCCTGTACCAGCCATTTGCCGGAATCTATGCCACAAAAATGCTCCCCAATGACCAGGCCAGCGACGATATCCGTTTCCTCAACCTGATTAACGCCATTAAATTTGTTTTTGCTTCGACTTTTTTCCGCCAGGCCAAATCCTATATCAACAGCACACCGCACCGAATTGAAGATGAAAAAATGGCGGTGGTGATACAGCCGGTCGTGGGCAAACTGCACCGGGACAGTTTTTATCCCGAAATCTCCGGTGTGGCCCGTTCCTATAATTATTATCCGGTCGGCCAGGCCAAGCCCGAAGACGGTGTGGTCAATGTTGCCCTGGGACTCGGAAAAACCGTGGTTGACGGCGGGGTTTCCCTGCGCTTCACACCGGCCTTCGCAGGCATCCTGCCGCAGTTCACTTCGGTCAAGGACATGTTCAATTTTTCCCAGCGTGATTTTTATGCCATCGCCATGCATCATGTGGCTTCGATCGCCTTTTTGGAAGAAGACCAGTATCTGGTCAAACTCGGGTTGGACAAGGCTGAAGCCGATGGTGTTTTGCAATTTCTGGCCTCAACGTATTCACGGGAAAACGACGCCGTTTATGATGGCATCAGCTTTTCGGGGCCAAGGATCGTCAATTTTGCCCACATTCTGAAAAACGATGTTTTCCCCCTGGCCAAGGTATTGATCGATCTGCTGAAATTGAGCAGTGAAGCCATGAATTGCGCGGTCGAGATGGAATTTGCGGTGATCCTTGATGCCCAAAATGGACTTCCCGGTCAGTTCAGCATCCTGCAAGTCAGGCCCCTGGTCGTGCAGGATGAACTTGTTAAAGTGGAATTGGACGACCAGCAGAAGGAATTGGCTTTCTGTTTCAGCGACCGGGTTCTAGGGAACGGCATTTTGCAAACCATTCGCGATATCGTTTTTGTGAAGCCCGATGCGTTCGATGCCGCCAAAAATCCACAAATCGCTGTAGATGTCGGGAAACTCAATTCCCGCCTGCAGCAAGCCGGTACTCCATACTTGCTGATCGGTCCCGGGCGTTGGGGCAGCACCGATCCCTGGCTTGGTATTCCGGTAAAGTGGAGCCAGATCAGTGGCGTAAAGGTCGTGGTCGAGGCGAGCTTGCCCAACATGAACGTGGATCCCTCGCAAGGATCGCATTTTTTTCAAAACATGACCTCTTTGCGTATCGGCTATTTTACGGTTCCCCTGGATCGCGCCCATGGGTTCATTGATTGGCCTTGGCTGGAAACGCTGCCCGTTAACCGCTGAAACCGAATTCCTGAAGCACGTCTGTTTGCCGCAGCCAATTACGGTCATGATCGATGGCCGTAAAAGCCAGGGTGTGATTTTGAAGCCCATGGTCACCGCACCTCATGCAAATGAGTGATCATCCATTTGTGTTTGTCAGTGATCTGCACGGCCGGATTGATTGCTACCGCAAGCTTTTTTCGCTGATCAAAGATGAAATTCCCAGGGCGATTTTTTTGGGAGGAGATCTTTTGCCTTCCGGATCTCTGCTGTTCGGGAGTACGCGCTTTGGCCAAGATGACTTTGTGAATGATTTTCTTCTGCCTGAGCTTCGTAGTTTGCGAGTGCTTCTTAAAAAAAAATATCCGCGTTTTTTTTTGATCCTGGGTAATGATGACGCCCGCAGCCAGGAAGCGGCGCTTTGTTTAAACAAAAAGCGAAAATCTCTGGGATTACATGCATTTCCGGAAAACCAATCTTGATGATATATTCCATTTTTGGCTATTCCTGCGTCCCCCCCACCCCTTTCACCTTGAAAGATTGGGAGCGATACGATGTCTCCCGTTTTGTGGATCCGGGTTCCATCCCACCCGAGGATGGACGGTTCAGTGTCGCTTTGCCGGAAAATGAATCTGGTTTCCCGACTATTCAGGAGGATCTGGAAAAGCTTGCCGGGCAGGACGTATTGACCCGGGCGATTTTTCTTTTTCATTCTCCCCCCTATCAAACGCATCTGGACCGCGCCGCCCTGGATGGCCGTATGGTTGATAGCGCTCCGCTGGACGTACACGTGGGCAGCATTGCCATCAGGCGCTTCATCGAAGCCCGTCAACCCCTGGTCACCCTGCATGGCCATGTGCACGAATCGGCCCGCTTGACCGGGTCCTGGCAGGAGAGGATCGGCCGGACATTCTGCTTTTCAGCGGCCCATGACGGTCCGGAATTGGCAGCTGTATTCTTTGATCCCCAGGATCCCAGTCAAGCGATCCGCAGGTTGCTCTGATATCTATTCGCTTATTGTGCTTTAATGGTCAAGGGTCGGGCCGCATCGGTGACCGCCCCGATTTTTACAGCGTAGCTGGTTTTTTTGGCAATATCCTCATCGGTTAACAGGTGGTAATCAAGCAAACCGTCAGATTTGTACCCGGTCCTGGAAAAATTGATTTCGGCAAGACACAGGCTCCAGCCTTCCAGCCAGAGAACCAGCTGCTGCTTTTGCTTTTGCAGAACCATGAAAATGGATCAGGAGATCGATGTCGCTCCCGGGGCCGGCGGTGGCGTTCTTGGTGCTGCCGAACACGTACATGGCCTTGACGCCAAAACGAATACCATCCACTTGAGCGGCGATTCTTTCGGCCATGCGCAGACGCCAATGCCAATGATCGTCGCTGGCGGCTTCCATGGGCCCTTCTTTGTCTTGGTTAAGATCGGAAACTGTGGTTGGCGTGGTTAAAAAACCAAGGGCTTCGCCAAGATCAGCGTTCATCACAATGCGTAGAACTCTCCCGACCGTGATCTGGGGAACGTCAATTACGTGGATCGTATCGGCAAGGGAAGCAAATTCAGGCAAGATATCTGGCAAATATATTTTGTGAAGCAAGAAGAAATTGTTCGTTGAATTCAATGCCCGGATCATCGGGATACAATGGGATGTAGCGTATTGATGCTTCGACCAGGTCCTGGAAAAAATGGGTGCCGAATGACAATTCGGGCACATAATTGCCTTTTTTTCGCGCTATTTCGATCAAAGCAGCTGTATTGTTGAAATCCGAATAGGTGACCGGAACTCCCAGTTTGATATCGCCGCGGCTGCCCCAGCGACCCGGTCCCATCAGAACGAACTGCCGCTTGGGAAGCAAACTGTTGAGTTTGCCAATTGCCCGCCCGATCTCCATCATCTCTTCGTTTTTTTCCAGTTGGCTGTACTTGTCGGGATCGACATAAACAATATGTGTGATATCGGGCAATTTGCCATTGGAAATGTAACGGTTGGCCGAAAAAACAATGCGTTCCGGGGCGATATCCCTGGGTATGGGGCTGGCCACGTTCCCGGCGGTAGAACTTTGCGGCCGGCATTGGAGCAAATACAGGTTTTTTCCGTCCGCAGCGAATTCAATGTCCACCGGGGTGCCTATTTTTTCCTGCAGTGTTGTAAGCATGGTTTGCAGTTGTTTGACAAACGGGGTGCGGGAGATCAGGCCTTCAAAAGTAATGAACAGATTTTTCTTGTTGAAATCGAGGTTGATGGCCGAAGGGGGATAAATATGGTCATCCTCGTAAATAGAGACGATTTTGCTGATATCGGGGTATTCGCTGCCGCATTCTTCTAAAAGAGCCGCGATTTCCTTGGTTTCAAAAGTGCAGGTTTTCAGGTTGATGACATCGATGCGCTTGGGGGAATAGCGCATGGTATCTTCGGCGGTAACGTTGACGCGCAGGTTGGGAATTCCCGGAGATATCAATACGGGGTAATCGTCGCTTACCCGGTCCACGGCCCGGGTGCCCAGGCCGGGGACGATCCGGGCCAGGCCGTCTTCCCGCTTGATCCGCGGCGACCAGCGGAATTCATTGTTGCTGAAGGCGACCCCGGCATAAGCCGGGAAAAAGTAATCGCCGACCTTTTCTCCCACTACTTCCTGGATCATGATGCCCATTTCTTCATGGAAATCCAGGAGGCCCCTTTCCACGCGGTATTCGATCGGATCGGGACTGAATATAGATGCATAAACTTCGGCGATGGCGTCGGTCAAAGCCTCCAGTTTTTCACTTTTGCTTCCCTGATTGGCCAGGAAAAGGCTTTTGTACTTTCCGGAAAAAGCAGTACCCATACGATCTTCAAGGAGACTGGAACTGCGTACGATCAGGGGCTTGTCGCCCAGATCGTCGAGTGCCACCGACAATCCCTTTACAATCTCGGGCGGGAAATGAGAGTTTTTTAAAAGCTGGATCACATTTTGATATTCGAGGCGGATCTGGTCGATCTCCTTGTATTTTTGTTCCACCACCTCTTCCAGATTGTTGTAATCAAGAAAATGTTGCGTGGTATCGGTGGAAATATACCAGGTTTTGGGAAATTTCAGATTGGCCAGAGCTTCTGAATGTTCACCTGGTTTGGTCAATATTTGCTGGGCCAGAAACAAGCCGGCACTTTTTCCGCCCAATCTTCCGTAGCCGTTGAGCGGGTAAATGATTTTTTGAATCAGGTCGTAGAAGTGGCGCACCTCGATATGGTTTTTAGCGACGGTTATGAATTCCAATTGATCTGAAAAAAATCGACGTATCAGTGAGACACGCAGCCCTTTTTCCGTGGGTTCTGAAAGGTCATAATTGCCTCCGGTGATGTAGTGGAACTGGGTAATGACATTGATGATTTCCGCCAGGGGCAGGTCGATATTGTTGATGGTTCGAATCAGAAAACGGGCTTTTTCCTCCTGGATCCATTTTTGCAGGCGGGTCAGAATTTCCTGATCGGTGAGATATTTGGCGGCGATTTTGAAAGTTTCGTCTCCCAGGGCCAGCGTTTCCAGATGTGATTTCTTTTGACTGGGCCGGTTAACATCGTCGCTCATTTCTGTCTGGTTGGCAGCCTGGTCCCTGCTCAGTGATTTCAGCAGCTCCTTGGCTTCCTTCACGCCGTTCCAGAAGAGATAATAGATCATTTTCCGGCCCAGGTGGAAATAGAGATTCTGGTCGGTGCTGCGCAGCAGATCGATGATAACCATCCACTCTTTTTTATTTTTTTCAATGAGGTCTTTCTTTGCCGTTTGCCATTCCTTGGAAACCTGTTCCAGTTTCAAATGCAGGATGGTGCGGCCGATGCGTTCAGCGATGGTGTTGAGCAGTTTGTGTTCCTCTTTGAGGAAATAACTGTTTTCCGTTTGCGGGACCTCTTTGGTGTAGGAAACCTCGATACTGCCGGCGACATTGTCTTCCACTTTGATGGGGATGCTTTGGGTTCGAATGGATGACTGGAAATTTGGAGTCTGGTAAATTATGCCATCGTAGATGATTTTAACCTGACAAATATCGGGAAATTGGTATCCGGAAGGGACAGTCTGGATGATCTGCTTGAAAATTTCGGCCAGGGGCAGGTGGGTCTTGGTCAGAAGTTCTTCGATCTGGTAAAGGCAATTCAATTCCTTGGCCCTTTCCCGCATATCGTTGAGCAATTTGTCGATCGAATTTTGCTGATCCGCCATTTTAATTGCCTCCCTTGCCCCTGAAGAAACAGGGGTGCCTCTGCACCACCCCTGTTTAAGCTAACAGATAATTATACCCAGCCTCTCAGCTTGCATGCTTCGGCGACGCGGGAAACGGCGATCATGTAAGCGGCATCGCGCATGAAAACTTTTTTCTTCACGGCCAAGCCGTATACCGCGTGGAAAGCCGAGGTCATGATATTGTCCAGCTTGCTCAGGACCTCTTCCTTGGTCCAGAAGTAGTTCATGTTGCACTGCACCTGTTCAAAGTAGCTGCAGGTGACCCCGCCGGCATTGGCCAGAAAATCGGGGATGACAAAAATGTTTCTTTTCTCTAACACCTGGTCGGCTTCGGGAGTGGTCGGGCCGTTGGCCCCTTCGGCGATTATTTTAACTTTTGCGGAAATTCTTTCGACGGTTTCGGCATTGATCTGGTTCTCAAGGGCCGATGGGATCAGAATGTCGACTTCCTGCTGAATCCAGGCCTCGGCGTCGGCCACTTCGTAGCCCAGCTCCTTGGCTTTGCCCTTGTCGATGCCGCCGAACTTGTCGGTGATGCTGAGCAGCTGCTCAAGATCGATGCCGCTTTTTTTTATGAATGAATAGGACTTGTTTTCCTTCTGGTCCCAGCAGGAAACGCAAACCGCCTTGCCGCCGTATTCCTGGTACAGCTTGACGGCGAATTGCGAAACATTGCCGAATCCCTGGAAAGAGGCGCTGGTGGTCTTGATGTCTATGCCCAATTCATTCAGGGCTTCGCGCAGGGTGTAAACGACACCGAATCCGGTGGCTTCGGTGCGGCCCAGGGAGCCGCCCATGCCGACCGGCTTGCCGGTGATGAATCCGGGGTATTTGGCTCCGGTCATTTTTTCATATTCGTCCATCATCCAGATCATATGCTGGGCGTTGGTCATGACGTCGGGAGCCGGGACATCCTGCAACGGGCCGACATTACGGGAGATTTGCCTGACCCAGCCGCGGCAGATCTGCTCCTGCTCACGCATGGACAGGTTGTGTGGATCGCAAATTACCCCGCCCTTGCCGCCGCCGAGCGGAATGTCGACCACGGCGCACTTCCAGGTCATCCAGGTGGCCAGGGCCTTGACCGTGTCAATGGTCTCCTGGGGGTGGAAGCGGATGCCGCCCTTGCAGGGGCCGCGGGAATCGTTGTGCTGCACGCGAAAGCCCTGAAAGATCTTGACCGTCCCGTCGTCCAATTTGACCGGGATGGAAAAGTGATATTCTCGCAGCGGGTTTCTCAACAGGTCTCTGGTTGCCTGATCCAGGTCCAGTTTCTCGGCAACATTATCGAATTGTTGCTGGGCCATTTTGAAAGCATTGAATGATTTATCAGCCATAGCGCATACCTCCTATTTTGTAGTGACTTTGGCTAAATGGTATTTTATCACGTTTGGCCGATTCTTGTAAATAGTTTACTTTGTAACAATTAAATTTTATCGGTCTCCTTCGTCATCTCTGGCCGCCTTCAGTTGAACTCGAATTTTTCTCTTTTGAAATCAATATGCACGGTGGAATTGGGCAGCAGGCGGCCTTCCAGGATCATGATGGAAAGCTTGTCCTGGATTTCCTGCTGGATGACGCGGCGCAGGGGCCTGGCGCCCAGCGAGGGGTGAAAGCCGGTCTCGGCCAGGCGGGCCAGGGCCGGCTGCGATATGGTCATGGCGATCTTTTGCGCGGCCAGCAGCCGGCGCAGGTGTTCGATCTGCAGTTTGGCGATCTCCTGGATGTTCTCGGGCGTCAGGGGCTTGAAGGTGATGATCTCGTCGATGCGGTTCAAAAATTCCGGTTTGAAATACTGAAAAAGCAATTCGTTCAATTTGTTCTTCATTTCCTGGTAATCTCTATTCTCCTGGATTATCTCCGATCCCAGGTTGGAGGTCATGATGATGATGGTGTTGGTGAAATTGACGGTTTTGCCCTTGCCGTCGGTCAGCCGGCCGTCTTCCAGTATCTGCAGCAGGATATTGAACACATCGCTGTGCGCTTTTTCGATCTCGTCGAGCAGGATCAGGGAATAAGGCCTTCTTTTGATCGTCTCGGTCAGTTGGCCTCCCTCATCGTAGCCGACATACCCGGGCGGGGCGCCGATCAGTTTGGCCACAGAATGTTTTTCCATGTATTCGGACATGTCGATGCGCACCATGGTTTTTTCGCTGTTAAAGATGAAATCGCTCAACGTTTTGGCCAGTTCGGTCTTGCCCACTCCGGTCGGTCCCAGGAAAATAAATGAGCCAAGGGGGCGGTGCGGGTCCTGCAGTCCGGCCCGTGAGCGGCGCAATATTCGTGAAACCGCTTCCACGGCCTCATCCTGGCCAACCACCCGCTTTTTCAATATGTTTTCCATTTCAAGCAGCTTCTGTTTCTCGCCGCCCAGCAGCTTGCTGACCGGAATCCCCGTCCACTTTGAGACGACTTCAGCTATATCCTCTTCGGTGATCTCTTCGGTCAGGATCTTTTTTTCTTTTTGCAGCAGGGAAAGTTTTTTCTGGACCGTCTCGCTCTCTTTGCCGTTTTCTGGCAGTTTGCCGTACTGGATCTGCGAGGCAAGTTCGTAATCGTTGCGCCTTTCGGCGTCCTGCTGCTGCAGGCGAAGCTTGTCGGCCTCTTCCTTCAGGTCGCGCAGCCGGTGCAGCAGGTCTTTTTCTTTTTGCCAATGGCTGCGTATCTTGTCGCGATTGATCTTCAGCGAGTCAAGGTCGTCCAGCAACGCCTTCAATTTCTCTTTTGCATCCCGGCTGCCTTCTTTTTTCAGGGCCTGACGCTCGATTTCAAGTTGGGTGATCCGGCGTTCCAATTCATCCAGTTCCTCGGGAAGCGAGTCCATTTCGATGCGCAGTTTGGATGAGGATTCGTCTATGAGGTCAATGGCCTTGTCGGGGAGGAAACGGTCGGTAATATAGCGATGGGACAGGGTGGCTGCGGCGATCAGGGCTGCGTCGGTGATCTTGATGCCGTGGTGAATTTCGTACTTTTCCTTCAGCCCCCTGAGTATGGAAATGGTTTCCTCCACCGTGGGTTCCTTGATCAACACCGGCTGGAAGCGCCTTTCCAGGGCCGGGTCCTTTTCAATGTATTTTTTGTATTCGTTCAGGGTGGTGGCGCCGATCGCCCGTAACTGGCCGCGGGCCAGGGCAGGTTTGAGCATATTGGAAGCGTCTACGGACCCTTCCGCCGCTCCGGCACCGACAATGGTATGCAGTTCATCGATAAAAAGGATGATTTGCCCCTCCGACTCGGTTACTTCCTTAATCACGGCTTTCAAGCGCTCTTCGAATTCACCGCGGTACTTGGCTCCGGCCAGAAGCGAACCGATTTCCAAAGTGACTATTTTTTTATCTTTAAGCATCTCCGGAACGTCGCCCTGGATAATCCGCAAAGCCAAGCCTTCGGCAATGGCTGTTTTGCCCACCCCGGCTTCACCGATTAAAAGCGGATTGTTTTTGGTGCGGCGTACCAGCACCTGCATCACGCGGCGGATCTCTTCGTCACGTCCGATGACGGGGTCCAAACTACCTTCCCGCGCCAGCTGCACCAGATCGCGGCCGTAACGCTTCAGGGCCTGGAACTTCTCTTCCGGACTGGGATCGGTTATGGTCTGGCTGCCGCGGATTTCCATCAGGGCATTCAAAAAAACATCTTTGTTGATCCCGAACCGGTTCAGGATCCCGGCGGCGGACTCGTTAAGTTCCATGATCGCCAGGATCAGGTGTTCGCTCGATACATATTCGTCACGGAAGCGTTTGGCAATGGGAGCGGCCTGGGCAATGACCTTTTTCATGGCTTTGTTCAGATAGGATTCGGCGCCCTGGACCTTGGGCAGGGAATTCAATTCCATGTTGATGGCGGCAGTGAGCTTGGCAATGTCAACACCGATTTTTTTTATGGTTTCGCCGACCATGTTTTCGGGAACGGCCAGAATGCTTTGGGTCAGGTGCAGCGGGGTGATCTCCTGGTTGCCGAGCTCAGAAGCGAGATGGAAGCTGTCCTGGATGGCCTGATTGGCTTTTAAAGTGAACTGCTCATTGTTCATGTGCGCCTCCCTGCGGCCTTTATTATATACAAATTCTGGTCCACTTGAAAATTTCTTTTATGAATTCTTTGACAAAATATTTTTAACATATTATGATAAAATGCTTTTTCATTTAGGAGGAAAAAAATGACGCGTCATGCCCTGCTCGGATTGTTCCTTGTTTTTTTATTTGTCACTCCGGTTGTGGCCGGAACCCTGGCCGGGGTCACACTTCCCGATACTTTGGATGTGAATGGCCAGCAATTGGTCCTCAACGGCCTGGCCTTGCGTAAAAAAGTCATATTCAAGGTTTATGTGGCCGGGCTTTATCTGCCGGCCAAAGAAAGCAGCAGTGAAAAGATCCTGGCAACCGATGGACCGCGCTGCACAGTCATGCATTTTGTGCGCAGCGTGGATGCCGGCAAAATCAATGAAGCCTGGTTTGATGGTTTGCAAGCGAATACCCCAGACCATTCGCCGGAATTGAAAAAACAGTTCGACACGCTGGCCACTTTGATGGAAGACATGAAAGATGGCGATAAGCTGGTTTTCACCTATTGTCCCGAAAAGGGGACCGAAGTCAAAATCAAGGGGAAAATAAAGGGGACATTGGGTGACAAGGCCTTTGCCGATGCCCTTTTTTCCTGCTGGATCGGCAAGAAACCGGGGCCCGGAGAGAAATTCAAAAAAGGACTTTTGGGGTTGTAATCCGGACTGCTTGCGGTTCGTGAGTTGTGAAAACCGATAACCCGGACCGGGGTTTGCTTTACCAGGAAAAAAAACCTCGGCCAGCCCTGTTCCCTGGAGCCTTTGTCATATTACTGCTGATTTTGTTTGCTGCTGATCCACTTTCTGAATTTGTTTTTGCAATGGACAGTGGTCAGAAAGGAACTGGCAGAGGGGCCTGCTTTTCAAACTCCGGAATACACCTTTATCGGTTTTTCCCCTTTCAATCAAAATAAAATCGCGGCAGTGCGGCTTTTGCGAAATTCTGCTCCAGACGGGAGGATTTTTGCATTTTTTAATTGCCTGCATCCGGCGATTTTTTTGATCTGGAACAACAAGCAGAAGGAAGATTTTGTCGACCTGGGTCCGGTGGTAGTGGCAGTGCCGCCCGGGGCCAGCCGCGTCTCTTTTTTCCCCGGGTCGGTTTTTTTGCTGCGGCAAGGCCGGAAAACAGCGGTCAAGTATTTCGGTGATGCCATCGTTGGCCAGGCATGGCTTGGTCTTTTGGATAAAAAATTCAGGGAACGCGGCGGGAATGCCGCCCCGCTATCCGGCTCTTTCGTGGCCAAAGCGCCGGAAACATCGCGCTACCTGAAAATTCCTTATTTGCTCTATTTTTTTCTGCCGCTTTTGCTGATCGCTGTCGCCATTATCCGTTTTGGACCGGTCATGCTTGCCGGATGTATTTATTATGTCGAAATGTTTTTCCTTTTCGATTATCAAAACCTGTTCGTGAACGTTCCTTTCGGCTGGCTTTTCAAGATTGTGAATTTTGAAAATTCCGAAGCTTCCACCCGGTTTTTCGCCGCGGCCCTGGCCATTATTTTTTTGTCCGGCACTATCCTTGGATTTTGGCATTGGCAAAAGCGGCAAGCTTCTCCCTGGCAAAAAAGAATATTGCTGTTTTTTATGTTGTTGCCACTGGCTTTGTATTTTTAGGGTTTTAATCAGCAGCGATCAGGAATCTTCTTTTTTTAGCAGGGCAATAACCTGCTTGACCTGCTGCAATTGGCTGAGTGGTGCGATCAAAATGCCGTTTTCGGTATTGATCACGGCGATATTATCCAGGCCAATGACCGCCAGGGGTTTGTCAATATTGGAAAAAATCAGCGAATTGCGGGTGTCAAGGGCAAGAGTGCGGCCGCGGCAAACATTTTTCTGCCTGTTTTTTTTATTCATTTCATAGACCGAGGACCAGGAGCCGACATCGTTCCAGGAAAAAGCGGCCTTGAACATGACCGCTTCCTTGAGCTTTTCCATCAGCGTGTAATCGATGGATTCCGGCTTGATCGCTTTGTAGATTTTATCGAAAAGCATGCTATTGGCGTAAGCTTTTTCCAGCTTATCGTACTGAGAACTGTAGTATGCGGCGTATTTCTTTAAAAATTCCCTGAAAAACGCCAGTTTATAGATGAACATGCCTGAATTCCAGAAGAAATTCCCGCTTTTCATATATTTCAGCGCTGTTTTGTGATCTGGCTTCTCTTTGAATTGTTTGATCGGGAAAAAACCGGTTGGTTTGACCTTTTCTGCGGAAAACTGGATATAACCGTAGCCTGTGTGGGGCTCGGAGGGTTTGATGCCGGCGGTGATGACGCAGCGGTTTTTCGCGTACTCGAGGGCGGCGGTCAATTGTTTGGCAAAGATGCTTTCATTGGCAATGAAATGATCGGCGGGTACCACCAACAGGTTGGCGTCAGGGTCGATTCGCGACAGGAAGATATTGGCCTGGATCAGCGCCGGCGCCGTGTTGCGCGGGGCCGGCTCGGCGATGAAATTGCGGCTGGGAGAACCCCGGCAGGCAGTCGCGCACCGCCGGCAGGTATTTGCCGTCGGCGATCACGAAGATATTCTTTTTGGCGATGAATTTCAGCAAGACGTTCGTATGTCTGGGTGATCAATGGCTCTTCACCGACCACCGAAAGGAACTGTTTGGGTTTTTCGGAGGTGCTCCAGGGCCAGAAGCGCGTCCCCTGTCCGCCGGCCATGATCAGGGCGAAGTGGTTGTTTTTCATGCTGCTAAATTATCATACCCGGCTCTCGAAAACAATTCCCGGGGCTGTTCGGAAAAATAACCTGATGCAATCAGAACTCGCGGTCTCGTTTGAGTGGCTGGGTCTGGACACCGAGTCGGGGCGATTTGTAGAGATACCGAGCTTCCGTATCGGTGCCGGTCTCATGATCACCAAGGGAGAGCCTAGGAGAAAAGAGCTTCTTGCGCTGCCCCGAGAGCAACTTGAAAAACTGTATCCATCCGTACGTTGGCCGTCGAAGTCCACACCAAAAGATTTGATCGGAGGCGACCTCCCGGATACCATACGCGTGGATGAAACTGACTTTGGCAGAATCTGGATCGACCTTAAGAAGTAACGTGTCAAATTTGGAAATTGATAAACAAGAAAGCGAACAATTGATGTCTAACCCTCGCTTGCAGCAGACGGTTCTCCCTGTCACGATCCTGGCAGCCGGGTCATGTGATCGAGTTTGTCAGAGGCGGATGATCACAAAGGCGCATCGCGATGCACCTGCGGACGCCGGATCAGCCTTCCTCATCAAGGAGAGCGCTACCCAACAACAGATTGCAGCTGACGGCGCGGCGCGCCGCAGTTGACGCTTGCGTTCTGTGTAATAAAACAAGGAAAGAGAATGTTTGAAGAGTTGGAGAGGATCAACGAACGGCCAGAACCGTTCCAGTTTTACACCGCAAGCGATCTATGGACCGATGAACATACATCAAAGCAGATGCTCTCGTTCCACCTCAACGAGGCCATCGACGTTTCTTCGCGAAACGCGGAATTCATCAATCGATCGGTGGAATGGATCGCATCTGAGTTCAACATCGGCAGGGACACCAAAATAGCTGATTTTGGCTGTGGTCCTGGATTGTACGCAGCACGTTTGGCGAAACGCGGAGCGAATGTGACAGGCATTGATTTCTCGGAGAGGTCCATCGAGTACGCAAAGGAAGTCGCAGCCCGCGAGCAGTTGAACATCAGCTACGTGAAGCAGAACTACCTGGAGTTTGAAACCGAAGACCGGTTCGACCTTGTGCTGATGATTATGTGCGATTTCTGCGCCCTCAGCCCAACACAAAGAAAAGGGCTTCTGAGCAAATTCCACAAGATTCTAAAACCGGGCGGTTCGGTCCTTCTTGATGTGTATTCCCTATCGGCATTTGAACAAAGGGAAGAGATCGCGACATATGAAGTAAACCAGCTCAACGGATTCTGGTCACCAAACAAGTACTATGGCTTTCTAAATACCTTCAAATACGATGAAGAAAAGGTTGCGCTGGACAAGTACACAATTATCGAGTTGGACCGCACCAGAAAGGTGTACAACTGGCTGCAATATTTTGCACCCGAGGATCTTGAGAGGGAGTTTATAGAGGCTGGCTTTTCCGTTAAGGGGCTTTATTCCGACGTCGCGGGAACCCCATATGATCGAAAATCGAGCGAATTTGCAGTCATCGCCAATAGGGTGTAGACCGGCACAGAACAATGCCATGCACTCGGACGGGAATTCCGCTGCGCTCCATTCCCGCCGGTGATGGCCACGTTGCCTGAATTAAGCGCCTGTGGTAATTTTAGGCGCCTTGCCATCGCGAATCTTTTTTTGAGTGGAGGGCGGATGATAAATAAAAATTGAAAAACCGACGATTATCAAAGCTGCCGGGAACAAGAAAAAGATCATCGAGGAATACTTCGGCCTGGTGAATTCTCAAGGATTCCCGGGTCAGCGTCGCCGTGATGAAAAGTCCTTCGGGCTGGATCGAGCCCGGGCAGAAGCCCGATTTCGATGAATACACGGTTGTTTTGAAAGGCATGCTGCAGGTGAAAACCCGGGATGATTTATTGACGTCCGGGCCGGAGAAGCGATCATGGTTTCCCGCCATGAATGGGTGCAATACGGGTCTCCGGAACCCGAAGGGGCCGAGTATGTCGCAATTTGCCTGCCGGCCTTTTCCCCGGCCACCGTTCACCGCGATGACGCCTGATCTCAACAGTTGCAGGGTCGTGCGGCCGGGGATCATTTAAAAAAATTGCCGATCACTCTGAGGACTTTTGCATAAAGAACCGGGTTGGCCGCCAGGACCGAGCTGGTTTGCACCGTCAATTCCCTGCCGGCGAAGTCACCGGACAGACCTCCGGCTTCCGCGACCAGGAGTTTCCCGGCCATGAAATCCCAGGGCAGCAAATGGGCTTCCCAGAAGAAATCATAGCGTCCGCAGGCCGTGTAGGCCAGGTCCAGGGCGGCCGATCCGCAGCGGCGCATATCCTTGCACTGGGAAAGCAGGCAGCGGAAAGTCTCTGTGTATGCGCCCAGGAAGCGGGGAGTCTTAAAGGGAAATCCGGTTGCTCCCAGTGCTGAACTTAATTTTGCCACCCTGTTGACGGCGATCGCTTTGCTATTCAAGAAGGCGCCCTGGCCGGCAGAGGCGTGAAAACAATCTTTGGATAATGGATTGTATATTAAGGAGAAGATGGTCTTTCCACTTTTTTGCAAAGCCAATGAAACAGCAAAATGGGGGATGCCGTGAATGAAATTGGTAGTGCCGTCCAGGGGATCGATGATCCAGAGATATTCGCTGGCTTTGGCCGAATATCCGCTTTCTTCCGCCAGGATGCGATGATCGGGGAAATTTTGCTTTATGGCACTTTTGATGATCGCCTCGGCCTCCCTGTCGACGCGGGTGACAAAATCATTTTTGCCTTTGGCCTGGATGTCCGCTGCGGGAACATTTCGGAAATCACGGCAGATCAGGTCCCCGGCCTCGCGGGCAGCCCGCAAAGCGACTTTTAACAATTGATTCAATATGTCTCCTGTTCAAACGCAGTGCCAAGATAACAGATTGCCCTGGTGATTTCAACTATACGTTTTCATCATGATTGGGTGAGGAGACCGAGGAAGCTGAAATGGGATTAGTTGCTCAACTCGCGTCTTGAAAAACAGGTATGAAGATTAATTTGAGATAATTTCTACAATCGTTCATATTATTTGTGATATGGGAGGCCTTAAAATGAAAAAATCATTGGTTCCAGTCATTTTTATTTTATTTCTGGTTGGATTTCAACTCCAGGCTTTGGCAGAAGACAACAACTTAAGGGTAACGCTTAATGTCAATGCTTATGGACGATCGGTCAGTGTTTTATTGAATGGAATTGAAATAAAAAAGGTAACCGGAGGTCTTGCCCAGGCAATCCAGCTTTACCATAAAAAGCATCCCCTTATGAAGGATGCACCTGAAGATTTTAAAGATAATTTTTGCCTCAAGCAGGGAAAAAACACGATAAAAATCGTTCACAATTTAAAAAAGGGAGAAACCCCCATGACACTGGATATTTCTATCCAGGCCATCGGTTATACCATTCCTCTGTTGCAATACACACAGAACCCCGATTTGAAAACCGGAGAAACATCCGGTATTTTTGAACTCTATTCCCAGCAACCAGAAGGATTTAAAACCGTCATTCTAAAATAGTTGCAACAATTCCTGGGGCGACGAGATTATTGACAGGCACTCTGTTTCTGACCTGCCCACTGGATTCGGGAAACCGGTTGATATTCTCCTTCTCCGGAGTAAAGCAGCGGCTTATCGATTTCAATTCGAAACTCCAGACTGCTGTTGAAATGCGCTCAGGATATAATATAATGGCCTTATGTCCAGAAAAATTGCCGTTGTGGTGCAGCGCTACGGGTTGGAGATCAATGGCGGCGCCGAATACCACGCCCGGTTGATCGCAGAAAAGCTAAGCAAATATTTTACGGTCGAGGTGTTCACCACAACGGCTTGCGATTATGTCACCTGGGACCATCATTACCACGGTGGGCAGGAATTGGTGAATGGGATCAAGGTCAATCGTTTCCGGGTGAGGAAACCGAGGGATCCGGAAACCTTCGGCAGAATCCAGCACCACATTTTTGAAGAAGAGCATGTTCTGGAAGATGAATTGAGCTGGCTCGAGGAGGAAGGGCCGTTGGTTCCGGAATTGCTCCAGGTGCTTGAAAAAAGGGAAAAGGAGTTCGCTTATTTCATATTTTTTTCCTACCGTTATTACCATTCCTACTATGGGGTAAGCAAATTCCGCCCTAAAGCCATTCTGGTTCCTACGGCCGAGCACGATCAGGTGGTCTACCTCAGTTTGTTCAAGGATTTTTTCAACCTGCCGGCGGCGATCGTTTACAATTCCCCGGAGGAAAAGGAGTTGATCAACCGCATCTCCGGGAACGCGGCGCTGTGCGGGGACGTGGTCGGTGTCGGCTCCGAGATCCCCGAGCGCTTTGATCCGCGAGGGACTCTGGCACGACTGGGCATCCAGGGTGAGTATTTTGTTTATATCGGCCGCCTTGATGAAAACAAGGGTGTGCCCGAACTGTTCGATTTTTATCTGCGGCTGCTGGCCGAGAGAAAAATCGCCTTGAAATTGCTGTTGATCGGCAAAACCTATATTCCCATCCCCGAGCATGAAAATATTATCCACATCGGTTTCCAGGAAAACAGTGAAAAATTCGACCTGTTGCAGGGCGCGGATTTCCTGATCATGCCCTCGCAATTTGAATCGCTTTCCATGGTTGTCCTGGAGGCCTGGGCGCTCGGAAAACCGGTTCTGGCCAACGGCAGGACCGAAGTGCTGCGCGGCCAATGTCTGCGCAGCCAGGGCGGATTGTGGTATGGCAATTATGATGAATTCAGGGAAGCTTTTTTTATTCTGCAGGCCGATGGAGATTTGCGGGAACGCCTGGGAGCCAACGGCAAAAAATATTTCCTGGATAACTATTCCTGGGAAACCATTGAGAAAAAATATTTGAAAATAATTGCCGCTCTGGATCAAAGGCGCTGAATCGGGGAAACCAAGCCAAGGGTTTTTTTATGGCTGCAGCAAGTACTTTTTTATTTTTGCCAATAAATTGACCCGGGATATTCCCAGTATCTTGGCTGCCTGGGTCTTATTTCCCCTGGTATGTTGAAGCACATTTTTGATCTGGTCTTTTTCGATCTCGCTTAAAGCCTTCAAGGGCAAACCCGTGGCCGCATCTTCCTTGAAACTGGAATTTTCCAGAAAGTAGTGGGGCAGCGATTTTTTATGCAATTCGTTTCCGCTTTCAATGATGATGGCGCTATTGATGATGTTCATCAGTTCGCGGACGTTGCCCGGATAATCGTACTGGTTCAACAAGCGCATGGCCGCTTCCGAAATTTTCTGGATATTTTTCTGGTTCTGCTCATTGAACTTTTTTAAAAAGTGCTGGCAAAGAAGCGGGATATCGCCCTTTCTTTCCCGCAGGGGGATCAGGTAAACCGAGCTCATGTTCAGGCGGTAAAACAGATCTTTGCGGAAATTTCCTTTTTTCATCTCGCTCAACAGATCCTTGTTGGTGGCGGCAAGGATCCGGACATCGACTTTTTGATTCTTGGTCGAACCCAGCCTGAAAAATTCACCTTCCTGAAGGACCCTCAGCAACTTCACCTGGATCGGCAGCGCCAATTCGCCGATTTCGTCGAGGAAAAGCGTGCCCTTGTCCGCTTCTTCCAGGAACCCTTTTTTGGCCGAACTGGCACCGGTGAACGCTCCCTTGTTGTGGCCAAAGAATTCAGACGAAAAAAGTTCATTGGCGAAAGTTCCGGCATTCACGGCGACAAAGTTTTCATTGCGGCGTTTGCTGATTTGATGTATGGCCTTGGCGATCAGCTCCTTGCCGCTGCCGCTTTCGCCCCAGATCAGGATGCTGTTGTCAGGCTGCGCCATTTTTTCAACCATCTGGAAAACTCTGATCATTTCTTCATTCTGGGTAATGATATCCTTGAAAGCGTCCTTGAATTGCAAGTGTTCCCTGGAAACCTTGATTTCCGCTTCCATGGCGCTATTGTCCCTGCGGTTTTCCAGGACAGTTTTTATGATCTTCAGCAATTGGTCATTGTCAACCGGTTTGGTCAGGTAGTCGAAAGCACCGAGCTTCATTGCCGAAACTGCCAGTTCAACATCTTCCACCCCGGTCAAGACGATGGTTTCGATGTCAATGTTTTTTTCCTTGATATGCTTCAAAATATCCAATCCGCTCACGTCGGGCATGTCCATATCCAGAAGCAGCAGATCGTAGTTGTTGTTTTTCAATTCACTAAAAGCCTTGGAGCTGTTAACGAGCGTTGAAACCTCGTATGTCCCTGTTTGCAGCAACATGATGTTCAGGTAGTTCAAAACCGCCTGATCGTCGTCTATGGCCAGGATTTTCCTCATGGGTTTTCCTTTTGCGAGACCGGTATGTATATTGAAAAGGTGGTGCCCGAGTCCAATTTGCTTTCCACTTCGATCCGGCCCTTGTGCTCTTTGATTATCCCATAGGCGATGGACAGACCGAGTCCGGTCCCGCCCTGGTTTCTTTTGGTCGTAAAAAAAGGATCGAAGATCTGCTTCAGGGTTTTTCCGTCAATGCCCTTGCCGTCATCGCTTATTTTCAGCAGAGCTTCATTCTCCTTTTCCAAAAATGCTGTCGAGATCTCAATGGCCCCCATTTTTTTTTCGATGGCCTGCGAGGCGTTGATCAGGATATTGACGATTACCTGCTCCAGGCGTTGGGCATTACCTTTAACTTTCGGGATATCCCCGTTCAGCGCAAGATTGACCTTGGCTTTTCTGCCGATCTGATTGGCAACAAGACGCAGGCAGTTTTGAATGATATCATTGATGTCCACTTCATCGTTCAGTACGCCGTCATCCCTTTTGGCAAACTTGCGCAACCCTTCCACGATCGTCTTGATGCGATTGGTGCCCTGGGCCATATCATCCAATAAAATCAGGATGTTGCTTTTAAAAACGTCGTAATTCAAGCGGGCGATCTGCAGGGTTTTTTCATTACGGGAATACTCATCCAAAATCGGCAAAATATCCTTCATCGCTTCCTGGATGATCAACACATTGCCGCGAATAAAGGTGTTGGGGTTGTTGATTTCATGGGCGATACCAGAGACAAGCTGCCCGAGCGAGGCCAGTTTGTCGGTTTGCATCAGTTGTATTTCCATGTTTTTCTGCTTGGTTATCAGGCGGGAGAACTCCAAAACTCCCTCGACTTCACCATGGTCATCAAAAATAGGGTAAGCCTGCAGCAGGTAATATTCTTCTCCGTATTTTTGTTCCAGTGTGATCGACTTTTTCTGTTGAAAAACCATTGCCCCCGGGCAACTGTCGCAGGGCCGCGACAAGTTGAAGATTTTTTTGTGGCATTTGCCGCTGTGGGTCCCTTCCTTGCGGTTGGCCATCTTGATATTGAAGTCCCGGTCTATCATGACAACCTGGTCGGTTATGGCGTCAAAGAGCGTCTGTAACTTGTTCCGGCTTTCCTTAAGCTTTTCGGTCAGCGAAACCAGTTCCTTGTTTTTGTTGACCTGAAGGTCCTTCTGTTTTTCCAGGTCGGCCGTTCTGGTGTGAACGATCCTTTCAAGGTTTTCGTTTTGGCGGATTAACTCCTGTTCCAATTCCTTGCGCAGGCGGAT
Organism: Chrysiogenales bacterium; assembly: GCA_963700535.1. Lineage (GTDB taxonomy): Bacteria > Acidobacteriota > Aminicenantia > UBA2199 > UBA2199 > UBA2199. Next base: position 32,325 of record CAVOXU010000003.1, read on the forward strand.
GTCCTTGTAGACCTCCTCGATGCAGCGCCGCCCGTCAAACTCAACGAAGATGAATGAGCCGATGACCGGGCACTGTTTGCCCCGGGAGTCTATCAAACTCATCTCCATCCCTTCCAGGAATCCTTTTTCCTTAAGTTTCTTGAAAATGAACGGCCGGATGCGGGGAATATTGGCATATAATTTGTCCCGGACGAAATTGAGTTGGACCGATCCGTCCTCGGGGTAATGCAGCATGCGATAAAAGGCGCGGTTGGCCTTCAGGATGTCCCCGTTCAGCTCGGAAATGACGATGCCGTCGGGGGCGTTTTCGAAAAGGTCCTCGAAACGTTTTTTGGATTTCTCCAACTCCTTGGTCTTGGCCTTTACCAGTTCTTTCAGGTTGCCTACGTATTTTTGCAGCTCGAGCTGCAATTCATGCTTTTCAACAGCCTTGGAGATCATGTGGCCGATTTCCTTGATGAGCTTTTTTTCTTCCTCGAGAAAATCGCCTTCCTTCAAATAACCGATCTTGACGCAACCCCGGGTCTTGCCGTTGACCACGATATCGGACTGGAGCGAAGCCTTGATATGTTCGCAGGATATGGTTCCGGGAGTAAATTGACTTTGGTCCAGGATGATGGCCGCACAGGCCATCTCGGGATATTGAAATCCCTTGACCAGGCTTGCCGCAGAATTTTTCAATATCTGTTCCAGGTTCTTTCCGGATTCAATCTGGGAACTGATGATATACAGGCATTCAAGTTCCTTGATCCTTTCCTTAAGATCGTATTCGAGCTTTCGGGCGCATTCAATGCATTCTTTGCGCTTGATGTTATTTTTCACTTGGCAACCTAATTAAAGCAACTTGAACATTATACCACCAGTTTGTTTTTAATTTTAGTCTGGATATAGTCTTCACTGGCGAGCAATGGTTGCTTCTCCCGGTTGCAAGTGGTGAGCTCGATGGTTAGCGGCAGGAAATTTCCTTTGCCGTTGGCAGTATGGAAATTTTCCCGGAACAGATTTTTCCCCCAGAAGCCGCCCATTTCGACATTTTGATAAAACGGGTTGGCTTGCTGGATCTCTTTGAAAACGTCATCCGTGCCTTTAAATTTCATGGCCTGCGTTGTTTTTTCAGCCAAGCTGCAAATAATCTCCCAGTTGGCCATCCCGCTTTTGGGAGGAAATATCGCCTGGCTGCGCTGCAAACGGCGGTCGCAAGCGGTAAAAGTCCCTGAACTCTCCAGAGGGGTCGATGCCGGCAACACCACGTTGGCTTCTGCCGCGCTGGCGCTCATAAAAAAATCAACGACCAGGGTAAATTCAACGGCGGCCAGCATCTTGCTTGCTGCAGTCGAGGCCAGGGGATTTTCAGCAAATATCAGCAGGGCCTTGATTTTGCCATGGCTGAATCTTTCCCCAAAATCAACCGGCTTGAAAATTCGATCTGGACCGATGTCCCACAATTTCTGGAAACGGCTGATGGCAGGATCGCCATGGCGGACGCCTCCGGGCAGGTAGCGGGGATCAGCGCCCATGTCCAGCAGTCCCTGGGAATTTGCGAATTCGCTGATCAGGATCAGGCCATTGCCCGACTGGCCGGTCTTGCCCTGCTGCAACAGCAGATTTCCAAGTGCTTTCAAGTCGTCCTTTGATTTTTCCAGACATTGGTCTATGCCATACACCACTATAAAATTTGGCGCGCCAGAGAGCATGGCCACGATTTGGTCGAATTTTTCCGGATTGACCCCCGTGGTTTCGATGGTCCTTTTTTTGTCAAACTTGGCTATCGAGGCCTGATAACCGGGGAAATTTTCCGTGCGGCGACGGATGAAGTCCGTGTCGATCATTTCTTTTTTTATCAGTTCATTGGCGATGCCAGCCAGCAGGGCCGTGTTGGTCCCGCGTTTGGGATCAAGCCAGAGATCGGCGATCTTGCTGAGGGAATTTTCCGATGAACTGACGGCCACCAGGCGGGCGCCCTTTTTCATGGCTTCCTTGATTTTCAGCTCGGCAACCAGGTTGTTTTCGGTCAGTTCGGCATTCATGACCATGATGACATCGGCGTTTTTGAATTCATCCATGGTGGTCGTGGAGGCGGTCATGCCAAACATCTCATCCAGTGCGTCCAGATCACGGCCGTTGAACATATTGCTGAAGCTGCCGATCATGTTGGTCTTGAATCCGCTGCGCACCCATTTTTGCAGCAGATACAGTTCTTCGTTGGCCAGCCGCGGTGAGGCGAAAACGGCTACGGCTTCGGGACCGTATTTTTTTATGATGGCACTGGTTTTTTTTGCGGCATGAGCCAGTGCCTTTTCCCAGGAAGTTTCCTGCAAGCCATTTTTGCCTTTCAGCATCGGTTTGAGCAGGCGCTGCTCGTCAAGCATGTAGCGATAAGCGAAACGACCCTTGTGGCACAAATAACCCTTGTTGTGGGAATCGCCGCTGAATCCCACCGCTGAAAACAAGTCCTGATCGAAGACCTTGTAGTTCATAACGCAACCGACCGAACAAAAATGGCAGATGGACGCGTGCGTTTTGCCGGCCCATGGCCCCGGTTTGCTGAAGGGCAGATGCTCGGCAATGGCTCCGGTGGGACAAGCGGCAATGCAGTTGCCGCAGGATATGCAGTTGGTTTCCAGGAGCTTTTTTTCCATTGAGGGGCGAACCACCGATTTGAAGCCGCGGTAGACAAAGCCGAGGGCAGAGACCTTCAGGATCTCCGAGCAGGTGCGCACGCAGCGACCGCAGGCAATGCACTTGTTGGGATCAAGGGTAATAAATGGATGGGCTTTATCCACTGAGTATTTGCGCACTTCGCCGATGAATTTAGTCAGGTCGATATTGAAATCTACGGCGTGCTTGCGCAACGAGCACTCGAAATAAGCTGAACACCCGCATTCCAGGCAGCGGCGGGTTTCGTTTTTTGCCTGCTGGCCGCTGAAACCAAGTTCGACTTCCGCGAAGGTTTTCGCTCTTTTCCGGGCTGGAAGTTCGGGCATTTTTTCCTTGGCGATCTTGGTGAAATGGGAGAAATCGCTGTCGGGAATATCCCCGAAGATCTCCTTGCGGCTGATGAATTCTTTTTCTTTGCCCGCGGCTTGACCGGATCGGACATGGTGGTCAATGGCGTTAGCGGCGATCTTGCCATGGGCGATGGCGTCAATAGCCACGGCCGGTCCTGTGGCCATGTCGCCGCCGGTAAAAACTCCCGGGAGTGACGTTGCAAATGTGTCTTGGTCGAATACCAGTGTATTGTATTTGGTGGATTGCAGCTGCGGATTTTTTTGCAGACCGCAGAGATCGACGTCCTGGCCGATGGCCGATATGACGAAATCACAGGGCAGCTGGTATTCCGAGCCTGGCACCGGCACAGGACTGCGCCTGCCGCTGGCGTCCGCTTCGCCCAGCTCCATGCGAATGCAGGTCAGGGCTTTCAGCCGGCCGTTTTCCTGAATCAGTTCGGTGGGAGCGGAAAGCAGGATCAATTCGACATTTTCATCCAGCGCCGCATCGATCTCCATGTGGTGGGCCGGCATTTCATTGCGCGTACGCCGGTACAACAGGGTTACTTTGTCGGCTCCCAGCCTCTTGGCGGAGCGGGCGGCGTCGATAGCGGTGTTGCCGCCGCCCACGACCACGACATTGCCGAATATCTCCGGTTTCTTTTCGTTCTGGAGTTGCCAGAGAAAATCGATGCCCGGGATCACGCCGGCGATATGTTCTTCTCCGGGCAGGCGCATATTCTTTGCTTTTTGGGCTCCGAAAGCCAGGTAGATAGCGTCAAATCCCTGTTCCTTCAGATCTTCAATGGAAAAATCCCTGCCCAGAGCGGAATTGGTCTTTACGGTTACGCCCAGGTTGGTGATCCAATTGATCTCCTTGTCCAGCAATTCTTTAGGCAGGCGGTATTCGGGGATGCCATAGCGCAGCATGCCGCCGAGTTCCGGGGCCTTGTCGAACATGGTGATCGCATAGCCTTTCAGAAGCAGATAATAAGCGCAGGTCAACCCGGCCGGTCCGCCGCCTACCACCGCCACTTTTTTGCCGTTTAGCGGCGCGGGCTGGGGTGTCCAGGGGTCTTCGATGTCGATGTCCGAAGCGAAGCGTTTCAAGTAGTCGATGCCCACGGTTTCATCCACCCGGTTGCGGCGGCAGGCTACTTCGCATTCGCGCACGCAAACGCGGCCGCAAACCAGCGGCAGGGGATTGGTTTCCTTGATCAGGCGTATGGCCTCCATGGGTTTGCCCAGGGCGAGCAGTGCGATATAACCCTGGACGTCCACGCCGGCCGGGCAAGTCTGCTGGCAGGGAGCCAAACAGTCGGCGTAGTGGTTGGACAGCAGCAGTTCCAGGGCGGTCTTTCTGGCCTCGTGGATACGCTGGTTGTCGGTGTGGATGATCATCTTGTCGGCTACCGGGCTGGAACACGAGGGGATCAGTTTGCCGACCCCTTCGACCTCCACCACGCAAAGATAACATGACCCGTAAGGCGGGAGTTTGGGGTCGTGGCACAAAGTGGGTATCTCGGCGAGCCGGTTTTCCTGGATCACTTCCAAAATCGTCTGGTTTGGCCGGGCGCTGATTTCCTTGCCGTCGATGGTGATTTTTACATTGTCCATGGCTGGGTTCCCCTTAATCCTTGCTGATGGCTTTAAAATTGCAGGCTTCGAAACATTTTCCGCACTTGACACAGAGGGCTTGGTCGATCTTGTGAATCATCTTTTTTTCGCCGCTTATGGCTGCAGACGGACAAACCCTGGCGCAAAGGGTACAGCCGGTGCAGTTGTCTTCCAGAATGGAAAAAGTCAATAGTGGGGCGCAACTGTGGGCCGGGCATTTTTTATCGCGGATATGAACCTCGTATTCCTCACGGAAATACTTCAATGTGGTCAGAACGGGATTGGGTGCGGTCTGGCCCAGGCCGCAGATGGTGTTGTTGCGGATCTTGTCGGCCAGCCCCTCCAGAAGTTCAATGTCCCCTTCCCGGCCCCGGCCGTCGGTGATGCGTTCCAGAATTTCCAGCATGCGCTTGGTGCCGATGCGGCAAAAAGTGCATTTGCCGCAGCTTTCATCCTGGGTGAAGCGCAGGAAAAATTTAGCCATTTCCACCATGCATGTGGTCTCATCCATGACCACCATGCCTCCTGAGCCCATGATCGCCCCGGTTTTATTGATCTGCTGGTAGTCGATCTGCAGGTTGCCCATGGATGCCGGGATGCAGCCCCCGGAAGGTCCGCCCATTTGCACGGCCTTGAATTTCTTGCCGTCGTGAATACCGCCGCCGATATCGTAAATTATCTCGTCGATGGTCAGACCCATGGGGACTTCCACCAGGCCGCCGCGGCTTATTTTTCCAGCCAGGGCGAAAACCTTTGTCCCCTTGCTGTTTTCGGTGCCCATGGCCGCGAAGGCATCGGCGCCATTGACGATGATCCAGGGAATATTGGCCAAGGTCTCCACATTGTTGATGTTGGTCGGTTTGTCCCACAAGCCCTTTTGGGCGGGAAAGGGCGGCCGGAAACGGGGCATACCGCGCTTGCCTTCGATCGAGGCGATAAGGGCGGTTTCCTCGCCGCAGACAAAAGCACCTGCCCCCTCCTTGATCTTGATTTTCAGGTTCATTTTTGATGCGAAGATGTTTTTACCCAAGAAGCCCTTTTCCATGGCTTTTTGAATGGAATGGTGCAAACGTTTGACCGCCATGGGATATTCGGCGCGGACATATACGTAAGCTTCGTCGGCACCGCACGCATAAGCGCAGACCATCATTCCCTCCAGCACCTGGTGCGGGTCGCTTTCCAGGGTGCTGCGGTCCATGAAAGCCCCGGGGTCACCTTCGTCGGCATTGCAGATAATATATTTTTTGTCACCCTCGGCCTGGCGGCAGAATCGCCATTTCAATCCGGTCAGGAATCCGGCCCCGCCGCGGCCGCGCAATCCGGACTTCAAAACAATGTCAATAACCTGCTCGGGGGTGTATTCTTTTAATACTTTTTGAATGGCCTGATAGCCGCCGCTGGCAATGTATTCTTCGATGGAATTTGGGTCGATGATGCCGCAATTACGCAATACGATGCGTTTTTGCTTGGCGAAAAAAGTATCTTCGTCATCGGTTTTCAATCCCTTGACGATCCATTCTTCGATTGGTTTGTCCTGGAGGATCTGTTCTTCCAGTATCCTTTTGACTTTTTCCGGCGTGACATTGCCGTAAAAAAAATCATTGCCCTTTTCGTCGCTGATCTCCAGAAGGACTTCCTGGTAACAGTTGCCCATGCAGCCCGTTTCCAGCAAATTCACCGGAATTTTTTCCCTGGCGATTTCGCTTTTCAGGGCGGCATAGACCTTTTCCCCACCAGCCGAAACACCGCATGTGCCAAGCCCGACTTTGATGGTCTTCATGTAGCTTCTCCTTTTAGATTCAGGGAGTCTGTGGATTTTGGTCTTTTGCTTTGTATTCTTTCAGCAGCAGCTGGACTTTTTTGGGAGTCAAGCGGCCGTAGGTTTCATCGTTGATCATGATGACGGGCGAGAGAGAGCAGCAGCCGATGCAGGCTACTTTTTGCAGGGTGAACAATCCGTCCGGCGTGGTGTCGTTGCCCGTGATCTGCAGCTCGTCCTCGATGATTCCGGCGATTCGCTCCGAACCGTTGACATGGCAGGCGGTGCCGTCGCAGATCTTGATCAGATATTTGCCCAGGGGTTTGAGGCGGAACTGGGAGTAAAAAGTGATAACCCCATAAATTTCGGCGGCCGGAATCCCGACAATTTCGCTGATCTGGTCGATGGCGGCAAGCGGGATGTAACCATAGGTGTCCTGGGCGGCCTGCAAAAGGGGGATCAGGGCTCCCTTTTCCCCTTCATAGTTCCACAGGTCGACCTTGAAGCCGGCCAGGCTGTTTTTTGTCTGTTGCGCATTCAGTTTGTCTTGGGCTTTCATGCCCCCATTATCTTACATTTTGTCCTGTTTTTCAATAGAAAAATGCCGTAAAATGTCGATTGGTATGGAATCTTCGCTGGAATTTGGCGAATATTAAAAAGAAAGCGCAAATGGAATGAAAAATTTATGGGTGCTAACGTGGCAATTTTTCATTGTAGAAAAAGGACCGCCGGCATCCCAAAAGATAAAGCAGGAAGGGAAAGGACTTGCCTTTCCCTTCCTGCTTTTGGCTTCGGCGCTGCTTACATTTCAAATAGTTTGATGATCGGTGATTCCTTGATCCTCAGCACGCCATCAAGGGGTTTGATTTTATTTTGAATGTTGCGGTCGATCTCGGCAAAGCTGGCGCCCTGCATGAGCAAAACAATATCGTACTTCCCCTTGGTGAAGTCGCAGGAAACAACCTGTTCATTTACATACAGGGTGGGATAGATGTTTTCCAGTTTTTCCTTTTCGATCTCCAGGAACACGTATGAGGAAGCGCTTTTCCAGAAATTAGCGTTGTTGGCGGTTTCGGGATTTCCTTTTTCCCGGCCCAGGGCCTTGTCCACCGTGCCGATGATGTTGTTGACGCTTTCCGGCAAAAGCGGAGATTCCACGGGCATGAAGCAGATATCCTTTATTCCGGGCAGTTTTTTGATTTTGTCTTCGACCATGTCATGCAGTTCGCTTAATTTTTCCGCCTGCAACAGCACGGCCATGTCGAAATCACCCTTGATGGCATCGCAGTACAAAACATGATCCATGAAATACATTTCCTGATACACGTCGGACAAATTGGCGGTCTGGGAAAAATTCATCAGAACGTAGGCGCTGACTGCTTTGCCCTCAATGATCTCTGCGGTTTCTTTTTCCGCAACGTCGCTAGATGCGACCTTTTCGGGAATTTCCGCGAAAATTTTTGTCAATTCGTCAATGGTGAACGGCTTTTCCAGGTAGGCATCAGCCTTTTCCGACCTGGCATCCGCCGCGGTGCTTTCATTGCCATAGCCGGTAATGACGACCACCGGCAGTTCAGGATAATTGAATTTGATCACCTTGAGCAGCTTGATGCCGTCGATATCGGGAAGGCGGACATCCAGCACCACATAATGCAGGGGAGTCTGTTTTTTCTTGATCGCTTCCAGGGCCTTCAGGCCGTTCATCCCGTTTTCGCAGGATTCGGTTTGATAACCCTTTTGCAATAAACCCATGGTCAGGCTGCGCTGCAAGGAAGCCTCGTCATCGATCAGTAACACTTTCTTTTCATTCATTTTATTCTCCTTATTTATATTTCGCAGGTGTTTTATTTCACCCAACAATTGATAAGCAATAGTCATGCCAAATAGAAAAGCCTGTCTGGACATGGGTTTTGGTATAATGCCCACTTTTCCCTTCAGGCGAACTGTATGATTAATTTACAGTTTAGCCTTGAAAGGGCCTGCCATAAAGGCTTTCCCGGTTGTGTTAAAAATATTGACACTTAACGATATTGCACATATTGGCCATAGCAGATGGTTTTTCGCTGCCAAAATATCTGTCTGTATAATAATGTTGCGTTTTATATTACAATCAATCCTTAATTTCAGGAGATTTCTTCAGTGAAAGAGAAAAACGCAGTGGTCGGGCGTGATAAATTGCATTTTGAAACGTAGTTTGTTACTGTAAGGCGAACTTGGGAGGATAACCCAATGAACAAAATCGTTGCCAAAGAAATGCTGTCGGAAAATGTGGTGAAACTGGTAGTGGAAGCTCCGCAGATTTCCCAAAAACAGAGCCCCGGCCAATTCGTCATTGTCCGCACCGATGACAGGGGGGAGCGCATCCCGCTGACCATTGCCGATGCCGACAAGGAAAAAATGACCATCACCCTGATCATTCAAAAAGTCGGCACCTCCTCTCATAAAATGGCGAACCTGGCCCCGGGTGATTCCCTGCTGGACATATCCGGTCCCCTGGGCAAACCCACGCACATTGAAAAAGTCGGGACAGTTGTTGCCTGCGGCGGCGGTGTGGGCATTGCCCCTCTTTATCCCATTGCCAGGGCCTTCAAGGAGATCGGCAACAAACTGATCACTGTTCTCGGCGCCCGCAACCGGGAGCTGCTGATCCTGGAAAAGGAGATGGCCGTGTTTGCCGATGAAATGATCGTCATGACCGATGACGGTTCATACGGGGAAAAAGGATTGATCACTGCCGGGATTGAAAAGGTGCTGCTGCGCGAGCCGGTTCATCTGGCAGTGGCCATCGGTCCGGCGGTAATGATGAAATTCGTCGCCTTGCTGACCAAAAAATACGATGTAGCCACTATCGCCAGCCTGAATACCATCATGGTGGATGGGACCGGGATGTGCGGGGCCTGCCGGGTCACGGTGGGCGGCAAGACCAAATTTGTCTGCGTGGACGGTCCGGAATTCGATGCCCACGAAATTGACTACGATGAGATGCTCAAACGGTTGAATACTTATAAGAAAGAAGAACAGGTTTCTTATGACGGTTATTTGAAATCATTGGCTTGAAGGAGAAACAGCATGCCGGTTAATTTCCAGGAATTGAGCGCCGACAGAAATCAGGAATGGCGAAATGAAATGAGAAACAGGCTCAGTGCCAAGGAAAGAAGCAACTTGCCCCGTGTAAAAATGCCCGAAATGGAGTCCAGGGACAGGATCCTGGGTTTCAAGGAAGTCAATCTGGGCTTAAATGAAGATGCGGCCGTGCTTGAATCGCAGCGTTGCCTGGATTGTTCCACCCCATCTTGCATTTCCGGCTGTCCGGTGAACATCGATATTCCGGGATTCATCAAATTGATCGAAAAAAAGGATTTTTTGGCAGCGGCCAGGAAATTAAAAGAAACCAACGCCCTGCCCGCCGTATGCGGCCGGGTCTGTCCCCAGGAGATTCAGTGCGAAGCCCAATGCATCTATCACAAAATGAAAAAACCCCCGGTGGCCATCGGATACCTGGAACGGTTCGCCTCGGATCGTGAACGCTTGGCCGGAAACATTTCCATCCCGCCTATTCAAGCCGGGAACCAGATCAAGGTGGCGGCCATCGGTTCCGGTCCGGCCAGTTTGACTTTTGCCGGTGAAATGGCGAAAAGCGGCTACCGGGTGACCGTTTTTGAGGCCCTGCATGAACTTGCCGGTGTTTTGAGTTACGGCATTCCCGAGTTTCGCTTGCCAAAAAGCATTGTCAGATCGGAAATCGCCTATCTGGAAAAGCTGGGAGTGGTATTTGAAAAAAATGTGATCGTCGGGAAAACCCTGACCATCGAGGACATGAAAAAACAGGGATTTCAGGGGTTTTTTATCGGCAGCGGGGCCGGACTGCCCAAATTCATGCATATTCCCGGTGAAAATGCCATTGGTGTATATTCATCCAATGAATACCTTACCCGGGTCAATCTCATGAAAGCGTATCAATTCCCCCATTATGATACCCCTATCGTGCTGGGCAAGAGGGTGGCCGTGATCGGCGGCGGCAACACGGCAATGGATTCGGTCAGGGTTGCTGTCCGCTTGGGTGCCGAAAAGGCCATGATCGTATACCGCCGTTCTGAACAGGAAATGCCGGCCCGCATTGAGGAAATTCACCATGCCAAGGAAGAGGGTGTTGAATTTTTGACCTTGACAAATCCCGTTGAATACATCAGCGATGCCGATGGACGGGTCAAGCAGATGAAAGTTCAAAAAATGGGTTTGGGGGCCGCGGACGACTCGGGACGCAAACGACCGGTGGTGATCCCCGGTTCCGAATACACGATTGATGTGGATACCGTGGTGGTCGGGGTTGGAACAGACCCCAATCCCCTGATTCCCCGGACGATCCAGGGACTGGAAGTGACCAAGTGGGGAACCATCGTGGTCAATGAGGAGACCATGCAAACCGCGCTGCCTGAGATTTTTGCCGGCGGTGATATCGTCCGCGGCGGGGCGACGGTCATTCTGGCCATGGGTGACGGCAAAAAAGCGGCGGAGTCCTTGCGCGCTAGCCTGCAAAGCAATGGCAGTGCAAAAATTTCCAGATCGATGATTTTTCCCCGGAAGTAGAGCGGCTTTACTCTGGAGTGTCTTTTGATTTTTGAATTTGGTATTCGACCCTGACCAGGGTCAGGCCTTTGGCCGGGGCGGTCTGTCCGGCCCGGCGGCGGTCTTTGGCCGCGAATATGGCCGGAATCTCGTCGGCCTTGATCTTGCCTTTGCCTACATCGATGAGCGTTCCGACCATGTTGCGCACCATGTAGCGCAAAAAACTTTTGCCGCGTACGCTGAAGGTGATCTCATCGTTCTTAACCTGCATTTTGAACATGTCCACTTCACGCGCTCTCTTTTTCCCTGGCTCATCAGATGTGAATGAAGAGAAATCCTTGGCGCCGACAAAATATCTGGCAGCTTTGCGCATGGCCTTGACATCCAGGGGGAAGGGGATGTGCAGGGCGAAACGCTGGCTGAACGGCGATTGCACCTGGCCGGTGAATATCCGGTACACATAGGTTTTGCTGTGGGCGCCAAAGCGGGCATTGAACGACTTGTCCATGAGCTGGCATTCCATGATGCGGATATCCTTGGGCAGCAGTGAATTCAACGCCCGCCGCAAGGATTCTGCTTCGATGGTGATGGGCAGGTGAAAGTTGGCGGTCAGTCCGCTGGAATGAACACCGGCGTCGGTCCTGGAGCTGCCAGTGACCAGGACCTGTTTCTTGGCGATTATTTTCAGGACCCGGATCAATTCGGCCTGGATGGTCGGGTATTCAGGACGCTGGAATTGCCAGCCGTAATATTCCGTACCGTCGAAATGGACAACCACGCGGTAGTTGTTGGTCATATTGCAGTTTATCCCTTATTTCAGCTGCTCAAAATAGGCAATGATCTGTTGCATGGCCGCCTGCGGAGACTCCACGGCGATCACGCCGGGGATATCCCAGGTTTCGATGCCGAAAACTTTCTTGCCGTATACCTGGGTGTAGGCGATCTCGGAAAGGGTGCCGTAGGCACCGTTAATTGCCACCAGGACATCGGAATTCAACACCACCAGGGCATTGCGCAGGTAGCCCAATCCGGTGGGAATGGCAATGTCGGTGAAGCGGTTGGTTTCCTGCGTCGATTTTCCCGGTAAAATGCCAATGACCCATCCGCCATGGGCCTTGGCTCCCCTGGCCGAAGCTTCCATGACCCCTTTTAAGCCGCCATTGACCAGTAAAAAGCCGTTTTCAGCTATCAACTGTCCCATGGTTTCGGCGATTTGCAGATGCCTGACAGCCGGCGAACTGCCGCCGATAAGGCCGATTCTTTTTTTTGAAGCAAACTCGCTGCCAGTTTGCGTTTTCAAACTGATCGAATGCGTTAAACGGCTTTTTTAATTTTGCCGGAGCGGATGCAGGATGTGCAAACCCGCAGGGATTTGTTTGCCCCGTCAATCACGACTTTGATTTTTTGCAGGTTGGGTTCCCAGCGGCGATTGGTCATTTTATGAGAATGGCTGACATTGTGGCCGTATACCGGCTTTTTTCCGCATATTTCACACACTTTTGCCATGGCAGAGTCCTCCTTTCGATTGTGGCTCATATTTTACACTTTTTCGCAGGCAAAAGCAATTGTTGAATCTTAATCATGCCCGTGCTATCATCGGCTCCTGAGGTAGACATGAAAAAAACCGGGATTTTTCTGATGTTGCTGCTTTGTGCCTGGCTGGCTTTTGGCGAACATGTATCTTTTGCCGATGCCAGGCAGGTCGCCGTCAATTGGATCAAAACACTCAATTCCGCTTTCAAGGATCAGGTGGCTTTGACCACCGGGGAGATCCTGCGCCGCGATGGGATCGCTGTGGGTTACGTGTTCCATTTTTCTCCGGCCGGCTACATGCTGGTCGCGGCCGAGGATTACCTGCCGCCTGTAAAACTTTATTCACTGAAAAACGATTTTGCCCGTGAAGGCCGTGATTTTGAAGATCAGGTTATCGGGACCCTCAGTTCCCTTATTCGCAAAGTCAACGCCAAAATTCTGGATCCGGAAAAATATTTTCTGAAAAGCAATCGGGATAATTTCTCTCTTTTAAAAAAGGAACGGCCACAGGCCCAGATGCTGACGGTGCAAAATCCGGTACAGGACGCGGTGCCGTTCTTGCGGACCGCCTGGAACCAGGGAGATCCTTACAATTTGAAATGTCCGACTGATCAATGGCCGCAGGCCTCCCTGCGGCTGCGTGGCCACTGCTTTCGCCCAGATCTTCTATCATTATCGGTATCCGGCGGCGGGCCAGGGTTCGCACAGTTACATTTGGAATGGAAAAACCCTGACGGCCAATTTCAACCATCCCTACAAATGGGACCAGATGCTTCTCAATTACCAGGCAACAACGGCAAGCACGGAACAGAAGGAAGCCATTGCGCAATTGATGTACGATGTGGGTGTGGCTTTTGAAATGGACTACGGTTTGAGGGGCAGCGGTGCCTATGCGACCGAGGCCTTGACCGCCTTGCCTGCGTTCTTCAAATACTCTGATGAGATAAAGGCGATCGATCGCAGCCAAGTGAGCACGGACAACCAGTGGTTCGACATTGCCCAACAGCAGGTGGACAAGGGCTTGCCCGTGGCTTTTTCCATCTACAATGATGATTCCGGCCATGAAGTGGTCATTGACGGCTACCGCATTTCCCAGGGCGCGACCACTTTTCACATCAACATGGGCTGGGGGGGATCTTATGATGCTTATTATTCCCTGAATAATATCGACGGCTTCGAAGTGGACGAATGGCAGATTTTTGTTTATGATATTTATCCGCCCGGATACCTGGACGTGCAGCCGCCGCAAAACACCGCGGGTGAGGCTCATTTGAACGAAAGCCTGTTTTTTTCCCAGTATGTCTGCCGCGTTTCCTGGGAGGCAAGCCCCAGCGGGGACACCAATCTGAGCAAGTATGTCGTTTTGCAAAAGGACGCCAGGGCAATGTGGCGGCATTGAGCGAGGTTTTGCCGGAGGTCAAGGAATATGTTTTCCGCAGCGCTGATTACAGCGCCTGCAGTTACGCGGTGGTGGCGGTCGATCAAAATGGCCGGCAATCCACGGCCAAGTTTTTTTCGCTGGTTTTGCGCTGAAAAAAACTTATTTGAAAAACAAGTAACGGATACCCTGCAGAACGGCCAGGACATAAAATCCGGCCAGCACGTCATCGGTCATAATGCCGATACCGCGGGGGAGCGCTTCGCTTTTGTTGACCGGAAATGGTTTTATAATATCGAAAATCCGAAAGAGAAAAAACGCGGCGATATAAAGACCCGCTTGCCGGGGCAGAAACCAGAGGCTGACCAGTTGGCCGGCCACTTCATCGATGACGCATTGGCGCGGATCCTTTTTTTGATAATGCTTTTCACAAATTGCGGCAGCCGGGATGCCGATGGCGTAGACAAACGCCGTGATCAGGGCCAGGAACACAAAGGGCAGCGTCGATAGCGGCGTAAAAAATACAATCAGGGCGGTCAGCAGGGATGCCCATGTGCCCGGGGCCACGGGCAGGTGGCCGGTTCCGAAAAAGGTGGCAATCATGATTCCGATTTTCTTCATGATTTTTCTCCATGCAGCATTTCGTTCTGAAAGCCGCTGATCTTGATGGAAAGCATGGGGCTGCCTTCTTAAATTTCGCTTGCACCTGGCAATGGCCATCGACTTCCGGCGCCTGGGCCCAGATGCGGCCGATGGTGCTGTCGTGGGTCCAGGGGGCCAAAGGCAAAAACTCCAGGGTTTGTCCGACCAGGCCCTGATTGAACTTTTGCATGTTCCGGTCCGAAACATCCAGCAGTATATTTTTTCGGTTTTCGATGGTCTGCGGATTTTTGCGGTTGGGCAGCTTGAATCCGGCCGTGTTCTCTTCGGGTGAAAAGGCGAAAGCCCCGATCCGCTCCAATTTGGCTTCGCCGGCAAAATCGAGAAGTTGCTTGAAGTCATCTTCGCTTTCGCCCGGGAAGCCGACGATGAAGGTGCTGCGCAGGACGGCATCCGGGAACTTTTTTCTGATCTCCCGCACCAGGCGCAGGTTTTTTTCGTAACTGCCGCCGCGGTTCATTTTTTTCAATACGCGGGCTGAAACGTGCTGAAAGGGGAGATCAAAATAGGGCAGGACCGCAGGCCGGGCAAAGCCATCCAGGATTTCAGGAGTGATCTCCTCGGGCATCAGGTAAAGTACGCGCAGCCAGCGGAAACCCAGCAAGGATATTTCCTTCAGCAGGGCCGGCAGTTGCGAATACTTGCCCCTGTCCCTGCCAAAATAGGTGGAGTTCTGGGAAATCAGGTTCAATTCCTCCACGCCCTTTTTTTTCAATGCTTCGGCTTCCTTCAATATGGAAGGGATGGTTCTGGAGCGGAAGGGCCCGCGGATCTGCGGGATGGAGCAGAAACTGCAGGTCATGTTGCAGCCTTCGGAAATTTTGATGAAACTGGAATTGGCAGTGGTGAATAGCGGCCGCCGGTTTTTGTCGGAATAAAGAAAAAGTTTTTGATCGGGATACTCCGTGGGCTGCCCGGCGGCGATGGCATCGGCCAATTCCTCGATATCGTTGACGCCCCAGAGGATATCGGCTGTGGCAAAGGTGGATTTCAATTCCTTGTAATAGCGCTGGATCAGGCAGCCGAAAACGGCCAGCTTTTTGATCTCGCCCCTCTCCTTTTTTTCGAGGGCGCTCAGGATCTCTTCGATGCTCTCTTCCTTGGCGTCGCGGATAAAACCGCAGGTGTTGATGACCAGCCAATCAGGGTCTTCATATTCGGAAACGATCTCATGCCCCTTTCCTGCAGCATCCCGGCCAGCACTTCGCTGTCCACCGTGTTCTTGAAGCAGCCCAGGCTGACGAATGATACGCTCCGACTTTCAGGTTTCTCGGTTGTTTTTCATGGGAAGGGTTTTTATCCTGGTCCAAAATCCATTGTAGCAAAAGAATTTCCGCCGGGCAACTGCAAATCTAATGAAAAAATATAATTCTATTCGCTCTATCAGCAGAAAATCAATGCGAACTGCTAAGTGTGCCGCTGTGCCGGTTATTCCGTCACTTCTCCTGTTCGCCGGTCAAGGGATTCACCTTGACCGCGCTGGATTCATTGCCCGGCCTGCTTGGTGTGGAAAGAAACGGAGGCGGGCTGCTGGCGCCGGTTTTCAGGTCCACCCAATCTGTACGGACCTCGGTCGTGTTCCCCCCACAGTGGAAATGCAGCATGAGGTAGGTCGGATTGTATGTCGAATCGCTGAATGTATGGAGGCTGATACCGTTTATCAAGAACGAATAGCTGCTTCCTGACTTGACGACCTTGAGGATGTTCCATTTGTCGAGGCCGGTCTTAATGGCGGCCGAGGCGCCTGATTTGAGAAATGTGGAGGTACCGGTATCGGTAACGAAATTGTAGGGCCCAAAGCGCCAGATCCCCCACATCCCGTTGGTCCTATAGATAAACCAATACCCGTAGGCGCTGGTCTTGCTCGATGAGGTACAGAGTAAAATGGCGTTGGAGTAGCTGCTGGATCCCAGGAGCCGGTTCATTTCCGCGCTGACCGTGTAATCGCCGCTGAAGGAATGGAGATACACGCTGGGCGATCCTCCGGACGGGGAGCCCCTGTAGCGGTATGTCGCCGCGAAAATATTCCAGTCGCTCGAGTAGTAGGGTGACCAGCATGAAGAGATGGGAATGCCGAAATCTTCCCGGATGCCGGTGGTCAGGGTCGGGCTGACGGTGACGGTCTGGCCGACGTTGATCGATACCGTCTGGTGGTATTCCCTGTAGCCGCAGCTGCCGCGCACATACACGTTCAATCCGCTCTGGGCCGTAGGGAAAAAGAAGGAATAAGGAGTCGTGTGGCCGGTGTCGACATAGTCGAAGTAGATGCGCGCCCCAGCCGGGGTAGAGTTGACCACGAGGTTCGCCCCCTGCAAGGCCGCCGACAACGAATGATTGTCGTTCATGCTGATGGTGCCGGAATTGGCCGCGGCCGCCCCGTCGATCTTGACCTCCAGGCCGGAATAGCCGCTTTCAGGTGCGTAACTATAGGGGACATTTGTGCCCCGCGCGTAGGAATACGTGCCGCTGTTCGGTGTCCCGTTCACATGCGCCCCCTTGCTTACAGTCAGGATAAAGGTTTTGGTGGCTCTGGCCTCCAGGGTATGGTTGGCGTTCATGGTCACGGTGCCGCTGGCTGCGACCGGGGCGCCGTCCAGGGTCACGGACAAGTCGTTATAACCGCTTTGCAGGGAATAATTGTAATTGACCACTGTCCCTTTTTCATTGGTCGTTGTCCCGGCAGCGGGAGTCCCGCTGACGCCCTCGCCGACGGTTACCGTCAGGTCGTATTTCTTTTTTTTCAGCACCAGGAAATATACGGCCGCCGCGCCTATCACAACCACGGCGCCGACGATCAGCCACGGGAATTTTTTCCCTTTTTTAACGGCGGGCGCGGAATTCTCCTGTTCAATGAACCCGGTGTCTTCACCCTTGCTGTTTTCCGGCGCTGAGGATGCACTTTTTTCGGGCGCCGAATTGTTTGGCGCCGCCGGAGTCTGGTTGGCCCAGAAGCACAGTACGATCGAGAAGGCGATGATCACGAACATGGAAATCGGTTTGTGGTGAAAATTCACAAATTTCATTTCTCCCCCTTTGGAAAGAATATGAATTCTTTCCTCTTTCTATTTGCTTTCAATTATAACTATAAATATTAAAAAAAAAATAAAATCTCATAAAAAAAATATTTTTTTCACTATTTCTAAATAAATTAAATTAATGCTGAATATCTGAAACTCGGCAAATCTGCAAGCTTTTTTATTTGTTAAAGGTTGCATTTCTTTTGATTGACGGGGCCATTTTTCTATGATATAAAAACTGTGCATTACTGTCTAAAAAGGAGGCATATATGAGTGTTTCTGGTCAAAAATCAACCGGGAAAAAGTACAGGATCGCCTGGCTGCCCGGCGACGGCATCGGCAGGGAAGTGATGGAAGCGGCCAGGATCGTCCTCGACAAACTGCAGTTCAACGCCGAGTACATCCACGGCGATATCGGCTGGGAGTTCTGGTGCAAGGAGGGCGAATCCTTCCCGCAGCGCACCATCGACCTGCTGAAAAGCGTCGACGCGGCCATGTTCGGCGCCATCACCTCCAAGCCGGTCAAGGCGGCCGAGGCCGAGCTGGTGCCCGAGCTGAAGGGCAAGGGCCTGGTCTACCGTTCGCCCATCGTGCGCATGCGCCAACTGTTCGATCTCTACACCTGCCTGCGCCCCTGCAAGGCCTACCCGGGCAATCCCATCAACTACAAGGAGGGGATCGACCTGGTGGTCTTTCGCGAAAACACCGAGGACCTCTACTCGGGCGTGGAATTCAACCCCGTGCCCGCAGGAGGTCAGGGACGTGCTGCTGAAGAACGCCAAGGGTTTCGCCGCCTTCAAGGACGTGCCCCTGGACCAGTATGCCATCACCTGCAAGATCAACACCCGCAAGGGTTCGGAGCGCATCATTCGCGCCGCCTTCGAGTACGCCAAGAAGCACGGCTACCCCAAGGTCACCGTGATCCACAAGGCCAATGTCGTGCGCGCCACCGAGGGGCTGTTCCTCGAGATCGGCAAGGAAGTGGCCAAGGACTTCCCGGGCATCCAGATGGACGACGCCAACATCGACGCCATCTGCATGTGGCTGCTGAAGAACCCCAAGAACTACTCGGTGCTGGTGGCCACCAACATGTTCGGCGACATCGTCTCCGACCTCTGCGCCCAGATGGTGGGCGGCCTGGGCTTCGGCTGCTCGGGCAACATCGGCGACAAGCTGGCCGTCTTCGAGCCCACCCACGGCTCGGCGCCCAAGTACGCCGGCCAGTACAAGACCAACCCCATCGCCACCATCCTGGCGGCCAAGATGATGCTGGACTGGCTGGGCGAGAAGGAGATGGCCGCCAGGATCGAGAAGGCCGTGGCCGAGATTATCGCCGAGGGCAAGGTGCGCACCTATGACATGGGCGGCGCCAGCAAGACCCTGGAAATGGCCGAGGCCATCGCCGCGAAACTGTAGCCGCGTCCGGGCTCTGGAAGTCGGACGCGAAAACACGCTTGGGGAGATCGCCAAATGAATGAAATAAAAATTCATGAAGTGGGATTGCGGGACGGCCTGCAGATCGAAAAGCAGACCGTGCCCCTGGAAAAAAAGATCGAATGGGTGGAGGGCCTGCTTGCTTCCGGTATCGAACTGATCCAGTTGGGATCGTTCGTCAATCCCGAAAAGGTTCCGCAAATGGCCGATACCGACAAGTTGTTCGCTCATTTCACCCAGGAACACAACAAGCCGGCCGGGACGTTTTTTCGGGCCTGGTCTTGAACGAAAGAGGGCTGGAGCGGGGCATGGCCTGCGGAGTCGACATGTTCTGCATGGGGGTTTCGGCCAGCGACACCCACAGCCGCAAGAACACCGGCAAAAGCACCGAGGAGGCCACCGGCCAGATCATCGCCATGGCCCAGGCGGCCATGAAGGCGCAGAAACGGATCCAGGTCTCCATCCAGTCGGCGTTCGGCTGCGGCTTTGAAGGCCCCATCCCCCAGGAGCGGGTCTTGTCCATCGTGGACAGGTACCTGGCCGCGGGCATCCGCAACATCAGCCTGGCCGATACGGCCGGCCACGCCTATCCGCAGCAGGTCGAATCTCTTTATGCCGAGATCCTGAAGCGCGACGGCCAGGTCGAGCTGGCCTGCCATTTCCACAACACCTACGGCCTGGGCCTGGCCAACTGCTATGCGGCCCTGAAGAGCCGGGGTGAAGTATTTCGAATCGGCCCTGGGCGGCCTGGGCGGCTGCCCGTTCACCAAGGTGGCGGCCGGCAATGTCTGTACGGAGGACCTGGTCCACTCGCTGCAGCGCCAGGGGCTGGCCACGGAGATCGACCTGGACAAGCTGCTTGAAGCCGCCCGCGACCTCGGCCGTTTTTTCGACCGCGAGCTGCCCGGCTTCATCCTGAAAGCGGGCTCTATTGTCAATTTCAAGAAAGCGCAAGAAAGGAGGACAAAAATGAAATTACTGGAAAATGTCAGGGTCCTCGACCTGACCAATGTCCTTTCCGGCCCCTTCGCCACCGTGCACCTGGCCCTGCTCGGAGCCGAGGTGATCAAGATCGAGAATCCCGACGGCGGCGACCTGGCCCGCAAACTGGGAAACGTCAATCCGCCTGAACAAGCAGCTGATGGGAACCAGTTTCCTGGCCCAGAACGCCAACAAGAAATCGCTGACCCTCAACTTGAAGTTCGAGGAAGGCAAGGAGATCTTCCGCAAGCTGCTCAAGACCGCCGACGTGGTGGTGGAAAATTTCCGCCCCGGGGTCATGGCCAAGCTGGGTTTCTCCTACGAAAGAATCTGCCAGATCAACCCCAAGATCATCTACTGCGCCATTTCCGGCTTCGGCCAGACCGGTCCCGACGCCTTCAAGCCGGCCTACGACCAGATCATCCAGGGCTTGAGCGGCGTCATGGCCGTCAACGGCGACGAGCGGCTCAACCCCCTGCGCGCCGGTTTCCCGGTCTGCGACACGGTTGGCGGTCTGAATGCCGCCTTCGCCATCATGGCCGCCCTCTTCCATCGCGAGCGCAGCGGCGAGGGGCAGTTCATCGATATCGCCATGCTCGATTCGATCATGCCGCTGATGGGCTGGGTGGCGGCCAACCTGCTCATCGGCGGCCAGCAGCCGGTGCTGATGGGCAACGACAACTTCACCGCCGCCCCTTCGGGCACCTTCCGCACCCAGGACGGCTACATCAACATCGCCGCCAACCAGCAGAAGCAGTGGGAGGACCTGGCCGACGCTCTGGGCGTGCCGGAACTGAAGACCGACCCGCGCTTCCAGGAGCGCGATACGCGCAAGGCCAACCGCAAGCAGCTCACCCCGCTGCTGGAGGAAAAGCTGATCGCAGCACCCCACCGCCCATTGGGTGGAGGTGCTGAACGAAAAGGGCATCCCCAGCGGCGACATCTACGACCTGGAGAAGGCACTGCTCCAGCCGCAAAGCCAGCACCGCCAGGTTATCGCGACGGTCAAGGAAGAGGGCATCGGTGAGATCAAGCTGTTCAACCTGACCGCCAAGTTCTCCAAGACCCCGGCGCAGATCGACGCGCCGCCGCCGCGGCTCTCGGCCCACACCGGCGAGATATCTGCAAGGGGCTGGGCTACACGGAAGACGAGATCAGAAGCATTGAAGGAAAAAGGCGCGATCTGAGCGCCAATAAAAAAAGGAGGAAGCATCATGGGAATGACAATGGTGGAAAAGATACTGGCCAAGGCCAGCAACCAAACCGCGGTCAAGGCCGGCGATGTGCTCGAACCCAGGGTCGACCTGGCCATGTCGCACGAGAACGGCGCCCTGGTCATCAACCAGTTCAACGAGATCTACAAGGATACGGGACTCGAGGCCAAGGTGTGGGATCCTTCCAGGATCGCCATCATCTTCGACCACCGCGTGCCGGCCGAGAGCTCAAAAACGGCGACCAACCAGAAAAAGATCCGCGATTTCGTGGCCAAGCAGGGAATCGGCAAGTTCCACGACATCCGCGGCGACGGCGGCGGCATCTGCCACCAGATCCTGCCCGAGTTCGGCTACGTCCGGCCGGGGAAGGTCGTGGTCGGCACCGACAGCCATACCACCAGCCACGGCGCCCTGGGCGCCTTCTCCTTCGGCATCGGCGCTACCGAGATGGCCGCTGTCTGGGCACTGGGCCGGGTGCTGAACGTCGAAGTGCCGGGACCATCAAGGTGGTCTGCGAAGGCAAGTTCAAGCGCCACGTGGCGCCCAAGGACCTGATCCTGCACCTGATCGGCAAGCTGACCGCCGAAGGGGCCAACTTCAAGGTCATCGAGTTCCATGGCCCGGCCATCGAGAAGCATGTCGACTTCCGGCCGCCTGGTGATCTGCAACATGACGGTCGAGGCCGGCGCCACTTCGGGCATCGTCCCGCCCGATGCCGAGACGCGTGCGCTACCTGAAGGAAGAGGCCGGGGTGAACGAGGACCTCGACATTTTCGGCCCCGATGCCGACGCGCGTATACGACCAGGTGATCACGATCAACGTCTCCAAGCTGCAGCCGCAGATCGCCTGCCCGCACACCGTGGACAACGTCAAGCCGATCAAGCGAGGTCGCTGGGCACCAAGATCAACCAGATCGTCATCGGCTCCTGCACCAACGGACGCCTCGACGACCTGGCCATCGCCGCCAAGATCCTCAAGGGCAAGAAAGTGGCCCAAGGCACGCGCATGCTGATCTTCCCGGCTTCGACGCGCATCTACCTCCAGGCCCTGAAGAAGGGCTATGTCGCCACCTTCATGGAGGCCGGCGCCGTGGTCATGAACTCGGGCTGCGGCCCCTGTCTGGGCATTCACCAGGGCGCCCTGGCCGACGGCGACGTCGCCCTGGCCACCACCAACCGCAACTTCAAGGGGCGCATGGGCAATCCCAACGCCGAGGTCTACCTCTGTTCGCCGGCCGTGGCCGCCGCCAGCGCCATCACCGGCGTCATCACCGATCCCAGAGCAAAGGAGGGAAGTAACATGGCCAAAGTCGTCTTTAAAGTCGGAGACGATGTCTCCACCGATATCATTTATCCGGGCCGCTTCATGGCCACCGTCCTGCCGACCGAGACCCCGCAGTACGCCTTCATCGACTATCCCGAGTTCAACGCCAAGGTCAAGAAGCAAGGAATTCCCGCCGCAGAGCATCATCGTGGCCGGCAAGAACTTCGGCTGCGGCTCCTCGCGCGAGCAGGCCGCTTCCTGCCTGAAAGGTCCCGATTTCGTGGTGATCGCCCGGAATTTCTCGCGCATCTTCCTGCAGAACGCCATCAACCTCGGACTGAAGATGGTGATCTGTCCGACCATCGATGCCAATGAGGGCGACGAACTGGAGTTCACGGCCGACCAGGTGATCAACAAGACCTCCGGAAAGAGCTTCGCGATCGTCGCCCTGCCCAAGGCCCGCCAGGCCATCATCGACGCCGGCGGGCTGATCCCTTTCACCCGCAAGCTCTTGGTGGACTCTAAAAGCAGGCGCGAAATTTGACAATTCATTTTCCTCTTCTTGCCCGTGCAGATGGACCGCAGGAGAACAAAGAGACGCCCATGGGTAGCAATTTCAGAGAAGCCCTGGTTACGCTCTCCCGGGCGTTGCCCGCAGTCCTTTTCAGGGCCGGGATATTCATTGCCGGCGGTTTCTTGGTCATCATATTTTTCGCTATGCTGCTTATCGCCTTGCGCCTGGCCGGCGGCGTCAGCCAGTCGGTAGTCATTGCTGTTCTCGTACTGGCCGTGCTGGGCGGCTGGGGGTGCGGCCGGGTTTTGCAGCGGTTTTTCCTTTTCCGGCACCGGGCCGCCCTGCTCTTGCTTTTTTCCGAACGTCCCGCCATGGCTCCCGGCCTCTCCGCAGCCATCCAAGAGGTCGGACGCTTTTTCCCAGATCATTCCAGCTGGGCGCTCATTAACCGCGACCTGCGCCGGGCCTATCAGCTTTTTATCGCAGCCAAGGGGATTTCCCTTCAAGACCTACCGCGAATTCAGGCGGGCCCTTTTCGGGAGCCCTGGACCGGTTGGTGAGCGTGGACACTTGCCCAGGCTATTCTGGTCCTGGCCTTTTCCCGAGGCAATATCGAACCGGAGCGATCGATTCGGGAAGGACTGGCCCTGTATTTCCGGCATGGCGCGGAAAGCCGGCGCCTGGCGCGCCGCTGGCTGTGGTTTTCGGCTGTCGGACTGGCCTTCCTGTTCCTTTGCCTGGCCATCCCCAACTGGTTCTTTTTCACAAGCACCGGAACCCCGGTCGAGATCGGCATCGTCCTGGCCGCGGCCATCGCCTGGCTGCTGCATCAGGCCTTTGTCCAGCCCTTTGTCCTGGCCGGCGTGAGCGGCGCCCTGCTGGCCGAGACCAGGGGTCACACGCCCGACCCGGAATCTTGCGAAAAATTAAAGATCTTTTTCCCGGATGCAGCCTTGGCTGCCGAGCGTTAAGGGGCCGGCCTTTTTCCTCAGCTACTCGCTCACCTCGACGGTTTTCATCTCGTTTCTGCCGAAATATTGCGGGTGGTACATGCCCTGGGCGATGGTCGGCATCCAGGTGAAGCGGCCGCTGTACATGGCCTTGATGAAATAGACTATGCGCAGGTTGCCCTGCATGGAATAGGTATAGAAGACCAGGCGGTCGGCGGCGTTCTCCTGGCGCATCCATGGCGTCCGGTATTTGACCTGGTTCGTCGTGTTGAATTCTTTCAATGAACGGGTGCTGCCGATGTCCTGGCGCAGGAGCTCGAAGCCGGCGGCCAGGGGCTCGTCGATGACGCCGTAGGGGACCTCCTTGTCGGTCCTTGATGAGCAGTTCCACCTGGTAGATCTGCCCGCGCTTGAATCGATCGACGGCCTGTCCCTTTTCGTTGTAGACCAGGCGCTGGATGTCGATGCCGCGGCTTTTCTTGCCGGCCCGGGCCAATTGATAGGTCAATTCGCTGGTGACATATACCGGCTGGTCGGCCGTGACACTGGCTTCCACCGGTTCTTTGCGGCCCTCGAGTTTTTTGCTGACACTGAGCATATCCTGGTAATTAGTGAATTCTTTGGCGGCCTTCTCGCCCAATAAAACGATCTCCGCCTTGCGGGCCGTGGTTTTTTCCACTTTTGCCAGGTACTGGTCCATGGCGCACAGGACCCAGAAGTTGGTCTGGGTCGTGTTCCAGCAGTAGGGCTCGGCCTCGAGGAGCCAGCGGATGATGCGTTCGGCCAGGACATGGCCGCCATCCACTTCCAGGACGGCCTGAAGGAGCAGGGCGGTGGCGAAGCGCGAAGAGTAGAACGGGAAGTCGCGGTGGTAGGCGAATTCGCCGGCGTCAAAGTAAGCGAAATCAGCCTCGACCTGCAGGCTGCTGTTGAACTCGGCCAGCATGGCCGCCAGGAGATCGGCCGGTTTTCCCTGATTGTTCAGGGCCCGGTACAGGAAAACCCGGGCCGGCAGGGGCAGGGTGTCCCTTTCAGCAGCCAGCTTTTTCAGCTTTTTGCTGTCGGCCCCCTTGTTCAGGCTCAGAACAAATTGATAAAAGCTTTCGCAGGTCCTGTCCAGGCTGGCCCGCTGCAGGTATGCCGACAGCTTCTGCACCAGTTGCGGGTCCACCATGTAATCACGCTCCCGGGCCAGGTGCAGGCTCCACAGGACATAGGCGGTCAGGTAGTCCGAGCTGTACTGGCCGCCGCGATAATATGAAAGGGCCCCTTGCGAATTCATGAATTCGGGGATGATCTTCAGGTAGCCGTTCACGGCCTCGCGTATCTGTCCCTGGTCCAGGCCCAGCTCCAGGCGTTCGGCCAGCTGCGGGCTGAATGCCAGGAAGGGCATCACCTTGGAAGCCCGCTGCTCCATGCATTCATAAGGATAGAAAACGAGTTTTTTGGCGATGTTGACGGCCGGCCGCAGCAGCGAGGGGGCGGCCTTGATGGTGATGACCTGGTTTTCGGCTTCGGCCTGGGGCTCGATCATTTTTTTCAGGAACTTGCCGCTGGCGAAATCGATCAGGGTCTCCGTGACCAGGCGATCGGTCACGGGCAATTTTTTCTGGAGCCCGTCCTTGTCCGCCGTCGAGACGGCGTAAAAATCGATCTTCGCCTCGCCGATGCGGTCGGCCAGAAAGGGGAACTGGAACAGGCTGTTGCCGCGTGCATCCAGGACGCGCTCGATCTGGGGATTGCCGTTGATGCTTATCCCTTCGGGCTTGGCCAGCAGGGTGACCGGGAGTTTCTGCATGGTGCGGTTGCTGAGTTGAACCCCGGCAATGAATTCGTCGCCCTGGCGGGCGAACTCGGGCATGGCCTCGGAAATCAGCAGGTCCTTGCTGACCACGATCTTCTTTTCCGCTGACCCGAAACTGTCCTCGCTGTAGGCCACGGCCATGATGCGAAAGGTGGAGAGCTGGTCCGAGCTTTCAAATTCGACCTCGGCATTTCCATTGGCATCGGTTTCTATGTTCTTGAAGAACAAGACCTCGCGGAAATCGCTGCGCACGCGGATGCCGGCGATATCGACCGGGACTCCACCGAGGACACCTCCGCCCACGGCCCTGTCTTCGACTTCTCCCTCCTCTTTCTGGCGGGCCAGGCTTTTCATTTCGGCGGCCATGGGCGCGGGCATGGCCCTGCCCGCGACCGTCGCCCTCCACGCCGAACTCATCAGCGGCAGTTCCAATATTTGTCTGCCGAGACCGGGATCAGCGCCAGGTCGCAGGGGCGGTGATTGCCGCCATTGAAGTAGATGTCGGATTGGAGAAAGGGATGGAATCCCTTGGCTTCGGCCTTGACGGTATAGCGTCCGCGGGGAATGCCGGAGAAAGAATAATATCCTTGGGCACTGGTCGTGGTCGTTTTCAGCTGGTTGTGTTTTTCGTCCTCGAGGGTGACGGTCGCCCCGGCCAGCGGCGTGGAGTCGGGCCTGAAGATGCAGCCGAAAATGGCCGGTTCCTTCAGGTCGATGTCCATCATGGGCCGTTCGAAGGTCCATTGCGTGTAATTCTTTGAATAATAGGTCCGGATCGCATTTCTTCTCGGTGTGCTGTAATAATAAAAGAGCTGGAACGGGTCAGGGGTCCGGTAGCCCTTCAGGGAAAGGTTGCCCTCGTCCACGGCGTAGACGAAAAGTTTTGCCTTCACCTTCTTTATTTTGGCTATCACTCACCCTTATTTTCAATTTGGTCTTACTGGCCGGCTTGATCTCGCCCGGGCTTTCCAGGTCCGACGCGCAGGATCTTGCCTTTATCCTCGACCCTGAAATCCCTGGAGGTTTCCTCGGAGACGTTGTTCGTCGTACATGGCGATGACGTTGACGCGGATGGCCGGGAAATATTCTTTCTTGATCGGGATATCCAGAGGCGTCATCTTCTGCAGAGCGATGACCCGGGAATCGAGCACCTTCTCCCTTTCGACGGTTACCAGCGCCTGGCCCTCCCGGGGTGAACGGATGAAGCATTTCAGCGTTTCGCCGGTATGCAGGTGCATATTGATCGGATTCGATCCTGCAGCCTGTTGTCCTGGTCGGAATAGCTGCTGTCCCAGGCGAAGAAAACTGCCCGAGGTCGAAACAATGCGGCCGTTCCGCGTCGGGGGTGTCGCAGCGCAGGACATAATGGCCCGCTTTCTGCACACGAAAAGCGTGGGTCTTTATCTTGTCGACATAAATGTCTTCGGGCCCGGCCACCTTTTTCAGTTTCCACTGGTTTTTTTCATAAAACTGCTGGTAAAGAGAAACGCGGATCTCGCCTGAAGCAGGCTTTCCCTGGAAATCGACCAGGGCCAGCTCGGCTTTGACCGGATCTTTCAGGTTCTGGTAACGACCGATGTGCATGCCGGTCAGCAGATTGCCCGGGAAAAATATTGACTTGGCCCTGGCCGTGAATTCCTTGCCTTCGGCTGACTTCCCGGTCACGGAAAAGTGCAGCTCTGCAAGGTAATTTGTTGCCTTGAATGTTTTCATTGGTATGTCAAGGGTGAACTTGCCGCTTGCATCCAGCTTGTCATGACCCTGCTTAAGAGGGTCTTTTTTCGCCAGGTAATTGCCGAGGCCGAAACTATATCGGTCCAGTCCATTCGTTTTAAAGATCTTGGGATCGTCATTATCATAAGCTGAAAGCGTATAAGTGAACGCATCGCCGGCCATGGGATTGCCGGCCAGGTAGGAGCCGCTGACCCGGGGGCGAAAGGTGTCTGTGAACAGGTAATGCTCGGCCATGTCGGTGATCGCCACTTCGATCGTGTTCGGCTGGTAGTAATCGATGGTAATGTTGTGCAGGGCCCGCCAGGATTGCGCGTCCGTGACTTGGACCTGGATCTGGTAGAGTCCCTTTTTGCCGGCCGGGTCCGACTTGTACTCATAATGAAATCCCCCGAGGGGATCAAGCTGCAGCGTGTCGCTTTTAACCTTCTGCCAATCCGGCCCCATGATCTCAAGGGACGCCGATGTCGCTTTTGTTGAAGAAACCTTTCCTGCAGAATATTCCTTGACGATGCCGCCGATATGGACCGTGTCGCCGGGCTTGTAAAAATCCCGTTCGCTGAACACGGTGATCTTGACCTCGCGGTCGGATGGGGGCCGGCGGTCCAGTTTGGCCAAGGCCATGTCGCTGTTGTCAGGACTTCTGGCCGTGACCAGGTCGGATTCCTGGATCTCCCTGTCGCTGAGCAGCACGCCGTTAGCGGAAGATTCCCCGAGCGGCCGTGCTTCCTGGCCATATCCTTTGAGGAAGAACGGGATTTTTCCCAGGCCCTTGCCGTTGCGGTTGTCGTACAGCCAATACAGTGTCTGTCCCTGGCCGGCCTTGACCACCATGTCCATGTTGCGGCGGTGAAAAACCTGTAATTCGGGCGGACGCGCCGCGGGAAGACGCATCAGGGCGATGTCGCGGCAGGCGTTGTATGGCTCATAGCGCTGGACAAGGAATGCGAAGAAGCCCAGGGGCGAGCCCAGTTCATTGTCCTTCAGCGCCGGGTTGTTCGATTTTTCCGGCAGGTCGGTCAGCTTTTGCAGGATCTCTTTCTCGATGAATTCAGCCTTGAAATGCTTTTGCTGCAGCATGCCGAAATCCCGGTTCGTCAACTGGGTATAGAATTCGGGCTTGAGCTTGAGCAGGCGGACACTCGCTTGTTTCATGCTTTTGGCGGTCATGGACAGTTTTTTATCCCGCAGGGAAAATTCGAGGTGCGGGGAACGGCTGGAGCAGACCTCGGCTTCGAGTTCCAGGCCCTCGGGCAGCCGCTCATTGTAGATGTTGGTCAGGTTCCGGTCGATCTGGATGCTCAGGCGGTCGCCCGAGGCCAGCTCGTCGTCAATGCGGATGATCAGGACTTGGTTCTCGTAATGACGAGACTGGAGGCGGAACACCAGGGGGGTTCTATTTTGGCCCATTACTTTAAATATCTTGATGAGTGCAGGATCCGTTTCGGCCAGTGCATTGGAAAAAAGCAGTTGGCAATAGCGAGAATCGGTGTAAAGGACAAGTGGACCTGTGCCCGTGTAGCTGAATGCCGGCACGGTGTCAAAGCTGAAAGTGAATTCCTTGCCGGTCCCGGTGCTCCCTTCGCTGCCGCAAAAACCCCTTTTAACGATAAATTGATATAGCATCCCCCGCTCCAGGTCCTTGGAGTAGCTGATCTTGAGCTCCTCTGCTGTTTCCTGGGAAACCAGGATCTTGACCTGCTTGCCGCTCTTGGCCTCTTTCAGGATGAAGAACTCCCTGGCGCCGGCGGCGGCCACCGACTGATTGAAGCGCAGGGTGAAGGCGTCTTTCACCCAGACCTGAAAGTTCAATTTTTCTCCGTGCGTTCAAATCGGAAAAATAACTTCGGGCCGCGGGCTTGATCTCAACAGGAAACGCCTGCGGGGTGGTCCACTGCCAGCGCAAGGCCCGCGGCAGGACCTTTCCCGAGAGAGACCGTGTCCCTGCCGGAATGACAGCAGTATAGGTGGTGGAATAACGGAAGCGGACTTCGGGCTTAAGGGCCAGGGTACGGTTGCCGCGCCAGGTGAATTCACCCTTGATTGACGGTGTGATCTGCACTATGGCGCTGCCATCTCTTTTTCCGCCCAAAGGCAGCATGTCGTCGGAGAAGGTGACGACCAATTCCTTGTTATCAAGGTTTTGCAGGTTTCCCGACAGGTTGTATATTACTTTTAATTCATCCTTATTCGGGTTCCCGACCAGCGTTGTGGCCAAAAACACGGTCATAGTGATCGTCAGTATCGCAAGTATGGTTTTCATGTCCGCCTCCTTTGCTTACCGTCAAACCGGATTAGACGGTTCTTGGGCGGGAATTGGCGCGGATCTCTTTACCGACCTGTTCCCAGGCCGGATTATGAGGGAGGCGGTTTTTTTTTACAACCCTTGCAGCTGGTCTGGAAAGATGTTTCAGCCGATGTCGGCGTACTGATAAAAATTGGAAGCGATCACTTTTTCGTGGTAATGGGTATTGGTGTACTTGTAGCCGTTGTTGTAGAGGATCAGGGCTTTGATCATGTCCCCCTTTGTTTCCTGCAGGTAGCCTTTGAGGATGGTGAGCCCGAGCTCGATGTTGTAATCGATCTGGGTGAGCTTGTTGCGGTCAATGTTCAGCTCTTTTTTCCAGACCGGGTAATTCACCTGCATCAAGCCGTAGGCGCCTGCCCTGGATACGGCATGACGGTTGAAGCTGCTTTCCACGAAGATAATTGCCATGACCAGGTAGGGATCGAAACCGTGTTTCCGGCTCAGGGTAAAAACCGAATTGGTGATTTTTGCAAGTCCGGGTTTTTGCAGGCGGAAAATATTTTCCTGGAAGCGGTAGAAATCGGTGTTGGCCATGGCTTCACGGTGGACGTTGAGCCTATCATTGAGTTTATCGACAGTTGTTTGCAGTGACAGGATGGTTTTCTGGTTTTCGGCCTGCCTGGCCGCCAGAACCACGGCGTATTTCAGGGAAAGCCCTGACAAAACCATAAAAAACAATAAAATTCCATGTTTTTTTAAAGGGGGGTTCATTTTTTTCCTCGGATTCTATTGAATTGAAAAAATTATAGCACTTTTCATGGAAACTGTCAAGAGTTCTTTGTCGCCGGCCGTTGATGTGCGGTTTAAAAAAGGCTGAAAGTTATTCTTGTTCTGAATTGTTGCGTTTGATCTTTATATCGTTCAAGCCTCTGAATTGCAGGGAAAGGGGGCAGGAGCCGGTGAAGGCGCTGAGCAGGGTGACGATGCCCAGCAGCCCGATCCAGTTTTTATAATAGATCCCGGCGCCGATGACGCCGAGCGAAACGATGACGCGGATCCACTTGGCCGTCTGGTTGGTGTTGCATTTGGGGGCTTTGTTCATGCGCCTATTATAGCGCACACCGGCCCCATTGGCAACCCCGGCCTTTCAGCTCCGGGAGCGGCGCTTCAGGGCGAGGGCCTTCAGATACTTCATCGCTGTTCCCCAGGATGAAACCGTGGCGATGACCAGTCCCGGGAAACCGTCTAAAAATCCCAGCCGCCAGACATAATGCCTGAAGAAAGTCACCGGCGGCAGAATGAGCAGGCGCAGCAGCAGGAATTTCTTGTTTT
Organism: Chrysiogenales bacterium; assembly: GCA_963700535.1. GTDB lineage: Bacteria > Acidobacteriota > Aminicenantia > UBA2199 > UBA2199 > UBA2199. The sequence goes on from CAVOXU010000003.1 coordinate 63,314, forward strand.
GGCGGACGATCTCCTCGGCCAAAAAAGTGGAATAGCGGTCCAGGCGGCGTATATGGTCACCGATATCGCGGTAGGTGAAATGCAGAATGTCTCCAGGCAGGGATGCGATGCGGCCAGTGACCTGCAGCCTCTCGTGGATCCGCCCCTGCCAGGTCGCGGAGGCTTTTTTAAAAAGCCGGATCTTGCGGTCGGGGTACCACCCCGAATGACGGATCCAGCGCCCCAGGTAAAAGGTTTTTCTCTTGATGGCAAAAGCGGCCACTGCTGCGGGCATGTTGTTTTCCTTCAGTTCGCTGATGGCGCGCTTCAATTCCGGGGAAACCCTCTCGTCAGCGTCCAGGTTGAGGATCCATTCGTGCCCGGCTTTTTCCAGGGCAAAATTCTTTTGCTTTCCATAGTCTTCGAAGCGGTTCTGCCATATCCGGGCCTGGGCAGCCCTGGCGATTGCCAAGGTGCTGTCGGTTGAGTAGGAATCGACCACGATTATTTCATCGGCTACGCCCTGCAAACTGGCCAGAGCATCGGGAAGGCGATCTTCCTCGTTGTAGGTAATGATGACCGCTGAGATCTTTATGCCGCCTGGTTCCATGAGTGAAAACTACCTGAATTCGGACTGGTTGTCAATGAAAGCCGGGCCGTCTCCGCTGGGAATCGCTTGGCGGGCTGCCTCTCAATGCCGGAAATGGCGAATGCCGGTAAAGAGCAGGGTGACGCCGAGTTTTTGAGCGGTTAAAATCACGTCGGGATCCTTGATCGATCCGCCGGGCTCGACCAGGATGGCGATATTGTGTTTGGCGGCCAGTTCGACCGAATCGGGGAAGGGAAAAAACGCGTCGGAAAGGAGCACCGCTCCGGTCGGAGAGGATTGGCATTTGCGGATGGCCAGTTCCACCGCATCGATGCGGCTGGCCTGGCCGGCGCCCACGCCGATCAAGGTGAGATCCTTGACAAGGATTATGCCGTTTGATTTAACGTATTTGATGATTTTCCAGCCGAATCCTACGTCACTCTTTTCGGTTCTGCTCAAAGGCTTTCCGGATTGCAATGCAAAGGATTTCGCGTCAACTGCCTGGTTGTCCCGGCCTTGATAGACGAAACCTCCGGGGATGGTCTTGAAATCGGCATTTTCCACGTAGCCGGCCGGCATGCGGATCAGGCGCAGGTTTTTTTTCTTGTGCAGGATCTTCAATGCTTCCGCAGCAAAGTCAGGAGCGATTATGACCTCAAAAAAAATTTCACTCATGGCCGCGGCGGTTTCGGCTTCGAGGCGGTGATTGAAGCCGACGATGCCGCCGAAAGCAGAACGCGGATCGCCCTGGAAAGCGTTTTGAAATGCGGGCAGCTGGCCGGCGGCCATGGCGGCACCGCAGGGATTCTGATGTTTGACGACGGCCGCGAAATGCTTTTTTTCCTGGAATTCGTTCAGCAGCTCATACATCATGGCCAGGTCCAGGATGTTGTTGAAAGACAAAGCCTTGCCCTGCAGCTGGTTGATGGCACCAAAGGGCGATCGGCGGTCACGGATGGCCATGAAAGCCGCCTGGTGGGGATTCTCACCGTAGCGCAGGGTCTGCGTCCTGCGGCCGCCGATGTTTATAAAATCCGGGGGGGCCATCTCGCCGGAATGCAGGTAGGCCGCGATCAACGAGTCATAAAACGAGGTGTAGGCGAAGGCCTTTTGCGCCAATTTCTTTCTCGATTCCATTGAGATGTCATTGTTGCTCTCAATCGCGGCGATGACCGGTGCGTAATCCTTTTCATCTATGAGCACGATGGTGTCACGAAAATTTTTGGCGGCAGCGCGGACCAGGGCCGGGCCGCCAATATCAATGTTTTCCAGCATGGCATCCAAATCAGCGGCATTTTTTTCGAGGGCATCTTCAAAGGGGTAGAAGTTGATGATCACCAGGTCGATCTTGGCCGTGCGGAATTCCTGTAACTGCCGCAAATGATCGGTTGTTCTTTTGGCCAGGACCGGAGCGAATATCAGCGGATGCAGGGTTTTTACCCGGCCGTCAAGAATTTCCGGGAAATTCGTGATCTGGGAAACCTCGGTCACCGGGATGTTCCATTTTTTGAGGTAAGCGGCGGTTCCGCCGGTGGAAATGATTTCCCACCCTGCTTTAAACAAAGCCGCGGCGATTGTTTCGATATTTTCCTTGTGGTAAACGCTGATCAATGCCCGTTTCATGGTGCACCCCCGGAATTTTTCATTATATCTGTAATAACTGCCGAAAGCAAAGTTCCATGACGGCGATGCCTCAACCGGGGGAGCTTGTCCACTTTGGAAGGATTTCACAAACTCCCGATTTTGTGCTACAATAAGGCCTCTCAGGTTCCGGGGTGTAGCGCAGCCTGGCTAGCGCGTTCCGTTCGGGTCGGAAAGGCCGGAGGTTCAAATCCTCTCACCCCGATATTTCCCCTCTGTCAACAAGCTTGCTTGAACCGACAATGATTTTGTTGTATAATTTGTTTTTAATCGTGACCTTATGGGGATGAAATGGAAAATCTAAACGCAGTTATTGTGGTGCTTTATTTTGTGGTACTTTCGATTCTGGCCGTTTTCGGCTCACATCGCTACTATATGGTTTATTTGTATTATAAAAACAAAAAAGCCGTTCCCAAGCCGGAAAGCGAGTTCGACGAATTGCCGCGGGTGACCATTCAGCTGCCCATGTATAATGAAATGTATGTAGCGGAGCGCTTGATCGACGCGGTAGTAAAAATGGACTATCCCCGGGAATTGCTTGAGATACAGGTCCTGGATGATTCCACTGACGAAACCGTGGCCATTGCCCAGCGGCGGGTGAATTATTACAAAAAACAGGGCATTGATATTTCCTATCTGCAGCGAAAGAATCGCAAGGGCTTCAAGGCCGGGGCGCTGGAAGAAGGCATGAAGGTGGCCAAGGGCGAATTCATTGCCGTTTTTGATGCCGATTTCATTCCCCACAAGCATTTCCTGATGAACACCATCCACTATTTCACTTCTGATAAAGTGGCCATGGTGCAGATGCGTTGGAGCCACTTGAATCGCAATTTTTCGCTGATGACCAATTTGCAATCGATCTTCCTGGATGGCCACTTCGTGATCGAACATACGGCGCGCAACCGTTCCGGAAGATTTTTCAATTTTAATGGCACGGCCGGGATCTGGCGTAAAATCGCCATTATTGACGGTGGCGGCTGGCAGCACGATACCCTGACCGAGGACCTCGACTTGAGTTACAGGACCCAGATGAAAGGCTGGCAGTTCATCTATCTCCCTGATCATTCGGTCCCTGCCGAATTGCCCGTGGATATTGTTGCTTTCAAAGCCCAACAGCATCGCTGGGCCAAGGGCTCAATTCAAACAGCCAAAAAGCTGCTGCCCAGAATATTCAAGGCGACATTGCCCCTGAAGGTGAAAGTCGAAGCGTTTTTTCACCTGGCGGCCAATACGGCCTACCTTTTGATGGTGCCGCTGTCAATTTCCATCCTGCCGGTGGTGATTTTAAGACGAAATTTGGTTTGGGGCCAGATGTTTATTTATGATGTGCCCCTATTCCTGATGGCTACGGCCTCGGTTTCCGCATTTTATATTGTTTCACAAAAAGAACTATATTCCAATTGGACCAACACCTTCAAGTATCTTCCCCTGCTTATGGGGCTGGGGATCGGGTTGTCGGTTAACAATTCCGTTGCGGTTTTGGAAGCCCTTTTCAACAAGGAATCTGAATTCGTGCGTACTCCCAAATTCGGGATCGAGAAAAAAAATGACGCTTGGGTTTCTAAAAAATACAAAGGGAACAAGAATCTCTTGATTCCGGTGGTTGAGCTCGCTCTCGGCCTTTATTTTACATTTGCCGTGATCACTTGCGCCGTTGAAGGCATTTGGCTGACCCTGCCCTTTCTCATGCTTTTTCAATACGGGTATCTTTATATTGCTTTCCTTTCATTTTCGACAATTTTCAAAAACAAGTTCCTATTGAAAAAAGCCAGCGTCAGCATTGTCAGCTGATTCCTGCCGGAGAAGAATTTCCCCAATGCAGCCAATGATTCGCGGACAATATTGAAACAATATGAGATTCAGCGCTTATTTTATCAAATTTTCCCATTCCCAGGCGAATTTCACAGGAAATGTCCAGATCGCGGGCAAAAGTGTAGCAGCTAATTTCAGTAAAATAAGCGATGATCTGTTCACGGCTCATTTTAAAAATCAGGTTGAATTCAGTTTCCGCCAGGAAATAGATTTTAAAAACGCCAAGGGTCGTTTCACAGTACTTTTGCCGGTTCTATCACAGTACAATCAGAGGAAACTGAAAAAGATGGCGGAAATCCTGCGTTCTATCCAGGATAAAACTTTCAGGGAGATCATCCTGGCCCTGTTGACCGTGGAAAATTTTCTGGAAGTGGAAGGCCTGCTTTATTTTTTTTCCCTGGAAAGAAGCACTGCGGCAAAGGTTTTGATCGAATTGGAACTTGCCAGGCAACTGAAAGTCATCAATCTTAATTATTTATTCGTCACATCCTGGGAGCATTTTCTGCAAAACCTGGCCGCCATGGAAAACGGTTTGCGTCAGGCGTATGAAGGCAGGGAAAGAACCCTGAAATTCACTCAATTGGAAAAGACGGTCAAAATCCCCCAGGAAACCATTTTTTTCAAATACTTGTTAAAAAAATGCAGCCAGGAATTTCCTTGTAAGGTGCTGCCAAATGTGCTGATTTTTTCCAAGCTGCCCTTGATGGGCGAGGAAAAAACGCGCATGGCCGATATAGAAAAAACCTTGAAAGCCAACAAACTTCTGATATTTACCATTGAAAATGTTCAGAAAAACACAGAATACTCTCTCAAGCAGATTAATGATTCACTTTGGTACATGCTCGACGAGGAAAAATTCCTGCAGTTGGATGAGAGACATTTAATTTTTATTGATGAATACAACAAGATCATCAACCGTTTGAAAAAATTCAAACGCAACCAGGGTGATATTTTAACTTTTGAGGATTTGCGCGCCATCACTTCCTACAGCAGAAAATATCTCATTGTTTTATTTGAATATTGGGATGGACACAATATTACCCGGCGTGTGGGTAATAAAAGACAGATTTTGCTTGGAGCCTGATCAGGGAAGAGTAATGCCCAGGCGGGTTTTTGCCGCGTTCACAACATCGTTGAAAACTTGTTCCTGCTCTGCCAGTGGCTGTCCTTTGGTTTTTACGTAAAAAATGAGATGTTGCAGCAATTTCAAGGCCTCTTCGGAGTATTTTTCGTCGTTCAGCAGGTGGGCTTCGGCCAGATAGTCCAAGGCGTTGTCCAGATTATCGTTTTGGTTAAGTAAAACCCCCAGATCGTATGCCACCTTGGCATTTTTCTTCATTTGGTATGAAGTTTTCAGGTTCTCAATGGCCTTTTCCTGGTTTTTCAATCGTGCGTACCACAGCCCCAGCATTTTATAGTAATCCGCATGGGGTTTGTTCTGGTTTATGGCTTCGACGCCGCGGATCGCTTCTTTCAAGTTGTCGCTCTTGAGCATGCGTTCGCTTAAGGCCAAAACGAAATTGGCTGACTTGTCCGATTTATCCAGTTGGTATGCCTCGAGAGCCTTGTTTAAAGCGTTCACGGAGTTTTGCGGGTCGTTGGGTTTGGCTGCCAGTAATTGCACCTGAATGCGCAGGGCCGGGGCAACGTAATTGTTGTCGATGAGAGTGTTGTTCTGCGTAGCGCTGTTAAGTTTTCTGGCAAGTACAATGACCTTATCGGCGTAGCTGTAGGCCATGTCCAGATCTTTTTTGGTCAGGTTATAGGCATTGGCCAGGAAAAGATATAGGCGCAGCTTGTAGCTGGATTCGATCTCTTCGTAGGTCAGCGCTTTTTCACCGAATTCGATGGTTCTTTCATATTGCTGCAGCTGGTATGTGGTTTCGGCTAGATGGAGGTACATGTATATGGAATTTCGATCTTCTTTGCCGCCGTATTTATTGTAATAATCATCGAGTTTTTGCATTTTGACTTTCAGGTCTTTTTCGCCAACAAGGGCGATCCAGGCGTCGGTCTGTTCTTTGTCCAGGGCGAGCACTCCTGTCAAGGCTATGGTTATTAGAATTAAAATAAGAAAGGCAAATTTCTTCATTGCTGAAATCCTCCAATTGTCTTTGAATTTAGTATTAATTATAATTAAAATTGTTCGTCAATGTCAAGTTTAATTCTGCCAAGCCGTAAAAAAAGAGCATTTGACTAAAATTGTGTTCCCCGGTAAAATAATAAAGTGATAAAGGCATGGATCTTTTGTTGGTATTTGGTTATTACCCTCGTTCCCATCAGCGCGCAAACGGTCACGGTCAGTTCCTTCGAGTTGCCCAATGGTCTGAAAGTAATCCTTTCTCCCAGCAACGACATGCAGGCCGCTGCGGTCTGCGTTTATCACATGCATGGCGCCCGCAACGAGCCTGCCGACAGCCGCGGCATATCCTACCTCTATCAGTATCTGATGTTCGATGGTAACGAAAACCTTGAGCCGTACGACCATGTCCTTTTCGTCAATAAAATGGGCGGGATCGTCAGCGGGCGGGTGAATTATGACAATGCCGTTTTTTATGAGACGCTTCCGGCCCAGGAAATCAATGTGGCCCTTTGGCTGGAAAGCGAACGCTTGAAAAGCCTGCGCCTGCAGGATGCAAATATTGACTATCACAAGAACCAGATCTTCAATCGCATAAATCGTCTCTGGGAATCGAGCCAGAATTTCAAGGCTCAGACTTGGGTCAACTCCAAGGTTTTTGAAGGTTCTGCCTATGAATACCCGCTGTATGGAGACCTGAACAAGATCCGTTTTTTAAGCAACGATAGGATCAGGGAGAGTTATCAAAATTTTCAGAACCTTGCCAATATCCTTCTGATTATTGCCGGGAAATTCGATATCAACGAATTGCGGGCCGGGATCAACAAGTTTTTCCAGGATATTCCCCCGGGCCGGAAGCCTTCCAACCCGGTTTTCAGCGCCCACAACCAGCGGAAATCATTTTTGCTGAAGAATTGGATGATTGAGGGTTTGAAAAGGAATTTTGTCGTGTATGGCATCAAGTCTCCTGCCAAGATCGGCTATAATTTCATGTATTTCGATTTTTTGCGCTATTACCTGACCGATCCGCGTTTTGCCCGTCTGGACCATATCCTCAACATTGTAAACAAATTGGATGTCGAGATCGAGAGCAGTTTTACCGATTATATGGAGGCCAATTGCCTTACCATCCAGATCTCAGCCGTAAAGCGCATCAATCTTGAAAAAGCCAAATATGTTCTGGAAAAAGAATTCCAGGCCCTGAGCAGCAATCCCATAAGCAACAGTGACGTGAGAGCCGTCCGCTCCCTGATGGAAATTGATTTTTTGAAAAGCATGGTCTCTTTGGAGGAAAGATGCTTACGCATCGGCGAATTCTTCCATATGTTCGGCGAACTGAATTTTTTTGACGTTCAGCTCAAGCGCCTGCGCAAGATTACTTCCTATGATATCATGGAAAGCGCGAAAAAATACCTGGTTAAGGAAAACCAGGTTGTCCTGAATGTTTATGACAAATAGAATTTCGCAACTTCGCTGCATATTGTGTTTTCTGGGTGGGGTGGTGTTTTTTCTGGGCTGCAGCCGGGAGCTGGCCTCAGAAACGCGGCTTTTTTCTTTCACGACATCCAAAGGGTTGGTCGTCAAGGTTTTGCAGGACAACGACATGCCTTTCATCCACGCCCAATTGCTCATTTACCTGGACGGCAGCTCGCAGAATTACACATCCCTGGCCATCTCGCAGTTGATGGCCATGAATATGTTTGAGCGGGAATTGAATTCACCGCCTTCCAATCTTATGGATATGCTGCAGCGGCAGGGGAACGACTACCAGGTCGAGCAAAACCCGGAATATGTGAAGATCACCATGAATTTCCTGCCTGACCGTCTGGCGGCTTTTCCAAAACTGCTTAAGGAAATTTTTTACTACCAATCCTTTCATCTGAAGAAATTCAACCAAAGCAAGGAAAAATTCTGGTCATTGTTCGCCAAAAACCGGGATTGGAAAAAGGAGATGGCTTTTTTACTGGCTTACCAGCAAATGACCGGAAATTTTTATTTCTCCCAGGGTTTACTGCTCCAGGATATTCTAAACCGGATCAACCTGGCTCAATTGCGTTCGTTCCTTTTAAAAACCTTCCGGCCCGATAACGCCCTGCTGATCTTGAAGGGGAAAATCAATCCTTACTTCATCCTGGGCATGATCGAAAAGGATCTGCCGCAGCCATCCCCGCAGCAGTCCAAAACAAAAAAAGAAGGAATCACCATCAATGCCAACCGCAGGATCTTTGTCCTCAATGTCAATTCCGCTGAACAGCCGGCGGTCTATTGGTTCGATGCGGCCCCGGCTGTGACCGATGTCAGTTATCTGCCATATGTGATCGGCAATTTTGCCCTTTTCGGTTTTCCAGGCGGGCGGATTTACCAATCCAAAAAAAATCAGTTTTCCATGGCCGGCTACAAGGTCAATACCGAGACCTATTTCTTAAAAAAATTCACTGTTTTCTGCAATTATCTGCGCTTGAAATACAATGATCTGGAAAATTTCCTTTTGCTGGTGGATCAGGAAAGGAGAAAATTCGTCGTTCGCCCCATTGAAAGGAAGGAATACCTTGACGCCTTGAATTATTACATCGGCCGGGCCCAGGTGGAGACAAGCCGATTCGATTATGACCTGCAGGCAGAGATCGATCGATTTCACAGCCAGGGGATGGGATCGCTTGCACTGCCGATCGGACCCCAGCTTTTTCAGGAAGTCAGTCTCGACCGCGTGATGCAGGTCATGGATGAACAGATGGGATCCAGGCATCGAAGCAGCGGCCGGGAAAAAGGGATCGTGGTTCTGGTCGGCAATGCCAATCTGATTTTTAACAGCTTGAAAATATTAAAAACGGAAGCGCTTGAAATCTCGGTGGATTAAAACAAGGCGGCGACCGGATTTGAACCGATGAATAGCGCTTTTGCAGAGCGCTGCCTTACCACTTGGCTACGCCGCCAATGGAGCGGGAAACGGGATTTGAACCCGCAACATCAACCTTGGCAAGGTTGCGCTCTACCATTGAGCTATTCCCGCTTTGGCATTAAGAATAATCGAAATTGCCTTTTTTGTCAAGAGCGGCCGCATTGAATTCGACTTGACATTGCCGGCCGCCAGCCTGCTAATATTTCAATTTCGCTTCAACTTTTCCCGGAGCTTCAAGCAGGGCTATAATTTCCGGCGGTAAAAAAGGCCGACCTTTTTCATTCAGCGCCGTACCGGTGGTACGGGCTGAAAGGGCAAGCCTTTGGTCCGGGTTATGGAAGATGTCCTGCAAAAAAGCAAATCGTATCGGCGAAACGCGCTTCAGGTTCAATCCGATCCAGAAAGCGTCGCCGCCGCGCAGCGGCGTTTTGTAATCAAGCTCCGCCCGCACCACCACCAAAAAGATTTTTTCCTGGGTGAGCCGGTTGAAGTCGATGCCCCGCGAAAGGAGGAATTCATGGCGGCAGTGTTCAAGGTAGTTCTGGTAGATCGCGTTGTTGACGATACCCTGCATATCGCATTCGTAATCGCGCACCTTGAGGTCAAGTTTGAAAATGTAGTCAGTCATTTTGCTGCCTTTGTTATATCACCGCGAATTTCATTGTTTTATGATTTTTTGCCTGCTCCATGCAAATGCTCGACCGAATGCAGCATCAAATCGGCAAAAGCTCGAGCGTCTTCAAGGTCGGCGAGGTCGGGATGGCCGTGGGCGCTCTGGGCTTCCAGGCCCAGGACACGCTCCTGGGGTTTTTCCATCCAATCGTCCAGCAGTTCGAATTTGACTTGACCGCGGCAGCCGAAGGTGCCCAATATGGTCTGGCCGCCGGTCAGGCTGAGGGCCGCGTAAAAGGCGGAAATTGCTTTTTCACCGCCGCGCAGCGAGCCATGGGTGGCGAAAAGAGCCAGTTTTTTTCCTTGCGGTATGCTTTTCAGAAAATGGGTCACTTTGGCCGGAACGCTGTGGTGATGGACCGGGAAACCGCAAAAGATGAGGTCATAAATACTCGAGATCATCGGCCTGATCGATGGGCAGCAGTTTTCTTTTGCGTATGCCGGATGCCGGTGAATATCGCTTCGGCCACCTTGAGTGTATTGCCGGTTTCGGAATAATAGGCGACCAGGATGTTCATGCCTCCTCCTTGTCATGAAATTGTAGCGGATTGGTGAGCCAAAGTCCAGAGTGGGACTGAAAAACCATGGCAGGTTATTCAGGCGGTATTTGCTGTCGAATTTTTTCGATTTTTATGGGGCTTTGGCGCAATGCCAGAAGGATACCGACCAGGATAAGGGTAGCCGCCGCTATTTTCAACAAAGACGGATTCTCGCCCAGAAAGAGAAAAGCCAGGATCGCAGCGCCGATTGGTTCGCCCAGAGTAGCGATGGCTACATAAGCGGCCGGGAGATAGGCCAGTGACCAATTGAAAGTCGAGTGACCCAGCAATTGCGGAACCAGGGCCAACAGCAGGAACCAGCCGTAGGTTGTCGGCCGAAATCCGGCCAAGGGCTGGCGAAAAAGCAGTGCGCTGATCAGCAGGATTAATGCCGCGAAGCCATATACCAGGGTTACGTACGGGATAAGTGACATGTGGCGGCGCAGATGCCGCCCGATCAGCCAATAGCCGCTGACGGCCAGGGCACCGGCCAGGGCCAGGGCGTTGCCCAGCAAAGGTTGTGCGTAAAAGCCGGAACCGGACTCGGCAAAGCTGATGACAATACTTCCGCACATGGCCAGCGCTAGCCCGGCCAACAAGGCCGGCGGCAAGGGCTCATCCAGAAAAACCCGGGCCGCCAGCGCCACCCACAGCGGCGATGTCGAGACCAGAACCACTGAACTGGCCACGGAAGTATATTCGAGCGAAGTGATCCAGGTGCCAAAATGGATGGCCAGGAAAAAACCCGAAGCCAGCGCCCAACCCCAATCCGAGGCTTTGAGTTCAAACAGCTCTCTGCGGCAGCGCAACCAGGCCGCTGGCAGCAAGATCAGCGCTGCCAGTCCCAGGCGGAAAGCTGCGATGGTCAGGGAAGGGGCGTCCTCCTGGGCGATGCGGACGAAGATCGATCCCGAGGATACGGCCAGGATGCCGATGGCCAGGGCCAGGCGCGGAGACACAATTGGAATACTGCTTGAATTTTTCGGATTGAAAGTTTTCCAATGCGTTTTACCTCAGAAAAATCAGGGATATTCTGTTTTTATAAATGCTGGTTTGCACTGACGGAAGTCTAGGCCGCTGGCAAACGATGTCAAAAGCCGAAATGATCTATTGTTTTCCTTGCTTCACTTCATTGTTTTCATGCTCAACAGGTGCAGGGTAACCCCCACTCCGACCGCCAGCAGCAGGATCCTGACCCAAAGCGACATTCGAGCACCACCAGCCCCGAAAAAGCGAGAGTGCCCCACAGCAGCATGAGGGTCGCCACCTTGGTTTGCCGGGAGATGGCCTTGTGTTCGCGGTACTGGCGGATATAGCGACCGAACCACTTATGGGTGATGAGCCAGTTGTACAAACGTTCCGAACTGCGCAAAAAGCAGGCGGCAGCCAGGAGCAGAAAGGGAGTGGTGGGCAGGAGCGGCAGGAAAATGCCGGCGGCACCCATTGCGACCGCAACAATACCGCAACACGCCAGCAACAGCCTCTTGCCTTTGCCGAGTTTCCTTTCCCCTTCTGAATCGGGACGGATCATTTCTTCCACGTAAAACCGCGGGACAAAATACCAAAAGCGACCAGGGCGATCGCGAAAATGCTTCCGCTTATAGATGGGAGAAATCGCCTTGGCGACAAGGAGCATCGCCAGAACCAGGCAAACACCGAGAAAGCTCAAAGCCGCCGTTTTTTTATTCATGGTCCACCGTGCATGATTCATCACCGCTGCAACATTCCAGCCCGGCCGCTTTTGCGAATGCTTCCTTTCCTTCGCTGACCGAAAAATAGATCAGGCCCAGTGCACCCAGGCTGTCGGCAAAACCGAATCCAGTTAACTGGTAGACAATACTGGATACCAGCAGCACCAGTGACATGTAGATACAGGCCATGGTGCAATTGGCGTCGGCCAGGATGGGCGCCGAGTGCAGTGCGCGCCCGACTTTGCGTTTGGCCAGGACCAATGCCCACATGATCGCGATGGAAATGATCGAAATGATCAGGCCGGGAACTGTCGTTTCCGGCTTGTGGGCATTGAACAGAGCGTATAAGGCGCTGGCGGCAAGTCCGGCGGCAAGCAGGAAAAATGATGTGCCGGTCACCCGCAAGGCGGTTCGTTCGAATCGTGAGCGCTCCCCTTCCGCATTGCGGCGAATACGCAGCACCATGGCCAGAATGCCTGCTCCGGACATGACTTCGATGAACGAATCGATACCGAATCCGAAAAGAGTTAGCGCCTCATCCTGAGCGCCGAAATAGACCGAGATGAGCCCTTCTGCCAGGTTGTAAAGGATCGTGAACAGGGCGAGCCACAAGGCATAGCGCCAGAATCTTTCTGGGTTTTTCGTTTGAGGGGCCATAGATGATTCATTCTGTCTGGCATTGGGGCAAAAAACGTCGGGGTGATCTCTGGGGACGATCAAATGAATTCGCCTTTGGCGACGATAATGGATTTGCCGCCGACGTTGATGCTGATTTTTTCATCTTTCTCTGCCGCCTTCAAGAGCAGCAGCGAAGGTCTGCCGATCTCGTAGCCCTGCTCGCTGCGGATGTCGATGCTGTCCTTGCCGAAATAGCGGTGCTTGACCAGGTAGCCGGCCAGGCAGCCGTTGCCGCTGCCCGTGGCCGGATCTTCGGGAATGCCGAAACAATCGACAAAGACGCGCACGCTGATGTCGTTCGCAGCTTCGTGGGCTTGCGGACAGAAGATCAGTATCCCCTTGGCCCAGGAGTTTTCTATAAATGCGAAATATTTATCCCGGTCTACTTTCGCATTTTTCAAGGCGGTTATGGTCTTCAGCGGTACGATGAAAAAAGGCAATCCCGTGGAAACTTCCTGGATCGGATAGCGCTCATCGATGGCCGATGCGGGCAAACCGAGTATTGCGGCCATGGCCGCAGCCGGGTGCTGCTTCCCGAATTCGGGCTCGACCTGCTTCATCCAGCCGTAACCGTCCCGACCGAAAGTGACCGGGATCCTGCCCACCTGCAAATTCAAGGATACAGAATCGCTCTTTCCCTTCAGGATCTCGTTGCAAACAATGAAAGCGGTCCCCAATGTCGGATGACCGGCGAAAGGGACCTCTTCCCGTGGCGTGAAGATGCGCACGTCGTAGCCGCCTTCGCGAGGCTCGTCCTTGAGAATGAACGTGGTCTCGGAAAAATTGGTTTCGCGGGCGATCTGCTGCATGGCTTCGCTGTTGAGCGAGTGCGCTTCACGGAAAACCGCGAGTTGGTTGCCGGCATATTTCTTCTCGGCGAAAACATCCACGATAAAAAAAGTGAGCTTTTTCATTTGGTTACCTCCTCATTTTCCTGTCTTGCCCGGCCGGATCACCTTGTAGACCAGCCACAATCGGCCTTTGCCCAGGGATTTGCTCTTTTTCAGGCTCAATTCCACATCGGCCCTGATATCATCAAACAGGGGGAATGGTTTTTTGCCGACGATCAGGGGATGCACCAGCAAGCTGATCTCGTCGATCAGGCCGCTGTTAAGCAAAATGCCGTTCAGTGTTTTCCCGGTGTCGGTCAGGACGGTTTTCGCTCTGTACTCGTTGGCCAGCAGCTCGAGTGCGTGGGCATAATCGAACGGCCGGTTGCCCATGTAATGCCAGTCGTAGTTGCGCTCGGTCAGATAGCGCAGGTATCCCTTGGGGGTCAGATTGCCCGTGAGGATGACAATGTCGCGGCAAAGGTCGAAGCGCCGCAGGGCGTGAAGTTTTCCTTTCAACTTGCCGGCCGTGTCGGGTATGACCCACAGCGGCAGTTTCCTGTCCCGCTTGGGCTTGATGAAGTCCTTGTCCTGTTCTTTCGGTATGCGCACCGAGAACAACTTCAGGCCCTCGATGGCCGTGTTCGAGCCGATAAGATGAATATCGGCCCTGTAGCTCCCCACGATGCGATAGTGAGCGGCCATGTCGACCTCGAACCCGAGCAGGGAGCCGTCCAGGCTGATTGAACTGTGCATGATGACTTTCATCTGTTTCCTCCCCATAGCTCCGATTACGTGGTTCTGATGAGCGCTGGAGTTGTCGATCCCGAATTCAATTTATGCCGTTTTAAAGAAAGCGGATTGCCAGGGCGGCCAGGGCCAGGAGCAGCGCGGCGTTGATCGGAATGACATATTGGTAGTACAACGGCCCGACCTTGCCGGTCTCCTGGATGGTCACCTCCCTGTAGCGGCCCATATTTCTGAAAATGTAGAAGCCCCAGAACGGGAAGGGTGTCTTGACCCCCCTTTTATCCAGGAACTCCGCGATGCGGATGGCAGTCGCCACCGCCCAGACCACACAGGCCAGGGCCAGGCAGGCGAGAACGTAAAAAGCAGCCATGGTTCACCTCTGTCGACTACCGATGTTTTCATATTGAAAACGGCTGCCACTGCCATTTTATCAGTTTTTCCAATATTTTTCCCACTCGGATTGGAAATTGGTGGTGATGTGGAAGGAAAGAAAAATGAGAGTAAGACAATATCAGCTGAGGTCGACCTCGATCAGGCACTGGGGATCGCCGCGCTGGATCGAGCTTTTCAGGTCGACCTTCACTTCCTTGCCGGCCAAAGCGCCGTAGACGGCCTTGGTCCAGCCTTGGGTGCACAGGCAATAGTCGGCGGGCAGCGGTTCCTTGATGTCGGCCACCAGCGGGCAGAAGCACTTGTCGTAAGTAAGGGTGATCTTGCTGCCATCGCGCCTGGCGTTATTGGCGCCGATGTGCTGGCGCATGGCGGCCAGGAACTTGTCCACATCGCCGTTGAACGACTTGGCCCAGGCCAGCGAGCCGCCGCGCTCGGCGCAGGCCCGGCCGTTGTCCTCGATCAACTCGACCATTTCGGCCTCGGGCAGGTCCTTCTTCATATTGCCCAGCCAGGCCGTGAGCCAGCCCAACAGAAACTTGTTCTTTGCCGCCATCTTTTTCTCCCCGGCTGCGGCCGTTGACTCCTGGGCCATGACCTTGCCGCTTGCGCCCAGCAGCGTTCCCGCCGCCGCTACTCCCAAAGCGCCCTTTAAAAAGCTTTTCCGCTTCATGCTTGCTCCCTTATGGGGGAATTATATCAAATCAGACGATATCTTGATCCCCCCTTTTTCCCCCTTATCAAGGGGGGTGGCGAAGCCGGGGGGATTCCAATCTCGAGCGAATGGCTTTTTGTAGGGGCGGACCACCGTGTCCGCCCATCTTCTTTTTTATTGATTGCATCAAAAAAAGGGCAGGCCTGGAGGCCTGCCTCTATGCTTCGTTACTGAATTTATCCTTGATCTTTTTTATGCATCAGCAAGCGGTCGTAGAGGGCCAGGCCCACCATGGAGACCACCCCCATGCCGGCCACGATCAGCCAGATGGCGTAGGGATTGGCCGGCTGGCCCTTGGCGACCGGGTTGGAGATGAAGATCTCGAACAGGCGGCCGCCCAGGGGCGCGCCCACGATCGAGCCCAGGGCCACGGGCAGGTTGGCATAGCCCAGGTACAGTCCCTCCTGTCCCTTGGGGGCAATGGCGCCGATGTACTCGTAGATGCGCGGCGAGGCGAACATCTCGCCCAGGGCCATGGAAGCGATGGAAACGAGCAGGAAGATCCCGGCCAGCGGCAGCAGGACATGGAAGCTTCCGAAGCGGAGCAGGGTGACTTTCAGCGAAATATCGGCGAACAGCATGGGTGCCAGTACGTTGACCAGCATGCCGACGGTGGTGACCAGGACGCCGAGCATGATCGAGCGCACCGGGGTCCATTTTTTCGCGAAGCGGGTGATAAGCAGCTGCAGGGAGACGATCATGATCGGGTTGACCAGGGTGTAGAGTTCGACCGGGGCCTGGGGATCGATCCAGCGCAGGAAAAGCGGGATCAGGTTGTAGAGCTGGACATAGAGGATCCAGAACATGCCGATGACCACCAGGAAAAAGACGAACTTCCAGTTGCGCAAAACGGTGATGATACCCAGCAGCGCCTGGCTCAGCGTTTTCTTGGCCGCGACCTGGCCGTCCTTCTTGCCGTCCGCGACGTATTCGGGTTCGCGGTAGATAAAGAATACGATCAGCAGGCCGACGATGGTGAAAGCGAAGGCCACCGGGAAAAAGATGGCCGGGATGCCCAGCTGGCTGCGCACGAAATAGGAGACGCCGCGGCCGCTGATCGAGCCGATGTTGATGACCATGTAAAAAATGCCGAAGCCCAGGGTGGCGCGCAATCCGGATGTTTTCTGCACGGTGCCGGCGATACAGGGCTTGACGATCGAGCCGCCCAGGCCGATGAGGACGATGCCCAGCAGGACGGGGATGGTGTAATTGCTCCCGGCCGGCAAGAAACTCTGCACATTGCCCATGACCAGGTAGCCCAGGGAAAGCATGATGAAGGCGGTGACCAGGGAGCGCTTGAAGCCGTACTTGTCGGCCAGGGTGCCGCTGACAATGGGCAGGAAGTAGATCAATCCCCAAAGGAGCGAGCCGTTGAGGAAAGTGGCGAAGGTAGGACTCATGCCCAGGTTTTCCGTCAGGTAGATGACCACGAACGAGGCCATGGCGTAATAGGCGCCCCGTTCGAACAGCTCGATGGTGTTGGCCGTCCAGAAAGTGGCGGGAAAGCGTGCGGGTTTGCTCTCAGGCGAATTCATTGAGGACCTCCGGGTTATTTTTTTATGGCAATGCCCAACTCGTCGAGTTGGCGTTGGGAGACGGCGGCCGGGGAACCGGTAAGCAGGCAGAGCGAAGAGGTGGTCTTGGGAAAGGCGATGATCTCGCGGATCGAGTCCTCTCCTGTCAACAGCATCAGCAGGCGGTCGAAGCCCAGGGCGATGCCCAGGTGGGGCGGTGCGCCGAATTTCAGGGCATTGAGAAAGAAGCCGAACTTGTCCTCGATCTCCTTGTCTTCCAGATTGAGCAATTGGAAGACCTTGCGCTGCAGGGCGATATCATGGATCCTTTTGCTGCCGCCGCCGATCTCCGTGCCGTTGAGCACCAGGTCGTAGGCGATAGCTTTGACTGCCAGGGGCTGGCTTTCGAGCAGGGGGATATCTTCGGGGCTTGGGGCGGTGAAGGGGTGGTGGTTGGAATCAAGGCGCTTTTCCTCCTCGTTGAAGAAGAAGAGGGGAAAATCGGTCACCCAGAGGAACTCGAGCCTGTCTTTATCCTGGAACTTTTTGCCCAGGTGTTCGCGCAGCTTGCCGGCCAGGAACAGGGCCCGGGCTTCGGGATCGGCGACCAGCAGGACCAGGGCGCCGGGATCGATGCGGCTCTTTTCATAAAAAGCGGCGATGGTTTCGCCGGCGATCTTCAGCGAGGCCTTGAAGCCGTCATCGCCTTTTTTCATCCAGATCACGCCCTTGCCGCCAAGCTGCTTCCCTGTTTCGTTGATCTCATCGAGCTGTTTGCGTGAAAAACCGCCGGCATCGGGAATGACCAGGCCCTTGACTTTTGCACCTTCAGCCAGGGCGGCGTTGAGCAGGTCGCTGTTCCACGACCCGGCCGCGGCGGTGAAATCCTGGATCTGGTATGGGATGCGCAGGTCGGGTTTGTCCGAACCGTATTTTTCCATGACTTCCCGGTACGGCAGGCGCCGGAAGGGCAGGGCAACGTCGTGGTTGCGCAGGGCGAAGATCTCCCGCATCAGGCGTTCGACAATGGTGAAAAGTTCGTCAGGTTCGGCAAAACTCATCTCAATGTCGATCTGGGTAAATTCGGGCTGACGGTCGGCGCGCAGGTCCTCGTCGCGGAAGCAGCGGGTGATCTGGAAATAACGCTCGAAACCGGCCACCATCAGCAGCTGCTTGAACTGCTGCGGTGACTGCGGCAAGGCGAACATTTTTCCCTTGTATATACGCGAAGGAACCAGGTAGTCGCGGGCCCCCTCCGGGGTGGCGTTGGTAAGCATTGGCGTCTCGATGTCCAGGAAACCTTCTTTGTCCAGGAAATTTCGGGACAGCAGGTTGACCTTTGAGCGCAACTTGAAATTCCGCTGCATGGCAAGATTGCGCAGGTCGATATAGCGGTGCTTGAAGCGCAGTTCTTCCGAGACGTTGCTGCGGTTCTCCGGAACAAAGGGCGGGACTTCGGAAGCGGCCAGGATCTCGATGTCGCTGGCGATGATTTCGATTTTGCCGCTGGGCAGGTCGGGGTTGGATTTGGCGCGCTTCACTACCAGGCCGCTCACGGCCAGGACCGTTTCCTTGCCTATGCTCTTGAGGATTTCGGGCGAAGCGAACGTTTCGTTGACCACGATCTGCAGCAGCCCTTCACGGTCGCGCAGGTCAAAGAAGGTCAATCCTCCCAGTTCGCGCATATTGTTCACCCAGCCGTAGACGGTGACGGTCCGGCCGACGGCCTCTTCGCGGACAGCGCCGCAATAGGTTTCCCGCTTCAATAGTTTTTTATCAGCCATTCGTTCAGTTCCTTGAGAGAGATTTTGATCTGTTCCTGGTTGGCCATGTTCTTGATGGAAACCGAGCCGCTCTGGATCTCGTTCTCAGCCAGGATCAGGGTGAAGGCGGCCGCGATGCGGTCGGCCTTCTTGAACTGTTTTTTCAGGTTCTTGCCCTGGTAATCGAGGTAGACCGGGTAGCCCTCTTCGCGCAAAACCTGGGCCATCTGTACGGCATGGGCCAGCCACTTCGGGTCCTCATAGGCCACAAAAATGGTTTTGGGCCGTGCTGGTTCCAGCTGCTCCAGGTGCAGGATAATGCGTTCCATGCCGGCGGCAAAACCGATGGCTGCCATGTCTGGTCCGCCCAGTTCCCGGATAAGGTTGTTGTAGCGGCCGCCGCCCAGCAGTGCGTTTTGGGCTCCCAGCTGACCCGAGGTGATTTCAAAGGCGGTCCTGGTGTAGTAGTCCAGGCCGCGCACCAAACGCGGGTTCAACTGGAAGGAAACGTTCATCCAGCTCAGGGTCTCGCGCACCCCAGCGAAATGGTCCCGGCATTCGCCGCACAGGTGATCGCTGATCAGAGGCAGGCTGGCGGCGACTTCAGCGCAGGCCGGCAGTTTGCAGTCAAAGATGCGCAGCGGGTTTCCGTCGATCTTGCGCCGGCAATCAGAGCACAAACGGTTCTCCTGGGTGCGCGCCGCCTTGCGCAGCACCTGCAGATAGTCGGGGCGGCATTGCGGACAGCCCACCGAATTCAGCTCCAATTGCATGGCTTCAATCCCGATTTTTTTAAGGAAATCCACGGCCGAAAACATGACCTCGGCGTCTACCTGCGGCGAATCGTCAGCGAAAACCTCGATTCCGAATTGTTGAAACTGGCGGTAGCGTCCCTTCTGCGGCTTGTCGTAGCGAAACATGGAGCCAATGTAGTAAAAGCGCAGCGGGGACAGGGTATCGAAGAGATTGTTTTCGATGGCCGCCCGCACCACCGAGGCCGTGTTCTCGGGCCTCAAGGTCAGGCTGCGGTCCGATTTGTCGGAGAAAGTGTACATTTCTTTTTGGACGATTTCAGTTTCGCTGCCGATGCCGCGGCTGAACAATTCACTGTGTTCGAAAATCGGGGTGCGGATCTCCTGATAGAGAAATTTTCTATAATAGGCGTGGATGGCATTTTCCAGGGCATGCCATTTTTGGATCTCGGGAGCGAAAATGTCGCGTGTTCCTTTCGGTGCTTTGATTTCGTTCATAGGTACCCCAGTGATTTTAATGTGTTCATGGTTTCTTGGTCAAATTTGTTCAGTTTGCGTTTGTTGGCGGTGATGATCCTTGATATCTTCAGCACCGATTTGACCATCTCCGAGCGCTGTCCCGACGGATCGGGCCCGAGCTGCAGGTTATTGATGCCGTGGCGATCCTGTTTCAGGTTGATGAATTCAAATCTGTTCCCCGGTCGCCCCGGGTAAAAGATGACCTGCCAGGGGAAATGGAGCACCGAGAAGGCGTCGAAATAAGCTTCGGGAGAGTATGTTTCCAGGAAAAGCCTGGGATCGGCAGCATCGGACAAGGCGCTGGTTCCCAGCATGTGTTTTGGCGCTGCTGAGCCGATCAGGCCCAGGAGGGTGGGCGCAACGCTGAAATTCGAGACCAGGGCGTTTTGCGCCTGCCGGCGGGGTATGCCTTTGCCGCTGAGCATGAACGGAACATGGGTGTAAACCTTGTTCAAATAATGGATGTGCCCGAAATGGGATCCGTACTCGCCCAGACCTTCGCCATGGTCGCCCATGACCAGAAAAGTCGATTTGGCGAAAAGCTTTTCTTTTTTTAAATGGTCCAGAAGCAGGCCGATCTGGGAATCCATATAGCGGATCTCTTTTTCATACCCGCTCATTTTGGCTTCATTGCTGATTTTAAGCATATATTTAAAAGACAGTTCCGCCCGGCAAAACGTTTTCCCCCTGTTGGTCACAACGAGAAATGATTCTGCATTCATTGAGTTGAGGGTGACCATTCCGTAGCGCTCTTTGCGGCGAACCAGGTCCGGGGAGTAGGCTGTAGTGATGGCCGCGCCGGGTTCCAGGGCCTTGACATCCAGGTCGGCATAAATGACTCCGGTGAAGGCCTGCTTTTCCAAAATGGGGACCGGTATTTCCGAATCCAGGCGAATCAGGTTTTCTCCCGGTTCCAGGATCAGGGGCAGGCGCAATACCGGTTGCTCGATGCTCGGGCCGCTGAACAGCAGCTTTTGGCCGCAGCGTACAGTGAACTTTTCTCGGCTTCCGGGTGGAAAATAGGGCTCGTGCGGATCGGAATAGTGGATCCAGACAAAGGATTTTTTCCCCTTGATTTTGTCGATCAGGACAAAAGCATCGCGATTGACCTCGGCGGCGGTTTTATACCACAAGCCGGGCTTGAAGTTTTCCAGAAAATTGTCGAAGCCCCTGGCCAAACCGAAATTGCTCTTCAGCACGGCCAGGGATATAACGGCGCCGGTGGCATAACCATTTTTTTTCATGATCTCGGCCAGGGAGTTGTTGGCAATGACACGCTCCTGACCGTTATTGTAGAGCTTCAATACGTGCGGAGGCAGTGAATAAAACATGGCTGCGTGACTGGGTAAGGTGATGGGAATGACCGAGTAGGCGTTTTTATAGTGCCGGCCTGCCGCGGCCAGGGCGGCAAGGTTCGGAGTGCTTGTGTTCCCGGTTGTTGAGTAATCGATCGCGTCGGCCCGGGTAGTATCCAGGGTGATCAGGAAGATGTGTTCCGGTGCCGAGCCGCTAAAAAAAAGTAAAAAAAAAGCCAGGAAAAGCAGGGGCGGTACCAGCCAGAGCAGTTTTTTTTTCATTTTGAGAAAGCGGAACGAATGGTTTTGAACACCGTTTCCAGATCGTAGGAAAGCAGCCTGGTGTCACCGACAACGGCCATGAAATTGGCGTCGCCTTGCCAACGGGGTACGATATGCTGATGGAAATGGTCCTTGATCCCGGCCCCGGCCGCATTGCCGATGTTCATGCCGATGTTGAAACCGTCGGGATGGAAACTCTCTTTTAGAATTGTCAGGGAACGGTTGGTCAGCTGCCACATCTCCAGAAGATCGGCGGCGGTCATTTCCGCGGGGGCGGCGATATGGGCATTGGGGGCGATCAGCAGATGGCCGGTGCTGTAAGGATATCTGTTCAGGATGATGAAGAATTTATTGCCGCGATAACAGATCAGGGAATCGTGATCTGCTTTGCTCAGTGCCTGGCAGAACACACAGCCGTTATTCTTTTTAAAATTGGAAATGAATTCCCAGCGCCAGGGGGCTGATAAATATTTCATTGCTTGTTACCGCCCCCGACCCAACCCGCCGTCATTTTTTTTTGTCCAGTTCGTTCTGCAGCAGATCGCCGATGGTCGTGACCTGGTCGTCGCTCCCCTTCATGTATTTCTGGATCTCTTCCCGCTCCCGGACCTTGTTCAGCGCCCTCAGGCTGAGATAGACTTTTTTGCGGTCGAGTTCGGTCCGCGATATCATGGCTTCGAGCTTGTCGCCAGGCTTGTATTTCTGTTCCAGATCCTGCAGGGTGATCCTC
Source organism: Chrysiogenales bacterium (assembly GCA_963700535.1). Lineage (GTDB taxonomy): Bacteria > Acidobacteriota > Aminicenantia > UBA2199 > UBA2199 > UBA2199. The sequence goes on from CAVOXU010000003.1 coordinate 85,434, forward strand.
TCTTCGTCAATGTCGCCGATGCGGATAAAGCCTTCGATGTTGCGGGTGATTTCCACGGAGATACCGCCGTCGGTGATCTTGCGGACCGTTACCTCAATGGTATTGCCGGGTTTATGCTTGGAGAAAAACGTTTTCCATTCACTTTCCGATAAATGCTTGATCCCCAGCTGAACTTTATAATTACGGTCCAATTCATTGCTGATGATCATGGCGTCGATCTCTTCGCCTTCCTTCATGTATTCTTCCGGGGATTCGATATGGTAATAGCTGATATCGGATATCTTCACTACTCCTTCGACTCCTTGTTCCAGACCCAGGAAAACCCGTGATTTGAGGATCTTTTTCACTTTGGCCCTGACGATCTCCCCGCGCGAATGCTTTTCCAGGTATTTTTCTTCCGGGCGCATTTCCAGCTGCTTCAAGCCCAGCTTGATCTTGCGGTCCTCTTTGCTGAACTCAATCACTTGCACCCACAGCTTGTCGCCCACGGCAACGTATTCCTCAACCGAGGTCGGGCGCCCTTCCCAGGTCAGGTCCGAGATGTGCAGAAGCCCCTCGACTCCTTCTTCCAGTTCGATAAAGGCGCCGAAGCTGACGATCTTGACGACCTTGGCGATCAACCTTTTGCCGATGGGATATCTGGTTTCGATGTCAATCCAGGGATCGGTGAATTTTTGCTTGATGCCCAGGGAGATCTTGCCTCTATCCTTGTCTATCTCCAGTACCTTGACTTCGATCTCATCGCCTTTGCGCAGTTTTTCTTTGGGGTGATTGATGCGGCCGTAGGAGATGTTGTCCTTGTGCACCAGGCCTTCCAGGCCGCCCAGATCGACAAATGCCCCGTAGTCAACGATCGAGGTCACCATGCCCTTGACCACTTGTCCGACTGCGAGTGATCCCAGCAGGTTTTTCAATTTTTCCTGCTTTTCATCTTCGAGCAGGATACGGCGTGAGACGGTGCCGCTCTTTTCCTTTTTGTTCAGTTTGACCACCTTGAACCAGAAGTCCTTGCCCAGCATTTTTTTAGGTGCTTTGACTTTCTGGATATCCACCTGGCTCATGGGCAGAAACATCTCCACTCCCATGTCGACTAAAAAACCTTTTTCGTCGGGGGTCAATTTGGTGATCTTGCCCAGCAGGGGAATGTTCTTTTTATAGGCGCGGAAAACATTTTCCCAGCCTTCCTGTTCGTCGAGCTGTTTTTTTGAAACGATGATGTATCCTTCCTTGAAATTGACGTTTTTGGAAAGCACCGAGATCGCGTCACCGATCTTGTATTTCATGTTCCCGTCCCAGTCCAGCAGTTCCTGACGGTCCAGAATGCCTTCGGTTTTTTGGCCGATGTCGATCACCACGCGGTTCTCGACAATATCCACGATGCGGCCTTCAATGGCAGCATTGGAAGCGAGATTTTTCAGGTCGTAATCCTTAACCAGTTCGGAAAAATCCTCGGAATTGTTCTCGATGGTGTCATTTGTGTCTGACATGTCGTGTCTCCTTAACGTTTACAGTTTCTGCAGGAAATTTTTTACGTTATTCAATTCCTGCGGTGAAGTAGAAGCTCCGGCGCTAATACCTATGGAATTGAATTTCTTCAACTTGGCCAGGGTGGCTTTGTTCTGCAGGTCGGCGCAGGTTTCGATCTGCAGGGAATTCTTGTTTTTCCCCCTGGCGATATTATAAAGTTTTTTTGTATTGGATGAAATCTTGCTGCCGACCACGATGATCGCGTCAACAGTTGGGGCCAGTTTTTTTACGGCTTCCTGACGGTCCCGGGTGGCCTGGCAGATGGTGTTGAATATATGCAGCTTTTCGGTTTTATCCAGCAGTATGGCGACAACCTCTTTGAAAAATTCGGTATTAAGAGTGGTCTGGGCAACCACGCTGATCTCGTGATAGCGGGACAGGGCCCGGGCCGCGGCCAGGGAGTTGATGATCCGCACTTTTTTGGCATAGCTTCTGGCTGCGACGATCTCGGGATGGTGCTTGTCGCCAACTATCAGGATCCTGCTATTGGCCTTGTCGAGCGCTTCGATGATCTTTTGTCCTTTTTTAACCAGTGGGCAGGTGGCGTCCAGGGTAGCAATGCCTTTCCGGCGCAGGCGCTGTTCGATATCGCGGGGAATGCCGTGGGTGCGGATGCACAGTGTCTTGTTTTTAGAGATTTTGTCGACTGTAGAGATATGTTCGATGCCTTTTGCCGACAATTCGTTCAAAACCGGAGTATTGTGGATCAGGGGGCCGTAAGTTTCAATCTTTTTTCCCTGGCAATGGTATTCATTGATCAATTTCAAGGCTCTTTTTACTCCAAAACAAAATCCCGCCTCTTCGGCGACTAATATTTTCATGAATCAGACCCCAATCATATAATATTATGGCCGTTTTGTCAACCAAAAATTGCAATCCTGCCAACGTGGCCGCGGCTTGACAACTTGCCGGCAATGGCTTATAAATTTTCCGGAGGTAGCCCGCCATGACGCAGAAGCGGAACCAAACCCGGCGCCTGTCTTTGCCTGAGCAATTGCCGGTTAAAAAAGATTTTATTTCCGGCATCCGTCGAGCTCCGGACCGGGGGTTTTGCCTTAGCCCCGCCCAGACCAAAGTGGCCCTGAAAAATGCATTGCGCTATATCCCCACTCCGTTCCATAAAGAGATAGCGCCCGAGTTCATGGATGAGTTGCTCAGCCGCGGGCGCATATATGGCTACCGCTACCGGCCCGAGGGCAGCCTGAAAGCCCGTCCGGTGGATGAATATCCGGGGAAAATCCTTGAGGCCCGGGCTTTCCAGGTGATGATCGACAACAACCTGGATTTCGACGTGGCCCTGTATCCCTATGAACTGGTGACCTATGGCGAGAGCGGCCAGGTCTTCCAGAACTGGATGCAATACAACCTGGTCAAACTGTACCTGCAGGAGATGACCGACCGGCAGACGCTGGTGGTTTATTCCGGCCATCCGCTCGGTCTTTTTGAATCCCCTGCCGATGCGCCGCGGGTCATTGCCACCAACGGCATGTTGGTGGGCATGTACGACAATATGGCAGGTTTTGCCCAGGCTGCGGCCATGGGCGTTTCCAATTACGGACAGATGACGGCCGGGGGCTGGATGTATATCGGCCCGCAGGGCATCGTTCACGGCACCTACCTGACCCTGCTCAACGCCGGCCGCATGTATCTGGGAATTCCTGCTCAAAAGGACCTGGCCGGAGTTGTTTATCTGAGTTCCGGGCTTGGCGGCATGAGCGGCGCCCAGGGCAAGGCCGTGGAGATAGCCGGCGGCATCGGGGTGTTGGCCGAAGTCGACTATTCGCGCATTGTAACCAGGCACAAGCAGGGCTGGGTAGCGAAAATCTCTTCCAACCTCGATGAGATCGCCCGCTGGCTGGACGAATATCGCAAAAGCAAAAAACCCATATCGATCGCCTATCACGGTAATGTCGTGGATCTATGGGAATATGTGTTGAGCCACGATATCCCCATTGAGCTGGCCTCGGATCAAACTTCGTGCCACGATGTCTACGGTGGCGGCTATACTCCGGCCGGCGTTACTTTCGAGGAAGGTCGGCGCTTGCTGCGAGAGCAGCCTGCCGAGTTCCGCAGGCGGGCCGACGAGTCGCTGATCAGGCAATTCCGCCTGATCCAAAAAATGGCGGCCAGGGGCACCCGCTTCTGGGATTACGGCAATTCTTTTTTAAAGGCGGTATTTGACGCCGGCGCCACCGATATCGCGGTCAACGGGCTCGATGCCAGCGACGGCTTCATCTTTCCCAGCTATGTCGAACATATTATGGGCCCGCTGTGTTTTGACTATGGTTACGGCCCTTTTCGCTGGGTGTGCTTGAGCGGCAAGGCCGAAGACCTGGCAAAGACCGATCAGGCCGCCATGTCGTGCCTTGATCCCGACCGCCGGGCCATGGATCGCGATAACTTCGAGTGGATCAGGAATGCCGGCAAGAACAAACTGGTGGTCGGCACCCAGGCGCGTATCCTCTATGCCGATGCCGAGGGCCGGGTGAGGATCGCCCTGAAATTCAATGAGTTGGTGCGTCAAGGCGTCATCGGCCCGGTGATGCTGGGACGCGATCATCATGATGTTTCCGGCACTGATTCCCCCTTCCGGGAAACAGCCAATATCCGGGACGGCAGCAACCTGACCGCCGACATGGCCGTGCACAATTTTGCCGGTGATGCCGCCCGCGGCATGTCCATGGTCGTGCTCTCCAACGGCGGTGGCGTGGGCATCGGCAAGGCATTCAACGGCGGTTTCGGCCTGGTCCTGGACGGCAGCGAGCGCCGCGACCGCATCATCGCTTCGGCCATGGAATGGGATGTGCTCAACGGCATCGCCCGCCGCGCCTGGGCGCGCAATGAAAACGCCAGGGAAACCGCCGCTGCCTGGAACGACCAGCACCCGGAGCGCGGCCACATCACCCTGCCCCATCTGGCCGACGACAAGCTGGTAGACGACCTGGTTGAACGGAGCTTTCCAGAAAAAAAATAGCCCTGGGACAAGCGAATTCGGGAGGGGCGTATAAACATACGCCCAAAAACAGGAATGATCGATCGAAGAAGGGCGAATATTTATTCGCCCCTGCTTTTTATGTGAATTCCTACTAAATTCCAAGAAAAAACAATTGAATCAAGGTCGGTTTTCCCTTATAATAAAATCTGTTCGCATACAGAAGCAAGGAGATATAGCCCATGGGTCTGGTAAAAAAAGGAAAAGAACTCTGGTTTTATGAACAGCTTTATACCGACACCACCTACGGCTTCAAAGTGTCAAAGGTGATAGTGCCGGAAACCGAGACCGGTTTCCAGAAGCTGATGATCCTGGAAACCGACCGTTTCGGGCGGGTGCTGGTGCTGGACGGCATCGTGCAGCTGACCGAAGAGGACGAGGGCATCTACCATGAGTGGATCGCCCACTGGCCGATCTTCGCCCTGAATCGGCCGGCAAAACATGTGCTGATCATTGGCGGCGGCGACTGCGGCGTGGCCCGCGAAGTGCTCCGCCATAAATCGGTGCAAAAAGTGACCATGGTGGAGATCGATAAAATGGTCTGCGACCTGTGCCGCGAGCATATGCCGTCGATATGCGAGGGAGTGTACGAAGACCCCCGCTTCAAACTGATCATTGGCGACGGAGCCGAAGTGATCCGGCAGATGAAGGGTAAGTGCGATGTGATCGTCATCGATTCCACCGATCCGATCGGACCGGCCAAAAGCCTGTTCAACACCGATTTTTACCAGAGCGTGTACGATGCGCTTGTCGAGGGCGGTATCACCATTCACCAGACCGGGGCGTTGATCCTGCAGCCCTTCGAGTGCCCGGGCAGCTGGCGGCAGATCGAGCGCAGCTTTGATGATGTTCGGGTTGTGCAATTCGCCAATGTGAGTTACATGGGCGGCCCCTTCAGCCTGACCGCCGGTTCCAAGGGCGGGAACGTATTCAAAAACGCCGAACGCAATGCCCAGAAGGCTTACAAAAAAGCGGGTTTCAAGACCAGCTGGTATTCGCCGCAGATCCCGGCCATCCCCTATCCTGAATTTCAGAAAAGATTGGAAACCGACAAATACGGCGAAGAGATTGTCATGGACATTGAACTTCCGGCCAACAGTTCTCCCGGGGCAAAGCAAGTGGAAAGGTGGGCCAAGCAGACCTGCACGGCGATCAAGATGAAGACATTCGGTGAACCGATCATGGCCAGCTCCAAATTGGCTGATGGGGACACGCTGGTGCAATACGTGGAAACCAGCGCCATCAATTACCGGCGCCACGGGCGGGTGGCGGCGCTCAATTGCTTCACCTGCGCCTACTTGCCGGTAAATGACGCCATCAGAACTTCGATCGATTATTTCAAGGCCGAAAAAGCTCTTTGCTGGCACCTGCCGCGCGGATCTTTTGCCGATATAAAAAAAATAAGAAAAAACACCAGGATCTTTGAATGCGGATTGAGCGCCAACAGCATTTCCCAGGTTTTTCAACCGCGCCTGATCGAAAGCGCCGAGGCATTTGCTCCTGGTTTTCTTTTTTTCCGGGAAAAGGGAACGGCGGCGTTTGAATTGGTCATGGACCTGTATGATTGCGATTACGCCAAGATTTCAAGCCCGGCCGTAGTGGCCCGCTGGGCGGGAAATGAATTTCCGAAAACAACCGGGCTGAAAACCATAGGCAAGGCCGATGCGCCCGATTTTGGCCATGCCAAGAAAAAAACGGCCGGGCCGTCCGTGGTGCAGCTGTTCCAGGGTGGTTCCAATATCAGCCACTATTCGGTCAACTGGCTCATGATCGTGGTCAATGTCGTGGCCAAACAGGAGTTCTCCCTTGAGAAGGCCATTCGCCGGACCATGAAATATTTCAAGGGCAAATATGCAGTTTGCTGGCTTCTGCCCAGGGGCAATGCCGGACAGTCTCTAAAAAAACTCGCCGACAACACCTTTATTTTTGAGGTCAAGGGCAAGTAGTTGCGAATAATCGGTTTTTGATCAAAATTATCCACAGGCAGGTATAAGGCAAGGCAGCAATTTTGTTTGTAAGTTGACAATAACGCACTCAACTAAAATTTACATTTCGGTTATTAAATTGTTGACAAATCGGAAAAATTGGCATATATTTAAATACAAGAAAAACTTAAGGAGTTAAATATGGGCAAAATAATCGGTATTGATTTGGGAACAACCAATTCGGTTGTGGCGATAATGGAAAAGGGTGATATTAAGATCATCACCAATGCTGAAGGCGGCCGGACCACTCCTTCGGTGGTCGGTTTTACCAAGGATGGCGGCCGGCTTGTTGGCCAGGTGGCCAAACGCCAGTCGATCACCAATCCGGAGAACACCGTCTATTCCATCAAACGTTTCATGGGACGCAGGATCTCTGAAGTCAGCGATGAAATCAAAATGGTCCCCTTCAAAGTGGTGGGCGGGCCCAACGATGATGCCCGTGTCAGCATTGAAGGCAAACAATATTCACCTCCCGAGATCTCGGCCCTGATCTTGCAGAAACTCAAGGAAGCGGCTGAAGACTACCTCGGGGAAAAGGTCACCGAGGCGGTCATCACTGTCCCGGCCTATTTCAACGATGCCCAGCGCCAGGCTACCAAGGATGCAGGAAAAATAGCCGGTCTGGACGTTAAGCGCATCATCAACGAGCCTACGGCAGCAGCCCTGGCTTACGGCATGGACAAAAAGAAAGATGAGTTGATCGCCGTCTATGATTTTGGCGGCGGCACATTCGATATTTCGATCCTGGAGATCGGCGAAAATATCGTTGAGGTTAAATCGACCAATGGAGACACCCATCTGGGTGGCGACAACATCGACCAGAAGTTGATCGACTGGATCGCCGAGGAATTCAAAAAAGATCAGGGCATCGATCTGACCAAGGACAAGATGGCCTTGCAACGCTTGAAGGAAGCAGCCGAAAAAGCCAAGATCGAACTCTCAACGACCCAGGAGACCGAGATCAATCTTCCTTTCGTCACGGCCGACGCCTCGGGACCCAAGCACCTGATCCTCAAATTGAGCCGAGCCAAGCTGGATCAGTTGGTCGGAGACATCCTTGAACGGTCCATAGCTCCCTGCCGGCAGGCGATCAAGGATGCCGGAGTGAGCACTGCCGATATCAAGGAAATCATCCTGGTTGGCGGCATGACCCGTATGCCCTACATCCAGGAATTGGTAAAAAAGATTTTCGGAAAGGAAGGCAATAAAAGCGTGAATCCTGATGAAGTGGTTGCAGCCGGCGCTGCTGTTCAGGGCGGGGTCCTGGGTGGTGAAGCCAAGGATATCCTTTTACTTGATGTCACGCCGTTGTCGTTGGGCATTGAAACCCTGGGCGGAATTTCACACAAATTGATCGAGCGCAATACCACGATCCCGACCAAGAAAACCGATATTTTTACCACCGCTGAAGACAATCAGTCCACCGTGGAAATCCATGTCCTTCAGGGAGAAAGGGAAATGGCTCGCGATAACCGCACCCTGGGTAAGTTTCACCTGACCGGCCTGCCGCCTGCGCCGCGCGGAGTTCCCCAGGTTGAAGTTACTTTTGATATCGATGCCAACGGAATTTTGAATGTGTCGGCCAAGGATCTGGCCACCTCCAAGCAACAGGCCATCACCATCACCTCATCGAGCGGTCTCAATGATAAAGAGATCGACAAAATGGTCAAGGACGCAGAAAAATTCCGCGAAGATGATCAGCAAAAGAAAGAGGCCATTGAAAATCGCAACAAGCTCGATCAATTGTCATATGCCCTGGAAAAACTGGTAAAAGAGAACAAGGAAAAGATCCCCGCGGACATGGTCAGTGAAGTCGAAACTGCAGTTAAGCGCGCCAGGGAAGCGGTGGAAAAAGGGGATAATCTGAAGATCGTTGAAGAGATAGAAAATATAAGCAAATTGTCCGGCAAGCTGTCTACTGAAATGTACAAGACGGCCGGTGCCCAGAAAGAGCCCCAACCCGGACCCGATACCGACAAAGCGCCGGAAGCCGAGGCCGCCGCCAGCGAAGGCGAGGTCATCGATGCCGAATTCGAGGACATCGGCAAGGACAAAAAGTAATTTTACTGTTTTTTTCTTAGCTCTCCCCGGGCAAGGGGCGGTTTTTATAAACTGCCCCTTGCTTTACGTTCACTCCGTTTCCATTTGCTTTATCTGCCGGTATGTGTTAATTTTAATCTACACTACAGGAGGCACAATGAAAATAAAAATTATTGCTGTGATTTTTTCAATAATGCTTTTTACCGCTTTTTGCAGTGAGAAAGTCGATCGCAAAGGCGTGGAACTGAAACTTACACTCGCTCCGGAAACAATAACTGACTCCCTGTATTTGAAAATGGATTATGAATTTACGACCTCTGGTGATTTCAAAAAAATTAGTAATGATTATGCCATTTTTGTCCATTTCTGGCGGGTAAACAGCAAGGAAATGTTGCTTCAGGATGATCATCAGCCTTTGAAAAAAGTCAGTGAGTGGGTTGCCGAGACAATATCAAGTATTCGCGGATATTATTCATTCCTCAGTTTTTAAACGAGTTCGACGTTGATTTTGAAGGATACGAGGCACTGAAGTTGACGGTTGGCTTGTACGATCCGAATAGCAAGGAAAAATCGATTGTTTTATTTGAAAAGAAAATCAATATCCAGCCTGCTTCGATCAATGCTCCGGAGATCGTCTATGATGAGGGGTGGAACGAGATTGAAACCGATATCAATGCCGTTGAACCGTTCGCCAAGAGTTGGCGATGGACCACGGCCAAATCGGTTTGCATTATTGAAAATCCCCAAAAAGAATCCACGCTGATCATCAAGGGCGGTGTAAACAAAACCGTGTTTCAGGACCAGAAAGTGACATTCAGGATCAATGACATTTTATTGGATGAATTCATTCCCGCTGAAGCGAATTTTTCAAAGGAATATACGGTGAGCCCGCAAATGATGGGCAGCACCGATGAATTTTCACTGAAATTCGAAACTGACAGGGTTTTTGTGCCGGCCAAAGCGTTCCCTAACAGCAAGGACAATCGGGAACTCGGAGCCCAGATTTTCTTCATCTATTTCCGGGAAAAACTGCAATAAAAATTTCACCCGCTACTGGGGCGGGGTTGACGTTTCTGATTGGTGAGGTGGCAGTATGCTCGAAAGAGATTTAAAGGAACTGCTTGCGGTCGAAGGCAGTCTGGAAGCCGAAATCATCAAGTCAAAACTGGAGAGTTTCGCTATCCCGGTATTGCTGCAATACGAAGCCGTAGGGCGTATTTTTGGTATTACCATGAATGGCCTGGGCAAAGTGAAAGTATTGGTGCCGGAATCTTTTTTGGAAGAAGCACGAAAAATTTTAGCCGAATAGGGCCATTGATGCAGTCCCGAGTTTATACGGTGCTGAAAAAAACACTCGCTCTCCAGGCTTTTACAGTCAGAAAATCAGAGCTTGAATTCCTTGAAGGTATCATTCACCAGCTCAAGGTCTGCCGGTGAATTCAAATCGTATTTTATGACACTCAGGGAAATCAAGTTGTTCTGGACGGCCCAGACATCGGTGCCCTGAATGTCGGCATAAGCGGGAGTCCCGGTTCCAATCCAATAATATTTACGACCTCGCGGATCTGTCCTTTCAATAATATCGGGAGTATATTTCTTGTTTCCCAGTTTGGTGACTGCGATTTCTCCGCGGTTGGGGAAGGGGATGTTCAGATTGTAAATAACGCCGTTGTGAAGGTGGGAGAGCAATTTGTCGAGGACCTTGGCTGTTATGTGCGCAGCGGCGGCAAAGTCGAATTCCTGGCGTTGATACTGGCCCAGACCGGCAAGCAAAGAAACGGCCAGTGAGGGAATGCCGTACAGGTAGCCGGAGAAAGCGCCGCCCACAGTTCCGGAAAAAAAAATATCTTCAGAGAGGTTTTCACCCAGGTTCATTCCCGAAACGATGAAGTCGGGAGGAATGGGAAGTATTTTTTGCAGGGCGATATTGACGCAGTCGGCGGTCGTGCCGTTGATGGCAAAGACCTTTTCCTCGACCTGGTTGATGCGCAGCGGGTGATTCAATGTCAATGCCATACTGATGGCACTTTTTTCCCGGTCTGGAGCAACGACCCAGACATGATATTCTTGTTCCAGCTCATTTTTTAAGGCAGTCAATCCCTTTGAATAGAAACCGTCGTCGTTGGTCAATAGTATTGTTTTCATTTGCTCAGGAGTTTTTTCAAGTCGGGGCGAGTGGATTCGAACCACCGACCACACGCACCCCAAGCGTGTACGCTAACCAGACTGCGCTACGCCCCGGCTCAGTCAGCTTTTATCATCTTTGGCCAGTAAAGTCAATATTTCGCTCAGGCCGCGGCGGATGCTTTTCAGTTTTTCAGGATTGACGGGCTCCGGATTTGAACCCGGCTGGGTGTTGGCCAGGTCGCCGAAATTCTGCTGCAACATGCCCCTGACCTTGCCCTTGTCGCACTTTTCAATAATCAGCCATTGCTTAATGGCCATAATGATCTCGACATCGCGGCGGCTATAAAATTTTTCCCCGCTTTGGTTGACCACGGAAGCAAAAGCCGCGAACTCCTTTTCCCAGTAATCCAGCACCCGGCCGTCAAGTTTGAGCATTTGCATGACCTCCTTGCGGCGGAAAGTGAGTTTATCGGGAATATTGTTTTCAGCCATTTAGCCTTTTCTGCTCCTGATCAAATTATAACGGAATTCGCATGTCAATGAAACAAGCCATAAAATTTTTTGGTTCTTCTAGAAGTTGATCGCTACGCTGCCGCCGAAATAAAAGCCGTTCTTGAATCCGGCCTCGGCCCTGATAAGGAATTTGTCCCTGATATTGCCGATGACGCCCACCGGCAGGTGGCCCACGGGCACTATGAGTTTTTTCTGGTAAGAATCGCGGATGGTCGTGCCCAGCTCATCCTGGTATGACCCTTCGGCGAAGATGCTCATGCGGCCGATGCCGATGCCCGCGCCGATATACGGGTGAATCGCTGAGGCCGGAAAAACGTGCATGAGGATCGTGGCGGTGATGTTCAGTTGTGTGATTTCGCCCGAGCCGAAAAAACGGTTGTTGTATTGTTCCACCCGGAAATAGCCTTCTCCGGAAATACGGCTGTATTCCAGGCTGTACACTCCGCTGAATACCGAGCGCGGTCCCTTGTCTCCATAAGAGTAGGCTTCGAAGCACATGGCGGTTCCCTTCAATTGCGGGTGTTCATAGAGAGCCAGGTCCAACAGGGCGTTGGGGATGCCGAAGGAACTGATCCTGATTCCCGCACCGTAGCGGAACATATTGTTGTCGGCGGCGGGCAAGCTAATGGCAAGGAAAACGATAATTAACAGAAGTGTTTTTGTTTTCATGATACTCCTCAGTCCATTCGGTAATTTGGAGATTCTTCGGTGATGATCACGTCGTGGACGTGGCTTTCTTTCAGGCTGGCGTTGCTGATGCGGATAAAGCGTGATTTGTCACGCAGTTCGCTCATGGTGCGGCAGCCGGTCAGGCCCATACCGGCCCTGACGCCGCCAATAAGCAGCGGAATCAGGTTCATAACAGAACCGCGATAAGGAACCCGCCCTTCGATGCCCTCGGGAACCAGCTTGGATTCAGCATATTCATCGTCCTGAAAATAGCGGTCGCGGCTTCCGGCCTTCATGGCAGCTATTGAACCCATGCCGCGGTATTTTTTATATGATCGGCCCTGGTAAATAACCATTTCTCCCGGACTTTCGTCGGTTCCGGCCAGGATGGATCCGATCATTACCGAATGGGCTCCGGCGGCAAGGGCTTTGGTGATATCCCCGGAAAACTTGATGCCGCCATCGGCAATAACCGGCACGCGGCCGGCGACTTCGGCTGCTACAGCCATGATGGCCGATATTTGCGGGACTCCGGCTCCGGTCACTACGCGCGTGGTGCAGATCGATCCGGGGCCGATGCCGACTTTCAGACCGTCCACTCCCAGGGCCAGAAGCTCCCTGGCTGCGGCGGCTGTGGCGATATTGCCCACGACCAGGTCAACCCCGCTTGCAGCGGCGCGAACATTTTCTATGGTCTGCATCACTTTGCGAGAGTGGGCATGCGAGGTGTCGATGACCAGAGCGTCCACTTTGGCGGCTATCAGGGCGCTGACCCTTTCCATGGTATCAGCACCCGTACCCACGGCGGCGCCAACTTGCAGACGGCCCATTTTATCCTTGGAAGCGCTGGGGAATTTTTCCGTTTTAACTATATCCTTGAATGTGATCAGCCCCTTCAGAAAATTGTTTTTATCGACCACCGGAAGTTTTTCAATGCGGTTAGTGTGCAAAAGCTGTTTGGCTTCAGCCATTTTGATATTCTCGCCGGCGGTGATTAAATTGACGGCCTTCATGATGGTAGAAATTTTATCACTGAAATTGCCGGCAAAACGCAGATCACGATTGGTCAGGATGCCGACCAGTTTCCCCTGTTTATCGACGATGGGCAAACCCGAAATACCTTTTTCCCTGACAAGTTGCAAGGCTTCCTGGATGGTATTGTCCGGATGCAAGGTTATGGGGTTGACGATCATGCCCGATTCCGACCTTTTGACCTTGAGCACTTCGCCGGCCTGCTCGGCTATGGTCAAATTCTTATGAATGATGGCCATACCGCCAAGCTGGGCCATGGCAATGGCCATTCGCGATTCAGAAACGGTATCCATGGCCGCCGAAACCAGGGGGATGCGCAGTTGAATGCGGCGGGAGAACAAGGTCGCCGTATCTGTCTGGCTGGGCAGCACCTCTGAATATGCGGGAACCAGAAGCACGTCGTCGAAGGTCAGGCCTTGACAGGCAATTATTTTTTCATCTGTGTTCATCGTCTTTTTTTGTGTTTGCCTCCGGGCATCTTGAATGCCGGAGCTGACAGTTTTGGTTTCTTTTTTTTGCGCCAATCCTCGATTTCCTCGTCGCTTACCGGCCTGAACAGGAACAGGAAGCGCAGGACCTCCTCATCGATCCGGTTCAGCAATGACTCATACATCTGGTAACTTTCTTTTTTGTATTCGATGAGCGGGTCCTTCTGGGCGTAGCCGCGCAAGCCTATACCCTCTTTAAGGTGATCGATGCTCAGCAAATGGTCTTTCCATTGCGAATCGATCACTTGCAGCAGGATCATCCTTTCCAACTCGCGCATCTGGTTGGAGCCGACAAGCGTTTCCTTTTCCTGGTACATGGCCTTGATTTGCTCAAGGATTTTTTCTTTCAGGAGCAGTGGCGGGGAATCAAGGAAATCGCCCTGGGGGACTTGCCTGAGGTCCAGACCGAATTGCAGGAGGATTTCCTTCTGGAATGCCTCCACGTCCCATTGATCGGATTCCTTGTTTTCATCGATGTAGAAGGAGAATATATCATCATAAAGATCTTGTAGAAGCTCCTGAATATAGCTTTTAAAATCCTTGCCGAAAAGAATGTCCCGGCGCAGGGAATAAATGTGCTGGCGCTGCTTGTTCATTACGTCATCGTATTCGAGCAGGTGTTTGCGGATGGAAAAATTCTGCCCTTCGATCTGCTTCTGGGCATTTTCAATGGCCCGCGAAACCAGTCTGTTCTCCAAGGGAACACCGTTGCTCATGCCGGCGCGCACCAGCATGCTGCGGATGCGATCCGAACCGAGTATTTTCATCAGGTCGTCTTCCAGGGAAATATAGAACCGCGAGGAACCGGGGTCGCCCTGGCGTCCCGAACGCCCGCGCAATTGGTTGTCGATGCGGCGGGCTTCGTGGCGCTCGGTGCCCAGGATATGCAGGCCGCCGCGTTCGATCACCGCCTGGCGCTCAAGGTTCACCTGCTCGCTAATCTCGGCTTGGGCTTTTTCTTTGACCACAGGAGGTGCCGTTTCCAGGCTGAAGCCCTTTTTCTTCAATTCCTCCCGGAGCAGGGATTCCGGGTTTCCCCCCAGGAGAATATCGGTGCCGCGGCCGGCCATATTGGTGGCCAGGGTCACCGAATTGAGCCGCCCGGCCTGGGCAACGATCTCCGCTTCCGATTCGTGGTATTTGGCGTTGAGCACCACGTGGCGGACTTTTTCCCGCTGCAGCCTGCGGCTGAGCAGTTCCGAATTCTCAATGGATATCGTCCCGACCAGCACCGGCTGGCCTTTCTCGTTAAGAGCTTTGATTTCACTGGCCACCGCTTGCCATTTTTCCTCTTTGCTGCCATAGATCATGTCGGAGAACTCGGTGCGAATCAAGACTCTGTTGGTTGGGACCTCGGTGACGTCAAGGTGGTAAATGTGTGAGAATTCGGCCGCTTCGGTTATTGCGGTTCCGGTCATGCCGGAAAGCCTTTTATACATGCGGAAATAATTCTGGAAGGTGATGGTGGCCAGGGTCTGGTACTCCTGCTCGACCTTGACGTTTTCCTTGGCTTCCAGGGCCTGGTGCAGGCCGTCGGAATAACGGCGGCCAGGCATGATGCGGCCGGTGAATTCATCGACGATCAGCACCTGGTCGTCCTTGACCAGGTAGTCCACGTCGCGGTTGAAGATCAAATGGGCTTTGAGCGACTGATATATCTGATGAAGGAGGTCCATGTTCGGCAGGTCGTAGAGATTGTCGATTCGGAAAAATTTCTCGGCTTCGTTAATGCCGGCTTCGGTCAGGATCACGGTTTTCGTTTTCTCGTCATGGTCGTATAACTCCTTGCTGCGCTTGATCCTGGTTACGAATTCATTGACCCGGTAAAAAAAGGAGGTGGACTGCTCGGTGGGGCCGGAAATGATAAGGGGCGTCCGGGCCTCGTCTATCAGAATGGAGTCCACTTCGTCGACAATGGCGAAGTTGAATTCCCGCTGACTCAAACTTTGCACATCGAATTTCATGTTGTCGCGCAGGTAATCGAAACCGAATTCATTGTTGGTGCCGTAGGTGACGTCGCAGGCATAGGCTTGCTTGCGTTGCTGATCATTCATTTCGTGTTGGATGACTCCGACCGACAGACCCAGGAATTCATATATTTTCCCCATCCATTCCGAGTCCCTTTTGGCAAGGTAATCGTTGACGGTGACAACATGTACGCCTTTGCCGGTAAGTGAATTCAGATAGGCCGGCAGGGTGGCGACCAGGGTTTTTCCTTCACCGGTTTTCATTTCAGCGATTTTGCCTTGATGAAGGATTATGCCGCCCATGAGCTGCACGTCGAAATGCCTCATGTTCAGGGTGCGGCGGGCCGCTTCACGCACGACCGCAAAAGATTCCGGCAAAAGCGCATCCAGTTCTTCGCCGGCCAGTGCTCTTTTCCTGAAATCATCGGTTTTGGTTCGCAACTGCTCGTCACTGAGCGGCAGCAATGCTGATTCGTAAGTGTTGATGCGGGCCACCAGCGGCTGCAAGCGTTTCAAGTCTCTTTCGTTCTGGGTGCCGAATATTTTGCGCAGGATGAATTTAAACATGGTGCCTGTATTATAACAGAGATGGCTGTTTTTTATCAAATGATGTGTGGAGTTCAGGCCTGAGGCTAGATCGACTTTCCGCAGGCGCAGCATAGCTTCGGCGAAATCATGCGCTTGATTCACGCCCCAGCGGGATTAAAAAAGGAAATATTCCCTGCAGAATGATTCAGCCGTCAACAGTTACGGCTGTATTACTTTTCGAGTATGGCGGAATCCAGTAATGCGGCCATGGTGCCGCTGCCGGTTTTCAGATCCTGGTCCTGTTTTTCTTTCAGCCGTGCGAGTTCGCTGCTGAAATCTTCCTCTGGTTCTTCCATGGTCAAGGACAGGGTTTTGCGTTCGGCATCGAAGGCCAGAATGCGTACGTTGACCATTGCGCCGATCTCCAGGATCTCCTTGGGATGATTGAGGCGGCGGTCTGCGCCCAGGCGGGAAATGTGCAGCAGGCCGGTCACTCCGGGAAAAAGTTCAATGAAGGCGCCAAAGGCTTTCATGTGGACGACCTTGCCGGCAAGTTCGGCTCCCACTTCCAGCTTGTCGCCGGCAGCGGTCCAGGGATCGGCCAACAGGGCTTTCAGGCTCAAGGAGATCTTGTTGGCTTCCTGGTCCAGCTTGAGAATGGCCACTTTCAGTTTCTGTCCGGGCTGCAGTGCTTCCTGGGCACTCTGGATTTTCTGATGGGAAATTTCCGAAATGTGCAACAGCCCTTCTATGCCGCCGATATCAACGAAAGCACCGTAATCATGTACTGAGGTCACAACGCCTTCGCGCACTTGCTTCAATTCGAGTCCCTGCCACAACTGCCGTGCTTTTTCCTTGTCTTCGGCCAGCAGCAGTTCTTTGCGTCCGATCACGATATTGCGGCCGTCTTCTTCGTACTGGCTTATTAAAAAGGAATAAGTTTGATCCAAATGAATATCCGGATTCTGGCAAAATCTTTTTTCAATTTGCGATATCGGGCAAAAAGCCTTCTGGCCCATGACCTGAACTTCGAATCCACCTTTGTTTACAGCCTTAACCCTGCCCTCAACCGGAATATGCGCCGCAAAGGCCTCGCGCAGCACGGCCAGGGATGGCGAGTCTTTGGCCTGGCGCCAGTCACTCCGGCTAGATTGGCGCAGCTTTGCCGTGCAGAGGAATATCCCGTCGCGGAAAGAGGTCACCAGGACTTGGAGTGAATCACCAGCCTTGACGGTTAATTGCCCCTGGCGTTCGCATTCTTCGCGGTCGATCATGCCTTCGGCGCGCGTACCCAGGTCGAGGAAAATTTTGTCTTTGGCGATGGAAATAACCTTACCCTCGGCAACTTCGCCCACCTTTATGCGCGCGGCAGTGCGGAAAGAGGCGTTCAGCAGGTCGGCAAAGCTCTCTCCGTTATTTTTGGCGGGCGCAGCTATTTCATTTTTGTTCTCGGTCATGGGATTTCCTTGTTTATTCTCGGATTGATTTTGATTACCAAGATTCAACCAATAGTTTAATCTGTATCGACCTAAATGTCAAGGACAATTCGGCAGGTTACTCATGTTAAAAGGTCAAGGAAATTGAGCAACAGCGGTCAGTGATCCTGGTTCTGGCCGTCGATCAAGATATTATTTTTTTCCGGATTGCAAATCCTTTCGCTTTTCAATGAAATAATCGGGAGCAATGGGATTGCCTTTTTTGCTTTTGACTTCCCCTTCCAAAAAAGCGCCTTCGGCAATGGCGATCTGCTGGCAGACGATTTTTCCCTGCACATGGCCGCCGGCCCTGATCTCGATCTTGTCCAACGCCTTGATCCGGCCTTCCACCCGGCCTTCGACGATGATATGGTCGGCTTCGACCCGGCCCGAAAAATTGCCATCCCTGCCGATGATCAACAATCCCTTCAGTGTGAGCACACCGTTCATCCGGCTATCCAGGCGCAACTCCCCCTTGCCGCTGATTTCGCCGGTGATGGAAGTGGCCTTGGTAATGGATGATCTCTGTTCGCCAGCGGCAGCGTTGTCAGCGATTCTCTGGTTTTGCATTGTTGCTCCTGTAGGATTGATTTCTTTGCTCATGGGCATTTCACATAAAAAATGACCGGCTTTCCAACATGGTGAAAAATTGCCGGAAAACGGCCTGGGTTTCTGCCAAAATGGCTTTTTGCATAGAATCGTCAGGGTGAAAAAAAAGCACTTGCATTACTTCCCGGCTGTTTCCATGCACACTGGACCGCAGCGAATCTGCCGAGGGATTGCCGAAAGCGCCCCGGGCATCGCGCAGCACGATCTTGCCGTTGAAATTCAGGGCTTGTTTGCGGATGCCCTGGTACTGATCGTTTTCACAGCCTAAAGTGATGACTGCCGGGCCGTGCAGGCGTTCCAGATCGTAGAGCCCGAAGCAGATCTGGAATTTGAGCGAAAGCAGATTGGTCAGGTCTACTGGATGATTCACGGCAGGAAAGTCATTCTTGTCGCGGAGCCGCCGCCAGAGGGCTTCAGAAGAGGGGCGGTGTCTGGTCGGGTCGATGCGGAATGATTTATACAACTGGCGGGACCAGGCGAATCCGGGCGGCAGTGAGCGGTTGTGAATGGCGCGAATGTCAGCCAGCTGACTGCTGATGAATTCTTCCAAGCGATCAGCTTGACAGCCTGACACGCCGTGAAAAAGATTAATCCCGGCGTTCAATTTTCCAGGCAACAGGTTTTGAATTGAAAAGGGCATGGTCATTTTATGTTTGTAAATTCTAGCACAGTGTGGTAAAAAAATCCTCAAGACATTTTTCATTGAGAACGCCTCCTGCTGTTTGACCGGGACGGCATGGCGCCAAGGAGGAATGGTGGGCAAATTTTTTTTATGGTTGATTTTGCTTTTTATCTGCTGGCCGCTGGCTTTGCTGGCACTGCTGCTTTATCCTCTGGTCTGGCTTTTGTTACTGCCTTTCCGCCTCCTGGGCATCGCCGTTGATGCGGTTTTTGAGCTGCTCAGAGCATTGATCACTCTGCCGGCCAGGATCCTGCGCGGACCCCGGCCCTGATCAGCCTCTAATCTTGAGTGGCCGCTAAAAAAAGGCAAGAGTCGGAGCTGGCTGCTTTTTGCATTGGCGGCCTTGCTGTTTTTCGGCTTGACCAATTTTTTCCTCGGTTTGATATCTGAAAAAAGCGGAGGAACTCTCGTTGCGAGTGTAAAGGCCGCAATGATCCTCTGGTTGGGAGCGGGTTGCCTCGGGCTCGGCGGTGCCGTTTATTTCATGGCGTCCGGGCGCGGCTTTTCCGGCCTGCCCCGAAAAAGTTCGCTTGCCTTGCCGTTGGCTGCCGGTGTCACCCTGGCTTTGGGAATGTTGGTGCTGAAGATCAGCCTGGCCGTCAATCCACTGGCCAAAGGTCCGATGGTAGCCATTGCCTCGAGCAACTCTCTGATCGTCGCCCTCCTGGCCTGGATGTTTTTGAAAGAAAAACTTTCCCTGGGGCAAGGGGCAGGTTTTCTGGTAATCATAGCCGGCATTGTCCTCGTGAGCTTGGCGGGCACGGCCAGCGGCCATTTTGGCGCCGTCGCTTACGCGGTTGCGACCATGGTTCTTTTCGGACTTACCAATTTTTTGCTGAAGATTGCCGGAGAACAGGGCTGTGATTCAATCACTGTGGCTGTCATTCTGTGGCTGACCATGGGCGGGTGCGGGGTACTGGCTTTTGTTTGGCAGGGACTGGTAACGGCGCGCTTGCCTTGGCTGCAGCCCGCCGGACTTGGTTGGCTGGCACTGCTGGCCGGGATTTTCCTGGGCCTGGGCATGTTCTGTGTCAAGAAAGCCGTTACTGCAGGACCAGCCGGTCCGGCCACCGCGATTTCCGGGTCGAACGCCATCCTGGTCAGCCTTCTCGATTTTGGAATTCTGGGACATTGGCTGCCCGGCTTGAAGTTGGCCGGCATGCTGGTGGCAATTTCCGGCATCGTGGCGCTTGCCCTGGCCCGGCCGCATCGAAACAATCATTCGCAACGGAGGGTCGTGACATGAGAATTCTGCGTCAACTGCTGAAAAAAGAGGGCTGGCACTTTGCTGAAACCGGTCTGCCGGTCCAGGTGGGGGTTAAAGTCGGCGGATACACCGTTCGGCGAAAAAGCATCTGCATAAAACCATGGCCGAGTATTTCCTGCTGTTGGCGGGCAACCTGCGGCTCCAGGTGAACGATGAGATCCTGGAAATGGAACAGGGGGACTTGATCTTGGTCGAGCCGGGCGAAACCCACCAGGTGCTTCATGGTTCCCCCGATGCCCGCCTCCTCCTTTTTATGCCTGCCAGCGGTCGCCAATGACAAAGTGGAATTATAAGCCGAATTGGTTGCGGAACCTTTAAAAAGGATTCGTTCAATTCTTGATATGGAACAGGGGCTGTCCGACCCGGACCGGCTCTCCTTTTTTGATCAGTACGGATTCTACGCGGTCAGCGGGCACCATCAGGATGATGGTCGAGCCCATGGCGAAATGTCCCATTTCAGCCATCTGGGCGACCTCGATATCGAGATCCTGCCAGTTGTTCAGCACCGGCAAACCGGCGGGCAGGTAGGTCATGCCTATGTTGCCGACGAAAGTGGCTCCGATGGCGGCCAGGTAGAAAAGACCGCCTTTAAAAAAGAAGCGGGTCACGACCCTCTCGTTGCGGATGTAGAGGCGTTTGACCCGGTTCACCGAAAAATCGTTGACAGGGAATAGGCGCGTGCCGCCGTGAAAGCAGCCGTTGACGCGGGCCGAAAGAGGGTAGTGGAAGCGATGGTAATTGCTGGGCGACAGGTAGATGGTCGCCAGATACCATTTCCGCGAGAAATCGAGGCCTGTCGGCCAGCAGGCGGCTGACAGGGTAGGCCCAGCCCTTGACCTGGGTGGCCTGGTCGCTGGACAGGAGTTCCAATTCGCTCAACCTGCCGTCGGCCGGCGCCAGCAGGAATTCGCTGTCCAACGGCAGCGGCCTTTTAACTGGATCAAGGGGGCGCAGGAAAAATTCGCAGAGCGAATGGTAATCGGCCAGCTCGCCCTGATACTCATCCATGCTGATCCGGTAATGCTTCTGGAAGCGGCGGATCATTGACCGGACCAAAAAGCGGGGCCGGCGCAGGCGCATGATTCTGCCCCAGAGACGGCTCAACGCCGGCAGGGAGATGCAGGCCAACAAAACGCGTCCGGCCACAAGTGGAATTTTTTTCATGAATTTCCAGCGGTCTGAATGAAAAAATTATAAATCATTCGCTTGGTGAAGTCAAAAAAGCATGATACCCGGGCGGCTTGTCAGGCTGGAAAAGTCGTGATAATCTTGGCGGATGACAATCTGAAAAGGCCCTATTGACCCGCAGAAAGATCGCCGCATTCTGGCTGCCCCTGTTCTCCACCTGGCTGATGATGGGCCTGGAAGGGCCCTTTATTGCGGCCGTCATCGCCCGCCTGACCGCAGCCAAGTTCAATCTGGCCGCCTATGGCGTGGCCTTTTCGCTGGGCATGCTTTTCGAGTCTCCGATCATCATGATGCTCAGTGCGGCCAACGCCCTGGTAAAAGACCGCCAGAGCTATCTTAAATTGAGGCGTTTCACCAATATCCTGAACCTGTTCATCACCCTGGCCATGCTGCTTGTCCTGATCCCGCCGGTTTTTTTCTGGCTGACGCGCGGGGTGATCAACCTGCCTCTGGAAGTAGCCCGATTAACTCGCCAGGCCACGGTCATACTTCTTCCCTGGCCGGCAGCCATCGGCTACCGGCGATTTTATCAGGGCATCCTCATCGGCAACAAAATGCCGCGCCGGGTAGCCTACGGCACGGTTGTACGCTTGGGATCAATGGCGGCAACGGCCCTGCTGCTATATCTTTTTTCTCATCTGCCAGGTGCCTGCGTGGGAGCGGCGGCATTGTCGGCCGGAGTGGTCATGGAGGCGTTGGCCAGCCGTTTTATGGTCGGCCCGGTGCTGCGGCGCTTGCTTTCCGGTCCGGAGGTTATGCACGGGAACGGGAAGAAACTGGACACCGGGACCCTGATCGCATTTTATTTTCCCCTGGCCCTGACATCGGTCCTGGCCTTGGCCGTGCATCCCCTGATGTCTTTTTTCCTGGGCAAGAGCCGTTTGCCCATCGCGTCCCTGGCCGTATTGCCGGTGGTCAGCGCCCTGGTGCTGATATTCCGCAGCGCCGGCCTCTCATTTCAGGAAGTGGCCATTGCCCTGCTGGGCAAAGGCGGGAACAGCTACCGGCAATTGCGTTCGTTTGCCTGGATGCTGGGTGGCGCGGCCTCAGGGATCCTGGTCCTGTTCAGCTTTTCACCCGCTGCGATCTGGTGGTTTCGCAGCATCTCCGGTTTGTCGGAAGAATTGACCCACCTGGCGATTTTGCCCATGCGCATCCTCTCGGTCATTCCGGCCCTGGAAGTTTACCTGGCATTTCAGCGCGCCCGCTTCGTCACGGATAAAAAAACCCGATTCATCACCAAGGCCACGGCCCTGGAAGTGGCAATCGTTGCCGGCATCATGCTGCTCGCTGTTTCGCGGACCAATTTGATAGGAGTCGTAGCCGCAACCCTGGCGGTTGTCGGCGCCCGTATCTGTGCCGGCGTCTATCTGCTGCTTGCCTACAGGAAATTAAAAAAGATGTCGCCATTCCACGGACAGGACTGAAAGGGTAACAATCAGATTTTTCTCGGAATCTCAGTTGCCGGCCAGGAGATCAAACAGGATCTTTCCGAAGAGCAGAACCAGGGTAAAAATGAAAATGGGGCGGATAATGGCGCTGCCCTTTTTTATGACCAGCCTGGCACCGAGCAGGTTGCCGGCCACGCCGGCGCAGGCAGCCGGAATGCCAATGGCATAGATGATCTTGCCGTTGATGATGAAGGTGATCACGGCCGCGACATTGGACGCCAGGTTCACCACCTTGGTGTTGGCATTGGCCGTGACAAAATCGTATTTCAGGACCAGGGTATAAAAAAAGATCAGGAACATCCCGGTGCCGGGTCCGAAAAAACCGTCGTAAAAACCGATCAGCAATGACGCTACAGCGGCCAGGGAATATTTCCGCTGCCGGGATTGATGTTGCGAGCGGTTTTCCCGGCCCAGGGAACGATTGGCCAGAGTAAGAGCGGCTACCAGAGGGATAAGGATGATCAGCAATATGCGCAGAAAATCCGGGCTCAGCAGCAGCACGGCGCTGGTTCCCAGAAAAGACCCGATCAAGGCGAAAAAAGCGCTGAGCAGAGCCACGCGGACATCGATCAGCCCGTGTTGGTAATAGCGCAGGCTGGCGATAAAAGTGCCGAAGCTGGAAGAGAATTTGTTGTTGCCCAGCACATAGTGCGGCGGCAGCCCGGCAGCCATGTAGGCAGGAACAGACAACAGGCCGCCGCCTCCGGCAATGGAATCGACCAGGCCGGCCAAAAAGACCACCGGCAGTACGATCAGGTATGTGTGCAGCATGGCCGGGTCACCGGGGCTGGGGCGCCAGCGGTCCGCGTTTATTTTTTTCCGAAATGATCATGCCAAAGATGAAACTGCATCAAGGCCCATAACCGGTGCGAATGGTTCTCGCGGTTCTGCAGGTGCTCGCGGATCATGGTCTGCACGTAGGCAGCGTTAAAAAAGCCCAAGGCGGAAATTTTCCTTTCGGAAAGTGTTTCCAGCATCAATTCCTTGAGTTCATTTCTGAGCCAATTTTTAATGGGAATGGAAAACCCCTGCTTCTGACGATTGAGAATTTTTTGGTCCAGGATGCCGGTCATGGCTTTCTTGAAAAACCACTTGCCGGTATTTCCCCGGACCTTCCATTCCGGGGGCAGGGAAAAGGCAAATTCCACCAGTTTGAAATCAAGCAGCGGGGCGCGGGTCTCCAGGGACGCGGCCATGCTCATGCGGTCGACCTTGACCATGATGTCGTCAGTCAGGTAGGTTTTCAGGTCCAGGTACAGGTCCTGATTGATCCCGGGAAACTGGCGGCTGCGCTTGAAAAATTCGCGGAACGGCTCCCTTTGGGGCAGATCTTGCAGGAAGCTTTCCTGCAGAAAGTCCGGGGAATAAAAGCGTGCTTTTTGCTGCCGGGTCAAAAAGAGCATCCAGCGAAAGTGGCGGTTGGCCGCTGAATTGACAAATCCTTCGCCGAAACGCTTGGCGCGGTTGACCAGCCCTTTTTTCAGTTGCGAGGGGGGCAGCAGGCGCATGGCTTGTCCGGCCAGGGTGCGCAGGGGACGCAGCGGTGATAAGTCCACAAAACGGGCGAGTTTTTGGGCCAGGTAATGCTCGTAGCCGCCGAAGATCTCATCGCCGCCGTCTCCGGACAAAGCCACCGTCACTTTTTCCCTGGCGGTACGCGAGACAAGATAAGTGGGGAAATTGGAAAAATCTCCCAGGGGTTCATCAAGGATCTCGGCCAGTTGCAGGACCAGGGCGTGAATGTCGGCGCTCAGCGTCTTTTCCTGGTGATCGGTTTTGAATTTTGCGGCTACCAGGCGCGAATAAGGCAATTCGCTGTATGATTTCTCTTCAAAGCCGATGGAAAATGTCTTGATCGGAATAGTGGATATTCGGGCCATGGTGGCCACAATGGCACTGGAATCGATGCCGCCGGAAAGAAACGCCCCCAGCGGCACATCGGAGATCATGCGCAAACGCACCGATTCTTCGAGCAGGGCCAGGAATTCCTCACGGGCGGCGGGAAATCCGCCGGGGCTCACGCCCGGCCGGACATCCCAATATTCGCTGATGGCAGCTTTGCCGTTTTCGTAAACCAGCATATGTCCGGCTGGCAGCTTTTTGACCGAGGTCAGGATGGAATACGGTGCCGGGATATATTCCAGGGTCAGGAAAAAATCCAGGGCCTCATGGTCCACATCGCGATCCACTCCCGGATATTGAAGAATGGATTTGATCTCCGAAGCGAAAACCAGGTTGCCGTTTTTTTTCTGGCAGTAATAAAGCGGTTTTTTCCCGATATGGTCCCTGGCCAGGATCAGGCGACGGTTTTTTTGGTCGTAAATGGCGAAAGCGAACATGCCGCGCAGTTTTTTCACGAATTCCAGTCCGAATTCCTCGTACAGGTTGACCACCACCTCGGTATCGCTCTGGCTGCGGAATGCATATCCGCGCTGAACAAGTTCACTGCGCAATTCGCTGAAATTGTATACTTCGCCGTTGTAGGTGATCCAGGAGTTCCCCGACTGTGAACTGAGCGGTTGATGGCCGGTGGCCAGGTCGATGATGCTCAGGCGCCTGGCCGCAAGGCCTATGTTTTCTTTTTGAAAAAAACCTTCGTCGTCGGGACCGCGGTGAACGATCTGGTCGTTCATTTTTTTCAGGGTGCCGGCATCGGCTTCCTTTTCAAACTGGTAATAGCCGCAAATTCCACACATGGCTTATTTCTTTTTCCGCACTTGGGTAAACCCGGCTGCCGACTTTATATGTCGATCGGAAAAATCGCTTGAAAAATTCAGGAGAAAAAATATCTTGACCGTATTGCTATACAAGCCTCGCGCCTTTTCTTTCGCAATCAGTTTGTCGAGGCAAATACTATTTAAAGCTCTTTACCGCCTCATTTTCGTCTTCAAAAGTTTCAAAAACCGTGATCAGCTTGGTGACCATCATCAGGTCTTTGACTTTGTTGGTCAGGTTGGTGATCTTGACCGCTCCACCCTCTTTTTTCAGCGTGGTATAGGAGCGGACCACTTCACCCAAGCCTGTTGAATCGAGGTAAGGCACTTCGGCGAAATTCAAAATCAGCTGTTTTTCATTTTCCTTGATCGAGGCGTTGACCGACTGTCTGAGTTCATCGATGCCATCGCCGAAAAGTATTTTTCCTTTGAGATCAAAGATGGTGACGTCGCCATTTTTTCTTTTTTCTATCTTCATTTTTTTCTCCTTTTACACATTCGAGATTATTTTATAGCATATCAAAAAACAAATTTCAATCACTTTTTTGTTTTTGTTCCCGCCAGGGGTTTTTTCAGGGAATTTCAACAATCTGGTAATCGGGATTGCCGAAACCGATCTCCCGGGCGTAGTCGATCTGCACGCGGTGGGGTATGTCGTAAGCAAGGGTGGTGAGAGGCTTCCCGGCCTTCTTTTCCACCAGGTCCAGCGAGGCAGCGTCCAAAGCGACCGCGTCCAAAGAGATCAATACGCCGATATCCGGGACGATTTTTTTGTAGCCGCCCATGCAGTCGCAATCCTTGCTGATGCGGTTCAAAAAATTGATATAGAGCGCCTTGTCCTTTTTGCAGGCAGCTACGCCCCAGGCGTGTTCGACGATTTTTCGCTGCAGCTGTTCGTAGGTTTCCGACCAATTGTAGCCGACAGCATCGAAACGGCATACGGTCAGGCATTGAGCGCAGCCGATGCAAATAGCTTTATCGATCCGGGCGACATTTTCCACCATGGTGATGGCCTGGACCGGGCACCACTTGACGCAGGCGCCGCAGGCGGTGCAATTTTTTTTCTTCACCGACGGCGTGGCGGTCGAATGCTGGACCAGCTTGCCGCGCCGGCTGGCACAGCCCATACCCATGTTTTTCAAGGCCGCGCCGAAACCTGAAGCCAGGTGGCCGGTGAAATGGGAAACCACGACCAGGGCCTGGGTCTTGACGATCAGGGAAGCGATCTTGACTTTAGAGTACAGCCGGCCCGGGATCGGCACTTCCAGTTCTTCGTCGCCGCTCAGACCATCGGCCATGATCAGCGGCAGACCGGTTCGTTCGAAACCGAATCCGTGGCGCTGGGCCAATTCCATGTGGCTGATGGCCTGGCTGCGCATGCCGCTGTACAAGGTGGAAGTATCGGTCAGAAAGGGCAGGGCCCGGCGCTGTTTGAGCAGGTCACCCATCATCCTGAAATTCAGCGGCCGCACGTAGCCTTGCGTTTTTTCCTCGCCGAAATGGGTCTTGAAAGCCACCATGTCATTGGCCTGGACAAAGGAAAAAAGGTTTTTGGCCATAATGGCTTTTTCGAGTTTTGCACAGATCGACTCGTCGCTTTCGTTGTCGACAGCGGAGATAAAATATACTTTTTCCTTCATTTATCCTTTCCTTTTCAATTTAGTGTTTATCATTTTATATATATTTATAGCCATTTTCGCTTGATTGACTCGCTTTCTATGGACACCGGATCTGCTCATACCTGAGAAATGTAACCATTCAGGGTGAAAAAGTCAATTCCCGGCGGGAAAATTTTTCCAAGCTTTTTTTCACCAACCGGGCGTCAATCGCTTGAAATGGTCAATAACACTTGACTTTTCATTTTTCGTATGTTAACTTTTGATACAAGCAGGAGGTCGACATGAATAAAAAATATCTGGCCGAGGATATATCCAAGAGAATATCCATTAAAAAATATGAAGCCTACAACTTTATTGACCTATTCATCGAAGTCGCCCTGGAAAATCTCGGGAAAGGGCGCAAACTCGTGCTTTCCAAATTTGGAACCCTGATCATCAAAAAAAAGAATAAAAAGCGCGTGATCAATCCCATAAATCGCCAGCCAATGATCATTCCTCCCACCAAGATCGTGAAATTCATCCCTTCGGAGAACTTGAAAAAGAAGTTCGAGGGAAATGGCTGACCTCAATGAAGAGCAGTTAAAAAGGATCTCTTTTCACCTGCTGACCGTTAATAATCCCAAGGCCAGGCAGCATCTGCTGAGAAACAAGTTCAAGAAAAACGATTTGTTCAGCCTGGGAACCCGGCAGCTTGAATTGAGCGGACTGCTCCCGGCCGAGATCAGGGCTATACGCCATAAAAACTGGACCAGCGCTGAAAATGAAGCAGCTCGGTCGAAAGCGAACAACATCCAGATCATTTTCAGCGAAGACAGGGATTATCCGCCGCTGTTGAAAGAAATTTTTGATCCGCCTGATTTCATTTATTTTACCGGCAACCGGGAAATTCTGGCAAAAACCAAACTGGCCGTGGTTGGATCGCGGCGGGGCAGCGACTACGGCCAGGCTGTCATAAACCGCATTCTGCCCGAATGCATCCGGGCCGGACTGGTGATTGTTTCGGGCATGGCCTATGGGATAGATTCCATGGCCCACCGGGCGGCAATCCGTGAAAACGGCACCACCATCGGCGTTAATGCCGGCGGACTTCTGCATTTGAATCCTCCCGGCAACAGAGGCCTGATCAGGAAAATCATCGAACATGGCGGTATTATCAGTGAATTTCCCCTGGATGTGGTCCCGCGTCCTTTTCTTTTTCCTGTCCGCAACCGGGTCATCGCCGGGATTTCCAAGGCCGTGCTGGTCGTTGAAGCGGCCCTGCGCAGCGGTTCATTGATCACGGCCAGGCTGGCCATCGATCAAAACCGTGATGTCATGGCTGTTCCGGGCAATATTGACCAGTCTTTGAGCCAGGGGACGAACTATCTGTTGCAACAGGGTGCCAAATTGATCGCCAGTGCTTCCGATTTGCTGGAAGAATTCGGATTGGAGGCGGCAGCGCCGGCAAAACCGGAGCTGGTTTTGTCGGTCAAAGAAAAGAAAATACTTGACTTGTGCGGAGAAAGTGAGGTAAAAGGGTTCGATTTTCTGGTTGAAGCACTTGATCTGTCAACCGCTGAAACTGTTTCGCTTTTAATGGGCTTGATTTTAAAAAACCTGATAGCGGAAGAAGCGGCTGGTTACCGAAGGATAAATTATGCCTAAAAAAACATTGGTGATTGTAGAATCGCCGGCCAAGTCAAACACGATTTCCAAATATCTGGGCGACGGCTTTGTGATCAGTTCTTCAATGGGTCATATCCGCGACCTGCCGGCGGCGGTATTGGGAATTGATCTGAAAAACAACTACAAACCCTGCTACGAGGAATTGCCCGGGAAAGCCCAGGTGATCAAGGAGTTGCGCAAGCAGGCCAGGAACGCGGATAAAATATTCCTGGCCTCAGATCCCGACCGTGAAGGTGAAGCCATTGCTTTTCATTTGCAGCAGATCCTGCAAACGGAAAACCAAAATATTTTTCGCGTGCTTTTCAATGAGATCACCCGGCAGTCCATATTGGCGGCGGTGGAAAAACCGCTGGCCATTAACGGACACAAGGTCGATTCCCAGCAGATGCGCAGATTGCTGGACCGTTTGGCCGGATACAAGATCAGTCCGGTGCTGCAGCGCAAGATCGGCGGCCCGCTTTCGGCCGGCCGCGTGCAATCCGTAGCCCTGAAGTTGATCGTGGAAAGGGAAAAGGAAATCAGGGCTTTCGTTTCCAAAGAATTCTGGACCATTGCCGTGGAATTACTGGGTTCGCGCCAGCCGGCGTTCATGAGCAAGCTGGAAAAATTCAAAGGCAAGAACATCAAGATCGCCGATAAAAACAGCTGTGATCTGGTGCTGAGCGAATTGAAACTGAACGATTACGTCCTGGAGCGCCTGCAGAAAAAACTGAAAAAGCGCAAAGCGCCTCCGCCCCTGATCACTTCCACCCTGCAGCAGGAGGCTTTTCGCCGCTTCAAATTCCCGGTGAAAAAAACCATGCAGCTGGCTCAGCAGCTTTATGAAGGCCTGAATATCCATGGCGGCGAAACCAGCGGATTGATCACCTATATGCGCACCGACTCATTCCGTGTTTCCGACCAGGCGCGCGACCAGGCCCGCGAATACATAGCGGCCGCTTTGGGGAAAGAGTATTGCCCGTCCACCCCTAATGTGTTCAAGAGAAAATCGAAGATCCAGGATGCCCATGAATGTATCCGGCCCACATTTCCTTTTCATGCCCCGGATGATATCAAGGCCGATCTGAATCCTGGGCAGTTGAAGATCTATCAGCTGATCTGGGAAAGGTTTTTTGCTTCGCAGATGGCCGATGCCGAGATTGAAGAGACCCAGTTTGACATCAAGAACGGATTGTACCTGTTCGTCTGCAAGGGCGAGATCGTCAAATTCAAGGGTTTTTATGTTATGCTGAAAAACGATAATGAGCAGACGATCCTGCCGCAATTGCAGGAAAAGGAGATCCTCCAGCTGCTGAAGATCGACGATAAGCAGAATTTCACCAAACCCCCGGCCCGCTACAGCGAGGCATCTCTGGTGAAGGTGCTCGAGGAAAAAGGCATTGGCCGCCCTTCTACCTACGCCAAGATCATCGAAACCCTGAATAAGCGGGAATACGTCTATAACGAAGAAAAGAGATTCATACCCACCGATCTGGGCATCAATGTGGTTGAGTACCTGGAAGAGAATTTTCAGGACATCATGAACTATAATTTTACCGCCGAGCTGGAGAAAGAGCTGGATCTGGTCGCCGAAGGAAAGCTCGATTGGGTGACGGGGATCGACCAATTCTATAAAAAATTGGCGCTGGATCTGGAAAAGGTCAAAGGCGCAAAAAAAATGGAATTGCTGACCGGCAACAAATGTCCCGACTGCGCAGGCGACCTGGTCAAAAAATATTCCCTGAAAACCAGGGGCTGGTTCGTGGGCTGTTCCAATTATCCGCAATGCAGGTATACCGAACGGGTCACGATAAACAATGAGAGGATCAGCAAGGACGAGATCCTGGAAAAACTGTGCCCCCAGTGCGGCAAACCCCTGATCAAGAGATATTCCCCTAAAACCAGGCAATACTTTATCGGCTGTTCCGGATTTCCCGCCTGCAAGCATATCGAAAAAAGCCAGGAACAAGAACTGGGCAATTGCCCGCAGTGCAGCAAACCCCTGACCAAGAGATTTTCCCCCAAGACCCGCCGTTATTTTGTCGGCTGTACCGGGTATCCTGAATGCAAATTCATACAAAAAGGGTGAAAAAAAGAGTCACGATCATAGGCGGCGGACTGGCCGGTGCGGAAGCTGCCTATCAGATAGCCAAAAGCGGCATGGCTGTCGATCTGTACGAGATGCGGCCGCAGGTTATGACCGAAGCCCACGGCGGCGATTCCCTGGCTGAAATGGTATGTTCCAATTCGCTGGGTTCCGAGGAGATCAGTTCCGCTTCCGGCCTGTTGAAGCGGGAATTGAAAATGCTCGATTCCTTTTTTTTGCGCAGTGCCGAAAAAAGCAGGGTCCCGGCCGGAAACAGCCTTGCGGTCGACCGGCTGCAATTGGCTGCCAGACATTACCGCTGAACTGGAATCCATGCCCGGGATCCGTATTATCCGCCAGGAAATCCGGGAAATCCCGGCATCTGAAATGCCATTGATCATTGCCAGCGGACCGCTGACCAGCCCCGCCTTCGCCCAGGCCCTTTCCGGCCTGACCATGCGCAAAAATCTCTACTTTTTTGACGCCACCTGTCCGCTGATCCGGGCCGAAAGCATTGATTTTTCAAAATTGTTCGCCGCTTCCCGCTACGAGAAAGGCCAAGCCGATTTTATGAATATTCCCCTGGATCAGGCGCAATACGAATTGTTGGTCACAAGCTTGGTCGGAGCTGAACCTGAACAGGCCAGGGACTTTGAAAAGGAAATTTTTTTTGACGCCTGCCTGCCGGTGGAAGAAATCGCCCGCCGCGGACCGCAATCGCTGGCCTTCGGGCCGTTGAAACCGGTCGGACTGGTCGATCCGCGCACGGGAGCCCGCCCGTACGCGGTCGTACAGCTCCGCCAGGATGATCTGAAAAAAAATTTTTTCCAATTGGTCGGATTTCAGACGCGCTTGAAGCATGGAGACCAGAAGCGGATCTTCCGCAACCTGCCCGGGCTGGAAAACGCCGAGTTCGAGCGTTTTGGCCGCATGCACCGCAACACCTATATCAATGCCCCGTTGATCATCAATCAATTTTCCCAGATGCAAAAAAAACAGCCGCATCTATTTTGCCGGCCAGATCTCCGGAGTGGAAGGCTATGTGGAGTCGGTCGCCTCGGGGCTGCTCTGCGGTCTTTTTGCCAGCCGCAACGAGCTCAGCGCCCCACTCCCGGAAACCACGGCAATCGGCGCGCTGCTCGCTTACATCGCCAATGCCGGCTGGCAGGATTTCCGGCCCAGCAAGTTCACTTTTGGCCTGCTGGCGGACAGTGGGGTGGAATGCCGCGACAAGAAAAGAAAAAAAGAGTTGAAAGCCGAAAGGGCCTGCGAGGCGCTGGAACAATGGATAAAGAAAGCCGCCATCTAAATAATTATATCGGTTATTTGCGTGAAATAAAAAAGTTTTCCGCCAACACGCTCAAGGCATATACTATCGATATCAGGCAATTCCATGCTTATTTTTCGGAACAAAGGCTGCCGGTCAGCAAAAACAATATCCGCGACTTCATTGCCCATCTCTACATGAAAAGCAAAAACAAGGCCACCGTGGCCCGAAAAATATACGCCGTTAAATCTTACTACGCTTATCTGGTCAAGACCGGGATCCAGCCCCACAATCCTTTCGACGGTATCGGCACCCCGAAACTGGATAAAAAAATTCCCCAGATCCTGACCGAAAACGAAATGCAGCAATTCCTTGACGCCCTGCCCGCGGAGACTTTTTTGCAGTTGCGCAACAAGGCCCTCTTTGAGTTCCTGTATGCGACCGGCCTGCGTATCTCTGAATTGACCGGGTTGCAGGTCGGCGACGTGCATTTCGCCGACAGGCTGGTGCGGGTCATGGGCAAAGGTAAAAAAGAGCGCATCGTCCCCTTTCATGAGCAGGCCGCCGCGGTCATGGCCCAATATCTCGAGCGGCGGCGCAGCGAGTTTTCCGGCCGGGGTGAGCGGATCTTTGTAAATTCCCGGGGCGGACCTCTGAGCCAGCGTTCGGTCGAGCGTATCCTGAAGCAGGTTTATCACGATCTGACCCATTCGGGCAGGCAGGTGCATCCCCATTTGCTGCGCCATTCTTTTGCCACCCATTTGCTGCAAAGGGGGGCGAACCTGCGCATCATCCAGGAATTGCTGGGGCATGCCAATCTGGCCACAACCGAAAAATACACTACTTTGAATTTCAGTGATCTGCAGAACACCTACAGGAAATTTCATCCGCGCAAACAATCATGAGCAAAAAGACTGTATATTTTCTGTTCAAATTCGTCCTGGGCTTCGGACTGATGCTGTACCTGCTGCTGTACATCGCCCGGCCGCGGGAGATCATTGCAGTTTTCGCCAACGTTTCCTGGTCAATGGTCGTGCTGGCTTTTTGCCTGCATGCGTTCGGGTTCTTGATTTCGGCCCGGCGCTGGAAGCTGATCCTCGATGAAAGGGGCGGCGGTTTCTCGATCGCGCAGTTGATACGTTTGCTGCTGGTCGGCTCTTTTTTCAACCTCTTTTTGCCCACCCGTTTCGGTGGTGACGTGGTCAGGGTCAGCGATACCCGCCATATCGACCAGGGGGTGACTGCGTCCCTGGCGGTGATCGTCTATGAACGCATGAGCGGCATCGTCGCCCTGCTGGCGCTGGCCATGCTGGCCTCGCTTCTGAAGTTGAATTATTTGAAAGAACTGCCATTGCTTTATGTCTCGCTCCTGGTCAGCCTGCTGGGTATCATCCTGCTGGTGCTGGCCTGGAAGAAACTTCCGCGCGGATTTCTGGCCAGGTTAAAGTGCCGCCGGGCCTGGCTGCGCAGAATCCTGGATAAGCTGGACAAGTTCCATGCCATCCTCCTTGATTTTCTGAACCACCGCTCCTTATCAAGGAAAGTTTTTATCTGGGCGCTGCTGCTGCAGCTCAACGTGGTGCTTCATTATTATTTGATCGGCCAGGCTTTGAAGCTGGACCGCATCCCTTTGCTGGACTATTTTTTTTCCATTCCCCTCATGCTGTTCCTGCTGTCGTTTCCGGTTTCGATCAATGGCATCGGTGTCCGCGACCTTTTCCTGATCCAGCTTTTCACGTATTACGGCTACCCGGCTCAAATGGCAATCGCTTTTTCCCTGCTGGATGTGGCCTTCAACCTGCTGCTGGGCATCTGCGGCGGCTTGATCTACGTTTTTCGCAAAAATGAATAAAAAACTCATACCGCTCTTTGCCGCCCTGCTCCTGCTGTTTGCCGGCAGCCAGGAAAAACTCCGTGAGATCAATCTGCGCATCGAGGAGATCTCGGCCAAGCTCCTGGCCTGCAAACAGGACAAATCCTCTATCCTTAATGACATTTACGCCTTGGAGCTGCAGACCGAATCGGTCGTTATCGGGTTAAATAAAGTCGATTTGCTGATGGCCGACACCAGGGCGCAGATCGCCCGCAAGCAAAAAGAAGAAGAGCAGCTTCAGGCCAGGATCCGCTCCTCGCAGGACAATGTCAGGCGCATTCTGCGGGTTCTTTATAAAATCGGGGAATTGGGTTACGTGAAACTTTTTATCAATATCGGCAATTTCGATCAGCTTTTCCGCAATTACCGCCTGATCGTTTCCCTGATGGATGACAGGGTCATGGCCATAAGGGAAATCCGCCAGGGCCTCATGAAGCTGCAAAAAATCAAGGCCGAATTGCAGGTGGAGTTTGACCGTCAAAACAACTTGAGAAAGGAGCAGGCAGGCAAGTTGTCGCGCCTGCAGGGCCTGAAACAGGAGAAGCTGGAGTTGATCGCCAAGATCAACCGCCAGCGGGATTTCAATGTCCGCTTGCTGGATGAACTGAAAAGTGAAGGGGAAAACCTGACCCGCTTCCTGGACCAGAGCATGGTGGCGGACGTACCCGACCTGGTCGATTTCAAGATTATGAAGGGCAAACTGACCTGGCCGCTGCCCGGAAGGATCATTTCCAGTTTCGGGAAAAAAAAGAGCGCCAACTTCAATACCTATACCATGAACAACGGCATTGAGATCAAGCCGGTTTCTTCCGATGAGATCAAGGCCATCGGGGGCGGGGAAATTATTTTTTGTGATTATTTCAAGGGCTATGGAAACTTGCTCATCATTCAGCACGCGGGGAATTTCCATACCCTTTACGGGCACTGCGACAGTTTCAAAAAGAAATTGGGTGAGCGAGTGCAGGTCGGTGAAGTGATCGCCCTGGCCGGCAATTCCGGCAGCCTGTACGGCAAGTCGCTTTATTTTGAGATCAGGCAAAACCTGAAACCCCTGGATCCCTTGCTCTGGCTGAGCAAAAGGTGATAGAATCTGCCCTTGAAAAAAACAATGAAGCCGAAAAGAAAAACAATTAAAAACTCCAATCGCAAAACTGCCGCGATATCTTTTTTCCTGTTCGGCGCCATCGCCCTGGCCGCGGTGTTCACCCTCGAATTTCTTGATTACCGCTCCGGAAAATATTCATTCATTTTCAGCAAGCTGATCCGCCTGCAGCAAGAGATGGCGCCCGCTGAAAAATTCAACCGCGAACTGACCGCAGCCTTGTCCGGGAGAAAAATACCTTTTGATTTTTTGAAGGACCAGGGCGGGGTCAGCCATTTCAAGATCGAGCTGCCTGAACCGCTTTACCCGCCTCTGAGCAAGGATCTGCGCTGGCTGGTGGAAAAAAACCGGGGCTTGTACCGTCTGAGCGAAGTCCAGGGCATGAAGGAGCAGGTCGTTTATTTGATCCAGGTGATCTTTGAAAAGAAGCTGACCCATGTCATTTTGATCAGCAAGCGCCTGGCCGTTCAGCCGCGGCCCCTTGAAAAACCCGTCACCCCGGCTGCCGGGACCCGGACCGGGAAAACACCCCGCCTGGCCTTCATCATCGATGACATCGGTTATGCCGATCTGGTTTCCGATCAATTGCGTGAATTGGGCATTCCCCTGACCGCGGCCATCATTCCCGCCGCGCCCTATGCCCGCAGCGAAGCGCAAAGGATCCACGAATATGGCTTGGAAGAGATCATCCACCTGCCCATGCAGCCCAAGGATCCGGCCAATCACCACCCGCGCGACCAGTTCGTTCTGACCGACTCCAGCGCCGCCGAGATCCAGGTTTTGCTGCAGAAGGCCCGCGAGGTGGTTCCCTATGCCCGGGGGCTGAACAACCACATGGGTTCGCTGCTCACGTCCAACCCCCAGGCCATGCGCCGGGTGCTGGAGCTGGTCAAGGGGGCGGGACTTTTCTTCGTGGATTCCAGAACCTCAACCGCCACTCTGGCCTATGCCCTGGCCCGTGAAATGAAGATCAAGACCTTCAGGCGCGACGTGTTTCTCGACGACGAGCAGTCTTACGAGTACAGCAGCGGGCAGATCCGGCGCCTGGTGGAACTGGCGCGGCAGAACGGCCGCGCCCTGGCCATCGGCCATCCCTTCCCCTCCACGCTGGCCGCCCTGCGCGACGCCGTCCCCTGGCTGAAGCAGCAGAAAGTCGAGGTGGTTTTCGTTTCGGCATTGCTGGAGTAGGGTCGGAGTTTGCCGACTCACCTTTGTATTTTCATTCGGGAGTTGACAAGAATCGTATTTAGTAATAGAATTCAGGTCTGCAAAGGAGGAATAATGGCATTAATTATTGATGATACCTGCATCAGCTGCGGTGCTTGCGAAGCGGTTTGTCCGGTCCAGGCGATTTCCCAGGGCGATCAGTACTACGTGATCGATCCCGCCCTCTGCGTGGAATGCAAAGACCATTTTGACGAACCCCAGTGCGCTTCGGTGTGCCCCACCGATTCCTGCGTCAAAAAGTAAGCTTTTTACCGTTTCAACCCAATTGCCGATAGCGTTCCCGTCCGGGGAACGGCCGTTTAGAAAATCGTCGCTGCCTTGGCCCGGATGATCCTCGATCGCCTCAGGCCTTTCGCGGTCAATATCATACTGTTCTTGCTCACCGTGGTTTTCACCATGATCATCGGCGTGCAATACCATATCAGTTACCATGCCGTCACCCTGCCCGCAGGGATAGGCTTCTTCGCCTTTCTCTGGCAGCAACCCTTCCGCCTGGCTGTGGGGGCTTTCCTATTCGCTTTCATTGCTGGGCATTCTGCTGGTCCATGAAATGGGCCACTTCTCGGCCTGCCGTTTTCATCGCATCGAGGCCACCCTGCCGTATTTCATCCCGGCCCCGACCCTGATCGGCACCTTTGGCGCTTTCATCAAGATCAAATCGCCTTTTTCTTCCAAAAGGGCGCTTTTCGATGTGGGCCTGGCCGGTCCCCTGGCCGGTTTTCTGGTCTCCCTGCCGGTCATCACCCTGGGAATTTCGCAATCGCGGCTGGTAGCCAAAAGCGACCTGCAGTCGGGTCTGACCCTGGGTGAACCGCTGGTGTTCAAATTGATCAGCTGGCTGGTCCTGGGGCCGGCGGCCGGACAGTATGACATCCTGGTCCACCCCATGGCTTTCGCCGGCTGGTTCGGTCTTCTGGCCACGGCGTTCAATCTCTTTCCCATCGGCCAGCTGGATGGCGGGCATATTCTGTATGCCCTGCTCGGCAAAAAAGCCTACTATGCCGGAGTCGCTTCAATCGCTTTTATCGTGTTGATGGGGATCTTTTTCTGGCAGGGCTGGCTTTTCTGGGCGCTGATCGTCACCCTGATCGGACTGCGCCATCCCCCTGTTTTCGAATACGAAAAACTTGATGCAAAAAGAAAAATATTGGCCGCTGTCGCCCTGCTGATCTTCCTGCTCTCTTTCACCCCGGCCCCGCTGTCCTTGTCGCGCTGAACCCGCTTTGAATATGGGCGGCGGCTGTGCTATGATTTCTCGATGAAAAGGTCTTTCGACCGCTATATCCTGAAGGAAATCGCTTCTCCGTTCGCCATCGGCCTGCTGGTCTATACTTTCACCCTGCTGATCAACCAGATCCTTATCCTTTCCAAAACGCTGATCGCCAAGGGGGCTACGACCGGGACCGTTTTAAAGATTTTGCTTTATTTGCTGCCCGACCTGTTTTCCTTCACCATTCCCATGGCCACGCTGATGGGAGTGCTGGCCGGGATGAGCCGCCTGAGTTCCGACTCCGAGATCGTGGCTTTCCGGACCATGGGCATTCCCAATCGCCAGTTGCTCAAGCCGGTGCTGCTCTTTTCGCTGGCCACCTGGTTCGTTTCCTCCTGGCTGATCATGTTCCTGGCCCCGGAAGCCAATTATCGCTTCAGCAAACTGCATACCGGAGTGGTCCTTTCACAGACCATCTCCGGGATCAAGCCCGGAATCTTTTACCAGGACCTGCCGTTCTACAGCCTGTATTTTCGCGATCAGGACCGCGGCGGTGAATGGCAGGATGTGTTCCTGTGTTCCATGAAAAATGCCGAGGAAGACACGCTGATCTTTGCCAAAAAAGGCAGATTCATCTACAAGCAGTTTCAAAAAGACAACTACATCGTGCTGTACGACGGCGTGGTCCATAGTTTTAAAAAGAAAGACCCGCTCAAGTATTCCCTGACTTTTTTTTCCCGAAAAACCGAAAAGATCAGCAATATGATCACCATCCGCCAGACCAGGCGCAGCACGCAGCTGGTTTTTCCCGAGCTTTTGCGCAAATTGCGCGCCGACCCGGGCGACCTGCTTTTGAGCCTGGAATTCCACAAGAAATTCGCTTTGCCCTTTGCCTGTCTGGCGCTCGGCTTTCTGGGCATGTCGCTGGGTATTTCCACCCGCAAGGGCGGCAAAACCAGCGGCTTTGTCATCTCCCTGGGCATCATCTTCATTTACTATGTGATGATGACGGCCGGGCGCAACCTGATCCTGAAAAAAGCCATTTCCCCGTTCTGGGGTTCATGGGCGCCCACTTTTTTTCTGGTGGCCGTCGGCATCTGGCTCTACCGTTTTTCGGCCCGGGAAAAAGGGATCAATTGGGAAAAATTTTTCGCCTGGCGCTGGTTGGGAGGAAGAAAGCCCGGGTCCGGCCATGAGGCTGCCGCCAGTTTGAAAAAGCCGTTTTTTTTACGCTGGAATCCAATTAAAATACTCGACCGCTATGTGCTGCGGCGCATGTTCCTGATATTCTTCCTGGTTTTTTCCTCCCTGCTGATGGTTTTTTATATCATCAATATCCTGGAATTGATCGACAATGTCATTGAAAACAAAGTCCCGTTTTCCTTTGTCCTGAAATATGATTACTATGCCACTCCGGAAATCGTCACCATCATTCTGCCCATTTCCATATTGACCGCCGTACTGCTCACTTTTTCCCTGATGAGCAAGAACAATGAAGTGATCGCGGTCCAGGTCAGCGGTATCAGTCTCTTTCGCCTGGCCTTGCCGGCGATTTTTTTGGGGTTGTTTCTGTCCCTGGCCGCCTTTTTTATCCAGGAAAATATCCTCCCCGAAGCCAACCGCCAGTCGGCCCGGATGCTGGACGTGATCCACAAGCGAAAATCGTACACGGACATCGAATTCGCCAGGAATTGGGTTCTGGGCAGTGAAAACAAGATCTATTTTTATAACTTTTATGAAAAGCGCCGCAAACGCTTCCTCAATTTCAATATTCTTTACCTGGATGGGCAAGGGCGGCTGCAGCAGCGCATCTCGGCGCTTTCCGCTTCCTGGCAGGGAGAAAATACCCTGCGGCTCAGAAATGGTTTTGTCAGGAGGTTTAAAGACAATTTTCCCCTGAATCAGCAGCTTTTCAAGGAAATGCAACTGCGCATCCGCGAAAATCATGATTATTTCACCCAAAAAATCAAGTTCTCGGGTGCCATGAACAGTAATGAACTGAAAGAATATATCCGTTTTTTGCAGAAAAACCGCAGCGATCCCCTGCGTTATCAGGCCCAGCTCTACAACAATTACGCTTTCCCGTTTTCAGCGCTGGTCATGGTTTTTATCGCCATCCCCTTTTCGTTCCTGATGGGCAACCGCGGCGCCCTTTTCGGCATTGGCATCGCCGTGGGCATTTCCATGATCTACTGGGGGGCGCTGGGCATTTTCAGCTCCATCGGCGCCACCGGGGTATTTTCCCCGCTGCTTTCGGCTTTCGCCCCCCTGATAATTTTTTCGATCATTTCCGGAATTTTGTTCCTGAAGATCAAAACCTGATCCTGCGGCCAGCGGGATAAAATCGGTCCCATGTTCCAAATTGGCCGCGAATATGGTAAGATTTAGCATCTTGATGGCCTATCCCCAAAAAACCGAGGTGTAGCATGGAGAAGGAAGAACTAAAGGCGAACCAGGATGCCCTTGAGCGGCGCGCCAAGAAAAAGCCGTCAGCAAAAAAGAACAAGCTGACCATGGTTCCTTTGTATTGCAAAGGCTGCGGCCTGTGCGTGCACATTTGTCCCACCGGCACCCTGCAGTTGTACGATGATCCCAAGAACAAATTCGGCGCTTCGGTGAAGATCGACGCCCCGGATTTCTGCATCGGCTGCAAGATGTGCGAGCTGCAGTGCCCCGATTTCGCCCTGTTTGTAAATTACGAGGAAGAAAAAAAGGAAGGTGGCCAATGAGTCAGCGCAAGGTTCTGCAGGGCAACATCATCATTGCCAAAGCGGCTTTGGCGGCCGGCTGTGATTTTTTCGCCGGCTATCCCATTACCCCTTCCTCGGAAATCGCCCAATACATGTCCAAGGAAATGCCCAAAATGGAACGGGCCTTCATTCAAATGGAAGACGAGATCGCCTCGCTGGGCGCATGCATCGGCGCCTCTCTGGCCGGGAAAAAAGCCCTGACCGCCACCTCGGGCCCCGGCTTTTCCCTGATGCAGGAGCATCTCGGCATGGCGGTCATGGCCGAGGTGCCTTTGGTGATCGTCAACGTCATGCGCGGCGGCCCGTCGACCGGCATGCCCACCAAGCCCTCGCAGGCCGACATGATGCAGGCGCGCTGGGGCACCCACGGCGACCATCCGATCATCGCCGTTTACCCGGCTTTTGCCGATGAGATCTTCAGCGAGACGGTTCGCGCCTTCAACCTGTCTGAAAAGTATTGGAACCCGGTCATCATTTTATTGGATGAAGTCCTGGCCAAGGCCCATATGGACGTGGAGATCCCCGAGCCCGGCAGCTATGAGGTGTACTGGGAGAAGACCCACGAGATCAGCGACCTGAATATCTACGATCGCAATATCGGGGAAAATCCGCCCCGGATCGATTTCTTTCACAGCTACCCCATCCATATCGACAGCCTGGAGCATGACGCCCACGGCTGGCCTTCGTTCGATGCCAAGACGGTCGACAAGATGCAGAAACTGCGCATGGAAAAGATCTATCATAACCTGGATGACATCATCAAATACAAGGAATATTTCCTGGATGATGCCGAGGTCCTGGTCTTCAGTTTCGGCATTTCGGCCCGTTCCGCCCTGGCCGCGGTCAAAATGGCCAGGGAGCAGGGCATCAAGGCGGGGCTGTTCCAGGCCCTGACCGTCTGGCCCTTTCCCCGTGCCGCTTTGCAGGAACGCTTTAAAAACATCAAGAAAGTATTGACCGTGGAATTGAACATGGGGCAGATGAAGTACGAGATCGAACGCATTGCCCCGCCCGACGTGAAAAAGCAGACCCTGCTGCGCGCCAACGGCCTGCCTTTTTCCCCGGGTGAAGTCCTGGAAACCATCAAGGAGTTCGTCAAATGAGAGACTACGAAAAATACATCCGTTACCGGACCTTCCCCACTCCCTGGTGCCCGGGTTGCGGGGACGGCGTGATTTTGAAATCCATCGCCATGGCTTTTGCCGAATTGAAAGTCGATCCCGACGACATCATCGTTATCGCCGGCATCGGCTGTTCCGGCCGCATGCCCACCTATTTCAACACCAACACCCTGCATACCACCCACGGCCGCGCCCTGACCTTTGCCACCGGCATCAAGCTGGCCAAGCCCGAGAAGCTGGTGGTGGTCGTTTCCGGCGACGGTGACGCCACGGCCATCGGCGGCAACCACCTGATCCATGCCGCCCGGCGCAACATCGGCATCAAGATGATCCTGATCAATAACGGCATATACGGCATGACCGGCGGCCAGGTCTCGCCCCTGACCCCGCCCAAGTTCTTTACCGAAACAACCCCCTACGGCAACATCGAGCCCCATTTCCGAATCAGGATGCTGCTCTCCGCGGCCGAGGCCTCGTTCGTGGCCCGCGAGACCGTCAACAGATTGACGCAGCTGAAGCAGGTGATCAAGAAATCGTTCCTGCACAAGGGCTTCTCGGTCGTGGAAGTGATGAGCAACTGCCACGTCAACCTGGGGCGGCGCAACAAGATGAAGAGCCCGCTGGTCATGACCGAATACATCAAGGACATCACCTGCAGCATGAGCCGAATTCGAAAAACTCTCTCCCGAGGAGCAGGAAAGCAAGTACCCGCTGGGTATTTTCGTGGAGAACACCCAGAGAGCGGAATATACCGACCTGTATTACAACCAGATCGTTCCCGTGGCCCAGAAGGCGGACGCCAAGGGGGAAAAATGAAGAAATATGAAATACGCTATGGCGCCGTCGGCGGCCAGGGCATCATCACCGCCGGGGCGCTGCTGGTGGACATCGCCGTGGAGATGGAGAACAAGTTCGCCATCGAGAGCCCGACCTATACGGCCGCTGTGCGCGGCGGGCCGACCAAGGTCGACGTCATCATCTCCGATGAAGCGATCGACTTCCCCCACGCCCAGGCCATTGATTTCTTCCTATGCACCGATCAGAAGCCCTATGACATATACAAGGAACGCCTGAAGGACGATGCCATCGTGGTGGTGGATTCGCACCTGGTGCGCGAGCTGGGCGATACCAGGAACTGGAAGGTCTACCACGTGCCCATTATCAACGAGACCAAGGTGGGGGCGGGGAACGTGGTGCTTACTTCGGTTGTCAGCCTGGCCCTCACCCAGAAAATGACCAATGTGATCAGCTACGATAACATGGTGGCCCATATCAAGCACTGGGCCCCGAAAGGCTCGGTGGAAATGAACATGAAGGCCATCGAGGTCGGGATGAACCTGATCAAATAGGATGAACTTCCCCGCCGTTGCCGAACAGATCGACCTGCTGAAAAAAGGCGCCCTGGAGATCATCAGCAGCGAGGATCTCGAAAAAAAGCTCGCCCGTTCGCTGAAGACGAAAAAACCGCTGCTGGTCAAGGTAGGCTTCGATCCAACCGCTCCCGACCTGCACCTGGGGCACACCGTCCTGATCCGCAAGATGAAGCATTTCCAGGACCTGGGCCACACCGTCGTCTTCCTGATCGGGGACTTCACCGGACTTATCGGCGATCCCAGCGGCAGGAACAAGACCCGGCCGCCGCTAAGCCAGGAGGAGATCGCGGCCAATGCCGAGACCTACAAGGAGCAGATCTTCAAGCTCCTCGACCCGCAAAAAACGCTGATCGATTTCAACTCGCGCTGGTTGGGCGCCCTGACCCCGGTGGAGATCATCAAGCTGACCGCCGCTTACACGGTGGCGCGCATCCTGGAGCGCGATGATTTTTCCAAGCGCTACAAGAACGGGGAGCCGATATCGGTCCATGAACTGCTCTACCCGCTCATGCAGGGTTATGATTCCGTGGCCCTGCACGCCGATGTGGAGTTGGGCGGCAGCGACCAGAAATTCAACCTGCTGGTGGGCCGCGAGCTGCAGCGCAACTACGGCCAGGAGCCCCAGGTGATCATCACCACGCCCCTGCTCGAGGGCCTGGACGGCATTCAGAAGATGAGCAAGAGCCTGGGCAACTACATCGGCATCCACGAATCCGCGGCTGAAATTTTCGGCAAGGTCATGTCGGTCAGCGACGAGTTGATGTGGCGCTATTACGAATTGCTGACCGATGTGCCGGCCCGGGAGATCGTCCGCATCAAAAAAGATATTGAATGTGAAAAATTGAATCCCATGACGGCCAAGATCGACCTGGCCAAGTCGATCATCAGCGATTTCCATTCCGCGGCGGCGGCAACGGCGGCCGAGGAGGAGTTCATCAGGATCTTCCGCAACAAGGAGACTCCCGATGATGTCCAGGTCCTGAACCTGGGCGCCGACGAAGCGCTGGTCGATTTCATCGTGCGCCAGGGCATCCTGGCCTCGCGCGGCGAGGTCAAACGCGTCCACGCCCAGGGCGGCATCTACATCGACAACAAGCGCCCCGAATCGATCACCGTCACGCTGCGCAAGGGGAAATCCTATCTGCTGAAAATAGGCAAGAGAAAGTTCTATAAGATCGAGCCCCCAACGCCGGGACCTTCAGGGCCCGCCGCTTAGATAGTCGCCAGTATCCGCTTGGCTTCCTTGCTGACCCGCATGTGGGCATCCTTGGTCAATTTTGATATGAATTCCCTGACCCGTTCGCGGTCCAGTTTGGTCAGGGCGTCCAGCAATTTCAGCCTGACTTCGACATTGGCATCGACCAGCAATTCGTTGATCTTATCGAAAAGCAGTTCGCTGCCGCGGTTGCCCAGAACCTCGACGATCGCCGCCCGCGTGAACCAGATGGAATGGGGCAATTGATTCAGCAGCCTTTTTTCATCGAGCTGGGGCCGGGCCGATAGTTCCTTGACCACCAATTCCCTGATCCTCAGGTTGTCCTCGGCCAGGAACGAGATCAGCATATCCTCGCCGGCCTGGCCGCTCTCGCTGACGATCAGTTTCACGTTTTGCAGCTTCCTTTCGTTATGCTGCTTTTTGACGATCTCGCGCATGGGAAAGAAACCAAAGCCGTTGTCGAAACCCTTTTCCTTCAGGGCTTTTTTGCAGGCCATGATCACCGAACTGTCGGGGTGCTGCAGGAATTGCTTGTAGAAAGCGCGGTCGCGGAATTTCAGTTCGCGCAGGATTTTCAGGGCGCTGGCCAGGCATTTGGACGAAACTTTTTTATTGACCGCGATCTCCTGCAGAAATTCAATGCGCCGGGTTGTTTCCAGCTGGGAGAATTGATCGGTTTTCAGGAACTTGATCTGGGCGGCCGGATTCAGTTTTAAAAAATCTTTTATCATGGCTTTACTCTAGCTTGTGGAGCAGGTGCCCCATTTTCTCTTTTTTGGTCTTCATGTAGTTCAGGTTTTCCTTGCCCGGGGCGATTTCCAAAGGGATGCGCTCGGCGATCT
This sequence comes from Chrysiogenales bacterium, assembly GCA_963700535.1. Lineage (GTDB taxonomy): Bacteria > Acidobacteriota > Aminicenantia > UBA2199 > UBA2199 > UBA2199. The sequence continues at coordinate 130,018 of CAVOXU010000003.1, forward strand.
CCAGGCCGTAGCCGGCCAGGGCGATGTACTTGGCGGGGTTGTTGGTGATCAGCTTGAGTTTTTTCAGCCCCAGATGGCGCAGGATCTGGGCGCCTATGCCGTAGTCGCGCTGGTCGGCCTTGAATCCCAGCTTGACATTGGCCTGGATGGTGTCCAGTCCCGATTCCTGCAGTTTGTAGGCCTTGATCTTGCTGATCAGGCCGATGCCCCGCCCTTCCTGGTTCAACAGGTAGAGCAGCACCCCCCTCTTTTCCTTGCTGATCATTTCCATGGCGGTTTGCAGCTGCTTGCCGCAGTCGCAGCGCAGCGAGCCGAACGTGTCGCCGGTCAGGCACTGCGAATGGACGCGCACCAGCACCGGTTCCTCGCCGCCCAGGTCGCCCTGGGTCAGGGCGATATGGGTCTCCTGCTGGATGTGGTCGACAAAGGTCTTGATGGTGAAATTGCCCCAGCGCGTGGGCAGGCCGGCGTCGGAGACCATTTCCACCAGGGAGTCGGTATTGACCCTGTACTTGATGATCTCCTCGATGGTGATGATGGGGATGGAGAACTTTTCCGAAAAAACGACCAGGTCGGGCATGCGGGCCATGGTGCCGTCTTCCTTCATGATCTCGCAGATCACCCCGGCCGGGTAGAGGCCGGCGATCTTGGCCAGGTCGACCGAGGCCTCGGTCTGGCCGGTGCGCACCAGCACGCCGCCGTCCCGGGCGCGCAGCGGGAAAATATGGCCGGGCCGCGACAGGTCCTGCGGCTTGGTCTGGGGATCGATCAGGCACTGGATGGTGACGGCCCGGTCGTAGGCCGAGATCCCGGTCGTGGTATTGTGCTTGGCGTCGACCGAAACGGTGAACGGGGTCTGGAAATGGGAGGTGTTGTCATGGACCATCAGGGGCAGCGCCAGCTCTTCGCTGCGTTTTTCGGTCATGGAGGCGCAGATCAGTCCGCGCGCCTCCTTGGCCATGAAATTGATGGCCTCGGGCGTGACCTTCTCGGCGGCGATCATCAGATCGCCTTCATTCTCGCGCTCTTCATCATCGACGATGATGATCATTTTCCCCTGTTTCAGGGTTTCAATTGCTTCCGGAACGGTAATGGTCATTTATAGGGTCCTGCCTTTGTTCGTCTTGAAAAAATTATATAGGTATTTGCCTATTAAATCAAGCTCGATGTTGACGCGTTCGCCGACACGGAGAGAGCTTGCAGGTTGGTGGTGGCCAGGGTCTGGGGGATGGCCTCCACGGCGAACCAGGTGTCCTTGACCTCGGAGACGGTCAGGCTGACGCCGTTCAGGGCCACCGAGCCGCGCAGGATCAGGAATTTTTTCCACTCCCGGTCCTGAAAGGAAAAGAGCAGGCGCGAGGATTGCTGTCCCTTGCTGACGGCGCGCACGCGCACCGTGCCGTCGATGTGGCCGCTGACCAGGTGGCCGCCCAGGAGACCGTTCGGCCGCCAGCGGGGAACTCGATGTTGAGCGGCGCGCCGACGGGCAGGTCGCCCAGGTTGGAGAGGCGCAGGGTGGGCGCGGCCAGGTTGAAGCGCAGCAGGTCCTTTTTTTGCTCGACCAGGGTCAGGCAGACGCCGTTGACGGCCAGCGAGTCGCCCACGGCCAGCGGCCGGTCCAGGGCGGCGCGGATGGTCAGCACGGGCGGGTTCTTCTTTTCCAGCTTGACCAGGGCGGCGGTGGTTGCGATCAGACCGGTGAACATTTTCTGAAACCTCTCATCATGGTGCCTCCGGCGTATGCGCTCCAGCGGCAATCTCTCAATTCCAGGGCATCCTCGAGCCGGCTGACCCCGGAGGCGAAGATCTGCACCGCGTTGCGGCCGCCGACGATCTTGTCGGATATGAAAAAGGCCGCCTCGTCGAACAGTCGCTCGCGGATAAAGGAATCGAGGACCTGCCCGCCGCCTTCGACCAGCACTGAGGCGATGCCCAGTTTGGCCAGTTGCTCCAGGACCTCGGCCAGGACCAGGCCGTGGGCGTCATGGCGCACGAAGAAATGGAGCGGGACCTTTTTTTTCCTGTTCGCGGCGGCGTTGGAACTGAAGATGACCAGCGGGAAATCGATCCTGGTCCTTGAATATGTTCAGCCGCCCGGGCAGCGAATTGGCCGAATCCAGCACCACGCGGTACAGGGTCTTGCCCTGCCAGCCCGGCTCGCGCAGGTTCAGCTGCGGGTCGTCGGCCAGGATGGTGCCGTGCCCGGCCAGGATGGCCGAGAACTCGCCGCGCAGGCTGTGGGAATAGCGCCGCCCTTCTTCCGAGGTGACCCAGCGCGAGTGGCCGGCATCGTCGGTGAGCTTGCCGTCCAGCGACATGCCGGCGTGCAGGGTCACGTAAGGAGTGGCGGTCTTGATGAATTTCAGGTAATGGCGATTGACATATGCCGCCCAATCACTGCCGGGGCCGCAGCGGGTCGTGATGCCGTGGGTCCGCAGCCTGCGCATGCCGCTGCCGTTGACCAGGGGATTGGGATCGATCATGGCCATGACCACGCGCCTGACCTTTTTGGCGATGATCAGATCGGCGCAGGGCGGGGTCTTGCCGAAATGGCTGCAGGGCTCCAGGGTCAGGTACAGCGTGGTGCCGGGTACGTCCAGGTTTTCCAGGGCCATGGTTTCGGCATGCTGCGATCCGAATCCTTGATGGTAACCGCAGGATATGATTTTCCCGTTTTTCACGACCACGGCTCCGACCAGGGGATTGGGCTCGGTAAAACCCGAGCCCCGTTGGCTCAGTTTAAGGGCGATCTTCATGAATTTTTCATCATGTTTTTTGTTCTGGACGGCCGGACGGGTGTTGTTTTTCATTGGCCCAGCAAAGATTCCACAAAATCATTTTCGGAAAACTCCCACAGGTCGTTTTCCGTTTCACCGTTCCCGGTAAAAAACACCGGCAACTTGAGCCGGTCGGCAATGCTGATGATGGTGCCGCCTTTGGCCGTGCCGTCCAGCTTGGCCAGGACCATGCCGTTTATCCCTGAAAACTCCCTGAATTTCTCGGCCTGCACCAGGGCGTTCTGTCCGCTGGAAGCGTCCAGGACCAGCCAGGTTTCGGCCGGCTGGTCGGCGGCAAATTTTTTGATTATCTTGATGATCTTTGCCAATTCCTTCATCAGGTTGTCCTTGCTTTGCATGCGGCCGGCCGTGTCAATGATCAGCAGGTCGAAATTTTTGCTTTGCCAGGACTGCAGGCTGTTGAATACGACCGAGCCGGGATCGGCGCCGCGGTCGCCGCCGACAACCGGGATGTTCAGTTTCTGGCCCCATAGTGACAGCTGGCTGGAACCGGCAGCCCGAAAGGTGTCGGCCGCGGCCAGGAGCACGCTGCGGCCGCGTTTTTGATAGTAGTGGGCCAGCTTGGCGGCGCTGGTCGTTTTGCCGCTGCCGTTGACCCCGACCAGCAGGATGACATTCCTGCCGCCGCTGGCCAGGGGCGAGCGGCGCGTCCCGGAAAAAACCGCCAGCAGTTCCCGGCGCAGCAGTTCGTTGCAGCTTTCCATACTGGAAGCGCTTTTGGCCTTTTTGCCGATATTGGTCATGATGGCTTCGACTGCCGGCAGGGAGATGTCGGCCAGGATCAGCAGCTCCTCCAATTCGCCCAGGACCTCTTCCTTGTTCTTGCCGGAGGTAAAAAGCGCGTTCAGCTTGGTCCGCAGCGCTGTTTTGAAGAGTTCTAGAGCCATGGCAGCATTATAATGGATTGAATGACCCTTTTCAATCGGGCTTGACGCAGACTCCCCTGCCGGCGGCAGGTCGTTAAAAGAATCCCACTACCATCCCGACCAGGCCGGCGATGATGTTGGTCCAGATATCGTTGGCGTCGACCACCCGGTTGTGGAAAAAGACCTGGACCAGTTCAAAAGCGAAGGCGGAAACGAAAAGGATGAAAAAGGGCAGGGCCGAAGAAGCTTTTTTATTTTCCCTGAAAAGCAGCACGCCCAGGATGAAAAATTCGGCAATGTGCAGGAAATTGGAAAAAAATATCCTGTTCAGGAATATGCGGCGCTGGAAAAGAAAATAAAAAATGATCGCGGCCGCAAGGAGTATGGCGGCATTGTCCAGGGCTTTGCCTGAAGTGATCGCCTTGAAAAATGCCAGGGCGAAGAACGCCAGCAAAATTCCCAACAGGACATAATTGCTGAAGTGGAACACGCTGGCCCCCACCAGCAGGTTCTTGATCTGCACGTGAAACGGGGATGTGACCAGCAGGATCAGGATGTATAGCAGGGAAAATTTGAATTTTTTCAATTTTTCTCTTTATCTGTTTCCTTTTCCTTTAAGGCCGGCGCCAGTTTTTCCAGGATCTTGCCCTTGATCTCCTCGAACAGGGTCAGGTTTTCCTCGAACAGCTTGCGCACCGATTCCTTGCCCTGGCCCAGCCGGTTATCGCCGTATGAATACCAGGCCCCGGTTTTGCTGATGATGCCGTGCAGGACTCCCAGTTCGATGATGTCGCTTTCCTTGGAAAAACCCTTGCCGTAATAGAGGTCCACTTCCACTTCCTTGAACGGCGGAGCCATCTTGTTCTTGACCACCTTGATCCTGACCCGGCCGCCGACGATATCGGTGCCGTCCTTGATGGCCATGATCCTCTTCACCTCGATGCGCAGGGAACTGTAAAATTTCAGGGCCCGGCCGCCGGTAGTGGTTTCGGGATTGCCGACGAACATGCCGATCTTTTCCCTGAGCTGGTTGAGAAAAACAAAGGTGGTTTTGGAGCGGGCCACGATGGCGGTCAGCTTGCGCAGCGCCTGGCTCATCAGCCTGGCCTGCAGGCCCATGTGGCTGTCGCCCATGTCGCCTTCCAGTTCGGCCTTGGGCACCAGGGCGGCCACGCTGTCCACCACGATGATATCGACCCCGCCCGACCTGACCAGGATCTCGGCGATCTCCAGCGCCTGTTCTCCCCAATCGGGCTGGGCGATGTACAATTCGTCGATGTTCACTCCCAGTTTCTGGGCGTACAGGGGGTCCAGGGAATGCTCGGCGTCAATGAAGGCGGCGTAACCTCCGGCTTTCTGGGCTTCGGCGATGCCGTGCAGGGCCAGCGTGGTTTTGCCCGATGATTCCGGTCCGTAGATCTCGATGACGCGGCCGCGCGGGTAGCCGCCGATTCCGGTGATGATATCCAGGGCCATGCAACCCGAGGAAATGGCCGGGATCTGCACCACCTCCTTGCCGCCCAGTTTCATGATCGAACCCTTGCCGAACTGTTTTTCGATCTGCGATACGGCATTGTTCAATGCGGAAGTCTTGTTGGTGTTTTCAGCCATGAATCCTCCTATTGACCGGAATCGATGTATTGTATCAGGAATAGTGAGCAATTAAAATA
>CAVOXU010000004.1:0-38198 GCA_963700535.1 Chrysiogenales bacterium
GCTTTTTGGGAAAAGGAGCATCTCTTTCATGATTGCCATTTTTATATCGCCAGCAGGGTTACTCGCAATCCTTTTTTCGAGAACAATTTGAAATGGTGGTCCAGGGTGAGGACTTCCCCGCAGCCGCTTTCAGCGAAGCAACTGATGATAAGCGCATCGAAGGCGGGCATGCCGGTGCCGAAAGCGATCTGTCCCGCCTTCAAGGCCGTGGCAGCGGTCACAGGCACCACTTCGACAGCCCCGGCGATATCCTCAAGCACGGTCGGCCAGGCCTTGAGGTCGCCTTTCAACAGTTTCTTTTTCAGCTCAAAGAAGCAGAGCGAGGAAGTGAGGAGTTCCCTGTCCTCCCAGGCCTCCACTGCGGCCGGATTGCCTGCGGCCAGGGCATAAAAAAAACTGGTGTCAATCCCGGTCAGCATCGGCCGACGTCCTTTCGCGGTGGAGCGCCTGCCAATCCGCGGGTTCAATGGCCCGACGGATATGCTCCATGACCCGCTGGCGGGCCCCGTGCATCTCGTTGGTCTTCAGGTATTCCTCGACAGCACGGCTGATGATCCGTGAGACCGGGATGTTGCCGGAACTGGCCCTGGCGCGGATGGCGTCCAGGACATCTTTTTTCAAGTAAAAACTCACTGCCGGCATATTGCCTCCCTGTAATATAGTATCATGATATGATATGATATTCAACAAGATAATAAAAAAATGAGGTGAAAACAAGGGGTAGGGGCGATCCGTTGGATCGCCCTGTCCCTGATCAACCGATATCCAGGGCGACCTGTCCGCCGGCGTTTCGCCTGGCGGGTCGCCCCTACCTTTGTTTTATTTCCCCATGTACTCGATCTTGTCGAATTCCTCATCCTGCTTGTGGTAGGTTTCGATCAGTTCCTTCAGCGAGTTCAGCAGGTGGATGATGTCGCTTTCAATTTCCTTTCTTTTGAACTGCAGGTTCTTGATCTCTTCCCTGATGGCCATTTGGCGGATCGCGGCGTGCTTGATGATCTCCTCGGATTTCATTTCCGCGTCCCGGGTGATCAGCTCGGCTTCCTTATGGGAATTGGCCTTGATCTCACTGGAAAATTTCTGGGCGGCAATCAGGGTGTCGCGCAGCAGTTCCTCTTTTTTTTCAAGTTTGCCGAGATTTTCGCGCAGCTTTTCAATTTTGGCCTTCATTTCTTCTTTTTCCTGAATCTCGCTTTCCAGGGTTTCGGCGATCTGCTGCAGGAAGCTTTTGACCTCATCGGGATGGAAGCCCTTGATCTTGGTCGAAAAAGTCTGGCTTAAAATCTCCTGCGGTGTCAATTTCATGATTTCTCCTTGCCGGGAATCATGGCCGGCATGTCCAGGCTCATGTTTTCCGCCTGCCGAACAGTGCCGTACCGATGCGGACGATGGTGGCGCCCTCTTCCACGGCTATTTCGTAATCGTGGCTCATGCCCATGGACAGGTGGGAGATTTTCAGGTTGGGGATGGCCATATGGTTGATGGTATTTTGCAATTCGCGCAGCCGGGAAAAATACGGTCTGACCTTTTCTGCATCCTCGAAGTAGGGGGGAATGGCCATCAGTCCGGAAACGGTCACTTTATTCAAGTTGGATATATAGGGGATGGCTTTTTTCAATCCCTCGATGGTAAAGCCGGACTTGCTTTTTTCATCAGCGAGGTTGATCTCAATGAACACTTCGATGGGATCGTCTACCCTTTTGTGAATATGCTCTAGGGATTTGACCCCGTCGACCGACTCGATGAAATGAAACATGGACAATATCTTGTTTATTTTGTTTTTCTGCAGCTTGCCGATGAAATGCCATTTTATATTCAATCCGGCCAGGTACTGCATATGCAATTCGGCTTCCTGGGTCTTGTTTTCCCCCAGCAGGCGGATGCCCAGGTCAAGCACCTGTCTTATCTTTTCCGGGCCCTGATCTTTGCAGACGGCCAGGACCTGCACTTGGCGGGGATCTCTTTTAGCCAGCCGGCAGGCCTTCTCGATGTTTTTTTGGATCAGTTCAAGATTTTCACTGATGGCCATATTATTCGCTTGCGCCTCTTTTGTTCAAATAGTTTTTATAAAAACCCCAGATATAAAACAGGGCGCTGATTGCCATGCCGTACCGGCCGATATACTTTGACCAGAAAAAGAAAATGAACATGAACAGGAAGAAGGCGATGATGGCCAGTCCCTGCCTGCCTCTGCCTTTTCTGGGATTTTTCAGAATCTTTGTATTGTTTTCATCTACCGGTCCGCCGCAATTCATGCAGATCTTGTATTCGCGATCCAATTGCTGGACATGTCCGCAATTGGGGCATTGCACTTTCATTTTGACTTCACGTTATCCTGCCCGCGGCGAGCCGGCTGCCCTGCATACAATATGGTTCATGTCCCGCATTATATAATAGCCGGGCAGTTTTTAAAAGGATGGCTCGGATTGCGGGACAGGGCTTCAATTGCCGTCCAAGGCCAGACGGAAGCCCAGAATATTCAGCCTGCTGGCCGGGTCTTCCTGGCTGCGGTTGGCCGAACGGATCAACTCGCTGTCGTTGGCCCACGATCCTCCGCGCACCACCCGCGCCGAACCCGATTCGGGCCCGCGGGGATTTTTAAACGGTGAATTGCGGTAAAAGCCGGCATCGTACCAGTCGCCAATCCATTCCCACACGTTGCCGGCCATGTCCTGGATGCCGTATGGTGAGGCACCTTTGGGATATGAGCCCACGGGGCTGGTTTTCATGCTGTTCTTGTTGAAATTGGCCAGCGCCGCGGCGGGCAGGGTGTTGCCCCAGGGATAATAGTCGCGGGCCGCTTTTTCCCATTCGGCTTCGCTGGGCAGGCGGAATTTCAGCCCGGTCTTTTTTGTCAGCCAGCTGCAGTAATCCTGGGCATCGTTCCAGGAAACGTAAATAGCCGGGCGTTTTCCCCTTCCCCAGCCTTCGTCTTCGCTGTTTTCCCGGCCGGTTTCCTTACAAAAGATGTCGTATTGCTCAAAAGTCAATTCGGTTCTGCCGAGCCAGAAGCCGGCGACAAACACCTTGTGGGCCGGGTGTTCATCATCATCGCCCTGCTTGCCTGGCGAGCCGATGGTGAATTCTCCTTCCGGGACGTAAATCAAGGTGATGTTTTTCAGAAAAATCGCTTCCCAGAAGCCTTGTTCATTCTGATAGATTTTCTCGGCTTTGCCGGCGATTTTTTTCAGGAAAGGCTCGCTGTATTCGCTTTCCTGGTCGCCGGCATTGGTTGGAGTTGGTTTGGCTGCGGTTGTTTTTTCCAGCATGGCATCAAGTTGCTGGCGATCGCAGGACAAGGCTATGCGAAAGCCCAGAATATTCAATTTACTTTTTGGGTTTTCCTGGCTGCGATTGGCCGAACGGACCAATTCGGCGCTGTGGGCCCAGGAACCGCCGCGAACGGCCCGTTCCGATCCGCTTCCCGGCCCTTGCGGATCGCTATCCGGAGAATTTTCATAATAATCGGCGTCATACCAATCGGCCAGCCATTCCCAGACATTGCCGGCCATATCCAGCACCCCGTATGGCGAAGCTCCCTTGGGATAAGATCCCACCTGATTGGTTTTCATGATATATTTGTTGAAATTGGCCAGGTGGCTTGCCGGCGCGGCGTTGCCCCAGGGAAAGCGGTCGCGGGCGGCTTTTTCCCATTCGGCCTCGCTGGGCAAGCGAAAGGCAAATCCCGACTTCTTCTCCAACCAGGCGCAGAAATCATTGGCTTCTTTCCAGGAGACGTTAATCACCGGCCGCTCACCCCGGCCCCAACCCTGGTCTTCGGGTTTTTCCAGTCCCGTCTCCTGGCAAAAAGCGTCATATTGCGAAAAAGTAACCTCGGTTTTACCGATCCAGTACCCGGAGACAAAGACTTTATGGGCCGGATGTTCGTCCTCGTCGCCTTCCCGGGACGGAGAACCGATTGTGAATTCCCCTTCGGGAATGTAGATCATGGTGATGTTATCGAGAAACACAGCTTCCCAGAAACCTTTTTCGTTCTGATAGATCTTTTCCACTTTGCCCTTGACATCCTGGGCGCCGGATTTGTCCATAGCCGGTTTGCCGGCGCTGCGTTTTTCCAGCATGCTGTCTATTTGCTCGCGGACGTCCTTGATTTCCTTGGCTTTTTCAGTTAGAAGCTCTTCGATTTCCTGGGGATAATCCTGCGCCATCACGGCCAGGCGGTTCTTCACTTCCGAGCTGTCTTCGGGATATATGCGCAACGCCTGGATCAGGTACAAAAACGCATATTTGACATTGTTTTTTTCATAGTTGGCGTCGGCCTTTTTGCAAGTATCCATCGAATTTGATCTTGCGATCGGCGCCGGCGATCTTCTTTTTTATTTCGCTGCATTTTTCCTGGGCCACAAGGTTTTTGGGTTCCAGGGCCAGCGCCTTCTGGTAGTGTTCCTGTGCCGAATTGAGTTTTCCTTCATGGGCGGCCTTGTCTCCCTGTTCCAGGTGCCAATCGGCGCTTTCCGCGGTTTTGGCCGGGAGCGCTGTTTCGCTTTTGCTTGCGCTGGGAACCAGGTCCGGATCGAAAACCACGTAGCGGGCATCGGCGGGATTCAGCCCCTTGCCGATCTCGATCGAAACTTCGGCTGTGCGTTCGTAAACCCTGCGTACCGTGAAAATTCCGATATTGATGGTATATTCGCCGCTGGGTTCCTTATAGACCGCCTTGACAATGCCTTTCAAGCCGGTTGCGACGCCGTCCAAGGCGCCACGGTCGATGGTCAATATCAGGTTTTTGCAAGCAGTGACATTGGCGATGGTTTCGGCCTGCAAGAGGAATACTGAAAAAAACACAGTTAAAAAAATCGTTAATTTTTTCATTTCCCACTCCTTTTGTTAGGTTATATTCAAACATAAATCATTTTTTTTTTCAATATTTGGTTTTTTCCGGCTGCAATAAATATCACCCTGTCCATTTTTGCGACGTAACAATTTTGAATGGAATAGCGTTTCTGTTACAATAATTCCGGGCTTTGAAACTTTTTATTCGCCCCTTCGGGGATGAGGAGGAAAATGTTGGACAAGCAAATCGACCTGAAAAAAGAGCAGCAAGCCACGCTGGCACGGCCCGGCCTGAAATACTCGTTCATGGCCCGGCTGTTTTTCATATCTTTTGATCTGCTGACCGGCAGCAAAACCACCCTTTTCAAGGTGAAGCTCCTGGAGATACTGGCCGCAGTTCCCTACCGGGCCTGGGAGATCCGCCAGTACCGGAAGCTCAGCCGCTGCTACGGCAACGATGAGCTGATGAGCCGGGCCCAGCAGCTCATGGTCTGGGCCCGGGAAGCCCAGGACAATGAATACCAGCACCTGCTGCTGCTGCACGAAAAGATCATGGCGGAAAAACTCAGGCAGCCCTGGTTTCTCAATCCGCTCGTTGTGCGGCTGATGGTTTTTTCCTACCGCCTCTTTGCCTGGGCGCTGGCGAAATTTTCGCTGCGCCGCTCGATCTGTTTCAATGCCGAGTTCGAGGACCATGCCGAGCGTTCCTACGCGGAATTTGTCAGCACCCACCCGGAATGGGAGGAACAGGCGGTCACCGGCCCGCTGGCCAGGGCCTATGGCGAATTTGCCAATTGGGCCGACCTGCTGCGCAGGGTGTCCCTGGACGAGCGCGACCATCGCAACCGCAGCTTCCACTTTTGCGGCCGCGCCCGCGATGTGGTCCGTTACGACGGCATGCCGGAAAATCTTGATTGACAAGGAGGAATGAACCATGGCCAATAAACAATGGAGCAGCCCGCCGCCGCTGACCATCGACGTCAAGCGCACCTATCAGGGGCTGATGGAAACGGAAAAGGGGACGATCAAACTGGAACTGTACGCGCAGCATGCCCCGCAAACGGTCAACAACTTCATGTTCCTGGCCCGCGAGGGCTACTACGAGGGGGTGGCCTTTCACCGGGTGATCGCCAACTTCGTCATCCAGGGCGGCGACCCGACTGGCACCGGCAGCGGCGGCCCGGGCTATAAATTCGCCGACGAAACCGCGGGCAACCCCTTGAAGCACGAGACCGGCTCGCTTTCCATGGCCAATGCCGGCCCCGATTCCAACGGCAGCCAGTTCTTCATCACCCACTCCCCGCAGCCGCACCTGGACGGCAAGCACACGGTTTTCGGCAAAGTTGTCGCCGGCCAGGAGGTGGTGGATGCCATCCGGCCCGGCGACAAAATGATCAGGGTGGTGATCGAAGAGTAAGCTTTCATTCCATGGCGTTTGCGATCGGCCTGGGCGGTCCTTGTGCGGAGTTGCAAAAGGGGCGGCGAAAATGTATGATGCACTGATGATCGAGAGGCCTGAGAAAGAAGATTATTATTTGCATATCGCCCAGGTGGTTTCGCGCCGTTCAACCTGCCTGAAGGTCCTTATCGGGGCCATCATCGTCAAGGAAGACCAGATCATCGCCACCGGCTATGTCGGGGCGCCGCGCCATACGCGCAGTTCCCTGGACCATGGTTTTTGCCTGCGCCAGAAGCTGCAGATCCCTTCCGGTACGCAATACGAACTGTGCCGTTCGGTGCACGCCGAGCAGAACACGATCATCAACGCCGCCCGGGCCGGGGTGAGCCTGCTCGGCGGCGACATGTACATTTTCGGCGAGAATCGCGAAAGCGGCAAAACCCTCTTTGCCTTTCCCTGTTTCATCTGCAAAAAAATGATCGTCAACGCCGGCCTGACCCGCGTACTGGTTTCGCAGCCCGATGCCGGGGGCTGCCGGGTTTTCAAGGTCGATGATTGGGTCAGGGAGTGGCGGGAGCAGGACATTCTGGAAGACAGCGTCCGTTACGGCCAGGTGAAGTGAGCATGGAAGGAGCCAAACTGTGCATCGGCCTCACCGGCCGCATGGCATCGGGAAAAGGCGAAGCGGTGCGGATCCTGAATGGCTACGGGTTTCGCTACATTTCCCTTTCCGATATCGTGCGCAGTGAGGCGGCCAAGGCCGCTTCGCGGATCAATCGCAGCCAGATGCAGGACATCGGCAACCGCCTGCGCCGCGAAGGGGGGGCCGGAGTCCTGGGCAGGATGGTCCGGGAACGGATAGCGGCTGCAACTGAAAAGCGCTGGGTGATTGACGGCATTCGCAACCCCGCCGAAGTGCTGGAATTGAAAAAGCTCGATGCTTTTTTTTTGATCGGTATTGACAGCAGCATGGAGAATATCATGGCCAGGCTGAAGGACCGGGGCCGGGTCACGGACGTGGCGGCCGAAAAGGAACTATTGGCCGGCCTGGAGCGCGAATGGGGCACAGGTGAACCCGCCGGCGGGCAGCAGGTCGGACCTTGCCTGGCCATGGCCGATTTCATCATTGCCAACGACGGCACGCTGGCCGAGTTAAAAGTCCGCTTGGATGAGGTCTTGAAAAAAACAGGAGCAGGGCATGCCTAAACAAAACATAGCGGTTTATCCGGGTTCGTACGATCCCCTGACCAACGGCCACATCGATATCATCGAGCGCGGCCTGAAGATCTTTGACAAGATCATTGTGGCGGTTTTGAAAAATCCGGACAAAACCTATCTTTTCAGCCTGGAAGAACGGCAGCAGATCCTGCGCTCCGTTTTCAAGGACCCGCAAAGGATAGAGATCGATCATTTCGAAGGACTGCTGGTCGATTACGTGAATCGCAAGGGCATCAACACCGTGGTCCGCGGCCTGCGGGCCATTTCCGATTTCGAGATCGAATTCCAGATGGCCATGATGAACCGCAAAATAGAACCGCGCATCGAAACGATATTTTTCGTGCCTTCCGATGCCTATTCTTTTTTAAGCTCCAAACTGGTCAAGGAAGTTTACCAGCTGGGCGGCGAAGTGCGTTCCCTGGTGCCCAAGATCGTCGACCTGAAGCTCAAGGAAAAGTTCCGCCCGCAGAAATAAATACTCGCCGCGCCGTCGACACTAAAACGGCAAGATGCTCTGCCAGCCATTGGGCAGGGTCTTGGCGATATCGTTGAGGATTATGAACACCATCAGGCTGATCAAAAAAGCGAATCCGGCGTAGATCAGGACCGTTTTCAGCTTCTGGTTCAGATCGCGGCGGATGATGGCTTCGATGGTGAAGATCAGCAGGTGGCCGCCGTCAAGGCCGGGTATGGGGAAAAGGTTGACGATTCCCAATTGCAGTGAAATGAAGGCGATGAGCATGAAAAAATTGGAAAAGCCGCTTTCCAGCGCCTGCTGGGAAACCCGGGCGATCTCCATGGGTCCGGAAAAGCTTTTTACCGAAATCTTGCGCTGGATGATTTTTTTAAAAGCATCGAAGGTCAGGAACAGCAGGCGGCCGGCTTCCAGAAAGCTGTTTTTTATGGCGCCGCCCAGGTTGTAATGGACCTTGGTCGTGGCGACCCTTACGTTGAAGCCGATGACGCCGATGCCGTTTTCTGCTATCAGGGGTCAATCGGGTTGTACGCAATGACTGGTTGCGCATATAGCTCAAGGTCAATGGTTTTTCCGGCGATTTGCGGATTATGTTGGAGAGTTCGAAATAAGTGGCCAGCGGCTGATCATTGACCGCGGTGATCATGTCGCCGGGCCGCAGACCCGCCTTCCAGGCCGGGTAGCCTTTGGCCACTTCGTTGATCACCGCCGGTAATTCCCAGTAAAAACCGGCATAGCCGATTTCGTAACGCGAACTGCTCGCCACTTTCAACATGGTTGTTTGGCGGACGTTGTTCCGCAAATAGTCGATCTGCAGATTTTCCTTGGGGTTGGTCCCGATGGTGATCTCCACTTCCTTCCAATTGGGAGTTGTTTTTCCCTGGATGGCCAGCAGCATGTCTCCGGGCCGCAGGCCCGATTTTTCGGCCGGCGAACCCTTTTCGATATAGCCGATGACCGGTTTCTCCAGTTTGTAGGAATCGATCTCCACACCGCCCATATTAACCATGATGATCAGCAGCAGGGCCAGCAGCAGGTTCATCAGCGGCCCCATAAGCAGCGTAAAAATTTTCTGAGCCCGGTTTTTGGCCATGAATTCATCGGGGCGCGGATTTTGGGGGTCGTATTCCTCTTCGCCGGCCATGCGCACGTAGCCGCCTACCGGGATCAGGCTCACCCGGAAATCGGTGGCGCCGATTTTTTTGCCGAAGAGCCGTTTGCCGAATCCGAAAGAAAAAACCTCGACGCGGATCTTCATCAACCGGGCCGCGATATAGTGGCCCAGTTCATGAACCAGGACGATTATTCCCAATACGACAAGAAACGTCAGAAATTGGTAGATCACATTCATTTCATTACCTCGCTTTCTATATGCTCAATTGTCTTTTTTCTGGTAAGCTGAATTGTATCATGAACATCGCCGAGGCCAGGCAGCGGGTGGTAATCCCCCTTGTCCAGCATATGGGCTACTACGGCAAAAATGGTTTTAAAACCAATTCTTCCTGCCAAAAAGTATTCCACGGCAACTTCATTGGCGGTGTTGAATATGGCACCGGCGTTCTGCCCCTGCCGCAAAACGTCATAGGCCATCTGCAGGGAAGGGAAACGCCGGCGATCGGCAGGAAAGAATTCGAGCTTTCCCAGCTCCGGCAGGTCCAGGCTCGGGCAGTTGCCGGCCAAGCGTTCAGGATAGCTTAACGAATAAAGGATGGGAAGTTTCATGTCGGGGACGCCCAGCTGGGCCAGGAAGGAGGAATCGATGAATTCCACCAGGGAATGGACCACGCATTGAGGATGAATGACTACATCGATCTGTTCCGGGCTCAAATCAAAAAGGTGTCTGGCTTCGATTATCTCCAGTGCCTTGTTCATCAGGGTTGCCGAATCGATTGTGATCTTTTTGCCCATGGACCAGGTGGGATGGGCCAGGGCTTCCTGCACACTGATCTGAGTTAAATCCCTGTGCTTGTTCCTGAAAAAAGGCCCGCCCGAAGCGGTCAAAATGACGCGGCGCACCTGCCGCCGCGGCGATGCGGCCAGGCACTGGAAAATAGCGCTCTGCTCACTGTCGATGGGGATGATCTCGGCTCCGCAAGCGCGGATTTCATGGTTGATCAGGTCTCCGGCGACCACCATGGTTTCCTTGTTGGCCAGACACAGCCGCCGCTTCAGGCGGATGGCCTGAACCGCGGCCGACAATCCGGCGGTGCCATTGATTGCCGCGATGATGCAATCGGCCGTGGGCAGGGAAACGATCTCCAGCAATCCCTGTTCGCCGGAAAATATTTTTTTCCCGGGAAATTTTTCCTGCAATTCACGGGCATGCTTCCGGGATTTGACACTGACGGCCTGCGGGCTGAATTCGCGGATCTGCTTTTCCAGCAACTGGGTATTGCTGCCTGCGGCCATGGCGATGAGACGAAAATGTTCCTGGTTTTCGCGCAAAACCTCCAGGACATTGCCTCCGATCGAACCGGTGGAGCCCAGCAGAACAATGTTTTTTATCATGAGTCAAAAGCAGTTTTTTCTTTTTTTAAAGAGGGCATAAGTTCATTTCCAGAAAAACCGGATCATATAGAAAAGCAGGGGAGCGCAAAAAATGTAACTGTCCACGCGATCCAGAATTCCGCCGTGGCCCGGAAGCAGTGAGCCTGAATCCTTTTTGCCGGCGGCACGCTTGAACAGCGATTCCACCGGATCGGAAAGCTGAGAAAACAGACCGATGACGGCCGCGGTGCAAATGGCGGTGAACTTGCCGACCGTTATCGGGAACAGCAATACCGCCAGCCAGCCGCTTAAGGCCGCGGTGAATATCGCGGCGATCAGCCCTTCCAGAGATTTTTTTGGAGAGGCGACGGGATAAATCTTGTGTTTGCCCAGGACGCTGCCGACAAAATACGCTCCGGAATCACCGACAGCAATGACAAAAATCAGGAAAAAAAGGTAGTTGGCCCCTAATTTTTTCAGTTCCAATAAAAAATAGAGCGGAATGTAAAGGTAAATCATGGTCAGGGATAGCATGCCCCAGTCCCCGGCGAATTGCTCGAGGCGTTCCTTTGTCCTGATTGTGAGTAGAAAGAAAAGACCGCTGCCGACCAGGCCGGCGCTCAGTGCCTGGATCAGGTCGATCCATGTGAACGTGAAGGCCAAAGCGATCAGCAGGCCATTGGCCAGAACCAGCGGCCAGGGAAAGTTTTGCGGCCGGTTCAGGCGGATCAATTCCCAGGCCGCCAGGCTGATCAGCAGGAAAAGCAGGGCTGAAAAATATAGTGCTGGTAAAAAACGAATGGTCACGTAGGCAAAAACGATCAAAACCGCTGTTGTGGGCAGGCGCCGCTGCAGATCTTTCATATGCTTCCGAATCTCCTCTCCCGGCCCTGGAAATCAATGATGGCCCGGAAAAATGCCTGGGCCCTGAAATCTGGCCATAGAATTGGCGTAAAATACAGTTCGCTGTAGGCGATTTGATACAAAAGGAAATTGGATATCCTCATTTCTCCCGAAGTGCGGATCAGCAGGTCCGGGTCAGGGCAGCCGGCGGTGTACAGGAATTGCCCAATGGTTGCTTCGTTCACCTCGCCGGCGGGAATTCCCTTGACGATGATCTGGCGAATGGCGTGCACAATTTCGGGTCGGGAGCCGTAATTAAGTGCCAAATTGACCTGAAGCCGCTGGTGGTTTTGTGAAGTCTTTTCCACTTCGCGCAGCTTTTCCCGCAATTTATCCGGCAATTTGCCCATATCGCCGATAATTTTCAATTTGATGTCGTTTTTGGTCAGCAATTCATGCTGTTCGATCAGGTTTTTATAGAACATGTCCAGAAGAAACTGGACCTCCTTGGCCGGTCTTTTCCAGTTTTCACTGGAGAACATGAACAAAGTCAGGTATTTGATGCCCAGGCGAGCGGCTATTTCGGTGATCTCGCGGGCTGACTCCGCCCCGGCGCTATGTCCCGCGTTTCTTTTCAGATTTTTCTGTATGGCCCAGCGCCCGTTGCCGTCCATGATGATGGCGATATGAGTTGGCAATAGCTTTTCATCTATGCGCTTGATCAGAGCGGTTTCTTCGCTATTGGGAGGATACAGGGCCAGGATATGGTCTAACATTCATGAATTATATTTTTTCCATGCTTCTTTGTCAAATCGGCGCATTGCGGTGTATTGCCAACTCGATCATGCCGGGGCAATTCATTGAAATTGCAGCGCATCTGGGATATAATGCCAAAGGATGAACAAAAAATGGTTTTTTATCCTTGCTTTCGCCCTTATTTTTGCCCAATGCAAAAACCAATCCGACGGCGCTAAAGTCACAACTCCAGTTGATCAGGCTGCGGCCAGCGAAAGCAAAGTCATCCTGTCGATCACAGATGTTTCCCTGACCAACCGCGACCTGAAAAATTTCATTAAATTGCAGTATGCGGATGTTTTTGAGCAGAAAAACAATAACAAGCTCCTTTCCCGTTTGTTCGATGTTTTTTGCGAGCAGCAGATCATCTGGTTCAAAGCCAGGCAAAGTGACATCCAGGTCGAAGATGCCGAAATTAGCCGCATACCTCAAAGAAGTCCAGTCCAAGCGGCCCGACCTGGATATTGACCGGCAGATGATCGGCAACCTGTTGAAAGTGCAGAAGTATTTATTGGCCCGGGCCTACAGGGATATTGAGGTCAATGACAGTGAAGTGGCCGGATTCTATGAGGCAAATTTAAAGGAATTCCAAAAAAGTGAGGAAATACAGTTATTTCAGATCATGGTCAAGGACCGGGAAAATCTGCTGGCCATCCGTTCGGAACTTATCAACCAACCATCGCGCTTTGAAGAGATCGCCCGCAGCAAATCGCTTTCTCCCGAAGCGGCCAATGGCGGCGCCATGGGATTTTTTGAAAAAGGCATGCTGCCTCAGGAGATGGAGGAAGTCGTTTTTTCCCTGAAAGTGAACGAGATCAGCCCTATCGTGGAATCGCCTTACGGATTTCACCTGTTCAAGGTTATCCGCAAAAGAAAATCCAGGATGCTTTTGCTGGCGGCCGTGAAAGATGAGATCAAAAGCAAATTGCTTTCCGCCAAGATGTCCTCCGCCTACGGGGAATTTTTAAAGGACTTGAAAGCCGAGGTCCCGGTACGCATTGATTATGAAAATCTGTATTTTTCCTATATAAAATCGGATTCCGGAGTAAACTAAAATGAAAACAAAAATTTTTCTGATTGCGATTGTTTTTCTGGCAATTAATCTGGGCTTCGCCGCCGCGGAAATTGTCGAGGAAATTTACGCGCTGGTCAATGATGAGGCCATAACAGGCAGCGAATTGAAAAAATTCGAGATGGAAATGGCGCGTTCCCTGCAGGCTCAATTGCAAGGTGATGCGCTGGCGCAGGCCATGCAGGAATTCAAAAAAGAGCTGCTGGAAAAATTCATTGAACAGAAACTGCTGCTGTCCAAGATCAAGGAGAAGAACTATGACGTCGAGGCCGACGTGGAGACGATCCTTCAGGAGATCAAGAAGCAGAACAACATCGCCTCCGACGACGATCTGAAAGCCGCCCTGGCGAACGAGGGGATCGATTTCGCCGCCTGGAAGGACCAGTGGAAAGAGCGGCGCAAGCAGGAACGGCTGGTTTGGGACGAGGTGGGATCCAAGATCAGGATCGACAATCCGCAGATCATGGAGTATTACCGCAAGAACGAAGAGCAATTCAGGGTGCCGGCCGAGATCACACTGAATTGCATATATCTGCAGAAAAGTGCAGACGGTGCCAGGCCGCAGGATAAGATGGATCTGATCTCAGCGGAACTGAAGCCCGGTCTTTTCGAAGCAGTCGCCAAGAAGCATTCGGAACTCCCCGACGCCGCCAACAGCATCGCCCTGGGGAAATTCATAACAGGGGAACTTGACAAGAATTTGGAAGCAGCGGCTTTAAAGCTGAAAAAAGATGAATATTCGGACTGGATCGATACCGAAACCGGCTGGTATATCATCCAGCTGGCCGAATTCAGCGAAGCCAGGGTCCGCGAGGTAAAAGATGTCCGCGAAGACATCATCCAGAAGCTGCGTGAAGAGCAGCAACAGGTCAAGTTGAAGGATTACCTCGGCCAGTTAAGAAAAGAGAGTTATGTCAAGATCTTGAAGGAATACAAGTAAAGCTTGCGGCTTGCCTGAAAGCGGCGCCTGTTCCCGGGAGAAATCAGCGGCCGGCAGGAATGGCGGAGGATTTTTGGGAAAAACGGATCCCTCAGAAGGGGATGCCTGCGCTGGCGAGGACCTTTTTCTGGATAGCGATGATCTCCAGGTTTTTTTCCACGCCCAGGGCGATGGCTTTTTGAAAAAGGTCGGCAGGCAGCGGTGACCCCTCACAAAATGACTGCACCTCTATCAACGCCCCGTCAGCATTTGCAACGATATTGATATCGTTGTCGATGTGTGAATCTTCTTCATAATCCAGATCGACCAGGATCTCCTTGTCGCGCACGCCGATCGAGACCGCGGCGATGAACTGAAAGCCGGGAAAATCGGCGATCATTTGCTCGTAAACCAGGTATTTGAGCGACAGGATCAAAGCCAGGAAGGCGGCGTTCAAAGATGCGCAGCGGGTGCTGCCGTCGGCCTGGATGACGTCGGCATCCAGGGTGATGGTCCTTTCGCCGATCTCTTTCAAATTGAGCACTGTGCGCAGGGCGCGGGCCATGAAACGCTGGATCTCGCCGCTGCGGTTGTTGATCTTGCCCCGTTCGCGCAAGATGCGCTGGTTTCCGCGATGATCCGGGCAGCATGGCGTATTCAGCCGTGACCCAGCCCTGGCCGCTTTTTCTTAGAAAAAACGGGGTGCGGTCTTCCACAGTGGCGGTAGCGACCACCCGGGTATTCCCTTGCTCACACAAAACCGACCCCGGGACGTTCCTGACATAGTCCGTTACAAAGGCAATGGGACGAAGTTCGTTCGCGGCCCTGTTATTTTCTCTCACTTGCTTCTCCTTGCGGCTTGGTTTTCCAGCGGTTGTGAAACCAGAACCACTGTTCGGGGTATTTTCTTATCTGGGCCTCGATCAGCCAGGTCAACTGCTGGGTCAGTTCGGTCAGGGCAGCCGGATTCTGGCCTGAGACCGGACAATCTATTTCCGGCAGGATGTCGAGGATGATCTCCTGTCCCTGGTAATGAAGAAAAACCGGTACCACGGGAATGTTCTTTTTCAGGTACAACTGCGATACCGTGGTGATGGCGGTTGCCTTGTTGGCAAAGAAATCGACAAAGACCCCTTCGCGCGGCACTGTATTCTGATCGATAAGCAGGTAAACGATTTCGTTGCTGCTCAGACGTTTGAGGATGGTTCGCAGTGAACCCTGCTTGTAAATGATCCGCGAACCCATGGCTTCCCGGAATTCCTTCACCTTTTTTTCTATCAGGACATTGTCCATGGGCCGGGCGATGCTGTGGATGTCCTTGCCCAGGCTGGCGTTCAGTATCAATGGTATCCATTCCCAGTTGCCGAAATGGGCGGAAAAAATTATCACACCCCGGTTTTTTTGCAAAGCCCTGACGATGATCTCGAGATTGTTGACGCGGGACCTGGACAGGATGGCCCGGGAGTCACGGCGGGCGAAGGTGCGGGCGATCTCTATGAAAATGCTGCCGAAATGGTTATAAATATTTTTTTTCAGCCCGGCCAGAAAAGCGGGCGTGGCCGCTGGGAAAGCCATGGCCAGGTTGCGCGATATCAGGCGTGAATGCCGGCGGCTGCCTTTTTCCAGAAGGAAGACCAGGGCTTTTTTCCCCAGGTGCAGAAAGCGGAGTGGAGAGTATTTGATCAGGGATATCAGGCCGGCAAAAAGCGCGTATTCCAAATGGCTTTTAAATGAAACCTTTTTCTGTGGCATGTTTGATGATCTGTTCGATGGTGTCGTTAGGCAATCTTATCTCATTTCGTGCGTACAATAAAGGGGTGGCGGCGGGCATAAGATTTTTTAATTTGCAAAAATCCTTTTCCGAGCAGACCAGCCATTCCGCCCCCTTTTCTTTTCTCAAGCGTTCCAGGGAGTGGAGATCGGCCGGACTGAATGCGTGGTGGTCGGAAAAACCGCGGCATGCCGCCAGGTTGTAGCGCTGCATGTCGTGCTTAAAACGGTCATTGTCGCCCAAAGCGGAAAAGGCGACGATCGGGGCGGCGCCTATGGTGACCTCCTGGCCCCGGGAGTTCAGCAACTTGTCCGTCACGAAATCATAAGTATCTGTCGGCAGAGGTTCCTCCGCCTGTGCAGCCGGCTGGTAGGTCAAAATGCGGTCGGCCCGGCGGCTCATGAATTTAAAATTGCGCAGATAAAAATAGGGGTGGCCGGAATTGATCAGCATGACGCTGAAATCTTTTTTTATGTGGCTTGACTGGAATCCGTCATCCAGGATCAGGATGCGGTAATTTTCGGCAGCGGCCGCGGCCAGGGAACTGAGGCGGTCGCGTCCGATGAAAACATCCTGGGCCGGGAAACTCGCTTTCAGCATCAATGGCTCATCGCCAACTTCCTTGTAGCTGTGCCCGGCATTCACGCGCATCCCTTTTTTTTCATAGTGGGAACGATAGCCGCGGCTGATGATGGCGAAACGGGCTCCTTTTTTTTCCAGGGCCCTGCCGATGGCCATGACCAGGGGTGTTTTTCCGGTTCCCCCGAAGGACAGGCTGTCCACAGAAATGATGAACAATTCCGGGAATTCTTTTTGCCGCAAGGCTCTGATTTTAATATTAAAAAAGGAAATACCCTTGAATGGCAGTGAAGCCAGGTTCAAGAAAGGCCGGGTTAGTCGAGAAAACGCTGAATTTGCTTTAAACTGCATGAAATGGATCCTTTTCTCTTTAAAATAGCGTTCAAAGCTCTATCATTGATAGGCTTCATGTTTTTATCCGGGAAGTTTTTCAGAAATTTCAGCAATTCACTGCTGTTGTTCACCCGGTGATACACCCCGCTTGCCTCCAGTTCGCTGCCGATGTCGGGAAAATTGTTGTAAAACGGCCCGCCCAGGATCGTTTTGCCCATGGCGGCCGGTTCATAGAGGTTATGACCGCCAATTTTCTGGTCAAAGGTCCCACCCATGAAAACGATATCGCTGATGCTCATGATGGGGAACAGGTATCCCATGCGGTCGTAAATCAGGACCTGGGTTTCAGGATCCATGCTTTTGCTTTGGCTGAATACCGTGCATTTCAGCCCCAGGCGCCGCATTTGCCCGGCAATGGCCGGGGCGCGCTGCACATGGCGGGGGACGATGATGAAAAAATAAGTTGCGCTTAATGGCTTGATGGCCGGGATGAGGATCTTTTCACAGGCGCTGTGGCTGCTGGCCAGAACAACAATTTTTTTCGTGATTGCCTGCAAACGCAAATGGCTGCGGACTTCCCCGGCAATGGGCATTTTCTGGCTGCTCAAATCGGCCTCATCGGCCTTGATGTTTCCGCAGATCTTGATTTTTTCCGCCGGGATCTTCAATTGCAGGAAACGCTTCCTGTAAATTGTGTTTTGCACCAGGAAACAGTCGATGCGCCGGAAAAAAGGACGTAAAATAAAATTGAAAAACCGGTAGCGGGCAAATGCCGCTTCCGAGATGCGGCCGTTGATCAGCAGCATGGGAATGCGCTTGCGGTGCAGCATGGTGATCCAATTGGGCCAGATTTCCAGTTCGTTGAAAATAACCAGGCGGGGATTGATACACTTAATGAAGCGCCTGACCGAGAAAGAAAAATCCAGGGGCGCGTGGATGACCGCGATGCCTGGGTACTCCCTGCGGGCAAATTCCAACCCGGCCGGGGTGGTGACCGACAGGACGATACGATGTCCTTTGTCGCCAAGCTGCTGGATCAGCGACTTCAAACTGCGCACTTCCCCCACCGACACGGCATGGATCCAGATGGAGCGCTCGGAGCAGGCAGCCAGTTGCGGCCGCAGCCTGTTTTTCAGCAAGCGGCGATAGTTTTTTTTCAAGACGTATTTCAGCCAGAAAGGCACGGACAAAACAAGGAGCAGGATATACAGGCAGTCGCGGATGACCATATTTCATTATAGCACAGCCCCGTGCGGGAGTCATCCGCTTTGGGGAGCGGTGATCACGGTCAGGTCAGCAAAGGGGCGGACAAGTCCGCATATTGCCTAATTTAAAATCTGCCTGAACCGCCCGTTGACTTCAGGTCGGAGAACTCGTAAAATGCGGACATGGCTGACAAAATCAAGGCTGTAGTGCTGGCCGCCGGCAAATCAACGCGCATGAAATCGCAACGATCCAAAGTACTGCATGCCATTCTCGGCAAGGAGATCATACGCTATCATTGGACAGCCTGCTGGAGTGCGGCATCGCCGCAGCGGACATTATCGTGGTGACGGGCGACAACCGCGCCGAGATCGAGAATGTGCTCGGAAGCAATGTACGCTATGCCATGCAAAAGGAACAGCTGGGTACCGCCCACGCCCTGCTGAGCGCGTCTGAATTGTCTGGCCGGGCACAGCGGCGGCCTTTTGGTGCTGGTCGGGGACAATCCTTTCATCAACGCTCGCCGAATTGCGCAAGCTCATCGCTGCCCAGCAGCCGCAGCCGGGCCCATTGCACCTTTGTCAGCGCGGTATTTCCGCTGCCAACGCCTCCCTATGGACGGATCATCCGCGATGTCCAGGGGCGGGTCTGCGCCATCGTGGAAGACAAGGACGCCAGCCCCGAGCAGCGGCAGATTCGCGAAGTGAATGCCTCGATTTATCTTTTTGACAACCGGGCCGTCTT
Source organism: Chrysiogenales bacterium (assembly GCA_963700535.1). Classification (GTDB taxonomy): domain Bacteria; phylum Acidobacteriota; class Aminicenantia; order UBA2199; family UBA2199; genus UBA2199. The sequence continues at coordinate 18,633 of CAVOXU010000004.1, forward strand.
TCCCCTTCTGGCCGGGATCAGAAACGACAATGCCAAAAAAGAATATTATCTCACCGATATCATCGCCATTTTGCACCGCGAAAAGCTGAAAGTGGAGGCGGTCCAGGCCGAAGATTGCGCTGTCGCCATGGGCATCAACGACCGCCGCGACCTGCAGCTGGCGCAGGAGAAGTTCAACCGCCGCAACCAGGAGCGGCTGATGCTCGAGGGCGGCGTGTCCATCCTGCAGCCGGAAACCGTGACCATCGAGCACGACGTGGAGATCGGCCGCGACACGGTCATTTATCCCTGCACCTACCTGGCCGCCGGCACGCGCATCGGCAAAAACTGCTCTATCGGCCCATTCGCCTATCTGAAGAATGCCCGCATCGGCGACGGCGAAACTGTCAGGTTTGTCAAACAAGAGGACTGAATCCTCATTTTTCCCGACAAAGGATCCCCTTCCATCATTCGCAAGGGGATTGGGTCGCCCGCATTGACATTTGGAAAAATAAATTTATAATATAACCAACCCTGTCAAGGAGATCTTATGATCAGAAAGCTTATAAAACCGAACCTGAGAGAGATAAAACAGAAATCGAACCGGGAAAACAAGAGGAAACCCCCGCCGCCCTATAAGACCCACGCCGAAAATTACTATTACATCAAGCAGATGAACAACCGCACCCAGCTGGTGCTGGAACTGGTCAGCGGCGAGATCCTCAAGGGGCTGCTCGACTGGTATGATGAAAAATGTCTGAAAATCAAGAAGCTCGATGGCGGGACCCTGATCGTTTTTAAATCCCAGATCAAGTACATTTATAAGAACCCCGACTTTGCTGAAGCCAAGCACGAAGAATCCGCTCAAAAAAAATAAGGTCATCGCCGTTACCCTGGGCGATCCGCAGGGGATCGGTCCCGAAGTAATTGCCAAAAGCCTGGCTGACTATTCCCCCGGCTGTTCATTGCTGTTGGTCGGCGCCCGGCGTTTTTTTCCTGCCAGTGACATTCCCGTCATCAAGAATATTAACGAGCTCCAGCCTGGAGGATCGGCCCTATTGGACATAGAAAGCGGACATCAACGGCGCCGATGCTTCGTTTGTCTGGGTCAAAACGGCGGTTGAAATGGCTTTGCGGGGAGAGGTGCAGGCATTGGTCACTGCCCCGGTCAATAAAAACAAGTGGCTGGACAGCGGTTTGCCCTATTGCGGCCACACCGATTTTTTAACCACGGTCGCCAAAGCTGCGACTCCGGCCATGTTTTTCTGGTCGCCGGGGCTCAAGGTGGCATTGTTCACCCACCATATCGCCCTGGCTGAGGTGTTTTCCCAGCCTCAAAAAAGATAAAATCTCGGCTTTTGTCCTTCAGGTCGATTCGGAACTGCGGCGGCTCTTCAGACAGGAATTCACATATTTATTCAGCGGTTTGAACCCCCACGCAGGTGAAAACGGCCATTTGGGAACAGAGGAGATCGAAACGATCATTCCGGCCATGAATGATCTGCAGGAGCAAGTGCCAGTGGCGGGAATTTATCCTCCCGATGTGGTGTTTGCCAAGGCCCGGACCATGAAAAACGCGGTGGTGATCGCCTGGACCCACGATCAGGGACTGATTCCCTTCAAACTGCTGCAGGCGGGAAATGGGGTGCAGCTTACCCTGGGGCTGCCTTTTATCCGCACGTCTCCGGTTCACGGAACCGCTTGCGACATTGCCGGCCAGGGGAGCGCCGATCCGGCCAGCATGCTGGCGGCGATCCGCCTGGCCGAATCACTGCTGCGCTAACCCGCATTTCTCACTTATTCTTTTTTATTCTCCAGTTCGCTTGCGATTTTTTCCTGCAGTTTCTTTATTTCTTCCTGGATTTTTTTCAACCGTTCATTATAATCTTTTCTGACCTCGGCTCCCAGCTCACTTTTTTCGGCTTGCAGCTTTTTCAGTTCCATTTCCAGTTTTTTTCTCTCTTCACTGATCTTGTGCAGGGAAAGCTCTTTTTGTTTCTGCAATTCCAGCAATTCCTTTTCCCTGGATTTCTGCAGTTTTCTGATTTCATCCTTGTAGATCGCTTTGGCTTCATCGCTGATGCGCACTTTCAGGTTTTCCATATTGCGTGAGAGTTGCTCAAGGTTCCATACGAGTTTTTCATTTTTATCGGGAACCAGCGAAAATTTTCTTAGTTTGCCGTCACGGTACAGTTCCAGCAGGACCGCTTCCTTTTCTTTCAGGGCATTCAGGATATTTCTGAGATCGGCCGTGTTGCGGAGTTCGTTGCCGTTGGCCCGAACCATGATATCCCCGGCCCGCAGGCCGGCATTTTTCGCCGCCGATGATTCATTGACTCTGGAGATTAGCAGGCCATGGCCTTCCTTGATCTGAAAATTTTGGCTGAGTTCACCGGTCATTTCCATGACATCGACCCCCAGCTGTCTGGCGCCACCGAACTCGATGACATAGTTTTTTACCCTGGGCAAAGTCATTTCCAGGCCGGGCAGTTCGGCTATATCGGCCAGCTGCTCTGCCAGGTGCGGCAAGGGGCTCTGGGGCGGTTCCGGCGCGTAAGGAAAATCCTCCGGGCTGGGCGGGAAAGTGCCGGCTTGGCGCTCACCCAGCTCGACGTCCAGATGGAGCGGTTTTCCCGCCCGCATGACCGCTATTTTGATTTTATCGCCGGCCAGGCTGAATTGGAGAGCAGCGGCGATATCGAGAAACCTGGCGATCGGTTTTCCGGAGATTTCCACAATGCGGTCGCCTTTGCTGAACCCGGCCACGGCCGCCGGTGAAGCTTTTAAAACTTCCTGGATCAGGTTCGAGTCCCTGCTGAAATTGACCCCCAGCCAGCCGGGAATGATTTTGCCAGAAGTTTTCAACTGCTCAACAATGCGGTTGACATGCTCGACGGCTATGGCGTAGCAGAGATGGCCGCTTTCGCTTTTTCTGCCGCTGACCACGATTACCGCCGACTGGTCCTTGAAGGTGTAGTCGGGAGCCGAGGCAAAACCGACGCTGCCGCGGATGACAGCCAATAGTTCACCTTTTTTATTTACCACCGCGCCTCCTGCCGAACCTGGAGCGACCGGTGCGTTCAGGATCAATTCGCTTTCGCTGCGGCTGCTGATGATCCCCTGGGTAATGGCAGGAAATCGATTGTAAAACAACCCGATCAGCGCTACCCAGTTGCCGACCTCGGCCTTTGCGGCCTGCGGCAGCGGCCGCGGTCCTTTTTTGTTGAGGCGCAGCAGCGCCAAACCGGAACGATTGTCGCGGCCGATGATCCTGGCAACGATTGTTTCGCCATCCACGGTTTCCACAGTGATCCTTTCGAATGGATGGCGGGTGATCAACGAAGTGGTAACGACCAGTTCTCTTTCCATGGCAATGCCGGTTGCCACGTATTTTCTGGCGTTTTCGGCAACCACTTTCACCAGTGACGGTGAAACTTTTTTTAGAACGGATTTGACTTCTTTCTCTATGTTTTCGATTTTTTCCGCTGCCTGAAGGCTATGGGCGATCCAGAGTATCAGCAGGATAAAGATCGCTTTTTTCATGATTTCCTCCTAAATTTGATTGAGTGCCGCATCCTGGCTCCCGGTTTGTTTTTTATAGGAAACCGGTTCGAGGCTGTAGCGGGTGCGGCTGTCCGAGGCCGAAAAAAACAGATCTTCGTGCAGGGGGATTTCCTCCTTGTACGTCTCCGGGCCGGGGATTGCGGAGCCGCGGGGAGCAGGGCGGAATAATTGAAAAAGCGAAAGCAGCATAAACAGGCCGACAACGGCCATGATCGTGAATCCTATTTTCTTTTGTTTTTTCCTTTTCTTGATTTTGCTGAAAACCTTCAGCTCAAAATCGGGGCCGGGTTCGCTGTGGTCATTGCCTTGCCTTAAAATTTCCTGCCAATCAGACATTTGACGCTCCTTTCGGATCCAGGTATTGTTTTTTTAAATTTGCCTTGCCCCGGAAAACCAGAGACTTGACGGTGCCGATGGGCTTGTTCAAAATAAGGGAGATCTCTTCAAAGGAAAAATTGTTTATTTCCCTCATGATCAGCGGTACGCGCCATTTTTCGGGAACAAGGGCCAGCAGCTGCTCAAAAAGCAGTTTTCCCTCGATGTGGGGAGTATAGGAAATTTGGCGCTCATTCAATTCGGAAAGGGAAAATATTTTTTTTAATCGTTTTTTACGGAATTCACTGCGGGCCAGGTTGGTGGCGATGGAATAGATCCAGGCTTTGCAGGCCTGCGGATGATCGGTTTTTAAAGTATGGGCTTTGAAATAAACCTTGACAAATGTGTCCTGGGTCAATTCCTCGGCGCTCTGACGGTCGCCGAGCAGCATGCTGAGGTAATTGTATATCGGTTTTTTGTACATAGCCATCACTTCTTTGAACGCGGCTTCATTTCCGTCCTTGAGCTTGGCAATCAGGTCATTCATGACTACCCTTGAAGATGCGGATTTCACAATAAAAGTTGCAATTTTGCCCGCTTTTTTTGTGATTTTTCTGGAAGTGACGGGAAAATCTTATTTTAAACCCTTTCCATCTTCCCTCCTGACGGAGAGATAGGTAATGAGAGAGAGATGTTACTATTATAATACAATTTTCCAAAAAATCAATTTTTTGAATTTTTCAACGCCATATCACTTGGAGTCAATCTGCGTATTCTGGACTTCAGCGCTGATATCGTCTATTTTCTGCGGCAGTTTTTCGAGAATTTCCTTGCCGACCTTGAAACTGTAGGGCAGGACGGGATTGCGGGCAGGGACGATTTCCCCATCGGAGTCAGCGAAATCCATCTTGATGTCGCTTAATTGACCGGGATTTGCCGAATTTTCCGCTTTCATGGCGATGTGGATGGCAAATTCAGGCAAGGGCTTGGGATTATCGACAAACTCCCTGGCTTCGCAATCGGCCAAAGCAGTGAGTAAAAGGTTGATTTTTTCTTCGCTCGGCTTTTTCCCGGCAACCGGCTTGATGAACTGCCAGCCATTGTCAGCCCCTTTGCGGATTTCAAAACTGAATGTGCCGTGTTTGAATTTGAGTTCCCGGATATCAAAAGCGTAGAAAAGGGCAACTTTTTTTTCGCGGAAAGAAGAAATATCGCCGGCGAATTTTTCCGGAAAATCCTTTTCGATTTCACAAATTTCGTTAAACCCGTCAGCCAGGGCGTAATACCGCTCTCCCTGCTTGGCAAACGTGATTTTCATTGGCGCGAGCGCGGACCTGAATTCCACGGTGAGCAAGGGTGTTTCCAGGCCAAATTCACGGCGGGAAGCGGCGCTGACAGCTGCGGCAAACGACTTGGCTTCCAGCATGGATGCCGCCGACAGGATCTCTCTGACCCGGGCTTCCTGGGCAAGGGAAAATATTGGTTTGTCCATGAACCACTGGTCGTTTTTTTTAATAAAACTGAAATCGCTGTTTTCATAATTCCAGTTCATGTTGGTTACGGCCAGGTTATCGAATTCCGAGAATCGCTTGTCTCGGAATGCAAACAGGTCTTTTTCCAGATTGTTGCGCTTATAGGAGGCGATGGAGACCACTTTGTCGCCCGCGGCTAATTTGGCGTAGGAAGAGGAATCCAGGTTATTTTTCATTCCCAGCAGAATGGTATGCGCCGGGCGCTTTTTGTCCTTGGCAAACAATCTTAATTCGATCTCGGGTTGGTTCAAGCCGAAATTTTTCAGGTCGCCGCCAGCCTCTGCCACCAAGCGATCATATTTCAATGGGCAGAAATTATCCAAAATGCTTTCCAGCGCGACCTTGTCGGCTTTGGCCGGCAAAGGCTCGGTCAGATGCCAAACGCCATCCTGCAATGCAAAAACAAATTTTTTGCCTGTTTGCAGCAATTCGATTTTTTCGACGGCCGCGGCCGGAAAATCAAGGAGAATCCCTTCCACAGCCATTTTGCGTTTTTCACGCTGATCGACAAAAATGATGGCGGTGACCAGGACCAGCAGGAAAAGCAGCAGGGCGATGATTTTTTTCCAGTTCATAGTTTCCTCCTGTACAGCCAGATGCCTATGCCGGCAATGAATACCAGCAGCGGCAGGATGATCAGCGTGTAAAAAAAGACCAGCCGGCCGCTGCTCTGCGTCAGGTTGACGGTTCTGGGCGAAGTGATCTTGGGGGCGATGGCGATCAGGTCCTTTTCTTCGGCCAGCCAGGAGATGGCGTTATTGAAAAAATTACTGTTGGCCTGGAAAACATAATACTTGTTCTGGGCGAAATCGGAATCGCCGCAGACCACGATCCTGGTCTTCTTTTCAGCGCTGCCGGTTTCGATAGCGGCAGCGATATCCAGCGGGCCGCTTTTGTCCTCGGGGTTTTTTGTGATTTGTTCGGTCTTGACCTCGGTTTCATACTGGGTCTCGCCCCAGGAGTTGGCGCTGGTGGAAGCGAGGAAGGTCAGTGTGCTGTCCGCTGGCGGGGGGGTGATCCTGGCCAAACCGCGACACAATGGGAACATGGTGGCGTATCCGAAGTTCTTGGTGATGGCGTGTTCCGGATACTTGGCCACCACGGGCATGAAATAATTGCCGCCCATCAGCCGGGAAAGGGGATCGATCTCGACTGCCACGTTGTCCTCAAGGGCCAGGCCGAATTTTTTCAACAGCGGCTTGAATTCGGCGCCTTCAAAGGGATTGACCAGCAACAGCAGACGTCCCTGTTCTTTTTCGAGATAATTTGCCAGCAGGAATAGTTCTTTTTCAAAAAACGGTTTTTGCGGTCCGGCCACGATCACGGCCGCCGCATCCCTGGGCACGGCCGCTTCCTGGAACAGCACAATTTTTTTAACTTTGAAGGACAGCTTTTCCAGGCCGGTCCTGGCTTCAGAATAGCCGTTTTCGCTGCTGTCATCGCTGTCGGGCTCCCCGTGTCCCTGAGTGAAATAGATGGTTTTTTCCTCCTGGCGCGACACATTGATGATGGCGTTGGTGATGGCTTCTTCCGAAACTTCCTCGCTGCGCGTGCTTTTGCCCGCGTATTCAAATACCATGGTGCCGTCGGTTTTGATCTCGTATTGTTTGACAATTTCCGGTTCCAGGTAGGGATCGATGACCGCGGCCTTGATCTTGTCGTTGTAAAACCGGTAGAGTTCCAGCAGGGAATTGAATCCCTCCAAATTGCCCTGGCTTTTGCTGAAAAAGGCCTTGATGACCAGGTCCTTTTTCAGGTTTTTGATCACCTGGACCGACTGGTCGGACAAAGAATGGGTCTTGGCGGCGGTAAAATCAAAGCGCTTGTGGATTTTTACACCCAGATAATTGACCGCCGCGGCAATGGCCACGATCAACAGGACCACTAAGGCCAGGTTGGACGCGAAGATGAAATTCAGACGCGAATTTTTTGTTTTGAATTGCGATATATTGCTGATGAAATATGCGCACAGGCCGGCCAGGCCCAGGAGCAGCAGCGCCAACCCGGTTTTTCCTTGCCAGGATGCCAGTCCAAAACTGATCCACAGGGTCAGTCCGCTCAGGAGAAGCAATAGAAAAAGATAATTGCTGAAGCGCAGGATTTTTTTCACAGTTACCTCCACTTCCTGAATTCAAATACAGAGCGTGTCAGGTACAGGCCAAGGAAAATGAAAGTCAGGTAATAAACAATGTCCTGGGTGTCTATGACCCCGCTGACCATGTTCTTGAAATGGGAAAAGAATGACAGGTATGTCAGGATGCCGCGCCAGGCTCCGGGGCCGCTTTCGCCAACCCAGGAAATGACCCAGATCAGGATAATGGACGAAAAGGAGATGACCGCGGCAATGACCTGGTTCTCGGTCAATGCCGAGGCGAAAAGCCCGATGGCGATGAATACGGCTCCCAGGAGGAACAGGCCCAGGTACGCTGTCAGCAGCGGGGCCAGTTCCGGGTTGCCGAAAACAAAGACAAATACGGTATAGGTGGCGGTCAGCAGCAGGATGATGGCATAAATGATCAGGGCGGCCAGGTATTTGCCGATGATAATGGCCGATAGCCGCAGCGGCGAGGTCAAAAGCAGCTCTTCGGTGCGCATTTTTTTTTCGTCGGCGAACAGCCTCATGGTCAGCATGGGCAGCAGAAACATCAGGATAATGGTCATGTTGTTGAAAAACGGTTCGAAAAGCATCTGGTTGATGTTGATGCGATTTATGCCGTAGCCCGATTGCATCATCCTCATGGTCTGGTCGTTGGCCCAGGCCAGGATGTTGTAAAAGAAAAAGCCGCTTACCAGCAGGAAGAAAGAGGTCAGGATATAGGCAATGGGTGAATAAAGAAAGGATTTCAATTCTTTCTTGGTGATGGTCCAGATATTTTTCATGACCCCCTCCCTTCTTCAGCCAGAATGATCTTCATGTACAGGGCTTCCAGTCCGGCCTTGACCTCTTTAATGCGGATGTCTTTTTCGATCAGGTACTTGATGATCCTGTTGAAATCGTTCAAGGTCTCGCTGAATTCGAGTTTCAGGACCCGGCCTTCGGCCCTGACCTCGCTGATCACGGGGAATGCCTGCTTGAGATCGCTCCAATCACTGCCTTCGGCCAGGCCGGTCGTGACGATCTCCAGGTTTTTCCCCCATTCGTCCCGGGTCGGCGTGGCCATCAGCCGGCCTTCCTTGATGATCACGGCTCCGTCGCAGACCTGGGTGATTTCGGCCAGGATGTGCGATGAAAGGATAATGGTGGCGCTGTCTTTGAACGAGCGGATCATTTCACGGATCTCGATGATCTGGGCCGGGTCCAGGCCAATGGTCGGTTCGTCCAGGATCAGTACTTCTGGTTCGTGGATGATGGCCTGGGCGATGCCCAGGCGCTGGCGATAGCCGCGGGAGATGTTTTTGATCAGTCGGCCGTATACGTCCTGCAGATTGGTCTTTTCAACGACGCGATCAATGGCGAATCGAATTTTTTTTCTTTCTATGCTGTACAGTTCTGCCACAAAGCGCAAAAATTCCTTGACGGTCAAGTCGCTGTAAACCGGGACTACTTCGGGGAGATAGCCCACTATCCTTTTGATCGAATTGAGGTCGGTGCTTACGTCGATGCCATTGATCATGGCCCGGCCCTCGTTGGGCGGCAGGTAACCGGTCAGGATGCGCATGGTGGTGGTTTTTCCGGCGCCGTTGGGACCGAGAAATCCCCAGATCTTTCCCTTATCGACCTGAAAGGAAACATCCTTGACCGCCTGCACGTCAGCGAATCTCTTGGAAACATTTTCGACTTGGATCATCACGCCTCCTTACATTCTGTCGGGAATGGCGATCCCCATGACAGTGAGAAGTTTTTCGACCTTGTTTTTAAATATCAGCATCAGGCTCAAGCGCAAATTACGGATGTCCGCATCTTTTTCGGCCAGTACCGGAAACAGATGGTAGTAGTGATTGAATTTCTGGCACAACCCGTAGGCGTATGCCGCCAGGGAAGAAAGCTCATGGTTATGCAGGGCAAACTCCACGGCAAGTTCCAGCAGAGACAGGTTGAGGATCATCTCCCAGTACAGCTCCTTTTCCCTGGCTTCCAGGCAGTGCAGGCTGCCGGGAACGCTTGCTGCCCTGAGGTCGGCAGCGGAGCTTTTTTTCAAAATGCTGTTCAGCCTGACCATGGTGTATTGCAAATAGGGTCCGCTGTCACCTTCAAAGTTAAGGGCTTCCTTGAAATCGAAGGCGATTACCGTGTTAAGGTTGAATTTGACCATGAAATAACGCAGGGCGGCCACGGCGATGGTCCGGGCCAGAGGCAAAGCTTCCGCTGGGGTCAGGGCAGGGTTCCGCACCTGGATCTCGCCCAGGGACTTTTCTACAAGCTTGGCGATCAACTCGTCGGCTTTGACCGCCCGGCCTTTGCGCCCGGAAACTTCAATGTAGGGCTTGTTCTCTTCCCCGGCCTCCAGATTCAAGTTCATTTCCCGGACGCAAGCCGGTGTCATGGCCACCATTTCATAGGAAAAATGGATGAAGTTGGCGCTGGGCCCGGAGTGACCCAGTTGGGCCAGGACCTGAGCGATCAGGTTCTGCAGGTAGGATTGGCGGACGTCAATGACATTATATACCTTGTGACCCCGGCCGAAGGGACGCGTTGGCGGGGCAGGTTCGGACTGGGTCATGTAAATTGCCTGGCCGTCGGCATAGGTATGAAAGAGCCGGTAGTAAAAATCCCGGGGCAGCAGGTTGAATTTCCACAGGTTGTAGGCGATGTCCTTGCCTACATAGGTGATGGTGTCGTTGGAGCGGACGATGATCTTTTCAATGTTTTCCCGGTCGTAATGGATGACCAGGCAGTCCTTTTTTGCCGGGTCCATGGATCGGGTCATCACCTTGCGGGCCGTCATTTCTGCCGCGGCCGCCTTGAAAAAATCCAGGGCGATAACGTCGCTTTCCCTGGCCAGCAGGTCGTAGTGAATGCCGATCTGCTTCATGGTGCGGATGTGATCCAGCAGGACCTCTTCGGCGATATAGCGGCAGGACTCGTATTCGGGATCGATCTTTTCCTCTATTTTTTTGTGGACGTCGCGGCGCTGCCGGGCCAGTTCGTCGTTGGCGGCGAACAGCTGGTTGACCTCGGCGTACAGGTCCCAGAGATAGGCGGCCAGGTCCGGGATTTTTTTTATCTCTGCAAGACTTTTTTTCCGGTAATGGAGCAAACCCCAGACCACGTCGGCGACCTGGATGCCGGTGTCGTCGATGTAGTTCTGGACCTCGACCTCATAACCCAGGAAACGGCAGCTCCGGGCCAGGATATCCCCCAGGCAGGAATTGCGTAGATGGCCGATATGGGCTGATTTGTTCGGATTTATGCTCGTATGCTCGACAATAACCTTTTCGCCTTTGCCCGGCTGTGGTTTTTCCAGGTTCTGCCACTGATACCTGAGAAAATCGTCGCGGCGCAGATAAAGATTAAGGAAACCCCCGCCGGCAACCCGGATGTCCTCCACCGCCTCCAGCTTGCCCATCAATCTTGCGGCCATGTCCCCGGCAACAAGGAACGGCTTGCTTTTGGTTTTTTTCGCCAAGGTGAAAGCCAGCGTGGTCGAAAGGTCGCCGAATTTTCGCTCAGCCGGCTGGGAAAAACTCAGTTCCGTTGGGTCGAAATCATATTTGTCCTTCAAAAGCGCGTAAATTTCGTTTTGGATCTTTTTTTGCAGGGCTCTCATATGCCGCCTTCCAAATGGGATGTGCAGTTCCAGAAATCCACCAGTGTCCAGTGACGTCGGGAATTTTCCATGAGCAGCAGCTGTGAAAGGGAGGCGTTGCCGGTTCTGAACAATCGGGCCTGGGCCGGGCTGAGCTGCAGCAGGTTGCCCAGGATGGCGCGGTTGACCGAGGCGTGGCCGGTGATGAGGATATTCTGCTGTCCACTCTGCAGAATTTTTTCAAGCCCGGTCAGAATGCGAGCGCAGACGGCGCTGAAACTCTCGCCGCCCGGGACCGGGAAATCCGCATCGCTGATCCAGCGCTGGTGAATATCCGGGAATTGTTCGCGCACCCGGCTGTAGATCAGCCCTTCCCAATCGCCAAGATCGATCTCGCTGAATTCGGAGATCACGGTCAGCGGCTGACCGCGGCCGTGGTTGATGATGGCTGCCGTTTCCAGGGCCCGCTTCAGTGGCGAAGAAAAAATCGCGTCGATGGGCTCGTTTTTCAGCCTGGCGGCCAAACGTTCGACCTCGCCGCGACCCTTGCCGTTCAGGGGGTTATCGATGCGGCCCTGCAGACGGTCGGTTTCATTGTATTCCGTTGTTCCGTGTCTGACCAGCAGGATTTTTTTTTTGATCGCTTCCATCGGCTGAATTATATTACAGCCGGCCCTAACCGTCAACCAGCCTGCCGAGGGTTTTGCCAGGCAGGTTTTTTCTGATTATTCTTGAAATGGAAGCAATAAAACAAGAAATTACAATTGGTGAAATGCTTGGTGCCTCGTATGAAGATGTCTATATAGCGTCAGTAATTCTTTTCGTAGCATACATGCAGATCATTCAAATAAAAGAACTGCCGATTATTGAAATTTTGAACAGTCATTTAAAAATGCCAGCAAAGGGAAAATTGATTTCCCTATCAGTCTACTACTTTTCTTCCCTAATCATCCTCGTTTTCGGCTTGGTCATCAAATAATTGCATCGTCTCGGTCCAGCGTTTGTAGGCTTTTTCGACAACGGGAGCTTGCATGTATTGTTGCATTTTAGCCAAAAGACCGGCCAATTTTTGGGACAATTTATCCATTTTATCTTTAAAAGGTTTCAGCTCTTCCGGGGTACTTTCGTCCTTTTTCAATTCCGGGAATTTTTGGAACAGTTCCTCAATTTTAGGACTGATTTTTGTTATACAGTCGGAATACCCATTCAAGGCTGCGGCAACCGCATCTGCGCTGCCGGCTTTTTCCAGGGCATTAACGAATTGCCCAAAGCCTTTGGCCATTTCATCCATTAATGGTACGGCTTCTTCGTATTTTCCTCCATATACCAAGCCTGCGAATAGGACTGCTCCGGCGACGAACATCAAAAAAATCTTTTTCATTCCCCCTCCTTGTATCCCGTGGTTTTTTTTCCAATTAAAAAAAATTCTAAGTCGTTTCATAAAAAAAATCAAGAGCAGCCTGTGTAGTGTTTTTGGCGGGCAGGTCTCAGTTGAGGATTGATTTTTCCTTTTCCAGGACCATGTCGTACACTGCCGCGGCGTCGCCAATGCCCTTAAGGCTGGAAACTATGTCGCCGCTGTTTGTGAGCCGGGCGATATGGGCCAGGGTTTTCAAATGCAGGCCGATGTCGCGGTCATCGCTCATGATCAGAAAGATCACGTGTACGTTCAGGCCGTCCGGGGATTTGAAGTCCAAGCCCTTGCGGATCACGGCCATGGCCAGGAAAAAATCGGAAAATTCATCGGAAAAAATATGCGGTGTGGCCACACCTTTGCCGATGCCGGTCGACTGCACGCTTTCGCGCTTGATGAAAAGACGTTTCACTTTTCTGACATCGCCGATGATGCCTTTTTCCTTGAGAAATTGTGAGCATTCACCATAGAAGTTACTGGTGTCCTTGCTGCTGTCGCTGATATAAATATTTTCTTTTTTTAAATAGTTGGCCAGTTTCATCATAAACTCCTTCTGCTGTCGTCACCGGTGGCGAATAGGCGGTCGGGACCGGCACAGATCAAGAATGAATTCTGCTGATAATTTTTTTCCAGGATCAGCCGGGTGCCCCAGGGATCGACCAGAAGATCGGTTCTGGGCAGGAAGCGCGGCACCAGGTTTTCCAGGTCATCGGGATAGCCGCCGTTCTGTTCTGCATAGGCGGCGAGGGCGGTTTCCACCTGGAGCAGGATTGGTTCCAGTGAAACAGCTTTGGCTTTGTTCAGGCTGCTGTTGGCCTGGGAAACAGGATCGGCTTGAGGGCCTTTGCCAAAGTAAAGGACCATTGCGACCAGCAGGGCGATTAAAATGATCAGCAAGCCGAATCTCATGAACCCATTCTATTAAAGTGAAAAAAAAAAACAAGCGACATTAAAGAAACCAAAGAATTGCAACCGGGAAATGCCCGCCGGTTTCAAATCAGGCTGTTTTCCGGCCTGAATTCCCCTTGCCGGGTGTTGATCTCCTGCGCCAGGTAGCCTTTCTCTCCGGCCAGGGCCCGGCTGCAAAGCAAGTCGATCCTGCCTTCGGCCTGGCGGTTGATTATCAAGCGCATCCTGGTTGAAGTGAATGAGCTCAATATTTCAAAGTCGTTGCTGCTGTCGCCGGCGACCAGTACGGGTTCGCCTTCGAACAGAGCGCGGATATTCGCCACTTTGCCGGCACCGAGGTTCGGTCGCAGGCCAGGCTCCAGGGCATGGCCGAAGCGGTCTCCGGCAACGGCCAGCCCCATGCCGATAACGCGCCGGCAGGGAAAACCGGTCATGGCGATCATTTTTTCCACCAATTGCCGGTTGCTGGCCGTGGAAACCACGACCGCTCCGCCGCGGTCCTGCCAGGCGGCCGCCAGGTCTTTCATTTCCGGATAGAGGCGGATGCCGCTGGTCCATTCGTAGCGCCAGCGCCGCAGCGGATCGTTGCGGCCCCGGCGGCGGATAGGGCTCAGCAGTGCCTGGGCGATAACGGCTGCTGCCAATTGTTCGTGTTCGCTCAGAGTCAGCCCCTGCAGGAGCAGGTTCACCCAGGGGTAGGCGAATTCGCAGCCGATGCCGGGGGTCTCCTCAAACGCCTGGTTCAGGGCCAGCAGCCCCGAGGTGAAGATCCGATAGTTGTTTCCTGAGCGGATCCGGCCGTCCTGGGAAGTTTTGTATTCAAGTTCACGGTATGAAACGACAAGCGCTTCTTTCATTTTGTTCAGAGGGAACGGCTTCTTTTTGATGATAATGCTGGCTATACCGTTGACATGGTCAGGGATCATCGCTGCCAGGGTAGTGGCGTCGAATTTAAATGCCAGGTTCAGCGCCATGTAGCGCAAAAGTGCTTCGCCAATATCGCCGAAAATGCAGGTATTATCCCAGTCAAAGACGGCCAGTTCCCCTGGCCGCACCCCGGCCAGCAAATTGATTAGGGTGTCATAATTCTTCTGATTCCAATTCAGGCGCTGCAGCGGCATAGCCTAAACATAATCAATGTGCGGCGAAAATGCAAACCGGAATCGCCATTAAAATGGTGATCGATTCTTTCACGGCACCGCAGTGAAAAAAAAGGGGGCGGACTGAGCCGCCCCCTTTTAAAGGGAGGAAAGAGTGGAGGAGAGATCTAATTGCGGCGGTCGCGGCGCCGTTCAAAGCGCTGGTTCATGCGCTCACGGCCCCGGCTGCGGGACTCTTTTTTCAGCTCGGCAATTTTGGCCGTTTGCTCCGGGGTCAGCAGGGCCTGGACATCCTTTTGCAGGCGCAGGCGTGCGATCTGCATGTCGGCGTGCATGCCGGCCTGCTCGCGGATCAAGGCCTCGGCCTTGGCAAAATCGGTCTTTTCAGCGGAAACTGCCGTGCGCAGTTTCAGGGCCTTGAGCTTCATTTCAGCGTTGAATTTGATCGCCCATTGTTCGTGGGCCTCGAGCATGGCGCCGATCTTCTTTTCCTGATCTGTGTTCAAGCCGATCTTGTCCTTGGCTTGCAGCAGTAGCCGGGGGGGCAGGAAGTCCGGGTCGGCGAAAAAAACGCCCCGCCGCTGCCCGCGTTCGGAGCCCGGGCCGCGAAAATCCGCCTGGGCTGTCATGAACAGGGTGGCGCCCAAAAACAATGCGATCGAAACAACCAGTAATTTTTTCTTCATTTTCAACCTCCTGAAGTATCTTGTACCCTTTAAACCTTTATTCGGCCGGTTTCTTGCAGGTCGGCCAATACCGGCCCGGGATGCCTTTGCTTTTATTTTCTCATTTCTGTATTCTTTACATAAAAAGGAGGTCCCATGAAAGTGGAAGATATCATTAAGAATAAGGGGAATGATGTCCACACGATTCATGCCGAAGCCATAGTCAGTGATGCCTTGCGCATGTTGAATGAAAAACGGATCGGCGCCCTGATCGTTATTGACAACCTGCAGAAGATCCTGGGAATCGTCACCGAGCGTGACATCATGAGGCAATGCTACGAGTGTCACGCCAACATCAAGGGCGTTGCCATTCAGGAAGTTATGACTCCCAGGGAAAAATTGGTCGTCTGTGATCTTGCCGATGATATTGATCAGATCATGGACACCATGACCCAGAAGCGCATCCGCCATCTCCCGGTTGTCGACGAAAAAGGAATATTGCTGGGGATCATTTCTGTTGGCGATGTCATCAAGATCCTTTTGACCCATAAGGATTATGAAATAAAATACCTTAAAGATTATATCGAAAACAAATATCCGGTTTAAAAAAACTGGCCATGAGGTTTTTCCGGATCGCGATGAAGTATAGCCCCAATGCATGAAGCGGCCATCATTGAAGATTTAATTCGCCAGGTGCTTCAGGAAGCAGAGAAAAACCGTTTGCAAAAGGTTTCTGTCATTCGCCTGACTGTCGGCCGGCTTCATCACCTGGTCCCGCGGACCATGGACGAACTGTTCGACTTGATGAAAAGTGAGTTCCCCATTATGGCCGCAGCAGTTTTGCAAACAGAAATCTGTGCCGTGCGCTTTGTTTGCCGGTCCTGCGGCAGTGAAACGGCAGCGGCTGCTCCGTCTTTTTCGTGTCCCGATTGCCGAAGTACTGATATCCGGATCGTATCGGGATATGAATTGATCCTGGCCAGCATTGAAGGAGAGCAGAACGAGTGATATCGATCCATGAAAAGCAAAAGATCGACGGATGGTTTTTAAATATATTTTTATCAAAGAAAATAAATCCTTGACTGTGTCATTCGATTTATTATATCATCTTGCCTTGATGAAAAATTATAATGGCTTCAGGGTCGATTTCTAAAGGGGGGGACATGCGCACTGGAATTTTTTTCTGCCAGGTCGAAGAAAACAAGCGATTGAATGTCGCTGCGGTAGCCAAGTATGCCGCCAACCTGCCCAATGTGGAAACCGTCCAGGAACTGGGAATTCAACCCCGGCTGGACGCCAAGGATCTCGCTGGACGGATCCGTTCTGGTAATCTGGAACGGATTGTCATCGCCGGCGATATGCCCGGTTATTTCAAGCCTGTTTTTACAAAAGCCATGGCCCTGGCCGGGCATGATCCGTTAGACGTCAGGTTGGCCTCTTTCCGTGAACACGGGGCATCCGGCTCAACCACCCTGGAAAGGGCCAAGGCCATTGTCGCTTGCGCCGCCTTTGGCGTTCCTTTCGCCCTGGCCGTCGAGCCTGTGAAGGGGCCGGTTCAGCCGACCACACTGATCATCGGCGCCGGCATTGCGGGAATCCAGGCCGCCCTCGAGATCGCTGACGCCGGAAAGCCGGTTTGCCTGGTTGAACGCTTTGGTACGATCGGGGGCCACATGGCCATGTTC
The DNA here is from genome assembly GCA_963700535.1 of Chrysiogenales bacterium. Classification (GTDB taxonomy): domain Bacteria; phylum Acidobacteriota; class Aminicenantia; order UBA2199; family UBA2199; genus UBA2199. Next base: position 35,483 of record CAVOXU010000004.1, read on the forward strand.
GACAAGACTTTCCCCACCTTGGACTGCTCGGCGTGCATTCTGACACCGAAAATGGTATCGGTCGCCCAGCATGAGATGATCCGCTTGCTGACAAATTCGCAAGTGATCGCCTTGAGCGGTTCTCCCGGTTCCTACCGCGTGCAGATCAAATGCAAAGCCCGGATGGTTGACGTGAATGCTTGTGTGGCCTGCAATATCTGCAGTGATGTGTGCCCGGTGGAAGTGGCAGGCGAATTCGATGCCGGGATCGCCCGCCGCAAAGCGGTCTATATCCCTTTTCCCCAAGCCGTGCCCAATGCCTACCTGGTCGATGCTGAAAATTGCCTGTATGTTCAAAGCGACGGCAAAAAATGCGGTGCCTGTGTAAAAAAATGCCCCAAGGAATGCATTGACCTGACTCAGAAGGATGAAGTCATCGAGATTGAAGCAGGCAATATCATCATCGCAACCGGTTATGATGTATTGCCTGCAGCCAATATCGAAAATTACGGTTATGGTATCTATGCCAACGTATTGACTGCCCTTGAGTTCGAACGTCTGACCAATGCCTCGGGACCAACCGGGGGGAAAATCGTAACCAAGAGTCTGAAGCTCAATAAACGCACCAAGAAGGAAGAATGGATCTTTGATGCCAATGGCCAGGCTCCGAAAAGTGTTGCCATCATCCATTGTGTCGGTTCCAGGGATCAGAACTATAATTCTTATTGCTCCCGGGTCTGTTGCATGTATTCGCTGAAATTTGCCCATTTGGTGAAAGAAAAACTCCCCGGCGCCGACTGTTATGAATTTTATATTGATATGCGGGCTTTTGGTAAAGGTTATGAAGAGTTTTTCGAACGAATCAAGCATGAGGGTACCTTTGTTATCCGCGGGCGAACGGCTACGATTTCCGAGGAGAACGGACAGATGATGGTAACGGGGGAAGATATTATCAAAGATAAATTGATCCAATTCCCGGTTGACATGGTGCTGCTGGCTGTAGGACTCATCCCGGCCCGCGGCACGGAAGAGTTAAGCCGCATGCTTGGACTGGCCAGGGATGAGGATGGTTGGTTCTCGGAACTTGATTACAACGGCAGGCCCACGGATACGGAAAGGGGATGCATTTATGTTGCCGGCATGTGCCAATCGCCAAAGGATATCCCCGATGCGGTCGCGCAAGCTTCGGCCGTGGCGGCGGGAGTGTTGCGCAGCATCAGCAGCGGCAAGGGCGTCGGGCATCGTGACAGTGTGACTCTCAGTGAGATCGAAGCCCGGGCAAAAAGCCTGCAGGCAAAATGAGGAGGCCCCATGGCGATTCGAGTCAATCCAAAAATTATTGACGATCTGGAAGGTTACGGAGCTGAGGATGTTCAGCTGTGCTATCATTGCGGCAACTGTTCGGCCGTCTGTCCTCATGCCGACGAATTCAACGTCTTCCCCCGCCGGCCCATGAGAAATTTGCAAATGGGACTGGAGCGGAAGCTTGAGACATCGCTGGAACCATGGCTTTGCTATTATTGCGGCCAATGTTCCGATCAATGCCCGCGCGGGGCCGAACCGGGCGAGACCATGATGAGTCTCCGTCGTTGGCTGATTTCCCGCTATGACTTCACCGGGATCGCCCGTCTTTTTTTCAAGTCAACCAAAGTGGAATTGGCTGCTGTGATCATTGTGGCGCTTCTGACCGGCATTTTTTTTCTCGGTTTTGGCTTCTGGCAGGGAGACATTAATGTTTACGATGGAAGCAACGCCTTCCTGCCAAGCTCTTTCATTCACAATTTCGACCTGGCGCTGGGCTTTCTGGTGGCTTTGTTCATTGGCTCCAGTGCTTTCCGCTTTTGGTGGTTCAGTATGGGAAGAAAAAGCGCAGTGCCGATTCCCTGGTGGCTGTATATTAAAAAAGTATATCTGTTGCCCTGGCACTTTTTTACTCAAAAAAGATATGCTGATTGTGAAAAAGACGAGACCCGGCGCATTTATATTCCCTGGCTCGCCCATCTGGGACTCATGCTGGGCTATGTAGCCATGCTTTTTATCGTCATGGTATTCGTGAAACAATTGCAGGCAGGACCGGAAATCAAATGGTCCGTCCATGTGTTCGGCTATCTTGCCAGTCTGGGACTGCTCATCGGCGCGGCATACATGCTGCGCGGCAGATTGAAAAAAAATCGGACCCAGTACCAACGTTCCCACGGATCGGATTGGATCTTTCTGGTTCTTTTGTTCATTATCGCCCTGACCGGGGTCACCCAGCATATCCTGCACCGCTCGGGATTGTTGTTTGCGGCCAATATCGTTTATGTTGTTCATTTGATGGTTGTCGTACCCTGGTTGTTGCGCATGCCTTTCACCAAGTGGGCGCATATGTTTTTGCGACCCCTGGGCATGTATTTTTCCGCTGTGCGCAATGAAGCCTTGGCCAGGCAAAAATCTGGGATAGAATCAACGGTTCTGGCCAGGAAAGTGGCTTGAGGAGACAGGAAATGGAAAGCAGAGAATGCAAAATCGGCGTTTATATTTGCAACTGCGGTACCAATATCGCCAAAGTTGTGGATTGCGAAGCGGTGCGTGAAAATATTTCCGAACTTCCCCAGGTCGCCGTCGCCCGTACTTACAAATACATGTGTTCCAATCCCGGCCAGGAATTGATCATTCAAGATATAAAAGAGCAAGGCTTGGATAGAGTAGTGGTAGCCGCCTGCAGCCCACGTATGCACGAGAGGACGTTCCGCGC
>CAVOXU010000005.1:0-139685 GCA_963700535.1 Chrysiogenales bacterium
CAGGGCTGATTATATCTTTTGTATCGGGATTATCCGTTTTACGTGCAACTGAGGAGGGACTGATGGCCGACATGGTCCTGTACAACGGCAAAATATTCACTGTTGACGCTGCTCAACCCTGGGCCCAGGCCGTAGCCATCCGTGACGGTAAATTCGTTGCGGTAGGCAGCGATGCGGAAATAAAGAAACTGGCGGGAAAGAACACCGAGATGGTCGATCTGCAAGGCAGGCTGGCCCTGCCCGGCTTCAACGACGCCCACGTCCATTTCGCCAACGGCGGCCTCTACTTGCTGGGTATTGACCTGCGCCCGGCCCGTGACGAAAAAGAATTTGTTTCTATATTAAAGGTATATATAGGGAAGCTGCCCAAAGGGGAGTGGGTCACGGGCGGCAACTGGGATCATGAGAACTGGCCTTCGAAAAAGCACCCGCACAAGAGCCTGATCGATGCCATCACTCCCGACCATCCGGTGCTGGTCTCGCGTCTTGATGGGCACATGGCCCTGGCCAATTCATTGGCCCTTGAAATTGGCCGGCATCAGCCGCGATACTCCCGACCCCCAGGGCGGCGAGATCGTCAGGGACAAAAAAACAGGAGAGCCCACCGGCATCCTGCGCGACACGGCCATGGCCTTGCTCGACAAGGTCATCCCGCCCCTGTCCCGCGACAAGCGCGAGCGGGCGATACGCGCCGCCATGCGCCACGCCCAGGAGCTCGGCGTGACCAGCATCCAGGACAACAGCGGCAGCGAGGACCTGAAAATTTACCAGGAGTTGCTTGCTAAAGGCGAGCTGACTGTGCGCGTCAACGCCTGGCGCGGCGCGACGGTTCAGCGCCGACTTTGCAGCGCATCGGCATCAACGCCGCATTCGGCGGATCCGTTCCTGCGCCTGGGGACGGTCAAACTTTTCGTCGACGGTTCCATGGGGGCGGGCACGGCCCTTTTCTTTGATCCTTATGCCGATGACCCCGCCACGGCGGGCCTGCCTATTCACAGGAAAAATGAATTGAACGAGCTGGTGCTGGCCGCGGACAAGGCCGGGCTGCAGATCGCGGCCCACGCCATCGGCGACAAAGCAAATGCCTGGATCCTTGACGCCTTCGCCAAGGCCAGGGCCGCCAACGGCGTTCGCGACTCCCGCCATCGGGTCGAGCATTCCCAGGTGGTGCGCGCCGGTGATGTGGCCCGTTTCCGGGAACTGGGTGTCATCGCCTCGATACAGCCGTCGCACTGCATCGACGACATGCGCTGGGCCGAGAAACGCATCGGCGCCAGGGTTAGGGATGCTTACCGCTTTGCTTCTTTCCTGGACAACGGCGTGCGCCTTGCTTTCGGCACCGACTGGGATGTGGAGCCGCTCGACCCGCGTCTGGGCCTTTATGCAGCGGTCAGCCGCGAGCTTCCCGGCGGAGGACCCCCGGGAGGCTGGCACCCTGGCGAAAAGCTTTCTCTGGCCCAGGCCATCGAAATGTACACCCTGGGTTCGGCCTATGCAGAATTCCAGGAAAAGCTGAAGGGGTCGATCACGCCAGGAAAATTCGCCGACCTGGTAGTCATGGAAAAAAATCTTTTTGAAATTTCCAAAAAAGAAATACTGATAACGCCAGTGGCCATGACTATTCTGGCCGGAAAAATTATTTTTAAAAAATAGTCAGGACCTCGATCCCATCCCACCAGGGCGTTGCCGATCTGGATGTCTTCCTGGAAATAATTTAAAAAACTAAGTGTTATAGCATGTTTGCGATTATTCTGATTTCCACGGTGAATTCAGTTGAAAATATCGATCGTCTATATTATAACTAATGTGTAAAAATATTTTAATAATTATTTTTATAAGGTGTTGACAAGCCTAAAAAAATAGGTATAATGACGACGTTTTTCCTTCGGTGAAGAAAATAAGGATCTTTGAAAACTGAGTAGAGTGATGTTTTAGCCAGCATCAACAACAGACCCAAATTTTTTGTAACAAAGTTTCAAACCTTCAAATTCGGTTTAAGGGGCTTCGGCCCTTTAAATAATTAACTGGAGAGTTTGATCCTGGCTCAGAGTGAACGCTGGCGGCGTGCTTAACACATGCAAGTCGAACGCGAAAGTCCCGCAAGGGATAAGTAGAGTGGCAGACGGGTGAGTAATGCATAGGTAATCTACCCTTGAGTGGGGGATAACTCCGGGAAACCGGTGCTAATCCCGCATAATTTCCTGATGCACAAGCATTTGGATCAAAGGGGGGGATCTTTCGAGACCTCCTGCTTGGGGATGAGCCTATGTCCTATTAGCTAGTTGGTGAGGTAATGGCTCACCAAGGCTCTGATGGGTAGCCGAGCTGAGAGGCTGATCGGCCACACTGGAACTGAAACACGGTCCAGACTCCTACGGGAGGCAGCAGTGGGGAATTTTGCGCAATGGGCGAAAGCCTGACGCAGCGACGCCGCGTGAGGGATGAAGGTCTTAGGATCGTAAACCTCTGTCAGGAAGCATTAAATGTACGGATATCAACACCATCCGTACTTGACTTAACTTCCAGAGGAAGCCCCGGCTAACTACGTGCCAGCAGCCGCGGTAATACGTAGGGGGCAAGCGTTACTCGGATTTATTGGGCGTAAAGAGAATTAAGGCGGTCATGCAAGTCAGTGGTGAAATCCCTCAGCTCAACTGAGGAATTGCCTTTGAAACTGCGTGACTTGAGGACAGGAGAGGAAGGCGGAATTCCCGGTGTAGCGGTGGAATGCGTAGATATCGGGAGGAACACCTGAGGCGAAGGCGGCTTTCTGGACTGGTCCTGACGCTGATATTCGAAAGCTAGGGGAGCAAACAGGATTAGATACCCTGGTAGTCCTAGCTGTAAACGATGGATACTAGATCTTGCATGATTTTGCTTGGTCGAAGCTAACGCGTTAAGTATCCCGCCTGGGGAGTACGGTCGCAAGGCTGAAACTCAAAGGAATTGACGGGGGCCCGCACAAGCAGTGGAGCATGTGGTTTAATTCGATGCAACGCGAAGAACCTTACCTGGGCTTGAACTGCAGGTATTAGCTGCCTGAAAAGGTTAGTGATCCCCTTCGGGGGAACCTGTAGAGGTGCTGCATGGCTGTCGTCAGCTCGTGTCGTGAGATGTTGGGTTAAGTCCCGCAACGAGCGCAACCCTTGCCATTAGTTGTCAGCGAGTTATGTCGGATACTCTAATGGGACTGCCGGCGACGAGCCGGAGGAAGGTGGGGATGACGTCAAGTCAGCATGGCCTTTATGTCCAGGGCCACACACGTGCTACAATGGACGGTACAGAGGGACGCAAGACCGCAAGGTGGAGCAAATCCTCAAAACCGTTCTCAGTTCGGATTGTAGGCTGCAATTCGCCTACATGAAGCTGGAATTGCTAGTAATCGCAGATCAGCTACGCTGCGGTGAATACGTTCTCGGGCCTTGTACACACCGCCCGTCACATCACGAAAGCTGGTGGAACCAGAAGTCACTGGTCTAACCCGCAAGGGATGAAGGTGCCAAAGGTTTTGCTAGTGATTGGGGTGAAGTCGTAACAAGGTAGCCGTACGGGAACGTGCGGCTGGATCACCTCCTTATAAAGTAACAATGGTTTTACTCACTCTACTCAGTTTTGAAAGATTCTCTAAAGCAACCGGGCCTATAGCTCAGTTGGCTAGAGCGCACGCCTGATAAGCGTGAGGTCGGTAGTTCGACCCTACCTAGGCCCACTCTATATCGGTTGCGTTCTTAAGGGAATACGGGGAATTAGCTCAGTTGGGAGAGCGTCGGTTTTGCACGCCGAAGGCCACCGGTTCGATCCCGGTATTCTCCAGAGTAAACAGATTTATATATATATTCAATATAAATGTTTGTTCTTTGACTTTTCTATCAATGTTGCTGTATTAGATTTGTCGGGTTTAATGAAGTTTATTAAACTTATTGATTAAGGTACTAAGGGTGTATGGTGGATGCCTTGGTACAGAGAGGCGATGAAGGGCGTGGCGAACTGCGATAAGCCTCGGGGAGCCGTAAGCAGGCTTTGATCCGGGGATACCCGAATGGGGCAACCCGTGCCGATTCATATTGGCACACTCCGACTTGTCGGAGAGCGAACCTGGGGAAGTGAACCATCTCAGTACCCAGAGGAATAGAAATCAACCGAGATTTCCCTAGTAGCGGCGAGCGAACGGGAAACAGCCTAAACCATAAAGATGCCAAGGGCAGGTCCGTTGTCTTTGTGGTGTTGTGGGAGCCGATTGGAGGTAACCTGATGCCTCCGAAGAGTTACAAAAAGTCTTCTTAACCGAACAGCCTTGAATGGCTGACCATAGGAGGTGGAAGTCCTGTAGGTGAAAAGATGACTTCTCTTTTCGGAATTCCCAAGTAGCGCGGGGCACGAGGAACCCTGTGTGAATCCGGGTGGACCATCATCCAAGGCTAAATACTATTCTGTAACCGATAGTGAACCAGTACCGTGAGGGAAAGGTGAAAAGTACCCCTGTCAGGGGCGTGAAATAGAACCTGAAACCATATACCTACAAGCAGTCGAAGTCCCGGCTTGCCGGGATGACGGCGTGCCTTTTGTAAAATGAGCCGGCTAGTTATTTTCAGTGGCAAGGTTAAGTCGTAGAGACGGAGCCGAAGCGAAAGCGAGTCTGAATAGGGCGAATGAGTCACTGGGAATAGACGCGAAGCGGAAGTGAGCTATCCTTGGCCAGGGTGAAGTATGGGTAACACCATACGGAGGCCCGCACCAATATGGGTTGAAAACCGTTTGGATGAGCTGAGGATAGGGGTGAAAGGCCAACCAAACTCCGTGATAGCTCGTTCTCTCCGAAATAGCTTTAGGGCTAGCCTCGTATGATTTGTGCAGGAGGTAGATCACTGGATGGACTAGGGGTTTGAAAAAACTACTGAATCCAACTAAAATGCGAATGCCTGCAACAACAGTACGGGAGTCAGAAAGTGGGGGCTAAGCTCCATTTTCGAAAGGGAAACAGCCCAGACCGCCAGCTAAGGTCCCAGAATTCATGCTAAGTGGGAAAGGATGTAAAGATACAAAGACAGCCAGGAGGTTGGCTTAGAAGCAGCCATCCTTTAAAGAAAGCGTAATAGCTCACTGGTCGAGCGTCCTTGCGCCCAAGATGTAACGGGGCTAAAGCATGATACCGAAGCTGCGGTTTTGTTCCGGTTTACCGGAATGAAAGGTAGGAGAGCATTCCTGATTGAAGATTCAGGCTGTAAGGCCTGATGGTGGTCAGGAAGAGACTCTGCCGGCATAAGTAGTGATAATCCCGGTGAGAACCCGGGACGCCGAAAGTCTAAGGTTTCCTGAGCAAGGTCAGTCCACTCAGGGTTAGTCGGATCCTAAGCTGAGGCCAAACGGCGTAAGCGATGGAAAGCAGGTCAACATTCCTGCACCACTTCGAAAACGTTATAACCGACGTGGGGACACAGCAGGCTAAGCAGACCGTACCGCTGGTCGAGTACGGCCGATGACAAGGGTAGCTTCGATTAAATCAGAAGCGTCATCCCAAGGTAGTCGGGGAAATTCGGTTTTTACCGGGTGAACCTGCTGAGGTCATACTGTCAAGAAAAGCCACTAGGGAGGATTCGGGGTGTCCGTACCGTAAACCGACACAGGTAGACGGGAAGAATATTCTCAGGCGCACGTGTGATGTCTCCTTTAGGAACTCGGCAAATTAACTCCGTAACTTCGGAAGAAGGAGTGCCTCGTTAGGGTTAAATTTTTAGCAATAGAGATTGAAGCCCGAGGAGGCCGCAGAGAATTGGCCCAAGCGACTGTTTAACAAAAACACAGGACTCTGCTAAAACAAAAAATTGATGTATAGGGTCTGACGCCTGCCCGGTGCTGGAAGGTTAAAAGGAGGGGTCATTCCGACTTCGGTCGGAAGAAGCTCTGAATTGAAGCCCCAGTAAACGGCGGCCGTAACTATAACGGTCCTAAGGTAGCGAAATTCCTTGTCGGGTAAGTTCCGACCCGCACGAAAGGCGTAACGACTTGGGCGCTGTCTCAAGGAGATGCACGACGAACTTGTAGCATGGGTCAAGATGCCCATTACCCGCTGCTGGACAGAAAGACCCCGTGAACCTTTACTGCACCCTAATATTGAATTTTGGTGCGGTATGTCCAGGATAGGTGGGAGGCTTTGAAGTTCCGACGCTAGTCGGGATGGAGCCGTCCTTGGGATACCACCCTTATCGTATTGGAATTCTAACCCTGACAGTATATCCTGTCGGGAAACAGTGTTAGGCGGGTAGTTTGACTGGGGCGGTCGCCTCCAAAATCGTAACGGAGGTGCCCAAAGGTATTCTCAGGCTGTTTGGAAATCAGCCGTAGAGTGTAAAGGCATAAGAATGCTTAACTGTGAGACCGACAGGTCGAGCAGATGCGAAAGCAGGGCTTAGTGATCCGGTGGTTCTGTATGGAAGGGCCATCGCTCAACGGATAAAAGGTACTCCGGGGATAACAGGCTTATAGCGTCCAAGAGCTCATATCGACGACGCTGTTTGGCACCTCGATGTCGGCTCATCACATCCTGGGGCTGGAGCAGGTCCCAAGGGTTCGGCTGTTCGCCGATTAAAGTGGTACGTGAGCTGGGTTCAGAACGTCGCAAGACAGTTCGGTCCTTATCCACAGTGGGCGCAGGAGATCTGCGAGAATCTGTCCCTAGTACGAAAGGACCGGGATGGGTAAATCTCTGGTAATCCAGTTGTTCTGCCAAGGGCATAGCTGGGTAGCTACATTTATTCTGGATAACCGCTGAAAGCATCTAAGTGGGAAGCCAATCTCAAGATAAGATCTCCCCTCTCGCAAGAGAGCTGAAGACCACTCGTAGACGACGAGTTTGATAGGCTGGATGTGTAAGGCCCGTAAGGGTTTAAGCTAACCAGTACTAATCGGTCGTGAGCCTTAATCATAAAGTTTATTGAGCTTCAGGACCCGACAGATCTAATAGAGCAACATTGATAGGAAGTAGGCAATATTCCCGGTGACCATAACGAAGAGGCCACACCCGGTCCCATTCCGAACCCGGAAGTTAAGCTCTTCAGTGCCGATGATACTGCTCTGGCAACGGAGTGGGAAAGTAGGTCGTCACCGGGTTTTTTTTAAAACAAACATTTGGATTTCTCAAATCAATTCAAAAAATCCCTGAAGATTCCCCGAAAAACCCTTGACCTGCACACTATTTTCGTGGTATAAGTACTATTCCGTTCTGAAAATTAGGGAAATCTTCACAAAATAATCCTTAAAATTTGTACAGGAGGAAATTTGCCTACAATTAATCAGTTAGTCCGTCTGGGCAGAAGCCGTTTGAGCGAGAAGAGCAAATCGCCAGCGCTACAGAACTGTCCGTTGAAAAGAGGTGTCTGCACCCGTGTGTTCACCACCAATCCCAAGAAGCCCAATTCCGCCATGCGCAAAGTAGCCAGGGTTCGCTTGACCAACGGCATTGAAGTGACCGCATATATCCCCGGCGAGGGACACACACTGCAGGAGCACTCCATCGTGCTGGTGCGCGGCGGCAGGGTTAAAGACCTGCCAGGCGTTCGCTACCACGTTGTGCGCGGCGCCAAGGACACCACCGGTGTGGAAAACAGGCAGAGAAGCCGTTCCAAGTACGGCGCCAAGCGTAAAAAAGGGACTCAGGAGAAATAAATGCCGAGAAAAAAAATCACCAAGAAAAAAGAGGTCCTGGTCGATCCCCTGTACAATTCCTCCATCCTGGCCAAGTTGATCACCAAGGTCATGTTCAGCGGCAAGAAGAATATTGCCCAGCACATTGTCTATGGTGCCATGGATTCCATCCAGGAAAAGATGAAAGAGGATCCCCTGAAGGTCATCACCAAGGCCATTGAAAACATCCGTCCCCAGGTGGAGACCCGTTCCCGCCGTGTCGGCGGCGCCACCTATCAGGTGCCCATGGAAGTGCGCAAGGAAAGGTCTTATGCGCTGGGCATCCGCTGGCTGGTGCTGAATGCCCGTGAACGCGGCGGCAGATCCTTCCGTGAAAAGCTTGTCGGGGAAATTCTCGACGCCTACGGTGAGAAGGGCGGTGCTGTAAAAAAAAGGGAAACGGTACACAAGATGGCCGAATCCAACCGTGCCTTTGCCCATTACCGCTGGTAAGCCGGAGCTGCCTCGAAGGGTGAAATAAAATGAAAGCGGTTGCCGTGGACAGAATTCGCAATATCGGCCTGATGGCCCACATCGACGCCGGTAAAACCACGACCACCGAGAGAATTCTCTATTACTCCGGAGTGACCTATAAAATGGGCGAAGTTGACGCCGGCACGGCCGTCATGGACTGGATGGATCAGGAGCAGGAGCGGGGCATCACCATCACCGCCGCTGCTACCACCTGTTTCTGGAATGACTGCCGCATCAACATCATCGACACGCCCGGGCACGTGGATTTCACCGCTGAAGTGGAACGCTCGCTGCGGGTGCTGGACGGAGCCATCATCGTTTTGTGCGGTGTAGGCGGCGTTGAACCCCAGACCGAAAAGGTCTGGTTCCAATCGGTAAAATACCGCATCCCCAAGATCGCTTATGTGAACAAAATGGACCGTGTCGGCTCCGATTTTTTTGACGTGGTCGCCCAGATCGAAAACAAATTCAAGATAGTTACCCTGCCGCTGCAGCTGCCGCTGGGCACGGAAGATTCTTTTTCAGGGGTGATCGACCTGATCACCATGAAGGCCTACAATTACAATGGCGAATTGCTGGGCACACGGGTGGACAACGTCGAGATCCCCCAGCCCTTCGTGGATGACGCCCAACTCCATCGCGAACACCTGATCGAACGACTGGCTGAGTTTGACAACGATATCATGGAATTGTTCCTCGATAAAAAGGACATTCCCGAAGAATGCCTGAAGAAAGCTGTGCGCACCGCCACCCTGGGTCTCAAGGCGGTCCCTGTCCTGCTCGGCTCCTCCTTTAAGAACAAGGGAATCCAGAACCTGCTCGATGCGGTGATCGATTACCTGCCTTCCCCGGCCGACAAGGCTGATGTGATCGGCAGTGATCCAAAAACCGGCAAAGCGCTGACCAGAAAATTGTCCGATCAGGAACCGATGTCGGCACTGGTTTTCAAGATCATGAGTGATCCCTATGTCGGGCAGTTGATTTATTTCCGGGTCTATTCCGGACTGATCAAGGTCGGATCCACGGTCTTCAACAGCCGCAAGAACCAGCGCTTGCGCGTGGCCAAGCTTTTAAAAATGCATTCCAACAAACGTGAAGAGGTCACTGCCGTCCATTCCGGCGACATTGCCGCCACCGTCGGTTTGAAGGAAATCTCCACCGGCGACACCCTTTGCGATGAAAGACAACCAATCCAGCTTGATACGATCCGCTTTCCCGAACCGGTGGTCACGGCGACCATCGAACCGCGCCTGACGTCCGAGCACCAGAAATTGGACGAGGTGCTGCGCAAACTGACAATAGAGGATCCAACGCTCAAATCCTATGTTGATTCCCACACCGGACAATCGATCATTTCCGGTATGGGTGAATTGCACCTGGAGATCATCCAGGAAAGGATCAAGCGTGAATACAAGATCCAGACCAAGCTCGGCAAGCCGCGTGTGGCTTATTATGAAACCATCCGCAAGCCCGCCCGCGGCGAAGAGAAATACGTCAAGCAGTCGGGCGGCAAGGGACAGTATGGTCACGTGGTTCTGGAACTCAAACCTTATTCCCGGGACGGCAAATTCAAGTTCACCTCCAAGCTTAAAGCAAACGTCATTCCCAAGGAATTTCACCAGGCAATTGAACAGGGAGTGCTGGAAGCCATGGATATCGGCATTATTGCCGGTTTTCCCATCACCCACGTCGCGGTCGAACTTTTGGACGGTTCCTACCACGAGGAGGATTCGACCGAACTGGCTTACAAGATCGCCGCATCCATGGCCTTTAAAAATGCTTTCCGTAAAGGCAGCCCGATCATGCTTGAACCGGTTATGAAGATCGAGATCGTGGTCCAGGATGACTATCTGGGCGAGGTCATGGCCGACTTCAACAGCCGCCAGGGCAAAGTGACGAACATGGATCTGAAAAACGGCTTGCATGTGATAGACGGCCAGGTACCGCTGTCGCTGATGTTCGGTTATGCCACGGCGCTGCGCACCCTGACGCAGGGAAGAGCCAACTACTCTTTGGAATTCTTCAAATACAGTGAAATGAGCGAGGAAAAAATGAATGAAGTTTTAAAAACCCAATTGGGTATTTATACCTGCAATTAGGAGGCAAGCATGGGAAAAGAGAAATTTGATCGCAACAAGCCGCATTTGAATATTGGCACGATCGGGCACGTGGACCACGGCAAGACGACGCTGACAGCGGCGATCACCAAGGTATTGAGCAAGCTGAACGCCAAGGTGAAGTACCGTGATTTCTGGAGCATCGACAACGCGCCGGAGGAGAAGGAGCGGGGCATCACCATACAGATAGCGCACGTGGAGTACGAGACGCCGAACCGGCACTACGCGCACATCGACTGTCCCGGGCACGCCGACTACGTGAAGAACATGATCACGGGGGCGGCGCAGATGGACGGGGCGATCCTGGTGGTATCGGCGGCCGACGGACCGATGCCGCAGACGCGGGAGCACATATTGCTGGCGCGACAGGTAAACGTGCCGGCCATCGTGGTGTTCATGAACAAGGTGGACATGGTTGAGGACAAGGAGATACTGGACCTGGTGGAGTTGGAGATCCGCGAGCTGTTGACGAGTTACGGATTTCCCGGCGACGAGATTCCGGTGGTGCGCGGCAGCGCCTTGAAGAGCATGGAGAGGCGACGGCAACCCGGAAGACGAGTGGAACAAGAACATCATAGCCTTGATGGACGCGGTGGACAAATATATCCAGATGCCTGAGCGCCCCATAGACAAGCCGTTTTTGATGCCGATCGAGGACGTGTTCACGATCAGCGGCCGCGGCACGGTCGTAACGGGCCGGGTGGAGCGCGGCATCGTGAAGGTGGGGGAGGAAGTGGACATTTTGGGCATTCGCGAGACGCGCAAGCGCGTGGTCACGGGAGTGGAGATGTTCAAGAAGCTTCTGGACGAAGGTCGGGCCGGGGACAACATCGGGGTGCTGCTGCGCGGCACGGACCGCGAGGATGTTGATCGCGGCATGGTATTGGCCAAGCCAGGATCGATCACTCCGCACACGAAGTTCAAGGCCGAGGTATTGGTGCTGAGCAAGGAAGAGGGCGGGCGGCACACGCCGTTCGTGACGGGCTACCGGCCGCAGTTTTTCTTTCGCACCACGGACGTGACCGGATCGGTGAAGCTGCCCGAAGGTGTGGAGATGGTCATGCCCGGTGACAACGCCAACCTGGAGATCGAACTGATCATGCCCATCGCCATGGAAAAAGGTCTGAAGTTCGCCATCCGCGAGGGCGGCCGCACCATCGGCGCCGGCAGCGTTACCGACGTCCTAGAGTAAAAGGAGCCCCATGTTAACAAAAATAAGAATCAAGTTGAAATCGTTCGACAACCGGGTGCTGGACAAGTCGTCCGCGGAGATCGTGGCCAAGGCCAAGCGCACCGGCGCCGTGGTCACGGGCCCCATCCCCCTGCCGACCAAGATCGAACGTTTTTGCGTCCTGCGCTCGCCGCACGCCGACAAAAAGTCGCGCGAACATTTCGAACGTCGTTCGCACGCCCGTTTGATCGAGATCCGCGAGCACAACGACGATACGATTTCCGAACTGAAAAAAATGGATTTGCCTGCCGGAGTTGAGGTTGAGGTAAAATCCAACTAAACAAGAAGGTGAAAAGATGATACAGGGAATAATTGGCAAAAAGATCGGCATGACGCAGATATTTACAGATGATGGCCTGGTGATCCCGGTAACCATGATCCAGGCCGGTCCCTGCCTGGTCGTACAGAAAAAAAACATCGCAAGGCAGAGAGCGAAAGCACAATTGGGATTCGTTGAGCCCAAGCCGGTCAAGCATGTGACCAAGCCGCAGAAGGGACATTTTGAAAAAGCCAAGGTGCCGCCCACGCGCAGGCTGCATGAATTTATTGTGGCCGAGGACGAGCCCGGCGTTGGCGATACCATCGGTGTGGACATTTTCAGCGAAAACGAAATTGTAAACGTTCGCGGCACGACCAAGGGCAAGGGATTTCAGGGAGTCGTCCGCCGCTATGGCTATGCCGGCGGCCGCGCTACCCACGGCTCCATGTTCCACCGGCAGATCGGCTCTGCCGGCAGCAACACCTATCCAGGAGAAGTCATCAAGGGCAAGGGCATGCCCGGGCGCATGGGCGGCAAGCAAAAAACCATCATGGGCCTGCAGGTGGTAAGGGTCGACAAGGAAAGGAATTTGCTCCTGGTCCGGGGTGCTGTTCCCGGCTTCAACGGGAACTATATCTATGTTCTGAAAAATTCCTTTAAAAGGAGATAAGGCATGGTCAAGGTGAAAGTAAGAAACATTAAGAATAAAGAGGTCAGCGAACTGGAGCTTCCCGAAGCCATCTTCGATTATCCTCTGAAAGAGCATCTTATCTACGAAGCGGTCAAGAATTTCAATGCCAACCAGCGCCAGGGCACGGCTTGCACCAAGACCAGGTCCGAGGTTGCAGGCAGCGGCAAGAAGATGTGGAAGCAGAAAGGCACAGGCCGCGCCCGCACGGGCGGTGTGCGCAGCCCGTTATGGCGGAAAGGCGGCATAAGTTTCGGGCCCAAACCCCGCGATTACTCCTATGCCATGCCCAAGAAGGCCCGGCGTAACGCCATCAAGTCGGTCCTCTCGGACAAGATCCGCAATGACCGTCTTTTCATCCTCGACGAATTGAAGCTGGATTCGGGTAAAACCAAGGACACCATCAAGGCTTTGAGCCGCTTCAGTTTCGACAAGCTGCTGATTGTCGACAAGCGCGACAACAACGACCTGATGCTGTCCACGCGCAACATCCCCCACATCAAGGCCATCGACGTGGGTGAAATGAACATTTATGATTCGCTCAAATACAATTACATCATGCTTTCGGTCGACGTGGTGAAAAGGCTGATGGAGGTGCTCAAATGAAGCTGGAATACGCGGAAATGATCCTGGCGCCGCTGGTAACCGAGAAGTCTACGGCCCTGAAGGACAAGCAGCGGCTGCTTTGCTTCAAGGTCCATCGCGATGCCAATAAGATCATGGTCAAGAAAGCCGTAGAAGAGCTTTTTAAGACCAAAGTGGAGTGGGTGCGCATTCTCAACTTCCAGGGCAAGGAAAAAAGGCACGGGCGCTATGTCGGACGCCGGGCTGACTGGAAAAAAGCCTACGTCAAGCTGAGCCCCGATGTCAAGATGATCGAATACATCGAGGTGATCTAATGGGCATCAAAACATTCAATCCGATCACGCCGGGTTTGCGCGGCCGGGCCGGATTCACTTTTGAGGAGCTGACTACCGATAAACCCTACCGCAAACTGCTGGTCTCCCTGCACAAGAGCGGCGGCCGGAACAATATGGGGCGCATCGCCGTCCGTCACCATGGCGGCGGTCACAAGCGCAAATACCGCATCATTGATTTTCGCCGCGACAAACTGGAAATCCCCGGCGTCATTGAGACCATTGAATATGACCCCAACCGCACGCCGCGCATTGCCCTGGTCAAATACCAGGACGGGGAAAGGCGTTATATCCTGGCTCCCCTTGGCGTCAAAGTGGGCGACCCCGTATCTGTCGACCAACGGCGAAACTGAAATTCTCCCGGGCAACGCCCTGCTGATCAAGAACATTCCCGTGGGTACCACTATCCACAACGTGGAAATGAGCATGGGCCGTGGCGGTCAGCTCGCCCGCACTGCCGGCGCCTACGCCACGCTGATGGCCAAGGAAAGCGAATACTCGCTTTTGAAGCTGCCCTCGGGGGAATTGCGCAAGATCCACATCAATTGCCGGGCGACCATTGGCCAGCTGGGCAATGTCGAGCGGGCCAATATCAAGATCGGTAAAGCCGGACGCAACCGCTGGCTGGGCTGGCGCCCGCATGTGCGCGGCACAGTTATGAACCCCATCGATCACCCCATGGGCGGTGGCGAGGGCAAGACCAAGGGTGGACGGCATCCGGTGACCCCCTGGGGCAAGCCGACCAAGGGATACAAGACACGCCGCAACAAGCGTACCACTAAATTTATTGTCAAAAGGAGAAAGTAATTAAATGAGCCGATCCATAAAAAAAGGTGTTTATATTGACGAGAAATTACTGAGGAAGGTCGTGGAAACCAAGAACTCCGGCCGCAAAGAGGTTATCAAGACCTGGTACCGGCGCTCGACCGTGATCCCGGAAATGGTGGGCATGACCGTGGCGGTCCATAACGGCAAAAAATTCATTCCGGTTTTTGTTACCGAGAACATGGTGGGCCTGAAACTGGGTGAATTCGCCGAAACCAGGACCTATCGCGGACACACTTCCAAAGACAGCAAGGCTAAGGTGTAGGAGGTTTCTCATGAGTGAAATTGCTGTGGCCAAAGGAAAATATTTGAAAATTTCCGCACAGAAAAGCCAATTGATCGTCAACCTGATCAAGGGCAAGGATGCGGGCGAAGCCTTGACCATCCTGAAATTCTCCCGGCGCAAGAAGGCGGCCGGAATTGTGATGGATATACTGCGTTCGGCCATCGCCAACGCCCAGGTCAAGTTTCCCAACATCGACGTTGACAATCTTTATATCGCCAAGACCCATGTCGGACAAGCGCCGTATTTGAAGCGCTTTCGGCCGGCACCGCGGGGCAGGGCCATGAAGATCTTGAAGCACTATGCGCACATCAGTTTGTATTTAGGTGAAAGGAAGGGCAAATAATGGGACAGAAAACACATCCGTTCGGCTTTCGTTTGGGATTCAACAAGAGCTGGCTTTCTCTGTGGTACGGCAAAGGCCAGCATTACATCGATCAGTTCCACATCGATATCCAGATCCGCAAGATGGTCAAGAGCAAATACAAGCATGCCGGCATTGCCTCGATCGAAGTCAAGAGGATCGCTGACACCATTCGGGTGCAGATCAACACCGCCCGGCCGGGCATCCTGATCGGCAAAGGCGGTTCCGGTGTCCAGGAACTGAAGAGATTCATTTCCGGCATCACCAAGAAGACCCTGGACAAGATCCTGGTCGATGTCATTGAGATCCGCAACCCGGAGTTGGTCGCACAGCTGATCGCCGAGGGCGTGGCCTTCCAGATCCAGCGCCGCATCTCCTACCGCCGCGCCATGCGCAAGGTGGTCGATTCCACCCTGCGGGCCGGGGCTACCGGGGTCAAGATCCGGCTTTCCGGCCGCCTGGGCGGAGCCGAGATCGCCCGCGCCGAATGGTACCTTGTCGGCAAATTGCCCCTGCAGACATTGCGGGCCGACATCGACTACGGATTCACCGAGGCTTTCACCGACTACGGCCAGATCGGCATCAAGGTCTGGGTCTACATCGGCGACAAGGAAAAGGAACGTTACCGCAAGCAGGAAATTGAAATCGAAGAAAAAGGAGAATGAGCCATGTTAATGCCAGCGAAAGTCAAGCATCGGAAAGTTTTCCGGGGCAAACGCCGGGGCATTGCCACCAAGGGAAATACATTGGAATTCGGCGATTTCGGGCTGCAGTCATTGGAAAATGACTGGATCACGGCCCGGCAGATCGAAGCCGGCCGCGTTGCCATCAACCGCTTCATCAAGAGAGGCGGCAAACTTGTGGGTGCGGGTGTTCCCCTTCAAGCCGGTAACCAAGAAACCGGTTGAAGTCCGCATGGGCAAGGGCAAGGGCGATCCCGAATTCTGGGTCGATGTCATCAAGAGAGGCCGAGTTCTTTACGAACTTGAGGGAGTCAGTGAACCCCTGGCCCGCGAAGCCATGAAGCTCGCGCAGAGAAAGCTGCCCATCAAGACCCGGTTCATCTCGAGAGCGCAGATAGGAGCGGGGCTATGAAAACCAAAGACATCAGGACCATGGCGGTCAATGAGATCGACAGCAAGCTTGTGGAATTGAAGGACAAGCTTTTCAAACAGAAATTTCAAAAGACCCTGGGACAAGCAGAGAGTCCCTATAAGATCAGACAGACCAAAAGAGACATCGCCAAGTTAATGACCATACTGGCGGAAATGAGGTTGCAAAATGGAAAAAACGCAAAAAAAAGCTAAAGCGGAACGCACGATGCTTGGCGTGGTGGTGAAGGCCAAGGCCGAAAAAACCGTCTCGGTCAGAGTGGAAAGGGTTGTCCAGCATCAGGAATATCGTAAGATCATCAAGAAAAAAACGGTATTTCTGGCCCATGATGAAGAGAAAAAATGCAAGCCTGGCGATATCGTGACCATCAAACCGGTCCGCCCCATAAGTAAGAGAAAGCGCTGGCTGGTCATCGCAGTGAAGGCGGTGACCCAGAAAGTCGAGGTACCCAAATGATACAAATGCAAACCAGACTTAAAGTCGCCGACAATTCCGGAGCCAAGGAAGTCATGTTCATCCGGGCCCTGGGCGGCGATGTGGGCAAGATCGCCAAGATCGGCGATGTGTTCGTCGGCTCGGTCAAGCTGGCCGAACCCAATGCCAAGATCAAGAAGGGCGATGTGATCCGAGCGGTCATCGTTCGCACGCGCAAGGAAAGCCGCCGCAAGGACGGATCCTACATCCGTTTTTCCGACAATGCCGCTGTGATCATCGACAAGGCCAACGAACCGGTGGGAACCCGTGTTTTCGGGCCGGTGGCCAGGGAACTGCGGGAAAAGAAATTCATGAAGATCGTTTCCTTAGCACCTGAGGTGATTTAAATGCAGAAATTTAAATTGAAGAAAGACGATCCGGTGATCGTCAAGAGCGGCCGCCGCCAGGACAAAAAGAAGACCGGAAAGATCCTGCACATCGTTTCGGACAAAAACAGGGTGGTGGTCGAGAAGATCCATATCATCAAGGAATATGTCCGGCCCAATCCCCAAAAGAACATCAAGGGCGGCATCGTGGAGAGGGAAGGGGCCATACCCATTGAAAAAGTAATGTACTACTGCAAGGAGTGCGAGCAGGGAGTGCGCATCGGCTACAAAATCAGTGACACCGGCAAACAGCGAATCTGTCGAAAATGCGGCGTCGTGCTGGATTAGGAGCGAAATATGAACCGACTGCATGAAAGATATAACAAGGAAATCAGCATGGCCCTGATGAAGGAGCTGAACTTCCCCAACGTGATGATGGTCCCGAAATTGGAAAAGATCGTGATCAACTCCGGCGTGGGCGAAGCCACCCAGAACATCAAGGTCCTGGACAAGGTCATGGAGGAACTGGCCACTATCAGCGGCCAAAAGCCCTCGCTGCGCCGCGCCAAGAAATCGATCGCCTCGTTCCGCTTGCGCGCCGGCCAGCCGGTAGCGGCCACGGTCACCCTGCGCGGGGAAAGGATGTACGATTTTATGGACCGTTTTGTCTCCATCGTCATCCCGCGCATGAAGGATTTCCGCGGCATGTCCAAAAAATCCTTTGACGGCAGGGGCAACTACACCATCGCCATGAAGGATCAACTTGTGTTCCCGGAGATCAATTACAGCAAGGTGGATAAGCCAAAGGGCATGTCCATCACCTTCGTCACTTCAGCCAAGACCAATCAGGACAGCATAGCCCTGCTTACCCAGCTCGGCGTGCCTTTCAGATAAAAGGAGGAAAAGGTGGCAAAACTATCATCCGAAGTCAGGGAGTTGAAAAAGAAAAAGTATAAAATCCGCTACCGGACACGCTGCCGGCTTTGCGGCCGCCCGCGCGCGGTGTACCGCAAATTCGAACTGTGCCGTCTGTGTTTTCGCGAATTATCGTTGAAAGGTGAAATCCCGGGTGTGACCAAGGCATCCTGGTAAGGAGATAAAATGGCACATACAGACCCAATCGCCGATATGTTGACCAGAGTGAGGAACGCCATCATGGCTGAAAAAAAAGACGTGGCGATTCCCCTCTCAACCATAAAGCTGGACATTGCCAAAATTTTAAAGGAAGAAGGATACATATCCAATTTCCGGGTTGACAAGACCAAAATACCCGCCCAGCTTTTCGTTGAATTGAAATACGGCAGCAAAAAGCAGAATGTCATCGAAGGACTGAAGAGAATATCCAAGCCCGGCCGCCGCGTCTACACCGAAGCGGACAGCATCCCCAAGGTGCTTGACGGCCTGGGCGTGGCAGTCATTTCTACTTCTCAAGGGATCGTCACCGGCAAAGAGTGCAAAAAGCGCAATATCGGCGGCGAAGTTCTCCTGTACGTCTGGTAGGAGGAAGCATGTCGCGTTTAGCATCCAAACCCGTTGTGTGTGGAGCCGGTGTGGCCGTTACCGTGGGAGAGAAGCTGGTCAAGGTCAAGGGACCCAAGGGCGAATTGACCGTGACCATCCCGAACGGCATCGAAGTGAAAGTCGAGGGCAGCGATGTCCATGTCAGTCGCCGTGATGACAGCTGCAAACCGCTGCAGGGATTGGTCTGGAGTCTGGTGCGCAACGCCGTGGTCGGCGTGAGCACGGGATATTCCCGCAAAATCGAGATCGTCGGCAAAGGCTGGCGCTCCACGGTCAAAGGCAATGTAATCAACCTGCAGGTCGGCCATTCCCATCCGGTTGACTTCAAACTGCCGGACGGTGTTTCGGCCACCCAGGAAAATCCGGGCAGTTTCACCCTGTTTTCGCATGACAAGCAGCTGCTGGGGCAGACCTGCGCCGACATCCAGAGCATCAGGCCGGTGGAACCATATAAATTGAAGGGCATCCGCCTGCAGGGCCAGGTCCTGAGGCAGAAAGCCAGAAAGGCGGCGGGAGTATAAAATGATTACAGCCAAATATATCATCAGGAAGATCAAGCGGCAGAGAGTTCGCAGGGCACTGAAAGCCACGCTGCGTGGTACCCAGGAAAGGCCGCGTATGATCATGGTCAAAAGCAACAAGTACCTTTACACCCAGGTGATCGATGACGCCAGCCACCAGGTGCTGCTCACGGCTTCCACGCTTGAAAAAGACCTGAAAGCCAAGCTGAAGAGCGCCAAGAACAAGGAAGCAGCCAAGCTGCTGGGCGAAACCATCGCCGAAAGGTTAAAGGAAAAAAAGATCGAAACCGTAGTTTTTGATCGCAATGTTTACGCTTTTGCCGGACGCGTCAAGATCTTCACCGACGCCGCCCGGGAAAAGGGAATCCGTTTTTAAGGAGAGGCAACGTGCAGCATTACATGGATAGCAATGAATTGTTTCAGGAAGAAGTGATCTCCATCCGCCGCGTCACCAAAGTCGTCAAGGGCGGCAAAAACCTCAGATTTTCCGCCGCTGTGGTTGTCGGCGACAAGAACGGCCAGGTAGGAATGGGCAAAGGCAAGGCGCGCGAAGTGCCTCTGGCCATTAAGAAAGCCGTGGCCGACGCCAAGAAGAACCTGATCCAGGTGCCGATCGTCAATGAGACCATCCCATATTTCAAGGTCGGTGTCTTCGGCGGTTCCCGGGTGGTCATGCGCCCGGCTTCGCTCGGCACCGGCGTCATTGCCGGAGGTTCGGTGCGGGTGATCATGGAACTGGCCGGGGTGAAAAACATCCTGACCAAGATCCTGCACAGCAAGAATTCGATCACCGTGGCCCGGGCCACCATGAACGGCTTGCAGAAACTGCTGAGTCCCGAATCCTTTGCCAGCAAGAGAGGCAAGACCAAGGAGGAATCATGGCAGTAAAAAAGAAGATTGAATATCCCAAGATCAAGATAAAGCTGGTCAAAAGCCTCATCGGCCGTTCTGACCGGCAGCAGGCCACGGTCAAGGGGCTAGGCCTGCGCAAGATCAACTCGGTGGTCATCCGCGAAAAGAGACCGGAAATTCTCGGCATGATCCGCAAAATAGAATTCATGCTCCAGGTCGAGGAGGTCGGCAATGATCAGTCTAAGTAATTTAAAGCCAGCCAAGGGCGCGGTCCGGAAACGCAAAAGAGTGGGACGCGGTCCCGGCTCCGGAAACGGCGTCACTGCCGGCCGCGGCAGCAACGGCCAGAAGGCGCGGTCCGGCTACTCGCACAGCCGCGGTTTTGAAGGCGGCCAGATGCCGCTGATTCGCCGCCTGCCCAAGCGCGGCTTTACCAACATCTTCAAAAAGCAATTCAATGTCGTCAACCTGGGAGACCTGGATAAACTGGGCCTGACTGAGATCAAGATCCAGGATTACTTCGATAAGAACCTGGCCCGCAAGCGCGGTGCCGGCATCAAGGTGTTGGCTGACGGCAAGCTCACCCACAAAATAAAGATCCAAGCTCATCAATTTTCCCAGGCCGCGCTGAACAAGATCAAGAAGGCCGGCGGTCAGGCCATTGTAACCCAAGGAGAAGAAAATTGATCAGATTCATCAGAAATATTTTCGTCTATTCCCGAATTGCGCAGAAGGGTGATCTTCACCTTGCTGCTGCTGGCCGTTTACCGCATGGGCTCGCAGATCGTGACCCCCGGCCTGAATTCGGAAGCGCTGAAACAGTTTTTTGACGCGCTGCAAGGCACCTTCTTCGGGTTCATGGACATGTTCTCCGGAAAGAACATTTCCAGGATGACCATTTTTGCCCTGGGCGTCATGCCCTACATCAGCGCCTCCATCATCCTGCAGTTATTGCAGGTGGTATGGCCTTACCTGGACCGTATCGCCAAGGAAGGCGAATTAGGCAAGAAGAAGATCACTCAGTACACCCGCTACGGCACTGTCCTGATCTGCCTGGTCCAGGGCGGCGGCATCGCCATCGGCCTGGAGAGGATGAACCCCAACGGCCTCCCGGTCGTGCTCAACCCGGGCTGGGGCTTCCGCCTGCTGACCATATTGACCCTGACCACCGGCACCATGTTCATCATGTGGCTGGGCGAGCAGATATCGGAAAGGGGTATCGGCAACGGCATTTCGCTGATCATCTTTGCCGGTATTGTCGTCGGCCTGGTACCGGGCGTAGCCAGCACCTTCGAAGGACTGCAAACCGGCGACATGAGCCCCCTGAAACTGATCTTCATCCTGACCATGGTGGTGGCGGTAATCGCCTTCATCTGTTACGTGGAAATGGGCCAGCGGCGCATTCCCATCACCTATGCCAAACGCATTCAGGGCCGCAAGATGATGGGCGGTCAAAGCACCTTCCTGCCCTTGAAGGTCAACACCGGCGGCGTCATCCCCATTATTTTCGCATCCTCGGTCATTACCTTCCCGGCTACCATCCTGCAGTTCATCAAACACCCCATAGCCCAAAAAATCACGACGCAGCTGACCTGGGGCATGCCTTTGTACAACCTGCTCTACATCACCTCAATCATATTTTTCACCTATTTCTATATTTCCATCATTTTCAACCCCCAGGACGTTTCCAACAACCTGCAGAAGTACGGCGGCTTCATCCCGGGCATTCGCGCCGGCAAGAACACCTCCGACTATATCGACAGTGTGCTTTCCAAGCTGACCTTCATCGGTGCCATTTACCTGGCCCTGGTGGCGCTGCTGCCGGAATTTTTAATGACCGGCTTCAAGGTCGGGGCTCTGCCCTTTGTCGGCGATTTCCTGGAAGCCAATATGCCGCGCTGGTTCTACGAGGGTTTTAATGTGAAATTTTATTTTGGAGGTACTTCGATCCTGATCGTGGTCGGTGTGGCCATGGATACCGTGCAGCAGATCGAAGCGCAACTGACCATGCGCAATTATGATACTTTTTCGCGCAAGGGGCGGATAAGGGGACGGCGCGGATGAAGCGTTTGATCCTTTTCGGCGCGCCCGGTTCAGGCAAGGGCACCATGGGTGATTTCATCCAGCGTGATTTCAACTATGCCAAAATTTCCACTGGCGACATCCTGCGCAGCGCCATCCAGCAGGATAGCGCCGAAGGCCGCCAGGCAAAAAGCTTCATGGAGTCCGGTGGACTGGTCCCGGATGAACTGGTGATCGAATTGGTGCGCCAGCGCCTGAGCCGCAGTGACCTGGATGGCGGCTATGTTATGGACGGCTATCCACGCACCCTGGCCCAGGCTGAAGCCCTTGCGAATATCGCCAGCCAGAGCGAGAAGGCAATTTTTATCGAAGTTTCCGAATCCGAAGCTGTCGAGCGCTTGCTTTCGCGATTGACCTGCAGTGAATGCGGCGCCATTTACAACCTGATCAGCAAGCCGCCAAAAACGACCGGGACTTGCGACCTCTGCCGCGGCCGTGTCGCCAGGCGCACTGACGACAACGAGGAAGCGGTGCGGCAGCGTTTCCGCGTGTATGGCGAACGTACCATGCCGGTGATCGAGTTTTACGCTCAAAAAAACGTGCTCGAGCGCGTTAATGGCGGCGGAGCGGCCGCTCAGGTCTATGAAAAAATCAAAGGATTGATCGCATGATAATGCTGAAAACGGACCAGGAACTCTCATTGATGCGCGCTGCCAATCGCATCGTGGCCCTGGTCCTGGGCGAGCTTGGTGAAATGATCAAGCCCGGCGTTTCCACCCTGGAACTGGACACTTGGGCGGAACAGCGAATTCTCAGCTTGAAGGGCAAACCAGGCTTCAAGGGCTATGCGGGCAGGAGCGGTGCGAAACCTTTCCCGGCCACCCTGTGCACGTCCATCAACCAGGAAGTGGTGCACGGCATCCCTTCGCCGCAGCGTATCCTGCAGGAAGGCGATATCATTGGTGTGGACGTTGGTGTCATCTATGAGGGTTATTATGGAGATGGCGCTTATACCTACCCCGTGGGCAGCATTTCTCCACAAGCGCGCGACCTTCTGGATACCTGCCAGAATGCCCTGCAGATGGGTATCGCCCAGGCCCGTTCCGGCAATCACCTGGGTGACATCGCCAAGGCCATCGATGGCTGCGTGCGGGCCCGGGGATTTCAAGTGGTGCGTGACCTGTCAGGCCATGGCATCGGCCGCAACCTGCACGAGGATCCGCAGATCCTGAATTATTACGACGGCCGGAGCGGCAACAAGCTGAAAAGCCGCATGACCCTGGCCATCGAACCCATGATCAATGCCGGTTCATATGAAGTGCGTACCATGGATGATGAATGGACAGTGGTCACCTGTGACGGCAGCCTTTCCGCCCATTATGAGCATACGGTAGCCCTGACCGACAACGGTGCCGAAATTCTAACGAGGTGTTGATGGCCAACAAAGAAAAGGATGTCATTGAGGTCAAGGGCGTTATTCTGGAATCGCTGCCCAACGCCATGTTTCTGGTGGAATTGGATACATCCCACCACCGCATAACCGCTCACCCGTCGGGCAAGATGCGCAAGAACAACATTCGTATTCTTCCCGGAGACAAGATACTTCTGGAAATATCGCCCTATGATATCACCAGGGGCAGAATAATCTATAGATTTAAATAGGAGGCACAGATGAAAGTAAGAGCATCTGTCAAGAAAATTTGCAATAAATGCAAGGTTATCAAGCGCAAAGGCGTTGTGCGGGTGATCTGTAAAGATCCCAAGCACAAACAAAGGCAAGGATAAGGAGGCAAAGTGGCTAGAATCGCCGGAATCGAAATTCCCAATCACAAACGAGTGGAAGTCGGCTTGACTTACATCTATGGCATTGGCCGTCAAAAATCCAAGAAGATCCTGGATGGCGTCAAGGTCGATTTGAACAAGAAAATCAAGGATCTGACCGCTGAAGAGCTGAGTCGGATCCGCAAGCATATTGAATCGGATGAGATGGTCGAAGGTGATCTGAAGAAGAAGATCAACACCGATATCAAGCGTATGATGGACATTAACTGCTACCGCGGGCGCAGGCACAAAAAGGGCTTGCCGGTCAGGGGCCAAAGGACCAAGACCAACGCCAGGACGCGTAAAGGTCCGCGCGGCTCGATGATCAAGAAGAAGAAATAAGGGAGGATGCCGATGGCTCAAAGAAAAAGCAGCAGCAAGACCAAAAAGAAGGATAAAAAGATCATTTCGCACGGGATCATGTTCATCCATTCAACTTTCAACAATACAATCATCACCATTACCGATACCGAGGGCAAGGTGTTAACCTGGGCTTCGGGTGGTATGGTCGGTTTCAAGGGCTCAAGGAAATCCACCCCTTTCGCGGCTCAACTGGCCGCTGAAAAGGCGCTCAAGGATGCCGAAAATTTCGGTGTGCGTACCTTGGACGTCCGGGTCAAGGGACCGGGTGCCGGCCGCGAAAGCGCCATCCGTTCCATCGGCGGCACGCCGATGCAGGTGCGGTCCATTAAAGACGTTACTCCGATCCCCCATAATGGATGCCGGCCGCCGAAAAAGAGACGCGTCTAAGGAGGATAAAAAGTGGGAAAATATACAGGATCTTTATGTCGTTTGTGCAGAACCGAAGGCAAAAAACTGTTTTTGAAAGGCAAACGCTGCCTGAGTGATAAATGCGCGGTGGAAAAAAAGAACTATCCTCCAGGCATGAAGGGATCGCGGGTTAATTTCCGCAAGTCCCATTACAAGAACCAATTGCGCGAGAAGCAGAAGGTGAAAAGATTTTACGGCGTAGGCGAAAAGCAGTTTCGCAATGTTTTCACCGCTTCAGCTCAAAAAAAGGGCATCACGGGTGAGAATTTGCTGAAAACCCTCGAACTGCGTCTGGACAATGTGGTCTACCGGATGAACTTTGCCTATTCACGCAACCATGCCCGGCAGATGATCCGCCACGGTTTTTTTGCCGTGAACGGCAAAAAGGTAAGCATTCCTTCCTATAGCGTCGCTTTGAATGATGAGATCTCATTCCGTGAAAAGAAGCGCGCCGCCGAAAACGTGAAGGCCATGCTGGAAGACATCAAGGGGCTGGTCGAAGTGCCGGGCTGGGTGATCCTGGACAGCGCCAATTTAACCGGCAAGATCAACGCCTTGCCCAACCGCGATGACATTTCCCTGAAGGAGATCGAAGAACGCCTCATCGTTGAGTTGTATTCGAAATAAGGAGGGAATTATGAATTTAAAATACCAGCGACCCCGGAAGTTGGATATCGAGGAATTGACCCCGAATTACGGCCGTTTCACGGCCGAACCGTTCGAACGGGGATACGGCATGACCATCGGCATCGGCCTGCGCCGGGTATTGCTCTCCTTGATCGAGGGCGCAGCCATAACCGCCATCCGCATCGATGGGGTTCTGCATGAATTTTCCATAATCCCGGGAATTTATGAAGATGTGTTGAACATCATTTTGAATATGAAGACCGTTCCTCTCAGGATGAATGGTGACGAAACCCAGGTATTACGCATTAACAAGACCGGCCCCGGGGAGATCCTCTCCGGCGATATCATCACCGACAACGCCGTGGAGATCCTTGATAAAAATGTCCACTTGGCCTATATGGAAGACGGCGCCAAGTTCCAGGCCGAAATGATCGTCAAGCGCGGCATCGGTTTCAAGCTCTCCGATCAGAATTTCGACGAGAGCCTGAGTGTGGATTACATCCCGGTCGACGCAAATTTCAACCCGGTGGAAAAAGTTAATTATACAATCACGCCTTCGCGCGTTGGCAAGACTACGGATTATGAAAAACTGGTCATTGAGGTCTGGACAAACGGCAGCGTTTCCCCCAAGGACACCCTGGCGCGGGCCGGAAAAATCCTGCGCGACCACCTTGTGGTTTTTATCGATTACCAGGACAAGGACAAGCACAAGGCCAGCAACGAGCCCGAATCCGGAATCAACATCGAAAGCAAGACCGAATACCTGGAAAAAACTGTTGAGTCCATGGGGCTTTCGGTACGCGCTTTGAAATGCTTGAAGCGCCTGGGCGTGGATTATATTTTTGAGCTGGTGGAAAAAAGCGAGCACGAGCTGCTCAACTCCAAGAATTTCGGTAAAAAGTCCCTGGAGGAGATCATCAGCAAGCTGATCGAATACGATCTGGGACTGGGCCAGAGGCTTCCAGAATCGCTGCGCCTGGAATACAGGGAAAGATACCTGA
The DNA here is from genome assembly GCA_963700535.1 of Chrysiogenales bacterium. GTDB lineage: Bacteria > Acidobacteriota > Aminicenantia > UBA2199 > UBA2199 > UBA2199. The sequence continues at coordinate 25,888 of CAVOXU010000005.1, forward strand.
AAAAAGAAAACAACATCGAGGTTATGGAGGACTAGTACCATGAGACATGCCAAAGACGGATACAAGCTGCGGCGCAGCCCGGCCCACCGCCGCGCCCTGCTGCGCAACCTGACTGCCAGTGTTGTCGAAAAGAACCGTGTGACCACTACTCTGACCAAAGCCAAGGCGGTCCAGCCCATCGTGGAAAAGATGGTCGGCCTGGGCAAGGCCGGCACGCTTGCCGATAAGCGCCGGGCCATGGCTTATTTCTTTAAGCGCCAGACGGTTCAGAAGCTGTTCGATGAAGTGGCCCCGCGCTTCATGGACCGCCAGGGCGGTTATACGCGCATCATCCGCGGTGATTTCCGCAAGGGTGACGGTGCCGAGATCGCGATCATCGAATTCGTCGATTTCCAGTTTGTCGCCAAAGAAAAGAAGAAGAAAGACAAAAAAGCTGGGAAAGCATAATTTGCAGGCGGGCATAGCTCAATGGTAGAGTACAAGCTTCCCAAGCTTGGTGTTGCGGGTTCAAATCCCGTTGCCCGCTTTTTAAGATCAAGGGATTGATCCCAAGGAGAACCCATGGCAGTATTCAATCAGAAAAAACCAACGCTGGTGGTGGATCCGCTTCCGGCGGCAGCAACCGGCAGCCAATCTTCAGTTGTCGGCAAGACCCTGTTGATAAAAGGTGAAATATTTTCCGATGACGCGATTCTCATCGAAGGCAGGATCCAGGGCAAGATCTCGGTCAAAAACCGGCTGGTCATCGGCGCCGATGGCGTGGTGGAGGCCGATATCGAAGCCAGGGAAGTCGTTATCAAGGGCAAGGTTACCGGCAATGTCAAGGGCAGCCAGAGGGTGGAGATAGTTCCCGCCGGCACTCTGCACGGCAACATCCAGTCGCCGCGGGTGGTAATCGCCGACGCCGGTTTTTTTGAGGGCAGTATCGAGATGCACGTGCGCGATGACAAGAACAGTGCCAAGGAAGAAAAACAGGCGGAAATCCAGCAGCCGCCCGCTGGCAGTGAGAACGCCAATCCCCAAAAGCCCTCACGCAAATAATGCCGGCCTGGTTCCTGCTGCTCGAGCCCGAACCGCTTGCGGCCGCCGAAAACATGGCCCGGGATGAAACTCTGTTCAACCTTTGCCATGAAAAAAAATGCGGTTTTTTGCGACTTTACGCCTGGGAAAAACCAACCTTTTCCATAGGCGTCTCGCAGAAGGTTAAACGCACTCTGGATCTCGAATTCATCAGCCGCCAGGGTTGTGAATATGTCCGGCGCCTGACCGCCGGCAAAGCCGTGCTCCACAACGATGAGATAACTTACGCCGTGGCCTCATCCGAGGATCTTTTTTTCAAGGAACATGATCTGCACCAGTCCTATATGCTGATCTCCCGGGTTCTGGTTCAAGCTATCCGTTCGCTGGGCGTGGACGCCACTCTGTCCAAGGGCAGTGCCGCCGAACTTTCACGCAGCCATAATCCCTGTTTTTCCTTTCCCACCCCGCATGAGATCGAGGTTCGCGGGAAAAAGATAGTGGGCTCGGCTCAAAAACGTGATAAAGCGGCGCTGCTGCAGCACGGCTCCATCCCCCTGGCCATGGATTATGACCTGTATGCCGGCGGAGCAAATTTTGCCGCCGCCATGCTGCAAAAGAGCATGACCACCTGGGGAGACATTTCCCGGTGCTCAGCCGATGAATTGCGGGGGGCGCTGGTACGGAGTTTTCGGGAGTTCGTCGGCATGGATCTGGCCCCCATGGCATTCAGCGCTGGGGACCGGGTGCGCATTGCTGAACTCAGGGAAAAGTACTCTTCCGATGCCTGGAACCTGGCTCAGTAGTTTTCTCCTTTTCCTATCCCTGGCGATCGTCCCGCAGGCGGGCCCGGCTGCCGGGCGCCGGCACGAGATCCAACTGCGGCGCAACGATTACGTGCGCGTGCCCGCCCCGGCGCAACTGCAGCGCGCCGAACTGTCCAAAGTCATGCTGCGCGTATTCAGTGACGACGAAAAAAGGGGCGGCCTCTATTTCGACAGCGGCTTGTTTCCCGGTGGTGCGACCGGCCCTGAAACAATGGACCAGGGAGTTCGCTTCCGGTCCGGTCCCACTTTGGGCCTGGATGGGAACGCGCAAGTTCGCCTGGCTGGACAATGCCGGTCTCCTGGATACGGAGTGGTCCGAGAGGAAGCAGCGGCTGATTCCCAAGCTCGACCTTTTTAATCCCCAGGCGCAGGATCTGATCATCAAGCTGTTCGTCCAGCTGGCCCGCCAGCCGGTCCAGGGTATCCTGGTCCAGGACGACCTGACCCTGTTGCGCAACGAAGGATTTTCCAGCTGGGGCAAGGCCAGTTTTACCCGCAGCAGCGGCCTGGCGGCAGACCCGATACGCATGTTGAGCGGGGGATCACTCCACAACCGGGTTTGGCAGGATCTGAAGGCAAGGCGGGTGGCAGAAACGCTCGCAAAGATCGTGGCTGCTTGCCGCCAGGCGAATCCAGCCATCCAGATCGGCCTGAATGTCCATTACGAAGCGCCTTTGACCCCGGAGCGGGCCCGCTCCTGGTACGCTTTCGATACGCAGGCGCTGAACACGGCCGGGGTCGATCTTTTTTACCTGATGGCCTATCACCGCCAAATTAAGGCTGAAATGAAATTGCCGGAAGGTGACAGCCGCATCTATTTCCGCCTCATGCTGGAGGCAGCCCTGAAGTTCTGGGGCAGCAAACTGGCCGTCAAGCTGCAGGTGCGCGACTGGCAGACCAGTGAACTGATCCCGTTTTCCGAGTTGAAAACCTACTACGACCTGATCCCGGCCGGGGTCGAGCGCGTCTGCTTCGCCGCCGCCGACCCGGATGACATTCCCCTGATCGTACAAATCATCGGTCCGGCCAGGTAGGCAAATCCTGTTCGATGTTCGACGTTCGAGGTTCGATGTTGAAGAAATATACGAACTATCGTGACAAGTGACAAGTAACGAGTGACAAGGAAGAAAACGAGCCCATCAGTTGCTCACTCTTCCTACCCTAAACCCTAGAGACCCTGTACCCTTGTTTGAGGTTCGATGTTGAAGAAAAAAACATAGCGAATGCATGGTAGGGGAGCGGTCATCGTGTCCTTAAATTCCAAATCCCAAGAACCAAATTCCAATGAACAAATGACCCAAACAAATTTCCTGATCAAGATAGTTGATATTGATAGTGTTAGATAAGAAGTTGAACTGAAATCAAATTTTGCTCCAAGGTATTTTTAACTAACACTACCACTAACACTAACACTGATTTTTTGTTAAAAAATCGCTTTTCAAGGCAACCTATTTTGATTTCGAACGTCTATATGGTTGAAAGCCATGAGGAGCGAGGAAAATGAAAAAATTGATCTTTTACTTCCTGCTGCTGCTGATGCAGCTGTTCATATAACTACCATCCGGGCGGCGCCGGTCCCGCGCTGCCGTTGAACGGTTTGTCAATCCATCTGTTTTAATTTACAATTGCCATTATGCGGAGGCGTACAAATGAAAAAACTGCTGATATTAATGCTGGTACTTTTGGCCGCGTATTTCGCCTATCAAAAATTTGTGGTCGGCAGCCTTTCCGATGAACAGAGGCAGGTTCAGGTGCTGGCCGATGAATTTTCGGCGGCCAAACAGCGCCTGGCCCAGGCTGAACGTTCGGCAGGCATAAGCGGCATGGACACCACCGGGGACTTTGATGGCGTGGTGCACGCGGTCGGCACAATGCTGGATAAACTGCAGCGGCTTGCCGATGGGCTGACCGAGGAGAAAGCAGTCGATATGGCTGACAAGTTGGCTGAGGAAATGCGGACGTTTCTCGACAGGAAGCAATAGTTAGAAGTTAAAGAAATAGCACTAGTTGATGAGTTTATGGGTTGATGAGTTGATGGGGAGGAGCAAGAACGCGAACTCTTGCGGCTCATTTTTTAGCTCTTTAACCCATCAACTCTTTAACTTCTTTTCCCCTCGTTTGTCGTACTCCTAATGCCGTACGCCAATTTCTTCCCCATCTACTCATTTACCCTTCTACCCATTTCCTTTTCTATTGTTTTTGCATTTAAAAAAAAGTAAAATGAATTGCATCGATTTTACCTTCGAAAAGGAGGCAGCATGAAAAAAGAAAACAAGGGTTTCAGCAGGAGGGAATTTTTAATCAAGAGCGTGGGCGGCGCGGCCGCGGCCGGATTATTGGGCAAATCGGGATTGAGATTAAATGCCCAGGAGATTAAGAATACCCAGCCCCACAAGGGGACGGGCGCAGCCGCCCAGCCGCTAATGCGCACACTTGGCAGGACAGGCATTAAAATCCCGATTGTCTCCATGGGCGTGATGAACGCCGACAACCCGGCCCTGGTCAAGCGCTCGTTCGAGCTGGGCATCCGCCATTTCGATACCGCTGCCCGCTACCAGAACGGGCGCAACGAGGAGATGGTCGGCAGCGTGTTCATGGAGATGAAGGTGCGCGAACAGGCTGTTATCGCCACCAAGATCCGCCCCGCAAAACCGGAGATCCTTGACCAGATGGGCGACAAGATGGTCGAACAGGAAATTCTGGATCTGCTCGATAAAAGCCTGGCCCGCTTGCAGACCGATTATGTCGACATTCTTTATATCCACGCGATCAATGATCCCAAGGAGTTGAAGCGTCCCGGCCTGCTTTCGGCACTGGACAAGGCCAAGAAAATGAAAAAAGTCCGTTTCGCAGGTTTCTCCACCCACCAGCGCATGAGCGAATGCCTGGAGGCTGCCGCTCTTTCGAAACAATTCGATGTCATCCTGACCGCGATCAACTATTCCATGGCTGACGACAAGGCACTGCTGGAAGCGATGAAAAAGGCGGCTGACGCCGGCATCGGCCTGGTGGCCATGAAAACCCAATGCAAACAGTCCTGGGGCCGCGAAGGCGGGGCGGATACCAATCTGAGCAAATATGACCGCTCCCTGGTCAACAGCGCCCTGCTCAAGTGGTCGCTGCGCCTGGAATCGGTCACGACCGCCATCCCAGGTTACACAACCTTCCAGCAGCTCGAGACCGACTGGCCGGTGGCCTTTCAACCTGGAATACAGCCCGGATGAAGTCAAGTTCCTTGCCGATCGCGATGTGCGCCTGGCCCTGGGCAGCGTCTGCCGCCAGTGCGCCGGCTGCCTGGGTACCTGCCCGAACGGCGTCGATGTCCCGACCCTGCTGCGGGCCCACATGTACGCGGCCGACTACGGTAATTTCTCGGAGATGCGCCGGACCCTGGACGACATCAAGGATGGCCGCGGATTGCAGGCCTGCGCCGACTGCTGCGGAGTGCCAGGCGGTTTGCGTGCGCGGCGTGCAGATCGCCCGCCGCCTGGAAGAACTGAAAACTATTTTTGCCTGAGTCCCGGCAGCGAGGCAATGGCCTGGCTGAAGTCGGGGACAAGCACTTTTTCTTCGGTGATGATGGCCGTGATCAGTCCGGCAGGAGTCACGTCGAAAGCCGGGTTAAATACAGCCGTATGCGGCCGTGCGGTCATCCGGCCCTGGAAACAAGTCACTTCAGCCGCATCTCGCTCCTCGATAGGAATGGTATCTCCACTCGGCGTATCAGGATCAATTGTGGAAAGGGGAGCGGCCACGTAAAAAGGCAGGCCATGGTGCCTGGCCAGGACAGCCAGTGAATAGGTGCCGATCTTGTTGGCCGTGTCGCCGTTGGCGGCGATGCGGTCGGCGCCTACGATCACGGCCTGGACCATTCCTTTTTTCATGACGTGGCCGGCCATGCCGTCGGTGATCAAAGTGACGGGGATGCCGTCTTCCTGCAGCTCCCATACGGTCAGCCGCGCCCCCTGCAGGTAGGGGCGGGTCTCGCCGGCCATGACCCTGATCGTTTTACCGTTCTCCACGGCAGCGCGTACCACCCCCAAAGCGGTGCCGTAGCCGGCTGTGGCCAGGGCTCCGGCATTGCAGTGGGTGAGCACCGTGCTGTCATTTTTTAAAAGCTTCTGGCCGTTGGCACCGATGCGGCGGTTAACCTCGAAATCCTCCTTGTCCAGGGCTATGGCGGCTGTGATCAGTTTTTCCCTGAGCAGACGATAATCGTGCTTATTTTCCCGGAAGATCTTTTCCATGCGCGCAGCGGCCCAGAAAAGGTTGATCGCGGTAGGGCGGGTGGCGGTAATGGCATTAACAATGGCTTTGAATCGTGATTGCAGAAAACCGCCGGTGTTCAGCTTGGGGTTATCCCGCAGTTCGTCCACGCCCAGGGCGATGCCGTAAGCGGCGGCGATGCCGATGGCCGGGGCGCCGCGGATAACCATGTCTTTGATGCTCCCGGCCACTTCCAGGTGGCCGTGATGAATGATGAATTTTTTTTCAGCGGGCAGCAAGCGCTGGTCGAGCATGACCACGGTGCCGTTTTTCCATTCGATGACCGGATGCATGGGGTTTCTCCTTGTCGGAAGTCCTCTGATATTATAGTGATTTTCAGTAAGCCTGGCAAGGAGTGGCCTGAGTGACGAGTGACAAGTGACGCGTAACAAGGGAAAAGGGAAGACAGAGGGAAAGGCAGAGGGAAAAACAAAGGGAAAAGAAAGTGAAAAAGCGGAAAAGATCGATTACATGCCTTTTTCTTACTCCCTCTTCCCTTTCTCTTCCCTCATTCTTCCCTTGTCTTTCTCTAAGGCCATTCTTTTGATTTTTCTACTCCCTCTTGTTTTTTGCAAAGGAATATGGTAATTTAGCAGAGTGCAATTTTATCGAAAAATCCATGCTCCTCGGAAAGAAAAATGTTGGCTTGGTTGTTCATTAAAATAGATTTTGCCGTCTAATATAGTAATGAATGCGATAAATAAGGGAGGATAGTATGAGAAAAACACTGCTGGTTGCGCTGATCATGTTGATGGTTGGAGCGTTTGCCTGGTCGCAGAATCTGGAAAACGCCGGTATCGATTACACCACGGCTTTGACGAAAAAAGGCGGCCCGGAAAGGATCAGCGCTTTTGAAACTTATATAAAGAATTATCCCGACCCGGCGCAGAATGTGTTCACAAAACTGGCCTATTACTGGCTGACGGTAGACTACTATAACAGCAAAAATTACGACAAGGCCATCCGCAATGGTGAGAAAGCCGTGGCTTTGGGCGGCATGGAAGCCAAACTGGAGGCCGGTGTATACCTGATCCTGGGCAGTTCCTTCGGGGCGAACAAGAACAAGGATAAGGCGTTGACGTGGGCGGAAAAAGCAATTGAATTTTCCAAGAGCAAGGGCATTGGCGATATCGCCAAGCAGGCCCAGGCTTTGAAGGATGAATTGAGCGGTGCTGCCAAAAAGCCGGCCAAGCCATTGACCAGCCTGGAAAAGATCGGCCTGCTGTACAACCAGAAGAAGTACGAGGAAGCCATCAGCATGTTCAATTCCTTCGATCAGAAGGATAAGAGCGATGACACCATTTTTGAGATCTATGCCCGCTCCCTGACCGGGGCCGGCAAGTTGGACGCCGCGGTCAAGGAATTCACCGACGCCTACGCCAAGAGCCGCAAAGCGGTCAATGCCGAACGCCTGGGCAACATTTTCCTGGCCAAGTCCAAAAAAGACAAGTCATTCCTGGACAACGCCATCTCCTACCAGATCGAGGCCGGTCTTCTCTATCAGAAAGAAAAGAATACCTCCCGCCAGGCCGCCCTGCTCAAGAACGCCAAGTACTGGCTGTATGAAAAATACGATTACAACGCCAAGATCAAGAAGTACAACGCCACGGTCAAACAGGTCAAGCCGGTGGTGAGCAATGATAAAGAGATCAAGCGCCTGCAGTACGAATACGACAAGCTGGAAAGAGATCTGGCCCGGAAATATGTTGATATTGAAATGCCCGGCTATGAACAGGATAAGCTGGACAAGATCCAGGAACAGATCAGCAAGCTGAAAGCGGGCAACAACCAGTCGTCCGAGGATCCCAATTCGGCCGTGGCCCAGGAACTGATGAAAGAACAGCAGCGCATTGAAGCCGAATTCAAGACCTTGAATGACCAGGCCAGGAAGAAGCTAGGGCTTTAAGATTCAAGAAAAGTGAAGTTCGAGGTTCGATACTCGAGTTTAAGAAAGGCTACGTGATACGTAATGCGTTGACGCGTAATGAGAAGCTACAAAAAACGAATACCTTAAAACTTATTCTTTCTCATCACGCATAACGAAGTCCAGTTAGTTCGATCACGCATCACGAAGCCGTACACCTTGCACCTTAAACCGAGTCCCAGTTCAGTTCTTCAACAGGGAGATATTCAGGTTTTCGCTCTTTATTTTGCGCAAACTGAGAAACGCCTTAAGGTGGAAATAGAACAGGACGAACAACAGGTAAAAAATCACGTTGGGACCGGGGAGCAGGGCCACGAAAGCCGTAAAAGGCATGACCAGGAGTTCGATCAGCACGTAAAACAGTCGCCTGATCATTTTGCGCCGCAGCCAATTCCCCAGCCGCCTGCGGGCTTCCGCCTCTGAAATATCTGCCTGGGCATGAATTTCGATAAGGTAAATGGGCAAGTGGGCCAGGACTTTTTGTTTGGAGAGGTAGCGCAGTATGCCCGGCGTGTAGCGTTTGACGACCGCCAGACTTTTTTTTACCAGTTTGTTTTCCGAACTCAGCTCGGGAAAATCCTGGAAATCGATCTGCAATTCGGATGAGGCGGATATGGCGATAGTGATCTTTTCCATGCGCCTGACATTATAACCGAATGGCTGGAATTGGCAAGAGGCGATGAGATGAACGGGTATACGGTATACGATGTACGGTTGACGGTTGGAGCCAAGGCGCGAGGGGAGGACTGGAATCCCACAGATGCCAGCAGGCAGATGTTAGCGGTCAGAAAAATCTTCGTAGCCTGTCTTCTTGCCCTTGACCGTGACCCATCCATAACCTGGGACACAATTTTGAACTTTTGCGGCGGTTTTTTCGTTCTAAACATCTGGGGCATGGTCCCTGCCAAGGAGGTCAAATGAAAAGACTGTATAGAAGTCGCAAAAACCGCATGCTCGGTGGCGTCTGCGGCGGCATCGCCGAATATTTCAACATTGATCCGGTCATTGTACGCCTCATCGTGGTCGCCCTGTTCTTCGTTGGCGGATCGGCACTGCTGGCCTATGTCATCGCCCTGATCGTCATTCCCTACGAACCGTTTGAAACGGCTGTCGGCGCCAGCAAAGAAGCCGCACCGGCCGCGGCCGCGGCTCAGGTCCAGGCCTCCCAGAGCCCCAGTGACGCCGTTCCCTTGTTTTTGGGCATCGTGCTCATCCTCATCGGCGGAGTTTTCCTGCTGCATAACCTGCCGATTTTCCATCCTTTTTACGGCTGGGCCCGTCAATTCGTCCGCCACTTCTTTTGGCCCTCGCTGCTGATCGTTTTCGGCGTTTTCATCATTGCCCGCGGCTGGAAGAAGTAAGAAAAAGACAGTTCGAAGTTCGGCGTTCGAGGTTCGAAGTAGGGGCGACCGGCAGGTCGCCTTTTCTGAAATTCCGATGTCCCTAACAATGGCATTATAGATTCGATTCTCAACAAGAAACGCAGACATGCGTTTTCTATCCCAATACCTATCTCTGCAATTAAAAGTTTCTTTTCTTGATTTTGGTCATTTATTTGCTGGATCTCGGTGCTTGAAATTTTAATTTTCTTTGTTTTTACTAACGTCGAACTTCGAACCTCGAACTTTTTTTTGGTTGACAAACAGGCAAAAGCATATTATTATTGAGAAAGGCGAACAAAAGGCGAACAAATGCTGACAAAAAAACAAACCTTTATTTTGGACAAGATCAGGGACTTGCGCCGCCGCAACGGCTGTTTCCCTACCGTCCGCGAGATCGCGGCCGCTACCGGCCTGGCCTCGCCGGCGACCATTCACGCTTATCTCTCACGCCTGCGTCAGCGCGGGGCACTGCTCAGGAAAGGCCGCTCCTGGGACCTGACCGGCGAGCCAGCACTGGGGAGCGAGCACCTGACCGTGCCGCTGGTGGGCATGGTGCCGGCCGGCCCGGCGCTCGAGATGTTCGAAAGTTTGGGCGACGAAGTGGTCCTGCCCGAGTGGTTGGCCGAAAAAGGGGGCGACATCGTGGCCTTTCGCGTGCAGGGCCAGAGCATGAAGGACGCCTACATCCAGGACGGCGATCTGGTGCTGATCAAGCGCGCCGAGCAGGCCGACCCCGGCCAGATGGTGGTGGCGCGGCTCGCCGACGGTTCCATTACCCTCAAGCGGCTGAAACGCGTCCGGGATGCCTATGTGCTGGTTCCGGAAAATCCCGAATACGCCCCCATTGTTGCCCCCTTCCAGCTGGTGGGGCGGGTGGTGGGTGTTTTACGCAGGTACCGGTGAAGACGCCGACGGTCCTGCATCTGGACATCGACGCTTTTTTCGCCGCGGTGGAGGAGACCCTGGATCCAGCGCTGCGTGGCAAGCCGCTGATCGTCGGCGGCCTGGCCCACGAGCGGGGCGTGGTCTGCACCGCCTCCTACGCGGCGCGCCGCTTCGGGGTGCACTCGGGCATGGCCCTGCGCACCGCGGCCAAAAAATGCCCGCAGGCCGTTTTCCGCCGCGGCCGCTTCCACCTCTACAGCCGGATATCCCGGCAGTTTTTCGCCTGCCTGCGCCGCTTCTCGCCCCGGGTCGAAGAAGTGTCGGTGGACGAGGCCTATGTCGACGTGGGCGGCAGCCGTTATCTGTGCGCCTCGGTCTACGAACTGGCCGCCAGGATCAAGGCCGCGGCCGAGCGGGAGACGGGGCTGAAGATATCGGCCGGCCTGGGTTTCACGCGCCTGGGCGCCAAGCTGGCCTGCGAGGCGGCCAAACCGGGCGGCCTGTTCTGGCTGCACGATGAGGCGGAGTTCATCTCGCAGCTGACGCTGGACAAGATCCCCGGCGTCGGACCACGGACCTATTTCGTGCTCCAGGGCCTGGGCGTGCGCCGCGGCCGCGAATTGAAAGAAAAATACCTGGCGCTGTGGAAAAAGGTCTTCGCCGGCCACGGCAGCGGCGGCATGGAGCGGGGGCGTCCCGAGCCTGCCAGCAGGAGCTTCAGCCGCGAAACCACTTTTCCCGAGGATATCCGCGACCAGGGGCTGCTCTATTCGCACCTGGCCTACCTGCTGGACCGGCTGGCCGTGCACCTGCTGCGCGAAAAGCTGTTCGCCGGCCGCGTCGAGGTCAAGGTCCGCTTCAGCGATTTTTCCACCTTTTCGCAGCGGGCGGCCCTGCCTTTTCCCACCTATTCCTATTTCCACCTCTGGCAGGCGGCGCTGCCGTTGCTGTGCGCGCTGCTGGCCAAAAAGGACCTGTCGCTGCGCCTGGTCGGCGTCAAGGTGGAGAACCTGCAGGCCGGCCGCGACATCCTGCCCTTCTTCTCCCTGCGCGACGAGCAGATGACCGCCGGCATCGGCAGCGTCAAGGCGCGCTTCGGCTTCTCGGCCCTGCGCAGCGCCCGTTCCCTGCTGCTGGACGATCTCTACCCGCTGGAAAGGGAGGGCACGGTGCTGAAGACGGCGTCGCTGACCAAGTGAAGAAGGATATCAAATGACAGAAAATAGTTCGAAGTTCGAAGTTCGATGTTCGAGGTTGAAGAGAAAAGGGAAATTCAATCATAAGACTAAAATTCCAAATAAATCACAAGTTCCAAATTCCAATATCAAAAAAGGGGACAGGGTACAGGGTCTAGGGTTTAGGGTAAGAATGAACAAGAAATCACTATCGCTTTCCTCAGACTCACCCCCCGCCCCCCGCATTGCGGGGTGGCAGCGCCGAATGCCTCGCAAAGTGTCGGCATGGCAATGCGTACCCTCTCTTGCGAAGAGAGGGGACTTTCAAAGTACTTTTTTTACCCCTTCTCTTTGGGAAGAGAAGGGGATAGGGGATGAGTTGGTATTTAGATATCTTTCCGATTGCCCCATCAACTCATCAACGATTGCTCGCTTTCTTTGTTTGGATCATTTGTTCATTGGTGCTTTGTCTTTTTTTCACCGTGAACCGTACACCGTATGCCGTACACCGATATCTCTTACTCGTCACTCGTCACTTGTCACTTGACTCCACCCATGAACTACATCCCCTTACGTGTATATTCCGTCTTCTCGCAAGGGCAGGGCGCCGTGGACGCCGCCTCCCTGGGCGATATCATGGAAAGGGCCGGGCTGCCCTACCTGCCGCTTTGCGACCCCATGTCGCTGGTCGGCTGGGAGAGGTTCAGGAAAGAGGCCGTTCGCCGCGGCCTGAAACCGCTGCTGGGCACCGAGATCAAGCTGCCGGAAAAGGGCGCCCTGCTGCTGTTCCCGCTTTCCGGCCAGGGCTACCTCTCCCTGGTCTCCTGCCTGAACCGCCGCGCCCTGCCCGCCAGCTTGCGCGACCTGGTGGCGGTTTTTCTGCCGCTGCGGCCCGACGGCGATTTCCTGCGCCGGCTGCAGGCCAAGATCGGCCGGGAAAATTTTTACCTGGGCCTGGAATGGCAGAGCGGCCAATGGCTGAGCGCCTGGAGCGCGGAATCCGGCGTCCCCCTGGTCTGGGCGCAAGCCCTGCGCTGGACCGGTGATGCGCGCAAATACGCCGTGGCCCGGGCGGTTTTCCAGCACCTGCCCCTGCCGGAAACCCTGAAAACCGACGCCGCCCTGTCCCGACCCCTATCGGGACGTCCCGTGGGGTTGGACGGCCTGCTGCCGGCCGCGGCCATACTGCGCCGCTGGGGGGAAAACGGCCGCCGGGCCATGACCAACAACGCGCGCCTGGCCGAACGCGTGGCCTTCGGTTTCGACCGCCTGGACGAATTGTTTCCCGACGGCGGCAGTGACCTGGAGGTCCTGGTGCGCAAAAAATTGGACCAGCGCCGCTCCGGACCCGTTCAACGCGAGCGCGCCCTCCATGAGCTCCAGGTGATCCGCAGGACCGGGGCGGCGGCTTATTTTCTCATCGCTGCGGCCATTGCCGATTTTTGCCGCCGCCAGCGCATTTTTTTCAACCTGCGCGGCTCGGGCGCCTCCTCGTTCGTGCTGTTCCTGCTGGACATGTCGCGGGTCGACCCGCTGGCGCACGGCCTGTTGTTCGAGCGCTTCGTAAACAGCCAGCGCGACGACCTGCCCGACATCGACATCGATATCGATTCGTCGCGGCGCGGCGAGGTGTTCCAATGGCTGTTCCGAGCATTACGGCGAGCGGGCGGCATTTGTCTCGAGCCACAAGTTTTTCGGCGCCCGTTCGGCCCTGTATGAAACGGCCCGGGCCTTCGGTTTCAACCCCGAGGAGGCCCACGCCCTGACCAGGCCCCTGCCCATGTTCGCCGAGCCGGCCGAACTGGCCGCCAGGGGCAAAGGAGCGCACTCCGGGGTTTACCAGGCGGCGGCACTGCTGGACGGGGTTTTCAAGGAACTTTCCCTGCACGTGGGGGGCGTGGTTTTCTCAGGGCAGGCCGTGAGCCGCGCCCTGCCCCTGACCCGGTCACCCGAAGGTTTTCCGCAGCTGGTCTGGGACAAGGACACGGTCGAGCGCCTGCGCATTTTTAAACTCGACCTGCTGGGCGTGCGCGGTTTCGAGGTCATCGCCCCCCTGGCGCTGTCCCGCCACTTGGCGGGACGTCCCCTTGGGGGACCGACCGCTGAGGCTGCGCCGGACCCGGCGCACGCGGCGATGTCCTTGTCTGGCAGAATATCCAGCAGGCCCGCACCCTGGGCTGCTTTCAATTGGAAAGCCCGCTGGCCCGGGAAAACCTGCTGAAAGCGCGACCGGGCAGCTTGGCGGAACTGGCAATCGCCGTGGCCATCATCCGCCCCGGCCCGGCCAAGTCGGGGATGAAGGCGACCTACCTGGAGCGCCGGCCTCCCTGCCACCCGCTGCTGGGGCAGCTTTTTCCGCACAGCCGCGGCGCCCTGATCTTCGAGGAGCAGATCGCCGTACTGCTGCACCATGTCTGCGGCTGGAGCCTGGAGCAGGCCGAGAAGGTGCGCAAGGAGCTTAAAAGGAGAAGGGGAGAGGAATGGCGCGATGATTTTTTCGCTGCGGGCCAAAAAAACGGCTGGAGCGGGGACGAGCTCGAATTGTTCTGGAAGCTGGCCCTGGATTTTTCACTCTACGCCTTTTGCCAGGCGCACAGCCTGGCCTACGCCTACGCCGCGTACCTTTCGGCCTGGCTGAAAACCCGCCAGCCGCTGCAGTTTTTCTGTCGGCTGCTGAACGCCGGCGGCGGCTACTATCAGCGGCCCGATTACATTGCCGAAGCGAAAAAATGGGGGCTGGCCATACTGGCGCCGGACGTCAATCGCAGCGGCCTGGGTTTTACCTGCGAGCAGGGCGCCATACGCTGCGGTTTGCTGGCCGTAAAGGGCATCGGTGAAAAACTGGCCTCGCGCCTAGTGGAAACCCGCGGCCAAGACTACGCGAGCCTGGAGGATCTCCTGCTCAAAACGCGCCTGGGCGAACGCGACCTTTCGGCGCTGCTGGCGGTTTCGGCTTTGCATTGTTTGGGCCGCGACGGCTTCAGCGCCAGGGAGAAACAGGCGAACTGGGATAAATACCTTGGCTTTCAGCCCAGCGAATTCAGGAAGTTCGTGAGGTTACGAAGTTCGAGGTTCGACGTTGAAAGGCAAGAAAAAATGACATTCAAGTCAATCCGAAACAGGCACCAGGGATCTTTTGCTTTTTTTGTCATTGGTGGTTTTTACTTATTTATATCGTATACTTCTATTTCTTTAACTTCGAACTTGAACGTCGGACATCGAACTTCAATTTGACTTCAGTCGAACAGCAATTTATAATTCGATCAACTATGGCAGGAGGAAATGACCCATGAAATCTTTCACCCACGTGGACGGAAAGGATTGCGGCAAGATCACTTTTTATGGTTTGAGCACCTGCGTCTGGTGCCGCAAGACGCGGCACCTGCTGGACAAGTTGGGCGTAGCCTACGATTACGTGTACGTGGACCTGCTGACGCCTGCAGAGCAGGAGCAGGCCATGGAGCAGGTACGGCGCTGGAACCCGGGCGAATCGTTCCCCACCCTGGTGTTCAATGACTCGTCCTGCGTTCTGGGTTTCGACGAAGAAAAGATCAAGGCGGCGGTCAAGCTATGAACAAAGAAATAGAGATAAGCGACGCGGCTATAGATGCCCTGCTGGAAAAACTGCTGCTTGAAGGCTCGGTCCTCGGGCTACCATCTGAATCCCGACCGCGAATTCACTCGCGAACTGGTCCGCAGCCTGCTGGTCAACCAGGAACGCTACGGCTACTGGGCCTGCCCTTGCCGGTTGGCCGCGGGCGACAAAGCCGTGGACCTCGATATCATCTGCCCCTGCGATTACCGTGATGCCGATTTGAACGAGTTCGGCGCCTGCTTCTGCGCCCTGTATGTCGGCCAGGAGATCCTCGCAGGCAAGAAGCAAGCGGCCGCCATTCCCGAACGCCGGCCGAACCGCCGCGCCAGGACGCGGCCGCCGGCAAGCGAACGCCAGGCCGCCATGTCCGCGACCTCCGGAACCGCGCCGCTTGGCAAACTTTCCCAGCCGGTCTGGCGCTGCAAGGTCTGCGGCTACCTGTGCGCCCGCGGCGATCCACCGGAGATCTGCCCGATCTGCAAGGCCAAGAAGGATCGCTTCGAAAGGTTCATATAGTTTAAAACGAGGTTCGACGTTCGGAGTTCGATGTTCGAAGTAAAGAACAAAATCAAGTACAAAGTTCGAAATTATAAATTTAAAGAAGGATCTAATATTATTTCAATTTGACTTTCTTGGAATTTTCTTCAACGTCGTACGCCGTAACACTCGAACTTCGAACTTATTATTGACCTTACCACGGCCTGAAATCTTTCCTGAGGTCAGGGGCGGCCTTTCCAGTTGCGGTGATGGAATTCGGCTGTATGCGGATCCAAAATGTAATCTTCCTGCCAGCGTTCGTAATTGTCCAGCACCTCGTGCACGGCCGCGGCGATGAAGGATACTTCCTCTTCGCTCAAAACAGGATGCAGCGAAATGCGCACCCAGCCCGGTTTTTCCGACAGGTCGCCGAGGTTGATCTTCTCGGTGATGTGGCGCGAGAGTTCGCGCTTGACCTGCAGCAGGATGTGGCCGTAGGTGCCGGCGCAGGAACAGCCGCCCCGGGCCTGGATGCCGAAGCGGTCGTTGAGCAGGCGGACGATCAGGTTGTGGTGCCGGTGCAGTGAATAAAAGGATATGATGCCCAGCCGGTTCTGCTGGCCGGCTTCCAGCACTTCGATGCCGGGATGCTCGTTCAGCTTTTTCAGCAGCGCGTTCTTCAATTCCTCTTCGCGGGCCAGGATGGCGCTGACTGCCCATGTCTTCCTTGAGCTGGATGGCCAGGGCGGCGCGGATGGCCTGCAGGAACCCGGGCGTGCCGCCGTCCTCGCGAATCTCGATGTCGTCGTAGTACTTCTGTTCCCCCCAGGGATTGGTCCACAGCACCGTGCCGCCGCCGGGATGGTCGGGCACGCGGTTGTGGTACAGCTCCTTGCTGAGCACCATCACTCCGGAAGCGCCCGGCCCGCCCAGGAATTTATGCGGAGAAAAAAATACTGCGTCCAGCCGTTGTCCGGCTTGCGGCGGATGCATATCCATGGCCACGTAGGGCGCGGCGGCGGCAAAATCAACGAAAGCAGTAGCCGCCGTGGCGGTGCATGATCTCGGCCATCTGCGTGATACGGGCGTATGGATGCCGGTGACGTTGGAACAGGCGGTGAAAGAGCCGATCTTCAGGTCACGGTGGGCGTGGCGCTTGAGGATCTGTTCCAGGTGGGAGAGGTCGGGGAGGCCGTCAGGGCCACGGCGAATGATCTCCACGTGGCAGTAGCATTCGTTCCAGGATGTCTGGTTGGAATGGTGTTCCATGTGAGTGATGACCACCAGGGGCTTCTTGCGGCTGCGGCCCGGAAGTTTGCCGCAATACTGCTCCGGGATCCTTAAACCCAGGAGGCGCTGCAGCTTGTTGATGACCGCGGTCATGCCGAAACCGGAAAAAAAGATGGCGTCGCTGTCATTGGCGTGCACGTGGCGCTTGATGATCTGCTGGGCTTGGCGGTAGGCTGCGGTCATGTTGGTGCCGGTCACCGTGGTTTCGGTGTGGGTGTTGCCCACGAACGGGCCCAATTGGTCGGCCACAAACTCTTCGATCGGCCGGTAAAGGCGGCCGCTGGCCGTCCAATCGGCGTAAATGATGCGTTTTTCTCCGTTGGGCGTGGCGAAGGTCTGGTCGATGCCGATCACCTGGTTGCGGTAGGGGGTAAAATCTTTCACAAGCACCTCTCGGTCCTATTTTTTGTTCTATTTTATTTCATCCGTTGCTGTCCGTCAAGTGTCAGTTTTAAGAAGTGTTAGTGCTAGTGTTAGTGTTAGGAAGAAAAAAGGCAGGGATGAAGATCGTAAGTTTAATTTTTACTATCACCAACATTGATCTTAGGAAGTGCCGGGGTTGTAGCATACGAACCGATTGGAGTATAATCGCGGCAGGAGATTATTTAGCATGGCAAGCGAATCATTCAGACTTGCCGACCTGGCTGTACTGGCTGTTTTCGGACTGATCATCTGGTTCCTGAATTGGCTGCAGAGAAAACCCGAGCGGACGAGGCGAAAGCCTTGGGCACCTGCAGCCTGGCCGGAAACTTCCAAGGAGTCCGTTATTGACTGCAATCCCGGCGGTCCCATCACGGACAGGCAGGCGCAAAAATTGTTCGAAACGGTCCTGCAGGCGGCAATCCGCCAAAAGGCCGACACCATCCTCCTCGACGCCATATCGGGACGGCCCCAGGTGCGGTTGCGTGTGGATGGCCAGTTCCAGGAATTGGCGGGTGTGGGGGACACGGAGTCATACCGGCGACTGGTCGTCCAGGCCCGGCGCTGCGCCGGGCTGGCAGCAGCGGGCGATTCTTCAACCGTGGCTGGCGGCTCCTTTCTCCGCCTTTATCACCGCGGCCATCTCTCGAACGCACAGTGGCGCCTGGAGGATAAGGAAAGCTCCTTCTCATTTTATGAAGTATCACGGCGGAACCGCGCCTTCCGTTTCGACCTCGAATCGTTTCCCAGTCCTCACGGTGAAGCGCTGAAGATATCCCTTAAACCGGAGATGTCAGCGGAAAACACTCACTTTGATCTGGGTTTCGCCGCGGCCGCCGAGCGCAAATACATCGAGGCGGTACGTTCTCGCAGCGGCATTGTGCTGCTGACCGGTCCCTGCAATGCGGGCAAGTCGACCGCCACCTACAGTGCCCTGTCACTGCTGCGCGACCAGGGCCGGAAGATCGTTACCGTGGAATGGCCGATGGAGAGGAAGATCGATGGGGTGCTGCAATACCATCTCCACGACCTCCCTGATACGTATGGCATGGTCGGAACCTGTCTGCGGCTGGCCATCCGCCGCAAGCCCGACGTTTTGATGCTGCAAAACATCGACTGGGTCGACCACGACGATGCCAAGGCGGCAATCGACTTCGCCGCCGCCGGCGGCCTGCTGATCACGGCCATACACGTCACCGGGTGCGCCAATGCTTTCCGTGTTCTGCTGTGGCGCAACTTTAAGAAGCAAAGGCAGGATGCGGCCGAGTTGTTGAAGATCATCGTGGCGCCGCGGCGGCTGTTCATGGTCTGCATGTACTGCGCCGAAGAATACCCGGTTCCCGCCAGAACCCTTGTTCAGGCCGGGCTTGACAGCCGCTTGCTCGCCGCCGGCACCGGGAACGGCAAGGTCACCACCTGGCGCGGTCGCGGCTGCCCCCTTTGCGAGAACAGCGGAGAATTGGGCTCGATCGCCGTCTACGAGGTTCTGGAACTGACCGGAAAAATGAAACGTTTCATCGAGAATGCGAATGACTGGAATTACGACCAGGTCGACTACCTGGAGCGCCAGGCCTGGCTGCATGGCATGCGCACCCAGCGTGAACTCGCGCTGGAGCGTGTCCTTGCCGGCGACATCAGCCTTAAGCAGGCAATGCTGAACACCCGCAAGCCAAGATGGCTGACCGCGGCGCAGGCAGCCAGGCGAGGATTTACGGGCGGGAAAGGCTAGCGCTGACGTTATGCTTGGTCCCTGGGGCTGGACTTCATTGCCATTTTTGTTTATAATAACCATGTATTTATCAGGGTCCGGTTGGCTTTCACAAAACCCATGTCGATTTCCGGTTCTATCCCGTGATTAAATAAAAAAAGGAGCACTCCTTATAAAGTGAACGTGGAAGTATAATCATATGAAAATAACAGTCATTGTGCTTTTGATCTGGCTCATGTCATGGATCGTCCCGCTCGATGTGGCAGCAGCGGATGACGTACTGCAATTGTCTCTCCGGGAAGCCCAGGAATACGCCGTGAAATTCAGCACCGACACGCGCAATTCCCGCATCGATGTGGCCCTGGCCCAAAAGAAGATCTGGGAAACCACCGCCAGCGGGCTGCCGCAGCTCAATGCCAGCCTGTCTTACCGGGACAACCTGAAAATACCCACCACGCTGATCCCGGCCCAGTTCCTCGATCCGGATGCGGCTGCCGGCGAATTCATCGGCTTGAAATTCGGCACCCAGCACAACGCCACTATCGATGTCACCGCCACCCAGCTCGTATTCAACGGTTCCTATATCGTGGCCCTGAGGGCAGCCAAGGTCTACCTGCAGTTGGCCAGGAACCAGCAGGAGAAAAAGGAGATCGACATCCGCGAAACCGTGGCCAACACCTACCACCTGATCCTTCTGGCCGAAAAGAACCGGCAGATACTGCTCGCCAGTCTGGATAACCTGCGCCAGACCTGGCGTGAAACGGAGGCTATGCATCAGGTCGGTTTCAGCGAGGCCACCGCTGTCGACCAGCTGCAGCTGGCGGTCAGCGACCTGGAAAATACCCTGGCCACGACCGGGCGACAGATCGAAACGGCCTACCGGCTGCTCAAACTGCAGATGGGTTTGGAACAGGATCGTCCAGTCGCCTTAAGCGATACCCTGGCCTCGATACTGGCCGGCATGGCCAGCGAGCTGCCGCCGCTGCAGGGATTCGATTTCTCCCGTTCCATCGATTTCCGGGTGCTGGAGACCCAGGAAAGATCCATGGCCCTGCTGCTGAAGCGTGAAAAAGCGGAGTTCCTGCCCACGGTCACAGCCTTCATGAGCCTCAGTCAGTCGGCCATGCGCGACAGGTTCAATTTCTTCAGCAAGGGCGATAAATGGTTCCCGGCAGCCATTCTGGGCCTGAACTTGTCGGTGCCGCTCTTTACATCCGGATTGCGGCTGGCCCGGGTAGCCCAGGCCAGGTTGGAACTGGAAAAAGCTCAGAATCTGAAAAAACAGGTAGCCGATGGCCTGAAAATGGCCATGGGCCAGGCCCGCTCTGATTTTTCAGCCGCCCTGGAGCGGGAAAAAAACACCGCACAAATGGTCATGCTGGCGCAGCGAATTTATGACAACACCCGCAGCAAATTCAACCAGGGACTGGTGAGCACCATGGAGCTGACCCAGTCCCACAACCAGTACCTCAACGCCGAATCCACTCATTCCCAGGCGGTGGTGCAGCTGCTCGACGCCCGCGTCCGTCTGGACAAAGCCCTGAATCAACTGTAAGGAAAGCAACTATGAAAAAAAACAGACTCATATTCATTTTGATCATTTTCATCATGGTCATGGCGGCCTGCCAGAAAAAACAGGACGCAGCTGCCGCCGCCGCTGCCGGGCCGGCTACGGCCGACACCGAGGGCAATCTGCTGGTCGAAGTGAAGAATATGAAGCCCGAGAAGTTCGAGCATTTTTTCACTGTCAGCGGTTCGCTGGAAGCGATCCAGGATGCCTTCATCAGCGCCGAGACCAGCGGCCAGATCAAGACCATTCACGTCCAGGAAGGCCAACGTGTTCCAAAAGGCGAACTGCTGGTTTCCCTGAATTCCGATATCACCCGCAATGCAGTCGCCGAGGTGAGGAACGCCCTGGAATTAGCCCGCACCGTTTTTAAAAAGCGCCAGGAACTCTGGGACAGGAATATCGGTTCCGAGATCCAGTACCTGGAGGCCAGGACCAACAAGGAAACACTGGAAAATCGCCTTAAATCGCTGCAGGCGCAGCTCGACCTGGCACAGGTCAGAGCCCCGTTCGCCGGCATCATCGACAAGATCTTCAAGAAGGCAGGCGAACTTGCCGTGCCCGGGCTGCAGTTGATGCAGCTGGTCAACTTGCAGCGCATGCGCGTCAATGCCGAGGTGTCCGAGACCTACCTGGGCAAGATCAAACAGGGCGATCGCATCGAGATCACTTTTCCCACTTATTCCGACTGGAGCCTGGAAGCCTCCATTTCCCGCATCGGCCAGGTGGTGAGCGCGAAAAACCGCACCGTCCTGGTGCAGGCCGTACTGGACAACCGCCAGGAGAAAATGAAGCCCAACATGATGGTCACTCTGCGCTGCCGGGATTTCTTTGCCCCCGCCGCCCTGGTGGTGCCGGCCATTGTGGTCAAGAACGATTTGGACGGAACTTATCTCTATACACTGGATCGGGAAAGCGGCAGCAGCCTGGCCCGCAAGCTCTACATCAGCACCGGCCTGACCGAGGGCAACCGCACCATGGTCGTTGGCGGGCTGGCCGCGGGACAGCAGGTGATCGTCAACGGCTACAACCTGGTCAAGAACGGCATGCCGGTCACGGTCAAACGCTGAGCGACCGGCGGATAGCAGCATGGAAAAAAACGACCTGACCGAAAAAAAACTGGTTCGCGAGTTCCCGCCCACCACTTTTGCCCTGCAGAACCGCAACACGGTGATCCTCATGGTACTGCTGCTGGTCCTTTTCGGCCTGATGGCTTATCGGACCATGCCCCTGGAGCTCTTTCCCCAGGTCAACCTGCCTTATGTCTTTGTCAATACCATCTACTCGGGCAACTCGCCGGTAGACATCGAAAACCTGATCACCCGCCCGCTGGAAAAAGAGATCAATCCGATCAACGGCATCAAGCAGCTGCGCTCGGTTTCCGCCCAGGACAACTCCAATATCTTCATCGAATTCAATTCCGACGTCAAGATCGACAAAGCGCTGCAGGATGTCAAGGATGCCGTGGACAAGGCCAAAAGCGAGCTGCCCAATGACCTTAGGGTAGACCCCATGGTCATCGAGCTGGATTTCAACGAATTTCCCATTATCAACGTCAACCTTTCCGGCGATTTCAGCGTCGATGAATTGAAGGACCATGCCGAATACCTGAAGGACGAGATCGAAAATATTCCCGAGATCTCAAAAGTACAGATCTCCGGGCTCAACGAGCGCCAGATCCAGATCAATGTCGATCCGCTGAAAATGGAAGCTTTCAGGCTGGGTTTCAATGACATAGAGAACGCGATCAGCGCCGAAAACACAAACAGCGGCGGCGGCGACCTGGTGGTGGACCAGACCACACGCTCTATCCGCACTGTGGGTGAATTCAAACGCATAGGCGAAATCGCTGACATCATCGTCAAGCAGGAGGACGGCAAGGACATTGTCTACCTGCGCGACGTGGCCGAGGTGGTTGACGGTTTCGAAGACCCCTTGAGCTACGCCCGTCTCAACCGCCAGACGGTGGTCAGCCTGCAGGTGATCAAGAAAGCCCGGGAAAACCTGATCGTGGCCATCGACAAATTGAACGCGGTGCTGGCCCGTGCCCGCCAGGGCAGAGCCATCCCAGCCAACCTGAACATCACCAAGTCCAATGACCAGTCGCAGTACGTGCGCAGCATGGTAGCCAACCTGGAAAACAGCATCATCATGGGCGTGATCTTCGTGGTGAGCGTGCTGTTCCTGTTCCTCGGCCTGCGCAACGCGCTTTTCGTCGGCTTTGCCATCCCCATGTCCATGTTCATCTCCTTCATCATCCTCAGCGCCATCGGCGCCACGGTCAACATGATGGTGCTCTTCGGCCTGGTGCTGGCCCTGGGCATGCTGGTCGACAACGGCATCGTGGTAGTGGAGAATATCCACCGCTTCATGGGCCAGGGTTACTCATTGTTCGAGGCGGCACGCTACGCTACGGGCGAGATCGCCATGCCGATCATCACTTCCACTCTCACCACCCTGGCGGCTTTTTTCCCGCTGCTGTTCTGGAAAGGGATCATGGGCGAATTCATGAAACATCTGCCCACTACCCTGATCATTTCCTTGAGCGCCTCGCTCTTTGTGGCCCTGGTGATCAACCCGGTCCTGGCCTCGCGCTTCATCAAGCGTGACGGGGAAACGCGCCGGCCGCTCTGGAAAAAAACCAACCGCATCCTGGCCGTCATGGCCGGCCTGGCCGCTTTATGCTACCTTGCCGGCTGGACCTCCATGGGCACGTTCCTCCTGCTCATGGCCCTGCTGGTCGCATTCTACCAGCTATTCCTCTATGACCTGAGCGCCTGGTTCCAGGGCCGGCTTATCCCCTGGCTGGAAGGCGGCTATCTGAAGCTGCTGCGCTTCACCCTCAAGGGAAAAAACTCCATATGGAGCCTGGCGGTAGTGATCGCTCTGCTCTTCTTCTCCATTGCTTTTTATGGACTGCGCCACGGCGAGGTCCAGTTCTTTCCGGTCAACGAACCCAGGTTCATCAATGTTTTCGCTGAACTGCCAATCGGCAGCGATATCGAGTCCAGCAACGAGTTCATGCTCGGGTTGGAGGAAAAGATCTACCAGGTGCTGCAGCCGGAAATGCCTTACATCGAGTCGTTCCTGACCACGGTGGGCAAGGGGGTGGGCGGCGAGAACGAAACGTCCGTCGGCAATACCCCGCAGAAGGGGATGGTCACCATTACTTTCGTGGACTACCAGTACCGGGACGGGTTGAAGACATCCTCGCTGATGAAAAAGCTCAGCCCCGCCCTGCTCGACCGCTACCCCGGGGTGCAGATCCAGCTGGTCAAGAACCAGATGGGGCCTCCAACCGGCAAGCCGGTGAACCTGGAACTCAGCGGCAAGAATTTCCCCAGGCTGCTGCAACTGGTTTCCGACGTGCAGAGCTACCTGAGCGGCAAGCGCGTCCCGGGCCTGGAAGGTTTGAAGGTCGACATCAACATGAACAACCCCGAGCTGGTGATCCATATCGACCGCGACAGCGCCCGTCGCTTCGGCCTCTCCACCGCGCAGATCGCCGCCACCATCCGCACCGCCCTCTTCGGCAGGGAAGTGTCAAAGTTCAAGGAGGGAGAGGACGAATACCCCATCGTGGTGCGCCTGGCCAAGGAGCACCGCGGCCAGATTGCCAGCCTGCTCAACCAGAAGATCTCATTCCGCAGCAATACCGGCGCCCTGATGCAGGTGCCCATCTCCAGCGTGGCTCGTTTCCAGTACGGCACCACTTTCGGCGCGGTCAACCGCCTGAAAATGGAGCGGGTGATCACCCTGTGGTCCAACATCATCGAAGGCTACAATGCCAATGCCGTAAACGCCCAGCTGCAGGGGCTGATGAAGCAATATCCCCTGCCCGAAGGTTTTTCCTACAAGTTCACCGGCGAGCAGCAGGAGCAGGCAGAAACATCGGCATTCCTGGCCAGGGTGATGCTGATCGCCCTGGCCCTGATCACCATGATCCTGGTACTGCAGTTCAATTCGTTCGCCAAGCCGCTGATCATCATGATCACCGTGATCCTGAGCACCATCGGCGTCTTCGGCGGGTTGGCCATATTCAAGATGGATTTCGTCATCCTGATGACCGGCATCGGCATCATTTCCCTGGCCGGGGTAGTGGTCAACAATGCCATCGTGCTCGTCGATTATACCGATTTTCTCATAGCCAATACCAAGAAGCGCCTGGGCCTTGACCAGGACGACGAACTTTCTCTTCCCGATACCAAGGATTGCATCCAGCAGGCCGGACGCACCCGCCTGCGCCCGGTGCTGCTCACCGCCATCACCACCATACTCGGGCTGCTGCCCATGGCCGTTGGCCTGAATATCGATTTCGCTGCCCTGCTTGCGGATTTTAATCCGCACATTTACCTGGGCGGCGACAATGCCATATTTTGGGGCCCAATGTCCTGGACCGTCATCTTTGGCCTGAGCTTCACCACAGTCCTGACCCTGGTGCTCGTTCCCAACATGTATTACCTGAGCCACCGTCTGAAGCTCGCTTTCAAAGCCCGTTTCAAAAAAAATTAAGATAAAAGTTGCAAGAAAGGATACGCCGTGCTAAAACTGTTTGGCCAGCGGCCGGGCGCAGCAGGAGGCAACCATGAGCGAGGCGAACGGATTTGATTTCGAGGACGGGTTTTTAAAAGCCTATCTTTCCGAAGGCATCGCCGTGATGCGCGTCCAGGCCGACTCTGTCGCCACTCTCACCGACCTGGCAGAAAGCGGCCGGTTCCTGAAGCTGTTCCATGAGGCCGAGGTCCACAACCAGGTCAAAGCGTTGCTGTTGATCGGCAATCCGGGCGGGTTCGCCGACGGTGAGTACGAAAAGTTCATCTGCAAGGAAGAGGCCGCCCTGGGCCAGCCGGGTCAGGCCACCCACCTCAAGACCCAGGTCATTCGCCATATCAACATCCTCAACCGCATCGTCACCCAGATGGCCGAGTTCAAGAAGATCTTTGCCGTCGGCCTGCAGCAAGGCGTGGTTACCCCGTTTTTCGGTGCCAGCCTGGCTGCCGATTTCCGTTTCGCCAGCCGGGACATGTTCTTCTCGCCGGCCCATTGCCGCCACGGCCTCCATCCCACCGGCGCCCTGCCTTATTTCCTGCCGCGCTACGTCGGCCAGGGCAAGGCCGCCGAAATACTTTTCAAGGACGAAGCGCTGGATGCTGCCACTCTGCTGGAATTGGGGCTGATCAGCGAGGTGCTGCCGGCCGACGATTTTGAACGCCGCTGCCTCGAGGCGCTGCAGCCCTGGTGCGCCTTGCCGCCCGAGGTGATCCTTTCGAGCAAGCTGCTGCTCAGCCATGCCAGCCGCCTGGGCTTGAAGCGCTACTTCGATACCGAAGCGGCTCTTTTACATTAACAGTCGAAGTTCGATGTTCGAAATTCGAGGTTGAAAAAAATATGAATTACGTAACGATTCGTAACGAGGGACATGAGAAGAATAAAATTCCAAATCCCAAGCACCAAATCACAAACAAGCACCAAAATCCAATGACCGAATAACCCAAACAAACAAAATGAGTGATCGTTGGTGAGTAGATTAGTTGATGGGGCAATCGCAATGATATCAAATAATTGGCTTTTTCCTAACCCATCTACACATTTACCCTTTTCCCATCTACTTCTTGGTTTTGGACATTGGAATTTGGAACTTAGAATTTATTTGGAATTTGGGATTTGTGATTTGGAATTTGAATTGCATCGACGAATTTCCTCTTCCTCTTCAACGTCGAATCGCGAATATTTTTGAAAGGTCTATTTTAACCCTGAAGGCGTGCGCGGAGTGGAAAGAATATCATAAGAAGATCTGCCACTTTTTCTTCAGGCTTTGATCTGTCCCGGCTGTTTTTTCCATGTAATTTCTGATGATATCCTGGCCCAGGTTGTAGTTTATGATGTAACTGCGGTACTGCTTCCAGAAATCGATCGACTTCGCGGCCCGTTCGGGTGATTCCAGGGCGTAGCGCCTCAGCCACTCAATGGCATCTTGCTTTGAGATCCTGCCGTCGAGATAGTTGCGGGCAGCCTCGTTTTCCGCGTAGCGCAGCTCGCTGATGAGTTTTTGCACCTGGGCGAATTTTGCGGCCCGGCGCGGGTCCAGACCCGGCCAGGGGGTATAAAACATCCTTTTCAAATTGCAGCCTTTCTTCGGCGGAAAACAGCAGCTCCATGCCGTAGTTGGCCGTGCCCTCGGCGATAAGCGATTGGGGACTGAACAGGGGATATACGGTGAATTCGATCCAGCCCCTTTCCTTGACCAGCTTCTGCTCGAGCAGGGCATTGTAGACATGGTGCCCCGGGTAGCCTTCGTGCGCCGCCAGCCGCAGCGGACCGCTGATGTCCATGGGCAGGTCGGTGTTCACTTCGATGACGCTGAAGGCGTTGCCCTTGTACCAGTTGTAGGCCCCCCAGGGTTTGTTCTTCACGTACTCGGCCTTGAAGTTCTCGTTTTGCGGCAGGGCGATGTGCACCAGGGTGCGGCGGCGGCATTCGGCGATGGCCGCGTCGAACACGGCCGGGAGCTTGTCGGCGGGGATAATGAAATCCTTCCTGAGCGCCGTGATCCTTTCAATGAGGCTGCCGTTTCCGGGCAGGAGCGCTTCCAGGGCCGCGATAGTTTTTTCAAATTCCTGCCGGCGGTGAACCGGGGCCACGGCATCATAGAATAATTTCGATTCCTGGTCAAAACTGAATTTTATCCCGGACAGTACGTCTATCTCCGCTTTCAAGGCGATCATCTGCTTGGCGAGGAATTCGCACCTTAGTTTTTCCAGGGCCGACAATTCACTGCGGGCGGCCGTGTCCAGGCTTTTAATAAGGCTGTTCGCTTTTTTCCTTAATTCGCCGGCGGGAAAACCGCGGCGCAGGACACTGTCATCGTGCTTCACGATCCATGCTTCCGGCCCGTAATAGGCGTCGATATAGCCCGGGGCATACGCCCCCAACGGTCCAAGGCCAGTTTCACGTAATCTTCGGCCAACTGATCCAACGGTTTGTTTTGCCTTAACCGAGGCAGCGGTCGCGCTCAGGAAAGCGGCCAGAGTGAGAACAATAAACAATGATTTTTTCATTGCACACCTTCAGCGGTGGGATTGCATTTTTTATCATATGGCCATTTTAAAAGAAAATAATGCGAAACGGCAAATCCTGATCAGAGACTGAACAGTTGATCTTTTATCCTTTCAACGGCTTCAACAATTGAACAGAAAATCTCAATGCTCGATGGGGCCGCTATAGACGGCCTCGAAATCGCGGCCGCGCAGCCGGTGCAGCTGGTGCAGGTCGTCGTCGTTCCAGCGGCTGTCGGGCGCGCCGCTGAGGTACCAGTTGGAGCCGTTGTCGGCCACGATCATGCCGTACTTTTTCAGGGCGCGCAGGATCTTCTGGTTCACGGCCGAAAATATGGAGATGTCCACTCCGGCTTTCAGGCGCAAGCGCAGCCCCATGGGCGGCCGGGCGGGATCGTTGCTGGAGGAGGCGAAATGTCGGGCCGGGTAGATGAAGCCGCGCTGGGTCCTGGCCACGGTGAAGCGCAGGGCGTGGTTGATCTCGCCCTGCTGCGCCTCCAGGTAGCGCACCAGGCCGGGGAAGACGGGCAGTCCGGCCGCGTCGGCCGAGGTCCAGTACTTGGGGCGCACGGCGTTGGAAGTGAGGTCCCACTTGGCACCGCTTTCGGCTTCCCAGCCGCCCGGCGTCTTGAAAGCCCGGTACAACTCGTAAAGCATGCGCAATTCGCGGTCGATGACGATCACGTGGCGGTCGCCATCGGAATCGTTTCCGCCCTCCACCGGGGCGTTGTCGGGGATGGGGAAGGGACCGGGATCGCTCTCGTCGCCGTAGGCGGTGTAAGTGATGGCAACCGGCGGCTGGTCGCCGCCTACGACCACGTAGGGAATGCCGTTGGGCGCGCCCTGCCATACCGTGCCGAAATCCGGATGTAGTTCACCGTTGGCGCCGATCGAGGCGATAAACGCGGCCGAGTCGGGATGGACCGCGAAGCCGGATATATCGGTATTCCATGGATTGTCGGCAGGAAAGACTGGAAAATCCACCAGCAGCGGGTCGACCGGGTCGGCAGAGTCATGGGTTTGCGGGTCATTGGTCCGGCAGTTGGCAAATGCCAGCAACAGGGCGGCGAGTAGAAACAGGTGTGCCGTGAGTTTCAATCTGGTCAGTTGCATGGGAATATTATATCCAATAGGGAAAAGAGAGGGAAGAAAAAGGGAAGAATAAGGGAAGAGAAGTAAAAAAAGCAATAACGATGACAGTCGCTGCTTATATTGTTGCATTCCATTTATTCCCCTGGTTTTCCTCTGACAGAAACTCCCCGGTCGCGTTTTCAGTAGTAGATATCCAGGGCGCCCTGGTTCAGAATGATGCCGGCCGGAGTCTGGTTTTCGCCATTCAGGTTGAGCACTCCGGATGATGTTTTTGACAAGTTGGCGGCCAGTTCATCTTCCGCAAACTTTTCAATGACGGTTTTGATGCTTTGATACATGACCGGGGCCAGCAGGGTGCTGAAAAACTCGGGAAAGCCGGAGCCCAGATGGACCACGCTTTTGATCACGTCCAGTTTCAATTGGCCGAGGACCACGCGGGGAAGCAAAACGATCTCGAAATGGAATTCGCGGTAGGGGAGATTGGCAACGACTTCCTTGCCCTTGACGTTGATACGGATGCCGGCGGGCTCGACTTTGGCCAGCGTCTCGGTGATGCGGAAATTCCTGTTCTGGCGGTAGACTTGCGCCGCCAGCCCATTGTCCTTGTCCTGCAGATTGTTTTGCAGCACGGCTTCGCTCATTGCCAAACAGTACAAATTCCTTGATTGTGAATCGCAGATCGAGTTCCCGGGATCGCCGCTCAGGATGGCCCGGTAGCGCTCACAGCCGAAAATGATCTTGGGCGGCCGGCATTCTTCAGAATATTGGACTTGGGAAGAGGCCTGGGGGCCGAATTCCAGCTGCTGCCATTCCTTGACCGGGCGGTTGTTCTTGAGCACGACCAGGCGCATATTGCGCAGCGTTCGCTCCTGAAGGTTGGTTATCTGGATGCGGGTCGAGATTGTATTTCCGGACAGGCGCCATGGCTTGAAATCAATGACCGCCAGGGCTCCGGCCGGTGAATCGGCATTATTGGATATTTGCCCGGTATTGCGCGACCAGTTGTTGTTGCCGATGCGCTCGTTGCGGGGCCGTTCGATATGGGCGCTTACCGGGAACTCCCCGGGCGGGACCTGGGCAGCCGTCAGTTCGCTCGTGAAACGTTTTTTTTCGTTGGGGCCGGGCAGGTCATCCTGGCTGATGTTGACTGTTGCCAGTACCACCTGGTCGTCATTATTGACAAAAAGCAGGCGCGAGTCGCTGCTGCTGTATCCCGATCCGATATTGGCTACATCGGCCTCCAGGTCGAAAATAGCCTGGAATTGGTCTCCCTGGCGCTTCCAGCGCTTGCCGACGGAAAAAATGCTGACGATCAGGTCGGGATTTCCGGCGGGATGCAGCTTCTTTTCATCGATCCTGCACGTTGCCCGGTTGTTGCTGACCCGGCATTCCCTGAGGGTCGTGGCGACCTGGAAAGACGTAAATCGTTTTCCGGCCGTGCGGGAATGAATCGTTGACGCTGTAGGTCCAGCGGCTGCCCGGGGCCATGAGAATGTCCCTGGTGCCCGCGCTCTGGATCACTTCGCCGTTTTTTTTCAATATCAGGTACAGGGAGGTTCCCGGAGGCACGGCCGCGGAGCCGACGTTTTCCAGGGTGGCTTCCAGCCTGACCGTGTCCATGGGAAACTCGACCTGCAGGTCACCCAGCAGGGTGCTGACCAGGGTGGCGGTCAGGGAGGTCACCGCCACGTCGGGGCAATTGAGCTCTGATGACCTGTTGTTCCCGGCTGGTGGTTTTTTTGACTTCTTTTTGCTGAGCCGGCAATGCCAGGAATGCGCCAGCGAGAAGAGCAAGGGCAACGAAAGGCAATCTTTTTTTGATCATCACTCTCTCCTCTCAATTGCCTGTTATTATATATTGAAATGCCTGCGTTTGTCACCTATCAGGAAAATCCTGACATCCTTTCCCTCCTATCGCCTTAAAAGATTTTAAAATTGACACTCACAGGACCTTCTGCTACAATCCTCTCTGGCCGGAGGGATGGCAGAGCGGGTGTCACGCCCTGTTTCTGCCGATTTCCTCAATCGCAGAAAAAACCTGGCGTGACCCTGCCAACACTGGATGTTTTTGGCGACCAAAAGAGATTGCCAAAAACATAGTGTTGGGATCGACTGCGGCAGCTTGAAAACCGTTGCCTCATTGCATGGACCGTGGGTTCGACCAATCGGCGATCTGCCGATTGGGACCGCGAGCGTAGCGAGCGGCCCGCAGGGTGCGCAACAGCAGTTGCGCATCCATCCTACTCCCTCCATTTGCATCCATTTTCATCAATTGTTTTAAAATTGACACCCCTGCGGCCTTCTGCTAAAATCCACTCTGGCCGGAGGGATGGCAGAGCGGTCGAATGCGGCGGTCTTGAAAACCGTTGTGCCTTTACGGGCACCGGGGTTCGAATCCCTTTCCCTCCGCTTGACTTCCAATATCTCCCGCGGAGGGGAAGGGAACTGAAGCGAGCAAAGCGAGCTTCTCATCCTACTCCCTCCGTATGGTCTTTCCCCGAATTATCCAGGAGGGAGTAGGATCTGCGCCTTGCGCTCATCCTACTTCCTTTGTTCTTCCCCTCCCTTTCCAACCGAATTTGCTAAGAGTTTCCACGATTCCTGCGGTCTATCTATATAAATTTTCCGGCTTCTGCGCTAGAATGAAAGGGACAGAAAGGAGGCGAACATGTCAATGATCGGATTGGGACTTTTTCCATTCCTGACCTATTACCTGTACGTTATTGTGCCGCTGGCGCCGCTGGTTTACCTGTTTATCAAGTGGCGCGACTATCGCAATGGGCTGGCATCGGATCCCTGGCTGGGAGCGGCGGTCATTCTGCAGTATTTCTGGACGCTGGCCCTGCAGCTGGCGCTGTTCGGGATGACCTTGGCGCTGGCCGGCCTGATCAAGGGGCGAAACGCCGATGAGCTCAATCCCGGCCTGGGCCTGCTCACCTGCCGGATTGATCGTCCTGCTCGTGGCCTTCTTTGCCCTGAAGCGGCTGCCGCCTTCGGCGCAGCGGTCGCAGTCCTGGAGGGTTTTCAACGCCCTCAACCTGCTGCTGTGCGGCCTGGTGGCCTTGGTCGCCCTGAGCGCGTCCGCCATTCTGCTCTATGAAGGCAAAACTGGCGACCTGCGCCTGCCCTTGCCGGCCTTGGTCATCTTCGCTGCGGCCTGGTACTGGTTTTTGCACTTGCTGATCGGAAAAAGCAAAAAAAGCGGGTAAAATAATTTTTCTTCTGGATCAAGCAAAAAAAAGCAGGACCGGCATCCGCGCCGGTCCTGTTCCCGGAAAAACTTGTATACGGATCTTCTAAAACAGGCCCTTAAGCAGTTCCAGCCCCTTGTCCGCCAGGTTGGTCTCCTTGGGAATCTGGCCCTGGGGGGTGAGCTTGTCGATGATCTTGGGCAGGTACTTGGCCAGCTGGGCGCCGGCGACGCCTTTGGGGAGTCCGACGGCGCCGGCGATCTGCCCGAGCACGTCGGGACCCAGCCCCTTTTTCACCTTGCGGGCCGAGATCTTCTTGTTGGGCTCCATGCCGATCCAGGATTCGACGATGTTGCCCAGACCTTTTTTCTGGAACATCTCCAGCAGTCCAGGCAGGCCGCCGGTCGGCCCCTGGGGATTCAGCAGCATTTTGATTCCGGATTCCAGCAAACTTGAATTCGGGGTCTTGGCCCCGCCCAAAATATTCTGCAGTAAATCTTTCAGCATGTGATTGCTCCTTGTTTTTAAATGAGTTTTCAGGGAATGATCAGTTCCTGGCCGACGTTGATCTTGTTGGGATCCTGTCAAAATGTTTTTGTTGGCGTTAAAGATCTTCATGTAGTCGCTGGCCTTGCCATAGTATGTCTGGGCGATCTTGGACAGGGTGTCGCCGGCCACGACCTTGTGGATGCGCAGCGTGGGCGCGGTCTGCGGCTTGGGGGCCGGGGCGTCGCTGAGGAACGTGATCTCGGCCATCAGGTCCTGCTTGTAGTCCTTTTCGACCAGCTTGATCTGGTTCCAGACCTTGTTGACATCGTCCTTGGTCTTGGCCTCGCCGCGGATAACCAATTTGTCTTCATGGACGTGCAGGTTCTTCAACTGCACTTTCAGCGTGTCCATCAGGTTCAGCACCGACTGGTACTTCAGCTTTAATTGATCGAGTTTTGGGTCTGTCATGATCCCTCCTTTTTGGATTGAGGACTAAAAAAATATTCTCGAGTCACTCTTGAAACCAGTATAGAAGGATGTCCGTGAATTGTCAAATATCTATTGAAAATTTATTTTATCTTGATTTTCTTGTTTACTTTGCATATATTTTATTTTGAACATGCCTTGGGCGTAAAAGGAGGAATCAATGAAACTGAACGCTCCGACCAAGATTTCCTGGATCATTTCGCTCATTCTGGGGCTTGTTGAGCCTGCTGTCTTATTTCGTGGCCATTCCCCTGGTCACCGTCAACCTCTTCTGGTTCATGGGCGCCGGCTGGCTGCTGCTGATCCTGGCCACTTCCTGAGGGGACTGTAACCAGAACATCCCGCTTTAAAACTCCTATGGCGCCCAGCCCAGTTAAAAACAGCGGCTGTTTTTTAAAAATGTTACTTTTGTCCTATGGTCAAAATAGGAAAAACCATAACATAAATATATTGGATTATCCCATGGTTTCGAAAAAGGAGGGAGGAATGAAGAAAATCATATTACTGATATTGCTGCTGCTGGTGATATCCATGGCCTGGCTTCGCGCTGCGGAAACCGCCAAGGCCGTCCCGGCCAAAGTCAAGCCGGCCCTGCTGGTGATCGATATCCAGAACGCCTATCTGCCGCGCATGGATGACAGCGACAAGAAACTGGGCATGGAGATGATCAATTATTACATAGGTCTTTTCCGGGCCAACGGTTTCCCGGTCATCCGTGTCTATCACACCGACCTGAAAATGGGCCCCAAGCCCGACAGCGAGGAGTTCGAATTCCCCAAAACGGTTGCCGTCCTTGCCGATGATGCCAAGATCGTCAAAAATTATCCCAGTGCCTTTAAAAAGACCGAATTAGACAAATTGCTGCGGGCCAAGGGCTGCGATACCCTGTTTTTATGCGGCCTCAGCGCCGTGGGCTGCGTCCTGGCCACCTACCATGGCGCCAATGACCTCGATTACAAGGTTTTCATGCTCAAGGACGCCCTGATCAGCCACGACGCCGCCCTGACCAAGGCAGTGCAGCAGATATCCCGGACCATCGATTATTTTGCCTTGAAACTGCTTCTGGAAAACATTTGTAAATAGCGAAAAAAATTCAGATTTCAGGCCGCTTCTACAGGTCGTCGCTTGTTTCCCGCTGTTTTTGCTGTTGTTCGTTGATCTGCATCCACAGCACGGCGTTGCCAATGCCCAGTTTCCCGGGATCGAAACGGAGCGGCTGGCCCGACTTGCGCTGGGCCTCGTAGTCCTTGAGCGTGGCCAGGCCTACTTTTGACAGCAGCAGGATGGCGATGATGTTCAGCCAGGCCATCAAGCCCACGCCGATATCGCCCATGCCCCAGGCCAGGTTGGCCGTGCGCACCGCTCCGTAAAAGGTCATGGCCAGCAAAAACACGCGGGCCAGCGTGATCGCCAGGGCGCTTTTTTTCTTGAACAGATAGGCCACGTTCGACTCGGTATAGAAGGCGTAGGCCATCAGGGTGGTGAAGGCGAAAAAGAAAAGGGCGATGGCCACGAACTGGGCGCCATAGCCCTTGAAAATCGTATCGATGGCGCTTTGCGTCCAGGCCGGGCCGGCCTCCACCCCGGGCAGGTTGTGCACCAGGTAGCCGCCCTTGCCGTCGCCGGTGTTGTACATGCCCGTGATCAGGATCATGAAGCCGGTGGCCGAGCAGACGAACAGCGTATCCACGTAGACCGAGAATGCCTGGACCAGCCCCTGCTGGGCCGGGTGGGCCACTTCCGCCGCTGCGGCGGCTTGCGGCCCGGTGCCCTGTCCGGCCTCGTTGGAATAGATGCCGCGCTTGACTCCCCAGGCGATGGCCGAACCCACAATGCCGCCGAACGCGGCATGTTTTCCCAGGGCCGAGGAAACGATCAGGGAAAAAACGGCCGGGATCCTTTTGTAATCAATGGCCACGATGACCAGCGCCATCAGGACATATGCGACGGCCATGAAGGGAACCAGCAGTTCGGCGGTGCGGCCAATGCGCTTGACGCCCCCGAAAATGATCAGCCCCAGCAGAACCACAATAATGGCGCCCGAAATTGCCGGAGTCAGGACTGGATACGCACCCTGGAAAGCGGAAGCGATGCTGTTGGCCTGGACACCGGGCAGGAGAATGCCGCAGGAGATGATCGTGACCACGGCGAAGATGATCGAATACCACTTCTGGCCCAGTCCCTTGTCGATGTAGTAGGAGGGGCCGCCGCGGTAGACGCCGCCGATCTTTTCCTTCCAGACCTGGCCCAGTGCCGCCTCGATGTAGGCCGACCCGGCACCGAGGAAGGCGATCATCCACATCCAGAACAGTGCCCCGGGGCCGCCGACGCCGATGGCCGTGGCCACGCCGGCGATATTGCCGGTGCCGACCCGGCCGCCCAGGGCCATGGCGAACCCCTGGAAGGATGAAATTCCGGATTTGGAAGCCCGGCCCCGGAAGAGTTGCCCGACCATGTCCTTGATCAGCCGCACCTGCAGGAAACGGGTGCGGATGGAAAAGTAAATGCCGGCCCCCAGGCAGAGCAGTACCAGGGGCGTGCTCCAGACATAACTGTTGATCAGGTCCACCAGTTGCTGCAGGTTCATGATCGGTCTCCTTATTTACCTTGATTGGGGCTGAGAAACATCAGATTAAAAAGTGATTCTACCGCAAATGCGGCGAAAAATGCAAATTCTTCCTCTGAGTGCGAAACGTCGCGCTGTCAGGCTCCGCTTTTTTTTGCAGCAAAGCTTCAACGTATTTTTTTTACCCGCAGGGAGACAGGCTGGATCTCCAGGGAAACATAGGTCACGGTATAGGTGTCAACGTCGTTGATGCTGGCATAATAGGCGCCGGTCTGCGCGGTCTTGCGCAGGGTCCACTTGCTGCCGGTGCCGCGGCCCTCGTTGTCGAGTATGAATGAAAGCCCCGAGGTTTCGCCCTGGCGGTTTTCGGCCACGCCGTCGACCAGCATGTTGCGGAAGGCGTCGGGCGCGAAGATATTGGTCTCCAGGGGATAATCCACGTTGGCTTCCTTGCCGTTCTCGATCGGCAAGCGTTCGGGCCGGGGCAGGGGAGTGCGGGTGGCGATATTGAAGCTGTCTCCTTCTTCCAGGTAGTGCAGGACAATGTCCCTGGCTTGAAAGCCGCCTGCCGTCGTCCAATTGAAGTTGGCGGCGGCCCTGGCCGCCGAGGCGTCGACGACCAATATCCCCGAACTGCCCAGCACCTCGATGGTGTCGCCGCGGCAAACCGCGGCCGTGTCCTCGTCGATGCCAACTCCCAACCACGCTTTGGGCAGGGCATAGATGGCCATTAGCAAGCGGCCGACACGGCCGCGCTTCAGGAAATGCTGGTCGACCACGCCGCCAGAAAAAAAGCCCAGTCCGGATGAGAGGCTGACGCCCTTGGCTTCCGGGCAGGCGTCGGGCTTGAAGGCAGCCCCGGCCATGAGCGCTTTCATGCTGTCGCCCGTCGCAGATCATTGGGTCGCACATCATGGCGGCGCCGGCGCTGCTGCCGCCGATCACCGCCCCGGCTGCATGGATCTGGCGGATGGAACGCAGCAGGGGCGAGTCTTCGCCGTCTGGCTTTTTCAAGGTCTGGGTGTAGCGGATCTGGTCGCCGCCCACAAAATATACTGCCGTGTATTCGAGCATATCCCTGGCCAATTCCTCGTTGAAGCCGTTGCCGATCCACTGCGCCTCGTCGACATCCTTGCTCGTTGGATCGTCGAGCCACGGCCAGGGGAAAAACCCTGATGCGGTCGGCCGGAACGCCCAGGCGAACAAAATCGGCGGCATTCTGCAGGCCGCTGACCGCCGGTTCTGCGCTGGCGGCAGGGATGATGGCCAGGCGGATGCATTCGGCGCCGCCGCCGAGCTCGATGAAGCGCTGATAAACACGGTCCAGGGAGGACTTGATGCCGCCGCCC
Source organism: Chrysiogenales bacterium (assembly GCA_963700535.1). GTDB lineage: Bacteria > Acidobacteriota > Aminicenantia > UBA2199 > UBA2199 > UBA2199. The sequence continues at coordinate 62,649 of CAVOXU010000005.1, forward strand.
ATGATCACCAGGCTGCCCTTGTTTTCAGCCGTCCCGGCCGTCAATAATGCCGAGAGGGTCAAAAGCGTCAAAAGCAGCATAGGGAGTTTTTTCATATGCTTCTCCAGAAAAAGATTTGCGCTGCGTTTTCATTTTGAGCTGAACCCATGTGGATGAAAATAGCAGATTGTTCATCGGCCTATTTTAGAACGCCCCGCCCGGGAATGCAATTGTCCCGCCGGCTTTTTCATGTAATACCCTTGCATCCAAATTTTCAGGGAAAAGTCATTTTTTATTCAATTCCTGATAAACGGCCTCGATGGCATAGGGCAGCATGTTGGGAAAACCGAGATCCTTCCAGGCCGGCAGAACAATGGATCTCTTCATCTGCTCCAGAGTCTGGTTGTTTTTCAGTCCGGAAGCCACGGCGTCGCGCAGGTCGGAAAGATAGCGTATCTGCTCGGCGAGCGCTTCCTTGCCGGCCAGCGGACCATGACCGGGGATGACTTTTTCAACAGGCCAGGTTTGCACGTCGCGCAGGGCGTCGATCCAGGTCGCCGTGTTCGAGCCCGCCTGCCAGTCGATGTAGGGGTGATGGCGGTAGAACAGCATGTCGCCCATGTGCACCACCTTCTGGCCCGGGAAATAGACGATCAGGTTGTCGTCGATGTGGGCCGGGCCCGGGCTGATGATCTCCACGTCTTCGCCACCCAGGGAAATCGTCATTTTGCCGCTAAGCATCATGATCTGCGGCCGCACGAGCTGCAGTCCCCTGTAAAAGGCGTAGCGGGATTCAAGTTTTTTCAGATTTTCTTCTTCCTGGCTTTTTTCGTTTTTTTTCTTTTTGCCAAGCCGGGCGATCTTTTGCTTGACGGAGTCGATGCGGGACGGAAAACTTGCCAACGCTTCCTTGATCTCGTCATCGTCGCGCTGCATGTTTTTGGTCAGGTTCTGCTGGGCGATGATCAGGGTGCCGGGGGGGAATGACTGCAGCCCGAAAACGTGGTCACCGTGGCTATGGGTCAACACCACGTAGCGGATGGGCCGGTCGGTCACGCTCCTGATTTTCTCCACAATGAGCAGGCCGTCGGTTGGGCTGGCGCCGCTGTCCACCACCAGGACCCCCTGGCCGGCTACAAGGAAAGCGACATTGCCCGCCCCGGATAATCCGCTGATCTGGTAAACTTTCTCGCTGATCGAAACAACCTTGACATCCGGGCCGGCTTCCCCGCTGAATGCCAAAACTGTCATTGCAAAGAACAAAACCAATCCCAACCGGCAGGCACATTGTTTTTTCATGGGTATCTGTCCTCCATCGCCAATTCCTGTTTTTGGGAATGCATCCCAATTCAGTCTACACTTTAATCAGCATTGTCGCAATGAAAAAGAAATGATTGTAATAGATAAATTGCCGCCACGCCGAAAAACCAGTGTCAGTTCATCCGCTCGATATAATCGATATATTCGGGCAGGGGATTGGGGATGAAAATACCCAACTGCTTTTCGGTCAGCGGTTCCAGGCCGAAAAATTCGCTGTTCCAGCATACTATGCCCTTCAGGCTGACGATCTCACCCCCCAGGGTCAACATGACCTTGATCTCGTGGTGGATGGGAAATATCTGGTTTTCGGCCTGGATCAGCATGCCGTGTCGGGAAATGTTGCGCGTGCTTCCGGGGCTGTAGGTGTCATTCCCGCCGTACATGATCTCCAAGCTATGCAGCAATCTTTTTTCCAGCCGTTTTTCCATTTTCGTTTGCCTCCGGAACTGCCAATAAAATATCATTAATCATCAGAAAAAGTCAAATCGAAATTTCACTTTGCCGAGCGGCTGCAGATGCGCCGGGCGGGAAATTGATGTATAATTGTCGCCGATGAACAAGAAAAAAATCGGTACTGACAATTCGCCACTGACGGCTCCGGTGGGTTTTTTCGATTCCGGTGTCGGCGGCCTGTCGGTCCTGCAGGCCGCCCGCCGCATCCTGCCGCACGAAAACACGATCTATTTCGCCGATTCGGCCCATTGTCCCTACGGCAGCAAAAGCAGTGATTTTGTGCGGCGCCGGGCCCTGGCCATCACCGGTTTTCTTTTGGCCCGGGGGGCCAAGGCCGTGGTGGTGGCCTGCAATTCGGCCAGCGAAGCGGCGCTGGAGTTGCTGCGCCTGACTTTTCCCGGCCTGGAAATCATCGGCGTGGAACCGGCTGTAAAAGTGGCTCAAAGTATGAGCAAGAACAAGAAAATAGGTGTGCTGGGTACGCCCCTGACCCTGAGCGGCGGCCGCTTTTTCCGGCTGATGGAAAATTTCTCGTCCGGCATGGAGGTGTATACCCAGCCGGTGGCGGGTCTGGTAGAGCTGATCGAAACCGGCTGCCTGGATGACGAGCAGACCACGACTATTTTAAAAAAAAACCTGCGGCCGCTTTTGAAAAAAGGAATAGACACCCTGGTGCTAGGTTGCACCCATTACCCGTTGTTGAAGGAAGATATAGCCTCACTCTGCGGCCCTCGGGTCGAGCTGATTGACACGGCCGAGCCAGTGGCCCGCCAACTTAGGCGCCGGCTGCTTTCAACCGGCAGACTCAATCCCGGACCCGGGAAAGGTCATAGCGAATATTTCAGCAGCGGCGCTGTACGGACAGTGAACCCGGTCTTGCGCAAGATCATGGCTGACCCGGCCCTTACGGTTTCCCGGAGTTCTGTTTAGAAATATCCTTCCTTTACTAAGATCCCCTGAGCCGGCCTCTCTATTGATTTTTCGCCGCGATTGGTCTATATTGCCCTCATGGATGCATTTGGAGTGACGGGGCTCAGAGTTACCAACGACTTGAAAATGAGCAAAACAACAAAAAAAGGGGAAATAGACCCCCTATGAGGATCTTACCGGTATCTTCGGGAAAAGGCGGGGTGGGAAAAACGACTTTCGCGTTAAATTTTGCCCTGGCCCTGGCCAAGACACACAAAACCGTCCTGATCGACCTGGATACCGGGACCTCCAGCCTGAGAAATTTTCTGGACATCAAGGTCAGCAGGGATTTGTTTCATTTTCTCAAAAAGGACTGTCCGCTGCAGGAATGCCGGCAGGAGCTGCCTGCGGCCATGGATCCGGACCGGGCCTTTGCCAATTTCAGTTTCATCGCCTCGCCGCTGGGATTTGTCCATGATATCGTCAATTTCAGCCCGGCGGTCAAGGAAAAACTGATTGCCGGCATCAACGGCCTGCAGGCCGATTACGTGGTCATCGACCTGAAAGCCGGCCTCGACCGCAATGTCCTGGAATTCCTGCCCCTTTCCAACAGCGGCATTATCCTGTTCACGCCCAAGCTGCGGGCCGCCACCCATACCGCGGCTGAAATGGCCAAGGCCGTCTTGTTCCGCATGCTGGGCATCATGCTGACGTCACCACTGCTGCAGGATCACGCCAATGCTCCACAGGCCCTGTTTTTCCAGCGTTTGCGCGATTTTTTGGAAAGGGGCAGCGACAGTGAAGCGAAAAACCTGGATGACTTGATAAGTGAAGCCGCGGGCCAGTTTCCCCAGGATAACTTTCTCAGGGTTTTGCGTTACTACGTGGAAAATTACAAGATATATTATGTCCTGAACCAGTTCAACAGCATGTCCGAGTCGCTGGAAAACACCATCAAGCCTTTTGTCGAAGAAATTTTTAGCACTGCTTCCGCCCAGGTGTCATTTCACAACCTGGGTTGGCTGGTCGAAGATGAGCAGGTCCGCCGCTCGACCGAAGCCGGCGTGCCGTACCTGGTGCGCCGCCATTATCAGAAAAAGCAGGCGGCGCCGCTTGTCCCTGATTTCGACGCGCAACTGCGCGATCTGTTCGGTATGGCGCAGAAAAAAGCTCCGCCAGAAAGGAAAAAGGGCCTGGCCCATGAACTCAGCGGCCAGATCGACCTGCTGCGCAAGATTTATGTCTGCAACGCCGGCAAGGACCCTGAGACCAACCTGGATTTCATCGCCGCCCGGGTCAGGGACATTTCCGATAATTCGGTCCACCAATTCGGCATGAAGAGGATCTTCTCGGTGCAGGAATTTCTGGAGCGTTTCCAGGCCCGTCTGATCTGATATATAATGGTTGTCAATGTTTTTTTTCTTGCTGCCTGTCATTATAATCAGAAAGCGGAATTGGACTCATTTCAGTTGACATTTCGGTGTTTTTATGTAAAAATATATTTTCTCTCGAAATTTGTTTAAAAGAAAATAATGGAGGTCTTTTTATGCACAGCAAAAAATTGGGTAAATTTATATTGTGCCGTATTGGCCATGGCGGTCCTGAGCGGCTCGCTCGCGGTCAGGGAGAACGTCAAGGACATGCCGCGGGTCGAGGAAATCGGCAAAGCTGTCGCCTGGCTGAATGAGGTGATCATTGCCCAGTGAACCGCTGCACGTCTACAATGAAAAAACCATTGTCAGGTTCCATCCTTCAGGCAAGGCCTATATCTGTTTCAAGGATAACATCGATGACCAGAAAACCAACAAGCGCTCGATCAAATTGTACAGCTATGACGGCGTCAAGTCGACCATGATCAAGAACGTTTCCGAAGACAACCTCATGGCCTACGAACCCGACATGGTCATCACTCCCGACGGCTGGATCCACATCATTTGGGCCGAAGCCCTCAGCGCCAATGCCAACACCCAGCGCATCAAATACCGCTATTTTGACGGCGCCGAATGGTCGCCGATCACTACTCTGGTGACCCTGAACATCATCGGCACCACCGGAGGCTGGAATCCTGAGAAGCTTGACGACGTGCGCTTGGCCGTCGATGACGACCACAATGTTTTTGTCGCCTACATGCAGTGGCCCAATGCCCGCTGCGGCACTTTGAGCCGCTACGAAGACAAGGTTTACCTGGACCCTTATCCCATGGGCGGGCGCAGCAAACACCCCAGCGTGGCCGTGGACAGCAACTATGTGCATATTTCCTGGCAGCAACTTGAAGGTTCCGAGTATACCATCCGCTACGCCCGACGCAGCAATACCCCGGGCTCGACCTGGACTCTCAGCCAGAAAGTCGTTACCAGCGGCGGACACCGCCCTTTCATCCGTACCGACAAAAATGACCTGCTGCACCTGGTCTACATGAAGGATGAGCCGGACGGAGTCAGACGGGACATTCACTACCGCCGTTGGAAAGGTTCGACCTTCTCGGGAAGCTACATGGTTTCCGATCTCAATACCGGCCTGTATCATACCCCGGCCATCGGCCCCCTGGACGAGGACAACGTGCTGATCCATTCCCAGACCTGGTCGGGCGGAGCCAAAAATTATTATAATTGGATGCAGAACGGCAAATGGAACGGTTGGAGCTTCCTCAACGCCATTCCCGCGACTTCTTCATTCGGGGAATGCGATCTTCATACCAATGGCATCGCCGCCGTGGCCTACGCCGCCAACGACAGCATCCGGCTGGTCACCAGTGAAAAGCTGAAGATCAATTCCCTGCCCGTGGCCAGGATCAAAACAGACAAGGATTCGCTCTTCTGGGGCGAGAAGATCAGCCTCGACGGCTCGGAAAGCACCGACAGCGACGGCACGATCGTAGCCTATGAATGGAAAATCATCAATGATGGTGTCACCTTGGAAGGCGCCACCAGCGAGTACACGTTCCTGAAAAAATGGGGCAACATCACTATCAGGCTGACCGCCATCGACGACAAGGGCGGTCGCGGCATCGCCAGCAAGACCGTCAAGGTCGACGCCCTGTATTCGGCGCTCGTCCGTTGCCTGGACCCCGAAACTGATCACCACCCTGATTTACAACCGCGACGGCTACGTGGTCAGCTGGAAGGCCAACGACAAGAACAGCCAGGCCGGCTATAACATCGCTGCCTACAGGATCTACAGCAAGATCGCCGGCAGCGACGACAACACCTATGTTCTCAAGGGAACGGTGAGTTCCGACAGGTTCGCTTTCGCCGACGTCAATGTTGAAGCCGGCAAGGAGTACGTCTACGCGGTGGCGGCCGTTGATGACCAGGACCGCCAGAGCCCATACAAAAATGAATAATTGCGTCCGGTATCTTGAACTGGTCAAGGATTACATTGACCGATAAATGTGAATTTCCTGTCTTAAGGCAGACATCAAGGAGTGCTTATGAAAAAACTTTTTTTCCTATTATTGAGCGGCTTGTTGCTTTGCGTGTTTTCCCAATCTCTGATCGCCAGGCCCGGATGAGGAAAACGCCGTTGCACCGGCAGCGCGAGACCATCAAGGCGAAATGCCCCAGGAAAGTGTCAGTGGTCCTGGAGACGGTCAAAACTGAAACTTTTCCTGAATATCAATATTATGCCCTGCAGGCGCAGCCCGGGACCGTGGCGGTCAAGAGCCCGGCGATCGGTACGCTTGCTGAAGTCAAGATCGGCGAGGGATCGATGGTTTACGCCGGGCAGGAGATCCTGGCCATCGAAACCATCTCGAGCGAGGAGTTGGAGAAACTCGAAGCGGACGTGGCCAATAAGAAGAAGATCTGGACCGCCCGGCTCAATTGGAAGGAAAAAAGCGAAAGGGCCATCCAGATGGCCGAAAAAAGCCACAACGAAGCTTTGGCGCTGCTGGAAGAAAAAAAGACCCTGAGCCGCCTGACGGTCAATGCCCCGGCAACCGGCAAAGTCCATTTCATCCGGGATCTGGGCAGTCAAGTCGTCGCCGATGCGGTGCTGCTGGAGATCGTCAATCCCGGGCGCATGATCTACACCCTCTCACTTCCCGGCCTTGAAGACAAAGCCTTCACCATCGGCCAGAAATTCGAAGGCCAGTGCTGAAAATTTCCAGGGCCAGGCCGAGGTCATCGCTGTCAGCGACGAGCAGATCACTTTCACTGTGGACAATACCGCGAACCTTTTGAATCAGGATACCGCCTTTTCCCTGAAAAAGCTGAAGGCCGAGCATGCCGACGCCATTGCCGTGCCGACCACGGCCATTCTTCAGGATAACCTGGGCGATTTTGTCTATGTGGCCGAAAAGAAAAGGGCCAAAAAGATCTATGTCACTCTCGGGGCAACCGAAGCCGGCAAAACCCTGGTGGAAAAGAACCTGGCGGCCGGTATGCTGTTGATCGTTTCCGGCTTCGACTGCCTGGCCCATGACAAGAAGATCCGCGTGGTCAACCAGGAGCAAATGGCCAAGGAAAAAGCCGAGGCCTTGGCCAAGCAAAAAGAGCAAAAAGCCAAAGCTGAGAAAAAAACCGCGGCCGCGGCAGAAACAAAGCCTGAGCCCAAGGTGGAAGCGCCGGCTGAACCGCAGTTGCCGGGAATCGAAGAGTTCATCGCTTACCTCGATGCCAACAAGGAAACCCTGCAATACGAACGTTATGAAAAAACTAAAATAAAAAAACAAAGGGCGTTGAAGGTCTTCTCCGGACTGGAAGCCCAGAAAAAATTGCTCGAACTGATCACGCAATATGCCGTAAAGGAAAGCAGTTTTGAATTCGCGGGCAACCAGGTGGTGGCCACCATTATCTTCAAAACTGCTGAACCGACCGGCCGAAAAGGAAGAAAAACCGGAAACAGAGGAAAAAGCCGGGCTGTTCGGCAATCGCCTGAGATTTGCCGTCCACGGCACCTACTACATGATGCTGGACCAGAATTTCAAGGATACCTACGTCGGCCTGAGCGGTTTCGGTGGTTCGCTTGCTTTCCGTTTCGCTTCCAAGCTGGATTTTTGGGTCAGTGGCGGCTTGGCGGCAAAGAACAATACGCCTGAGTGGAGCCCGGTGGAGCTGCAGTTCAGGCTCACCCCCCTGGCCGCCGCCCTGCGCTATTACTTCCTGGAAAAAGGCAAGCTCAGCGCTTTTGCCGGTGCCGGCGCCAATGTATTCCTGGTCAAGGACATGAATCCGATCGAGGACATCAAAAAAACTCTCATCGGTTTCAATGCTTTGGCCGGCGGCTACTATAAGCTTTCCCGAAAAGTATTCGCCCAGCTCTTCCTGAAATTCAACATGGTGCAGAAGGACATTTACCCGGACTCAGATATTGATGACCCTTTGAACTTAAGCGGACTGGAATTGAACCTGGGCGTGGGGATTTTGCTGTAATCAATAGCCTGAAAGCCCGGCAGAAGGGTTTTTGGCAGGAGATTTTAGCGGTTTTTCAGCAAATTCACAAAAAAGCAAGTGCTGAAACCAGGGCTGTTTTCCACGGATTCCTGTCCGGGCGGATTGCAGAGTTGCAATTTGATTTGAAAAAATGCGCTAATTACTTTATAATTATAATCATGAAGATAAAAGAATCAGCGACCAAATTGCTTTTTATCATGGCATTTATCGTTTTGGCATTTTCCGGCAGAGCGCTGCATGCCTGGTCCAGTCCGATCAAAATCGCTGGGACCTCGGGAACAGAATACCGCAAGCCCGTTGTCGCTTATGCGCCGGGCGGGAAGATCTATGTGGCTTATCAGGCAGGCCGCAACATCCATCTCAGTTCATACAATGGCAGCTCCGTTGCTTTTGAAAAAAATATAAGTGAAACAAACCTGATCGCTTATGAAGCTTTCCTTTACATCAACAAACGCGGCTATATCCATGTGGTCTGGATCGAGGCTTCGAGTTACGATTCCGATACCCAGCACGTCAAGTATCGTTATCATAACGGCAGCAGTTGGTCCGCTGTTTCCACCCTGCGGACACTGACCATTACCGGCACAATTCCCGGCGGTTTCGTAACAACCAAAGTCGAGGACCTGCGCATCGCCGCCGACGAAAACAACAATGTGTTCATAGCGTTCATGATCTGGCCTGCCGCCCGCTGCCAGTTCATCAGCAAGTATGGCGGCACGGTCAAAGAGGAAGGATGGCCCATGAGCGGCCGCTCCAAGCACCCCGATGTCGTCGTAGACTCCAATTATGTCCATGTCGCCTGGCAGCAGTTGTGGGGCAGCAATTATACGATCGCCTACAACCGCCGCAGTAACACCCAGACCGGCAACTGGGGGGCCAATATCGACGTCAAGGACGGCAACCATCGCCCGCGCCTGTCCGTGGATCCCACCCGCCAGCTCCATGTCATCATGATGAACGATTACAATGTCAGTGTTCTCCGTGACACCTATTATAAATATTGGACCGGCAGCGGTTTTTCCACCAGGTTTCTGGTTACCAATGACGCTGCCCGGGCCTACCATGAGATCAATGTCAGCGCCCTGAGCAGAGACAATGTCTTTATCAGCGAATGGGCGGGAAGCACGGTCTATTTCAACTGGAAACAGAACGGGCGCTGGACCGGGCACAAGACGGTGCCGGCCCCGGGAATCAAGCCCGGGTTCTCCAGCAGCGCCTTGTCTGCCGGGGGACAGGCAGCAGTGGCCGTCGCCAATTCCACCACTGCCGTTTATCTTATTTTAAGCCAGGGTGAAAGCCCGGATCCCAACCCCCCCGGACCAGACCCCGATCCCATACCGGATCCCAACGTGCCGCCCACGGCTTTTTTCTCTTTTTCGCCGACCAGCGGTCTATATCCTCTGGCCGTGAATTTCAATGCCGGCAATTCCAAGGACAGTGACGGCCAGATCACCTCTTACGATTGGACTTTCGGCGACGGAGCTAAGGGCTCAGGCAAGACCGTCAGCCATGTCTACAACAACGAGGGCCGTTATGAGATCGTCTTGCGCGTGACCGATGACGATGGTGCTTCGGCCAGTGCCACCGGCGAAGTGGAAGTTTTGGGCATCGCCCCGCCTCTGAACGTGCAGTTCCAGCGTTATGTGAACCGCAACCTTTTCTCAATTGAATACCTGTACCGCCTCACCTGGAACCCCAACCCGCGCAACGAGGAAGTCGGGGCCAAGATCGTTGCCTACAAGATATACCGGCGAGAAATCGGCAAGGGCGGCTTGAATCATTTTTTTACCTTGCAAATTGGAACCAAGTCCAGTTATGAATATCTGGACCGCACCCTGGGTTCTACGGAACGTACATATGAATATGCGATCTCGGCTGTAGATGGCGCCGGCCGGGAAAGCGTCATGGGGCATTAACTTCTATCCCGGTTTCTGTCCGGCCCCGGTCGTCCTTGTTGCGGCTGCAGTGAAAAAGCCGGAAAAACTGATTTTATCGATCTGCCAATAAGGCAGTGATTAGCTTGCCGCAGCGGCAGGGCAGGTCAGTTCTTGCTTGAAAATTCATCGAGTCCTGGACCCAGGAGTGATTCCCCGAAAAAGCTTGCCGATATTCATGCCAATGGCCGTGGTTGCCGGTAACCCCACCAACAGGTTAACCCCTTTCTTGATTATTTGATCTAAAATGCTGATCGTTACGGCCTGCTTGAAGATAACCCCACTCATACCCAGGGTGACTGCCATGAAAGTTTCATATACGCCCACGCCCCCCGGGGTAAACGGCAGGATCTTGCTGATATTGCCGACGCATATTGCGCATATGCATTGGGCAAGGGTAATTGACGCACCTGTTGAAATAGCGATAATGTAACAAGTCAATCCTTCAATGAACCAGATCACGGCCGACAACAGAACCGTCACCATCAACAGCCGCTTGTCAGAAATGATCTGGTGGAAGCTTAAATAAAGTTCATTTAATTTACCGGCGATTCGCTTGATGGTTTTTCGTTTAAAATCCTTGAGGAACCAACGTGAAAACAGACGCTTTTTGTCGAGGATCAATAGAAAAGGTGCCCCGGAAATCACAAAACTCAAAATGATAATAATCCCGAACCATAACGGGACCTGGTTATTGACAAAACCAATTCCAAACATCACCAATAAGAGGTTTATGGCAAACAAATCCAATATTCTTGTCTGCAGGATCAGTGCGACAGATTTGATCCCGCTCATCCCGTATAAGCGCAAATATCCTACAGTGGCAACATCGCCAAGCTTTCCGGGTAAGACCACATTCAGGGCATATCCTGAAATATGAAGTTTGAATAAATCCAGGAAACGAATTTGCTTGCCCATGGCTTTTGTCATGATATTCAAACGCCAGGTTCGGAAGTACCATGAGCATCCATATACCGCGATCGACCCTGCGATCGCGATATATGAAAGCTGCTTCAGCTGGCCCAAAAACTCTTGAATTCCAACCAGATAAACCAGGAAAAAAAGTATCGCTATTCCAAAGGTCAGTCCCAGAAAATGAAGGATGATCCTTGATTTACTCGAATTCATTTAGATGACCCTGCACCTCTTGATTTTGCGGCCGATCGTGCCCTTTAAAACTTGTCGATAATGGTTTTCCCAAAGCGCATCATATCATGAATCCAGGAATATATGAACCTGCCGTTCCTTCCCGACAGGTTCAGGTTGGAAAAATTTGCCAGATAATCGTTGATCAGCTTCACTTTTTCCTTGAAGCCGGTTTCCAATATCGGATAAGCGTTTTCCACCCGGTATACAGCGCTGTCCATGATTGCTTCCTGCTTGATCCAGTCAATGGCGATCAATTTTGAAATCACCGAATCGATCAGTTTTTGATCTGAAATCCTGCTCCAGATATCTTCCTCAGGCTGGCAAGGAATTTCCGCGACCAATGAAGTTTTTCCTGGAGGCGCCATATTGATATAGCGGTTCTTCGGTTCATAAATCCTGGTAAATTGGAAGTCGTCGTCGGGAAAGTAGACGGTGGCCGCATTGGTTATGGCACTTTCATCAAGAAAAATTGCGACCAGGATAATATTGCGGTAACGAAGCCCTTTTTTTACGGCCATTATTTCATCTGGCGGTTGCGGATCCATGATATCCAAAAAATAATCGAGGGCCAGGGTGCTTACAACTTCCTGGACCGCAATTTCCTTTGTTCCATTGATTTCGATAGCGAGGATCCTTTTACCATCATGCTTGATTTTAGTGATTTTTTGGTTCAGGAAAATACGTTCAAGACCGCAATACTCGCCCAATTTCTCGGAAATTGTAGCGATCCCCCCCCTGGGGTAATAGAATGAAGCTCCCTCCAAATGGGTGGTTTTTGCCTTGGCCCCGAGAAACGCCTCAGCAAAAAAGGTCTTCAAATTCAATCCTTTCATGCGTGTCCCGGCAATATGGGTTGACAATCGGTCGCAGGGAACCCCCCATAACTTCTCCGAGTAGTTCAGCAGGAATTTTTCCGAGATAATCCTGCCATATGTCTGCAAAGCGAAATTTTCAAAATTCTTATGTTCGCTTTTTCCCTGAAAACGTGAATACAACACCTGCATTCCGGCTTTTGTAAAGGTGATGGGACCCAGTTTTTTCAACAAGTTCAGAGGCGACAAGGGAAAGTCGATCATTTTTCCGTGATGATAAATCTTGCTGGGAACGTTGACAAGGAACAGGTCGTCCCCAAGCAGGCTTTTTATAGTCGCAGTGATTTCCTTGTCTTTATCATGAAAGCGATGGGCGCCGGAATCCAGGCGAAAGTCTCCCTGAGAAAAGGTGGAGCAATTTCCCCCGATGCGATCGCTGGCCTCAAAAATTTCGAACGGCAGGCCTTTTTTTTTCGCATAGTAGCCCAAACCCAGGCCGGCAGTACCTCCGCCCAAAATGCTAATCTGCTTTTTCGTTTCCATAATTGAAAACCCCTTGTTTCGAGTATTAACTTTATTTGCTCCTGTTTGTATGGCAATAAACCTTCACACCGTTGCGGAATTGATTAAAAAACTGACCTCAAAATGGGAAGTAGCGGCAATTTCACTGAAAAAATCTACACCCAAAGAAGATCATGTAAATAATACGCCAATTAACGCCACTTTGTCAACTTCTTCAGTTTGCTGACTGCTGGGGAAGTTATTTAGCCAAAGCGGGTAAGCATCCGAAAACATATTGATTATTTGAATTTCAATTTGAAAAATGCATTGCGCTGACTGGTTGTGCTTTCAATCCCCAGGTGAACAAGCTCCCTTTTTCCCAGGCTGAGTTTTTTCAAGGACCGCAGCCGCAGGGCAATCAGGCTTCTGGGAGCCTGGTTTTCTGCCAATAATGTTTGTCGTCCATTTTTGACTTTTAAAGTGATTTTATCGGTGCTCAGCAAGCTTAAATTCAGGCTGTCGGCAGCGCTGCCGTTCAAATCGATGAACAGGTCGTAATCCTGGCCGGCCAAAACGCTGAAGCGGTCAGTTGATTTTTCGTAGGAGAAATTCCTGGAATTGCAGTAAAAAAGGAGCCCGGCCGAGGTGTGTCGTGTTTGCAGGCGGACATGCGGAAAAAAACAGACAGAAAACATCAGCAGCAGGCCCAGGGCCGGGATAACAAGGCGGGCCGGCCTGGCAAGCGACCGCCACGACAAACGGGCATAATAAAGCACGATGAACAGGGCCAGCGCGGACAGCCATATCAAGTTGGGCAGGTAGCCTGTATTTGATTTTTTCAGAAAAGATGGGAAGAATTTTGGAAGGTCGATGACCAGGCTGCTTAAAAAAAGCAGCATTGAGGAAGCGCGCTGACTGACCTCCCTGGTCACCGGCTGATACAAAAAAAGGGGATAATAAAAAAACCATACCGTGGCAAAAAAGGTAAGCCCGGCAAGAAACCTGAACGCTGTTCTTCCTGCCTCTCCGGCCCGGTGATAATAAGCGACCAGGAAAATCACCATGATCCACATGACGAAAAGGGTCGGCCGCGCCGCCGGTGAGTAGCCGCCGCGTGAAGTAGTGAAGGCATGCAAAAGGACATAAGAAATGAACATAGCGGTCAGCAGGGAAAAATCCCTGATCCCGCTGCGGATCTCCTTTCTGCCGATCAGGAAGATCAAAAGGAAAACCGGTGCGTAAACGAGCAATCCATCCCGCTGGTCCAGGAAAAAGGAAAGCAAGGTCTCGATCCTTAATCCGACAGGAACGGCAAAAAAGCTTTTTTCCGAGAACTGTGACTCGATGGCAGTGGGGCTGAAGGAACCATAAAGTATCCTGCTGTAAAGGAGCAATAGGGCCAGGCTCAGCAGCGGCGTGACCATGAAGGCGGCCAGGCGTTTAAGGCGGACGCCGTTGCTGCGATCTCCCGACCATATCCAGGCCATGATGAACAGGGAAAGGATAAGGATGGGCAAGGAATACTTCAGGTGGAGCCAGGGGACGCCAGCCAGCATAAGGCCGGCGCAAAAATACCGCTGTTTGTCCCGGGCAAAAAAGTAAGCGAACACGACCAGGGTAGCGGCTGGCAATTCCGGGAAAAGGTGCAAGGCCTGGAACAGCAGCGGGAAGGTGATCAGGAAAAAAAGGAAAAGGCTGCCCTGCTCTTTTTTCGCCAGCACATTCTGCAGTACTAAAAAAAGCCCCAGGGCAAAAAATGAGTTGATGAACGCTGCGGCCAGGCGGAAATACAGGTTGCCAGGGATCGCTCCTCCCAGGAACTTGAAAACAAACCAAAAGGGAATGAGCAGGAAAGATACGCCGGGAAGGTGGAAAGAGCGATAACGGCCGGCATGGACCGAGCCATGGAAAGGGATTTCCACTGGCATGTATTGCGAGTATTTCTTGGGGTCCAGATTGTTTTTAAGGTCAAAGTCGCCGTCTTCGACAAGGCTTTGGGAGATCATGATGTAATGGGGCTCGTCTCCTGACAAATGGATGCCCTGGGCATAAAAAGCGGCGGCGGCAAGCATCAAGGAAAAAAGAGAGAACAGCCATATGCGCCGCGGAGGCCAAGCAATCAAAGAAAAATTTATGCGGCTGGCAGCGTGCCGCCGGGCCAGGACCAGGATATATGTCAGAATAACAAAGCATACCAGGCGGATACGAAAATCGCTGACCGACGAATAATTGACCAGCATTATTGGCGAAAGCCAAAACCATGAGTAGGGGGACGGCCCGGGACAGGCCAGGAAGCCGCAAGCAAATTCACTGGCCGCGATCCAGGCGGTTAATAATAGGAGCAGCAATACGCCGCCAGCGCCAGAAAGCCAGGTAATGGCCAGAAGGGCTATGCCGAAACCGTTGATCAGCAGATGAAAGGGATGAAATTGATTTTCAGTTATCATGCTATGACTATCATATTTTAACATAAGCGAGGGTGCCCGTGAATTGGGTCGGCGTCCCCCCGGAAAATTGAGGGCTTTTTAAATCCACTGGCTGAGATTAACGAAAGCCTTGATCTTGCTGTCGGCTTCGCGCAGGCGGGCTGATAGATTCCTGGCCAGTGTGAGCAGGATGCGTATGCCGCTGGCCGTATCCTTTTCAATAAAGTGCAGGAATTTTTCGCGGCTGATCTCCAGCATGAAAGTATCGCTTTGGGCAATGGCCGTGGCGCTGCGCGGCAGGTCGTCCAGCAGGGCCATCTCACCGAAAAAATTGCCTTTTTTCAGTACGGTCAGGGTTTCCTCGCCGCTGACATCGGCCCTCTGGCTTATGCGTACTTCACCGGAAACAATAACCAGCAGCGAGTTTCCCGTGTCATTTTCCTCGAAGATCGTTTCTCCCGAATGAAATACCCGGTCTGAAAACAGGTAGGTCAACTCCTTGACGGCGTTGTAATTCAATTCCTGGAACAGTGAGAGGTTTTTCAGGATTTCGATGATGATATCTTTGTCTGGATTCATGAATGCAATTGTAGCATACTGGCCGAAAGTAGAACAATCGCCGTGGCTGACGGCTCGGCCTCAAGCGAGGCTGACGAGTACGCGGGCAAGCCCTTCATGGATGTATCCTTTTAAAAACCTCTGGATCTCGGGATGGGAAAAATGCAGCTCCCCGACCTGAAGGCGAATATCGTCGCTGGCCAGGACAAACTCCCCTTTTTCGCTTTGGTAGGCGAAGCGGATGTTGATCATGTCAAAACCGACCAGAAGCGAAAGCAGGGTTTCCCCGAGATCGCCAAGGGGAGGGCAGTCCATGTGGCTTTTCTGCAGCCTGGCTCTGACTGTGGTTCCATGTCCCACCTTGCTGCTGATGCGAAAATCGCCGCGACAACTCTGCGCCGTGGCCTTGAGCAGGGGAATGCCCAGGCCGACTTTCTTGAAATTTTTGCTGGTGAAGAAAGGATCCTGAACCTTGACCATGGTCCGGCGGTCCATGCCCTTGCCGTCATCCTCGACAATCATGGTTATAAGATCTTTTGCGGCCAGATCGCTGATCGTAACCGAAATGTTATTCGCTCCGGCCGCGGCCGAATTCTGAACCAGGTCATGCAGGTGGAAACAGAGATCCTCAACCATGGTTCTTGCGGTAGACCCTGGCGAAGGTGCTGGCCCTGGCGGCCTTGATCAAAGCGGGCAGGGTGGGGGACGTGGCCTGGAAAACCGTATAGGCACAGCCGATGTCCTTAAGGAAATGGGCATCTGAGTTGGTGATCAGGGGGAAGCCGTTCAGCTCCGGGTAGGAATGCTGCAAATCTTCACGGCCGACGGTATGGGATATCTCCAAAACGGAGTCGCACAGTTCCCGGGGCACCATACCCATGTTGACCAGCAGGCCGAAGCAAGCGCTTTCGACGTGAGCCGGAATGACCGCCCCGCCGTGCTCGTTCACCAACTCAAGCAATTCCGGGATGGAGAGAGCAAGGGCGTTCAGCAGCAGACGGTCTTCATAGCCGGTTATATTTTCCTCGCCGTCAACGACCACCTGGTCGCCGAAATATTCAGGCTCGTTCTTTATGTCTGGCAAATGGTCGTAGATCCTCGAATTGAAGGCTTCGGCCCGCACCCGGTCTTCGAAAAGGCATAGGAAATGAACATCTTCACGTGTTTGCGCTTCCATGCCGTACAAGACCCGCACCCCCATTTTCATTCCCAGGCTGGCCGCGACAAAACTGTTTTCCATGCTGTTGTGGTCGGTGATGGCGATGAGGTCCAGGGCGAGTTCCTTGGCACGCCGCACAATGGCCGCCGGTGACATTTCCAGGGAAGCACAGGGAGAGAGGGTGGAATGAATGTGAAGATCGGCGGCTAGTTTCATTCTGGCGTCCATCTTAAGGGAAACGGCCGTAAAAGTCAATCGCCTGTTCCTGCCCGGGCGCCCGAGCTTCAGTAGCCCAGCTCGATTTGGGTCTGCACTCCCAGCAGGCGTCGATCCTGCGTTTTGGCGTTGACAAAAAACGGGCAGTAATATTTGCTGCTCTTGATTTTTATATGGTATAAAAAACGGTTGGCTATCGGCAGGCCCGGAATTTGGCTGAATGTGACGTTGCGTACATCGTTGGCAGCGATGAATACGTTTTTGGACTTGTGTTCGATCTGGATGCGGATTTCGTTGTCGCGGGGAATGTTTTTCATTTGAAAAGTCATTTGCTTCACTCGGCCCGGTGCCAGAAGGAAAAGCTCCAGCTCCTTGTCGGCATGGGTCCAGAAAGTTTCGCCTTCGATGGGATTGTAATTGTCATTGAGGAAAAACAGGGTGAACTTTTCAGCGATTTTTCTGTTGAAGGCCCGGGGATTGGTATTGCTCGGCAAAGTAGCGAATTGGGTTTTTTCGGCCGGGAAGAATTTATTGGGAAAAGAAATACCGGGATAACGCGGGGAGCCGGAATAGAACATGCCGTTCATGAATACCGGAGCCAAAAAAATCACGGCTGCCACTGCCGGCAACAGGGTGAATTGAAAGCGTCGCTCACGGTAGCCGAGAAAGAAAAACAAGGGATAGATGTTCAAAAAGTACCTGTTGCCCAGGGAACCGCCGCCGCCGAAATAATTGTCGGGCATCAACAGGATATAACAAAGAATGGCTGAAAAGATCCCGGCCAACAGGAACCAGTCCTGCGGTTGTTTTTTCTGAAAAAAGAACAGAAGCAGCAGAAAGAAAGCAGGGAAAAAGTACAGCAGCATGCCGGTGAAGCGGCCAAAAAAATAATAAAACATATTGAGCAGGGCTATGGCCGGACTCAAATAGAATCTGCTCCAATAGGTGTCGGTGCTCATTTTGTGGCCGCTGGCAAAGGAAAAATCCTCTCTTTCCAAAGGGAAATTGCCATAAAATGACTTTCTTTCCCCGCCCTGATAATTGATCTCCCCGGTCTGGCTGTAATTGAAGGCAAAAAGGCCTGCCAGGAATACCACGCAGATCAGGCCCAGGATGATGAATTTCTTCCAATTTTTCTGATAGAGCAGCAGCAGGAAAAGCACGCCGATGTGCAGCAGGTTGTTCGGCTTTGAAAAGATCGCCGCGGCAAAAAAAACACCGGCAATGTTTGACCAGGCAGGATTCTTGAATTCGTAAAAAAAGAAGAACAGGGCGGCAAAATTGATGAAAAAATTAAAAAGGTCGGCGGTGATCCACCAGACATAAATGAAAGTTATACTGCCAAACAGGTACATGATGGTGAAGGTAAAACTGCGCCCCGGGGAATATTGCTGCCGCAGCAGCAGGAAGCCCATGAGCAATGCAAAAAAAACCATCAGGGAGTTGGCCAGCAGGATGCCATGGTTGCCGAACAGCCTGAAAAACGGGGCCAGTGCCAGCGGGTAAATAAACGATTTGGCGTAATATATGCGGTTGTTCCGGCCTTGCTTCAAGAAAAGTCCCATGGGGCCGACCCAGAAGTTTTCCCTGATGCGCATGATGTCGGCCCGGGTATATTGCAGATCGCCATCGAAGGCCAGGCTCTGCATTATGGAAAAATAGGTCGATTCATCGGAAAAAAAACCACCGTGCTTGGTTTTGGGCAGATCGGTGCCGAAAGAAAAGCAGATTATGAACAGCAGAAACATGGCAAAAAAAATCTTAATGGCTTTTGGCGTCATGGGCGGGCTTCATTATAGCAAAATCCATAAGAAAAGAAAACACCGGCCTGCATCCGCGGTTGACCGTATTGAGGAAATAATATATAATTAAATTTCCTGAAACGATCAGAGTTTACTGAACACAGTGCTGTTTTCATGGTTTTCAATGAGGTGATCCGATGAAGCGAATAAAAGACATTGTTCATTCCTGCCTGCTGCTGACGGCTTTTTGTCTGCTTTTCCCCCTGTATGTCCATGCATATATCGATCCCGGCACAGGCAGTTATGTTTTCCAGATCATCATCGCGGCTTTCGTGGCGGTGTCATTCGCTGTCAAGGTTTATTGGCATAAGATCATGAAATTCATAGGCCGGGTTTTCGCTAAAAAGAAAAAATGAAGGTTGAAAGCAAGGCCGTGCCAGGGTCTTTCCGCGACCCCAGCGGTTTTCTTTTTTGGCATGAACATCAACTTTTCCGCCAGGTCAATGAAACCTGTCGCGAAAATTACGATCAGCTGATCGCTTCACGCCTGTACGAAAAACTTGCCGGTGCCGGGCAACTTGTCGAGCATGAGGAATGCGACTTGAGGCTGGCCCGCACTGCCGCCGCCTACAAAGTCATCCGCCCTGACCTGGTCCCTTTCATTTCATATCCCTACGAATGGTGCTTCAGCCAGCTCAAGGATGCCGCCCTGCTGACCCTGAATATCCAGAAAACGGCGCTGGAATACGGCATGTCACTCAAGGACGCCAGCGCCTATAATGTGCAGTTCGTCTCCGGGCGACCGCTGTTGATCGATACCCTGTCTTTTGAAAAATATCCCGAGGGGCGTCCCTGGGTGGCCTACCGCCAGTTCTGCCAGCACTTTCTGGCGCCGCTGGCCTTGATGGCCTACGGCGATGTCCGCTTGAACCAGCTGTCGCGACTGCATTTGGACGGCGTCCCCCTGGACCTGGCCAGCAGCCTGCTGCCCCACCGCACCCGCTTGAAATTCTCCCTGCTTTCCCATATCCATTTGCACGCCCGCTCGCAAAAACGTTACGCCGACAAACCGCTGCGTTCCAAACAGCACTCCATGAGCCTTTTTGCCCTCCTGGCTTTGCTCAACAGCCTGGAAACCGCCGTGAAGAAGCTGCACTGGCAGCCGCGCGGCAGTGAGTGGGCCGAATACTATGGTCACACGAATTATTCCGATCAGGCGCTTGAGTTCAAAAAGAATATCGTGGATGATTGCCTGCAATGGCTAAGCCCGCGCCATGTTTGGGATATCGGCGCCAACACCGGCGTATTCAGCCGCCTGGCTTCACAGCGCAGCATCCCGACCGTATCCCTGGATATCGATGCGGCGGCAGTGGAAAAAAACTACCTGCAGTGCCGTCTTTCCGGCGAAAAGTTTTTGCTGCCGCTTCTGGGCGACATCACCAATCCCAGCCCGGGCATCGGCTGGGAGAACGCAGAGCGGACATCGCTATTGCAGCGCTGTCCGATCGACACGGTCCTGGCCCTGGCCCTGGTGCATCACCTGGCCATTGCCAACAACCTGCCATTGGCCAGGATAGCCGATTTTTTCAGCCGCTTCTGCCGGAACCTGATTATCGAGTTCATTCCAAAAAGTGATTCCCAGGTGCGGCTGCTGCTGGCTACCAGGGATGATATTTTTCCCGATTACCATGCCTGCGGATTCGAGGAAGAATTCCAGCGTTATTTCTCCATTGAGCGCCGCGAAGCCATTGCCCAATCGGATCGCATTCTGTATGTCATGCGCAGCAAGTTTCATGCCGGCAAATAAATCAAGCGTTCCTATTCAAAATGTTGATATGTATCGGTCGCCGGGCTTGTGATCGTCTCCTCGCCTTAAATAAAAATCAAAACAAAGGTTGCTTCGGCTCCGGGGCCGGATTTTCTTTATCCGCGCAGACGAAGGCCGATCTGCCTGCGGAAAAACTTGATCATCCCATCGCGGCGACCAAGACCCTGAACCCGGCCTTTCTGTGCCAGGATTTCTTTTGAGCGACGACAGCGGTCTCATGGGGTCGAAATCGCCTTCGAGCAATGTTGCAAAAGCTCCGGCGCGTTTTTCTTCTCCGGGCAACGGCAGCGGGTCAGAGCCGCGCAGAATGGCTTTGCCGCTTATCTCCATGGTGCGGAAGATACGCGGTGCCGGCCAGAAGGCCGGGCGGGCGGGGTTATCGGCCAGGAACATGGTCGGTTCTGCGTTTGAAATCGCCATTCTCCGCACCAGGCGGCCGCGCCGGCCCAGCCATTTGCCTGCTCCCCAGGGAATGATGGCCAGGGCTCCGGCTTCAGCCAGTCTCGGCCACTACTTCCGACAATGGCCGGCCGTCAGGGATGATCGGGAAATCGCCGGCGGTCAGGACTTCGAGGCGTTCGGCGGTGACGATCTGCCGGCCCGAGACTGATCAGGACCAGGCGCTCGCCCCGGCGGTTGAGGGCCAGCGAGTAAGGTTCATCTGTAGGGCTGAAAGTGAATCCGCCCGGTGCAGAGGCGCCCGGGACTGCCCAGCGGCGAAACATATTGCATCCAGAAGCTTCGGTCAGCAGTACCATTCTCTGCAGCTGGACATTTTCACAATGTCGTTCAGCGGCTCCAAAAGCCAGGTTATCGCAAAGCGACTGCCAGAAGCGTTCCTGGTCATAGTTTTCGTAAAAATGCAGGTGAAAGTCGATGGCGATGCGGGCAAACATGCTATGCCGATGCGGACAGGAAACGCTTGTGCCAAAGGGCGAGATTAACCAGGCTCCACAACAGGTGGTCGTGGTTCCTGCTGCCGGAGCGATGCTCGGTGATCAGGCGGTCGACCGTGGCCGCATTGAATCTTTCGCGGATGAAGGACGATCCGCTCAATACATCTTCCATGTAAGCGAGCAGGTCTCCCCGCAGCCAGTGCTTGATCGGAAAACTGAAGCCGTGTTTGGGACGGTAGGCTATTCCCGGCGGCAGGAGGTCGGCCATGGTTTTTTTTAGGATGGACTTGGTCGTCCAGCCGGCAAGCTTGAGCCGGGAAGGGATGCGGTTGGCGAACTCGACCAGTTCGTGGTCAATGAGCGGGGCGCGGATTTCCAGCGCGCAGGCCATGCTCATTTTGTCCACTTTCATCAGCGGGTTTTCCGGCATCATGAAGCTTAGCTCGCACAGGATCTCCTGCTGCAGGGTATCCTGGTTGCCTGATGTTGGCGCGGCACGATCGGCCCAAGCCAGGGTGGTCGCCAGGATTTCCTCGCTCGAGCGACCGCGGAAGAGGTCCCGGGCTATTTCCGCGCTTAGGAAATACTGCCAGCGCATGTGGCCGCCAAAGGGCAGGGCGGCACCCTGAAAAAAACGGCGCAGGCTGTTCAAGGCGCCTTTTTTTTGGGGCCGGTCAGGCAGGGAGGCTGCCAGGGAGCCTGCGGCCCGACGCAGCGGGGCAGGAAGTTTTTGCAGGTAGCGCTCGGCCCTGCTGGCTTTGAAACGGTCATAGCCTACGAATACTTCGTCGCCCCCTTCGCCGGAAAGGCAAACCGTGACATGTTCGCGGGCTTTGCGGCAGATCAGGAAATAGGGAAGTACCGAAAATTCCGAGAACGGCTGGTCAAGGTGCCAAACCGCTTTTTCTATGATTTCAGGGGTAATGGGATCGATCAGAAGTTCATTATGCACTGTGCCGAAGTGGTTGGCGACCTTTTTCGCGTAGGCGAACTCTGAAAATCCCGCTTCTTTGTAACCCAGGGCGAATGTACGGATGGGGCCGGCACTGGCCCGGCGCATCATGGCCACGACCGTGCTTGAGTCGATACCGCCTGAAAGGAATGCCCCCAGGGGAACGTCGCTCTCCAGGCGCAGACGCACAGCCCGTTCAAGCTGGGCCCGCAATGCCTCGCTCCATTCCTTTTCCGGACGTTCTTCGCTTTGTTGATCAAGGCGCCAATATTGCCTGATGTTGGCGCTGCCGTTAGCCCATTCCAGCCAATGGCCGGCCGGGAGCGCCCTGATGCCGGCGAAGGCAGTCATGGGTGCCGGAATGAACTCAAAGCCCAGGAAGCAATCGAGGGCGGCTTCGTCGATCTTTCTGGGTACGCGGGGGTTCTTGAGCAGAGCCTTTATTTCCGAGGCGAAAACAAGCTGGTCGCCGGCCTGGCAATAATACAACGGCTTCTCTCCCAGCCGGTCGCGGGCGAGCACCAGGCGCTGCCGCCCGGCGTCCCAAAGGGCCAGGGCGAACATGCCGTTCAGGCGCCGCAGGCATTCAATGCCTTCTTCTTCGTAAGCGTGCAGGATCACTTCCGAGTCGGAAGCGCTGCGAAAAACGTGCCCGCGGCTTTCCAGCCAGTGCTTCACTTCGCGAAAATTGTAGATTTCTCCATTGTGCAGCAGCCAAAGGCTGCCGTCTTCATTGCTGATGGGCTGGCGTCCGTTTTCGGAAAGGTCGATGATCGACAGGCGGCGGTGCCCCAGTGAGATCCCCGGAGTGCAATGGTAGCCGCTCTGATCTGGTCCCCGGTGAGCAATTTCATCGGCCATGGCCTGCACTGCCTGCCTGTCCTCCCAGGTAAAGCCGCATATGCCGCACATGGTTCAGTTCTTCCCCGCGCGGGGCGGCATTTGGCTGATCGCGGCCCAGGTGCGGCGCATGCCTTCAAGCACATCGAAACGTGGTTCAAAGTCGAGCAGTTTTCGAGCCTTGGCGATTGAAAAAGCCGTATTATTGGTGAAAAACTTCAAGGTCCGGCTGGAAACGAAAGGTTCGCGGTTGAATTTCCTGGCCAGCCATTCCGCTGCGGCGAAAAGGGGGCGGGCCATGAGCAAGGGAAGATGAAGCCGGGGTTTGGGAAAGCCGGAGGCCTGGGCCATGGCGCCCAGCAATTCGCGCAGGGATACCGGACGGGCGTCGCCGATCACGAATACCTGGCCCACGGCTTCGGGTCGCGAGGCGCAAAGCCGGCAGGCGAGGTTGAAGTCCTCGACATGAATGCAATGGCGCAGGCTGTTGCCGCTGCCGATGTAGAAAAATGTTTTCTTGCGCAGCGAACTGAACAATTTTTCCGTACGCGGACAGCCCGGTCCGTATACCCATACCGGCCTGATCACGGTCAGCGGCAAACCGCTTTGGCACGCAAAGTCGAGCACGGCTTGCTCTCCGGCCAGCTTGCTTTTTTCGTAGATCAGATCGGGATGGCAGGGGGTTGTTTCGTCGGCCGGCGGATCGGTGATCTTGCCATAAACGCCCACGCTGCTCACATGAACGAAGCGGGCGACTTCTGCCTCGTGGCACAAGCGGACCAGGTTGAGCGCTCCATCGCGGTTAATGCGCCAGTAAGCCTCTTCACTTAAAGTGACGGAAAGATGAGCGCTGGCCAGGTGGAAGACCACTGCGGCTCCGGCCACGATCTTTTTCATTGCTTCCAGGTCGCAGATATCGGCCTGGAATATTTTCAGGGCGGGCCCGAAATCCAGGTCCTGCAGGCGATCCGTATGCAAATCCACCGCATGCACGGTCATGCCCTGCGCCAATTGGTCCTCGACCAGGTGGCGACCCATGAATCCGTTGGCCCCGGTTATGACGGCGATCATTTGACGGTCTCCACTACCACGGCATAGCCGCGTGTGAAGGCGATCAGGTAATCCAGGCGGGAAATGAGCCAGAAGACCGGATAGAGCAGGGCGTAAAGCTTGTAACTCTTTTTAACCGAGTTGAGCTGGCTCTTGCTCACGGGAGCGATGGTTCCCGCTTCGACCGGGACCCGGCTTTTTTTGGCCAGTAATTTCACATAAAGGAAATTGATCGCCAGTTCCAGCATCTCGGTAAAAAAACGAGCATAGGAACCGCTGCGTCTGAAGGTTAATCCGGCCGCTGCGGTGAGCCGGCGCAGATCGGGGACGTCGAATCCGGTGCGGCGATGACCATAGGCCTTGGCGTCCATGCCGATGGCTTTTTTGATGCGCACCGCGAGCTTTTTCTCATTGCCGTTGGGAGTGGTGACGATCACCGTGCCGCCCGGGCGCGTGACGCGCGCCAATTCGCGGGTGACGGGCAGGGGGTCGTCCAGATGCTCGTGCACGTCTATGCAGACCGCTAGATCGAATTCATCATTGGCAAAGGGCAAAGAAGCTGTTTCACCGTCAAGCTTGAGAACCGGTTCACCCAGGAGCTCTTCCATGCCGGGAATGCCCTGGGCTTCAAAGTCGGCCCAGGTCCAAAGCCGCCCATATGGCGTATTTTATAGTTGATGGCGCCGTTGTTGTCGCCGCAGGTAAGGAGCAGGCACTTGCGGTTGGCGAGAACAGGGAAGAATCTGGCCAGAGCCGCGACCTTCATTTTTTTTTTCAGAGAGCGGTTGAACATTTTCAATTGCCACGGGGTTTCCTTGCCGGTGTTTGCTGGGATTTCCATCAGGACATTTTACGGGATATCGGGATTAATTTCAATAGCTGCCAGGTCCTGGCAGCGGGAAAGCTTCAAAAAGCTTATCCCGGAGGTCGTCCCTCTCTGCAAACGCAGGCGATATTCCGCCAAGGCCAGGATTCCAATGCTGCCGACAATGTGTTAAAATACAAGAATGAAACTGAAAAGATTGGTTGTGTTTTTACTGGCTCCGGCACTGCTGGCAATCGCGGTGCTTTCTTATATTTTTTTATCGTCTACCAAAAAACCGAACATCATTTTGATCACGGTCGATGCCCTGCGCGCCGATTATCTGGGTGCTTACGGGCATGCAAATGATACCTCCCCGCAGATCGACGCATTCGCCAGGGAATCCCTTGTTTTCACCAATGCCTATTGCACAGTTCCCAAAACCTCGGCTTCCTTCGCTTCACTGATGACCGGCCTGCATCCTTTTTTCCATCAAACCTCCCCGATCAAGGATTTTCTCAGGGAAGAAAACTTGACCCTTGCCGAGTTCCTGAGCAAAAATGATTATGAAACTGCGGCCATTGTCGAGAATGCCAATCTTTCCAAATTTTTCAAGTTCGACCAGGGTTTCGCATCCTACACTGAAGTATGGAAACGTGTCGATGGCAAAGCTGCCGCAACGCCATTTATCACCGATGCGACCAGTAAATTCCTGAATGGCAAGCACGACAAGCCGTTTTTTTTATGGGTGCATTACATTGATACCCATGCTCCCTATCTGCCGCCGGCAGAATTGGTCCGCTACGATGAAACCAGAAAGGGCAGGGATATCTCCCGGATTGAAAAAAAAATCGTCATCGGCAGCAAAATCGAAAAGCAAAAGATCCAGAACGGTCTCAGCGATGAAAATTATTTCATCGCTCTTTATGAGGGCTGCGTACGCTACGTGGATGGCGAGATCGGCAAGATACTGGAGATCATCAAGCGCCGCTACCTGGACAACACCGTGGTCATCATCTCCTCGGATCACGGCGAGGAACTGGGCGAGCACAACCTCTTTTTCGATCATGGTGCGTTGACGTTCCAATCCAGCACGCGTGTGCCTTTGATCGTCAGTATCCCCGGACGCAAGCAGGCCCGCATCGACCGTCCCGTCAGCCTGATGGATGTTTTTCCGACTGTGGTCGAAGACATCCTGCGCAAGAAAATCCCGACCACTATCCAGGGAATCTCCTTATTCAAGGAAGAGGCGGGCCGCAAACTTCATATTTACGGCCAGTCCAGCCATGCCATTATCGCCGGCGGCCGCAGCTTCATTGAAATCAAGCAGCACTTACGCGGCCAGGCTGGACATACCCACTCGCTATTGTTTTGACTACCAGGCCGATGCCGCTGAAAAGCAAAATTTGCTCCCCGGCAGCCTCTCACTTTTTCTGCTGAATAACAACCTTTATAACAATTATATTGCCAAGAACAAGTACCCGGTGAGAAAAAGTGGTCATCGCCAACTTTCGGAAAAAGATCTCGAAAGCCTGAAGGCCCTGGGTTATATCAACTGATCAGCGCCGGGGATCGCCGGACGGAAACGATGGCCGGCGGCGGGCCAGCGGTTCGTAGAATTCAATGGTCGGCGAGACGAAGTCACAGGCGAACATCGGGTCCAGGGCGGCATAAATTTCACGGTTGATAAAAGGCGCATCAAAAACTCGCAGGCGGCGTAATTTTCGCGGATTCTTGCGGATCGAATTCCACAGCCGCATCCTTTCAGCGGCCTTTTCTCCCAGGCGCACGTCACGAAGAAAAACCAGGCTGCTGAGGATCAGGATATCGCCGCGGCCCAGTTTGCCGCGCTGCAGATCCAACATGGTTCCCCGCAAATCCTTGGTCAGTACTTCGAAATGTGAGCCGTCGAACAGCGGCATGTAGGATTTTCCCATTACAGTGGACAGTGGTACGGAAAATGGCATGGGTCCGGGGCTGTCGGCGGGAACGATAAATCGCCGGTCGAAAATGGGATCGACCAGAATGATCCTGCTTTTTGGCAGGAAGCTCCTTTTCGGCCCATTGGGCAGCTTCAAGCCGGGTATCGCTGCGAAAACGGTCCACCGTGGATATATCGTAGGCCAGAGTGTAGGCAAATAGCGGAACCGCGAGCAGCCAGGCCACTGCCCGGAGCCGGCCGCGGGAGGTGGAGAACAGCCTGAACGCGCCCCAGGATGCGAGTATCAGGATGATTGGCAGAACGGGAAGATAATAGCGGCTGGGAACGAATTTCCAGGAAGCCACGATGCCCAGGTAGAGAAATGGGAAAGCCAAGCCCAGGATCACTTCTGTTTTTTTGCGGCTCATGACGAAAAAAACGACTCCGGCCGCAGCCGCCAGGTAAAGCGGCAGGCCGAAGGAGAAAGGAAAAGCGGAAAAAAGTTGATAAATGTACGGGAAATAGGGCCAACCTCCCGGCGCAAGGTCGAAGCCGTAATGTCCGCCCTTGACATGCGCCGATTCAAAGAAGAAAGCGGATACCGTGGCTTTCAAGTGGATGATCGAGAAGGGGGAAACCAGGAAAAAACCGACCAGGGCTGCCGCTCCGGCCAGAAACAGGAACAGTATGGCCTTGGGGAACGAGCGGATGCGTTTTTCCCGCCAGGCGGCCAACGCCGCCACCAAAAAGGAAATTCCGGCCAGCAT
This sequence comes from Chrysiogenales bacterium, assembly GCA_963700535.1. GTDB lineage: Bacteria > Acidobacteriota > Aminicenantia > UBA2199 > UBA2199 > UBA2199. The sequence goes on from CAVOXU010000005.1 coordinate 90,256, forward strand.
GCCGTTGAACTTGACCCCGATGGCCACGCCCACCGCCAGCCCCCCCAGTAGAAAACGGGCCGCGCCCGGTTTTTGGAAGGCGCGCAGTGCCAGCCAGAAAGCGGCTGTGATCCAGAAGACAAGGCTGATGTCGCTGGTGCCGAAGTGGGAGTGCCAGACATGGATGGGCAGCAAGGCCACCATCCAGGCTGCCCAGGCCCCGGCCTTGGCCTCGCTGAAAAAATCGCGGGCGGCCAGGTAGGCCAATGGGATGGTCAGGGTGCCGAAAAACACGCTCCACAGGCGGTTGATCAGCAGGATGGTATGCGGCTGCAAGGCTACGCCGAACAGGCGCGCTACCTGGGCGGTGAAAAAATTCAGATAAAACGTCAAGCCGGAATAGTTATAAAAATGGGTGTCAAGGTCCTGCCAGCTCAGCCCGGCGCTGATGTTCCAGACATTGAGCTCGTCGGGGCTCAGATCGACTCGCGGGAAACCCCAGTGGATGCCCCACAGCCTCAGGATCAAACCGGTCAGCAACGCGCCGCCCAGGGCCAGCAGCGGCAGGGGGACGGAAGAAAACCATTTATTTTGTTCTGATTGCAGCGTGGAGCGGGTCATTTTTGAAAACCAAAACGATCCGAGGGTGGGCAGCAGGTGTTTTTTTTCATGAAAGTGATTTTAAGGCAAAGCGGCGAAAATTTCAAGAGTGTTTATTATGGCTGCGTCGGAATCTTCCCCCTCTTCCCATGATTATTCCCTGAAAATGGATAGAAGTTCGTTCACTCTGCGGGTAATATCGCGAAAAGCAGCGGCCCGGCGGCGATAGTTTTCGAGGAACTCATCCAGGAAGGGGAATCGAGAGCGGTATTTTTCTGCCAATTCAAAGACCAGCCATTGCTCCTGGTCGGGGGCCGGCCGGTGATGTTTTTTTTCAAGGTGTTGAATTCCTTGAACGGGGCGGCGTCCGGGGCGTGGTTTTTCCATTTTCGATCGCTGGCCCGGATCCGTTTCAGTTCCCTTTCGGTCAGGTCGACCTGAAAAAGGGCCCGGCCCAGGTCTTCCTCGTTCAAGCGGGGGAGTTTTTCCAGGTGGTCGAGCAATTTTAAGGTTTTTTCATTGACCTGCAACGCCTGGTCGAATTCGTCCTGCATGGTTATGCCGATCTCCAAGGTCATGCCCAGGACAAAATGGCCGACCAGGGTTTGAAATTCCTCTATATCCCGATCCGCGGGCGGCTGCAGAAGCATCCGGCGCAGCAAAACCAGGCGCCCGTCCTTGCCGCCTTCGTCAGGCAAGCGCCTTTTTAATCTTTTCATAGGCCTGATCGCTCAGATAGTCGCCTCCCGACCCGTTGTCTGCTCAGGCCGGGTTCCGTTTTGGCCAGTATCCTGGCCAATGCCTCCTCGGTCATGGCCAGCCTGATTTTCTCTTCGTCGCAGCAGGTGATCCCTGTCGGCATTATTTCCTGGGCGGCGGAAAAAGACATGCCGGCACCGCTCAGGCAAAACAAAAAAAGCATCATGATTTTCGGGTGCACGTAAGACTTATTGTACGTGAATCGACTTTTGATTTCAATACAGGACCTTTTTCCCCGTTGACTTTTTGGACTTTTTCATTTATAGTTTTTTTCTTAAAGGAGTGGCAATGAACATCAATCATCAAAAAACAAAACTTAATTTTAGATCTGTTCGAAGAAATCAGCGCCATACCGCGCTGTTCCAAGCATGAAGAGAAAATCGGAGCGTTCCTCTTGGAATGGGCCGAAAAACACGCCCTGGAAGCCAAAAAGGACAAAGTCGGCAATGTCCTGATCAAGGTGCCCGCCAGCGCCGGTTACGAAAAATCAGGAGCCGTAGTGATCCAGGGACACATGGACATGGTTTGCGAAAAAACCGCCGATTCTCCCCATGATTTTTCAAAAGACCCCATCCGTTTTGTCTATGACGGCGAATGGCTGAAGGCCGACCGCACCACCCTGGGCTCCGATAACGGCATCGCCCTGGCCATGGCCATGGTGCTGGCGTTGGATAAGGAAGCCGTCCATCCACCCCTGGAACTGCTTTTCACCGTGGATGAGGAAACCGGCCTGACCGGGGCCAATGCGCTGGAATCTGGTTTTATCGAAGGCAAGATCCTGCTCAATGTCGATTCCGAGGACGAGGGTGTTTTCACCGTCGGTTGTGCCGGCGGCCGCGACACCCACATCACCCTGGCTTTGCAGTACGAAGATGCCCCGGAAGGATTCGTCATGGCCCGCTTGAAGGCCAGCGGCATGAATGGCGGCCATTCCGGGATCAACATCAGTGATGATCGGGCCAACGCCATACGTATCCTGGACAGGGCGCTAATAACGATCAAGTCAGATTTCGACCTGCGCCTGGCCGATATTTCCGGCGGCACGGCCCACAATGCCATTCCCCGCGATGCCTGGGCCGATGTTTTTATCCCCCGCGACAGCTTCAAGGCAATTGAAAAAATAGTGGCCGACCAGGAAGAGATTTTCAAGCATGAATTCAAGAATACCGATCCCGAGTTGAAGGTAGCGCTGGAACTGCAGCCCGAAACCATGGGCAAGCGCCCGCTGAAGGTGGCTGACGGCACCAAGATCTTCGATCTGATCATCGCCCTGCCGCACGGCGTAGCCGCCATGTCAACGGAAATCAAGGGTCTGGTGGAAACCTCCAACAACCTGGCCAGCGCCAAGATCGCCAACAGCACAATCGAGATCGTTACCAGCCAGCGCAGTTCGGTGGAGTCGCGGCTGCATGCCCTGACCTTGAAGATCGAAGCCATTGGGCATCTTGCCGGAGCCGAGGCCGTCAGCGGCAACGGCTACCCGCCCTGGCAGCCCAACATGCAATCGCCGCTGCTGGCCCGCTGCAAGGATGTGTACCGCAAGCTGTTCGGCAAAGAGCCCCATGTGGAAGTCATTCACGCCGGCCTGGAATGCGGGATCATCGGCGACAAAAATGCCGGCATGGACATGATTTCCTTCGGCCCGACGCTGAAAAACCCCCATGCGCCCGACGAAAAAATTCACATTGGATCCATCGGCAAGATCTGGGATTTCCTGGTGGAGCTGTTGAAAAGCCTGAAATAGTTTTTGCCTTGATTTGACCGCTTCGCTGTTTTTTATTAGAATGGTGTCCATGAAAAGAAGAACTTTCGTAAAAAACGGCGTGTTGTTTTCGTCAGGCATGCTGTTGGCCCGCCCGCGGCCCTGGACAAGCAGGTCAGCGCGGCTCCCGTCATCCAGGTGAAGGGCGCATCGCCTTATGAAATCACCAAAAAGGCCATAGCGGAGACCGGCGGCATGGGTAAAATCGTTTCCCGCGGCGACGTGGTCATGGTCAAGCCCAATATCGGCTGGAACCGGACCGTGGAACAGGCCGCCTGCACCAACCCCGAGGTCTTGCGGGCAGTAATCGAACTGGTTTTCGCTGCCGGCGCCAAAAAAGTCGTGGTCATGGACAACACTTGTCACAAGGCCGAAGACTGCTACCAACGCAGCGGCATCGCCGCCATGGCCGGAAAACTGGGAGCCGAGGTCCGTTATACCGATGAGAACCGCCTGGTTGTCCATGACTTCAAGGGCGAAACTCTTTCCAAATGGCCGGTTTTCAAGGACTTCTTGGAAGTCGACAAATTCATCAACGTGCCCATCCTCAAGCATCACGGCAGCGCCGGCCTGACCATTGCCATGAAAAACCTCTATGGCATCCTGGGCGGTAACCGTGGCAAGCTGCACCGCGACATGGGTGAAAACATTGCCGAACTCGCCGCCGGTTTTCGCAGCCACCTGGTCGTGGTGGACGCCTACAGGGTCTTGATGCGCAACGGCCCGGTGGGCGGGAGGCTGAGCGATGTGGAAATGCGCCAGACCGTGATCGCTTCGACCCACATCATGCATGCCGACGTGGCGGCGGCGGTCCTCTTCGGCAAGGCCCCCCGGGAGGTGGAGTTCCTGCAGGCGGCCTATGCCAAAAAAATGGGCGAGATCGACATTGCCAGGATTCCGGTCAAGTCGCTGACCGTCTGACGCCCGGTGGACTCCAAAACCAGCAAACGGTTGCAGCGGCTGCGCATCATCAGCCAGTTTTTTTTCACCTGGCTGTTTTTCTTTCTGCTGCTGAAAAGCGGCGGCGCCGCGATCGAGCATTTGCCGCATACCGGCTTTTTCTTTTATATCGACCCCTTGTTTCTCTGGGTGAATATTTTGGTCGGGACCTTTTTTGCAAGTCTTTTTGCTGGCCCTGATCCCGCTCATCCTGACCCTGATCTTCGGCCGTTTTTTTTGCGGCTGGGTCTGCCCCTTCGGGGCCCTGAACCAGTTTTTTACCTGGCTGGGCAGCCGGCGCCAGCGCAGAAAGATTCCGGTCAGCCGCCCCTCGCTGCGGTTGAAGTACCTGCTTCTGATCATCCTGCTGGTCGCTTCGCTTTTTGCCAGCCAGCTGCTGGGCTGGCTCGACCCCTTGGCGCTGCTGACGCGCAGCAGCTCGGCGGCGCTGGTCCCGGGCGCAAATTTCCTGGCCCAGCACGCCCTGCAATCCGGGGCGCAGAACCAGGGCTGGGCAGGGAAAATCGTCAAACCGCTGTACGATTTCAGCCGGCGTTTCCTGCTCACGGTCAGGCAGAGGACATTTCTGCAGGCCGCGGCCATCGGCTTGATTTTTTTCGGCCTGCTGCTGCTGAACCTGTACCGCCGCCGTTTTTTTTGCAACACCCTCTGCCCGCTGGGAGCGGTTTACGGTTTCCTGGCCAAGTATTCCCTTTTGCGTCTGCCGCTCAATGAAAACTGCCGAAAGTGCGGCGCCTGCTCCAACCACTGCACATATTACGGCAGCCCTTTCCAGGATTATCTCAAATCCGAATGCGTGCTTTGCCTCAATTGCCTGAACGATTGTCCATTCGCCGCCATTGATGTGCGCTTTCAGCTGCCCCGGTCCGGAAAAAAGCCCGCCCTGGACATAGGCCGTCGTCAGATCCTGGCCGCAGCCGGCTGCGGCCTGGCAGCGGCGGCGCTGCCCCAAATCAGCGTAGATAAAAAGGCCAAGGCCCGTGTCTTCATTCGCCCTCCGGGAGCGGTTGTGGAAAAGGAATTCCTGAAAAAGTGCGTCCGCTGCGGGGCCTGCCTGCAGGCTTGTCCGACCAACGCCATTCAACCTGCCGTTTTTCAGGCCGGGTTGGCAGGGATCTGGACCCCGGTTTTAATTCCGGTCAACGGTTATTGTGAATACGAGTGCGTGCGCTGTACCCGGGTGTGCCCGACCCATGCCCTCATGCCGTTGACGCTGGAAGAGAAAAAACAGTTCAAGATCGGCACGGCGGTCATCAACCGCAGCACCTGTTATACCTACGCCGACGGCTACAATTGCGCGGTTTGTGAAGAACATTGCCCGGTACCGGAAAAGGCGATCAGGTTCCGTGAAGTCGAAGTATATAATTTCCGCGGCAAACTCAAAAAAGTGAAACAGATCTATGTGGTTCCGGACTTGTGCATCGGCTGCGGCATCTGCGAAAATGTCTGTCCGCGCACCGATGCTCCGGCCATCGTGGTCGGGGCCGAGGAAGAGCAGCGGGAAAATTTCTTATGAAAATTGCCCCCGCGGGTGCGAGTGGCGTGTCTGCCGCTATTGACTTTCCTCGTGATTTATATTAATTTCAGGGGCAGGCAAGGAGCTTCATGATCAAACATTACGGCTTGGTTGTTTTAATACTGGTTTTGCTTTTCCTGACCGGCTGCTCCTCTTCCAGTGAAGCAAAGATAAACGTGTACAACAATGGAGAATTGAGCATCAAGGTTACCATCTACTATTCAACCATGGAGATCGCTCCGGGCAAGAGGGAAGGTTTCACGCTGCACCTGGCCCGGAAAGGGCGCCATGCGCGTCAGCATGGTTTACTTTCCGGTCGGCCAGCCGGTGCGTTCCCAGTACCAGGACCTGGAATTGAACAAGGGAGATGTACTCGATCTCAGCGTGGGATTCGCCAAGAACTGAAGATCATCCCATGGATGTTCAGGATAGCATGATGTTGGTCCTCGCCGCCGATCATGCCGGCTTTGAATTAAAGGAAAAACTCAAGGCGAATTTGCGAAAACAAGGGAAGGCGGTCGACGATTGCGGTGTTTATTCTTCCGCCGCGGCCAACTGGGCCGAGTTCGGCGCCCGGGCGGCGGCGAAAGTATCGGCCGATCCGGGACACACCATGGGAATATTGGTCTGCGGCTCGGGCATCGGCATGTCCATCGTGGCCAACAAGTTCAGGAACGTGCGGGCCGCGCTCTGTCACGATGAAAAAGCGGCCTTCCTTGCCCGCAGCCATAATGACGCCAATGTCCTCGCTTTGGGGGCGCGGGTGGTGGACAGCGCCGCAGCCTTGAAGATCGTCGCTGTTTTTCTGCAGACCGCTTTCGTGGGCGGCCGGCACCAGGTGCGGTTGGATTACCTGCGCGACGACGTGGAAAATAAAATTCATTGAAATATTTTACAAAATCAGGAGGTCACATGTCCGTTGACACAAAAGACATCTTTGCCATAGTCGAAAAGCAGAACCAATGGCGAGGCAAGCAATGCATCAACCTGATCGCCAGCGAGAATACTCCCAGCCCGGCAGTACGTTCGATCCAGCTCAATGATTTTATGGGCCGTTACGCCGAAGGCCATCCCAACACCCCTGACAAGATCAACCGTTACTACCAGGGAACTCGATACATCGATGAAATTGAAACAATGGCCGCCAGGGAGATTCGGGAACTTTTTCAATGCGCCCAGGCCGAGGTCAGGCCTTACAGCGGCAACAACGCCAACACGGCCATCGCCATGGGCTACCTGCGCGGCGGTGACGCGGTGATCGCCAATTCTACCGACGCTGGCGGTCATATCAGCCACAATTTTTTCGGGATCATGGGCCGGCGCATCCAGACGCGCGGCCAGGTTCTGAAAGCCGGAAAGGCGAATTCAGTTCCGTTGCATTTTTTCCCCTGACCGAGGACCATTACCATATTGATGTTCCCAAGACCGTTGAACTGATCGTCAAGGTAAAACCCAACCTGCTGATCATGGGCAAGAGCCTCTACCTTTTTCCAGATCCGGTCAAGGAACTGGCCCCGCTTTGCCTTGAAATGCAAATCCCGATCTTATATGACGGAGCCCACGTACTCGGCCTGATCGCCGGCGGCCAGTTCCAAGATCCCCTGGCCGAAGGCGCCACCTGGCTGACCGGCAGCACCCACAAGACTTTTCCCGGCCCCCAGAGGGGTGTCATCCTGGGCAACCTGGACGCCGAAGGCGAAAAGAAATACTGGGGCGCGGCCGATCGCGGCGTGTTCCCGGGCACGTCCAGCAATCACCACCTGTACAGCCTGCCGGCCCTGCTGGTGGCTGTGCGCGAGATGAAGGTCCATGGCCGCGATTATGCCGCCCAGATATGCCGGAACGCCGTAGTCCTGGCCAAAGCGGTTGAGGCCAATGGTATCCAGGTGGAAGCCAAGGAGTTCGGTTACACCCGTTCGCACCAGATCGCGGTCAATGTTTCCTCCTTTGGAGGTGGCGTCAAGGCAGCGCTGGCCCTGGAAGCCAACGATATCATCTGCAATTACAATATGCTCCCCGGCGACGCTGATCCGATGAATCCTTCCGGTTTGCGCCTGGGCACCTCGGAAATGACCCGTTTCGGCATGAAGGAAAATGATTTCACTGCCCTGGGTGAATTGATAGCCGAAGCCATCAAAGGCAAGAAGGTCAAGGACAAGGTCAACCAACTGCGCAAGCGCTTCACTGAAATGCAGTTTGTTTAGGCTGTACCTGCCCGGTGCCCGGCAGGTTTTTCGGCCTGTTTCCATTTACAGTGTCGTGGTTAAATGGTATAATTTTTCGCAATGACTGATTTAAAGTACATCGCCGTAGAAGGATTGATCAAATCCGGAAAAACAAGGCTGGCCAGGATATTGGCCGAGGAATTCAAAGCCCGCTTGATCCTGGATAACCAGGGCAATCCATTTTTAAAGGAATTTTATGAGTCATTTTCGTCCAATTACAATCCATTGGCACTCAAAACCCAATTGATATTCCTGATCAACCGCTTTAATCAGCAATTGGAGATGAAACAAAAGGACTTGTTCCAAAAAACCACTATTTCCAATTATATTTTCTACAAGGACGGCATCTACGCCCATACCGTGCTCAATGATGAGGACCTGGATATTTACAAGAAAATATTGAATATATTTGCCGAAAAGATATTTCCCTGCAACCTGGTCGTTTACCTGCAGACCTCTTTTGCGGAGATGATGCAGCGCATTTACAAATCCGGCAGCGAATTTGAAAAAAGGATGCCCAGTGAATACTGGCGTGAAATTTTCGAAGCCTACAATTACTATTTTTTCAATTACAAGTTGTCGCCGTTGCTGGTGGTCAATGTCGAAAAAACGGATTTCAACAACCGCAAAGATATCGACAGCCTGATCAATGAAATAAAAAATCACAAGAAAGGGATCAGTTACTATGCCCCAGCCTGACCTGGAAAAAAAGACAGTACTGACCTTAAGTCAAAAAAAGGCCCGCGGGGAAAAGATCACGGCCGTGACCGCCTACGATTTTCCCACCGCCAGCTTGGCTTCCTTGGCTGGTATCGATCTCATTCTGGTCGGTGATTCGCTGGGCATGGTGCTCCAGGGCCACGAAAATACCCTGAAAGTGACCATGGACGAAATGGTCTACCATACCTCAATGGTGGCCCGCGCCCGACCGCGCTCGCTGGTGGTTAGCGACATGCCCTACCAGTCGTTTCATGTCAACCCGGAAAAGAGCTTGGAAAATGCCTTACGCTGCGTCAAGGAAGGGGGTGCCGAGGCGGTCAAGCTGGAAGGAGGGCGCAAAAGGTTCAAGGTGATTGAAGCAATGCTGAATGCCGAGATCCCGGTCCTGGCCCACCTTGGTTTGACTCCGCAATCGGTGCATCAATTGGGCGGATTCAAGGTCCAGGGCAAACTGCAGGAAAAAGCGCGCGAAATATTCCTGGACGCCTTGGCCCTGGAAAAGTTAGGCGTGTTCGCCATTGTGCTGGAATCCATTCCCCAGGAGTTGGCCCGGAAAATAACAGAAAGTGTGAGCATCCCCACTATCGGCATCGGTGCCGGCCGCTTCTGTGACGGCCAGGTGCTGGTTTTTCCCGATCTGGTCGGTTTCACCAATATAGCTCTGCCCAAATTTGTGCGCCAATACGCCGATACGCACGCCTTATGGCTGCAAGCATTACAGAAATACATCAGCGATGTGCAAAACGGTGATTTTCCCAATGAAGAGGAAAGCTATCACCTGAAACGTGATATCGAAGAATTCCTCAAATGAAGATCTGCCGGTCCATACAAAGCCTGCAAGCTGAACTACCGGCTCAAGCCGGAAAAACCACAGGTTTGGTCCCGACCATGGGGTTCCTGCACCAGGGACATCTCAGCCTGGTGCGGCGCTGCCGTGAAGAAAACGATCTGACCGTGGTATCCATTTACGTCAATCCCGCCCAATTCGGTCCGGCTGAAGATCTGCAACAATACCCGCGCGACCCGGAAAAGGACATTGCTTTGCTGGAAAAGGAGAATACAGACATCCTGTTCATGCCGGAAAATGATGAAATGTACCCTCAGCCGTACCGCACCTATATCAATGTCGCAGGCCTTGATAAAATGCTTTGCGGCCAAACACGCCCCGGTCATTTCCGGGGCGTGGCCACGGTGGTGCTGAAACTGTTTAATCTGGTTTGTCCGGCTCGGGCCTATTTCGGCCAGAAAGACGCCCAGCAGGCAATTGTCATTCGGCAAATGGTCCGCGATCTGAATCTGCCGGTGCAGATCAGGATCATGGCCATCGTGCGCGATAGCGACGGCCTGGCACTCTCTTCGCGCAATGAGTACCTTTCCCCGGCTGAACGGCAAGCGGCATTGTCCCTGCCCAGGTCCCTGCAAAAAGCCGCCGTCCTGATCAGCAGCGGCGTGGAGGAGAGCCAGGTCATCCTTGAATCCATGCAGAAAGAACTGAATCGCGACCCGCTGCTTGCGACTGAATATATCTCTATTGTCAATCTGCAGGACCTGCAGGAGATCCCGGTTATCGAAGCAGGCAACACCCTGATCGCCGCTGCTGTCCGCGCCGGCCGGACCCGGCTTATCGACAATTTAATTTTAGGAGATTTATCATGCTGATCCCGTTTTTGACTGCAAAAATTCACCGGGCCACCGTCACCGGTTGCGATATCAATTACGAAGGCAGCATTTCCATCGACGAAGAGATCATGGAAAAAGCTGGCTTGCGCGTATTTCAAAAAGTCGATGTCTACAACATCAACAACGGGGCGCGTTTTTCCACTTATGTGATCCCCTGGCCGCGAGCTTCCCGGGGCATTGTGGTTAACGGCGCTGCCGCCCGCCTGGTGCAGCCGAGCGACATGGTCATCATCGCCGCCTATGCGCTGCTTGACGAGAAGGAACTGAATTCACTGAACGCCGTGATCGTCAATATGACGGCCGGCAATGTAATAGAAAAAATCACCAACATCAAACTGTAAAAAGCGCCCGCACATTATGCGTGGCAAGGAACGGTCATGAAAAAAGTACTTGGCTTGGGCAATGCCCTGGTTGACATTCTGGTCAAGATCGCCGATGAACGGCTGCTGGATTCCCTGCAGCTTCCCAAGAGCTGCATGACCCTGGTCGAGGAATCCCAGGTCAATGCCATTTTGGCCAAGATCACCCATCTGCAGAAGCAGGAAACTTGCGGCGGTTCGGCGGCCAACACCATAAGCGGACTGGCACGCCTCGGCATTCAGACCGGCTATATCGGCAAGATCGGTCACGACGCCTACGGAACTTTTTTTGACGGGGAAATGAAGACATATGGTGTGGCCACGCGCATGTTTTACGGCCGCGGCCAGACCGGGAGAGCGTTGGGTTTCATCACTCCAGATTCGGAGCGCACGTTCGCTACGTTTCTGGGCGCGGCGGTGGAATTGGAAGGCTCTGACCTGAATGGGCCATTGTTCGATGGATATGATGTTTTTCATATCGAGGGCTACATGGTGCAGAACCACCAGCTATTTGAAACGGCGATCCGGCTGGCCAAGGAGGCCGGGTTGGAAGTGTCGCTCGACCTGGCCAGCCACAATGTGGTCCGTGAAAACATCGGCTTTCTGCAGGATATGGTAGCCAGGTACGTGGACATCGTGTTCGCCAATGAAGACGAATCCATGGCCTTCAGCGGGGAAAAATCGCCAAGCGATGCCCTGGTGACAATATCGCCACAATGCCGCATTGCGGTGGTCAAGCTGGGAAAGAACGGCTCCCTGGTCAAGCGTCAGGATGAGCGGCACGAGATCGGCTGCATTCCGGCCCGGGCAGTCGATACCACCGGCGCCGGCGATCTTTATGCAGCCGGTTTTCTTTATGGCCTGATCCGGGATTATTCGCTGGCGATCTGCGGCCGTATCGGCTCGCTGCTCTCGGGCAAAGTGGTGGAAGTGGTCGGCGCCAAGCTGGACGAGCAAAAGTGGCAGGAGGTCGAAGCCGCCCTGCCCGGGCTCATCTCCTGATAATTGTTGCGCGGGTGAAGTGAAATGAAAAACAAGAGTGAATCGGCTGTGGAGATGATGATTGCTGGCTACAACTGCGCGCAGTCGGTATTAAGTGCGTTCTGCGAAGATTTAAATTTCGACAAGGATATGGCCCTGAAGCTGGCCACCGGTTTCGGAGCCGGTATGGCCCGCAAACAGGAGATCTGCGGAGCGGTGACCGGGGCTATTATGGTCATCTCCCTGAAATTCGGCCGCGGCCTTGCCGATGAAAAAGCGGTTGCTGAAAACACCTATCTCCTGGTCGGAGAATTCATGGAGCGCTTCACCGACAAGTACGGTTCCTGCCTGTGCCGGGTGCTGCTGGACGGCTGTGATCTGCAAAGCGAAAGCGGCCGGAAATTTTTCAAGGACAATGATTTGTGCGAAAAGATATGTCGTCCCTGCGTGGCCGATGCTGTTGGCTTTCTTGAAGACCTTCTGTGAGAGCTGGAAGCAAGCGCGGCCAGGCATGACGCTGAAGGGAGCAATTCCATGAACTATATCGTCATCCCCGAAGGCCTTGCCGGGGACGCCCACGGACGTCCTTTGCCGGCGCCCAGTTTCGTGTATCGCCAGGTCCTGGATTACATTTTAAGCATCTATCGCGCCGGCGACATGATATACTTGGCCCCAGCAAACACCTATAACGGGAAAACGGAGCACCAGCTTGCTTTTCAATATTTAATATCAAAAAATGCGGATTGCTGCATTTCCTTCCCGGCACGCATTTATGAAAAATACGTCGATACACGCGACAATGCCAGGCACTTGAAAGCTTTTTTGGGGAAGGCGTATCGGGAGCTCTCTTTCGACCTGGTTTGCGCCGCTTTGCACTCCTACCGGGCCGAGTATTGCTTTAAAAATGAAGGCTACTGTCTGGGGAAGGTCCATCGGGTCCCCTACAAGGTTACCGGCGAGGGCATAGCCAGCCGTTGGTGGTACTATAAATTCAGTCCGCTGCACTTCATTTATGAGACCCTGGCCTTCTGCCGCGACCTGTTCATGGGATTCCTGGCCAAGTTGCAGACGCGGAAAGTTGCGGTACCATAGATTCAAAGGCAAAAATGAAAAGGCGGGGACAAGGGTCCCCGCCTTTTTTTTATGGATGAAAAAACTCGTTACTCGCCGAGTATTTCCTTGACCAGTTTTTCGGCTCCGTAGATCTTTTTCATTGCTTCGATTATGGCCGCGCTGTGCACGGAAACGGTGCGGTTGGCGGTATCATCGTAGAAAAAGCGCCCAATGAAGCTTTCAATGTTGCCGTCGAAGACCAGTCCGACCACTTCGCCGGAGCGGTTAATGACCGGCGAGCCTGAATTGCCGCCGATGATGTCGCCGGTGCAGACGAAGTTCAGCGGCGTGGAGAGGTCCAGCTTGTCCCGGGCCTCGGCGACACGCTGGGGGAGCTGGAAGGGGAACTTGTTATCAAAGCTGGCGGCCCGGTCATAAAGGCCGTAAAAAGTGGTCTTGGAGGGGGCGATGGTGCCGTTCATGGCATAGCCCTTGACCGTGCCGTAGGAGAGCCTAAGGGTGAAGGTGGCGTCCGGGTAGGCGTTCTTGCCGTACACGGCGAACAACGCCTGGCCGATCTTTTCCCCGGCCGGCCGGGTGATGCTTTCGATGTTGTCTTCCTGCCATTTCTTCAATTCGCGCACCATGGGATCGAGTGTGCGGGCCAGGACGATGAAGCTGTCGGTGCAGTTCTTCACTGCCGCCTCTCCGCCTTCGACCAGTTTCCTTCTGAAAGCCGGGTCGGCGAGTTTGCTGCCGGAAACAAGCGCCTTGGCCGTTTCCTCGGGCGTCTTGCCGCCCAGGGCTGCCTGGACGAAAGGGTCTTCGGGCCCGAGTTCATCAAGCTGCATCTTGAGGGAGTTGATGATCATCGCCTCTTCCAGGCCCGGGTAGATGGGGGCACGGGAAAACAGGCGGAAGCGCAGCGATTCGAGCTCTGAATCATGGAAACCTTCCAGCCGCTTGCCGTCCGGCTTCCTGATTTCGGTTACGTACTGAACGATCTGCTGGGCGATTGAGCCCAGACGCAGTCCGGGGATGCGGCGATAGTACAGCTCTTTCATACGCGGTTTTTGTTTCTCAATGGCTGCGGAAATCTGCTCCCAGGCGTCGGCGTAGGCGCTTTTCAACTTGGGATCGGCTTCGACCAATTTGCGGAACTCTGCTTCGTTGGCCGCTTTCTTTTTCATAATTTCCGGGGCTTGCAAGCCGTCATACTCGCCGCTTGAAACCTTGATCCCGTTTTCGATGCCGAAGATCATGCCCGCGGCCTGGCGGGCCTGTTCCGGGCCCTGGGACGCGTATTCTTTTGCTGTTTCCAGCAGGCGCTTATAATAATTGAGGCGCATGGGATATGAGTAATCACGCTGGAACTGGATCTGGGCCAGGGTCAGCAGGCGGTTGGTCGAACCGGGGTGGCCGGAAATGAAAACCAATTCACCGTCGGCAGCACCTTTGTCACTCCACTTCAAATAATGGCTGACAACGGCCGGCTTGCCTTTTTCATAGGCGCGGAAGAGCGCCATGTCAAGATCGTGGCGCGGGAAGGTGAAATTGTCGGGATCGCCGCCGTAGAATGCCGCCTGTTGTTCCGGGGCAAAAACAAGCTTGACATCGGTATATTTCTTGTAGCGGTAGAGCCAGTATTCCCCGCCATTGTAAAGTTTGACCACATCGGAGCGCAGGCCGGTCTTTTTTAGACTTTGGCGTTCAATGGCGGCAATGGCGGCTTTGCGGGCCTCCAGTGCCTTATTGGCAGCCATTCCAGGCTTGACAGCGGCCATGACCCGGGCAGTTACGTTGGTCATGGAGATCAGGACATTGAGCTCCAGGTCGGGGCAGGGGAGTTCTTCAGCAGCCGTGGCGGCGTAGAAGCCGTCATTGACGTAGTTCTTTTGCGGGGTCGATACTTTTTGCAGCTGGCCAAGGGCCACATGGTGATTGGTCAGCACCAGGCCGTTGGGGCTGACAAAGGAGCCCGAACCGCCGTCGCCCACCCGCACCGAAGCCAGGCGGATGTGTTCGAGCCAGGCCGGAGTGGGCTCAAAGCCATATTTTTCCTTGAGCTGTTTCATGGGCATGTTGTCCAGGGTCCACATGCCCTCGTCGGCGGCGAGCGGACTTGCCAGCAAAAACATGATCATCAGGACTGCCATGTATAAGCCGATCGGCAGCCATTTTTTTTGGTTTTTTTTCACTAGAAACCTCCTTTGCTTAGATTGCTGATACGGAAAAACCGCATAAAAGTTCAAAAAAATGAATCATGGCTTTTTTATACTCTGTTCGCTTGATTTTTTCATCTCTTTTTCCTATTTTATGCCAATTTTACTAAAATTTAAAATGTGAACTCTTTTTTTTGACTTTGGCCTTTTGCATTGATCTCAACCTCTCTGCCTCCAGCCCACCGTCATTTGTCTTTAATCCGGTGCCCATGACTTTCCCTGTGATTGACAGGCACCCGCTTTAAATGATATAGTGCGGTTCTGCGACCTGGATCCGGGGCCATGGTTTAATGGGAGAACGCGACCTTCGCAAGGTTGAGATGGCGGTTCGATTCCGCCTGGCTCCATAGTTCGAAGCAAACGAAGCCACCCGTTTATGGGTAGATGAGTTAATGAGTTGATGAGTTAGAAAAAAACGATTCTTTTTGCAGTTCGTTTTTCGAAACTTAATCTTTAACTTTGATATCCTTCAATCTCTTAACCTTAATTAATTTTCTTTCCCGTACGCCGTAAACCGTACGCCGTATGCCGATTTCTTCGCTCAGCTACCCTTCAACTTCTTCTTTCTTTCCCGGGTTCACCAGCCTGGCGATAAGGATGCTCAGCAGATAAAGCAAGATCATGGGCACGGCGAACATTGTCTGGGTGACCATGTCCGGGGTGGGGGTGATGACCGCGGCCAGGATGAATATCGCCACCACAGCGTACTTGAAATAGCGGATCAGCAAGCGGGCGCTGACGATGCGCAGCTTGGCCAGCAGGAAGACCAGCACCGGAAGCTCAAAGATCGCCGCGATGCCGAAAAGGACCCTGAAGGCCAGGGAAAAATATTCATTGATGGTGATGATGGCCGTGAAGTCCTTGCCGATGTTCAGGAAAAATTTGCAGGCCAGGGGGAAAACAACGAAATAGCCGAAAGCGCCGCCCAGGAGGAAGAAGAAAGTCGTGAAAATGACAAAGGGCAGCACCCATTTTTTTTCCTTGGCGAACAGGGCCGGGGATATGAACAGCCACAGTTGGTGGAAAATGAAAGGCGAGGCCGCGAACAGGGAGAAGATGAAAGCCACTTTTATATACATCATGAAAGGTTCGGCCAGGGCGGTGTAGGCCAGCTTCTTTTCGCCCGTGGGCAGAACCGGAAGGTATTTCAGAACCGGCAGCGACAGCCAGTAATACAGTTTGTCGACGAAGCGCCAGGAGGCGATGAAAAACACCAGGATGAAGGCGAAGGAATAGATTATGCGCTTGCGCAGTTCACCCAGATGCTCGAAAAAGGACATCTCATTCGCTCTTTTCATCGTCCTTGCCCTTTTCAACATCTTTGTTTTTATTCTTTGCGACGCCGGGTTTTTCGTCAGGTCCATTAATGTTCAGGGAGTCCTTGATGTCCTTGCCGAAGTCCTTCACGGACTTGTCCATATCGCCATAAATATTCAAGGCTTCCTTGACATCCTTGCCGATGTCTTTCAACTGCGAGGTCATGCCTTCCTTGTAGATCTCGTCTTCGATAGCCGCTTTCGCCTCATCGACAGTCGAGCGGAATTCACGGATGGTCTTGCCCAGCAGTTTGGCGAATTCAGGAAGTTTTTTGGGGCCGAAAACCAGCAGTACCACGATAAAAATAAGCAGCAATTCTGGAAAGCCTATGGATCCGAACATGCTTTTGTCACCTTTATGGGTGGAGTGGAAATTTCAAGCTGTTTTTCCGCTCAACCGGTTTATAATAGCATAATAAAGGCAGCAGTGACAAGTGACGAGTGCCCGAATCTTCGTTTTGAACATTGAATTTGGAACTTGGAATTTATTTGTTATTTGGGATTTGGATTTTGGAATTAGGAATATCGGGTGAATTTCTTTTTTATTCTTTAACTTCGAACCTCGAACTTCGAACTTCGAACTCTTACTTCTTCTCGCTGACTATCTCTTTCAGCACCCTGGTCAGGAAGGAATGGAATGCCCGCAGCGTGGGTTCGAATTCGGCGGAAAAATTGATGCGGCTCAGGTTATCGTAGAAGCTTAAAAATTCGTTCCAATCCTTGTAGAGCAGGTAGTTCAGGTCGGTTTCCATGAACTGGTTGATGTCAAAAAAAATCTCCGAGGGGGCGATGCCGCTCTTGCTGGTGAAATAATCGTTTATCTTGGTGTGCAGCTTGATCAGCTTTTTTTTGACCTCGATGGATTTCTGCTTGCGCGAGACATAGTTTTCGAAAATGCTGTTGCCGCTGATGTCGGGCTTGAACAGCCGGGCCACGCTTTCGATCAGTTCCTGAACGGCCACTTCGGCAATGACGACAATATTCTGGATCATCCGCCTCTTTTTCAGCTTGTTGCTGTTGCGCGTCAAAATAAACCGGCAGTTCGCCGTCACTGATCTTCTTGTATTCCAGTTTGAGGTTCTTGAAAATTTCGCCTATCGGTTCCAGCTTCTTTTTCAGTTCCGGGTCGGATTGCAGGCTTTGCCAAAGGGCCGAGTCGTTGAACTTGATGATGCTTTGCCAGGTTTTTCTTCAGCGACAGGACCAGGGGAATGGCCATGTCCAGGTACTTGTTCTTGTTGAGGTTCAGCTCAATGAAATTATTGATCTTCAGGATGCGAAAAGAGAGAATGAAGAAAATGCCCAGGTTCTTGCGGATGTTCTTTTCAGTGCAGGCCGAGATGATCGCGGAAATGTCGGGCTGATAGATCTTGTCCATCTTGGGGATGAATTGTTTTTTCAGCAGTGAAATCAGGAAAGGGTTGCTGAGCAGTTCGCGGTGGTACAGTTTTTTGATCGACAGATAGGCTTTTTGCGTGACCTGGTCGCCGCGCAGGATCTCGCTCAGCAGGTTCCGGAAACTCTGCAGGAAGATGCGGAAGCTGTAAAACCACGATTCGGGCGAATAGAGTTCCTTCAGGTTGGGAAATGACTTTTCCATATTCTCTTCCAGGATCTTTTCCACGACGAATTCCTCGAAATTGAGGAAATACTTGTCCTTCTTGAAATCCAGTTCCTTGAGCAGAGCCGTGATCCTGGCCGACGACTGGTAGAGGCTGAGGACGTAGAATTCGTAGTTCCTCTCCGCCTGGGAGGGCAGCTTGAAGACCAGGTTTTCCAGGTAGGAAGAGGAATTGAACTCTTCGATGCTTTCGAACCACAGCTTCAGCTCGAACAGGTTGAGCATCATTTTTTCCTGGTCGATCTTGTCGATCCAGCCGGAGAAGATCTCCTCCCATTTCTTTTCGGGCGGCATGGTGACGCTTTCCTTTGAAAAAAAATCGCCGATGTTTGCCAATTCTCTCTTTTCCATGCAGATATTGTAGCGAATTCATTTCCCATTTGCAAATCGCAGCTGCGGCAGCGATGTCTGCTTAAAGGTCATTACCATTTCCGATTTACTGCTTTAGTTTCAAGGGCTTTTCTTAGACAGTGGCAGCAGGCTGGAAATATTTCCGTTTTGTGGCCAAGCAATATTTTTTTTGCTATACTTGCAGTTGATGGGAAAAACAGAGAACAGGATCTCGATTGCCTTTAAAAGCAACTTGAAATACACCGAATTGAGCGTCCTGGTGCTCGGCTTCATAAAGAAATTGCTGGACATCGGCGATGATGAATTTTTCAAGATCGAAATTTCCCTGCGCGAGGCCGCCAACAACGCCATTGTCCATGGCAACGGCAACGATATGGAGAAGCTTGTACACATGAAATTCATCTGGGACAAGTCCTTTCTGCGCATCCATGTCCGCGATGAAAACGACCGCAAGGTCGAATTCAAGGAAGTGGAGGATAAAATAAACAGCTGCGGTCTGCTTTCCTTCAACGGCCGCGGCATCATGATCATCAAGAACTACATGGACACTTTCGACTTCCAATGCCTGCCCGGCGGCAGTGAAGTCATCATGGAAAAGAAGCTTTCATGAACCTTCTGTGCTTTGACACCACTTCGCGCGATGCTTCCATGGCGGTGCTGCGCGACCAAGAGATCCTGCTGGAGTACAATTTTTCCACGCGGGACAATCTGTCGGCCGTGATGATCCCCAGCCTGGAGTTTCTCCTGCGCTCGCTGGGCCTGAAAATAGCGCAGATAGACTTGTTCGGCGTGGCCGTCGGCCCCGGACTTTTTACCGGCATCCGCATCGGCCTGGCCACGCTCAAGGGGTTGAATTTCGCCGCGGCCAAACCCATGGTCGCGGTGAACACCCTGGAAGCGCTGGCCTGCAAGTTCGCCGATGCGAAAAAAAACATTGTGGCGCTGATCGATGCCAGGAAAGGCGAGGTCTACCTCGGCTGCTACAACTTCATCAACGGTGAAATAAACGTACTGGTCCAGCCCTGCCTGCTGCCGGTCGCGGCCCTGGTTTCCCTGCTGGAGCCGATTTCCGACAAGGTTTTTGTGGGCAGCGGCGCCGAATGCCACGGGGACTTTTTAAAAAGCGCCTTTGGCGAATGCCGCTTGCAGAACCGTTCCAACTTTCTGGCCACAGAAATCGGCAGAATAGCGCTGCAGATGTTCCACAAGCGGCAGTCTACGACCGATCTGCAAAAAATGATTCCCTGCTATATTCGCAGGCCCGATGCCCAAAGCAATTTGGCCAGAAGCAACAGCGCCGTTGATTAGAAAGGCCGCGGTCGCCGACTTGCCTGCCATCCATCAAATCGAGTGCGAGCAGTTTTCCAATCCCTGGCGCCATGAATATTTCATGGCCGAACTGGCCAACAGCTTTTCCAGTTTATTCGTGATCGAGAATCCTGCCAACGGCACTTTGATCGGGTATATGCTTTTTTGGCGGCTTGGCGTCGAGTTGGAGCTGCACAAGATCGCCGTGGCCAAGGCCTGGCAAGGGCAGGGCTATGCTTTGCAGCTGATGGAGTTCCTTATCCGGACCGCCCGCTCATTGGGGAGCGAAAGGGTAGTGCTCGAAGTGAGGGCCCATAATACCCCGGCCATCAACTTGTATGAGAAGTTCGCCTTCCGCGGCGTGGGGCGGCGCCGGGATTATTATGACCAGCCCGTGGAGGACGCCCTGCTGTATGAATTGGTTTTGTGAAGCGCGGGTCGCCGGCTACAAAAAATCAGGGTCTTCCTTTATCCTTTTCTCTATCTTCAGTTTTTCTTCGATCCAGAAATCGAGGCCGATTTCATTAAAAATATTGATGATCTCGGGATCGAATTGTTTGCCGGAAAACCTCACTAATTCTCCGGCCGCGGCCTTGAAGGACAGTGCTTTCTGATAGGGGCGGTCAGAGGTCATGGCATCGATGGCATCGGCGATATTGAATATCCTCGCTCCCAGGGGAATGTTTTCGCCGGCCAGGCCGTCGGGATAGCCGCTGCCGTCGAAGGCTTCATGGTGGTGCAGAACGATCTGGGCGGCAGGGTCCAGGAATTTGATGCGCCGCAGTACATTGTAGCCGATGGACGGGTGGTTCTTCATGATGCGCCATTCTTCGGGGCCCAGTTTTTCCGGTTTGCGCAGTATGGCGTCGGGGATGCCGATCTTGCCGATATCGTGCAGCAGGGCACCGTACTCAAAAATTTTCAATGTGTCCTTGTCGTTGATGCCCATCAATTCTGAGAGTTTCAGGGTAAAGCGGACAACACGCAGGGAATGGCCCTGGGTTTCTGTGTCGCGGGTATCCAGGGCGGTGACCATGGCCCGCAGGGTGAAATTGTAGGTCATGTCCAGTTCGACCAGGGCCTGTTTCAATTCGCTGGTCCTTTCTTCGACCATTTTTTCCAGGCGTTTCTGGTATTCCTTGTTTTCCATGACCAGGCGTCTTTTTTCCAGGGCCTTGTTGGCAACAAACGACACTTCGTTGAGTTTGAATGGCTTGGAAACGTAGTCGTAGGCTCCCTTGGACATGGCGGCAATGGCCGATTCTATGTCCTTGACCGCCGAAATCATGATCACCATCACGTCCTGGTCCAGGCGCTTGATGTCATCGAGCAGGTCCAGACCGGTTTTTCCGGGCATGCGGATATCGGACATGATGACATCGAAATTGTCGTCGGCTTTGAATTTTTCCAGGGCTTCGAAAGCGTTGGCGGCCAGCTGGCATTCATAGCCTTCGCCTTCCAGATAATCGCACAGCAGTTCGCGAATGTCCTTTTCGTCGTCGGCTATTAATATCTTTCCCTTGAACATTGCAATCAAGATATCAGAAAAACAAGATTTGGTAAAGTTCAGCGCGCTGGAATCCGGAGCGGCTCGGCCGAGATCCCGGCGTATGCGGCCGGGGCTCAGTAGCGATAATTTTCAGGTTTGAACGGACCATTGGTTGGAATACCAAGATAGGCGGACTGTTCAGGAGTCAGGATCGTGAGCCGGGCTCCCAGCGCCGGCAAATGCATGCGGGCCACTTCTTCGTCAAGGCGCTTGGGCAGCGTGAATACTTTTTTTTCAATCCCGCCCTTGGCCAGCTCGATCTGGGCCAGGCACTGGTTGGTAAAACTGCAGCTCATGACAAAACTGGGATGCCCGGTGGCGCAGCCCAGGTTGAGCAGGCGCCCCTCTGCCAAAACGATGATCGAGCGGCCCGATTTCAGCGTCCATTTGTCCACCTGGGGCTTGATGGTCATTTTCAGGCAGCCTGGAGTCGTTTCCAGATAGTGCATGTCGATCTCACTGTCAAAATGGCCGATATTGCCGACAATGGCTTCATTCCTCATCATCTCCATATGCCGGCCGGTTATGACGTTGCAATTGCCGGTGGCGCTTATGAAAATATCTCCCACAGCGGCCATCTCTTCCATGGTGGAAACCTGGTAGCCCTCCATGGCCGCCTGCAAGGCACAAATGGGGTCTATCTCGGTGATGATCACCCGGGCGCCGAAACCACGCATGGACTGGGCGCAGCCCTTGCCGACGTCGCCGTAGCCGCAGATCACGACCTTCTTGCCGGCCACCATGATGTCGGTAGCGCGCTTGATGCCGTCGGCCAGCGATTCCCGGCAGCCGTAGAGATTGTCGAACTTGGACTTGGTCACCGAATCGTTGACATTGATGGCAGGGAACAGGAGGCTGCCCTCGGCCTGCATCTGGTACAGGCGGTGCACGCCGGTGGTGGTTTCCTCGGAAACGCCGCGGATGCTGCGGCTGATGCGGGTCCAGCGCTGAGGATCACGCTGCCAGGATTCACTCAGGCGCTGCCGGACCACAGCCATCTCCTTGTTTTCCGGAGCAGCATCTTGCATAGATCCGGAATTTTTTTCGAACTTCACGCCCTGGTGGACCAGCATGGTTGCGTCACCGCCGTCATCGACGATCAGGTCGGGACCGGAGCCGTCGGGCCAGGTCAGGGCCTGCTCGGTGCACCACCAGTATTCCTCCAGGGATTCCCCCTTCCAGGCGAATACGGCAGCTGAACCTGCCTTGGCAATGGCAGCGGCGGCATGGTCCTGGGTGGAAAAAATATTGCAGGAGGCCCAGCGCACGTCGGCGCCCAGTTCGACCAGCGTTTCGATGAGCATGGCTGTTTGGATGGTCATGTGCAGGCTGCCGGTGATTTTCAAACCGGCCAGAGGCTTTCCCGGTCCGTATTTGCTGCGAATAGCCATCAGCCCGGGCATTTCCGCTCGAGCCAGATCCATTTCCCTTCGACCCCAATCGGCAAGTGAAATATCGGCGATCTTGTAGGGCAGGACGCGGTCCTTGTCCGTTGTCTTCATTTTATTCTCCGTTTTTTTCATTGATCCCTCATTTGCTGCGCAGGGCGACCCATCCGCCAGCGTTTCGCTTGGCGGATCGCCCCTACATTGCACTGTATCCTTATTCTTCAACATCGAACTTCGAACGTCGAACCACTTTTATTTTTTTGCCAGGGCTTTCAGTTCCTTGACCTTGTCCAGCTTTTCCCAGGGGAATTCATTGCGGCCGAAGTGACCGTATGATGCTGTTTTTTTGTAAATGGGCTTTTTCAGGTCAAGTTGCTTCAGGATATCGCCCGGTTTAAGGGGGAATACCTTGCGGATCATCGAGGTGATCTTTTCTTCGCTTATTTTGCCGGTGCCGAACGTATTGACATTGACCGAGACCGGCTCAGCAACACCGATGGCATATGCCAGTTGGACTTCGCATTTTTCGGCCAGACCGGCCGCTACGATGTTCTTGGCAATATAGCGGGCCACGTAAGCGCCGGAACGGTCGACCTTGCTTGGATCTTTGCCGGAAAAAGCGCCGCCGCCGTGCCGGCCCATGCCGCCATAGGTGTCGACGATGATCTTGCGTCCGGTCAGCCCCGCGTCGGCAAAGGGCCCGCCCACGACGAACTTGCCGGTGGGATTGATATAAAACCTGGTAGTGGCGGTCAGCCATTTGCCGCATACCGGCTTAACCACGTGCTTGATGATATCCTTTTCGATGCGGGCGTGCTTGATTTTCTCGTCGTGTTGATTGGAGACCACCACGGCTGTGACCTGGCGGGGTTTGCCGTTTTCGTATTCGACGGTCACCTGGGCCTTGCCGTCGGGGCCAAGGTAGGGAATGCGCTTGTTTTTTCTGACCTGGGCCAGTTTCATGGTCAGTTTGTGGGCCAGGCTGATGGGCAGGGGCATGTAGTCAGCAGTTTCGCAGCTGGCATACCCGAACATCATGCCCTGGTCGCCGGCGCCCTGTTCGTGCCCCCTGGCCACGTTCACGCCCATGGCGATATCCGGGGATTGTTCTTCAATGTGCACCAGTACGGCACAGGTTTCGTATTCAATGCCGTAGCGCGACTGGGTGTAGCCGATTTCCTTTAAGAGTCTGGCGGACGATGTTTGGAATATTGACATATGCAGTTGTTGTCAGCTCACCTGCAACCAGGACCATGCCGGTCTTGGTCAGGGTCTCGATGGCTACGCGTGAATTCGGGTCCTGCTCCAGGCAGGCATCAAGAATGCTGTCGGAAATCTGGTCGCAAATCTTGTCCGGATGTCCCGCGCATACCGATTCTGAAGTGAATAGATATTTCCCCTTGATCATTTTTACCTCCAAGGATAGCAATGGTTGGAATAAAAACAATGGTAACAAATAAGGTCATTTATGTCAATCGAAATTTCGCGAATTGAAATCGGTTTACGGTGTACGGTATACGGCGTACGGGAAGAACAAGCATCAAAATCCAAGCTCCGAATTCCAAACAAACGCCAATGCCCTGAAATAAGTAGGAAATCTGCAATCGCCTTTGTTTTTATCATTGGAATTTGGGCTTGAAAATTATTTGTGATTTATGATTTGGGTTTTTCCTTTTTTGCCGTTCACCGTCTGCCGTACGCCGTAAACCGAGTAGTAATTTCGTTTGAGTTCAATAACCTATGGCGCAGCCATCTTTCCTGGATTCGCTGGCCCCGATCAGTATCCTTCTTTTAAGGTCGAGCCAAATGCCCTGGTAGCCGCCGAATTCGCCGGAACTTTTTCTCACTTTGTGGCCGCGGTTCAGCAGATCGCGGATCACTTCGGGTTCTATGCCGCTTTCCAGGAGAACCAGACCTCCATCGCTCATAATGGATCCGTCGGGCTCGGAAGAGCCGGCGTGGCGGAAGCGCGGGGCATCGCCCGCTTCCTGCAGGTTCATGGCGAAATCGATGATGTTGCAAAGGATCTGCACGTGTCCCTGGGGCTGCATGTCGCCGCCCATGACCCCGAAAGAAAACTGTGGTTCGCCATTGCGGGTGACAAAGCCGGGGATGATGGTATGAAACGGCCTTTTTCCGGGAGCCAGGCTGTTGGCGTGGCCCGGCTCGAGGTTGAACAGGGCGCCGCGGTCCTGCAGGCAGAATCCCAGCCCGTCGGGGACCATGCCCGAGCCGAAGCCGACATAATTGCTCTGTATCAGTGAGACGGCGTTGAAATCCCTGTCGACCACGGTAAGGTAGACCGTATCGCCTTTGGCCAGGCGCGGATCGCCGGCCGCAACACTATTGTTGCTGCGTTCGGCTCGGAAGAGCTGTAACCGTTGTTTCGCATATGCGGGTGAAATGAGCGTGGAATAATCAATCTCGGCGAAACGCGGGTCAGCGTAAAAGCGGGCCCGGTCCTCATAGACGATTTTTTTTATTTCGATCAGGGTATGCAGGAAGTCGGCCGAGTTGTGGCCCATGGCCCTGAGATCAAAGTTTTCGAGCATCTGCAGCATCTGCAGGACGGCCAGGCCCTGGCCGTTGGGAGGCAGTTCCCAGACGTCGTATCCCCGGTAATTGATGCTCATGGGCGCGACCCATTCGGGCTGGAAACCGGAAAAATCCTTTTCCGAAAAAAATCCGCCGACCTGCCTGGAATAGGCTACGATTTTTTTGGCAAGTTCGCCGCTGTAGAAGACGTCGCGGCCGCCATGGGCAAGCAGGCGGTAGGTCGCGGCCAGTTCGGGGTTGCGGAATACGTCGCCTTTGCCAGGTATCTTGCCTTGCGGGGCATACAATTTTTGAAAATTTTCGAAGCGATTGAAGGCCAGCAGCGAACGTTGCCAGTAATGGGCGATCAGTTCCGACAGTGGAAAACCTTGTTCGGCGTAGGTGATGGCCGGGGCCAGCACTTCGGCCATTGACAGCTTGCCGAATTTGCCGTGCAGTGCGAACCAGCCGGCCACGCAGCCCGGAACCGTCCAGGGCAGGGGGCCTGTTTCGGGCATTTTTTTAATGCCCTTTTTTTTAAAGTAGGCGATGTCGATCCCGGCCGGGGCCGGACCGCTGGCATTGAGTCCGTACAGTTTTGCCGATTTATTGTCCCAGACAATTGCGAAAAGGTCGCCGCCGATGCCTGATCCGGACGGTTCCATCAAGCCCAGGGCCGCGTTGACGGCAATGGCGGCGTCTATGGCGCTGCCGCCTTTTTTCAAAATATCGATGCCGATCTGGGCGGCCAGCGGCTGGCTGGCAGCCACCATGCCCTGACAGGCGATGACTTCGGAACGGGTAGCAAACATGCGTCCGGTCAAGCGGTCACTCCCCGGAAGCTGCATGAACAGCAAGCAGATCGACAGCCAGACTGATTTTTTCATTTTTCCTCCAATTCATGATTTCAATTATATGCCGCTGATTTTTTCGACGCAATCCACCCGGCCGCGCCCAATAGAAAATAAATCATATTTATGTTATAAATTGACGGAAGTGACCTTTGCCTGGAGGAGGAGCATCATGATAAAAAACAACCGCGTATTCTGGTGCATTGCAATCCTGTTGGCAATTATGGCAGCCGTCGCCTGCGCCGTCAATCCGGTATCAGGTAAAAAAGAACTGATGTTTTTTTCGGAAAAGGCCGAGATCGCCATGGGCCAGGACACCGACCGCCAGATAAAACAGCAGTTCGGTATTTACCAGGACAAGGATTTGAATGCCTATGTCAACAGCGTGGGCCAGAAAATGGTTCCCTATTCTCATCGACCCAAACTGCAGTATCATTTCGCGGTCCTGGATACGCCGGTGGTCAACGCCTTCGCCGCCCCCGGCGGTTATATTTACGTTACGCGCGGCATCATGGCCCTGATGGGCAGTGAAGCCGAACTGGCCGCAGTTCTGGGCCATGAAATGGGCCATGTAACCGCCCGTCATTCGATGAAGCGACTGAGCGGCCAGATGTTGGCAACGATCGGCCTGGTGCTGGGCAGTGTCCTGAGCAAGGACATTGCCAAAGTGGCCGGGCTGGCCAGTATCGGCATGCAGCTGCTTTTTTTGAAATTCAGCCGCAGCGACGAGTACCAGGCCGATTCCCTGGGCATCCGCTATGCCCGCCAGGCCGCATACTCTCCAGCTGAAATGCTGCGCTTTTTCAGCGCCCTGGAGAACATGAGCGTGGAAACGGGCGGCCACAAGATTCCCTCCTTTCTTTCCACCCATCCCATGACCAGCGACCGTATCGCCAAGGTCAAAGCCATGGTCTCCAGCCGGGATGTGCGCCTGGCGGTCAAGAAAGAACCTTATCTGCGTGAGGTGGACGGCATGGTCTACGGCGATAATCCCCGCCAGGGCTTTGCCGAGAACGGCGTTTTCTACCATCCGGAGATGACTTTCAAATTCACCATCCCCAGCGGCTGGGTCGTGAACAACACTCCCATGCAGGTCATTGTGGGCGAGAAGGACGGCAAGGCGGCTCTCATCCTGCAAGCCGAAACATCCACCCGGGACCTCGACGAGTATCTGCAAGCCAAGGCCAAGGAGTTCGGTCAGGCCGAGCTTATCAAGAGCGATCCTGTAAACCGTTTTATTTCCCGGCACGCCTTTTTCCGGGTGCCCCAGGAGCAAGGCGAGCCCGCTGGCGGTCCGTTTGACCTGCATCCGCAAGGACAGCCTGATCTACACTTTCACCGGCCTGTGCACCTATGGAAGTGCAGATATTTATCAGCCGCTGCTGGATCAGGCTATCCATTCTTTTCAGCGGCTGCAAGACCCACGCTATTTGAACCGCCGCCCGCAGCACCTTTCCCTGCTTCGCCCCGACGGCCGCCAGACCCTGCAGAGCCTGATGAACAATGCCGGCGTGGACCGCAAGTTGTGGAAACAGCTGGCGGTATTCAACGCTCTGGGATTGCAGGCCGTTCCCGAATCCGGACAGTTGATCAAACTGGTCAAATAATGCCGTTTGCAAGCAAAGCGGAGGGCCAATGAAAGGCAAAACCCTCGAAAGGAAGATGCCGGCCGGGGAAGCGGAAAAACTGAAACAGCTGAAAAGCCGGGTCCGGAAACGCACCCGGGAATTGGTCGCTGTCAACCGGGCCCTGCAGGAAAGTGAAGAGAGATACCGGGAATTGGTTGCCAATATGCCCAATGGGGTGCTGGTTCACAAAAAAGGCCGTATCGTTTTTGTCAATGCCATTATCCTGACTCCGTTATCGACTTCACTTCGGAAGAAATACTCGGCAAATCGGTTTTGGATTTTATCCATCCCGCCGACCGCGAGATCGTCGAAAAAAACATGGCCCTGCGCCTGGCCAACAAGCCGGCGGCACAAGGTTATGAAATCCGCATCGCCACCCGCAAAGGAGAATGGCGAACCGTGGTGATCCAGGCCAAAAAAATAATTTACGACAATGAACCGGCCATCCTCTCGGTCCTGAGCGATATAACCGACAAAAATACGTTCCGAAATAATCCAGGACGCGGTGTATAAAATATCCGAAGCGACCCAAATGGCCGACAACCTGCCGGAGCTGTATCGCTCCATCCATCAGATAATTTCCGGATTGATGTGCACTGAAAATTTTTACATCGCCCTGTTTGAGCAGGACAGCGGCATGTTGAGTTTTCCATATTTTGTCGATGAATTTGATGACGCTCCGCAGACGCGTGGTTTAAAAAAAGGATTGACCGAATACGTGCTGCGCAGCGGCATTCCCCTGCTGGCCACACCGGAAATTCTCAGTGAACTTGAAAACCAGGGCGAGATCGAATTGATCGGCTCTCCGTCCATCGACTGGCTGGGAGTGCCCTTGAAGATCAGGGAGAAAACCATCGGCGTGCTGGTGGCGCAGACATATTCACCCGGCCTGCGTTATGGTCCGGACGAAAAGAATATCCTGATCTTTGTTTCCAATCAGGTTGCCTGGGCCATCGAACGCAAGCGGTCCGAAGCCAACCTGCGCCGCAGCGAACAGAAGAACCGGGCCGTGCTCAGCGCCATGCCCGACCTGATGTTCCGGCTCGACAAGGACGGCGTGTTTCTGGATTACAAGGCCGATAAAGACAGTGATCTGCTGATGAAGCCTGAAATGTTTCTGGGCCGCAAGGTCGTTGACGTGCTGCCCCCCTGGCTGGCGGATTTGACCATGAAAAACATCCGTCGAACCCT
Source organism: Chrysiogenales bacterium (assembly GCA_963700535.1). GTDB lineage: Bacteria > Acidobacteriota > Aminicenantia > UBA2199 > UBA2199 > UBA2199. The sequence continues at coordinate 118,810 of CAVOXU010000005.1, forward strand.
GCAAACCAAAAACCTGCAGATCTATGAATATGAGGTCAATATCAACGGCCAGCTGCAATATGAATGAGGCGCGCTGCGTTCTGTGCGGCAATGACGAAGTGCTGGTGCTTATCCGCAATGTCACCGAAAAACGCCGCCTGGAGCAGCAGGTGCTGCAGGCCCAGAAAATGGAAAGCCTGGGCACCCTGGCCGGCGGCATTGCCCATGATTTCAACAACATCCTGGCCGGTATCCTTGGCTACGCCTCTTTCCTGAAGTCTAAAATCGGCAGCGGACACGTTTTTTTCAAGTATGTGGATACCATCGAGCGCAGCGCCGTCCGCGCCGCCGATCTTACCTCCAAGCTCCTGGCTTTCACCCGCGGCGACAAAGTGAATTACAAACCGCTGAATATAAACAGACTGATCAGGGAAACCCTGGAGATCATCCAGCATACGATCGACAAGTCCATCAGCGTGGAAACAAAGCTTGATGAATCTCTGCCCACCATCATGGCTGACGCCGGGCAGATCCAGCAGGTGGTGATGAACTTGTGCGTCAATGCCCGCGACGCCATGGGCAGCGGCGGCAAACTGTCAATCGCCACCGCGACTGTAGTCATCGGGGCCAACGATCCAAAGGCGCCCGCTGGTGCCAAAAGCGGAACCTATTTGAGGATGAGTGTGGCCGATTCAGGATGCGGCATGGACCAGGATGTGCTGACCAGGATTTTCGATCCTTTTTTCACCACCAAGGCCAAGGGGCAGGGCAGCGGCCTGGGATTGTCGGTGGTCTACGGCATCGTCAAGGGGCACGAGGGTTTTGTCACGGTCAGCAGCCAAACCGGTCAGGGCACTGTGTTCAGCGTCTATTTTCCGGCAAGCGGCAAGCCCGAAGCCCAGGAAACATTGACGGCCGAGACCTTGCGCGGCCGCGGCGAACTGATTTTTGTGGTCGATGACGAAAGTGACATTCGCGATTTCATCCGCGATGTGCTGCAAAGCCATGGCTACAGGGTGTTGCTTGCCGCTGACGGCGACCAGGCGTTCGACATCTACCAAGTGCGCAGTCAAGACATCGCCCTGGTCATCCTGGACATGGTTATGCCGGAAATGAGCGGCGAGGAAACTTTTTTAAAAATGAAAAAAATCAACCCGGGCATCAAGGCCCTGCTTTCCACCGGATTCAGCCAGGACAGCCGTGTAAATGAAATTCTAAGCAAAGGGGTCATGGGATTCATCCAGAAACCCTATGATTTCAACCAGCTGCTGGCCATGATTCGCCAAATATTGGAAGCGGGGGAATAAGGCCGGCAAAGCCTGATTGTCCTAAAATGGGACAGTCGAAAAACCCCGAGAGCCTGATGGAATGACGGTTTTAAACAAGATCCCCAATCTGTCCCAAAATGGGACACCCAGGGCGGAATTGGCCGGAACCATCTCTGGACAAGGCTTTTCAGCGTTTGCCGGCCGCCTGCCGTCCCAAATTGGGACACCCAGGCTGCCAGGGGACAACGAAAAAAATATTTATTTTCCTTAAAAACCATTGCCAGAGAGGGTATACAGGTTTCTTACTCAAAAGATGGCAGATAAATTGCTTTAAAAAATCATGACAGTTAATGTGGCAGAACAATGATGAGGCAGGGCATGGAGCAAAAATTCCTGCAGCCGGCGATTCGCGGCAAGATCGCCGATTTGATGGATTACCCGGTCCCGGCCGCCCGGGTGGTCCTTTCCGGTGCCAAACTGGCGGAAAAGCAATGCACGGTTACCGGCACAGAGGGTCATTTCATGTTCAACCGGATTCCGCCCGGCTCCTATACCCTGGAAGTTATTTATTCCGGGTTCAGCAAGCTGGTGCAGCGGGGGATTGCCGTGCGCGACCACGCCATCACCGGCCTGGATCTTAAAATGGATTTCCTGGAAGATTCCCGCACCATCAAGCTGCGGGCCATGTCCCTGGAATTCATCAACGACGCGCCGCCGGCCGCGGCTGCCGCTGCGCCCTCGGACCTGGCCCGGCAGTTGTCAGAGGTGGCAGCCGGTCTCTGTTTGGACAGGGTTCTGTTCAACCCGCCGCCGGTTTTGAAGGTCGGAGCCGTGACCACTTTTGAACTCGGGGTCTATCAGAACCTGAAAGAAGAGGTCATGCGCCGCCTGCTGGAACGGAACATCGGCCGTTTTGACCGGGACCAGATCGAGGTGATTCTCCAGGCCGACCTGCAGGTCGCGGGCTGTCAGGTTTTGCTCAGTGGCAAGCCACTGGCAACCGTCAACGGAGCCAGGTACCTGGGTTGGGAATGGGAAATTCTGCCGGAAATTTCGGGCCTGGGACTGATCGTCCTGCGTCTGGAAACCAGCGTGCGTTTTGCCGAATACGGTGAACGGAAAAAATGCCTGCTGATGCTGGACCGCGATGTCAGGATCAAGAGGAACCATTGGTTAACTTTGCGGCGTTTTTTTAAAAACAAGCTGGTTTAAGTTGGATACCCATTGGATATATTAATCGTTGAGGACGAAGCGGTGCTGGCCATGGTCTATCTGCAGCAGTTGCGGGAACTCGGCTACCAGGACGTGGGCCTGGCTTTCAGCGGCAAGGACGCCCTGGCCGCGGTGGAAAGGAGACGGCCGAAACTGATCCTGCTCGACATCAAGCTCCGGGGTGACCTGGACGGCATCGGAGTGGCGGAAATCATCCGCTGCCGCCATAAGGTGCCTGATCGTTTACATCACCGCCTATTCCGATGCGGAAACGTTGCGGCGCGCCTGGCGCACCGACCCGGTCTGCATTTTGGGCAAGATCGGGAACAGTGGAGAACTATCCAGGGTAGTAGCGACGATCATGGCTGAGGAGCGGGATCACCCTCCGGGCCTAAAACGGATTTATGTTTACAATAAATAAATTAAAAAAGCAAAGGAGGAGTTACATGAAAAAAAGAATGGTTAAGTTGATTGTTGGCTCTGGTTCTGGTCGGCATTTCCATTGTTTATTTGAATGCTGTCATGGTTGTAAACGATCCGCTACAGTCCCTTTCCAGGCAAGACCAGCGTCCAGGTCGGCGACATGATCACGGATAGCGCTTCCGAGCTGCTGCAATCGGCATCGGAAGCCTTCCTGTTCCTGAACGAGGTCGAGATCGCCGGCAAAAACGGCTTGAACGTGGGCAGCGCCCTGCAGCGGGTGGATATGGCCGCGGCCAGGGTGGAGCAGGCCTTGAATTTGTTCAAGAACATCATCGCCGTCGGCAGTGAGGCCGGGTACGAAAAAAACCGCATCGGCAAATTAATGGATTTCTCTTACGGTCAGTTCGCCAGGGACAACGGCCTGAGCGAGGAAACCATGAACGAGGTCTCCGCTTACCTGGCCAAGGGCAATGTGCTGGGCTTCTACCGCCGCCACGCCCGCAACCTGCAGAAGCTGTTGAACACCTTGCAGCTCATCAAAACCGATCTGCTGGCCGGCAAGCTTTCGGAAAACCAGGTGTTGTGGTCGCTGCTGCAGCAGTACAGCAGCACCATGATGTTCGGCAACTACGCTTCCCTGGTCTTTTACAAAATTTAATTGCGCTTGAAACAGGGGCGGCCTGAAGACCGCCCGTTGTTTTTTCGCCGCGATCTGCTATGATAAAGCATGCTTGCATTTTTGCGCTTTGAACGGCGGAGACTTTTCGGCGAAAAAAAGAACCTGATCTTCCTTGGCTTTATCTCCCTGTTCTCGGCCTATTTCGTCTGGTCGGGTTTGAACGAGTACCGGCAATTCCAGGCTGAAAAAAAAATCTTCATCAAATTTGAAAAGGAAAAAATCAAACCAAATTGTTACATATTCTCAATATGGAGCTTTCGGATTTCGTCTTCTTTACGAAGCTTCGCCCCTGAACCTGTTTTTCGTCAACAGCAGCGTGCTGCAGGACGTGGAAAGCAACATCGACAATTTCGAAGCCATTAAGGTGGAAAGTTCGTTCAAGGGCAAAAAGTTGTTTTTAAAGCGGGGATATTTCAAGGATTTCGCCGGCATCCCCTTTATTTTCGGTTCGCTGTTCATGCTCTACCTGGGCCACCTGGCCCTGGTCAGCCCGGCCTATCTGCGCTTCATGACGCGGCCGCATGGCCTTGAAAAAGTATTATGCCCTGACCACGGCCGCGCGCCTGTTCTGGCTGGATCTTTTTTTTGTCGCGCTGGGCTTGGGATTGTTTTTCCTGGTCCAACTCGGGGGAGTGACTTTTTCCGCAGCAGAAAAAAGGATTTTCTATTTCGTACCTGTTGTTCCTGGTGCTGTTGCTCGACTTTTTTTACCTGCTGGGCCAGTTGACCTCGGTGCTGGTCCGTTTTCGAAAAGTTTTTTTCCTTTGGTTTTTCATCGTCTGGTTCTTTTGCATTTTTCTGCTGCCCGAGATCGAACCGCATCAGCGTATTCAATCAATCACTGGTCCTGGAATCGGCTGAAAAGGTCAACCTGGACAAGTTCCGCACCCTGATGGACCTGGAAAAAAAATTCCGCGATTATCTGAAAGTGAATCCGGCCGCCACCCCTTGGATCAGATCAGGCAGATGCAGAAAAAATTCGCCGTCCAGTTCATCAACAGCAGCTATTTGGTGAACACCGGTCTTGAAACCAAGTATCTCCGCGACGTGGAAAGAGTGATCGCCGGCCATGAGCGGCAGTCGGTCCTTTTTCCCACGACCTTTTATCACTTTCTTACCGGAGAGGCTTCGGGGAAGGGTTATTACGGATACCTGGACTTCATGGATTATATCATGAAACTGCGCAACCGTTTTGTTCAGTATTACTTGAAAAAACGCTATGAATCGAACGATACGGTTGTGGAATCATTCGTGAAAAACGACGAAAATATTTTTCGCGCCCGCAGCCGCCTGCCGAAAACTTTCTGGCTCGGGCTGCTGACCACGCATTTTATATTACCGCCTTCCTGGCCCTGACCTACTGGCTGCTGCGCCGCCAGGTGTTCCGGCCATGATCGCCTTAAAAAACCTGGCCATGGAAAAAGACGATTTCTACCTGTCCGCTCTCAGCCTGGAAGTTGCCGCGGGCGAGATCTATTTTTTGCTCAACCGCCTGGATCAGGACAACGATTTCCTGTTCCGCATCTTAAGCGGATTCCAGGCTGCCGGGAACGGGGAGATCTCCTATGACGGCAAGCGCCTCCTCGGGGCGGTGCCTCCCAAAACCGCTGTTTTCATAGATCGCGTCAACGATCGTGCCGATTTCGATACCGAGGCCCGCCTCGGCCAGTGGTTCGATTTTTTATGCGCCCAGGGCCTCGGCCGCGAGAACATTTTCAAAACGCTGCTGGTCGGCAATTTCCATGAACGGCAATTGAAAAAAATGGTGCGCGACCTGGCTCCGGAAACCTTCAAGCTGGCTTACCTGGCCATCTGCCTGGCCGCAAGCAGCACCAATGTCGTGATCAATAATTTCATCAAGGGGTCGGGAAAAAATTTCGAATTGAAATTCAACAAGCTGCTGCTGCAACAAAAAGCTGCTGGCCGCTCCATCCTGTTCCTGGGCAGTGATATTTTTTACGCTTCGGAAATCGCCGACCGGGTGGGTTTCCTCAAGAACGGCCGTTTGATGTTTGAAGCCGCTGCCGCCGATCTGAAGGAAATGGACATCAAGGACCTTTATTTGAAATTTTTGAATTGATGTTTTCTGGCGGATTTTATTTCTGCTTTTGCCATTCCGTTATTTTGCGGTAAAGGGATGAGCGGGAAATGCCCAGGATCTCGGCCGCCAGGGTATGGTTTTGAGCGGTCCGGCGCAGGACTTTCTGGATATGAGCGATCTCGATTTCGGCCAGGCTGAGCTCACGATCATCGCCGCCGGCAGTTTCTTCCGGGCTGGACGATCTTGAGCGGCAGGTGCTCGGGCCGGATCAGGGCGTGGTGGCCGGAGGCGGAGATCTTGAAAATGGTATTTTTCAATTCGCGCACATTGCCCGGCCAGGCGTATTCGCTCAGCAGGCGCTGCGCTTCAGCGCTGAAGGCGGATACAGGCCTTGAATTGGCCAGGTTGGCAATGCGCAGGAAATGGTCGGCCAGGGGGACGATATCGGTTTTTCTTTCCCGCAGGGGCGGGATGTGGATCTTCAGTTCGTCTATGCGGTAAAAGAGGTCGGCGCGAAAGCGCTTTTGTCTGACCTCGTCTTCCAATTCCTTGTTGGTGGCGGCCAGGACGCGGATATCGACGCGGACGGGATTTTTGCTTTTCAGCGGAGTGACTTCGCCGTTTTCCAGGACGCGCAGGAGCTTGGCCTGGATATTGGGCGGCAGCTCGCCGATCTCATCCAGAAAAATCGTGCCGTTGTCGGCCAGAACGAACTTCCCGGGCGAATCGGCGTAAGCGCCCGTGAAGGCGCCCTTTTTGTATCCGAACAATTCCGATTCGGCCAGGTTTTCCGGAATCGAGGCGCAGTTGACCGAAAGCAACGGCTGGTTTTTGCGCCGGGAGCAGGCATGGATGGCCTGGGCCATCAACTCCTTGCCGGTGCCGGTTTCGCCGCTGATCAGGATGGTGTGAACTGTGGCCGCGTATGCACTGGCCGTGCGGATCAGCTCTGCCATGACCCTGCTGTTGAATGTGAATTTGTCGAAGCCGGCCACACTGCTGATCTCTTGTTTGAGGTCCTGGCAATCGCTGCGGGCCTGGATGAATTCGAAAATACGATGAAGCGTGATGAGCAGCAATTCAGGGTTCACCGGTTTTTGCAGAAAATCGTGCGCGCCTTTTTTCATCGCCAGCACTGCGGTTTCAACGGAACCGGTCCCGGTCAGCACTACCATGCGATCAGGGTAATGCCGGGAAAATCGTTCCAGGATGTCCAGACCGCTGCCGTCGGGCAGGGTCAGGTCCAGGAGAACCAGGTCAAAAGAGCTCTCTTGCAGCTGGCGCATGGCATCGGCCAGGCAAGCGCTTTGGCGTGACGCGAAAACCATTCTGGCCAAGGAATTTGTCAAGCGCTTCGCGCAGAGGCTTGTCATCCTCAACCAGCAAAATGTGTCTTTGCTTCTCCATGTTCACCTCGCAGGCAGGATCAGGTTGACCCGAGTGCCTTGCCCGGAACTGTGGATTTCCAGGTCTCCCTTCAGGGTTTTCATGATGCTGTAGGAAATGTACAGTCCCAGCCCGGTGCCTTCCTTTTTGGTAGTGAAAAAGGGCTCCAACACCCTATCCTTGATAGCATCGGGAATGCCCGGACCATTATCGGTTATGGCGATGATATGGCGGATGTTCTTGGGCAGGTCCTTGTATTCGCTGTAAATGCGGATATGGATGGCCGCGTTTTCCTGGCTGCTCAAGCGCTTCCAGGGCATTGAACAAAACATTGATAAAAACCTGTCGCAAGCGGTTGCCGTCGCTGGAAACCTGGATCTCTTTTTCAGCCTGAACCCGAACCTCTACCCGCGAGGGGATTTTGTTGGCCGGAATTTCCCCCAAGGTGCGCTCAATGAATTCACGCAGGAAAATGGGAGTGATGTGCAGGTCCTTGAATTTGGAAAATACCAGCAGGGATTCGATCATCTGGTTGGCCCTGGCGATCTCACGGTTGATCGTTTCGTAAGTGCTGGTGATCTTTTCGTTGGCCGGCAGTTGTTTCTTCATGGTAGCAAGTTCGAAAAGAACGGTGGTCAGAGGCGTTCGCATTTCATGGGCCAGGGAGGCCGCCATTTGACCCAGCAGGACCAGGCGATCGAATTTGAACAGCCGGTAATAATTTTTGTCGTTTTCATATTCCATCTGTTCGGCTTCGATCTGGGGAATGAACATGAGCGCTGCCGTTTGCGCGGCTTCGGTCAAAACGGAAACCGCTTTGCGGTCAGCGGCATCCACGGAGGCCAGCAGCAGACCTCGGAAATACTTGCGAGCGTGCAGGGGAATAACCAGGTTCAGCGAATTCCTGGCAAAGAAATCATCACTGTCACGGTTGAACAGGTCGAAATACATCCGATTATTGGCGTCGGCCAGCAGAAATTCGCTGCGGCCGGTGAAACTTTCGATCAAATTGGCCTCTTCACTTATAAGCGGCAGCCCCGTTTCCTTGCCGTCAGCGCTGTAGGGCCGGAAAACGTTGCCTTCAGCATCCTTGTAATACAGTATGCAGCGCCGGCAAGGAAAATATTTTTGCAGAAGAACCGGGAAAGAGGGCAGAAAAGAACGAGCGCTGCGCGCTTCCTGGAGCAACAGGGCTGTTTGAATGAGGAATTCCTTGAGTTGAGATAGACGCATTTTTTCTTTTTTTTCAGCGAATTTTTACTATATACTGCAAACAAAGCCTTGTCAAACCCCGCTTTTTACTTGCTTTTTAGCGGCGGCTGTGTTATTTTTATTACTTACTTTTGGGAGTCAAAAATAGAAAAAGCCAAAAATCAATGAAGCTCACCACATTCTCAAAGGAAAAACCGTCTTCTTGTATAACGAAATAAGTTGGAGGTGTTCATGGCCCAGGACAATCTGTTTTTCAGCAAAGATCACGAATGGCTGCGGGTTGAAGGAGACATGGCAGTGGTCGGAATAACTGATTATGCCCAGCATGAACTGGGAGACGTGGTTTTTGTTGACCTGCCGGCCGTGGGCACGGAATTAAAGAAGGGTGATCCCGGCGCCAACATAGAATCGGTCAAGGCCGTCTCCGATGTTTATGCCCCGGTTTCCGGAAAAATAGTTGAAGTGAACCAGAACTTGAGCAACGCTCCGCTATTGATCAACCAGGACCCTTTCGCTGCCGGCTGGATCTTCAAGATCAGCATGACCCAGGCGTCCGAATTGCAGGAACTCATGGACGCGAAAAAGTACGATGAATACCTTAAGGGCATAGCCGGGGAGTGAGTGATGATCTATCCGTCCCGAACCGATGCTTTCAGGGATGAAATAAGGAAATCCATCGCCAGCAAGCCGCTTATAGAATGGCGCCGGGGAGAGAAAATTTGAGCTTCCAAAATGTGATTCTAAAACTTCAGGAGTTCTGGGCCGAAAGGGGCTGTTACATCGCCTCCGGCTACGACAGCGAGGTTGGAGCCGGGACCATGACTCCGGACACTTTTTTCCGGGTTTTAGGTAAAAAACCATGGCAGGTGGCTTACTGGCAGCCGGCGCGCCGTCCCGATGACGGCCGTTACGGCCAAAATCCCAACCGCGTGCAGAAGCACAACCAGTTTCAGGTAATTCTTAAGCCGGTGCCGGTCGACGGGCAACTGCTGTTTTTGGACAGCTTGATCTATCTCGGCGTCGATATCCGCATCCATGATATCAAATTCGATGATGATAACTGGGCTTCGCCTTCTCTGGGGGCCTGGGGTGTTGGTTGGCAGGTGATGTGCGATGGGCTGGAGATCACCCAGTTCACTTATTTCCAACAGGCCGGGGGCATCGAACTGAATCCCAATTCCCTGGAGATCACCTATGGCGTGGAACGCCTGGCCATGTTCCTTGACGGCAAAAGCAATCTCTATGAACTGGATTGGGGCAACAAGGTTTCCTATGCCCATTTGAAGCTCGAGGAAGAACGGCAATTTTCCATTTATAATTTTGAATTGGCTGATATTGATATGATGCGCGACTTGTTTTTGCAGTACCAGAAGGAAGCCGAAAGACTTTTGGACCGCAACCTGTTTCTGCCGGCATATGACTACGTGTTGAAATGCTCCCATGCCTTCAACATCCTGGACGCCCGCAAGGCCATTTCCGTGGCCGAGCGCACGGCGCTGATGGGCATCATGCGCAACCTGGCGGCCCGCATCGCCCAGAAATATGTCATGCAGACGGAAGGTGAAAACCATGGCTGATCTACTTTTTGAATTGGGAGTCGAAGAGATCCCGGCCCTTGCTGTCAGCGGCATCCGCGATCAATTGCGCGATCTTTTCCTTTCCCGGCTCGACCAGGATCAAATCCCCCATGGTGACATCGAATGCGTTGCCAGTAACCGCCGCCTGATGGTGCACATCGCCAAGATCCCGGAGAAAACTGCGAGCAAGGAAGAGACCGTGCTGGGTCCGGCCAAGCGCATTGCCCTGGACGATCGGGGATTGCCGACCGTGGCCCTGAAAAAATTCTGCGAATTCCAAAAGGTCAAGCTGACCGACGTGGTGGAGATCGAAACCCCCAAGGGCAAATATTTGGGCATCACCCGGGTTGGGGGTGGGAGTGACGTGGCCACGCTGCTTACGGCCGGGATACCTGTCATCCTGGCCGGTTTGACTTTCGCCAAAACCATGGTCTGGAACGAGTCACGGCTGCCCTTCATCCGGCCGATAAAGAATATTTTGCTGTTGTTCAATAACAAACCCCTGGATTGCGAATTTGCCGGGGTTAAATCGACAAACAAGGTGTTCGGACACCTGCTGCTGTCCGACTCATATTTTGAAGTAAATTCTTTCAAGGATTATATCCAGGGCTTGAGCAAGAATTTCATCATGCTCAAGGAAGAGGAGAGAAGAAGCAAAATTCTCGCCGAGATCCTTGATATTGAAGAAGAATTGGAATGCAAGGTGAAACTGGATGATGAAATGCTGAATTACTACCTGTACAGCAATGAATACCCGGTGGTTTTCAGCGGCAGTTTCAATGCCAAGTACCTCAGCCTCCCCGCCGAGATCATCACCACCTTCATGACCCACGAAAAAAAGCTGCTGCCGGTGACCGACCACTCCGGAAAGCTGACCAATCATTTCGTCGGTGTGGCCAATATTCCCGATGAAAACAAAAAAGTCAGCCGCGGCAATGAAAAGGTCATTCAGGCCGCGTTTGAAGACGCCCAATTTTTCTGGGATATTGACCGCAAGCAAGATTATTTCGCCCTGAAACAGCTGTTGAAGAATGTCATGTTCCAGAAGGAATTGGGAACCTATTTCGAGAAAGTGGAGAGGCTGGCCGCCTTGGTCGATCTGCTGGTCAACGAAACCCAGAACGGGGCTTTGCGCGCCAAGCTGCAGAAGGCGGCCTTCAATTGCAAAAATGATCTGCTGACCAAAATGGTGCGCGAATTTCCTTCCCTGCAGGGGATCATGGGCGGTTTGTATCTCCAGGCGGCAGGTGAGGATGAAGTGGTATGGAAGGCCATATACGGACATTATAAACCGCGCGGCCTGACGGAAGAAAAGGTGGAAAACCTAGGGGCCGGGATCCTTTCCATCGCCGACCGCATGGATAATATCGCCGGTTTTGTCGGCAAGGGCATCAAGATCTCCAGCTCCAAGGACCCCTACGGCATCCGTCGCGACGCAAATGCCGTCCTCAAGATCATCATCGACCTGGAGCTGGACCTGGATTTGGCGCCACTGATCCGATTAGCGGCTCTCAACTTTGCAAAAAATGACGCCGACCTTGAGCAGAACTTTAAAACCATACGTGAACTGCTCGCCGCCCGGCTGGAAAACTACCTGAAAGATTACCTGAAATACAGATATGATGTGGTCAACGCAGTCATGGGCCAGGATACCATGGTCATCCGTGACAAGGTCCTGAAGGCTCAGGCTATCGTCAAGCTGATCGATTCCGGAATGATCGAACCGCTGACGGCTTTGCACCGGCGTTTAAAAAACATCTGCAGCGATTCCGAGCGCTGCAAATTTTCCGAAGGGCTGCTGAAGGAAAAGGAAGAAAAAATTCTTTCGGATGTCTTCAAGGAATCCAAATCGCGCATTGACGACCTGATCATGAATAAGAATTTCCTGCAGGCCAGTTCCGAGATCCTGGAGATGAAACCGATCATCGATCGGTTTTTTGAAAAGATTCTGGTGATGGACAAGAACATGCCTTTGCGCAGGAACCGCATAGCTTTACTGCAGCACATCGATGAACTGCTGACCGCCGTGGCCGATTTTTCACTGCTTGTCGAGATTAAACCAGGAGGAAAAACATGAAGGATACACTGAGCGAGAATTTGCGAAACGTGGCCGTGATCGGCCATGGTCAGAGTGGGAAAACCAGTCTGGTATCGGCTTTGCTTTACAACACAAAAATGGTCAACCGCCTGGGCAAGGTGGATCAGGGCAACACGGTTACCGATTTTGACGAGGAGGAGATCGCCCGCAAAATTTCTATCCAGGCGGCCCTGGCCTATGCCTATAAGGATAAAAGCAAGATCAACATGCTCGATACTCCCGGCTTCGCCAACTTCATCTGGGAGACCATGGTTACGCTGCGCGTGGTGGAAACCGGGATCATGGTGGTCTCAGCCCAGGAGGGCGTTCAGGTTCAGACCGAGAAATTTTTCGATGCCATGACCGTCATGCAGAAACCGCTGCTGTTCGTGGTCAATAAATTGACCAAGGACCTGACCGATTTTGACAAGGTCTTCGACTCACTTGGCTGCAGTTTTCGGCAAGAACGTGGTGGCCGTGCACTATCCGATCGGCAAGGGCCCGGATTTCAGCGGCCTGGTGGATATAATCGAAATGAAAGCCTACCAGTTCGGCAGCGACGACAAGGGCGAAAGCACTGAGATTCCCATTCCCGATCAGCTCAAGGACGAGATCAGCCTGCGCCGCGAAGCGCTGCTGGAAAAGATCGCCGAAAACGATGAAAAACTCATGGAAAAATATTTCGCCGAGGGCAACCTGAGCGACGAGGAAATTCGCGCCGGGTTGAAGGACGCCATGGTGCAGCGCAATGTTTTTCCGGTCCTGGTCAGCGATGCTCTCAGCAATCGCGGCGTGAATCAGCTGCTGGATTTTATCATCGCTTTCTGCCCGGCCCCGAGCGAAGTGGCTGCCGCCACCGCCAAGAACGGAAACGTAGTCAAGGTCGACAAGGCTTCCCCTTTCGCCGGGCTGGTTTTCAAGACCATCTCCGATCCTTTTACCGGCAAGGTCTCATTGATCCGCGTTTTTTCCGGGACTTTCAAACCCGATACTTTTTATTTCAATTCCGTCAAGGAAGTCGAAGAGAGGGTGGCCGGACTGTTTTTACTTCAGGGTAAAACCCAGGAAAGCGCTGGCGAGGAGGTGCAGGCCGGTGATATCGTGGCCGTGGCCAAGCTCAAGGAGACGCAAACCGGGGATACCTTGACCACAAAAGCCGACAAGATCCGCTTGCCGGATATCGAATTCCCCATGCCGTCGATATCCTTCGCCATCGAGCCCAAAGCCCGGGGCGACGAGGGCAAGATCTCCAATGCCCTGCAGCGCATCATGGAGGAGGACCCGACTTTGCGTATGCTGCGCGACCCGCAGACCAAGGAGCTGGTAATCTCAGGCAACGGCCAGCTCCATGTCGAGCTGGTGGTCAACAAGCTGAAACACAAGTACGGTGTGGATGTGATGATGAAGCCTCCCAAGATCGCCTACCGCGAGACCATTATGGGAAAATCAGACGTGGAAAAGAAATACAAAAAACAGAGCGGCGGCCGCGGTCAATACGGCCACGTGCTCATCCGCATGGAACCCCTGCCCCGAGGGGGTGATTTCGAGTTCGTCAATGCCCTGAGCGGCATGTCTGTCCCGCGCAACTATGTTCCGGCCATCGAAAAGGGGATCGTTGAGGCCAAGAATACCGGCGTGCTGGCCGGCTATCCGGTGGTCGATTTCAAAGTGGAACTGTACGATGGCAGTCACCATGAAGTTGATTCCTCGGATATGGCTTTCAAGATGGCCTCGTCCATGGCTTTCAAGTTGGCCATGAAGGCGGCCAAGCCCACCATCCTCGAACCGGTGGTAAAGGTGGAGGTGGTCATGCCCGAAGAGTTCATGGGCGAGATCAACGGCAACCTCAGCGGCCGGCGCGGTAAGATCCAGGGCATGGAGATCAAGGGCAAGAACCACGTGGTCAAGGCTGCTGTGCCTATGTCGGAAATGCTCGATTTCGAGCCTACCCTGACCTCGATCACCGGCGGCCGCGGCAGTTTTTCCATGGAATTCTCCCATTACGAGGAAGTGCCGGGCCATCAGCAGAAAAAAATCATCGACGAGGCGGTCAGGGAAGGCCGGGTCAAGGAAGAGGAAGAATAAAAGTGTTAGTGATAGTGTTAGTGTTAGGAAAAAAATTAAACGAAATAAAAATTGAGAACTGGCCAGCGTCACCGGCATTCTGAGAAACGCCGTTGATTTCGCCGGGAAAAAGGGCAAGACGAACTAGGGATTAATGAAATTAGCCGATTTTGATTTTGTTTTGCCTGCCGAACGGATCGCCCGCTTTCCAAGCGATCGCCGCGATGAATCCAGGCTGCTGGTATTGGACCGCAAGACCGGTAAAATCACCCATGCCACTTTCAAGCAGCTGCCCGATCTGCTCGCTGCCGATGATTTTTTGGTCATGAACAATTCGCGGGTGCGGCCGGCCCGCCTGCTGGGCCGCATCGGCGCCAAGGCAGTGGAGATGCTGGTAGTGCGCAACCTGGGCGACAAAAAAATTGAAGTTCTTTGCCAGCCGGCAAAGCATTTCAGCCTGGGGGCGATATTCAGCGGTGCGGACGGACTGGAGGCCGAGGTGGTCGAAACGGATCGGCGCGGCCGGCGCCTGCTGCTTTGCAACCGCGAATATGAGCAGGTACTGGCCCAGGGCTATGCACCGCTGCCGCCCTATATCAAGCGCAAACCAGTTGAAGCGGCAAATTATCGCAGTTTCGACCTGGAGCGCTATCAGACAGTCTATGCCCGGAATGCCGGTTCCATTGCCGCGCCCACAGCCGGGCTGCATTTCAGCCGCGAAGTCCTGGCGCGCATCCGCGCCAGCAACCCGCTGCTGGAAATAACCCTGGAGGTCGGCGAGGCAACATTTCAGAAGATCGAAGCCGAGGATATCAGCCGGCACCGCATGGGCAGCGAAAAAATCAGGATCGCTGCCGAAGTGGGCCGTCGTATCCAGGCTTTGAAGGATCAGGACAGGAAACTTCTTGCTGTCGGCACCACTTCGGTCCGTGCCCTGGAGAGTTACGCCCTGTTGTCCGAACCATGCCAGGAGTTCGCTTCCGAGATTTTTATCAGCCCGGGATTCAGCTTCCGCATGGTAGACAAGCTGCTGACCAATTTTCACCTGCCGCGGTCCTCGCTGTTCATCCTGGCTGCCGCTTTTGCAGGCAGGGAGCTATTGCAGGAAACGTACCGCCAGGCCATTGCCCAGGGCTATCGCTTTTTTTCTTACGGCGATGCCATGCTGATCGTTTGAAAGGGCTGCGTTCAAAAAAATCGTAATCGAGTTCTGATCCCCCCTGTATCCCCCCTTCGACAAGGGGGGAGGAGAACGGCAGGCAATATCGCCTTTTTCTTAACCCCCTTTAATAAGGGGGGTGGCGCAGCCGGGGGGATCTGGATAATGCAGCATTGCTTTTCATTCATGTATCAAGAATTATGAAAGCAGTTGTTAAAATATTTGTTGCCGCATTGACAATCGAATTTGATTTGAATAAAATACATTTTTCAATTTGGCGCATCAAGCGAGGAGAGGTTAAATGAAAACGCTGGGCAAGGCAGAATTGCCTTATAAATTATTCAAAAGCGGCAAGGTGCGCGATGTGTTCGAAGTTGACGGCCGTCTGCTGATCGTCTCCAGCGACCGCATATCGGCGTTCGATTATGTTCTCCCGTCCCTGATCCCCGGCAAGGGGCAGATATTGAACCGCATCGCCGGCTTCTGGTTCGCCAGGACCCGGGAACTTATCCCCAACCACGTTATCAGCACCGAGCCGGAAAAGCTTCCCGAATTTGCCGCCCAGGCCGATATTCTGGAAAAACGCTCGCTTCTGGCCAGGAAACTCGACGCCTTTCCCGTTGAAGCCATTGTCCGCGCCTATATTGTGGGCTCGGGCTGGAACACCTACCAGAAAACCGGGACCATTTGCGGGGTCAAGCTGCCGCCGGGGCTGAAATTCGCCGATTCTCTCCCCGAACCCATATTCACGCCCACGACCAAGGCCGATACGGGCCATGATGAGAACATTACCTCAGCACAGATGGCCGATCAACTGGGTGAGGAGACTGCCGCCCAGGATCAAATCTCTTTCCTTGCGGTTGTTCGCTGCGGCCAGCGCCTTTGCCCTTGAAAAGGGCATCATTATAGCCGACTCCAAGTTCGAATTCGGCCGCGACGACAAGGGCAACGTGGTTCTTATCGACGAGATATTCACTCCCGATTCTTCCCGGTTCTGGAAACGCGACGAGTACAGGCCCGGGCAGGAGCCGCCGCCGTTCGACAAGCAGTTCGTGCGAAATTTCCTCCTTGGCTCCCCCTGGGACCGCAAGTCGCCGCCGCCGCAACTTCCTGCCGATGTGATCGTCTCCACGACCGAGAAATACGGGGAGATTTTCCGTATCCTGACCGGTCAGGAACCATGAGCGGCGAATTGAACATTCTGGATCTGCTTTTTTTGCTGATCCTCTTTTTTTCCGTTTTTTTCGGTCTGTTCCGCGGCCTGGTACGTGAGTTGTTTTCGTTGTTTTTTCTGATCGCGGCTTTGGTCATCGCTTTTTTTTATTATCAGGAAGCCGGACTCTTCCTGAACAGCTGGATCGACAACCGCAACCTGGCCAATTTTGCCGGTTTCCTGTTTTTACTGGCCTTGGTCGCCGTATGTGGTTCGCTCATCACCCACCTGATCGGCAAATTCCTGATCGTTGGCCCGCTAAAAGCCATGGATCGCCTGCTGGGAGCCGTTTTCGGACTGCTGCGCGGCATTTTGCTGGCCGGATTGGTCATTTACAGTTTCTTGGTTTTTCCTTTAAACCAGGAATTGCTCAACCGTTCGCAGCTGGCGCCCCGTCTGTCCAGAATCATTGTCCTGGGCATCAAGGTACTGCCTCCCACATTAAGGGACAGGCTGAAATTAATCAAATTCTATGACTGCAAAAAAGATAACCGAAATAGCCGAACAGTTTGAAGCACTGACCATCAAGAATCAAATGAAGATTCTGGCAGGCAAGGCAGTCAATTCTCGATTTCTTTTCTACAAAGAGATCACGGAGGAATTTGAAAAGACATTGCTGCAGGCCTTGTTGGAAAAATATGACCACAATGTATTGAAAATGTCGGCAAGCGTCAAATTGCATAGAAATACAATTGCCAAAAAAATGAAAAAACTGAAAATTAAGGATAAAAAAGTCAAAAACAAGTAAGAAATTTCCGCTGGCACGCGATGGATGTTGCTGGCTGAAAAAAAAATGGTTTTGTGATATAAAGAATCGTTAAAAAATAATGATCTGGAGGTTGCCATGGTTCTGCACCATGAGTTTATTAAAAACGCCAAGAAGTATTCGGAAAAAATGGCCATTATCGACCGTACTCTCGAAAAAAAGGTCACCTATTCCAAGGCCTTGATCGCCTCGCTGATCCTGGCCAACAAATTCAAAAAGTATGATGATGGCTTCATCGGCATAATGATCCCCACTTCGGCCGGCTGCATGCTTTCCATCCTTGGCGTGCTCATGTCCGGCAAGGTGCCGGTGATGATCAATTACTCCACGGGCGCGGCCAATAACGCTGAATACGCCCAGAGAAAATGCGGTTTCAAAACCATCATCGCTTCCCGGGCCCTTCTGGAAAAGATAGGCTGTCGACTGGTTTCGGGGATGGTTTTTATCGAGGACATCATGGCAGGCATAGCCCCGGCCGATAAAGTCAAAGCACTGGTTAAATCCAAGCTGCCGCTTAATTTTCTGTTGAAATCGATCCACCAGGGCGAACCCGACGACAACCTGGTTATCCTTTTCACTTCGGGCAGTGAAAAGGATCCCAAGGCGGTTCAACTTACCCATCGCAACATCGGGTCAAACGTAATGGACATCGCCAAGGTGCTGACCGTGACCAGCGATGACATCATGCTGGCCAACCTGCCGCTTTTTCATGTTTTTGGCCATAATGTCGATTTCTGGCTGCCCATGCTTTTTGGCATGACCATTGTTTCCTACGCCAACCCCCTGGAATACAAGAAGGTCTGCAGCATCGTCCGCGAAGAAAAGGTCTCGCTCATGGTAGGTACTCCCAGCTTTTTTTCCGGCTACCTGCGCCAATCGGACCCCGGCGATTTTTCTTCGCTGCGCGTGGCCGTGGCCGGGGCCGACAAGACCCCTGATTCGCTGCGCGCCGGTTTTCTGAAGAAGCACAACCTGGAGCTATGCGAAGGATACGGTACCACCGAAACCAGCCCGGTCGTTTCCACCAACCTGCCCGATGCCAACAAGCCCGGCAGTGTGGGCAAGGTGCTGCCCAGCGTCCGGGTGAAGATCGTGGACATCAATTCCGGCGAAACGCTGCCGCTGGGACGCGAGGGGAAAATACTGGTCAAGGGTGACCTGGTCATGAAAGGATATTTCGACGATCTGGAGGAAACCTCGCTCAGGATCAAGGACGGCTGGTACGAGACCGGCGACATGGGAGTGCTGGACGAAGAAGGCTATCTGTGGCATCGCGGCCGGCTGAAGCGCTTTGTCAAGATCGGCGGCGAAATGGTTTCCCTGGTGAGAGTCGAAAGTGTTTTGCTGAAACTGATTCCAGAGGAAACCGAGTGCTGCGTGGTTGAAGTCCCGGATTCGCTGAAAGGGGGCAGGATCGTCGCCGCCTTGAGCAGCGAGGTGAACCAGAAAAAAATACTCAAGGCCATGGCCGAAGAACTCCCGGCCATCGCCCTGCCCAAGCAATTCGTGATCCTGGAAGATTTCCCCAAGATGGGCAGCGGCAAGATCGATTTCCGCACCATTACCGAAATGGTCCGCCAACAGCTGCAGGTGAAATCCTGATCATAACGCGGTGATGGCCCGGCTGCGACTGCGGGATTAAAGAAACAGCAGGGTCAATATCCCCGCGGCCAACAGATACATTCCAAAACCGTGAAACTTTTCACGGATCAGTATCCTTTTCAGCATGCCCAGGGCCAGGTAGCCGAAAAAAGCCGCGGCCAGCACGGCCAGCAGCAGTTGCGGCCAATGGCCTCCCTGCCAGGGGATCCTGTCTGCTTCGAGCAGCAGGGCGCCCAGGATGGCCGGGATGGAAAGGAGAAAGGAAAAGCGGAAGGAAAATTCAAATCCCAGCCCCAGGATCAGGGCCGCGGCAATGGTAATGCCGGAGCGGGAAATCCCGGGAAGGATGGCGACGCCCTGGCAGAAGCCGATGATGAACGCGGCCGGGAACATGGCGATCTTTTTCAGGCGCAGGTATTTTGTGGCCAGGAGCACGATAGCGGTGAAAAGGAAGCAATATCCCAGGTAGGTCGGTTCTTCAAACAGCTTTTCAAAAAAATCCCTGAAAACGAAACCGATGACCGCCGTGGGCAGCGTGGCGGTCGCCAGCAGCAGCAGCATGCGGAAATTCTGCTTCTCGTAAAAGCGCAGCACCAGGGGTTTCAGGTCCGGCAAAAAATAAATCACCACCGCCAGCAGGGTGCCCAAGTGAAAAAAAATGTCATAAATCAGCGGCAGGGTGGTGAAGTTCAGGATCTTCTGGAAAACAAGCAGGTGGCCGCTGGAACTGACCGGAAAAAACTCCGTTACTCCCTGCACCAGGGCCAGCAGGATGATCTTGAGGACGAACGGCAAGTCAGCTTCCTAATTGCGCTTTGACACTGCGGATGACTTCGTCGACCTGGCTCTGGATCTTCTGCAGCTCCCCGGCTGAATCGGCCTCGTAACGGACCACGAGCGCCGGCTGGGTATTGGAAGCCCGGACCAGCGCCCAGCCGTGCGGGAACTTGACCCGGGCGCCGTCGATGTCGATAACCGGAAGTATTTTTTTGAAATGCTCGCGGATGGTGTCCACGATGCGGAATTTGATTTCATCGCCGGCGTCGACGCGGATCTCCGGGGTATTGAAAACCTGGGGGATGGAGTCGTAAATCTCGGCCAGGGTTTGCCCGGAATTGCCCAAAATTTCCAGCAGACGCGCCCCGGCATAGACCGCGTCGTCAAAACCGAACCATTTGTCGTTAAAAAATATATGGCCGCTGACCTCGCCGGCGGCCAGGGCGTTTTCCTCGAAGATTTTCTTTTTTATCAGCGAATGGCCCGCCTTCCACATGATGGGAATGCCGCCGTGCTTTTTGATCTCGGAGTACAGCACTTCCGAGGCCTTCACCTCGGAGATGATCTTGGCGCCCGGATGGCTTTTCAGGATATCGCGGGCGTAAATGACAAGGAGCTGGTCGCCCCAGAGGATACGCCCCCTGGAGTCGACCACGCCGAGGCGGTCGGCGTCACCATCCAGGCCGATGCCCAGGTCGGCGCCGGTTTCCCTGACCTTGGCGATCAGGTCCTGCAGGTTCTTGACCACGGTGGGGTCGGGGTGGTGATTGGGGAAACGGCCGTCCACATCGCAATAGAGCGGCGTGACTTCGGCACCCAGCCGGCGGTACAGCTCGGGGGCGGTGATGCCGCCGGTGCCGTTGCCGCCGTCGACGACCACGCGGATCTTTTTATTCAAGCTTGATATTTGCTTCGATATAGGCCAGGTATTCAGGCAGAATATCCTTTTGGCTGACGCTGCCTTTTGTTTCAGCCGCATAAGGCCCGTCGCAGGCCAGGCGGTATATCTCCTTGATCTGTTCTCCGTAAAGTGCCGCCGTGCCGAGCATTATCTTGAAGCCGTTGTATTCGCTCGGATTGTGCGAAGCGGTGATGATGACGGCGCCGTCCATTTTGTGTTGGAAAGCCGCGAAATAAACCACCGGTGTCGGTACCAGTCCCAGGTCGGTCACTTTTAGTCCGTAGCGGGCCAGGGTGCGGCTGAAAAGGTCCTTGATATGTGGTGAACTGGGCCTGCCGTCCATGCCCATGGCGATCTCCCGTTTTCCCTCGCGCACGTAGATGGCCGCCGTGGCCATGGCGATGCGTTCCACCACCGGGTCGGCCAATTCAGTTTCTGCCAGGCCGCGGATATCGTATTCCCTGAAGATCGCTTCGTTGATCATTGGTGGTCCTCCTCAAATTAAAGGCCATTATACCTCAGAAGGACCTCCCCGGCAAT
>CAVOXU010000006.1:0-39392 GCA_963700535.1 Chrysiogenales bacterium
TCGCGCAGTTCCGAATTCCAATTCCGCAACGGCGCCAGTTCCACCTCCACCCGCTTCGTCTACTACCTGATGCCGGCGCGCACCGGAAAATTGACCCTGCCGCCGGTCCGCTACCAGTACCAGGGGCAGGATTACCAGACCCGGCAGTTCACGGTGGAAGTGGTCAAAGGCAGCTTGAACCCGGCCCAGCCCCCTCAGGCAGGACAGCCTTCGTTTTTTGCTGACGATTTTTTCGCTTCGCCCGGGCAGGACCGCCAGCCGCAGAAGGTGGATGCCTACCTGCGGGCGGTTCTGTCCAAAAAAAACTGCCTGAAAGGCGAGCAATTGCTGTTCCGTGTCCTGCTCTACACCCGCAACCGCATCCAGGCCGTAAATATGCTTTCCAGCGCTTCGTTCGCCGGCTTCTGGCAGGAATGGTTTCCTGTCCCCCAATCCATCACCCCGGGCAGCGAAAATGTCGATGGCGTCATCTACCAGGTTTACGAGATCCGCAAAGCGGCGCTGTTCGCCGGCGAGAGCGGCACCCTGACCATCCCCTCCCTGCAGTTCGAACTGGAAATGGCCGATGCGCAATCCATGTTCTTCGGCTCACAGCCGATCCGCCGCTCGACCCAGGAAGTGAAGATCACGGTCGGCGAACCCCCTCCGGAGGGGCGCCGGGCTGCCGGTGGGCCAATTCGATTTTTCGCTGCGCAGTCCGCAAAGCCAGGCCGACATCAACGACATCGTCACCCTGAAAATGGAGATCAGCGGCAGCGGCAATTGCAAGGCCATAATTCCTCCGACAATGCCCGGCAGCGATCAGTTCGTTGTCTATCCGGCCAAGATCACCCAGGAGAACACATACAACCCGGCCGCCCTGGCCGGGACCCTGCGCGCCGAGATCCCGGTGTCCTTCAGCAAAACAGGCAGCCTCACTTTCCCGCCCCTGGAGTTCAGGTATTTCGACCCGGCCCGGGGCAGCATCGTCAGCCTGCGCAGCCGGGCCCTGCCGATCCTGGTCAGCGGTGAAAAACTGTCAGCGGACCGGCCCTGACCCTGCCCAGGAGCGCCATTGTGCAGAAGGGCGAGGACATCGATTTCATCCGCAGCGGCCGGCTCCACGACCAATCCTGGCACCTGTACCGCCAGAAGTGGTACGCGGCCGCCATTTTCGCATTCTTCGCCTTCAACCTGCTGCTGCTGCTGAAGAAAGTACTCTGGGACCGCCACATTGCCGCCAGCCCGCTGCTGCGCAACCGCCAGGTCCTGGCCCGCACCCTTAAGCAACTGGCCCGTGTCCGTCACGGCGAGGACATCGCCCCGCTCCTGGAGGCATACATCCAGGAAAAGAGCGGCCTGGGCCTGGCCGAGATCACCAACCAGAAGATATCAGAGATCTTCCGCCAAAGGCAGGTCGCCGCCGCCAGCGCCGATAAATTCCTGTTCATCAAGTCGCAGTCAGAGCTGGCCAAGTTCTCGGAGCACAAAAAATCGGCATTGGAGCTGAAAAAGGACCTGGAAACCCTGCGCGGCCTGCTCAGGGAAATCGACAGGAAGCTGAAATGAAACAAAAAAAAGCGATCCTTTTTTGCGCCCTGCTGGCACTGCTGGCCGCGGTCGCGGGCGCCGGAGTCCAGGAGGACTTCGCGGCCGCCAACCGCCTGTATGAACAAGGCAAATTCGCCGCCGCCCTGCCCCTTTACCTGAACATCAGCCGCCAGGTCACCAACTGGAAGGTGCTGTTCAACATCGGCAACTGCCACTACAAACTGGAGAATTTCCTGTCAGCCAAGATCTACTATTTGCGGGCCCGGAAATTGCACCCCCTCGACCCGGCCATCTCTAAGAACATCGCCATGGTCGACCGCCACTTCCCCGCCGTCGCGCCGCCCGCCAAGCCCGATTTCGTCACCCGCAGCCTGCAGCTCCTGGAAAGCAAACTGAGCCTGAATACTTTGAGCGCCATGCTGCTGCTGGCTTTCCTGCTGCTGAATATCTCATTTTTCCTGCTGCTGACCAGGGGAAGAAATAAAAAAATCCTTTATGCCGCGGCCTTCTCGCTCCTGCTGATCCTGGCCCTCGGGGCCTACCACCTCAGCCGCGTGGCCGCCCTGGGCCAAAGCGGCAGCGCCATGATCATGGAGGAAAATTCCCTGCTGCGCAGCGGCCCGGGCGAAGACAACACCGTGCTGTTCAAGGTCGACCCCGGCCTGGAAGTCCGCATCATCGACCGCTACCGCGACTGGGTGCAGGTCAGCGCTTCGGCCCAGATCGCCGGCTGGATCGAGAAAAAGCGCCTGGCCCTGATTTGAAAAAAAGCGGATTATACATCCATTTTCCCTTCTGCCGCCGCGGCTGCTTTTACTGCCATTTTTTCAGGAAAAAGCACCGGCAGTCATCGGCCGACGAATATCTCGCATACCTGGCGCGGGAAATCCGCCGGCGCCGGGATGCCAACCTCTTGCTGGACACGGTGTATATCGGCGGCGGTTCGCCATCGCTGCTGAAGGCAGCGCAAATATCGGCCCTGCTGGAAACAACGGCGAAAAACTTCCCCATCTGACAAAAAAAGCGAGATCACTCTGGAAGCCAACCCTGAGGACCTTGATGCAGCGAAATTGAAGGCATTCCTGCGCGCAGGCATCAACCGCCTGAGCATCGGCGTCCAGTCATTCCAGGAGCGCGACCTGCGCTGCCTGAAAAGGACGCACAGCGCCGCCCAGGCGCTGCAGGCCATTGAGCAGGCCCGGGACGCCGGCTTCAGCAACATCAGCCTCGACCTGATCATCGGCCTGGAAACCCAGACATCCAGGAGCATGGCGTTGAATTTTCGCCAGATCGAAACTTTGAAACCAGCCCACGTTTCGTGTCTATATTCTGGAGGGAGTGCCGCGGCCCGCTGACGACGAAAGGGACGCCCGCCTCTATTTCCAGGCCCGGCAAAACCTCCTTGACCTGGGCTACGACCACTACGAAGTGTCCAACTTCGGCCGGCCGGGAAAAGCTTCGCGACATAACCTGAAATACTGGCGCAACGAACCGTACATCGGGGTCGGTCCCTCGGCCGCCGGTTTCCTGGATGGCAGGGATTACCGCAATCATCCCGACCTGAAAAAGTATTATGCCGGCCTGGAAAAGGGTATCCTGCCTGAACAAAAAACCTCTCCCCTCCAGCCCGCCCTGCGCCGCATCATCACCGGTTTGCGCCTGCTCGACGGCATCCCGGCCTCGGCTTTCAAGTCTTTTCCCGTTCCCACTGATTTTTTGCTGGCCCAAGGCTTCCTCATTCGCAAGGACAAAAACATCGCCGTGCCCGCGGACAAGATCCTGCTTTTGAACGAAATCCTGGGATACTTTCTTTAACCACGGCCAAGATTGACCCAAAGCAATACATTCAGCAAACCATAAAAATCTGCTGCCAATCGATATCACCGCAGGATCGTGATCATTCCGGATTCTTGATCTCTTCGCGGCTTTGCACCTGGAAAAACCTGTATTTTTCATAGACCTGGCCCAGGTGATAGAATTCGACCTGACGCCGTCCCTGGCTGAGCTTCGGGATGTAGATGTAGGTCACGCCGCCAGTGTTGGATTCGCCGCCAAATGGCATTTCGACTCTCTTGGTGGTCGTTGTTTTTTCAAAGAAATAGACCTCGCGAAATGTGGTCGAGGAGGGGAAACGGATGCCGTCGCTTGCGACAAGATACAAGTGGGTCACTTCGAGCAACAGGCGCGCCGCCATGGTTTTTGCCGCCTTTTCCAGGGCTTCCACTCCGACCACGCCGCGCGGGTTCATCTCTATCTTCAGCACCGAGCCGTCAACCTCGTCGATCCACACTTTGCCCTGGGCGATCTCGCCGCTTTGCGGGTGGCGCG
Organism: Chrysiogenales bacterium; assembly: GCA_963700535.1. Taxonomy (GTDB): domain Bacteria; phylum Acidobacteriota; class Aminicenantia; order UBA2199; family UBA2199; genus UBA2199. The sequence continues at coordinate 3,859 of CAVOXU010000006.1, forward strand.
GCAGCACCTCGACCACGGCGCAGCGCCGCTTCTTAAACTTTTCCCGTTCGACCAGCCGATAGCGATATTTCCCACGATTCTCGGCGGCCAGCAGGGTCGCGGGCAAGAATACCGAGTAGCGCGAGGAAAAGCGCGTCTCGAGGGCGACGCTTTGCGCGCCGACATTCGGTCCGGCGTTCCGGAGCAGCCGCCGCTGCTCCTTGATCTCGCCGCCGGCGCCGACGATCTGGTAATCGTAGGCCCAACGCCGCTCCACCGTTTCCACCTGCTGCTTCAATGGATTGCGCTGCAAAACCTTCTCAACGACCTTTTCCAGACAGAAAAAACGAAATGCTCCCTCTTTCAAGCGCCGGCAATAGCCGGCGGCCAGTTCCAGCAGCGCCGCCAACTCAGCGGACGGGGCCACTTCTTCGACAACTGCTTCCTTGGGTTTGACTACCGGCGGCGGCAGGATCTCGATCTCTTTTTCGGCGCGGGCGCGGTTTTTCGACAACAGATCCTCGACTTCGACCTGCACCAGGTAACGGCCCGGAGCGGGAAAGTTCAGGGCCATTTCCACGGTCACGGCCGCTTCAATGGGCAGGATCTCTTTTTTAAAAGCCATGGCTTCAAGGCCTTTGACTTCGGCCTGGACAACAACGCGCAGGCGGCCGGCCAGGCCAGTCGCTGCTGAAGGCAGCGCAAATATCGGCCTGCTGGAAACAACGGCGAAAAACTTCCCCATCGATAAAAAAAGCGAGATCACGCTGGAAGCCAACCGGAAGACCTTGATGCAGCGCAATTGAAGGCATTCCTGCGCGCCGGCGTCAACCGCCTGAGCATCAGCGTGCAGCATTACAGAGAGCAACCTGCGCTGCCTGAAAAGGACGCACAGCGCAGCTCAGGCACTGCAGGCCATTGAGCAGGCCGGGACGCCGGCTCAGCAACATCAGTCTCGACCTGATCATCGGCCTGGAGACCCAGACATCCGGGAGCATGGAATTGAATTTTCGCCAGATCGAAACTTTGAAACCCGCCCACGTTTCGGTCTATATTTTGGAGGGAGTACCGCGACAGGCTGCGACGAAAGAGACGAACGCATCTATTTTCAAACCCGGCAAAGCCTCCTTGACCTGGGCTACGACCACTACGAAGTCTCCAACTTTTGCCGTCCCGGCAAGGCCTCGCGACATAACCTGAAATACTGGAAAAATCAACCTTACATCGGCCTCGGCGCTTCGGCTGCCGGCTGCCTGGACGGCAGGGATTACCGCAATCATCCAGACTTGAAGAAGTATTACGCCGGCCTGGACAAAGGTGTCTTGCCTGAACAAAAAACCGCTCCGCTCCAGCCCGCCCTGCGCCGCGTCGTTACCGGGCTGCGCCTGCTCGACGGCATCCCGGCCCGGCTTTCAAGCCTTTTCCCGCTTCCACTGATTTTTTACTGGCCGAAGGCTTCCTGGTCCGCAAAGGCAAAAATATCGCCGTGCCGCCGCAAAAGATCCTGCTTTTGAACGAAATTTTAGGATATTTTCTTTAACCAAAGTCAAGATTGAATCAAAGCAAATTATTCAGCAAACCATCAGCATTTGCTGCCAATCGACGTCCCCGCATGATCGTGATCATTCCAGATTCTTGATCTCCTCGCGGCTTTGCACCTGGAAAAATCTGTATTTTTCATAGACCTGGCCCAGGTGATAGAATTCGACCTGACGCCGTCCCTGGCTGAGCTTCGGGATGTAGATGTAGGTCACGCCGCCAGTGTTGGATTCGCCGCCAAATGGCATTTCGACTCTCTTGGTGGTCGTTGTTTTTTCAAAAAAATAGACCTCGCGAAATGTGGTCGAGGAGGGGAAACGGATGCCGTCACTTGGCGACGAGATACAAGTGGGTCACTTCGAGCAACAGGCGCGCCGCCATGGTTTTTGCCGCCTTTTCCAGGGATTCCACCCCAACCACGCCGCGCGGGTTCATTGCGATCTTCAGCACCGAGCCGTCGGCCTCGTCGATCCACACTTTGCCCTGGGCGATCTCGCCGCTTTGCGGGTGGCGCGGCAGCACCTCGACCACGGCGCAGCGCCGCTTCTTGAACTTTTCCCGCTCGACCAGCCGATAGCGATATTTCCCACGATTCTCGGCGGCCAGCAGGGTCGCGGGCAAGAATACCGAGTAGCGCGAGGAAAAGCGCGTCTCGAGGGCGACGCTTTGCGCGTCCGACATTCCGGTCCGGCGTTCCGGAGCAGCCGCCGCTGCTCCTTGATCTCGCCGCCGGCGCCGACGATCTGGTAATCGTAGGCCCAACGCCGCTCCACCGTTTCCACCTGCTGCTTCAATGGATTGCGCTGCAAAACCTTCTCAACGACCTTTTCCAGGCAGAAAAAACGAAATGCTCCCTCTTTCAAGCGCCGGCAATAGCCGGCGGCCAGTTCCAGCAGCGCCGCCAACTCAGCGGACGGGGCCACTTCTTCGACAACTGCTTCCTTGGGTTTGACTACCGGCGGCGGCAGGATCTCGATCTCTTTTTCGGCGCGGGCGCGGTTTTTCGACAACAGATCCTCGACTTCGACCTGCACCAGGTAACGGCCCGGAGCGGGAAAGTTCAGGGCCATTTCCACGGTCACGGCCGCTTCAATGGGCAGGATCTCTTTTTCAAAAGCCAGGGCTTCAAGGCCTTTGCGCTTCGGCCTGGACGCCGACGCGCAGGCGGCCGGCCAGGCCAGCTTCGCCGTACAGGCGCTGGTAATCGGACAGCGATATTTTCAGCACCTTGTCCTGCCAGTCCAGCCCAGATATCTTCAAGGGGAAGATCTCGGCCAGCGTCAGCTTGCGCGAATAGACGGCCTTCATGCCGGGCCGGTTCACCTTGACCCTGAGATGGCGTTTGCGGTCTTTTCCTTCGGCCGGCAGGTAGGTGAGCACGTAATAAATGTCTTCGCTCTCGGCCGCTTTTTCCAGGGCAGCGCCCAGTTTTGTCGTATCGCTCACCCGACCGCCGGTGTCGGCGCTGATCTGGCGGAATGCCCCCTCCCAGTTGGAAAACACCGGCTTCCATTGCAAATGATCACCGGGCAGGATCTCGCCGGCCGCGTCGCTGAGGAACAGGTGGTAGGTGGCGTTGACGCCGATGAACAGCGGCTGCAGGTCGCGGAAATAGCTGATCACATCGCTGCCAAGCTGGATCTGGCGCTCCGTCTCCTCCATGAAGCGCTTGAGTTCGCTGATGGTCTCCTGCTTCATGGGCGCATCGCGAAACAGGCGCCCGTCCCGGCTCAGCAGCGGCAGCCGTTCGTTCTGCAGGAAAACCAGCACCCACTTCTCGACCTCCACGGCCTTCAGCGCCGCGGCCAGGCGCTCCAGCCAGCGCGGATAACCTTTCAATCGGTCCAGGCGGTACTCGTTGAGGGCACCCAAGTAGCGCGCCTTGAACTCCGCCAACAATGGCTTTTCCATGTCTACCTTTAATCAAATCAGCGAGAGAAGAGATGAGACCGTCATGGAAATCGGCCGTGCTTTTTTCCAATTCATTGACCAGGCGGACCTTGTCGAGTTTTTTCCGCTTCAGCCCGGCAGTCACTCCTTCGAAGAAAGTCGTTATCTTTTCTCGCTCCTTTTCGGGAGAGGAAACTTCCAACACCCGCTCGCCATCGCTTAAAATAACGCGGTCGCCGCTGCGGTAGATATGGGTCAGAAAATAGTCCCAGGCCCTGGGCCAATCCCGGCTCTCTTCGTTGAACCAGAGCATGAACAGGAACAGGCGCTTGCGGCTGGCTGCGGTTTGGGGAGTCGCTGCCGGGTCTTCCTTGCCGGCCAGGGAACGCCGCAGTTGCCGGCAGTAATTGATCTTTGTCTTTTTCCCGTCTTCAAACAAGGTGAAATCCCCGGCATGCAGTCCAGCCACCGGCTTCCCGCCCGAAAACACCCGCACCAGTATCTCCTGATTGATCACCTCGATCCGTTCATGGACCTGTTCCTGGCCGAACATGGCAATATTCGCCAATATAAAAGGCAAGAACAAAAGAATGACCTTTCTTTTTTTCATGGAGATTCCTTTTTTCTGATTTTAATGGTAATCAATAAAGATTATAAGAATGCTGTGCCAATAACACATGATTCCCGCATAAAACAATAATAATTCTAATAAATAAACATTTCAATAAGGAAAATCCCTATTTTGCGCAGGTTTTGTTCTTAAGCTTAATAGGTTCCCGGCATATTTTATTATTTAAGATATTTTTTCAAGTTCGGTTTTTACTTCGGGAATTTTGTTGGCCAGCACGTCCCAGATGATGTCTTCATCGACGCCGAAATAGTGGTGGATGAGAATATCCCGCAAACCGGCCAGTTTGCGCCATGTCACATTGGGATATTTCTCCTTTATGTTTTCCGGCAGTTTTTTTGCCGCCTCGCCGATGACCTCAAGGTTGCGCATGACGGCATCCATGGTTTTCTGATCGGCAAAAAAATCCTTGCGCTCCATTCCGGCAGTGTACAAACCAATGCGTTCGATACAGGTCATGATGTCGCGCAGGAAAAGCTTCCAGTCCCGCTCAGGCATGCACGGCCTCGGCAAGGATCGTTTTTTTCAGTTCCGGCCGTATTGAGTCCTTGAGCACCAGGTCCACTTTTATCTGCAAATAATCTTCCAGGTAGAATTTCAAATTCATATAGTTATCGAAGGTTTTGGATTCTGGCTCCAGCCTCACCAGCAGGTCCAGATCACTGCCCGGCTTCTGGCGGTTTTTGGCCCAGGAACCGAACAGGGCGATTTCAAGCACACCGAATTCCTCGGCCAGGAATTCCCTGTTTGCGCGCAAGAAATCGATCAACCCCTTCCCGGAAAGTTCCTTCCCCGTCTTTTTCATGTCAAAATTGTAACATTTTTTTTTGCCATTTCCAAATGAAACAATGCGGGTTGGGAAAGCAAGGGGGCATCATTGCTGCCCCCTTGCCTAAAAAAGTATTCTTCTGATTATACTCCCGACACGACCACGTTCTCGAAAACCAGGCTGGGGAAGCGGAAGGCAGAGTAAAGGAAGGGGTCGTTGGCCACTTCGATGAGCTTGTGCCAGAACTTCAGGTGGTTGTCGGCGATGTTCATTTCGGCCACGGCCTGCACCGGCTCGCCGTTCTCGAACAGATGGCCGGTAATGCCGATCGAGGCATCGCCGGTGGTCGGGTTGGAGTTGCCGCCGATAAAGCCGTTGATCAAAATGCCGCGGCCCAGGTCTTTCATGATCTCCTTGACCGAACGCTGGCCCGGGGGAATGACCAGGTTGGCTGGTCCGCCCGTGGTGGGTTCCCACTCCAGCTTGCGGCTGTAATACCAGTCGACGAAAAATTCCTTCAGCACCCCGGCCTCGATCATGTTCCTTTTCCTGGCGCTGATGCCGTCGTTGTCAAACAGGCGGCTGCCCAGGCCCTTGGGGATGAAGGGATCGTCGACCAGGGTGAGATGCCGGCTGCCAACCGCCTGGCCTTTCTTGTCGGCCAGGAACGACCGTTTCTGCTGGATGCTGCGGCCGAACATGGCGCCGAGGAATCCTCCGAAGAGGCGGCCCACGTTCTGGTTCTCGATGATGATGGGCAGGGTCTCGGTCTTGATCTTTTTGGCCCCCATCAGGTCCAGGGTGCGCCGGGCGGCCAGGGCGCCGATCTCTTCCGGGCTGGGCAGGTCGCGGCGGCAGACGGTCACAGCGTAGCTGTAGCCGTTGGGCCGGCGGTCGCCGGCGTCCTGGGCCGTCATCTGGGCGACGGCCGCGTAGTAAGTCCCCCGGCTATAGCCTTCGAAACCGTTGCTGGCCACCATGACCGATTCCTGGTTGCCGTCCTGCTCCTGGGTGGTGACCGAGATCACCTTGTCGCCGCCGGCCTGCAGGCAGGCATTCTCCATGGCCCTGGCAATTTCGTGGCGGTTTTCCGGCGTAAAGGACTCATAGGCGGCATCCGCGATTTCGAGGTCCATTTCAGCCCGGCCCTGGCAGTATTTCGGGTCGGGAAGGGTTCGGTAAGGATCTTCGGCCAGGAGTCTGGTGGCGACCACGGCATTGGCCAGGAAATCCCGCAAAGCCTCCTTCCTCAGGTCGGAAGTGCTCTGGTTGGAATAGCGGCCATCGACGAAAACCCGGACATTGAGGGCCTTGGTGGAGGCCTCCTTGATGTTTTCCGGCCGGCGATCGCGGTAACTGACCTCAACGGAACGGTTGCTGTCCAGGTTGACCATGCAGGCGTCGGCGCCGGCCACCTTGGCGGTTTTGACCACCCAGGCACACAATTCTAACATTTCCTTGTTCATTTCCTATTCTCCTTTACTCAAGACCTGACGCCGCCGACAGTCAGCGACTTGACCAGGCACGAAGGTTGTCCGAATCCGCACGGAGCGGCCTGCCCGCCTTTGCCGCAGGCGCCGGTGCCGCCCTGGAACAATTCCAGGTCATTGGCCACCATGCCGATGTTCTGCAGCATTTTGGGGCCATTGCCCATGATATTGATGTCCTTGATCGGGGCGCCGAGTTTGCCGTCCTCGATCATCCGTCCCTGAGAAACATAGAAAGCGAAATCGCCTTCACCGATCTTGACCTGGCCGTTGCTGACATTCTGCACGTAGATTCCCTTGCCGGCGGCGCGGATCACGTCCTGGGGATCGGCCGGGCCGGCCAGCATCAGCGTGTTGCGCATGCGCGGCTGCACGTAGTGCTGGTAGCTTTCGCGGCGGCCGTTGCCGGTGGGTTTCACCTTGTAGTATCTGGCTGAAATCCGGTCATGCATGTAACTCTTCAGCATGCCGTTCTCAACCAGTACCGTCCTCTGGCCCGGGATGCCCTCGTCGTCGAAGTTGATGGAGCCCAGCATGCCGGGTATGGTGCCGTCATCGATGATGGTCACAAAAGGCTCGGCCACCTTTTTGCCGATCATGGTGCAGTAGGTCGACGTTTTCTTGCGGTTGAAATCGGCTTCCATGCCGTGGCCTATGGCTTCATGCAGCAGGACGCCCGTCACTCCCGGTCCCAGGACCACCGGCATTTCCCCGGCCGGCGGCTGCACGGCCTCGAACAGCAGCAGGGTGTCAGCGACAGCCTTGGCGGCGATGGCCTCGACCGCAGCCTGCGTGAAAAAGGAAAAATCCCTGCGCCCGCCCAGGTTCCAGCCCGCCTGCTCCCGCTTGCCGTCCTTTTCCGCAACGACCCCGGCCGTGAGGTAGTTGCGCGGCTGCAGATCTTCGGCCTTGACGCCGTCCGAGGTGACCACCATGATGCGTTTCTGCTGGTCATGGAAGGTGGCATTGACTTTGACCACCAGCGGCGAAAGGGCGAAACACTTTTCATTGATACCCTGGACCAGGGGCAGTTTCGCGGTCAAAGGCACATCGGTCAACAGTTTTGCTCAGGGGATAATGATTCGCGGTTTTCAGCCAGGCGAATTGCTTGGCCGGCTCGGTTTTGCCGCCCGAGGCAATGGTGGCGGCGATGGCGGCGGCATTGAGCATGGCCTTCTCATCCAGCTCCTGGGTAAATCCGTAGCCGACCTGATCGCCCTTGACGGTGCGGATGCCCACACCCAGCGCCACATCACTGTAGGCGCGGCTGACCTTGCCGTCCTCCAGAATGATCCAGTTGCCGATGGTATGCTCGAAATACAGGTCGGCATAATCACCGCCCCTGGCCAGCGACTCGGCCAGCACCTTCCGGCACAGCGCATCGCTGATGCCGAATTCCCGTTCGAAATAACCGGGCTTTTCAGCGCCCAGCAAATGCTGCCAGCTGCCGGCAGGACCGGCACCGCGGCGGCAGCCCCTGCGGTAGTTTTCAAAAAAGAACGCCTGCTCATTTCAGCCATGAAAACCTCCTCGATTTTTTCTTCTATAAAATTGCCTGAAGCAATCCTATATTATTTATAGACGTTTTTTTCAACAAAAAGTTTCCCTAAAAGCAAAAAAAACCGCTGCCAAGTCACTGAAATGAGTTTTTATCCATGAAAAAACCGGAAAAATGGCTACTTCAACGGCTCGTAAACAGGGCGGGGCCGGGCGCGGTCGCAGCATTCGGCCACCAGGCGCAGGTAGTCGGCAGGCGGCTTGCGGATATAGATGCCGATCTCCCGGGGTTTCACTTCATGCTGGTCGGATGATTCACGCGCCCAGCGGATCTCGCCGTCGAGAAATATCGAGTCCTGCCCGACCGCCAGCGCGATGCGCACCTTGTGATTGAGAGAAGGATACTGCATGGTCTGGATGCCGATGCCATGCTGGGAAACATCCTGGGTGAAACCCGGGTGCATCTCCTGGCCGCATTTGCAGAGCACCAGTTTGCGGAAATCAATGCGCTTTTCTTCTCTTTTTTTGATCATGGATCTCCCTTCCTTTCTAAGTATATATATATTCAAATTTCAGAAAATTTCAATCAGGAAAACCGGTCATTCTATCTTCAGGTCGCGGCCTTCGATAAAACCGGGTTTTTCAATGCCGAAAGCGGCCAGCACGGTCGGTGAAATGTCGATCAGGCCCGGGTCCTTCAACGTGATCTTGCGGTTGGAGAAAAACACGCCCGGGATCTGATCGCGAGTGAAAGCATGGTCGCCGCTCCACATGCGCGTATTGTCGGAGAACAGTTCCTCACCGACATAATTCACCGCCGATTCCCAGGAAACCCGGTATCCCGCCATATAGCCGACCACGATATCCGGGGCGTTGACCGTATAGGGCCCGCGGTAGATCTCTTCACGGATAAAGGCTGACTTGACGGCGTTTTTTTTGTGTTTTTCGTCCACCACGCTCATCAGCTTTTCCCTGATCTCTTTTTTCAGCGCCTCGGCCTCAGCACCGGGATTGACAATGCCCTGGCCTTCCCGGCCCTTGAGGTTAAGGAAGATGCCGTTCAGTCCCTGGCCGTAGGCCCGCGAACGGCTCCAATCCACGTCGGCATACCACTTGCCGCTTGTTTTTCTGCCCTGGTTCAGGACAAGATATCCTTCCTGATGCAGCCAGGTGTTCAGGTTGAAGCCGCGGTTGAAGGCGTTGAAGCCATGGTCGGAGACGATCATCAGCAGGTCATGCGGGCTCATTTTCTTATAAAGTTTTTCCAGAAAAGCGTCCATGCGCCGGTAACTTTCCAGAATGGACCCGGTCACCAGCGGATCGTTGCTGGGCCTGGGGGCCGGCGAACCGGAATCGGGCAGGTAGCGCCAGAACATGTGCTGGATGCGGTCGGTGGTTTCAAAAACCTGGATGACCAATCCATCCTTGATCTTGGCCAGGGTGTTGAAGAAAATCCTTTCCCTCTCATCCTGGGTACGGTAAACCTGGTCGATGAAGTTTTTTTCCGACAGGACGCGCTCGTTCAGCGACCAGGTATCTTCGGCCATGCCCAGGGTGGCGAACGGACCCAGCAGCTTGGCCAGGTAAACCGAGAATATTTTCGGATGTGAAACCGGCATGGACGGCTTTTCCGGGTCGATGTTGATCGGAGACAGGTAGAGCTTCAGGGGTGCGACGTCTTCCAGCACCCACTGGGCGATGCCGGCCACCCCGATCAGTCCGGCCTTGAAATCCAGCTTGATCCATGGGGACAATTGGTTCTGTCCCAGCTTGATCTTTTCCTTGCCGACCGCGATCTCAACGCTCTTGTTTTCGCGATCCAGGGTCAGGGTAAAGGGGATCTCCAGAGGCGGGTTGCCTTTGCGGAAAGGGTGACCCGGCCCCTTGATCCTGCCGCTGAAACGATCGTCGCCCAGGGGCTGCAGGGATTCGAAAACACCGTCGGAAATGTCGTAATTTTCGGCCGGGCCGTCGGAATAGAAACTGAAGCTCCCCTGCGTGCCGCGCAGGTCCGGCGTGCCCAGGCCGGACAGCATGGAACCGTAGAATTTTTCCGGAGGAAAGGTGAAGGGCATGCGCAGCACCGAAGCGTAGATGCCCTTGCTGCTGACGATCTTCCAGAAACTCTGGCTCTTGCGCTTCAGTTCGATCTTGGGGCTGCCCAGGGGGATCACCCAGTTGCCGATCGTCAGGCTGCGCCGCGGCGGGATGATGTCGGAACCGGCCATCTTGGGCATATAGGTGGCCCGGTCGGTGGTCAGAAAATCAAATATATTGTGCTTGCCGGGATTGACGCCGGTGGTAAAAGTGGACCAGGCCACGGGCGAGATCGGCGGTTCGGTGCTCCACAGCGGTGAGAATGTCCCCTCCTTGGCCAGCTTGTCAAAATTGGGGAACTTGTGTCCCTGTTTCTTGAACTTGTTGAAGAGGTGGTAGTCCATGCCGTCGAAACCGATCAGCAACACCCTCTTGAACTTGGCTTTTTTCAGCGTCCTGGCCCGCTTGATAAAGCGCAGCAGGGCGCGCACCGGGAAGGTCAGGAAATTGAAAATGGCCAGGAAAAAAGCCGCGAATATGAAAAAGAACGAACCGACGAAGGCAAAACCGGCCCCGGGACCGACATAGCAGAACAGGGGCAGGCCCAAAGTCAGGACCAACAGCAGGAACAATCTGATTTTACGCATAGGTGATTTTACCATAATTTGCGTTCAGGACAAAGTGTCAGTGACAGCAAGAGAAAAAACCGAGATCACGGTGTCAGTTCCAGGACACTGTCAGTAATCAGCACGGAAATGAATTCAAATGCAAATTTCGTTGATTTTCCTGCTAACACTATCACTAACACTAACACTGGCGCCGGTCGGCGCCGGAAATAAAGTTAATGATGTAATTTTATGCCGCCTGCCTTATTGCATTTAAATGAAAAAGCGTTATAATTTAAATTAAAAATTCGACGGCAGAAGAGGAAGCAATGAAAATTCTGGTCATCAACAGCGGCAGTTCTTCGATCAAATTCCAGTTGATCAACATGGAAAACCTCCAGGTCCTGGCCAAGGGTCTGCTGGAAAGGATCGGCATAAAGGGCTCGGTCCTGAACTATTACCAGGGCGAACGGAAGCGTGTTATCGAGCGCGATATTCCCAACCACGAGGAGGGCATCAACCTGATCGTCAGCAATCTCATCGACGCCGAGGCCGGAGTGATCAAGGATAAAAACGAGATATTCGCCGTCGGCCACCGCGTTGTGCATGCCGGGGAAAAATTCAACGGCACCGTGCCCATCACCGATGCCGTGCTCAACGCACTGAAGGAGTGCATCCCCCTGGCGCCCCTGCACAACCCGCCCAATATCACCGGCATCGAGGCCTGCCAGAAGATCCTGCCCGGCATCCCCATGGCCGGGACCTTCGATACCGCTTTTCACCAGACCATGCCCGCCAAAGCTTACATTTACCCCCTTCCTTATGAATACTACCGCAAGGACAAGATCCGTCGCTATGGCTTTCACGGCACCTCGCACTTCTATGTGGCCAAGCAGGGCGCCAAGGCCATGGGCAAAAAACTTGAGGAACTGAAGATCATCACCTGCCACCTGGGCAACGGCTCATCCATGGCCGCGATCCAGAACGGCATTTCCGTGGACACCACCATGGGCTACACGCCCCTGGAAGGCCTGGCCATGGGCACGCGCTGCGGCGATATCGACCCGGCCATTCCGCTGGTGCTCCAGCGCAGCATGGGCATGACCCACGAGCAGGTGGACGACGTGCTCAACCGCAAAAGCGGCATGCTGGGAATTTCCGAAGTTTCGTCCGACATGCGCGACATCAACGAAAAGGCGGCCGCCGGCCATGCACAGGCCCGCCTGGCCCTGGAGATCTTCGCCTACCGCATCAAGAAATACATCGGCGCCTTCATGGCCGCCATGAATGGCGCCGACCTGATCATTTTCACCGCCGGTGTCGGTGAAAGGGGTCTGGTAGAGAGGAAAGATGATCCTGGAAAACATGGAATTTCTGGGTATTGTTTTTGATGAAAATGCCAATCAGGAAGCATTCGGCAAGTTCGGCACCATATCCAAGCCCGATTCCAGGGTCTGCGTCATGGTCATTCCCACCAACGAAGAACTGGAGATCGCCGAACAAACCCTGAAAGTCATAGCCTCTAACCGGAAATAACCGCTACTCTCCAGCGGCAGCTCAATCGCCGAGTGCCGGGAAATGCGCCTTATCCGCAAGCATGATTGCCAGCAAAAAGATATATTGTTATAATGGCAGTACGTAATACGCGTTTGAGCGCCTACGGAAAAAAACAATGAGAAAGATTTTTTTTATCATTTTGCTGATACTGCTGCTGCAGACCCCCCGGGAATTCAAAGCCTCGGCTCTCGAACAGAATCCGGACGGCGCCACCCCGCCGCCAAGCCCGATTCCTCAAAAAAGCGACGGCTATGCCGAAAGCGAGGACGATATTTTTTCAGCCAACTACGAGCGGGAGCTGCTGTCGCGCCGCTTCTTTCAAAAAACCCTGCCGCCAATGAGTTCCAGGGAAAAAATAGTTTGGTCTTTCAAGACCGCTAATGCCAATATTTTGCTATGATAAAAAAGTATCCCTGGCACTTCATTTTCGCCCTGTTCATCCTCATCAGCCTGGCCAATCTCTTCCAAAAATTGAAATGGAGCTCGGTTTCCGATCACCTGGTCTGGGAAAACACGGAACAGGGGTTGGTCTGCGTATCGGCCCCGGCCAACAGCCAGGTCAAGCCGGGAGACATCCTCCTGGCCGTCAATAAATATTCGGTCAGCAACAGGATTGATTTGCTGCGCTCCATTGCCGGCAGAAATTATTGCCGCTACGAGATCGAACGCCAGGGCATCCTGAAAAACGTCGGCGTCGACATCGATCCGGTTTTTACGCCTTTTTCCTATTACATACTGGTCTTCATTGGCATCCTTTCCATTTTGCTGACCCTGGGCATTCTCAACATGTACGTCAAGCAAGCGACCCTCTTTCCTCCGCCGCAGATCTTTTTCATTCTCAGCCTCACCCTGTCCGGGTTTCTGATATTTTCTCCCAGCGGCAATTACGGTCCGGCCGATTTCATTTTTCTGGTCCTGGATACTGTCTGCTATATCTTTTTTCCGGCTGTGCTGCTCCATTACGCGCTGCAATATCCGCTCAGAACCAGGGCCTTTAAAAAATTCAGCAAAAATTTCCGCTACATGCTGATCTACTTGCCCCCGCTGTTTTTCCTTTTCATCAATTTTTATTTCATCCTGCAGAATATTTTCAAACCCGATCCGGAGATCCTGACCACCGCCATCAACCATTTCCGCTCCCTGGCCAGCAAATATTTCACGCTCTACGTTTTTCTGGCCTGGATCAGCATCGTGGTTTCATCCCTGACCCTGATCCTGAAAAAGAGGCAAAGGCGTTATATTTTCCCTTTAAGCGGCATCTCCCTGAGTTTTATTTCCCTGCTGCTGCTGAATTGTTCACCGCAAGCATTTGCCGGAAAAACCAATCTCGGCATTTTCCTTGGCCTTTTCTTTCTCCCTTTCCTGCCTTTGAGTCTGGTTTACTTTCTATCCCCAAAACGGGTGACCGACATTGAAAATATCATCAAGAAAACCCTGTCGATCTCATCGCTTTTTGTTTTCATTTTCGGCACCTACATGTTTCTGGGACTGAATATCGAGCAGAACAAGCTGCTGGGCATTTTCTGGTCCATCGCCGCCATTCTGATGGCCGGACTGCTGTTCAAGCCTTTGGAAAGCACCATCCAGAAATTCTTTGAAAAATTATTCTACCGCGAAACATTTAATTTCAAACGCAAGCTGAAGGAACTGGAACACTCGATCAGCGCCCAGAGAGACCTCTCCTCACTTTCGCAGAATTTCCTGGAGATCATCAACCGCGGCTTTCAACTGCATGATTCTTCCCTTCTAATCCATTACAAAAACAACCTGTTCTACTCAATGCCCGACCGCACTCGCCTGAATTTGACCCGAGCGTTCCGCAGCACCCTGGAAAACCAGGAGCATCTCATTTTCCTTTCCGAACAGGAATTCGCAACAAAATTTCCCGGCGATCATGCCGCCCTGCCGCCGAAAAAATTTTTCCAGTTCCTGCCTTTGAAGATCGCCGACCGGCTGATCGGCATCGTGGCCATGGGCCGGAAAACAAACCATACCTACCTGACCGTCGAGGATTGGGAACTTATGTCCAGCATCTCCTCACCCCTGGCCCTTTCGGTGGAAAACGCCTTCCTGTATTCCCGCTTGGAAACCCAACTCGAAGAATTGAACCTGCTGAAAGAATTCAATGAAAACATCATCGAAAACATCAATCTCGGCATCATGGTCGTCTCGCGCCTGAACCAGGTGCAGTCCTGGAATTATTTCATGGAAGATCGCTTTCAGATCAAGCGGGAAAAAGCCTTGCGCAAAAAAGCATCCCTGGTCCTGGGACAGGGATTCTGGAACAAGATCCGCGCCGAGAGGTTCGCCACCCACACCCTGCGCAATGTCAAGGTGCAGAACCAGGGCGCGGAATCAATTTTCGACATATATATTTCCCCGTTGAAAAACGAGAGCGGCAACATTTCCGGACGCATATTCGTATTCGAAGACGTAACCGAAAAAAACAACATCCAGAACCAGTTGATCACTTCGGAAAAAATGGCTTCGCTGGGACTGCTTTCCGCCGGTATCGCCCACGAGATCAATACTCCCTTGACCGGCATTTCCTCATACTGCCAATTCCTGCTCGACAACCCGCATGGTGCGGAAAACCTGGAATTGATCGGAAAAATGCAGGACCAGGTACTGCGCGTGAACAAGATCATCCGTACCCTGCTCGATTTTTCCCGGCAAAAAGGCCAGCAGCCCCTGCCCATCAACCTGAACAAAGTGATCGACGAAAGCCTGGCCCTGGTCGAACACAAGTTGAAAATAAAGAAAATCACTTTCAAAAAGGAAACTGAATTTCAGAAGAATATCCACGGTTTTTCCTCGCGCCTGCAGCAGCTTTTCATCAATCTTTTCATCAACGCCATCGATGCCATTGACAACGAAGGCTGGATATCGATCAGCGGGGAAGAAAGCGCCGAAGAGATCACAATACGCTTTAAGGACAACGGTCGCGGCATTCGCGACAAGAATCTGGAAAAGATATTTGACCCGTTTTTTACCACCAAAGAGATCGGCAAGGGAACGGGCCTGGGCCTGGCCATCGTCTACAATATCGTCAAAGAGCACTACGGCAATATCCAGGTGCACAGCAAGATAGACCGCGGCACAACCTTTATTATCACCTTCCCCCTGCAAAGCCCGTTGAGGAGCATTAGTTTATGAAAAGAAAAACGATCCATCTGGTCGACGATGAAAGCATCATCCACGATATTTTCAGGAGAATTTTCCAGGAACCCGAATACGAGTTGCGCATTTCGGAAAACAAATCACAGGCCAAAACCAACCATGACGAAGATGTGGACGTGGTGATCATGGACCAGATGATCCCCGGCAGTTCGGGGCTGGAGATCTTCAAGGAACTGAAAACCAATGATCCGCAGATCAAGGTCATCTTTCTTACCGCTTTCGGAACCATCGAAGCCGCCATCGAGGCCATCCAACAGGGGGCATTGGACTATCTGCAAAAGCCCTTCAACAATATCGAGCTCAAGCACAAGGTGGACCGCGTTATCAAGGAGAAGAAGCTGAAGCGGGAAAACACCCAGCTTAAAAAAACAATAGGCGACCGTTTTTCCTTCAACAACATTATCGGCCGCAGCCCGCTCCTGAAAAAAATATTGGGCATCGTGGAAAGCGTGGCCGATGCCAATTCCACCGTTTTGATCACCGGTGAAAGCGGAACCGGCAAGGAACTGATCGCCAAGGCCATCCACTCCAACTCCAACCGCAGAAATATGCCGTTTTCTCCTTTCAATTCGAGCAATATCCCGGCCAATTTATTTGAAAGCCTGCTTTTCGGCTATAAAAAAGGCGCCTACACCGGTGCGGTAAGTGATAAAAAGGGGATTTTCGAGGAGGCGGATGGCGGCACCATTTTTTTTGACGAAATCGCCAACCTGACAACAGAGACCCAGTCCAAGATCCTGCGCGTCATCCAGGAAAAGGAAATCCAGCCCCTGGGCGGCAATGTGATCAAAAAAGTCGACGTGCGCATCCTGGCCGCCACCAACATCGAGCTGTTGAGCAAAGTTAAAAGCGGCGAATTCCGTGAAGACCTCTATTACCGCTTGAACATCATCAACATCCACCTGCCTCCCCTGCGCGAGCGCAAGGAGGACATTCCCCTGCTGGCCGAAACTTTTTTGAAGAGATTTGCCCGTGAAAACAACAAGGCCATCAAGGACATGAACGTGAAATTCCTGCGTCATTTGATGGACTACAATTGGCCGGGGAATATCCGCGAGCTGCAGAATACGATGCTGCGGGCCGTTCTCCTTTCCAACGGCACCACGCTGACGCCCGAAGCCCTGACCCCGGAGATCATTTCCATCAAGAACAAGCGTCAGGAAGCGGGCGGCTTCAACGAAAAAGTAGATGCTTTCAAACGACAACTGATCATCGAAACCATGGAAAAAAACAACTGGGTACAGAAAAAAACCGCTGAGGACCTTGGGCTCAAGCCCTCAACGCTCTATGAACTGATCAAACGATTGAGGATAAACAAATGAAAGAGACAAAACTGCAAAAATACCTGCAAAGCTGCGGGGTGGCCAGCCGCCGCGATATACGCGCCTGGATCCATGATGGCAAGATCAAGGTCAACCAGCGCACCGTGACCGATCCCAATTTCCCGGTCCGCACTCCAGGCGACAGCATCCACGTGAGAGGCAAGCTGCTGAAACTCATTCCGCAAAGCAAAAGTTATTTCCTGTTCAACAAGCCGGTGGGGATCGTTTCCACCCTTGACGACCCTCAGGGGCGTTCCACCGTCCGTTCTTTCATCGCCCGCATCAAGGAGCGGGTCTATCCGGTAGGCAGGCTGGACTATAACTCCGACGGGCTCATGCTGCTTGACCAACGACGGCGACCTGGCCAATTTCATCATCTCGGCCAAGAACCAGGTGCCCAAAACCTACCTGCTGAAAGTCAAGGGGGCTTTGAGCGAGGCAACGCAAAAAAAACTGGAAAAAGGGATATTCCTGGAAGGGGAACGGCTGAATCCCTTCGTTATCGAGCCGGTGAAAATGACCAGTTCCGGCAACTCCTGGCTGAAAGTGACCATCAGCGAAGGCAAGAAGCATATCCTGCGCAATGCCTTCAAGTATTCGGGACACCCGGTGGAAAAGCTCAGGCGCATAGCCATCGGCAGCCTCAGCCTCGGCAAACTGCCGCTGGGCGAATGGCGGGAATTAAAGGATTACGAGATCGCGACCTTCAAGAAGAAATACCGTTTTCCGGAATAGACAGGCGGGCCATGGGTGAGTAATCTGGTTGTAGCGACCATTGATCCCCCCTTCATCCCCCCTTGGTAAGGGGGGTGGCGCAGGCGGGGGATAATCTGGTTGAAGCGACTATTGATCCCCCCTTCATCCCCCCTTGGTAAGGGGGGTGGCGCAGCCGGGGGGATAATCTGGACGAAGCGACTATTGATCCTCCTTCATCCCCCCTTGGTAAGTGGGGTGGCGCAGGCGGGGGGATAATCTGGACGAAGCGACTATTGATCCCCCTTCATCCCCCCTTGGTAAGGGGGGTGCGCGCCAGGCGAGCAGGGGATAATCTGGTCATGAAGCGACGCATTGATCCCTCCTGCATCCTGCCATGACTATTGCAACACTGCCCTCGGGCAGTTCCGCCGAAGGGGAAATCGGGACGCAATCGCGACTATTTCACACCCTCATCTCTCCTGAAGGTGAAGATGGGCAGCGAGAGAGGTAATCTGGTGTACGCAAAGCATATCGTCCCACCATCGGCCCCCTAGTGGTAGGTGGAGCAGACGCCAGCAGAATTCCGCGGGCGGATAATACTGGTTACGATAGTCGGACTATTGAATCCGCCCTTCGATCCTCCCCTTGGTAAGGGGGTGTGCGCGAGGCGAGCAGGGGACTTCAAATCTGGTACGTAAGCGACTATTGATACCCCCGTTCATCAACGCGCCCTTGGTACCTGCATGTCCGCGCAGGCTGAGGGCGAGCCGGGAGCCGTAATCTGGACGAACGCGACTATGACTGATCCCCCTTCATCCCCCCTTGGTAAGGGGGGTGGGGCAGGCGGGGGGATAATCTGGTCGAAGCGACCATTGATTCCCCCTTCATCCCCCCTTGGTAAGCTGGGGTGGCGCAGGCGGAGGGATATTTTGGGGCTTTCGTTTTGATTATTGGAACTTGGAATTTTTTGAGATTTGCTGCTGGTATTTTGTAATTTGAAATTGAAAAGGGCGGCCGCAAGGGCCGCCCCTACAATTCCTTTATTTCGCGATTTTCAACTTGTCTTCCGCCTGGTCCGACTCGACCTCCTGGTAATAGGAGTAGCCGGTCCCGGCCGGTATCAGGCGGCCCATGGTCACGTTCTCCTTGATGCCCAGCAGGTGGTCTTCCTTGCCGGCGATGGCGGCGTCGGTCAGCACGCGGGTGGTTTCCTGGAAAGCGGCGGCGGACAGGAAGCTGTCGTTGGCCAGCGCCGCCCTGGAAATGGGCAGCAGCGCGGGCTGGGCCTTGGCCGGACGGCCGCCTTCGGCCCCGACGCGGGCGTTTTCCTCTTCGAACTTCCACTTCTCGATGACCTGGTCGGGAATAAGTGAAGTGTCCCCGACCTCCTCAACGCGCCGCCACTTGATCATCTGGCGGATGATAACCTCGATATGCTTGTCGTTGATCTCCACGCCCTGCAGGCGGTAGACGTCCTGGATCTCCTTGAGCAGGTATTCGGCCAGCTTCTGCTCGCCCAGAACAGACAGGATGTCAACGGGGTTGAGCGGGCCGTCCATCAGGGGAGTGCCGGCCGTGATCTTGCCGCCTTCATCGACGATGATGTGGGCGCCGCGGGGGATAGTGTGCTCGTCGGGCTTGATGTTCTTGTCAAAAGAACGGATGGTGAGCTTGCGGGCGCCTTTCTGCACCTTGCCGTATTCTACCACACCGTCGATCTGGGCCATCTTGGCCGGGAATTTCGGCTTGCGCGCCTCGAACAGCTCGGTGACACGCGGCAGGCCGCCGGTAATGTCCTTGGTCTTGGCGAATTCCGAGGGAATTTTGGACAAAACGTCCCCGGCCTTGACCTCATCGCCGTCCTTGACCGAAATATGGGCGTTGACCGGCAGATAATACTTGCGCTTGATCTTGTTGGTCGCTTTGTCGCGGATGGCGATATGGGGCAGCAATTCATCACGCAACTTCTCGTTCTTGATATCGATGACCAGCTGGGTGATCTTGCCGGTTTCTTCGTCGCGGGCGTTGACAAAGGAAATGTTCTCCTCCAGGTCCTTCAGTTCCGCGATACCGTCATCGTTGGTCAGCATCGAGTTGGCGAAAGGATCCCATTCCAGCAGCACATCGCCTTTTTTGACGGCCTGGTTGTCCTTAACCAGGATTTTGGAGCCGTAGGCCACGGGGTACATGGCTTTTTCTCTTTTTTTGGAATCCAATATCTGCACGGAACCGATGCGGTTCATGGCGATAAAATCGCCGTCCTTATCTTCGACGATCTCCAGGTTGGTGTACTTGACGATTCCTTCATATCCGGATTGCAGGCGAGTCTGACCTTCATGGCGGCCGATGCCGCCAATGTGGAAGGTGCGCATGGTCAGCTGCGTGCCCGGTTCGCCGATGGATTGGGCGGCGATGATGCCCACTGCTTCGCCCAATTCTATCAGCTTGCCGGTGGAAAGGTTGCGGCCGTAACACTTGGTACAGACACCACTGCGTGTCTCGCAGGTCAGGACCGAGCGGATCTTGGTCTTCATGATCCCGGAATCCACGATCTCCTTGCCTTTGTATTCATCGATCTCCGTTCCGGCCTCAACAATTATCTTTTCCGGGTTGTCCGGCGCATAAATGTCATCCAGGGCGAAGCGGCCGATCAGGCGATCGATCAGGGGTTCAATCTCCTTACCGTTCTCGATGATGGCTGACACCTCGATACCATTCATGGTGTGGCAGTCCTCTTCCTTGACGATCACCTCGTTGGCGGCATCGACCAGCTTGCGGGTCAGGTACCCGGCATCAGCTGTTTTCAGAGCCGTGTCGGCCAGGCCCTTGCGGGCGCCATGGGTGGAGGTGAAGTACTGCAGTACCGACAGGCCTTCCTTGAAGTTGGCAGTGATCGGGGTTTCCAGGATATCTCCAGACGGCTTGGCCATCAGGCCGCGCATGCCGGCCAATTGCTTCAATTGATCCTTGCTGCCGCGTGCTCCCGAATCCGACATAACGAAGATGGGATTCATCCCCTCTCCTTCATAGCTCATTGTGCGCATCTGGGCAAACATTTTTTCACGGATATCGTCAGAGGCCTTGCTCCAAATCTCGATAATCTTGTTGTGCCGCTCTCCAGCCGTCAAATGGCCGCTCTTGTAATTGCGGTCAATCTTTTCAAGTTCCTTTTCAGCTCCGGCGATGATTTCCGGCTTCTCCGGTGGAACCAGCAGGTCGGAAATGCTGATGGTAAAACCGGCCCGGGTGGCGTATTCGAAGCCGGCTTCCTTCATTTTATCCAGGGTCTCGACCGTGGGTCCGAAGCCATGGTTGAGGTAAATGAAATAGATCAGGTTCTGCACCCCTTTCTTCTTCATCAAACCGTTGATAAAGGGGATGCCCTTGGGCAGGAGCTGGTTGAAAATGACCCGCCCCGGGGTGGTTACCAGCAGGTGGTTGTCTTCTCTCTTGATCTCGGTGATCGGGCAGTTGACAATGTCCTGGGGATCGAGGAGGTAGGCATCCTGGTTCTTGACAGTGCCGAGATACTTGACGCGGATGCAGGCGTTCAGGTCCACTTTTCCCTGCTCGTAGGCCTGCAGCACGTCCTTGAACTGGGCAAATATCATGTGCTCGCCCAGGAGGTTGCGTTTGGTGAAGGTCATGTAATAGAAACCCAGGATCATGTCCTGGGTAGGAACGGCCAGGGGCTTGCCATTGGCCGGCGACAGGATGTTGTTGGAGGAAAGCATCAGGATCTTGGCTTCGGCCTGGGCTTCCAGGGAAAGCGGGATGTGCACGGCCATTTGGTCGCCGTCGAAATCGGCGTTGAAAGCCGGGCAGACCAGCGGGTGCAGGGTGATGGCGTTGCCTTCGACCAGGTGGGGCTTGAAAGCCTGGAAACCAAGCCGGTGCAGGGTTGGGGCACGGTTGAGCATGACGGTATGGTCCTTGATGACTTCATCCAAAGCGTCCCATATTTCATCACGATTCTCTTCAACCCAGGTACGGGCCACTTTCAGCGTGGTCACCATGCCCTTCTTCTCCAGCTTGTTGTAAATGAAGGGTTTAAAGAGCTCCAGGGCCATTTTCTTCGGGATGCCGCATTCGTCCAGCTTTAAATGGGGATCGACCACGATCACCGAACGACCCGAGTAATCGACGCGCTTGCCCAGCAGGTTTTGGCGGAAGCGGCCCTGTTTGCCTTTCAAAGCGTCGGAAAGCGATTTCAGCGGGCGTTTCTGAGAGCTCATATAACTGCGGCTGCGCTTCTGGTTGTCGAAAAGGGCATCTGCCGATTCCTGCAACATGCGCTTTTCATTCTTGATGATCAGTTCCGGAGCTTTCAAGTCCAGAAGCCGCTTCAGGCGGTTGTTGCGGTTAATAACCCGGCGATACAGATCGTTCAGATCTGAAGACGCGAAGCGGCCGCCGTCCAAACGCACCAGCGGGCGCAGGTCGGGTGGCATGACCGGCAGAACCCCCAGGACCATCCATTCCGGATGGTTGCCCGATTTTAGAAAATCCTCCATCAGCTTCAGGCGCCTGGCCATATTTTTTTTGCGCTGGAACGATTTTTCCACGCGGATACGCGACTTCAGGCTGGTCACTTCCTCATCTAAATCCAGGCCCAACAGGAGTTCATGCAGGGCTTCGGCGCCCATGCCGGCCCGGAAAGAGTCCTCGCCGTATTTGGCGATGTTTTCCAGATACTCCTCTTCGGACAGCACCTGCTTGAATTTCAGGGTGGGAACGTTCTTGGCATCGAGAACGATATAACTTTCAAAATAAACGATATGTTCCAATTCCTTGGAACTGATCTCAAGCAGCACACCGATGCGCGAAGGTATGCCCCGGAAAAACCAGATATGGGCCACTTTGGAATTCAGTTCGATATGCCCCATGCGTTCGCGGCGCACCGACGACAGAGTGACCTCCACTCCGCACTTTTCACAAACGATTCCCTTGTATTTCAAGCCCTTGTATTTGCCGCACAGACAGCGAAAATCCTGGGTGGGACCGAATATCTTGGCGCAGAACAGCCCATCACGCTCGGGCTTGAAAGTACGGTAATTTATGGTTTCCGGCTTGGTGACTTCCCCATAAGACCAGCTCCTGATAATTTCCGGGGAGGCGATGCTGATCTTCACCTTGCTGTAATCCATAATCTTGATTTCTTTACCGTCTTTTTTTAATTTTCGCATCCTCGCTCCTTACGAAATATTGGCGATGTTTTCCTGCGCCAGGCTTTCCTCGCTCAACTTTTCCTTCTTGACAAGTTCCACATTCAGCACCAGACTTTTCAGTTCCTTGATCAATACGTTGAACGATTCGGGCAGTCCCGGGTTGAAGTCCATGGTGCCTTTGACGATCGCCGAATAGATCTCATTCCTGCCGCTGATGTTGTCGGACTTGATGGTCAGCATCTCCTGCAGGATGTAAGCGGCGCCGTACGCTTCCAAGGCCCAGACCTCCATTTCACCAACGCGCTGGCCGCCGAACTGGGCCTTGCCGCCAAGAGGCTGCTGGGTGATCAGCGAATACGGACCGGTGGAACGGGCATGGATCTTGTCGTCGACCATGTGTTCCAGTTTCATCATGTACATGTAGCCGACCGTGACCTTGCTTTTAAAGGCCTCCCCCGAAACACCGTCATAAAGAACGACTTTGCCGTCCTCGGGTAACCCGGCCTTTTTCATGTAGCTGATGACGTCATTTTCCGTAGCCCCGTCAAAAACCGGTGTTTCAAAATAGCAGTTCAGTTCCTTGCCGGCCCAGGCCAGGATCATTTCATAAACCTGGCCGACGTTCATGCGCGAAGGAACGCCCAGGGGATTGAGCACTATGTCCACATGGCGGCCGTTTTCCAGAAATGGCATGTCTTCTACCGGCAGGATCTTGGCTACCACGCCCTTATTGCCGTGGCGGCCGGCCATCTTGTCACCGACCGATATCTTGCGATTGACGGCGATCAGCACCTTGACGATCTTGATGATGCCGGGCGAAAATTCATCGCCCTTTTTCATCTGGTCTATCTTTTCCTGGATCTCGAGCTTCAGGGCTTCGATATGCAGCCTGACTTTCTTCTCCACTTCGCTGATGAGATTTTTGCTGTCATCGGCAATATGTTTCTTCACTTCCTTCAAGAAAGCATCATCCATCTGTTCAAGATCCTTTAGGGGAATGGCATGACCCTTTTCAAATTTCCTTTTATTGTAAGTCAGATGCTTGTTCAGCTTTTCCTTGCGCAGCAGCCTGCCGATCTTCTGAAATTTCTCGGCCACAAGGATCTTTTTTTCATCGGCAAAATTCCGCTCCAGTTTGGCGGTTTCGATCTTGTCTATCTCGTTGGCGCGTTCGTCCTTGTTCAAACCGCGGCGGGTGAATACCTTGACATTGATGACCGTGCCTTCCACACCCGGCGGGCAATACAGCGAGGAGTCCTTGATCTCGGATGCCTGCTCACCAAAAATGGCGCGCAGCAGCTTTTCTTCAGGAGAAAGCTGCGTTTCACCCTTGGGCGAAACTTTTCCGACCAGGATCTCGCCGGGCTTGACCTTGGCGCCTATGCGAACGATACCGCTTTCATCAAGATTTTTCAGGGCGGTTTCGGAAACGCTGGGGATGTCGCGGGTAATCTCTTCGGGTCCCAACTTGGTTTCCCGGGCTTCTATGGTTTCTTCGACGATGTAAATCGAATTGAAAGCGGAATTCTTGACCAGTCTCTCGCTCAAGATGATTGCGTCTTCATAATTGTACCCGCGCCAGGGGACAAAAGCAGCCAGAATATTCCGCCCCATGGCCAGCTCACCCTTATCGGAAGCGGGCCCGTCGCACAGTATCTGTCCTTTTTCCACCCGCTCGCCGATCTTGACCAGAGGCCGCTGGTTGATGATGGTGTTCTGGTTTGAACGTCTGAACTTCTGCAGCTCATACAGGTCGGCCTGTATCTCGGAAAAATTGCTCTCGTCGGCATTGTCCTCATCCACACGGACAATGATGCGCTCAGCATCGGCGTTCATTACCACGCCGGAACGGCGGCAGACGATCACCATGCCTGAATCCTTGATCAGCCTGTGCTCCATGCCGGTAGCGACGATCGCGGCCTCGGGATTGATCAGGGGGACGGCCTGGCGCTGCATGTTGGAACCCATGAGGGCCCGGTTGGCATCATCGTTTTCCAGGAAAGGAATCAGTGCCGCCGAAGAGGAAACGATCTGCTTGGGCGAGATGTCCATGAAATTGACTTCCGAGGGATCAACCTGAATGGTTTCCCCTTCCTTGCGCGCATTGACTCTCTTGGAAACCAGACGGCCTTTGTCATCAAGTTCGGCATTGGCCTGGGCGATGGTGAATTCCTCCTCTTCCCAGGCGGTAAGATAAAAAGGATGGTAAGTGATCATGGGCAGCTTTTTGCCGGCCTTCTGCAAGCGGGCCATTTCGGCTTTGGCTTCATTTTCACGGACGATCTCGCCAAAAGCAAATTTGGAATCTCCGGCATACTTGATGAGGAAATAGTCGACGATCTGCCCGTCTTCCACTTTACGGTACGGCGTTTCAATGAATCCATAGTCATTTACCCGGGCATAAGTGGTCAAAGAAGATATCAAGCCGATATTCGGGCCCTCGGGAGTTTCGATCGGGCATATGCGGCCATAATGGGATGAATGGACGTCACGGACTTCAAAACCGGCCCGTTCGCGGTTCAAACCGCCCGGACCCAGCGCCGAAATGCGGCGCTTGTGGGTGGTTTCGGCCAGAGCATTGGTCTGGTCCATGAATTGTGACAATTGTGAAGTGCCGAAAAATTCCTTGAGGGCGGCAAAAACCGGCTTGGTGTTGAGCAGTTCGCGCGGCAGCACCACAGTGATATCCGGAGAGTTGGTGATGCGTTCGCGGATGATCTTTTCCAGGCGCATCAAGCCTATGCGGAATGCGTTTTCCACCAGTTCACCGACGGCGCGGATGCGCCGGTTGGCCAAATGGTCGATGTCATCAACATGCATGCTGCCGGTGCGGTCATACTTCAATTTAAGAAAATAGCGTACGATCTGCACCATATCTTCCAGGGTCAGGGTGAAGATGTTCTCGTTGAATTCTTTCTTGAAACCAAGCTTGATGTTAAGTTTCATGCGGCCTACCGAGGAAAGGTCGTAGCGCTTGGCATCAAAGATCATGTTTTCAAAAAATTTCCGCGCCCCTTCCAGAGTCACCGGTTCCCCGGGACGCAGCTTCTTGAACACTTCGATATAAGCGTCGCCCTGGTTCTTGGCCACCTTGTCTTCGGCTTCGCTGTCCGACTGCAAGGCGATCTTTTCGGCACTTTCGGCCTCCTTGCGCTTCTTATCCTTGCGCAGAGTGAAAGCCAGCATGGAACCCAGCTCTTCTTCCTCGCTTTCGGGGAAAAAAACCTTGAATTCACAATTGAGCTTGCGCAGTTTCTTGATCTGGGCCGTTGCGATGCCCTCATTGAGCTTCAGTACGCCGTCCAGGTCGTCGGCCGCATACAGGTCTTCAAAAAGCTCTACGTCCACCGGTACATACTCGATGCCGAGCTTTTCAAAATCCTTGATATGTTTGATCATCAGCTTGGTGCCGGCGGCCAGCACTTCGTTGCCTTTCTGGTCCAAAACCGGAGTCGTCAGCTTGTTGTCTTTTAAAAAACGTGAATTCTGAAAATAGAAAATTCCATTCTGGACCTTGGCCGGGACGATGGTATAAAACCGCTTCAGGATCTCGGCATCATCGGCCAGGCCCATGGCCTTTATAAAAGTTGTGATATTAATGCGCTTGGTTTTCTTGTCCAGGCGCACCTGCAGCAGGTTCAGTTTCTCTTCCAGCTCGATCCAGGCGCCGCGGGCCGGAATGATCTTGGCCGTGAATTCGCCGCGCGATTTTCCGGGCATGAAATATACGCCGGGCGAACGCTGCAGCTGTGAGACGACCACCCTTTCGGTGCCGTTGATGATAAAGGTCCCCTTATCGGTCATGTAGGGGATCTCTCCGAAAAAGATCTCCTGTTCCTTGACGTCGCGGATAACCTTTTCACCATTTTTATTTTCGCCGTATAGGGCCAAACGCAGTTTTACCTTTAAAGGGATTGAATAATCGAATCCCTTGTCCAGGCACTCTTCCGGGGAATTGTTGATTTTGAGCCGCACCCGGTCACCGCACAGTTCACAGGTCTTGTATATGACCGTCCCCTTTTCGTGGCATTCGCTGCATACCGAATCGCTTCCGGTTTCGCTTTCCGCCGAAAGAATGGTGCCGCAGTGTTTGCAGACCGGCATCGAGTTCTCGATCCCCAGAAGGGCGCCGCATTTGCACAACCAGTCGCCCAAGGAATAGGAAACGAAATCCAGGATCGCGGTTTCCTTGAAGTCGGAAATGGGGAAAATGGATTTGAAGGCAGCCTGGATACCGATGTTTTTGCGGCTTTCCGGCAACTGGTCGATTTGCAGAAAAGTTTTGTACGATTTCTTTTGAATTTCAAGCAAGTCAGGAACTTCGACAGGACTGAAAATTCTGGAGAAACTTATCCTTTGCACATACTTGTTAGTTGTTTGCATACCAATCCTTCAATTTTTTTATTTTTAAAGGCAATAAAAAAATCATTTACTACTTGATTTCGATCTCGGCTCCTACTTCAGCGAACTTCTTCTTGATGGTTTCGGCTTCTTCCTTGGAAACGCCTTTTTTGACGGAAGCGGGGGCTTTGTCTACGACATCCTTGGCTTCTTTCAAACCCAGATCCGTGACTTCGCGGACCACTTTGATGACATTGATCTTCTTGTCACCGACGGTCTTCAAAACGACCTCAAAGTCGGTTTTTTCTTCTTCCTGGGCAACTTCAGCCGCTGCAACAGGGGCAGCGCCGCCAGCCATAGCCGCCATTTCCGCCTTGATACCATACCGGCTTTCAAACTCTTTGATATAATCGGCGAGGTCCAGGACCGTCAGATTATCCAAGTGCTTGAAAAAATCTTCCTTTTTCATTTCAGCCATTATATTTGTCCTCCTTTTTCTTTTTTATCCTGCAAATTTTTCAGCAAAACCAATATATGGGTCAGCGGCGATGACAGCGCTGAACCGAAACGCCGCAAGGGCATACCGATGGAATAAACCAGCTGGGCCAGCAGCTGTTCCTTGCCGGGCAGCTTGGCCACTTCGACAACCTGCTTTTCGCTGACCAGTCTCCTTTCAATAAAACCTGACATGATCTTTATTTTCTTGCTCTCTTTCTCAAAATCGACCAGAACCTTGGCGGTTTCGACGAATTTTTCATTGCTGTAGGCCACGGCGATCGGGCCGTTGAAAAGATCACGGCCGATGGCTATTTTTTCTTTCTCAAAGAACTTGATGGCCAGGCGGTTCTTGACCACCTTGACATTGGCCCCCAGGGCCTTGATGCGGTTGCGCAGGTTTCCCATTTCGGAAACCTTGAGCCCGCGGTAATCGAAAAGGTACACTCCGCTGCAGTTGAAAATTTCAGCCAGCCCGTCCACCGTTTTCTTCTTTTTTTCAAGTATATGTGCGCTTCCCATGGTGATCTCCTTAGCCTAACTTTCCAGTTCCGAAATATTGATCTTGATTGAGGGGCTCATGGTCGAGGAAATGAAAACACTTTTGACGTATCGGCCTTTCAGGGTCACCGGCCGTGCTTTCAGGATGGCCGTGATGAAGGTCTTGGAATTCTCGACGATCTTTTCGGCATCGAAAGAGGTCTTGGCAATGCTGGAATTGATTATGCCGCTCTTGTCGACGCGAAACTCTACCCGGCCTTTCTTGATTTCGGCCACGGTTTCCCTGACATTGAAGGTCACGGTCCCCGATTTCGGGCTGGGCATCAATCCCTTGGTTCCCAGCGCCTTGCCGAGCTTGCCGACGCTTTTCATCATGTCGGGAGTGGAAATGACCACGTCGTAGTCAAACCAATTCTCCTTCTGGATCTTTTCGACGATTTCATCGCCGCCTACGAAATCGGCACCGGCCTCCATGGCTTCCTTTTGTTTTTCTCCGGCAGCAATGACCAGTACCCGTCTTGACCTTGCCGGTACCATGGGGCAGGACAACTGTCCCGCGCACCATCTGCTCCGGGTACTTGGGATCGACCGACAAACGAACCGAAACATCTACCGATTCGTCGAACTTTGAGGCCTTGATCTCTTTCAGCAGAGCGATAGCTTCGTTCAGGATATATTCGCGCTCCTCGACCCTTTCCTTGGCCTTGGCGTATGCTTTTCCACGTTTGGACATTATTTTATCTCCAGGCCCAGGCTGCGGGCCGAACCCTCAATGATCTTGATCGCCTGCTGCAGGTCCTTGGTATTGAGGTCCTCCAGCTTGGTTTTGGCGATATCTTCCACCTGCTTTTTACTCACTTTGCCGACCTTGTTCTTATTGGGTTCTCCCGAACCCTTCAAAACACCGGCGGCTTTCTTGAGCAGGTAGGAAGCCGGAGGCGTCTTCATCTTCAAAGTGAAGGTCTTGTCGGCATGGACCATGATGTCCACGGGGATAATCATGTCGTCTTCCATTTTCGCCGTCATTTTATTGAACTGATTGACGAATTCCATGATGTTCAAACTGTGCTGGCTGAGGGCCGGACCGACCGGAGGGGCGGGAGTGGCTTTGCCGGCGGGGAGCTGCAGCCTGAATGTTTTAACAACCGCCTTCATTTTTGGACTTGCCATGGGTAATTCTCCTATATTTTTTCAACCTGCAAATAATTCAGATCGACCGGCGTGGCGCGGCCGAAAATGGTTACGGTCACCTTCAACAGGTTCTTTTCTTCGTTGACCGCATCCACCACGCCGTTGAAATTTATGAACGGTCCATCGATGATCTTCACACCCTCACCGACATCGAAATGATATTTTGGCTTCGGTGTTTCCTGGGTGGTCTCGATATGCTTCAGGATCGTGGCCACTTCTTTTTCCGACAACGGCTTGGGCTTTTTGCCGGCCCCGACAAAACCGGTCACCTTGGGCGTGTTGCGCACGAAATACCAGTTCTTGTCGTTCATTTCCATGTTCACCAGGATGTAGCCGGGAAAAGAGCGCTTCTCGGAGACGACCTTTCTGCCATCCTTGATCTCAATGACGTTTTCCTTGGGGATGACGATCTCGGCGACCTGGCTCTGCATTGAATATTTGTTTATCTTTTCATTAAGAGCCTTGACTACGAATTCCTCGGCCCCGGAAAAAACGTGTATGATATACCAATCCATTGTGATTAATTTCCCTTATTGAAAAATGCTGCCGATCTGCCGGAAGATGTGCGCAAAAATGAAATCGACCCCGAAAAGATAAATCCCGAAAAACAGCGAAATGACGATTACGGCGATCGTGGTCTTGATCATGTCATTCTTGCTGGGCCAGGTGACTTTTTTCATTTCGCCCCTGACTTCTCTCAGGTAAGCCCCCATGCGTTTGAATATATTTTTTTCTTTTTCCATGTTTCAATGCAGGTCAGAAGGGACTCGAACCCCCAACCCCCGGTTTTGGAGACCGGTGCTCTACCATTGAGCTACTGACCTATTTGACCTCCTTGTGCAGGGTGTGCTTGCGGCAGCGCGGGCAATATTTATTGAAATTCATCTTATCGGCCGTATTCTGCTTGTTTTTGTAGGTGGAATAATTTTTCTCGGAACAGTCGGAACACTTCATCCCGACCTTGACCCTCTTGTCGCTCTTGGCCATGGCTTACTCTAGGATGTCGGTAACGCTGCCGGCGCCGATGGTGCGGCCGCCCTCGCGGATGGCGAACTTCAGACCTTTCTCCATGGCGATGGGCATGATCAGTTCGATCTCCAGGTTGGCGTTGTCACCGGGCATGACCATCTCCACACCTTCGGGCAGCTTCACCGATCCGGTCACGTCCGTGGTGCGGAAGAAAAACTGCGGCCGGTAGCCCGTCACGAACGGCGTGTGCCGCCCGCCCTCTTCCTTGCTCAGCACCAATACCTCGGCCTTGAACTTCGTGTGCGGCGTGATCGATCCCGGCTTGGCCAATACCATGCCGCGATCAACATCCTCGCGGTCCGTGCCGCGCAGCAGCACCCCGATGTTGTCCCCGGCCCGACCTTCGTCCAGAAGCTTCTTGAACATCTCCACTCCCGTGACCACGCGCTTGCGCGTCTCGCGAATGCCCAAAATGTCCACTTCTTCCCCCACCTTCACGATGCCGCGCTCCACCCGGCCCGTTACGACCGTGCCGCGGCCGCTGATCGTGAACACGTCCTCGATCGGCATCAAAAACGGCTTGTCTATCGGACGCTCTGGCATCTGGATATATTTGTCCACCGCGTCCATCAAGGCCATGATGTTCTTGTTCCACTCGTCTTCCGGGTTGCCGTCGCTCTCCATGCTCTTCAAGGCGCTGCCGCGCACCACCGGAATCTCGTCGCCGGGAAATCCGTAACTCGTCAACAGCTCGCGGATCTCCAGCTCCACCAGGTCCAGTATCTCCTTGTCCTCCACCATGTCCACCTTGTTCATGAACACCACGATGGCCGGCACGTTCACCTGTCGCGCCAGCAATATGTGCTCCCGCGTCTGCGGCATCGGTCCGTCGGCCGCCGATACCACCAGGATCGCCCCGTCCATCTGCGCCGCCCCCGTGATCATGTTCTTCACGTAGTCGGCGTGCCCGGGACAGTCGATGTGCGCGTAGTGCCGGTTCGGCGTCTCGTACTCCACGTGCGCTATCTGTATGGTGATGCCCCGCTCCTTCTCCTCGGGCGCGTTGTCGATGCTCCAGAAATCACGGTACTTCACCTTGGCGTTCATCTTGCTCAATACCTTGGTGATCGCCGCTGTCAGCGTCGTCTTGCCGTGGTCCACGTGCCCGATCGTGCCAATATTCAAATGCGGCTTGTTGCGATCAAATTTCTCTTTTCCCATGCTTGCCTCCTAAAAATATTTCATTTTAGCCAAAAACCAAATCAAAGCCCTCGATCAGGGTCGAACTGATGACCTCATCCTTACCAAGGATGCGCTCTGCCAGCTGAGCTACGAGGGCGCTCAAAAGCGGGAGACGGGATTCGAACCCGCGGCCTAAAGCTTGGAAGGCTTTAGCTCTAGCCAACTGAGCTACTCCCGCATCCCAATTGGGCAGGGGAGGATTCGAACCTTCGAAGGCTTGCGCCAACGGGTTTACAGCCCGTCCCATTTGACCACTCTGGAACCTGCCCTCACGTATCATTTTATCTACTTAGCACTAGCTGGCGAAGGGATTTGAACCCCCGACCGGCTGATTACAAATCAGCTGCTCTACCAGCTGAGCTACGCCAGCACGTAAAAAAAAAGAATATAGCACAACTATACCTGTTTTGTCAATCATTTTGGCTCCGACGTCCTTCGCAGGGAAATGGATTATAGCTCTTTTTCAGATGGAAAGCAAGATATTTGCCAAATTTTTTTAATTTCTCCGCAGCCGGGGTATAATAACCGGGATGAACAGAGTGATTTTCATTTTTATCGACGGCTGCGGCGTGGGCCGGGCCGATCCCGGCAATCCCTTTTTCATGGCCAAAAGCAGTTATCTGCCTTTTTGGCCAGGCGCCATGGTTCTGCCGGACGCCACACCCGTCGCGGCAATAGACGCCACCTTGGGCATTCCCGGCTCGCCCCAGAGTGCCAGCGGCCAGACGGCACTTTTTTGCGGCAGCAAGGCCGCGGAGATCGCCAACCGCCACCGCAACGCCTACCCCGACCAGGTTCTGCGCAGTATCATTTTAAACAAAAACCTGCTGTCTGAACTGCAAAAAAAAGGGGTTTCGTCCCGCTTTCTGAACGCCTACCCGCTTTTTGAGGATTTTTTCAGCAGCAAATACATAGCAATCAAGCCCGACGGCCGCCTCTGGTTTTCCCCACTTTTCCCGGAGCGTTTCAAACGGATGATCTCGGTGACCTCCTGCATGATGCTGGCCAGCGGCCAGAAGCCTTTCGGCGCAGCCGACATCCGGGTCGGCAAAGCTCTATACCAGGACTATTCCAACCGCCAGCTCAATGAAAAAGGGCTCTCCCTGCCCGAGTTTTCCCCGCAAAAGGCCGCGGACATCATTTACAAAGCCTCACGACGCTTCGAATTCATTCTATACGAGTATTTTCAAACCGACCTCTACGCCCACCGCCGGCCGTTTGCAGAATGCGTCGGCCTGATCACGTGAACTGGACACCCTGGTCAGCGCCTTGGTGTCGCGCCTTGATAAAAAGAACGATACCCTGATCCTGACCAGCGACCACGGCAACCTGGAGGATTTTTATCTGCGCGGCCACAGCCGCAACCCGGTGCCGTTCCTGGCCTGGGGACGGCACGGCGCCCGCTTGCGGCAAAAGATCAAGTGCAGCATTACCGACGTCAGCCCGGCGATCTTGGAATTGTTCTGAGAACGGTTTTTGGAGGTAGACGGTGTAAGGTATAGGGAAAGAGAAAGAAAGAGCTGAAACAACCGGTCTATTTCGCCAACCTTGTCCACAGGGCGAAATATTTTTCGCCCCTACGGAAGCAAAATCCTTTTCAGGGCAAGATAAAAAACATTTTACTTGACAAAAAGATTATAAATATAACATATACGTATACGTATACTTAAATCATACCCTAAACGAATACAGGAGGGCAGCAATGAAGAATGCGGTTTTTGAACGCCAGGAACTCTGCAGGCGCCTGGGTATCGACGGTAAAACGCTTGACGAATGGCAGGACTGCAAGATCTTCGGTCCTTTCGGCTTCAGCGACGACCACGCGCCCTTGTATACCGATTCGACCGTAACCGACGGCGAGAACATAAAACACTTGCAGGAACTGGGCTACGGCATCAAGGAGATCCAGAAGATCATCCGCAAGATCGGCTTGCCCAGGAACGCAAACAAGGAAAGCACGAATGAAAAGCATCAGAATTTCCTGACCGTGGGCGCGCTGGCCGAAAAAGTGGGCGTAAGCCCGCGCACAATCAAGCACTGGGAGGAAATGGGCATCATCGAGCCCAACATGCGCAGCGAAGGCGGATTCCGCTATTATGGAACAGTATATATATATCTTTGCAACCTGGTCAGGGACCTGCAGCTTTTTGGCTACTCCCTGGTGGACATCAAGATGATCTCGGATCTTTTTCGCTATTTCCTGGCCATCCAGCAGGATCCCGATGTCTACCCCGCGGCCGACAAGTTGGCCAAGCTGGAGACCATGCTCCAGGAGATCGACCGGCTGTCGCGAAAAACCGAATTGCTCAAGACTGGGATCGGCCGCTGGCAGGACTTGCTGAAAAAGAAAAAAAAGGATGTCGCGAGCCTGCGTCTGCGTATCCAAAAAAAACTGGTCCCGCCACAAAAAGGAGAAAAAAATGCCAAAGATCGTTCTGATTGAACCGCGTCCGCCCAACTTGCATATTTTCTCGCAGTTCTACACACCGCGCCTGGGCACCTTTATCCTGGGCACCCTGATGCGCGGGTGCGGGCTGGGAGGTGGAGGTCGTCATCGAGGAGTGGGAGCGCATCGATTTCCAGGCCATGCGCAGCGCCGACCTGGTCGGCATCTCCACCATCACTTCGACCGCGCCGCGGGCCTACGCCATCGCCGACCGGCTGCGCTCCCTGGGAGTGAAGGTCATGATGGGCGGCCCGCACGTGACCTTTCTGACCGAAGAAGCCCTGGCGCACGCCGACTTTGTCATCCGCGGCGAAGGAGAGAAAGCCCTGCCGGTTTTCGCCGCCGCCTGGGAGAAGGGTTGCGGCCTGGAAAATGTACCCAACCTCTCCTACTGGCGGGACGGCGCCATCCGCCACAATCCCCAACAGGCGCACCTGGACGATCTCGATGACCTTCCTATCCCCGACCTGGGCTTGGCCAGGAGATACGACCGCAAGGGCGAAGGCAAGATCGTCATCCCGATACAGACATCCCGGGGCTGCCCCTACGCATGTTCTTTCTGTTCGGTGACCGGAATGTTCGGCCATAAATACCGCTTCCGCTCCACGGCCAACGTCATGAGCGAACTGCGCCGCTATAATTACCGCCGCCATTTCATCTTTTTTTACGATGACAACTTCACCCACGATACTGAAAGGACCAAGGAGCTGCTGCGGGCCATGATCGCGGCCAGGTTCAAATTCCAGTGGTCGGCCCAGGTGCGCGCCGATGTGGCCAAGGACATAGAGCTGGTCAAACTGATGAAAAAAGCCGGCTGCCAGATCGTATTCATCGGCTTTGAATCGGTCAATCCGCAGAGCCTCAAGGCCATGAAAAAAGGGCAGACGGTGGCCGAGATCGCCCAGGCCGTCAAGGTGCTGCGCCGCAAGGGCATCCGCATCCACGGCATGTTCGTCTACGGTTTTGACGAGGACGACTGGCGCACGGTCCGCCGCACCGTACGTTTCGCCAAAAAAGCCCGCTTGACCTCCAGCCAGTTCATGATCCTGACCCCGCTGCCCGGTTCAGATTTCTTTGGCAAGATCAGCGCCCAGCAGCGCATCCGTTTCCGCGACTGGAACCTTTATGACGCCCACCACGTCGTTTTCGAGCCCACGAAGCTGGCGCCGCTGGACCTGCAGCGGGCCCAGATCTACAGCCACAAAAAATTCTATTCCCTGGCCACATCGCTGCGCAAGCTGATCAACTTCAAGTGGCTCGACATCGGCATCGCCCATTATGCCCGCAAATTGAACCGCCACTGGTTGAAGGTCAACCGCACCTACCTGACCGTTCTGTCCCTGCTCAGGCCCAAACAAAAGAACCAGCATGTCATTGTGGATTACCGGGAAGAAGCCAACCTGGACCAGGTATCTTGAAGTTTCAACGAACCGCCGACGGCAAAATTTTCCAGGAGGTACATATATGAAGAAAACATTGGTCGATGTCAGAACCCGCGAGGAATTCGTTATGGAACATATCAAGGGGGCGGTCAACATCCCCCATTACGATCTGGAATATTACCGGGAGCTGCTGCTGGACCGGCAAGTCGTTGTGTATTGCAATACCGGCCGGCGCACGGCCATTGCCGCCGCTAAACTTGCCGACATGGGTATTACAGCTGAGACCCTCT
Organism: Chrysiogenales bacterium; assembly: GCA_963700535.1. Classification (GTDB taxonomy): domain Bacteria; phylum Acidobacteriota; class Aminicenantia; order UBA2199; family UBA2199; genus UBA2199. The sequence goes on from CAVOXU010000006.1 coordinate 39,070, forward strand.
CCACAGAGCAGGTTGACCGTTCGCAAAAGCAGGGCAAGACCATGGTCTGCGCCGTCAATTACGTTGCTGTCAGGCCCGGCCGGGAAGAAGAGTTCATGGCCAAGGCCGCCGGTCTCTGCCGCACCACGGAAGAGTTCCCCGGGTTCCTTGGTTCCAAGATCTTCAAATTATCGGGCATATCGGCCGCGGGCTCGGGCCTGGCCGGCGACACCAGTCAAATGAACATGACACCGCCCCGCTACCTCCTGTTGACCTACTGGGAGTCCGAAGCCGCCCATGAACGCTCGCACCGCGACCCGCAGTTCGCGGCCATTTTCAAAGAC
>CAVOXU010000007.1:0-97963 GCA_963700535.1 Chrysiogenales bacterium
CGGACATGAAGCTGTCGGTGACGCGGATCGGCGAAACCATCGAGACCGTGCTGTCCGGCACCCAGGCCAGCACTTTCCGCGAAGGCGGCGAGGAATTCCGCATTCTGGTCAGGGTCAAGAAGGCCGAGACGATGACCATCGACGAGATCCTGAACCTGACGCTTACCAACAGCGACGGCCGACCGGTCAGCCTGCGCAATGTCGTCGACGTCAAGCCGCGCAGCGGACCGCAGCGCATCGAACGGCGCGACCGCGAGCGCGTGCTGACCATTTCGGCCGAGATCGAGGACCGCGACCTCGGCTCAATCCTGGCCGACATTCGGGCCGGGCTGCGCCGGGTTCCCGTGCCCCGCGATTTCGCCGTCAACTTCACCGGCGACTACGAGGAGCAGCAGAAGGCTTTCCGCGAACTGCTGATGAGCATCATCCTGGCCCTGATGCTGGTCTACATGGTCATGGCCATGCAATACGAATCGGTGCGCGATCCTCTCATCGTCATGTTCTCGGTGCCGCTGGCGGTCATCGGCGTGGTCTGGATGCTGTTGATCACCGGCACCACCTTCAACATGCAGTCCTATATCGGCTGCATCATGCTGGGCGGGATCGTGGTCAACAACGCCATCCTGCTTGTGGACCATACCAACCTGCTGCGCCGGCGCGACAAGATGGGCGTGCGCGAGGCCATCGAGGAGGCCGGCCGCCGCCGCCTGCGCCCCATCCTGATGACCGCCATGACCACCATCCTGGCCATGCTGCCCCTGGCCATGGGACTGAGGGAGGGGAGCGAGGCCCAGGCGCCCATGGCCCGGGCCGTGGTCGGCGGGCTGCTGAGCTCGACCCTGATCACCCTGATCGTGGTCCCCATCATTTATTCCCTGTTCGAGGGCAAGAAAGACAAGGCTTAACCGGTTGGGCGAACGGAGCGGGAGACTTCCGCGGGAAGGGGGAGACTGCCGTGCCATGCCGGGCTCGATCTGAAGACGCTGTTGAGCTCGAAACTCATCCCCTCCGTTATGCGGGGTGGCATCGCTTAATACCTCGCAGAGCCTCGGCATAGCGATGCGGACATGCGATGCGTACCTGCCCCTTCTCTTGGCAAGAGAAGGGGAGAAGAGCGCTCCCCTCTCTTTTTGAAAGAGAGGGATCGGGGGTGAGTTTTTACAGTGACGGATTCTGCATTTGACTGCGTTCCGGTAATGTGCTAACATTTTTTAATTCATTCCGGAAAAGCCCCAGGAAATTCGCGTCCCGGTTATAGCGGCTTTTTGTTTTCCTGCCCTTTTCCCAAAAGCAAGGAGAAACCATCATGAGCGACAAAACAGCGACCATCGACGGCAATACCGCCGCAGCCCACGTAGCCTATGCCTTCAGCGAAGTGGCCGCCATTTATCCAATCACCCCCTCTTCCAACATGGGGGAAATGGCCGATGCCTGGGCGGCGGCCGGGCGCAAAAATATTTTCGACCAGGAAGTAGAGGTCATCGAACTGCAGTCCGAAGGCGGCGCTTCCGGAGCCGTGCACGGGGCGCTTTCGGCCGGGTCCATGACCACGACCTTCACCGCTTCGCAAGGACTGCTGCTGATGATACCCAACATGCACAAGATCGCCGGCGAAATGCTGCCCACGGTGTTCCACGTTTCGGCCCGTTCACTGGCCTGCCAGTCGCTCTCCATATTCGGCGATCATTCCGACGTCATGTCGGTGCGCAACACCGGTTTCGCCCTGGTCGCCGCCGCCTCGGTTCAGGAGACCATGGACCTGGCCGTTGTGTCGCACCTGGCCACCCTGGAGAGCAGCGTGCCCTTCCTCAATTTCTTTGATGGCTTCCGCACTTCGCACGAGATCCAGAAAGTGGATATGATCGATTACGAAACCATGGCCGGCCTGCTGGACATGAAGCTGGTGGAAAATTTCCGCGGCCGCGCCCTGACCCCGGACCGCCCTGTCCTGAAGGTGGGGCAGCAGACTCCCGATGTCTATTTCCAGGGCCGTGAAACCGTTAACCCGTATTATGAGAAACTCCCGGCCATTGTGCAGAAATACATGGACCAGGTGGCCAAGAAAACCGGCCGCTCCTATCAGTTGTTCGATTACGTCGGCCATCCCCAGGCGGAGAAGATCATCATCGCCATGGGTTCGAGTTGCGAAACCATTGAAGAAACCGTGGAATATCTGAACAATAAAGGCGCCAAATTGGGGCTGATCAAGGTCCGCCTCTACCGGCCTTTTGTCCGTGAAGCCTTTTATGCCGCCCTGCCTGAATCGGTCAAAAAGATCGCGGTGCTTGACCGCACCAAGGAGCCGGGCGCCCTGGGCGAGCCTTTGTACATGGATGTGGTCACCGCCCTGGCCGACCGCAACCTGACCATCGTCGGCGGGCGTTACGGCCTCAGCTCCAAGGAATTCACTCCGGCCATGGTCAAGGCGGTTTACGATCACCTGGACGGAGCCTGTTTCCATGATTTCACCGTCGGCATCAATGATGATGTAACCAAACGCTCGCTGGCAATCAGCGAAGACCTGACCATTGAGAAGAGCGATACCATCAGCTGCATTTTCTGGGGCCTGGGTTCGGACGGCACCGTGGGCGCCAACAAGAATTCGATCAAGATCATCGGCGACCATACCGATATGTATGCCCAGGGGTATTTTTCCTATGACTCCAAGAAATCGGGCGGCATCACCATCTCCTTCCTGCGTTTCGGCAAAAGCCCCATCCGCGCCCCTTACCTTTCCACTTCTGCCGTTTTCATTGCCCTGCACAACCCGGCCTACATCGGCCGCTACGACGTGCTCAAGGGGATCAAGCCCGGCGGCACCTTCCTGCTCAATTCCGAGTGGAGCAACGATGAGGTATTCGAACACTTGACCCGCGACATGCAGGAAACCATCATCGCCAAGAAAATCAAGTTCTTCAATATCGACGCCCTGAAGATATCCGAAGCGGTCGGACTGGGCAAGCGCATCAACTCGGTCATGCAGGCAGCTTTCTTCAAGATCTCCGGCGTGCTGCCCGGGGATGAGGCCATCAAGCTGATCAAGGATTCGATCAAAAAAACCTATGAGAAAAAGGGCGAAAAGATCGTCAAGATGAATTGGGACGCGGTTGACCGCACCAGCGCCGCCCTGCAGCAGATCAAGGTGCCGGCCACCGTGCAGGAGATCGCTGCATCGGCCCCGGTGCCCAAGCTGATCGCTGACAGCGCTCCCGAATTCGCCCGCAGCGTCATAGAAAAAATGATGCATCTGCAGGGCGATTCCATCCCGGTCTCGCAGATGCCGCTGGACGGCAAGGTGCCCACCGCCACCGCCAAACTGGAAAAGCGCGGCATCGCCCCGCAGGTTCCGCGCTGGCTGAGCGAGAGCTGCATCCAGTGCAACCAGTGCTCGCTGGTGTGCCCGCACGCGGCGATCCGCGCCAAGCAGATCGAACCGGCGCAACTGGCCAAAGCCCCGGCCGCTTTCAAGACCGTCAAATCCATAACCAAGAACGAGAAAAAACTGGAATACAAGATTCAGGTCTACATCGAGGACTGCACCGGCTGCGGCAACTGCGTGAACGTCTGTCCGGCCAAGCAGAAGGCCCTGGAATTCCACCCCATCGACGAGGAAAGAAAAGCCGGCGAGGCCGCCAATGTCGATTTCTTCGAAGAGCTGCCGGACAACATCATGGACGGTACCCAGATCAGCCAGTTCAAAGGCGTGCAGTTCCGCAAACCCATGTTCGAATTTTCGGGCGCCTGCGCCGGTTGCGGCGAAACCCCCTATGTCAAGCTGGTTTCCCAGCTGTTTGGCGAACGGATGATCGTGGCCAACGCCACCGGCTGTTCCTCCATTTACAGCGGCACTTTTCCCACCACTCCCTATTGCGTGAACAAGGAAGGGCAAGGTCCGGCCTGGGCCAATTCCCTGTTCGAGGACAACGCCGAATACGGTTTGGGCATGCGCCTGGCCGTGGACGCCAACCGCAAGCAGCTGCGCCATGCCATAGACCGCCTGCTCGCAGCCGGAACCGACAAGGCCCTGGAAGCGGCATTAAAAAAATGCCTTGAGTTGTGGGAGCGCAATGGTGACGATGCCCAGGCGGCGGCCAAAGCGGTGAAAAACCTCCTTGCCGGCATTTTAAAATCGGCTGCGGCTGAAAAGCAGCCCCTGCTGCGCAAGATCACCGAACTTCAGGATTACCTGGTTGACAAATCGATATGGTGTATCGGCGGCGACGGCTGGGCCTATGATATCGGCTACGGCGGCCTGGACCATGTGCTGGCCACCGGAAAGAACGTAAATGTGCTGGTGCTGGACACCGAACTCTATTCCAACACCGGCGGCCAGGCGTCCAAGGCCACGCCGTTGTCGGCTGTGGCCCAGTTCGCTTCAGCCGGCAAGCGCACCGGCAAAAAAGACCTGGGCTTGATGTTCATGAGCTATGGTTACATTTATGTGGCGTCGGTGGCCCTGGGCGCCAACATGAACCAGGTGGTCAAAGCCTTTCAGGAGGCCGAAGCATATCCCGGACCTTCCATCATCATCGCCTACTCTCCCTGCATCATGCACGGCATCGATATGGGCTATTCCATCGCAGAGGAAAAGCGGGCCGTGCAATCCGGCTATTGGCCGCTCTATCGTTACAACCCGGCTTTGGCCGGGGAAGGCAAAAATCCTTTTGTCTACGAAAGCAAGGATCCCACCCTCAGCCTGCAGGACTTCCTGGCCAATGAGATCCGTTTCTCCACCCTCAAGCTGCAATTCCCGGATATCGCCGACCGCTTGTATGAGCAGGCCGTGGACTTCAAAAAGGGCAAGCATGAATATTATAAGAAATTGAGCGAATTGAAATAGGCGCTTCCGACGGATCAAGGTAGCATCATGGCCGTGGAAATTCAGAAGATCGATCTGAACCATCCTCACAAGCGACTGCTGCAGCATGCCGCCAACATCCTGAAGGACGGCGGCCTGATCGTGTATCCCACCGACACGATCTACGGCCTGGGCGCCGACCTGTTCAACAAGGGAGCCATAGAGAGGATCTTCAAGCTGAAAAAAACTTCCCGGCAGAAGCTGCTCAGCTTCATTTGCCCGGACCTGGCCGCGGTCGCGGAATGGGCTTACGTGCCCACCAGCGCTTACCGTGTCCTGCGCCGCGTTACACCGGGCAAATACACCTTTGTTCTGCGCGCCAGCAAAATGGTCCCAAAAATACTTCTGCAAAAGCGGCCCACGGTGGGAGTGCGCATCCCGGATTCGGCGGTAGCTCTGGGCCTGGTCCGCGAACTCGGCAGGCCTCTGCTTTCCACCTCGGTGCCGCAGGGCGAGGACGATTATTATACCGATCCCCTGGTGATCGCCGAAACCTTCCGCCATGACATCGACCTGATCCTGGATGCCGGCATTCTGGCCAACCTGCCTTCAACAATCGTGGACCTGAGCGGTCCGGCTCCGGCGATCATCCGTCTCGGGTCCGGGGCCTGCGAACCGTTCGGGTTGTGACCCGGGCCCAGGCCGATGATTCGGATTGCATTTCATTTTCAAGCGGTATAAAATTGAACAGGGTAAAAATGACAACAGCCAATATAATCACTATCGTTCGCATCGTCATGGTTCCTTTTGTTCTGGTCATACTGCTGACCGAGATGCAGAACAAGGAGATCATCGCTTTTACGATCTTTGTCATTGCCGCCGTCACCGATTCGCTTGATGGCTATATCGCCAGAAGGCTGAATGAAGTCAGCGCCCTGGGCAAATTCCTCGATCCCCTGGCCGACAAGCTCCTGGTTACCGCGGCCTTGATCGCCCTGGTTTACCTGCAGGAGGTGGAAACCTGGGTGGCTGCCATCATCATCCTGCGCGAATTGTTCATTTCGGCCTTCCGTTTTTATTTTTTGATCAACAACGCCTCCTTTTCGGCCTCCGTCCCCGCCAAGCTGAAAACCACGTTTCAAATCGTGGCCCTGTCGATTCTGATCATCTACCGCAAGCTTCCCTTTGCCGAGCAATTGTACATATTGGGGACTGCGGTTCTTTATTTCGCGGTTTTTCTGACTGTATACAGCGGTGCTGAATACGTCATTCGCTTCAGCCGTTCTGTCAAAGAATAGCCATGCCTTATCCGAAATACCGGCCGCTGAACAAAAAAAAGCTGAAAACCATTTCCATCAACGAGCGCAGCTCTCTGGTCCATTTGCAGGATTTCCCCCGACCGTACCTCCCCGGCGCCGACTTCAAATCATTCATCGATTCTTTGCCTCCATATCTCGCCGCCAAAGACCTGCGCGAGTTAACCGACCTGCTGGGCGAGGCCCGCAATAAGAATAAACCCATCATTTGGGGCATGGGTGCCCATTTGGTCAAACTGGGCCTGGGCCCGCTGGTCATCGACCTGATGCAGCGCGGCTGGATCTCGGCCATCGCCACCAATGGCGCCATGATGATCCATGATTTTGAGATCGCCCTGGCCGGTCGCACCTCTGAGGATGTTGCCGCAAATCTTCTCCAGGGGAATTACGGCAACAGCGAGGAAACCGGGCTGTTTTTAAATCTGGCTCTCAAGGAGGGCTTGACCAAGAACATGGGGGCCGGGGAAGCTGTGGGCTACTACCTGATCCAGGCCAAACTGCCGCACCTGGAACAGAGCATTCTTTTCAACGCTTACAAACTGAATATCCCGGTCACCATCCACCCGGCCATCGGCACCGACTTCATCCATTACCACCCGATGTTCTCCGGTGAGATCACCGGGGCGCTGGCCGAAAAGGATTTTTATCTGCTGGCCTCCATTGTCTCCGAATTGGGCCAGGGAGGCGTATTTTTGAATATAGGTTCGGCGGTTATTCTGCCCGAAGTGTTTCTCAAAGCCGTTGCTTTCTGTTCCGCTCTGGGGATTTCCCTGGGAGAATTCCATACCGCTGTTTTCGATTTCAACCGCCATTACCGGCCTTTTGAGAATGTCTGCAAGCGGCCGGTGGCCCGGGGCGGCAAGGGATTCTATTTTGTCGGTCATCATGAGCTCATGATCCCGCTGCTGGCGGCCATGATCCTGAACAAGCAGACGTAGATTCCGACTCTCCATCCATGGAAATCCGCCATGATTTTTTCCCGCTTGCGGACAAGCTGCGCCCGGGGAACCTTGGCGAATTTGAGGGACAGGAACACCTGACCGGCCGCCAAAAGATCGTTCAAGCCCTGGTGCAGAGCAAAAATCTGGCCTCCATGATCTTCTGGGGACCGCCGGGCACGGGCAAGACCACCCTGGCCCGCATCCTGGTCAGGGAAACCGGCTACCCGGCAGCCGAATTTTCGGCCACCGTCTCCGGGATCGCCGAGATCAAAAAAATCATGGAAAAATCCAGGGCCGCCCGCAATGACCAAGGCAAACCGCTGGTGCTGTTCGTCGACGAGATCCATCATTTCAACCGCAGCGTTCAGGATGCGTTTTTGCCGTACGTGGAGCGCGGCGATGTCATCCTGCTGGGGACAACCACCGAGAACCCGGCCTACAAGATCAACCGGGCCCTGCTTTCGCGCCTGAAGATCCTGGAATTGTTCACCTTGAAAAATGAGCACCTGGCCAACATCCTTAGCCGCGCCCTGGCCTTCATCCATGAAAAAGCAGGGGCTGATCTCCGTTTCACGCCCGAGGCCGAAGCTGTGGTCATCGGTTACAGCAACGGCGACAGCCGCCGTTTGCTCAACCTGGTGGAGATTGTTTTGCAGACAGCGGACCATTCCGAACCTGTGGGTGAAACATTCGTTCTGGATGTAATCCAGAATAAGGTGGCCGGCTATGACCGCAGCGGCGACGATCGCTACCAGTATATTTCCGCACTGCACAAGAGCGTGCGCAATTCCGACGTCGATGCCTCGCTGTTCTGGTTGTACCGCATGCTGGAAGGGGGAGAGGATCCGTTGTATATACTCCGGCGCATGGTGCGCATGGCCGTTGAAGATATCGGCCTGGCTGATCCCGATGCGCTGCGCCTATGCCTGAGCGCCAAGCAGGCCTACGAATTCCTCGGTTCTCCCGAAGGCGATCTGTTCCTGACCGAGGCGGCCGTCTACCTGGCCCTGGCACCTAAAAGCAACGCCCTATACCGCAGCGACGCAAAAATGAAGGAGATCGCCGAAAAATACAAGCTCCTGCCTGTGCCCCTGCAGATCGTCAATCCCGACAACTTTATCGCTGCCGGCAAGGGGGCCGGCAAGGGTTACATTTACGCCCACGACTGCCCTGAAAAAACTTCTTTGCTGCCTACTCTGCCCGTTGGGGTATCGGAGCGCGGGTTTTACGAGCCCAGCGGCATGGGTTTCGAAAAAAATATCCGTGAGCGTTTGGCCTATTGGAAAAAAATAAAAGACGAGTTGCCAAGAAGAAGTGACGAGTGACAAGTAACAAGTGACGTGGGAAGAAAAAACAAAGGACATAGCATCTGTAGGGGCGGCTCGATAGCCGCCCTTTAAATCACAAATCCCAAGTTCCAATGACCAAAAGAGAGAAAGCGCTTGAAGGGGCTCTTGTTTGGGTCATGGGAATTTTGAGCTTGGAATGGGATTTGTCTTTGGATTTTATTTTACGTCGATCTTAGTCCACCGTCAACCGATTGCTGATATTGTTTCTCGTTATTTTTTGTGGTAAGTTTTGCATATGAACGTGCAAGTAATGCCGGCAGCCTTGAAGGAAATCGAAGTCCTGCGGGCGACCGGTTACCGGGGGGCGGGGTTTCTGATCGGGTCGACCATGGGCCGTTTCATTTTGATCGAACAATTGCTGGCCATGGATTTTAACCGCAAAAACGCGAGCACCCTTTATGGAACGGTTTGCGAAAAATACCAACAACGACTGCAGGGAGTTTTTTTTTGCCGCAGGCGCCCCTTCGCTCTGGATTGGTTTTTACTTGACCTGATCATGGCCATTGGCCGCGATCAGATACGAATGTTCACCTGTGAATTTTTAAATTCCCAGCGCAAAGTTCACCTGGTGCCGTTTTTGGAACTGAAGGAGGGCGCATGGCGGATCTGACCAGTATGGAAAAAAGGGAACTTCTGGCTCTGGCGCGAAACACTATTAAAAAATATCTGACTGGCGGCGGGCGCGCCGATCCGCCCGTGGCCAAACCCGTTTTTTTGGAAAAACGCGGGGTTTTTGTCACCCTGCACAGCAAAGGCGAATTGCGCGGCTGCATCGGCTATCCCCTGCCTTACAAACCTCTGGGAGAAGCGGTCGTGGACAACGCCATCGCCGCCGCCAGCGAAGATCCGCGTTTCCCGGCAGTCAGCAGCGCGGAACTCGGAGATCTCGAAATTGAAATTTCGGTGCTGACCGTTCCCCAAAAAGTTGCCGGCCCGGACCAGGTGCAGTTGGGCCGGGACGGGATCATCATCAGCAAGGGGTCCCGGCGCGGCCTGCTGCTGCCCCAGGTTCCGGCCGAGCAGGGTTGGGACCTGGAGCAATATATCTCCTATGGCTGCCGCAAAGCCGGATTGGCCCCGGACGAATGGAAAAAAGGAGTGCAGATCGAGGTTTTCCAGGCAGCGGTCTTCGGAGAAAAGGAAATGGGGGAGAAACCATGAGCGGTTATCAGACCTTCGAGGTCAAAAGTACGCAGAAAATCGAATTCATCGACATCACACCGCAAGCCCGCGAGTTCGTGCGTGCGGCAAAGTGCCGGGAGGGCATGCTGCTGATCTTCAGCCCGCATACCACGGCCGGGGTAACCATCAATGAGAACGCCGATCCTGACGTTCCCCGTGATATCGGTGAGTTTTTCAAGCACTTGCTGCCGGGACAGGACTATTTCCGCCACAGCGAAGGCAATTCGCCGGCGCACATCCTTTCCAGCCTGGTGGGGGCCTCGGAAACCCTGATCGTCAACAACGGCGAACTGATCCTGGGCTCCTGGCAGGGGATCTTTTTCTGCGAATTCGACGGCCCGCGCCAGCGCCGGTTTTTCCTGAAGATCATCCCCGGCTGATTCCCGAGAGCATGGCGGAGCAAATGAACATCCCCGTCCGCAGGCGGCACCGCTGGCCGTTCTTTTTTCTCCTGGCCCTGGCGTTGGTCTCGTTGCTGCTGCATGCGGCGAAATTCCGCCGCGGCAAGGAGATGTTCAGAGGCTCTAGGACCAGTAGGCCGCGATGCTGCGGTCACCCAACCGATTGAAGAGACCAAGGCCCAGCGTGTCCGTTTCTACAAGTCCCGGTTTTACCTCGGTTATCCTATGGCCGTTTCGTATACCACCGCCGACCTCGTTCGTCGCATCGTCGCATTATCTCGCCGTTGCGGCTGCTGGCCAGTCGAGGTCGACCCGGGCCTGCATGACCTGGGCTTCAAGCTCACCATCGAGGTTGCGGCCGCCGGCCCGAAGGCGCAGGCGGAAGTTCGCCATTTTTTTCGAAAGACTCAGGGATATTCCCGGAGTGATCCAGGCCACGCCCTCCCCAGGCGAGCCTCGACGCGGCCGCAGGCGCCTGGAGCTACGTATTTGATCGTCAACGGCCGGGCGGAACTGGCGATGAAGGCTCGTCAAACTGGCTCGTTTTCTGTTGGCATCCTGGCGATCACTGTCCGTTTTGGCGGCTTTCGCCATCCTGGATTGGTATCCGACCGTCAAGGACCTGGGCCGTCTCCGGCGCGAGCGGGGTGACCTGGAGCGGAAAATAAAGGATTACAGCGCCATGGCCTCCGAGCTTCACAGTTCCCCAACGGGAACGAAAAGTCGCTTTTTGCACGCGAAAAAATCAACCTGCGTCGGGCTCTGTTGCCGGTGGATGATGACGATGCCTGGACGGCCCTCGTTCTTTTGGAGTTGCAGGCCCGGGCCAGGGAGGACCGCATTCCCCATGCCAGCTTCCTGTTCAACCGGCAATCAGCAGTCCGGGAACTCGATCCAGCCGGCCCGGGTGGGGCGGATATCCTGACCAGCTGGATCGACGGGCAGTTTGCCGATATCCAGGAAGGTTTCTCGATCGCTTTCGATCCAGCCCGCTTTCCCTGGAACGGAGTCCTCTCGGGCATGCAGTTCCGTCGCGGCCGGTTGGCCAGCCGGCCGGTATGCGTGGTCGCCATGGCGCCGCTTCCGGCGTTGCTCGATTTCATCAATCACCTGTCCTGGGGTGAGACCCGGTTTGAGATCATTCGCTTGCGCCTGGAGCCCGGCATTCCCTTTTCCCGGGCCTGGCTTGTCTGTCGCGGCAGCTACCTGGCGCGTAAAACCTCCAACTGGACGGTCGAAACAAGAAATGAAAGCGCAGGCGACGGCAACTGCTTGTCGATACCGATTCGCCCCTGCTGCTGCATAAAGCCGAACCGTTTCTTGCTCCCCGGGTCAAAAAAAAGGAGCTGCCCCCTGCCCCGTGGAGGGGCGATGCGGCCGGCAGCCCCTGGTGACGCCCATGCGCGTAGTGGTGCAGAGGGTTTCGCAAGCCAGCGTCGAAATTGACGGCCGCACGGTCGGTCGCATCAAAACAGGACTCCTTTTATTGGTCGGCATCGAGAAAGGGGACGGGGAAAAAGAGATTGAATTCATGGCCGACAAGATTCTCAACCTGCGCATCTTTGCCGATAAAGATGGAGAAAATGAACCTGAGCGTTCAGGAGATCAGGGGCGAGATCCTTTCCGTTTCGCAGTTCACGCTGGCTTCCCGCAGCAAAAAAGGGCGCCGGCCCGATTTTTCGAACGCTGAGGATCCTGAAAGAGCCGAAGCGCTCTATTCCAGCTTCAATGTCCTTCTGGCCAAGTCAGTGCCGGTCGCCACCGGCGAATTCGGGGCCATGATGGAAATCCACCTGGTCAACAATGGTCCGGTGACCATCATCTTAGAAAAAATCAAAGATGAGCTCGGTTGACGGCTGACGGCGTACGGCATACGGTAAAGAATAAAATCCCAAGCACCAAACACCAAATCACAAACAAATTTCAATTTCCAATGACCCAAACAAAGAAAAGGCGCTGGAAGGGGCTTGGTTTTGGAAATTGAAATTTGGAGCTTGGAATTTATTTGGAATTTGTTGCCTGGATTTTGGTGCTTTGATTCTACCCGTCCACCGTCCGCCGTATGCCTGGGTAAAGGCGAGCCCCCCCCATGTAGCGGGGGGGGTGTTTTTTTAGGTGGGGGTTATGATTATATTAAGGGGGGAGAGATGGAAAGGCTAATTGATGTTCGCATTTTTTGTTTTTTTATTTTCAGGCTTTTTTGCAGGAGCTTTTTTTCCTCGTTGCCGCCGCTCTTTTTGTAGTCGGTAATATACCAGCCCTTGCCCTTGAACTGGAAAGAACTCAGTGAAATGATCTTTTTGGTTCTGCCCTGGCAATATATGCACTTGCGGATTGGTTCAGCCGTGATGCTCTGCAGGGCCTCGAAGGTCTTGGCGCATTTTGAGCATCTATATTCGTAAATCGGCATATCCATTTCCTCCGAATAATTTTGTATAACATACTTATTGCGGCTGTCAATGATAAAATAAAAGAATCTTTCCAGGATTTGCCAGCGTCTTAATAGTTTGCAAGGAGAATTGAATTTTATGAAGAAATATGCTATAAAATTACATTCAGTCCATTTTTTGCGAGGTTGTAATGTTTAAAAAACTGCCGTTACTGGTGATGGTATTGTTGGCCGCCCAATTTTTAAGCGCCGATATCATCCAACAGATTCAAATTGAAGGCAATAAAAAGGTTTCCCGTGAAACCATTCAATTCTACTTGAAGTCTCGTGAAGGCGGTATTTATGACGCACAAAAACTGAAGGCTGATTTCCAGGCTCTGTGGGGAACTGGTTTTTTTCAGGATATCCGCATTGAATCGGAAAATGGCGACAGCGGCAAGATCGTGCGCCTCGTCCTGGTGGAAAATCCATTGATTTCTTCCGTTACCTACAAAACCGGAAAAAAAGTAAAGGAAAGCGATATTACTGAAAAACTGCAAAACAACAACATCATCCTGCAGGCTTTTTCTTATTACAGCCCGGCCAAGATCCGCAAGGTGAAAAAGATCATCACCGACATGCTGCTGGAGAAGGGCTACAACCAGGCAGCGGTTACCATCGATGAAAAGAAGGAAAACGACCAGATCGCGCTGACCATCCAGGTCAATTCGGGTTCCAAAACCAGGATCGCCAGCGTGGTATTCCCCGGGCTTACCAAAAAATCGGTTGCTGCCGCTTTTTTAAGGCGGGGAATGAAGAACAACCAGACCCACAATATCATTTCCCATATCGGCGGCAAGGATGTCTACAATCACGAGAAGATAAACGAAGACCTGGAGGAGATCCGGCTGCGCTTGCAGCAAAAAGGCTATCTGGAGGCCAAGGTCGGAACTCCCGAATTCAGTATGATCAACAAGAAAACCGTTTTAGGCAAGCTGCAGGAAATGCTCAGGATCAGCATCCCCGTGGAGCTGGGTCCGCGCTACCGGGTGGGAAACATTGCCCTGGAAGGCAATAAGATCATTCGCAGTGATTTTTTGCAAAGCCTGATCACCATAAAAAAAGGTCAGGTCTACAACATCAAGAAACGCAACAAGTTCATCGAGGAGATACAGAAATTCTATGGCGGCATCGGTTATTTTTATGCACAGGTCGTGCCGAGCGAAAACCTGGACCCGGTCAAGCAAACGGCGGATCTGACCATCAATATCCAGGAAAACGAAGTTGTTTACCTGGGCAAGCTCGAATTCACCGGCAACACCTTCACCAAAGACCATGTCATTCGCCGCGAATGGTTCCTGCGCGAAGGCCGGCGCTTGAACATCAACGCCCTGGAGGATTCCATCAAGCGCATGAAGCAATTGGGCCTGGTCACCGTTGAAAAAATGCCCGAGATCAAGGCTGATCCGCAGGACCCGCAGAAAATCAACATCACCGCCGAGGTCAAGGAACTGAATCGGCAAATGATCAATTTCAATGTCGGCTACAGCGGTTATGAAGGCTGGTTCATCGCTTTGGGTTATTCGACCCAGAATTTCCTGGGCATGGGCGAATCGTTCACTCTGAACCTGCAGAGCGGCACCAGGGCCAAGAATTACCAGTTCGCTTTCGTTGAGCCTTATCTGTTCAATTTGCCGGCCAATTTCGGCATTGACGTCTTCAAAACCTCGTTTCGCTATCCGTATATGTATACCCAGGAAAGCGTAGGCTTCAACATTTCAACTTCGGCCCGCTTCTGGAAATATTGGGGCACATCGCTTATTTATGGCATGCAAAATGTTTCGATAAGCGATATCTATGAAGATTATCAATTTATAAATTCTTATGCTTCTTATTATTATTCCGAAGGCAAGAGAAGACTGTCATCCCTTTCCCCCACCTTGTACTACTCCACAGTGGATTCGCCCATATTCCCCAGTTCCGGCAACAAGTTCCTGGCCACTTACCGCTATTCCGGCGGTTTTCTCGGTGGGGACATCTATCTGCACAAACTGAAATTGGAGTTGGTCAGGTTCCAGCCCTTATGGAAAAGGCACGTACTGGGCATACACGCCATGTATGAAGGCCTGGAGCCGTTCGGCGGCAAGGGAATTCCTTTTTATGAAAAATTTTTCCTGGGCGGCGAACGTTCCGTTCGCGGTTTTGATATTTACAATCTCGGCCCCCGTGACAAGAACGGCAATGTTGTCGGCGGCAGCAAATCTATTTTATTCAACTTTGAATACGCCATACCCCTGACCCAGCAATTTTCCTTTGTCTTTTTCTATGATATCGGCAACTCTTATGATGTCGGCATGCCCATAAACTTAAAAGATGTCTATTCGTCAGCGGGACTCGAACTGAAAATATTCGTGCCCATGCTCAATGTACCCTTCCGCCTGATCTTCGCCTACAATCCCCGAGTCCTGAGAAGCGGGGACCAGCATTTTGTCTTTAAATTCGCCGTCGGACCGTCATTTTATTAAGCATAAAAAAAGGAGATTAACATGAAAAAAAACCTGTTTCTGATCTTTGCCCTGGTCGCATTGACCACGTTTGTTTTGGCTGAAGTCAAGATCGGCATTATCAATCCTCAGGAGGTTCTGCAGAATTCGCTCAAGGGCAAGGAAGCCATTGAAAGACTGAAATCCATGCAGCTTTCCAAGCAGAAAAAATATGAAGCCATGCAGAAAGAGATCGAATCCCTGGAAAAGGAAGTCATGTCTCCCGCTCTGAACCAGGATGCCCGGGACAGAAAAACGCAGGATCTGCAGAACAAGAGGGTCGAGATCAAGCGTTTTGCCGAAGACGCCCAGAAAGAGAGCATGGCCGCACAACAAAAGGAATTCGAAAGCATCCAACGCGACCTGATGCCCCTGATTGAAAAGATCGCCAAAGCCGATGGTTTTTCACTGATCCTGGATCTGAACACAGCCGGCGTAACGTATTTCGAGCCCGCTATTGACATCACGGACAAGGTTGTCAAGGCTTATGACTCGGCTGCGCCTGCCCCTAAAAAATGAAGCAGATCCTGACCCTGGAAGACATCAAAAAAATATTACCGCACCGTTATCCCTTCCTGCTGGTGGACCGGGTTACTGAAATCGAAGGCGAAAAATCGATCAAAGGCTATAAAAATGTCACCGGTAACGAAGAATTTTTTTTAGGGCATTTTCCGGGAAATCCGGTCATGCCCGGAGTGCTGGTGATCGAAGCTTTGGCCCAATTGGGCGCCGTGCTTTTGATGCAGCGGTTTGTCGGCCAGAAGGTTTTCGCTTATTTTGCCGGTATCGACAAGGCCCGCTTTAAAAAACCAGTGCTTCCCGGTGACCGGCTCGATATGGAGGCGCTGGTTTTGAGAGACCGGGGGAAATTTGCCGTGATCGAAGGCAAGGCTTTTGTCGACGGCCAGGTCGCCGCGGAAGCGATCCTGATGTGCATAGTTACGCAACAATGAACCAGCCGCTGATCCATCCCACTGCCGTGATCAGTCCCAAGGCCGAGTTGGGGCGTGGGCGTTCAGGTAGATGCCTACGCGATCATCGGTCCCGGAGTGCGCATCGGCGACGGCACCCTGGTCAAGCACCATGCCACGATCGACAAGAACACGATCATCGGCAAGAATTGTCAGATATTCCCCTTCGCCTCGGTGGGGACTGACCCCCAGGACCTGACCTTCAAGGGCGAGGAAACCTGGGTGCATATCGGCGACGAGAACGTCATCCGCGAGTTCATCACCATCAACCGCGGCACGGTCAAGGGCGGAGGCATCACACGCATCGGCAGTCACAACTACTTCATGGCCTACGTGCACATCGCCCATGATTGCCAGATCGGCAGCTACATTCAATTCGCCAACAATACCACGCTGGCCGGCCATGTGGAAGTCGAGGATTATGTCGGCATCAGCGCTTTCTGTTCGATGCTGCAGTTCGTGCACATAGGCCGCAACGCCTATATCGGCGGTTACAGCATCGTTTGCCAGGACATCCTGCCTTTCGCCAAGGTGGCCCAGAGCCGCGAGGCCTTCAGCTTCTACGGGCCGAATTCCATCGGCATGATGCGCAATGGGTTCAGCCGGGAGTTCATTGAGAACATCAAGGATATCTTCCGCATCATCTACCGTTCGGACCTGAATACCACCCAGGCTGTCAAGAAGATCGGCGAGGATCACCCCGGCGCTGAATGAGAGCCAGGTCATTATTGATTTCATCAGCAAAACCAAAAGAGGGATCTTAAAGAATTTCCGTTCTGATGACTGAACCAGTCGGAATAATCGCCGGGGAGTCTGTTCTGCCTCTGCTGAGTTGCCGCGAGGCGCAGCGCCAGGGGAAAAAGACCATTGTCGCCGCCGTGAAGGGTTTGGCGCTGCCCGAACTTGCCCGGGAGGCCGATGTCTGGGCTGAATTTGCTATCGGCCAGCTGGGCGGGGTTATCCGTTTTTTCAAGTGGAACGGTGTACGCCGGGCGCTGATGATCGGCCGGGTCAAGCACGCGGCCATTTTTTCCATTTGGACGATGGACGGAAAATTTTTGCGATTCCTGACCAAGGTCAAAGATAAAACCACCACTTCGCTGCTCGCCACCCTGGCCGATTTTTTTTCGAGCGAAGGCATCGAAATCATGGATTCCACTTTTTTTCTGAAGGAATATTTACTGGAGGCAAAAAATTATACGCCGCAAATCCGCATGAAGGACGCACTGGCCTGGGATATCGAATTCGCCTGGGAAAAAGCCTGGGGCATTGCTGCCCTGGATATCGGCCAGACCATATGCGTTAAAAACCGGGCCGTGGTGGCGGTTGAGGCCATGGAAGGCACCGACCGGACCATAAGCAGAGCGGCCGAGATCGCCGGTCCGGGCCTGGTCGTAGCCAAGGTCAGCAGGCCGGGTCATGACATGCGTTTCGATGTGCCGGTAGTTGGGTTGAAGACCATGGAAATCCTTGAGGGATGCCGGGCGGCGGCTTTTGTGCTGGAAGCAAAAAAGACACTGATGCTCGACCAGGCCGACATGATCGACCGGGCCGGCAAAAAAAATATCGTTTTAATGGGGAAAACATGAGAATCGGAGTGATTGGGACCGGGGCAATGGGCAGCAATCATTTGCGGGTATTAGGTCAGCTGCCACAGTTACGTATTACCTGCGCAGCGGATGTGAATCCTGAGAATTTGGAAAGGAACTGTCGCGGATTGGAAATCATCAAGCTGGCCGATTACAGGCAGGCGCTGGAGCATGTGGACGCGGTGATGATATCGACCCCCACCCTTGAGCACTATCAGATCTGCCGATTTTTCCTGGAGAACGGCAAGCATGTCCTGGTGGAAAAGCCGATCAGCAGGACTCTGGCTGAAGCCGACCAGATGATCGCCCTGGCTGAGCAGAAAAAACTGGTTCTGGCTGTGGGGCACCTGGAAAGGTTCAACCCGGCGGTTGAATACGCCGGCCGCTTGGTTGAAAAACCCCGCTTCATTGAAATTCAGCGCCTGGGTTCCTTTTCTCCGCGTTCTCTGGACATCGATGTGATCATGGATCTGATGATACATGACCTGGACATCATCCTGCAGTGGGACAGTTCCGGAGTCAGAGAGATCCGGGCCAGCGGCGTGCCGATCATTTCCAAAAAAATCGATATCGCCAATGTGCGGCTGGAATTTCATTCCGGTCTGGTGGCCAACCTGACCGCCAGTCAGGGTTTCACAAGAGAAAACGCGCAAACTGCGTATTTTTCAGAAAAACCTTTATCTATCCGTGGATTACAAAAAGAGAAGCGTGAAAATGTTCCAGCTGCGTGACGGGCAGATCCTGGAAAATATTCCCCAGATTGACGATGTGGAACCGCTATACAATCTTTGGCATAATTTTTATAAAACCGTTGCCGGCGCTGGAAATTTCAACGTGAGCGGACATGATGGCCGGGCAGCGCTGCAGTTGGCTCTGTCCATCCTGGATCACTTGCACGCTGTCCTGGATGCTTGAGCCGTACATTCACTTCCAGATCAAAAAAAAAGTATTTCCCGGCATCTCCATTCTGGCCGCCAGCGGTGGAAAGATTCTCTATGACCGCCATTTCGGGTACAAGACTGTTTGGCCCAATTCCCTGCCTTTGACGGCGGGGACGTTGTATGATCTGGCTTCACTGACCAAACCGCTGGTCAGCGCTTTCCTGGCCGTTTATCTGATCGAAAAAAAACAATTGCGGCTTGATGACGAGGTGCGCCGTTTTTTTCCGACTTGCACTTTGAAGGTCACCTTGGAACAGCTGCTGACCCACAGCGCCGGTTTCAAGCCCTGGCATCCATTCTACCTGTATCGTCCCCATTGATGATCTCTCCCAGATTGTATGCACTGAATGGCGTTGCCCGGCCCGGTGCCCAGGTTTCCTACTCGGATATCGGCTATATTTTGCTGCGGCGGCTGCTGGAAGAAGTTTCCGGAAGCGGCTTCCGGGAACTTGCCCAGGCTGTGATCATAGACAGGCTCAAATTGCGGGATACTTTTTTTGTGGTGCCGGCGGGGGAAAAAGCGCGCTGCGCGCCCACCGAAATTGGCAATTGTTATGAAAGGGACATGTGCACTGTTGAACACGAGGCCGCGGCAGCCTGTTTTCCCTGGCGCCGCGAACTGATCAGTGGCGAGGTGCATGATGCCAACTCTTTTTACAGTGGCGGCAGCGCCGGCAATGCCGGCCTGTTTTCAGCGTACCCGCGATCTGTTTAAAATGAGCCTGGAATTTTTTCCCGAAACCGCAACATTGTTGAAGCGCGAGTCCATCGCCCTTTTCTGGCAGAACCGCACTCCCTGGGGCGAGCAGCAGCGGTCGATCGGTTTCCTGATGAATAGTTCCCCGCAAAGTTCGGGAGGCAGGGCGTTGGCCGTGGGGGCGATCGGGCACAACGGTTTTACGGGTACGTCATTGTGGCTGGAGGCGGAAAAACAGCGCATATGGATCCTGCTGACCAATCGTGTTCATCCCCGGGTGAAAAAAATAAATTTCAATGCTCTGCGCCGCAAGTTGCACCGACTGCTTAAAAATGAATTGAACTTGACTTGAAATCCCTATTGAAGGATTGTTATTTTTCCGTTGTTGACTTGTGCGCTTCCAAGCGGGCCAGGCGGGTCATTTCCTGAAAACGGTGACTGTATCTCAGGTTGGGCGGGAACAGAAACAGTTCGGCCAAGCCGTGGCGCAGAACGATCTCGTTCAGCATCCGCCCGTCGGCCAGGTACACATAACCCAGCAGTCGGTAAAAGCGGTCACGTTTTTTCACGTCGAATTCAATCCAGATCTGGCTGCCGTAGCGGAGGTAACGTTGGACGAATTCGGTTGCTTTCATGCCGCGGCTGATGACTTCATCAGGGCTGGAGGATTCCCTCAGGGCTTCTTCGTAGACCTTGTCGTTCAAGGCCGTTTCCAGCGCGTCCAGTCCTATCAGCTTGAGTTCCTCCCATTTGCCGTTATAGAGAATGGTCAGGGTGTCGGCACTGATGACACGGATGAGGCGGGCGGGTTCCTTATTGATTATCTTTGCGGGCATTGCCGCGGCGGCAAACAGCATGATCAGCAAACCCACGGTCATGGTTTTCATGATACCTCCCGGCTCGGCATGGCTGCGCCAATGCTTAGTATTATAATATATTTCATTACTTTTTTGCCATAGAAAAGCGATCAATTATTTGGCGATGAACAAAAATCAATTTTATTCCTTATGGAA
This sequence comes from Chrysiogenales bacterium, assembly GCA_963700535.1. Taxonomy (GTDB): domain Bacteria; phylum Acidobacteriota; class Aminicenantia; order UBA2199; family UBA2199; genus UBA2199. The sequence continues at coordinate 20,110 of CAVOXU010000007.1, forward strand.
TTTTCAATTATTTTTGTGATAAATTAAAAATAATTGATAAAATAGATGCTTTGGAACGCAGGAGGAATAGACGGATGCCAATGAATCCAAGAGCATTTGTCTTTCGTCAGAATGGGAAATTAGTGTTCGCCTCGCGCAGACGCAAAAGGAGCCGATATGGAAGATGTGTCCGAGCAACGGGTCGCCCTGCTGGTGACGACGCTGAGTTCGCTGCTGACGCCCATGATGGGTTCGGCGGTGAACATCGCCATGCCGGCCATCGCCCGTGATTTCTCCATGGACGCCGTCCTGCTTAGCTGGGTGGCCAGTTCCTATCTTTTGGCCGCGGCCATTTTCCTGCTGCCTTTCGGCCGGCTTGCCGATATCGTAGGCCGTAAGAAGATATTCGTGATACGGGACCGTTATTTTCAGCAGCGCTGCGCTTCTGGCCGGTTTGGCTCCGCGGGCGAATGTTTTCCTTTTCGCCCGCCTGGTACAGGGTATCGGCGCGGCCATGATATTTGGAACCGGCATCGCCATATTGACTTCGGTCTTTCCGCCCCGGCGGCGCGGCTGGGTTCTGGGCATCAATGTGGCCGCCACTTACACGGGATTGTCGCTGGGACCGTTCGTCGGCGGCCTGCTGACCCAATATTTAGGCTGGCGCTATGTATTTTTGCTGAATGTTCCGCTGGGAGTGCTGATCCTGGTTGCGGTCTGGTTGAAAATGCCCCAGGAATGGGCCGGATCCCGTGGTGAACCATTTGATTGGAAAGGGTCCCTGGCCTACACCCTGATGCTGACCGCCTTCATGCTCGGCTTCACCTGGCTGCCGCGCTGGAAAGGGCTGGTGCTGCTTCTGGCCGCGGCCGGAGCCATGCCCCTGTTCATGAACTGGGAAGCCCATCACAACCATCCAATTTTTCAGGCTCGCTTGATCCGCGGCAATACGGTTTTTGCCTTTTCCAACCTGGCGGCGCTGATTAATTACAGCGCCACCTTCGCCATCACCTTCCTGTTGAGCCTCTACCTGCAGTACATCAAGGGATTCGATCCCCGTGCGGCCGGACTGGTGCTCATCGCCCAGCCGGTGGTCATGGCTGCCTTTTCGCCGCTGGCCGGGAAGCTTTCCGACCGGCTGGAACCCAGGTTGGTGGCTTCGCTGGGCATGGGGGTTTCCGCCGCCGGCCTGTTTTTGTTTGTCTGGCTGCAGGCCCAAAGCGGCTTGGGTTTCATCGTGGCCGCCCTGATGCTGGTGGGATTCGGCTTCGCCCTTTTTTCCTCCCCGAACACAAACGCCATCATGAGCTCGGTTGATACAAAATACTACGGCGTAGCCTCGGCGACCCTGGGCTACCATGCGCATGGTGGGGCAGATGTTGAGCATGGGCATCGCCACCCTGGTTTTCTCCCTGTTCATCGGCAAGGTACGGATCACGCCGGCCATTTATCCGCTGTTCCTCAACAGCCTGAGGGTGTCATTCATCATTTTTTTTGTGCTGTGCTGCTGCGGTGTGTTTTTCTCACTGGCCCGGGGTCGGCTGCGCTGACTGTCGAGTCTGATGCGCGTCGTCGCCAAGTTCGATTTGTTCTTTATTGTTTTGTACGCCTTGCTGATTCCTGCAGTCGGTGTTCTGGTTCTATGGATTACCGGCCGGGCCGTGATCCTGCCCCTCCTGTTGTTACTGGAGGTCCTCTACCTGTTGCTGGCACTCAAAAAACCGTGGCAGCGCCGCCTGGGGTTGCGAACGTCTCTTCCCGATGAATGGCGTAAATATTTGCTTTCGCGCTCGGCCTATTTTTGCGGTCTGGACCAAGACGGCAGAACGCGATTTGAACGCGATGTGCGCCTGTTTCTGGTCGATGTCCGCATCCGCGGCATCGGCGGCCGGCCCCTTTCCTGGCCGATCCGCTTGCTCATCGCCGCCGGGGCAGCAGCCATGCTGCACGGCCGGCCCGATTGGGAGCCGCCGCTCGCCGATGGCGTTACCGTATATCCCGGCATGAGTTTTGACCGCAATTATCAGGTGAAAAAGGGCAACATTGCCGGACAAGCCCCTGTGGGGGGGCCGATGCTGCTCGCCGAGGGAAGTTTGATGCAGGGATTTGCCGATGGCCGAAGACGGCTTCAATGTCCTGATTCACGAATTGGCCCATTTTTTTGACCGGGAAGCAAGAAAGAGCGGGCTGAAATTGGAGCTGGCGGTCCGGGACGGTTGTCTGGGCAGCGGCTATCAGCCGGGAATGGCAGCGGCACGACCACGGGACTTCGATCCTGCTCCGCTTATGCCGCCCAGAACCAGGCCGAATTTTTTGCCGTGGCCAGTGAAATGTTCTTTGAAAATCCCCGGCTGCTCCATGACGCCCATCCCGAACTTTTTGAAATACTGCGGGAATTCTACCAGCAGGATCCGCGCCAGGTTCTGGAAAAAAATTATAGGGAGAACTAAAATGAAAAAGATCAGAAATTTTATTAAAACGACTCTTTTCGGGGGATTGCTAGTTATCCTTCCCATGGTTCTTACTTTTTTTCTTGTAAGGTGGATTTTCAATATTGTTTCGAAAATGATAGAGCCCCTGACCATGTTGATAATGAAACAACCGCAAATGCAGAAGATGATTGCGGATATCATCTCCGTGGTTCTGATAATCGTGGCCTGCTTTGTGATAGGCTTGATCGTAAAAACGAGAATAGGGAGATATGTGTTTACTGGAATCGAAAATCATATCCTGAAAATTGCCCCGGGTTATTCATTATTCAAGGAGACATTGAAACAACTTGTAGGTCAGGAAACGAAGCCTTTTTCCTCGGTGGTTCTGGCAAAAATATTCGCCAGCGATACGCTTATGACCGGTTTTGTCACCGATGAGCACCCGGACGGAAGGTATACGGTCTTTTTCCCCTCGGCGCTTAATCCCACAACCGGGCTTTTATGTCATTTGAAGAAAGAGGATGTCCAAAAAATTGATGTTTCCGTAGAGACCGCGATGAGGTCGATCATCAGCTGCGGGGCAGGATCAGCCAGGCTGTTTGAAAAGATGAAAAAATGAATTTGACTGTTTTTCATATTTTTGTCGTCCCTATTCGGGGCTGACTGCGGACCGCTTTCTTGTCTTCCCCGCTTCTTTTGTGGTATGATTTTTAATCATGGCAAGGAGGACCGCATGGACATAAAAAAAGGATTTTGTTTCGGAGCGGTGTTCCTCATGATCCTGTCACTGTCAGCCGCAGATTGGCAAAAGGAAACCGCGGATCTCATCACCGGGAAAAAGAGTATCCGCTGCTGGTGGAAAGTTTGCAGAAACAATTCCCCGCTCTCGCCGACAGTGAAAAGGCCGCGGTGAGCCTGATCATCGGTTATTGCCAGTCCCGCCTGAAGGATTTCCAGGCCGAGCTGTTCTGGATGAGAAAGTATCTTGAGGAATTCAGGGCTGCTGATGTCAAGCTTGGATTCCTCCCCGCCGCCAGCAGACGAAAGATCCTGCAATTCAGGACATCGTGGCAGAAGGATTTTCCGGTCATCTGGGAACTTGGATTCGAAACGGCCGATTCTGAATTTGCCTACTTCGCTCCGCCGGGCGAATTGAAACTGCGTCTCCAGGTTTCGGTTCCATGCAATTTCCAACTCTTTGGCCGGGAAGGGAATTTGCTGGCCCAGGGAGTTTTGGGCAAGGAAGTTCGCAGCGTGGCTGTTCCAATCATGGCCGATTTCTGCAAGGTCTCCAGCCATGGTTTTCGCCTGATGTTGACCTTGCGCCACGCCCCGGAAAAAACGATCGAAAAATATTTCACCATTGAACTCGAGTATCTCTACCCTGAAGATGTAGTATTCGATCCGCTGAGTGCCGAAGTGAAACTCAAGGGACGGGAATTGCAGCCCGAGAGCAAAAGCGAAACCATTGTCCTTTCCCAGCGCACCCATTTTGACAAAAAGCTGTTTAAAAAAACCGTATTGAAAAATTTCCTGATCGGCGCCGCTTTCTTTGTCGTAAGATCCACCCTGCTGACCTCCACTATGGACAATCCCGATACGTCTCTTTTCGCCAAATCCGCCCTGTACGGCACGCGCAAGGTGTTCAACCTGGCCGGCATCGGCTTCAGCCTGGCGGCCTTGAGCCAATTGCCCAAGGTATTCAAGCGGGAAAAGACCGTGGAAGAGAAAACCGTGGACCTGCCCGAAGCGCGCGCGGCCAACGAGAATTTGCAGCGGGATTTGGCTGTGAACAGGGAAAAGATCAGGGTAAAATTATCGGTCCAGGCGATCTGATCAGGGGGGAACAAATGAACAAGAAAATATTTTTGCTGATCCTGGGGCTCGCTTTGACCAATGTGGTTTTTGCCGACCTGAGTTTTTCCTTTTCCCTCAATTCCAGCGAAACCCTCAAGGTCTTTACCAGCCAATATATCGCCGACCAGGCACCAAAGCCCGATTTTCGCGATACCCTTGTCGTGCTGTCCTCCTTTCCAGCCCGACCGTCAGGAATTCCTGATTTTCGGCAATATCATCAAAGGCGAGAATGTTCCCATCGAAAACGGCATCTGGGATACGAAAAAAACCACTTTGGGCATGGGCTTCGGCAAGGTGCTGACCATCCCCGTCGACCTGACCAGGATCGGCTTTGAAGTTCAGCCTGGATTTTTCGGCCGGACCTTACTTCCATATCTTTTTGAGCAACCATTACACCCATGTCAGCGGCCAGTACAAAAAGGAAGTCGAGACGGCCAGCATCTTGCACCGTGTCCAGTACGGCCTTTATTCGACCGTCCGTTTGCGCCTGACCCATTATAAAAAATATTTCAATGCCGTGGACTTCAACCTTGGACTCAATTTTTTTATGCCCTTCAGCAACCACGAATTCAACGACGACGCCAAGGCCCGCTACCACCTGTTCAAGACCTTCGCCTTTCTCGGGATCTCGTTTTAGATCCGAATAAAAGATTTATACGCTGAATTGAATTTTCGCCGTTTGGAGCTGTGCATCGGGGATCGGCCGAACGGTTCAACGGTCCGTTCCGCCAATCATATTTCTGGGAACAATTGTCAATTTTCGTATAAAAAATCATAAAAACTCTGGACAAACGAGATTTTTATATAAAAACTTTTATGTATCATATAAATGGACTCAGGATGAGTGTATCCGGGAGGGAAAATGAAAAAAACAGTTTCATGGCTGGGAATCACGGGTTTGATCGTGGCGGCCGGTCTGCTGGTCATTTCAGGCGCGGCGCCTTTGCCCGCTGCCGAAGGCTGGTGCTGCAAGGACGGAGTGGTGTTCGCGGCCACGCTCGAGCAGTGCAAAGAGAAGGGCGGGGCATGGTTCGCCACCGAGGCCGAGGCAAAGCGTTACTGCGATCAGCCGCCGGCCACGGGCTGGTGCTGCAAGGACGGGATGGTGTTCGCGGCCACGCTCGAGCAGTGCAAGGAAAAAGGCGGGGCATGGTTCGCCACCGAGGCCGAGGCCAAGCGCTACTGCGATCAACCGCCGGCCACGGGCTGGTGCTGCAAGGACGGGGTGGTGTTCGCGGCCACGCTCGAGCAGTGCAAGGAAAAAGGCGGGGCATGGTTCGCCACCGAGGCCGAGGCCAAGCGGTATTGCGATCAGCCGCCGGCGACGGGCTGGTGCTGCAAGGACGGGGTAGTGTTCGCGGCCACGCCCGAGCAGTGCAAGGAGAAGGGCGGGGCATGGTTCGCCACCAAGCCGGAAGCCGAGAAATATTGCCGGAGCGATCGAAATAAACTTCCTGATTTGATTGTGAGGGATATTGTCCTTGAACCGCAGATGCCAGGTGGTGGTCATTGTGGCCAACGTGGGGCCGGGAATGGTTCCGGATGAAGTGTGGACCGTGCACAAGCCGACCAGCAGCAGTGTCTACCTTTATATCAACGGTCACAAATGGGGCGGCGGGACGATCTGGGGCTTCGATCCCGGCAGGCATCTGCAGGCTCCGGGCGGCACGGCGAGATATGTCAGCAAATTGACGGTAGGCGCCGCGGCCGAGATCACCGCCCTCATCGACCATACCGGCGAAGTCACTGAAGTCGATGAAACCAACAACAAAATGGTAAAGAAATTGAGATGCGTCACCGCGGTTCCCAGAGCCGAAAAAATAGACAATCCGTTTTCTGGAAAGAACCATGCGCCGCGACGCCTGTGCTGCCAATGCGCAAAAGGAGATTCTTTTCCGGTTCTGGTATTCGGCTTAATGGTTGTGGCGCAGGAATTGATGGCGCAGGAGCCGGTCGATAAGAGCAGCGCAGATAAGGCCCAACCCGCCGAGAAGGAACGGCTTGGCGTTGCCGCCCATCCAGGAAAAGAGCTGCTTTATCTGAACGCCCAGAGGCAGGAACGCCGTCTTGAGCGTGGCGAAGACCTGCAGGGTGCCCCTGGCCAGGGGCTTCATGTCCACAAAAATGAGCAAGCCCGGCCAGGATGACGGCGGCAGTGCCGATCGCCATGGCGATCTTGGCTGCCGGTCGCTCCCAAAAAACAGGCCGGGAAGCCGAGATTTTATCCAGTACGGAGTCGGCAAAAGCCGGCGGCAGAGCGAAACCGGGATCGGCTGCCAAACCGGCATAGAGCTGCCGGAAACTGTCCAGGCGCTTTTGGCAGCTGGCGCAGGTTCCCAAATGCAAGGGCAGGATCGATCCGGCCTTGAGCATGCGGGAGTCCAGTATGTTTTGGATCTGTTCGTCGGTCAAATGTTCGTTGCTCATGTTCCCTCCTGAACGGCAGGCAAAAGCCGTTCACGCAATTTCTGCCGGGCGCGGAACAGGTGGCTCTTGACCGTTCCGGACGGCAGGTTCAGCGCTTGGCCGATCTCCTCGTAATTCATTTCCGAAAAGTGAAAAAGCGTCAGGATGAGCCGGTAATGAGCGGGCAGCCTCTCGATCTCCCGCTGCAGGTTCCTGCTGCTGTCGTCCCGTTCGTTCAAATACTCCGGGGTGAGACGCAGTCCCGGCGACATTTTCCAGTTCCTGCCCGACAGGGCTGACGTCAGCGAATAAGGGCAGGCGTTTCTTGCGCAGGTGATTGATGCAGGTATTGCTGGCGATGCGCCCGATCCAGCTGGAAATTTTTGCCGATCCCTGGAAATCATTGATGTTTTTAAAAATTTTAAGAAAAATTTCCTGGCTAAGTTCTTCGCGATCGGCGGCGTTGTAGACCATGCGGAATACGATGGCCGCCACCAGGCGCTGGTATTTTTCGATGAAAACGCGGAAGGCCTGGCGGTCTCCGGCCTGAACGCGGCTGATCAGCAGACCGATCTCATCAATGGGTTCATTCATCTGTTTGCCAGGCGTCTGGAAATTGAGCCGTATTACCTGTTGCATTTATATTATAGTAAACATTCCGAGCAGATGGAAGTTGCAAAAAAATAAATATTTTATTGCTGCAACATTTTCAACCAAGGCCTGTTAGTTATCTCGAGAGGCGGTTGAGACTGCCTCGGCAAATCGCCAAGGAGGTGAAGCATGATCGAGAATCTGGCTCCTGTTTTTGTTCTGGGTGTGATCGGCTATTTTGTGCTGGAATTGGTCAAGGCTGTTTCGGAAAACCGCCTGCGCCAAAAACTGATCGAAAAAGGCATGGTGGATGAAAAGGTCAAACTGCTGTTCCAGCCGCAGATGCTGAGCAATTCGGCCTCGGCCCTGAAATGGGGCCTGGTGCTGATCGCCGTGGGCCTGGCTTTCCTGTTCACTTACGGGATTTACAGCTGGGTGCCTTCCGAACTCCGTGAAGAGATGACCGCCGGGTGCGGTTTTCTTCATGGCCGGCCTGGGTATGATCGTTTACTACGCCATTGCCCGCGGCCAGGAAAAGAGGAATTAGGGCCGGCGCGACCCAAACCTATTCAGAATGCAGGCTCGACCGCGGCTCTTGCTTAAAACGGAGCCCGGTCGACCTGTTTCATTTCATTACAAATTGTGATATTTTGCTTTTGTGAAGAAAAAATTATTGCGGGGAGTACCCCAGCACACAAAAACAGGCGCTGCCCTGGTTCTGGCAATTTTCTACCTGTTTTGGCGGGGATTATTGCCGCGGCTGGAACCATGGGGAATTCTGCTGGGCAGCGAACTGGCGCTTTTTTCACTTCTGGCTGCCTGGACTTGGACGGGCAGCGGTTTTTTTAATAGAAAAAAAGAAAGGGCTTTATTCATTGTTTTTATTCTAACAATTCTTAATTCGTTGGTTGTCATTCTTTTTGTGGTCTGGCACAGTTGGGATTTTCAGTTCGCGATCAAGGGCGAAGCGGTATTTTTTGCTCGTCTGGCCGCCATGCTATTGCTGATTTTTATGACCGCAATCCTGGGCCTGATTTTTTCCGCCTTGCGGGAATTGTTTTATCTAAAAAAAACACGCCAGCCCGTGAGGTATTTCAAAGCCATGTTGGTGTGTTTCGTCCTTTCCTTTTTCTCCCCGCTCATGGCGCCCGTTTGGTCGCTGGCCGTTCCTTTTTTCATGAGCATATCCATTTGTTTTATGGTGCTGAATTCATTCCGGGTGAAATGGATCGCTTTCCTGGTAAAAAAACAAAAAAAACAGCTGATAATGCTGGCCGGCTTGTCCCTGGGAATTTTTATAGCCAATGCCGTCCTGTTCTTCAACAGCCGGACCATTGGCGCAATGATGCCGGCCTTGTCTCCAGGGCTTTTCCAGCTTGGAAAAATCATCCTGCTGTACGGGGCATGCTATTCCGGGGTCATCCTTTTTGCCACTCTCTTTCATTTGCCTACTGCCGACGCCTATGACCGCAAAGCCGAAGAATTTGCCTCACTGGTTGATTTGAGTCAATCGATCACCGGTACAATGGAATTCAGGGAATTGGCTGAAAAAGTCACCATGGTCACCGCCGGAGTGTGCCACAGCGATTATTCCTGGCTGCTGATCATTCAAAATGATGAGTTCAGTGTCCCGGCTGCTTTCAATATCGGCAATCGCGAGGCCCGCGAACTCAGCCTCGCTCTCTTGGGTGAAACCGTGCTGGATAACCGGACAGTGAAACTTTTCCGGGATAAAAAGCTGAAGGTTCATATCCAGAATGATGCCCTCAATTTTTCTTTCAGTTCCCTGGCTATCGCTCCGCTGCGGGTCAAGAACCGGACCACCGGCTACTTGTTCATGGCTATCATAAAGGATTCGTTTTTTGAAGAAGACGATATCCAGACGATCGAGGCTTTTGCCAATTCCGCGGCCATGGCTTTGGAAAATGCGCGCATGCTGGAAACCCGCCTCGAAAAGGAAAGATTGCTCAAGGAGCTTGAGGTAGCGCGGGCCGTGCAGGGCCGCTTGTTGCCCCAGGCATCTCCAAAAACGGAATTCGCCGATATAGCCGTTTATTTTTCGCCGGCCTATGAAGTCGGCGGGGACTATTACGATTTCTTCCTCCTGGATGGCGGGTGTTTGGGATTTGTCATTGCCGATGTATCAGGAAAGGGCTTGGCCGCCGCTTTTGTCATGGCGGAGTTGAAGGGGATCTTTGAATCCCTGGCCGGCGTGGTCAACGATCCCGGCCAACTGCTGGCCAAGGCCAACGAGGTTTTAAGAAAAAGCCTGGAAAAAAATCGTTTTGTATCCGCAAGTTACGGCCTGATCGACCCGCAGGCCATGGTCCTGAGAGTGGCCCGGGCCGGACATATGCCTTTTTTCCTGAGTTCGGGCGGCAGGATCGAAACCCACGTACCTCCGGGATTGGCTTTGGGCGCATCCGCTGAGCCGCTTTTCAGCGAAAAACTCAAGGAAGCAACCATCACCTTGACCAGCGGCGATGTAATCGTTTTCATTACCGATGGTATTTCCGAAGCCAAGAACCTGATCGGCAATGAATTCGGGTATGAACGTTTGCAGAGCGTCATCCAGTCCAAGCCAGATGTCAGCGCCGAAGCATTGACTAAATTCATCATGGAGGAAGTAAAAGCCTTTGCCAATCAGCCGGTGCAGTATGACGACATTACCTTGCTGGTCATTAAAATCAGGTAAGTCGACTCCCGGTTTCTGCCGTTGTTAATGGCTGAAAACTGATTGCTCTTCTTTAAAACTCGATCTGTCTGGCCTGGAGACTTGTCCCCTCGATTTTTTCAAGGCGGGCCAGAGACAGGCTGTAATCGCACAGAGCCCGCAGCTCAGTGCTCTTGGCTTGTGTCAAATCACGCTGGTAAAGCAATACCATGAAGCTGGTACTCAAACCGGCGGCTTGACGTTTTTCCTCGGCAGCCAGTTTTTTTTCGGCCAGCTCACGGGCGAAACGCGTGGCATGGATGCGCTGGAAGTTGCTGACCACGGAGCGGGCAACTGTGGAAACTTCCAGATTGATCTGCCGTTCCAGTTCGAGACGCGCAATTGCGCTTCGCGGCGCTCCATCCTGGCCGCGTTATATGCTCCGCGTGAAAACAGAGTATGCAGAGGAATATCCAACGAAAGGTACAGCGACCAGTTTTTGTAGTTGAATTCCATGGCGTTTTTGAAGGCATCGCCCACGGCTCCGGGGATGACCCCGATCACTTCATCGGTCAGCGGGTTGTCGTCACGATATAAAATCCTGGTCCCTGACAAGCCGGGGCTCCAATATTGGAGATTGAGATTCAATGCCGGCAGCAACTGGTTTTTGGCATAGCCCAATTCCAGATCCTTGCTTTTAAGGGTGATGGCGGCACTCAGGTAGTCGGGCCGGTTGGCCAACGCCAGTTGCAGGGCCTCTTGTGTGTCCACCGTTCTTTCCTCGCTGCGTCGGCTCGTCGCCCGGTCGGATCATGACAGCGGATCCTCGATTTTCAGCCCCCAGGTTTATCGTGGAATACAGTTCGTCGCGGCTGTTTTCCAGCAAGGCACGGGCTTCAAGAATTTCTGTCCGGCGGCTGGCCGCTTCGGCTTCGGCGCTCAGGATTTCAATTTCAGCAATGACTCCAAGTTCTGCCATTTTCCTGTTTTTTTTCAGCAGATCTTCTGCCAGCTGCAAGGATTGATTTTTAGCTTCCAGGTTGCGCTCGGCAAAAACCAGGTTCCAGTAGAGTTCCTCGACGCGGTAAACGATGTCCAGCAGGGCAGACTTCAATTCGTTGGCCGAGATGTTGCGGTTGTGGCTGGCAATGATGATGCTTTTGCGGCTGATGCGATTTCCCAGGTTGCGCAACAGGGGCTGCACCAGTTTGAAAACCACCGCACCCTCGTAACGGGGATTTATGGTCTGAAAACGCTGGTTGCTTTCATATTGGCTGGTATCGACTTGAAGGGTGAGGTTGCCGCCCAGCCACAGGTTTTGGGTTAGCTGGCCTGAGAGTTGCTGGCTTGCGGCGCTGATGGCGCCTTCGGCATCGATCCATGAATAAGAGGGGGTGTTGGTTTTGGCTTTGCCGAGCTGGAAAGCCAGGACCGGCAGGAATTTTTCTTTTGCCTGGTTAAGCAGACCTTCCTGGCGTTCGACCTGCACTACCTTGATACCCAGGGCAATATTGTGTTTCAAAGCTATGGCCAGGCAGTCCTGCAGCGATAATGTCATTTCCTCGGCCCCAAAAGTGAACATGCTCAGCAGGACAAAGAGCAGCAACAAGATGATGAGCAGCCTTTTCATGCTTTCTCCATATTTTTTTTCTTGCGGATCCCGGTCTCGGCTACCGTTTCCCATCGCGGTTTTGGCTTCGCTTTCCATCCAGCCGTCCAGGAGGTGGATGACCCGGTCGGAATAGGATGCGTTCTTTTCAGAATGAGTGACCTGGATAATGGTTGTCCCTTCTTTGTTGAGCTTTTTGAACAGTTCCATGATTTCTTCGCCCTGTCCGGAGTTCAGGTTGCCGGTCGGCTCATCGGCCAGGATCAATTTGGGATTGATGATCACGGCCCGGGCCACTGCTACCAGTTGCTGCTGTCCTCCTGACAGTTGGTTCGGGAAAAGGCCTTTTTTCGCCACAATGCGGAAGCGATCCAGGGTATCGGCCACCAGGCTTTTGCGTTCGTCTGACTTGACTTTTTTATAGAGCAGGGGCGTCTCCAGATTTTCATAGACCGTGAGTTCGTCGATCAGGTGGTAACTTTGAAAAACGAAACCGATGTTCTGCTGGTGGATTTGGGTGCGTTTTTTTTCATTCAGGGAGTGGATCGCTTGGTCATAAAAGTGATATTGCCCTTCCGATGCATCATCGAGCATGCCGATGATATAGAGCAGGGTCGATTTCCCGGCTCCGGAAGGGCCCATGATGGTCAGGAACTCCCCTTCCTGCACGTCAAGGTCGATATTTCTGAGCACGAAAGTTTTGACGAAACCGCTGCTGTAAAACTTGGTGATGCCCCTCAATTTGATCATTGCTAGTTCTCCCTGTTTTATTTTTGCCAAATCCGGCGGGATTTCACTTGTCAGTTCTGGCAACCACTCTCATCGGCATCGACACGGCGGAACATGACCGGGATGTTGCTTTCGGTCGGTGAACCGATGGTCACCAGCTGCCAGTTTCGGTCGTGCTCGCGGATCACTTTTCTCAGGACTCGCACTTTTTCCTCGGAAGTAGGATCGCTGTTTTCCCAATTGACGATCTCCACCCGGTAATGCAGCGTTTTTTTCCTGCCGTTGATGCGCACCTCGATCTCAACGTTCTGTTCGGCCTCCATGGTCGGGATCTGCAAAACCACTTCTTTCATCTTGACCTCCAGCACTTGTTGTTTTTGCATCTTATCCTTCCACTGTTTTCAGTTTGTACAGCACCCGGCCGAGGTAGCCGGCTTCGCTGATTTCGGCGATATAGAGGCCGGGCTGCATATGGGCGCTTGTCTTGAGCCGGGTTTCGGACAGGTTTTCCAACAGGGCCTCCGCTTGCCATTCATTCTGGTTGTCGGCGAGCAGGACCTGGGTTTTTTCGCTGACCAGCTTCTGTAAAATATCCTTCAAGCTCATGTTTTGCCTCCCGGGCGGTTTCTTAGTGCCGGACCCACGGAATATTAAGCAAAATTGATGCCAAATGCGCGGGCTGATGATCGGCTGAAATCGTTTAGGGTAGAGGCTTTCGGGGTGAAGTCCGGATGGATGCCCGGCTCCAGGTGTCGGCCTGTCCGCTATTGGACCATTTGTGTCCGCTGGCGGACACCATGGCCGGGAATAAGCTGGTCCGGAAATTTCACAGTCATTCATACCTCAGGCTGTCCACCGGGTTGGCGCGGGCGGCGCGGATGGCTTGGTAACTCACAGTCAGCAGGGCGATGGCCAGTCCCAGCAATCCGGAGAATATGAATATGGTGATGCTCATTGAAGTGCGATAGGCGAAATTTTGCAGCCAGCGCTGCATCAGGTAATAGGCGATGGGCCAGGCAATGATGTTGGCCAGGCCGATCAGCAGGACATAATCCTTAAGCAGTAAAGCGGTCATTTCCCGGACGGTTGCACCCAGAACCTTGCGGACACCTATCTCTTTTGTTCTTTTGGCGGCCGAAAAAGAAGCCAGCCCGAACAAGCCCAGGCAGCCGATGAATACGGCCAGCGCGGCAAAAATCGCAAAAATCCGGCCGATTATCATTTCGGATTCATATATCTTGTTGAAACTTTCATCAAGGAAGGCGTACTCAAATGGCTCTCCGGGCAGCAGGCTTGTCCACTTGTTCTCCAATGTCTTGATGACTGCGGCGATAGGGCCGGGTTTCAGGCGCATGACCAGGTTGCCCAGGCTTTGCCCGCGGCGCAGCACCAGAGGCGCGATGGCTTCGCGCAGTGATTCGTAATGAAAATCCTCGACCACGCCGATGACCGTGCAGGGGACCGGGACCATTTTTCCCTGGTTATCCGCATCCATATCCATCATGATCAGCGTTTGTCCCAATGGTTTTTTCAAGCCGAAATGGCTTACGGCGGCCTGGTTGATGAGAACGGACTGGGCATCGCCGCTGAATTGGGTCGAGAAATTGCGCCCGGCGACAATTTTCATGCCCAGAGTGCCGATGTAATCTTCATCAATGCGCCAAAAGGAAACTGGGAAGGCCTGCCTGGGATTTGGATTGTCGGCGCGGGCGATCGGCAATCTGGCGCGTGCCGAGGGGACGGGAAGGAAGCTGGAGAGGGTGGCGCTGACCACCTGGGGAGATCTTAGCATTTCCTGCTTCAATGTCTCGGCATGGCTTTCCAGGAGTTGGCTGTGACGCAAGATCAACACCTGTTCCTTGTCGAAGCCGAGTTTCTTGTTCTGGATATAATGCAATTGCCGAAAGACGACGAGGGTGCCGATGATCATCACCGCCGAAACGGCGAACTGGAAAACGACCAGGCCGCGGCGCAGACTGCCCCTGCCGGCGCCGCTTGCGGCCTGGCCGCGCAGGATGGCGGCGGGACGGAAAGCCGAGAGCAGGAAGGCGGGATAGGCCCCGGCCATGATCGTCACCAGCAGCGTGAGGACCATGACGACAGCAAAAGCCGATGGATTCACCAGCGCCGAAACCGCCAGTTCCTTGGCGGTCAAGCTGTTGAAAAGCGGCAGCAGATCGCCAGCAGCAGGCAGGCAATGGCCAGGGCCAGCAGGCACAGAACCAGTGATTCGGTCAGGAACTGCTTGACCAGGTCCAGGCGGAACGAGCCCAGCACTTTGCGCAAGCCCACTTCCTTGGCGCGGGAGATGGAGCGGGCAGTGGAAAGGTTGATGAAATTGATGATCGCCAGGATCAGGATGAAAAGGGAAACGGCCGAGAAAAGGTAGATATACTTGATATCGCTGTTGGCTTCGAATTCGCCGGCGCTATAATTGGAATGGAGGTGGATGGCGGCCAGCGGCTGCAGGGAGTAGTCCAGCTTCATTTTGGCCTTGGTCATGAAATCTTCCATAGAAATCCCCATGAATTGCTTGATCTCCGGGGCCAGGTGGGTCGCGAACAGCAAGCGGCAGTTTGGCTTCCAGGTCGGCGGCCGAGGCGCCCGGGCGCAGCAGCAGATAGGTCTGGAAATTGAAACTCATCCAGGAACTCATGGATGGATTCGCTGGTCAGGTCCAGGGTCGAAAAGGAGACGATCAGGTCGAAGTGAAAATGCGATGTGTGCGGAATGTCGGCGAAAACGCCGCCGACCTGCCACTCAACCTTGTCATCGATTAGCAAGGTCCGGCCGACGGGATCTGCCGCGCCGAAATATTTTTCAGCCGTCGTTTGGCTGAGCACCACGGTCCGCGGCGCCGTCAGCACGGACTTGCGATCGCCTTTGAGCAGCGGCACCGAGAACACGTCAAAAAAAGAAGGGTCGCTGTAGATCACCTTCTTTTCCCGGAAGACGGTCGCCCCGACCTTGACCTTGGCACTGCCCTCCTCGCGGAAGCGCACGGCATTTTCGACCTCGGGAAATTCGTCAATCATGGTCCCTGGCCGCCGGGGCGCCAGCACCGACAATATTGACCTCCGTGCCATCGCGAACCAGTGCGCGTGGCGATACGGAAAATACGTTCGGATTTTTCGTTGATAACGATCATAACTCAACTCGTCCTGGATATAGAGAAAGGCCAGCAGGCAGGCGGCGATGCCGATGGCCAAACCCGAGAGGGTGATCAGGGTGTAGCCCCTGCTGCGCGACAAATTTCTGAAAAGCCACCTTGAAATAGTTTTTGAACATGGTTCACCTCATCTTGATTTCATTCTTGTGCTCTGGTAGTTTCCGGTCTCCGGTTCCCATTATTCGTAGCGCAGGCTGTCCACCGGGTTGGCGCGGGCGGCGCGGATGGCTTGGTAACTCACAGTCAGCAGGGCGATGCCCAGGGCGGCCAGGCCGGAAAGCAGGAAAACTCCGATCCCGATCGTGGTGCGGAAGGCAAAGGTCTGCAGCCAGCGGGTCAGGAAGTAATAGGCCAGGGGCCAGGCGATGATATTGGCCACCAGGACCCATTTGCTGAATTCGTTGGAAAGGATGAATGCTATCCTGAAAACCGAGGCCCCGAGCACCTTGCGAATGCCGACCTCCTTGGTCCGCTTCTCTGTCATGTAAGCCGCCAGCCCGAACAGCCCGAGGCAGGATATCAGGATGGCCATCACGGCGAACGAGGTGAATATTTTTTCGAGGCGCTCTTCCGCTTGATACATGGCGGCGAAGGATTCGTCCAGAAAGAAGGAGTCAAATGCCGCGGCCGGGAAAAGCTGCCGCCACTTTTTCTTCAGCCTGGCCATGATCTCCGCCACACCACTGCCGGCGAAGCGCAGCGAGACCACCTGGAAATTGTCCGGGGCGTTACTCAGGACCAGGGGTTCGATCTGCTGATGCAGCGAGCGGGTATGGAAGTCTTTTACTATACCGACAATCGTGGTTTTGATGGAGATGCGCTCGCCGTTTTCTCCGCGGCCTCGCCGCGAAATCGTCTTGCCTATGGGATCGTCCCAACCCAGGCGTGCCGCCGCGCTCTCGTTGATCAGCACGGCTTCAGCGGAGTCGGATTTCATTGCCGCGGAAAAATTACGGCCTTTGGTGATCTCCATGCCCAGGGTGGGCAGGAAGCGGTCGTCGACCGCCATGGTCTGCATCATCAGCGCTTCCCTATCGGTCCGGCCTTCGGGAATGAAGTTGGTCATGCTGAAATTGAGGCCGGGCACATCGGCGGACAGTGACGTCGCCACGATGCCGGGGACGGAAGCGAATTCATCCCTGACCGTCGTCGTTGAGACATTCCCGTCCTGGGGGAGTGTGACCACGATCACCTGCTCCTTGTGGAATCCCAACTTCTTGTTTTTCACGAAGTTCAGTTGCTTTAAAATAGTGAATGTGCCGATGATCAGGATGATGGATATGGCGAATTGACTCACCACCAGGATGCGGCGGAAAGCCGTGCTGGCGGCGCCGGCCTTGAGTTTGCCTTTCAGGGTCTGGACGGGATGGAAAGAAGACAGATAGAGGGCCGGATAGCTCCCGGCCAGGGTGCCGACCACGGCTGTGAACAGGACCAGGCCCAGCAGGAAAAGCGGCTGCAGGAAAATGGCGCGGCTGAATTCCTGGCCGCTGACGGAGTTAAGCCAGGGCAGGGCCAGGCTGCTGAACAGGCAGGCCAGGACTACGGCCAGAAAAGTGACCAGGAATGTTTCGCTGAAAAATTGCCGGATCAGCGAACCGCGCGTGGCTCCCAGCGTTTTTTTCAATCCCACTTCCAGGGCGCGGTTGGCGTAGCGGGCGGTGCTGAGATTGATGAAATTGATGCAGGCGATGAGGAGGATGAAAAGGGCGATCCCGGAAAAAAGGTACACGGTCAGGATATCGCCGGTGTTGGCGATATCGAATTCGAAGTTCGATCGCAGGTGGATCTCTTTCAGTGGCTGCAAATGGACTTGGGCACTGCCGCCCATCTTTTTCATGTCATTGCCGAACTTTTCGTCGCTGAGGCGGTTGACCTTCTCCAAAAAAGAGCGGGTATCGGTCCCGGGTTTCAGAAGCACATAGGTGAAAGTGCTTATGCTGCCCCATCTTTCCGCATCACTCTTGTTCTCAGAAATCCAGGTGGAATAGGAGCAGAGAATTTGGGAGGTCAGATGAAAATTGCCGGGAATGTCGTTCATGACGCCGGTAACGGTATAGGCGCGGCCGTCGCTGAATTTCAGAACTTTGCCGATGGGCTGTTCCATTCCGAAATACTTGCGGGCGGTTTTTTCGCTGAGCACCACGGAATAAGGGGCCGTCAGCGCCGAACGCGGATCGCCTGCACGCAGCGGCAGGGTGAAAATGGAAAAAAACGATGCATCGGCGTAGGCGATGTTCTGCTCGCGAAATTCCTTTGCGTCGTACTGGACGGTGGTGTTGCCCAGCGACAGGATCCTGGCCGTCTGCTCGACTTCGGGAAAAGACCGGCTCAGCTCCGGGGCCAGCGGGGCGCTGGTGATGGGTGCCGTCCGCGTCTGGCCGTTCACCGTGAATTTTTGGTAGAAGCGATTTATGCGGTCCGCTTTTTCATTGAAGCGGTCGAAACCGAGTTCGTTCTGCACCCAGATGGCGATCAGCAGGCAGGCGGCGATGCCGACCGCCAGGCCGAAGATGTTGATGAACGAATAGCCTTTGAAACGGAGGATGTTGCGCCAGGCGATCTTTAAATAGTTTTTAAGCATGGTTCACCTCAAATTATTCATACCTCAGGCTGTCGACCGGGTTGGCGCGGGCGGCGCGCAGGGCCTGGTAGCTGACCGTCAACAGCGCGATGCACAGGGTCAGCAGCCCTGACAGCATGAAGACCGAGATACCCAAGGAAATCCGGTAGGCAAAACCCTGCAGCCAGCTGCGCATGGCTAAATAGGCCAGCGGCCAGGCGATGAGATTGGCGAGCAGCACCAGCCACAAGAATTCCCTGACCAGGATGCCGACAATTCTGGCAATGGAAGCCCCGAAAACCTTGCGCACACCGATCTCCTTGGTCCTCTTGGCGGCGGCGAAAGAAGCCAGCCCGAAAAGCCCCAGGCAGGCGATGACGACGGTCAGGATGCTGAAGGTGACGAACATATCCATCATGCGTTTTTCGTTCTGATAAAGGGCATTCAATTGTTCATCCAGAAAATCGAAACGAAAGGGAACTTCCGGATTGTATCGTTGCCAAACGGTGCGGACATGGTCGATGGCGCGCCGGGGGCTGCCGGGTGCAATCCGGATCGATACCGTGTTCACCTGGTTGGGAACGATATAGGTGACCATGGCCGGAATTTTATTGTGCAGCGATTCGTAATGGAAGTCCGCCACCACGCCGATGATCTGCGCCGGAGAACGCCCAAAAACACTCATGGTTTTTCCGATGGCCTCGCCGGGATTATCCCAGCCCAGTTGGCGAACCGCGGTTTCGTTGAGAATGAAGGCTGCCCCGGCGTCGGTGGGATGGGATTGGGAGAAGTCGCGCCCGGCCACGATCGCAATGCCGTAGGTCTTGAAAAAATCGAAATCGACCCGGTTGTGGGGCATGGGGAAATCGTTGCGCAGCTTCCGTCCCCCGACCTCGATGCTAAATCCGGGGGCATCGAGCAGGCGGTGGGACGGTGCCCGCTTGGACAGGGTGGCCGCTTTGACATATGGGCTCTTGACAATGCTTTCCTTGGCATTCTGCCAATTTTGCCGGATGGTTCCGTCGGCAGGTATCAGCAGGATATTTTCCCGGTCAAAGCCGATGTCGGT
Source organism: Chrysiogenales bacterium (assembly GCA_963700535.1). GTDB lineage: Bacteria > Acidobacteriota > Aminicenantia > UBA2199 > UBA2199 > UBA2199. The sequence continues at coordinate 39,167 of CAVOXU010000007.1, forward strand.
GTTGCGGAAAAAACGCATCTGGGCCATGGACACCGCGACACAAACGATGAGGATCGTCGCGATGGCGAACTGGAAGATCACCAGGGCCTTGCGCAATCGGGCTCCGCCGCTGCCGTGGGTCATCTCACCGCGCAGAATTGTGGCCGGCTTGAAGGAGCTGAGATAGAGTGCCGGATAGATGCCGGAGCAGAAGGCGGTGAAAACAAGGATCGCGACAAGCTGCAGCAGCGACAGCGGCTCCAACAGGGTGGCGAAACTCAGATTGCTGTTGAAAAACCCGCTGAACAGCGGCAAAAAGATCCAAACCAGGAACAGGGCCAACAGCAGGGCAAGTAAGCAAATCAGCAGCGATTCGGACAAAAACTGCCATGCCAGCATGCCGCGGTTTCCGCCCACGGCTTTTCTCAGACCTACTTCGCGAGCCCTTCTGGAAGCCCGGGCTGTGGCCAAATTGGTGAAATTGACGCAGGCCAGAAGCAGGATGAAAAAAGCGATCACCATGAAGAAGGTGACATAGGTCCGGTCGCCGTTCGGCTCCAATTCCTTGGCCGTATGCGCGTCCAGATGGATGTCGGTGACCCGGCGCAGCAAGAGCTTGCTGCTTGTGCTGCGGCGAACCAGGTTGCCCGTTTCATCAGGTCTGGGCGGGACGACCTTGTCTATGAAAGCCGGCAGGCGGCCAGCCAGAACCGCGGGATCAGCACCCGCGGCCAGGCGCAGGTAGACCTGGGTGACATTGTCGCTCAAATTGGCTGTACCGTAAAAATACTCGCTGCCGCCGGGCAGATTTTTGGCAAGCAGCAGCGAGCCGATGAAGTCGAAATGAACGTGGCTGTTTGCCGGCGAATCCTTCATCACTGCCTCGACGGTAAGGAGTTGGGTTCCCAAAATCGGCAGATCGACCTTGAGCATTTTTCCCAGCGGATCTTCCGTGCCGAAGTATTTCCTGGCCATGGATTCGGAAATGACCAGGTTGTTCGGATCCTGCAATGCGGTTCGGGGATTTCCTTTCAACAAAGGCAGGGTGAAGATTTCGAAAATTGCCGGCTCGGAAAGGAAAAATCGTTTTTCGTTGAATTTCCTGTCGCCGTACACCACCAGTGATTCCCCGACCGATTCCAGTTGCAGGACTTTAACGATACGTTCCATTTCGGGAAATTCCTTCTCCAGAAAGGGGACAAAACCGGGGGCCAGGGTACCGAAACTTTGCCGCAAAGAGCCGTCGGCGTTCAGAAACTGGGGTTCGATGCGGAAAATACGGTCTTTGAATTCATGGTACTGGTCATAACTCATTTCGTGTCGGACAAAGAGCATGATCAGCAGGCAGCAGGCGATGCCCACGGCCAGGCCGAAGATGTTGATGAACGAAAATCCTTTTTGGCGGACGATGTTGCGCCAGGCGATCTTCAGATAATTTTTAATCATGGTTCACCTCGAATTATTCGTACCTCAGGCTGTCGACCGGGTTGGCGCTGGCGGCTCTGACGGACTGGTACCCCACGGTGAGCAGGGCAATGAGCAGGGCGGAAAGGCCGGAGAGGAAGAACAGGCCGATGCCGATGCGGGTGCGGTAGGCGAAGGCCTGCAGCCAGCGGTTCATGAAATAGTAGGCCAGCGGCCAGGCGATGATATTGGCGATCAGTACCCACTTGCCGAATTCATTGGCAAGGAGGAAGACGATCCTGAAAATCGATGCCCCGAGCACTTTGCGGATGCCGACTTCCTTGGTCCGTTTCTCGGTCATGTAGGCAGCCAGTCCGAACAGCCCGAGGCAGGAAATGAAAATGGCCAAAATGGCAAAGGAAGTGAATATCTGGTTGAGTTGTTCCTCGGTCCGGTACATGCGGCCGAAGGATTCATCAAGGAAAAAAGAATCAAAAGGCATATTGGGGAAGAGACGTCGCCACTTGTCTTTTAACCTGGAAATGATTTTCTGGGTGTTTTTGCTGGAAATCCTGACGGAGACAAGTCCGAAATTTTCAGCATTGTTTGAGATTACCAGTGGTTCGATTTTTTGATGCAATGAGAGGGAATGGAAATCCTTGACAATCCCTATAATTCTTTTGGAAATCATGATCCTTTGACCATTCGCGCCACGACCTGTTTTCGAGATACTCTTCCCGATCGGGTCTTTCCATCCCAACTGCGCCGCTGCGGTTTCATTGATCAGCAAGGCATCGGTGGGATCTGTTTTCATATCACGAGAAAAATTTCTGCCCCGGGCAATTTTTATGTCTAGCGTAGTCAGGAATTGATCATCGATTTCCATATTCTGCATGAGCAGCGCTTCTTTTTCCGTACGCCCTTCGGGAACGAAATTGGTCAAGCTAAAGCCGGTGCCCGGCACATCCGCGGACATTCCGGCATTGGCAACACCCGCTATGGAAGCCATCTCATCCCGAACCGTTTGCGGGGAAACGTTTCCGCTGCTAGGCAATGAAAGCACCAGCACCTTCTCCTTGTTGAATCCCAGGTGTTTGTTGCGGATGAACTGCATTTGTTCAAAGATGGCCATGGTGCCGATGACCAGGGCGATGGATATGGCGAACTGGCCGACGACCAGGATCCTGCGGAACAAGGAACTGGCCGCCCCGGCTTTCAGTTTGCCTTTCAGCGTCTGTACCGGATCAAACGAGGAAAGGAAAAATGCCGGATAACTTCCGGCCAAAACGCCGACCAGCATGGTGAAGAAAATGAAGCTCGACACGTACAGGGGCTGCATGAAAATGGTGGCGGAGTATTCCTGGCCGCTGAGCGAGCTCAGGAGCGGCAGCAGCAGTATGGCAAACAGGCAGGCGATCAGAACAGCCAGAAAGGCAACGAGAAATGTTTCCCCCAGGAATTGCCTTGCCAGCGAGCCTCGCGAAGCCCCGAGTGTCTTCTTCAAACCAACTTCCAGAGCACGATTGGCGGAGCGGGCGGTGGCCAGATTGATGAAATTGATGCAGGCGATAAACAGAATGAAAAGGGCGACTCCGGAAAAGAGATAGACGGTTTTGATGTCGCCGGTCTTGGAAGAATCCATTTCGAAATCGGAATGGAGATGGATGCGAGTCAGAGGTTGCAGGAAAAACTTCAGGCTGTGGCCGAACTTTTTCAAGTCTTTACCGATCTTTTCATCGATCAGGCGATCGATTTTGGCGTGAAATTGCATTAAGTCGGTCCCGGGCGCCAGCAGGACATAGGTAGATAAGCTGATCCTGCTCCACTTTTCGGCTTCCTGCTTGTTTTCTGCGAGCCAGGTGGCGAATGAACAAAGGATGTCGAACTGGATGTGCGAATTGGATGGCATGTTGTTCATTACGCCGGTAATTGCGTATTCGTGGCCGTCGCCGAATTTCAATAATTTGCCCATGGGGGTTTCAGCGCCGAAATAGCGTCGGGCTGTTTTTTCGGTAATAACAGCAGAGTAACCTGAAGCCAGAGCTGATTTCGGATTGCCTTGGCTCAGCGGCAAAGAAAAGATGTCAAAGATCGAATTGTCGGCAAAATAAACCTGATCCTCGCGGAATTCCTTCTCGCCATATTTCACCGTGGTGTTATAGAACGATAAAACCCTGGCTGCACTCTCTACTTCGGGAAAGGATTGGCGCAAAGCCGGGGCTACGGGAGCGCTGACCACCGGCGCTGTCCGAGTCCGGCCGTTCAACGTCAGTTCGCTGTACAGTCGATGGATCCTGTCCGCTTTTTCATTGAAGCGGTCGAAGCTGAGCTCGTTCTGCACCCAGACCATGATCAGGATGCAGCAGGCGATGCCTGCGGCCAGGCCGAAGATATTGATGAATGAATAACCCTTTTGACGGACGATGTTGCGCCAGGCGATCTTCAGATAATTTTTAAGCATGGGTCACCTCGGATTATTCATACCTCAGGCTGTCGACCGGGTTGGCGCGGGCGGCGCGGGCGGCCTGGAAACCCACCGTGATGATGGCGATCAGCAAGGCCAGAAATCCTGAAACGATAAAGATGGCGATCCCTATCTTGGTGCGGAAGGCAAAATTCTGCAGCCATTGATTCATGGCCCAATACGTCAACGGCCAGGCAAAGAAATTTGCCACCACGACCCAGAAGGCGAACTTGCGGGTCAGCAGCAGCACCAGATTGACGACCGAAGCACCGAGCGTCTTGCGGATGCCGATCTCCTTGGTCCGTTGCTCGATGTTGAATGAAGCCAGGGCGAAAAGGCCCAGGCAGGAAATGAGCAGGCATAATCCTGAAAAGGTGGCCGCCAGTTTTTGCTGTTTTTGATCCTGCTCGTAGAAGCGGGCCAGGCGCTGATCCAGGAAAGAATAAGCAAAGGGATAGCCGGGAGCGAAGGCCGTCCATTTGTTGCGCAGCGCTTCCAGTGATTCCTGGACGCGGCCGCCGCGCAGGCGCACGTTGAGATACGGCGGCGTCTCCAGAGGCTGAACGATATATGTCGGCCGGACGTCGCGGTGCAGCGAGCGGTAATGGAAGTTGCGCGCCACGCCGATCACGGTTCCATACTGGCAGCGCTTGCCTATCGGGTCTTTCCAGCCCAGGGCCTTGACCAGGTTTTCGCTGACAATGAACTCCATGGTGCCGTCCTGCAGGTCCTGCCGGTTGGGCAGCCGGGAAAAATTGCGGCCGGCGACAATGCTGATTCCCATGGTCGCAAAATAGTCCTTGTCGGCCTGCAGGGAACCGAAGGCATGGCCCTGCATCTCGCCGCTATTGCTCTCCCACTTGAACGCATAACCGGTGAATCCGCTCCCGGGCACCGAATCGGAAAACGAAGCCGCGGCCACGCCAGGCAGGTGCAGGATCTCATTTTTGTAAACAGCACTGCGCTTGCGCAAATCGGCATCCGTGACGTTGACCAGGATCACCGGGTCCTTGGTGAAGCCCAGGTCCTTGCCTTTGATGAAGTCAAGTTGGCGGTTCATCAGCAAGGTCAGGGCGACGGCGCCGATGGCGATGACGAACTGCACCACCAGCAGCGACTGGCGCAGGAGACGTCCGGCCGCCTGGCCGCCCGACCTGGTTTTCAAGGTTTTCAGCGGTGATATCCGCGCCAGGTAAAAAGCGGGTAAAGGCCGGCCAGAAGGCTGACAACGATCCAGAGGGCCAGCAAGCCCAGCAGCAATAACGGGTTGGCGAAGAGATTGACGCTGAGCTGTTTCCCCATCACCTGGTTCAGCGGGGTCAGGGATAGAATGGCCTGTGCCAGAACGATCCCGGCCAGCAAAGCCAGAAAGACGAAAAACAGCGACTCTGCCAAAAGATGAACCACCAGTTGCCCATGGCTCGAGCCGATGACTTTTCTGACACCGATCTCCTTGGCCCGCTTGCCGGCCCGGGAGGTGGTCAGATTGACGTAGTTCACGCCGGCCAGGAACAGGATCAGCAGCACGATGCCGCAGAACCAGAGCATAAAGCGGGAATTGGCTTCGGCCTGCTGGGTATCGATGCTGGAGCGCAGGTGGATCGCGGTCAGGGGCTCGACCAGCGAGCGGTAATGGATGCTGTCGGTTGCCGCCTGGTATTTATCGTAGAACTGCCGGCCCTTGCGGTCGAAATCGGCGGCCGTGAATCCCGGGGCAAATAGGAAATACACTTCGTCGCCCATGCCACCGGACAGTTTCGACGGCTGGAAAAGCTCCGCCTGATTGAGACCCTTGAACTGGGTGGAATAGGAGAGCAGGGCGGAGAACTGCAGCTGCTCGTTGTCGGCAGGATCGGCGATCACGCCCGTGACCTCAAACGGTTCCTGGTTTTCGATGCCCAGCACTTCTCCCAACGGGTTTCTGTCGCCGAAGATCTTCCTGGCCAATGAGCGGGTCAGCACCATGGTGTTGTCCCGGTCCAATGCGCCATTTGGATTTCCATATACAAAAGCATGAGAGAAAACGTTGAAAATGCTCGGGTCCGCCCAGAGAAAATTTTCCTCGGAGAAGGCGCGGTCTTTTTGCTTGACCAGAGTTTCCCCCAGGTAACCGATGCGGACAAAGGATTCGATCTCGGGGATGAAATCCTTCAGCAGCGGCCCGGCGCCGGGATTGCAGCCGCTCTGGATGCTGGTCACGCCGCCGATGGTCATCTCCACGCCGTAGCGAAAAATGCGCTCGTGCTTCTCATGATGGCGGTCGAAGCCCAGTTCGCTCTGCACGAAGAGCAGGCCGATGAGGCAGCAGGCGATCCCCAGCCCCAGGCCGAAGATGTTGATCAGCGAATGGAATTTATCCCGTCCCAGCCCCCTGAACGTTTGTTTGAACAAATTTTTTATCATCCAGGCACTCCTTATTCATTTCTCAGGCTGTTTACCGGGTTGGCGCGGGCGGCGCGGACCGATTGGTAGCTCACGGTAAGCATGGCGATGACCAGCGCCAGGATCCCGGAGAAAAGGAACAGTTCCAGACTGATGGAGGTGCGGTAGGCGAAATTCCGCAGCCAGCGGTTCATGACAAAGTAGGCCAGGGGCCAGGCGATGAGGTTGGCCAGCAGTACCAGCTTCAGGAACTCGCTGGAAAGCAGGCGGCTGAGGCTCAGCACCGACGCGCCGAGCACCTTGCGGATGCCGATCTCCTTGGTGCGCTGCTGGATGGCGAAGGTGGCCAGGCCGAGCAGTCCCAGGCAGGCGATGGCGATGGCCAGCAGGGAGAAGGCCATGAGCAGTCGGGCCGTGTTCTGCTCGGAATTGTAATTCGCGGCGAAGCGCTCATCGAAGAATTCGTATTCGAATGCCTGACCCTTGGAGAGGCGCCGCCAGGTGTTTTCGATGAAATCGAGCAGGGCAGGAATGGCGACCGTGCGGAAACGCACCGAGACCGTTTTGCCGAATCCGTCCGGGCCCAATCCAGTGGAAGGCCAGCGGACGGATCTCCTCGTGCAGGGACTGGAAATGGAAATCCTTGATCACGCCCAGGATGGTGATCTTGGTTTGCTTGCCCGACTGGTCGATCATCTGGACGAGCTCCCTGCCGACCGGGTCGGTCAGGCCCATGACTTTCACCGCGGCCTCGTTGAGCACCACGCCCTGGAGGTCGCTCTGGCGGTCCTTCTCGAAGAAGCGGCCGGAGGCCATCTGGATATCGTAGGTGCGCAGAAAGCCTTCATCGGCATACATGGTCCAGAGAATATATTGGCCCACGCCGCTGACTCCGGGCACGGTGTAGACGTTGTCGCCGAAGGCCGGGTCGCCCATCAGGCTCCGCCGAAGTACTGACGGCCACGATGTCGGGATTGGCGAGCAGTTCCTGCTTGAAGGTCCTGGACCTGCTTGCCCAGGTCATCGGTCTTTTTGACGACCAGCACCTGTTCCTTGTTGAAACCCAGCTTTTTGTTCTGCATGTAATGCAATTGGCGGTTGATGACCAGCGTGCCGATGATCAGGGCGATCGACAGGGTGAACTGGAAGACCACCAGCAGGCTGCGCACGAATGATTTCCCCTTGATCCCCCCCAGTTGTCCTTTCAGCACCTGTGCCGGCCGGAACGAAGAAAGATAAAATGCCGGATAGGCGCCGGCCACCAGACCGCTCAGGATCAAGCAATGCCAGCAGGATCGGCAGCAGCCAGGGGTTGCCCTGGACCGTGATCTCGGCATTGGCGCCGGCCAGCCGGTTGAAGAAAGGACGCAACAGGATGGCCAGTACCAGGGCCAGGATAATGGCCAGGAAGCTGGTCAGGGACGATTCGAATAGAAATTGCCGGATCAGTTGGCCGCGGCCCGAGCCGATGGCCTTGCGGATGCCGATCTCGCGGGCCCGGGTGGCGGCACGGGCGGTGGTCAGGTTGACGAAATTCACGCAGGCCAGCAGAAATACGCCGAAAGCGACCAGGGAAAAAAGGTACACGGTCGAGATATCGCCGTTGGCTTCCAATTCATACTCAAGGTGTGAACGAAGGTGGATATCGGTCAGCGGCTGCAGAAAATATCGGTATTGGGCGCCGCTTTTCAGCAGCTGGTCCCAGCTGACGCCGAACATCTTCTCGAATTGCGGGCCGGCATGGCGGCGCACGATCTCCTGGAGCTTGGCTTCCACGGCCGCGGCCGATGCGCCCGGGCGCAAGGCCAGATAGGTGAAAAAGTTGTTGCCGATCCAGGAGGTGCTGCGGCTGTTTTCAAACACGGCCAGCGAGCCGACAAAGTCGTAATGAAAATGGGACTGGCGCGGCACATCATGAACCACCCCGGTCACGATGAGGTCGCGGCGGTTGTCGGTGTTGATGGTCTTGCCGAGCGGGTCCTCGCTAGCGAAGTATTTTTTGGCCATGGAACTGGTCAGCACCACGCTGTTTGACCTGGCTGAGGGCCGTGCGTGGATCGCCCTTGATGAACGGCACGCTGAACACATCGAAGAAAGTGGGATCGGCCCAGTAGAAGCGCTCTTCGCTGAACACCTTGTCCTTGTAGCGCACCACCGGGGCACCGCGGCCGCCGCCGGTAAAACGGGCGATGGACTCCACGTCGGGAATCTCCCGCTTCATGGCCTCGGCCAGGGGCGCGCACGATACGGGGCCCATGAAAGTTTTGCTGTTCAGTGAGCCGACGATCCCGACGCGGTAGATGCGCTCGGCTTTGGCGTGGTAACGGTCGAAGCTGAGCTGGTCGATGGCAAAGAGCGTGATCAGGATGCAGCAGGCCAGACCGGCGGCGAAGCCGAAGATGGTGATGAACGAGAGTCCCTTGTGCAGGCGCATGTTGCGCAGTGCCGCTTTCAGGTAATTTTTAAACATGGTTCACCCTTGAAATTGGGATCAAATCAGGAAAATAAAGGCCATGGTCAATAAAAAAACGATGGCCTGGGAAATGAAAAGCTTGGCTTTTTCCCGGCGCAGCCGCCGGCGGATCTCCCCGGCCACTTCACTAAGGTCTATCGTTGGATTCAATGCCATATGATTGCTCATTTCCTCCTCCTCCTGTTTTTCTATCTGCAGGTTTCCTTTTTCCGCTCAGACATGGAATTTCTGGTTGAAATTCTCGGTGACGATATGGCCGTCGAACAGGTGCACCACGCGCTGGGCAAATTCGGAATACGCGGGGGAGTGGGTGACCATGACGATGGTGGTCCCTTCGCTGTGCAGCTGCGAAAGCAGGTTCATCACTTCGTCGCCGTTGGCCGAATCGAGGTTGCCGGTGGGTTCGTCGGCGAGGATCAGTTTCGGACGGGCCACCAGGGCCCGGGCCACGGCCACGCGCTGCTGCTGGCCGCCTGACAGCTGCTGGGGGAAGTGGTTCTTGCGCGGGATCAGCTGCATGCGCTCCATGACATCGAGCACCTTTTTCTTGCGTTCGCCGCTGCCTACTTTCAGGTAAAGCAGGGGCAGTTCGATGTTCTCGAAAACGGTCAATTCATCGATGAGGTTGAAGCTCTGGAAAACGAAGCCGATGTTGGCCTTGCGCAGTTGGGCGCGCTGCCGTTCCGAGAATTTGGAAACCTCGTGGCCCACAAAGTGATATTCCCCTTCGCTGGGGTTGTCGAGCAGGCCGAGGATGTTGAGCAGGGTCGATTTGCCGCAGCCGGAGGGGCCCATGATGGCTACAAACTCACCCTCCTTGACCGTCAGGTTGATCTGGTTGAGAGCCGAGGTCTCGACCTCTTCGGTGGTGTAGATTTTTTTCAGGTTCTTGGTTTGGATCATTTTTATTCTCCTTTTTTATTTTGCATGGCTTATTTGAAAATCAGGCGTTCGTTGTCGCCGAAGTTATCATAGCTGGAGGTGACCACCTGCTCGCCGGGGCGCAGGCCGCCCAGCACTTCGAACACATCGGGATTTTGCCGGCCCAGGCGGATCTCCCTCTTGAGAGCGGTTTTGCCGTCCGGCTCGAGCACGAAGACCCAGTTGCCGCCGGTTTTTTGAAAGAAGCCGCCGCGGGGCAGCAGCAGCGCTTCGGCGACATCGCTCAGTTCCAGGCGGATGTGCAGGGTCTGGCCGCGGCGGATGCCCGGGGCCGGGAGACCGGGAAACTCAAGGTCGACCGTGAACTTCCCGTCCCTGACTTCCGGATAGACGCGGCTGACCACCATGCGGTAGGTGCTGCCGGAAAGCTCGAATTGCCCGGGTTTGCCCTTCTGGATGCGGTCGATGTAGAATTCGTCAATTCCGGCCCGGGCCTTGAAGCCTTCCGGAGCATCGATTTGTCCCAGCCGTTCGCCCGGTGATTTTGACTGCCCGGGCTCCGCCTGCAGGGAGGTCAGGGTCCCTGTGATCGGGGCGCGCAGGGTCAGGTTGTCCAGTTTGCCTTTGGCAACCCCGAGATTTTGCTCCATGCGCTTGACCGCGTCATCGAGCTGAACGATCTGCTGTTGGCGGAAGTACAGTTCTTTTTCCTTTGATTCAGCCGCCAGCTGGAGCTTGTTTTTAAACAGTTCGTATTCGGCCCCAGTGTCCTCAAAATCATGGCGGGAGATCAATTTTTCTTCATAAAGGGATTTGTAGCTCTCAAACTTGCGTTGCTGCTTTTCCACCTGAAACTCAAGATCGGCCAGATCGCGCTCCAGGGCCAAACGGGTTTGCTCAAAAAGCAGGCGGGTATTGCGCAGGTTGTTGATCTGCTGGAAAAGTTCGGCTTCGCGGTACATGATGTCCATCAACAGTGACGTATTGGAAAGTTTGAGGATTTTGTCACCCTTCTCTACCAGCGTACCTGCTTCGATATAGATTTTTTCGACCAGGCCGCCTTCTTCAACATCAAGAAATATCGTTTGCCTTGGCAGTACTTCACCCATGACCGGGATGAACTCCTGAAAGGGGCCGCGCTGGACGGTGGAAACCGTCAATTTTTCACTTTCGACGTTGAGGGTCGAGCGATTGCTTTGGAACAGCAGCAGATTGGCGACCAGCAGTACAAAAAATCCGGCCAGGGAATAGGTGATGATCCGTCGGGCCGGCCATTTCTTCTTTTTAATGATTTGATCCATGCTCATTGGGGCACCTCAGAATATATTGAAGCAACTATGATGCCAAATTTGCGGCAATGGGCTGCTGCGACCCGGAAAATGCTCCTGGACTTAACAAATGCAATCTCCAGCCTTGATACTTCAAGCTTTTTCCGCAAAAGATAATGCCTGGGATGTCCGCTGGCGGAACAACACCTGTCCGTTTCCGGACATAGGGACAAAGTGAGTTACTGAGAAAATGATCATTTCCTGGCTTAGCGGGAACTTTTTTGGTATAAAAGCACCTACTTCACCATGAAAATCGTTAATGTTTTTTATTCATAGCGCAAACTTTTTATTGGATTTGCTGTTGCCACTTTCACGGCTTGATAACTCACTGTCAGCAAGGCAATCAATAATGCAAAAAATCCGGACAGTAGAAACGGCCATATCGTCAGTGTCGATCCTGTAGGCAAAATTTTGCAGCCATTTATTCATGGCATAGAAGGCGACTGGCCAGGCGATGATATTGGCAATGGTTATCCATCTGCTGAAATCTTTTGCAAACAATATTAAAATTTGCATGATGGATGCTCCGAGCACTTTGCGAACGCCGATTTCCTTTGTACGGCTTTTCATCATGATCAATCCCAGGCCAAAAAGCCCCATGCAGGCGATAAAAATTGCCAGTGCCGTAAAATAGCCCATCAATTGGAAAGTTTTTTTATCTTTTTGATATAGAGACTCAAGCTTATCATCCAAAAAATGAAATTCAAATACCCCATCCGGATAAAAACTATTGCAGATAACTTCAAGTCTGTTGATGGTGTTTTTGGCATTTGCGGAATTGACTTTAACTATGAGTTGGTGACACTGGCTATAATAGATCACAAACATTGCGGGACGGATTGTTTCATAAAGCGATTCAAAGTGAAAGTCTTTGATAACGCCGATGATTTTTCTTTTCGATCTCGGCCAAACAAAAACACAATCAACCGATTGCCCAATTGGATTCCCCTGTATCTGCAACTTTTTCACGGCAGCTTCATTCAGAACGATGGCTTCATCGGCATCGCTTTTGAGTTTACTTGAGAAAAGGCGGCCTTGCGAAGCTTCTATACCCAGGGTTTCAAAATAATCGTAATGCACGTGAACAAACGGCAAACCGATCCACTCGGTTTGTCCTTCAGGCATCAATGCTCCCACGTCAGTAAGAGGATCTGAAGGAACACGTGAGGCGATAGATACACTTTTGATTCCACTCTCTTTCAGGAGTGCCTGTTTCAAGGCAGTATATTTTTCCACATCATCGGCAGTATTGTTAACTTCTGATATCAGCGTATACTCTTTGTTGAATCCCAACTCTTTATTTTGCAGAAAATGGATTTGACTCAGCATGAAAAGGGCGCTGCATATAAGAATAATGACAATTGTAAATTGAACACCGACAAGTAATTTTCTGAAATTAAATTTGGATTTACCTGTGGTTGCTGAAATTTTCAGCGTTCTTGCCGGTTGTAAAGTAGCAAGAAAAAAAGCGGGATAGGATCCTGCCAGAAAACCTGTGACGATGAGTATAGCAAGAATTTCCAGAATTATGTTCGATTTGCATCAGGTCTTTAAATGACAGTACTTTTCCCTGAAAGTGTATTGAAAACAGGCAAACATATGGCGACAAAAACAAATGCGATGATCAAGGCTATAAATCAGTACTACGAATGATTCGCCGATAAATTGCATTGCAAGATTATTGCGTGATGCGCCTGCGACTTTTCTGATGGCGATCTCTTTTGCCCGTGTCGTGGCGTTGGCGGTTAATAGATTGACATAGTTAAAGCAGGCAATGAGTAAAATGAGAAAACCGATGGCTGAAAAAATCAGCACATAGGTGATGCTGTTTTGCGGTTGAATGTCACCTTCAAAATGAGAGGAGTAGAGGTGAATATCTTTCAAGTTTTGTATTGAAAATTTAACTACCGGACTATTCGGCCTGGAATTACTGTGTTTGGCTATCAGTTCGCTGCATTTTATTTCAAAGGCCGGTTGGGAGAATCGGTCTTGCATGACAAAATAGACCAGGAAATTCTGCCATCCCCAATTGTTCATCGATTCGCTACCAAATATTTTATCGGCGTCGGTCAGGCTGGCAATCAGCTCATAACGAAAATGGGAATTTTGCGGCATGTTTTCCATTACTCCGGTAATGGTAAGGTTCCAGGCATTGTCCAGTTTAACGACCTGACCGACAGGATTTTCATCGCCGAAATACTTGCGGGCGATATTTTCAGAGATGACCATAGTGGATGGTTGCTGCAAGGCTGTTTCAGGATCGCCCTGCTTGAATTTAAAAGAAAAGATACGGAACAGGCTGGCGTCAGCACAGGCAAATGCATTTTGTTTTTCCAAATATTTTTTATCTTTATACTGAACAATGGTTTTTCCTTGTACAAGAATTCGCGCACTGTCTTTGATTTCCGGAAGATTGTCGGTCAGCAATTTTGCCGCTTGCGGCGCTTGATAGGGATGCTGAGGCTGGCACAACCGGTAAATGTGATCCGCATTTTTGTTAAAGCGGTCATAGCTCAACTCGTGCTTGACATACAATAAAAGCAAAATACAAACTGCCATTCCGATCGCCAGGCCGAATATGCTTATGAATGCATAAGATTTGTTCTTGACAAGATTTCGGAAAGCAGTTTTAAAATAGTTTTTGAACATTTTTATTGCCTCTATGATTCTTGTTTTTTTCTTGTCGCATATTAGACGCGCCCGGATCCTTTTCGGTTGACATCAATTTTCGCAATTATTCATATTTCAAACTGTCAACCGGATTGGCCATGGCCGCCTTCAGTACGTGCGAACAAATTGTGATGATCGTGACCAGGGAAACCATGGCCAAGGGATATAGGAACAATCCCGCTGAAAGACCTGTTCTAACCGCGAATGCTCGCAGCCAATGGCTTATAAAAAGATAGGAAATGGGCAGGGCGATGGCAAAGGAGATGCACAGCAGCTGCAGGAAGTCTTTTGTCAACAGGAAAATTATCCTTGGAGTACTGGCGCCCAGAACCTTCCTGATGCCGATCTCCTTGGTTCGCTGCAGTGCCATGAAAGAAGACAAGCCCAGGATCCCCAGGCTGGTCACGACAATGGCCAGAAATGAAAAAAGGGCGAAAACTTTTCCGAACAGCTCGTCCGCTTTGTATTGCTGGTTGTAATAATCGTCAAGAAAAAAATATTCAAACGGATTGTCAGGGAAGAACCTGTTATAGAGTTGCCTGATTCCCTGAATGGTCGATGCCATTTCCCAGGTGTTCAATTTCAGCACGAACAATCCCCGCACATCCCTGCCCTCGGGCATGAAGCGGAATATGTGAGGTTCAAATGCCTGTTTCAATGATTGCTGGTGATGGTCGGCCAGCACGCCGACAACTTCAAAGGTGTCGTCCCAATAAATCACCCGCTGCCCGATGGCGGCTGCGGAGCTCTGGAAGCCCAGCCATTTGACCGCTGTTTCGTTGAGAATCAAAGCGCTTTTATCTGCCGGATACTCCTTGGCAAAGTTCCTGCCGGCTACGAACTTCAGGTCGAACACTTTCACATAATCATAATCGATCCCGACAATTTGATAATTTTTATTATCATCCGTGCCCACCCGGCGAATAGCGCCGGCATCCCACCAGACCTGCCTGCCCGGCACATCGGTACCGACGCAAAAACCACTGATTTCAGAATTTTCAGCAAGCTGCTGCTTGAATGTCTGCAGGGCGCTGGCAAATGACGCGCTTCTTACTCTGGGAGCCCTGATGACCAGTTTATTTTCCATGCTGAAACCGAGGTCTTGATTTTTCATGAATGATATCTGGCGGAAAACCGTGAAGGTGCTGATGAGAAGCCCCAAAGCCATTACGAACTGGAATACCACAAGGACTTTGCGCAAATTCACTCCCCTGACGGCGTTTCCCAATTTCCCTTTCAGGACGATCACCGGTTGGAAAGAGGAAAGAACAAGCACGGGATACAAGCCGGAAAGAATAACGCCGGCCAGCAGCATGGCCAGGACGGTAAGCCAGAACCATTGCTGGCTCCAGATGCCGTATGCCGGGGGTATTTCCGTGATCTGCCGGAAGAGCGGCAGGAACAGCTCGACTGCCAGCAATGTCAAAATCATGGCAAGCATATTTATCAAAACCGTTTCCAAAAAAAACTGGGCCATCAACTGGCCGCGGCCGGCACCGGCAACCTTGCGGATTCCCACCTCTTTGGCTCGCGCCAGTGAGCGGGCCGTGGAAAGGTTGGTGTAATTTGCCCAGGCGATGGCAATGATAAAAATTGCGATCAGCGAAAGGAAGTTCACGGTGCCAAGGTCGCCGTTGACCTCATACTCCTGCTGAAAATTTGAATTCAGGTGAATGTCCCGCAATGGCTGCAATTTGAGATCGCAGGTCAACTTGTATGCCCGCAGCACACTTCCGAATTCGGCCTCAACGAGCGCGGGCAATTTTTTTTCAAAAGCCGAGGCATCGGCCTGGGATTTCAACAGCAGGTAGGTGAACCAGCCGCTGTCTCCCCATGAATCCTCTATATCTTTGCCGTAAAGGTCGAGAATGTTGGCATAGGATAAAAGAATATCGAATTTCAAATGAGAATTGTGCGGAATATCCTTGAATATCCCCGTAACCTGGTAATCAACCTTTTTATCGACACTGATGGTCTGCCCGATCGGGTCTTTGCCTGCAAAATACTTTCTGGCCGTTGATTCGGAAATAAAGGCCCGATTCGGCTGTGTTAAGCCGTTCGCAGGGTCGCCGCTGCTGAATTCATATTTGAAAATCGCCAAGAAGTCAGCCTCGGCAAAATACATTCTCTCTTCAATGAACCTGTTTTCTGCATGAGAAACCGAAGCGCGATAGCGGAACAGGCGAGCCACTTTTTCTATTTCAGGATACAGTTCCCTGATACGCAATCCGGCGGGCGGGCAGCAGGATGCGAAGCGCACAGCCTGGCCGTCCTGATCGGCACGCTCGTAGCGCAACCGGTAAATGCGGTCGCTGTTTTCATGAAAACGGTCGTAGCTTTTTTCATAGCTGACAAAATACAGGATGAACAGGCAGGCGCTCATGCCCATGGTGAGCCCCAGAACGTTTATCAAGGTAAACAGCTTGGTTTTTTTCAGGTTTCGCAGTGCGCTCAGCAAATAGCTTTTAAACATTATGATTTAATGAAGCAAGTATGATGCCAAGCTTACCACTGTTGGCGGCCGTGATCCGCAAGCTGAGTATGAAATAAATGCAAAGCCCGAAATTGCATTTCATCGCTCATCTCGCCAGGGATAGGGGATGTCCGCTGGTGGAACAACCCCTGTCCGTTTTCGGACAGTAAGCAAGAGGATCTCCGGGGACTGCCGGGAGATTTCCTATGCTGGATGGGAACTTTTTCTGCGCTGTGTTATAATGGCAGAAAAATTGCTGAAATTTTTTTATGGAATGGGCGAAGATGAAAAAAAATTTCGGAAAAATCCTGATCGTGGATGACGATGCCGATGTTTTGCAGGCGGCAAAATTTTTTCTCAAGCAGCACGTGGAATCGGTGCGCACTGAAAAAAATCCATCCATGATCCCGCAGTTGCTCAGCAATGAAACGTTTGATGTCATCCTCCTGGACATGAATTTCGAACGCGACGTCAGCAGCGGTCAGGAAGGATTTTTATGGCTGGAAAAAATCCTGTCCATCGATCCCCAGGCGGTGGTTATTTTGATCACGGCTTACGGAGATATCGGTTTGGCCGTGCGAGCCATCAAGGAGGGAGCCAGCGATTTCGTGCTGAAACCCTGGCAGAACGAAAAGCTGCTGGCTACGGTCTCAGCCGCCATGAACCTCCGTTCTTCCCGATTCGAAGCGGAAAGCCTGCGCCGGCGCCAGCAGCAGCTCAGTGCCGACCTGGACCATCCTTTTCACGATTTTGTGGGTTCTTCCCCGGCCATGCTGGATGTATTCCAGACCATCACCAAGGTGGCGGCCACCGATGCCAATGTGCTGATCATTGGGGAAAACGGCACCGGCAAAGAACTGGTGGCCAGAGCCCTACACAGGCACTCGGCCCGGTCCAATGAAATTTTTCTGGCTGTCGACATGGGGGGGATAAGCGAAACGCTTTTTGAAAGCGAGCTTTTCGGCCATGTCAAGGGATCTTTTACCGATGCCCGCAGCGATCGGATAGGCCGAATTGAATTGGCTTCGGGCGGGACGCTGTTTTTGGATGAAATCGGCAACCTGCCCTTCAGCCTGCAGGCCAAGTTGTTGCGCGTGCTGGAAACCCGGCAAGTGACCCGCCTTGGTGCCAATGCCCCCATCAGCGTTGATATCCGCCTGATCTGCGCCACCAACATGCCTATTGCCGAATTGGTCAACCGCAGACAATTCCGTCAGGACCTGCTGTACCGCGTCAATACCGTGGAAATCCATTTGCCGCCTCTGCGTGAACGACTTGATGATCTCAAACCGCTTTCGGAACATTTTACCGGACAGGTTTGCCGCAAATACCAGAAAGCGGCAAAGACCATCAGCGAGGCCGCTTTGAAAAAATTGGCCGGTTACCATTGGCCAGGCAATGTCCGTGAATTAAAGCATGCCCTGGAAAGGGCGGTTATTTTAAGCGATGCTCCCGTGCTGCAGCCTGGTGATTTCATGTTTGCCAATATTTCTGAGAACGCGGAGGAACTGGCGTTCAAGGATCTGAACCTGGAGCAGGCTGAAGAAACCCTGATCCGCCGCGCCCTGAGCAAATATCAGGGAAATATCAGCCAGGCGGCCAAGGAACTGGGATTGACCCGCGCCGCCTTGTACCGCCGGCTTGAAAAATATGGTCTTTAAAGCCCGGGGATGGTTTTGGCGGCTATGAAAATCAGCAAGCGTTTTCGTTTCCAGGTCGGCTGGCGTTTGTTCTTGATCGCTGCCGCTGCCGGGTTTTTCTTTTACTGGCTGCGTGACCTCACCCTGGGGATACCGGTTGTGCTGGCCGCCGCTGTTTTTATTTACACGCTGGTTTCTCTGTTTAAATATATAGACCGCTCCAACCGCGGCCTGGCCCGGTTCCTGCAGGCGGTGCGCTATCATGATTTTTCGCTTTCACCAGGGATTGAAGGCTTGAGCGGATCTTTTTCCGACCTGAATGACGCGTTCCGGGAAATCAGCGGTCAATTCCAGCGTGCCCGTGAGGAAAAAGAGGAGCAGTACCGTTACCTGCAGACCGTGGTCCAGCATATCGGTGTCGGCTTGCTGTCTTTGCGCGCCGACGGCGGCATTGATTTGTTCAACCATGCGGCCAAGCGCCTGCTCCGTGTTTCCCACCTGCGCCACATCGCCGACCTGCCCCCGATGTTTCAACAGCTGCGCGAGGATATCGGGCGGTTGCGGCCTGGAGAAAAATCTTTGCTCAAACTGGATTTTCCCGATGAAGAACTCCAGCTGTCGCTTTCCACCACCGAATTCAAACTGCGCGGCCAGCTTTACAAACTGATCTCTTTGCAAAATATCCAGGTGGAATTGGAAGAAAAGGAAACCGAAGCCTGGCAAAGCCTGACCCGGGTGCTGACCCATGAGATCATGAATTCGCTCACTCCTATCGCTTCACTGGCCGCCACCGCTTCTTCCCTGCTGCCTGCAGCCGGCAGTGCCGTGGATTCGACGCGCAGCCAGGACATAGCCGAGGCCCTGCAGACCATCGATCGGCGCAGTCATGGGCTGATGCGTTTTGTCCATGCCTACCGCAGCGTGGCCCTGATTCCCAAACCGCAGTTCAAGATCTTCCCGGTCACTGAGATGTTTCAGCGTATGGAAAAACTGCTGCGGGATAAGCTGACTCGCCAGGGCATCACCTTCAGCGCTGAGGTGGAACCGCACTCGCTTGAAATGACCGCCGATCCTGATTTGACAGAGCAGGTGCTTATCAATTTGCTGCTCAATGCCATGGAAGCACTGGGCGGAAGCGAAGCCCCGCACATCCATCTGTCCTCGCGCATGAATGAACGCGGCCTGGTGGTGATTCAGGTCAGCGACAACGGCCCGGGAATCGATCCTGAAGCCCGGGAGAAAATATTCATCCCTTTCTTCACTACAAAAAAGGAAGGCTCGGGCATCGGTCTGAGTTTTTCACGTCAGGTCATGCGTTTGCACCACGGGGTCATTTCGGTTCAATCCCAACCCGGTGAGGGTACGGTCTTTACCCTGCGTTTTTAAATCCAACAGGCCGAATCCAATTGCGCTGGAAATTTAAAAATGGATTTTCGCGAATAAAAACAATGCGCGCTGCGGTCTTGCATAGCCATCCGGAATAAATGAATATGTGTCAGTCGCCGCCGCAGCGGTTGCGCCCTTGCCGCTTGCTTTGGTAAAGCGCATGGTCGGCACGGCTGATGAACAGGGTGGCTTCGGCTTCAGGTGTTGGGATCGTTGTGGCCATGCCCAGGCTGACCGTGACCACTGCCGCGATCGGCGATGCCGGATGGGGAATGGCCAGTTGGGCGATCGCTGCGCGGATGCTTTCGGCCATGGCCAACGCCCCATCATTTCCCGTTCCCGGCAGCAGGAGAAAAAACTCATCGCCGCCGGTACGCGCGGCCAGGTCAGCCGGACGCTTGACGTGGGCGCTGATGACCTGGGCCACTTTTCTGAGGCATTCATCGCCTTCCTGGTGGCCGAGGGAGTCGTTGTACGTTTTAAAGAAATCGATGTCCACGGCGATTACAGAAAGCAGTTTTTTTTCACGTCCGGCCACCGCCCATTCCTTTTGAAAAATTTCGTAGAAGGTGCGGTGGTTGGCCAGATCGGTCAGTCCGTCGTAGCGGGCCAGGTGCTGCAATTGCACGGTGCGTTCGTCCACCAGTTTTTCCAGCTTGCGTTCACGCATTTTGGCCCGGTGCAGGGCCAGGAAAAACATCGCGGCCACCAGCAATATGCCGCTCAGGGCGACCAGCCAGCGGAACCAGGCGGTCTGATGGAAGTAGGGTCGCAGGTTGAATGTCAAAGCTGCACCGCTGCGGTTCCATATGCCGTCACCATTGCCGGCAATTACGCGGAAAGTGTATGATCCAGGAGGCAGGTTGGTGTAGAACGCGGATCGGCGATTGGCCGCCTGGATCCAATCCTGATCGAAACCTTCGAGGCGGTAGGCGAATTGCATTTTGTCAACCTGTAAAAAGCTGATGGCGGTGTAATTAATTTCAATATTGCCTTTCCCCGGGGGGGCAGTCAGTGTTCCCGGAGCCGTCATATCACGGTCGTTGATAACGACTTTTTCGATGACCAGCGGCGGTTCGACCTGATTGATGCGCAGACGGTCAGGGTCGAACATGGTGAGGCCGCGGATGGTGGGGAACCATATCCGCCCCCGGCGGTCGATGCATCCGGCCGGCTGAGCAGGGCCGCTGCTTTCGGTCACCTTGATGCCCTCGGACTTGCCGAAAGACACGCAGGGGATGCGGGGCAAGTTGCCCGCGGCATAGGCCAGGAGGTCCTTTTTGGCCACGTGATAAATACCCTTGTTGCAGTTCATCCATAGCCGGCCGCGGCGGTCCTCCAGGATCTGGAAGGCCTGGTCGCTGTACAAGCCGTCGCGACTGGAAAAACGAACCACCTGCTCGTCATGGATCCAAAGCAGCCCGGCGTGATCGGTGCCCGCCCAAATATCTCCACCCCGGTCGGTGTGGATGACCCAAACGGGCTGATCGGCAATATCCTTGGCATCCAGTTTGCGGAAACGGCCCTGATCAAGCACGGCCAGCCCGCCGTTGTAGGCCCCAACCCAGATTCGCCCCTTTTTGTCTTCACCAATGGAGTATATATAGTTGTTGGGCAGGCCGTGGCTGGCGTTGAAATTGGTGATGTTTCCTTTTTCAATGCAATCGAGCCCGCCGCCGTTGGTTCCCACCCAGATGCGGCCGCTGCTGTCAGCGAGAATGGCGCGAATGATGTCGCTGGCCACTCCTTTGATTCGAGTAAAGACTTCGGTTTTTTTTCCGGCCGGCAAGCGGAACAGGCCGCCACCATAGGTTCCCACCCATAGAGCATTGTCCTGGCCCTGGGCGATGGACCAGACATGGTCGCTGAGCAATCCCTGGTCCTGGTTGAAGGTTTTCCATTCTCCATTTTTAAACCTGACCAGGCCGCCGCCGACCGTGCCGACCCAGATGTTGCCCTGGCGGTCCTCGAACACCGCGCGCACCGGGTCCACCGGCAGGCCGTTGCGGGCACCGTACAGGATGAATTTGTCGTCCTTCAACTGAATGAGACCGTCGCGGGTGCCGACCCACAGGTTGCCTTCATTGTCTTCCAGGATGGCCCGGGCCGACATCAGCCCGGCCAATCGCTGGCCCATGACCGAAATCCGGCCGTCTTTCAGGCGGTTCAGCGGTTCCTGATTGGTGCCGATCCACATGACCCCGTGGCGGTCCTGATAAATGGCGCGGATATCGGCAGACGAAAGCGTTTCCTTCAGGCGTTCGAAACGGCCGGCGCGGAAATTGAACAGCCCGCCGCCGCTGGTGCCGATCCACAGGGTCCCCTGCCGGTCGAGGTGCAGGGCGCGGATATCATTGTGCGGCAAGCCGCGGCCGGCGTCAAAAATTTCGATTTTCCCGTTTTGGAGATGGTTGAGCCCCTTTCCGGTCCCAACCCAGATACCACCGCTGCCATCGTCGGCCAGAGAGGAGATGTAATTGCTCGATAGCCCCCTGGCTGTGGTGAATTTCTGAAAATGGTTGCCGTCCCAGCGATGCAGGCCGCCGGTAGTGCCGACCCAAAGAGTGCCGGAACTGTCCAGGAACAGGCACAGGATGAAATGGCTCCGCAGCCCATGGCTCTTGTCGAAGCGCTGGAAATGGCCCTGGCTGTAGCGCAGCAGTCCGGCGGTGGTTCCCACCCAAAGACGGCCTTCCCGGTCTTCGGCCAGGGCCTTGATGCCGTTGCTCTCCATTTCCGGAGTGTTGCCCTTATCAAAAACCGTGAATTTGAGACCGTCAAAGCGGGCCAGCCCCTCGTAGGTACCAAGCCAGAGGTAGCCGTCACGGGTTTGGGCCATGGCCAACACTGAACTTTGCGGCAAGCCATTCTCCGTGGAATAATGCTCCACGGTGTATTCGTCGAGTTCCAGTTTCGGGTCCAGGGCCAAAAGGTGAATTTGGATGGCCGCCACCAACCCAAGCGGCAAAGCCAGTCGAAGCAAGCGGTTCATTGTCACGTGCATTGTTTTTTTCAATTCAGTTTATAGCTGAAAAAGCGGTTTTTTTCAATACGTGGACCTGACAATCCAACCAAGGCTTTTGGCCGTGCCCAAATGATTGGCCTGGCAACTGCTGCAGGCTGGATCGCAATGCTCAAAAATGCGATAAATCAAGGCCGAAGTGCCTGTCCCGGTTTTTCAGGGAAATATGAACGATATGTCCTGTTTTTACTACAAGGCTGCCTGCAATAATTGGCAGGAAATATGCTGACTTTCAGTGATTGGCAGGAAAAAATATGAAACTTCATGTCAGGAGGAAAGCATGGGACGAAAAATGGGCTTGATCCTTTCGTTTTTGACTGTTTTTCTTATGTTCAGCGGGTTCAATATGGCTGGAGTGGAATCAAACTATAGCCATATTTCCTTTGTTGATGACGAGGTCGCCGTCATCCGTGCCAACGGCAGCGAAAACCAGGCAGTGGTGAATCTGCCTGTCGTTCCAGGTGACACGGTGGTGACTTCAGCCAACGGTCGTTGCGAACTGCAATTCAATAACGGTACTGTGGTCCGGCTGGACAAAAATTCCCGCTTGCGAGTCACCACGGTTCTGGCCCCGGCCCTGACCTCAAATTGGCAGGTCACCACCCTGCACCTGCTGCAGGGGCAGGTATATGTTTTGCCGCAGACCTATGGTCGGGAGGTGTTCCAGGTAATTACGCCCACCGCGGCCGTCAAGCTCTCATCCCGGACTCTGTCCACCATTCGCCTTGACTCTGCCGGCGGCACCTCCCTCTTCTCCGACGGCGGGAAATTCACGGCGCTTTACGGCAGCGACGGCCTGGCGCTGAAAAAGATCACGATCCGAGTGAACCGTCCCCAGACAATCGGCGCCGACCACGCCCTCAGCGGGTCGGTGGAGAAGCGGAGCCTTGAATTCAGGGCCTGGAACGAATATGTGGACAGGCATTTCAAGGAGCTGCACTACGGTATCAGCAAGGTTCCGCCCAAGCTGATGAAGTTCAAGAACAAGGCCCTGCTGTATTGGGCGGAGAAATGGTCTTCGCAATTCGGCGAATGGGTCTATGATGATCTTTTTGGTTATGTCTGGAGGCCGGCCGATGATCGCTTCGCCTATGCCGAGCGTCCTTTTTTCCATGCTGATTTTGTGCATCTCAACGGCCAGTTATTCCTGGTGCCCCAGCAGCTCTGGGGCTGGGTGCCGGCCCATATGGGCACTTGGGTCTGGATGAAGCGGGGCTGGACCTGGATCCCCGGCGATTGGTTCCACCCGGGGATCGTCGATTTCCAAAACAGCTACTGTTTCCCCACCCTGAATTACTATCTCCAGAGATATTTTCTCAATATTTCCGCGCCCTATCCGCCTGCCGATCCGGAACTGCCGGAATATCGTTACCGCCGACCCGAGCTGCCGTCCCCGGTGCTGAAAATCGTCAAAAAGGTACTTAAAACCCCGGCCGGCGAATGGAAGGAACAGTTGATCGAGCGCGCTGTTCCTGAAGTCGACGGCAGCATGTTGCCTCAGCCGCCGATCGGCAAGGAAGGGGGACTCGTCCCTGATTCCTCCGGCAAGATTTGGCAAGACTCACCGGACGCCTGCTGCCGGAGCGGCTAGCGGACCTAAAGCTGAGCGAATAGTTGCTCGCGACTGGAATCCCGACAGTCGCTGGGCGGCAAGGAATGGCTACAGCATCAACTACTCCAGTTCCAGAAATGCGGTGGTCTGCCCGGAACTGAAAATATTTTCCGATCGCTTCCAGGGCGTGGAGCGCATGCTGCTCAGGGGAACGGCCGGCAATCAGCGTTCTGGGACTTATTCAGCCAATGCCATCCAGGGGCAGTCGGGATCAAGCTCAAGCCAATCCTCCACTGGAACGGCTTCTGGAGCTGCCACCTCAAATCAGGGTGCCACCGGGGAGCATGGGAAAGACGACAATAACGGCAAATAGATCTTTGTTGACAGGATCGTTTCAATTGACATTGCTGGATCGGGTTCGCTCTGAGCCGGGAAGGCAGGCTGGACCCGATGCCTGCAAAGTCCAGTAAAGTTTTTTACGCTTCGGCCCGGCCGCCTTTCTTGGGTAATATGAATGTGGCGGCCACGGCCACGGCCCCGGCCACGAAAAAAGTGAGCAGTCGCGATGTGATCCTGGCGTTCATTCCGCTGACGCTCCACAGCACGGTAAACAGCAGGCCGCTGATGATGGTGGCGATCACGGCCCGGCCGTGGTAGCGTTTCCAGAAAAGGGTGAAGAGGATGACGATGGAGAATGTGCCGCCGATACCGGCCCATACGTACCCTACCATGGTAAAGATGAGCCGGGTGGGGAAGAGGAAGGCCAGGGCCAGGGCAATGACGGCCAGCAGGGCGGTGATGCGCCGCGATCGCCCGAGGCAGTCGCTTCCCTCACGGTTTTTTGAAAGCGGCTTGATCAGATTTTCCGAAAGTTCGGAGGCGGACAGGATCAGCAGCGAATCGGCGGTAGAGACCATGGCCGCGATGGCGCCTGCGATCAGAATGGCGGCAAGTACCGGCGGGAAA
Source organism: Chrysiogenales bacterium (assembly GCA_963700535.1). Lineage (GTDB taxonomy): Bacteria > Acidobacteriota > Aminicenantia > UBA2199 > UBA2199 > UBA2199. The sequence continues at coordinate 63,788 of CAVOXU010000007.1, forward strand.
AGTTTCAACAGGACGGCAGGAAGGACATACTCCTGGTCGGTCAATCCCGAGGGACCGAACAGGGCGATACCGATCCAGCCGACGGCCAGGGCGCCGCAATAGGCGACCAGGGTCCAGGCAACACCTATATTTCTGGCTTTTTTTGCCTGTACTGAGTTTTTAATGGCCATAAAGCGCATGCTCAACTGCGGCTGACCGCCCAGGTAGCCGAAAAACCAGGAAAAGCCGGCCATGATCACCAGCCCGGCGGCGAATCCCGACGCGGCCCCGGTCAGGGAAAGGTAGGCTGGCCCGGCAGCGCTGAGGGCCTGGGGGATCGAGCTGGCAAAGAGACCCGGGGTCCTGGCGATCACGATAATCCCGACAATGGGAGTGGCGATCAGGGTGATGATCATGAGGATGGCCTGGATGCAATCGGTGTAAACGACGCTGCGGAAGCCCCCGTAGATGGTATAAGGGACGATGATCAGCGCCGTGATCAGCATCCCCCAGTTGGCCGGGATGCCGAACAGGGTGAACAGGGTCTTGCCGCCGCCCAGGAATTGGGCGCCGACATAAAAGAAAAAAAAGAAAACTATGGTCAGGCTGGCGATTATGCGGATCCATTTCCCCATTTCCCCGTGTTTTTTGGCGATGTATTCGCTGAAGGTGTTCACCTGGTATTTTTCGGCTTCGTCGCGCAGGCGCCAGGCCAGCCCGGCCCAGGCCGTGATGATGCCGAGCACGCAGCCGAGCGCGGTCCAGATCTCGGTCAATCCCGTGGCGTAGGCCATGCCGGGCAATCCCAGCAGGGCCCAGGATGATTCGCCGGTGGCCCTTTCCGAAAGGGCCGCCACCCAACCGGGAAGGCTGCGGCCGGCGATGGCGTAATCGCAGTCGGTTTTCACCTTGCGCCCCTGGTACAAGCCCCAGAGGATCAACAAAACGAAATAGCCGATCACTACCAGCAAAATCTGTGTCTGATGTGCCATGGATTCACCTCGATCGCTGTTTTAAATTGTCATTTTTTTAGCGATATTTTAGCGGAGGAGGATTTTTTTTTCAACAGCGCCGGTTTCAAGAAATCAAACCGCGGGCAGGTATTTAAAATTGATGGCGATCGCCTCAGGATCTTCTTTATTTGTACAAGCAAAGATAGGCGCTTTCCTCGGTGACCTTGAGCTGGAATTTTTGATTGGCGGGAACGGCAAAGGACTGTCCGGCCGCAAAGGTTTCCCAGGCGTCTTTTTCCGGCAACTTGACCGTCAACCTGCCGCTGATGACCTGCATGATTTCCAGTGTTTTGGTGGCGAATTCGTATTCGCCTGCAGCCATGACCCCGATCGTGGCCGGGCCCAGCGGACTGTCGAAGGCGATGGACTTGACCCGACCCTCAAAATATTCGTTGACTTTGAACATATTGGCGGTTCCTCCTTAAGATGAATATTTTTGGATTTTAACACAGTTTTTTGTTATTTCCAGGGAATATTTTGTGGGCCGGAGCCGGGCGGGTTTCATTTTTGTATGTGAGTCGATTTCAGGATAAGCAGATTTATATTTGTTTTAGTCGATGGCGACCATGACCGAAGAGGCCTTGATCACGGCATAAGCGGTCTTGCCCTTCTTGAGGTTGAGGTGCGCTGCCGAGTTCTTGGAGATCATGGACACGACTTTCATGCCGCCGGGGATATCGATGATGACTTCAGTGTTGACATTGCCCGGGGTGATCTCGGCAATTTTTCCCTTGAATACATTTCTGGCGCTGATCTTCATTCTTGCCTCCCTTGGATCTATCCGGCCGCGGCCTGTCTGGCCCTATGCATTCATTATACCATTTTAAAAATGATTGTGAATGCGCTTGTTGGCATGGCTGGATGGATACCTGGAGCCTTGTCCTACAGGTCGAAGCCATAGGTGAACTTGACCAGGAAAATGTTTTCCGGGTAAATGCTGAACATGCGCGAGAAGTCACCGCCCAGCGAAAAATTGCTGCGGCTGAAATCTTCGCTTCGGCCCTGAGACCAGACCAGGTAAAGGGTTGTTCCTGGCTTGAATTCCCAGCGCAGCACCAGGTTGGAGCGAAATTCGAGGAGTTTGAAATCGGGATTGGCAAAGCTGTAGGAATTGCCCGCATTGACGCCTTCGGTTGCTCGATAGGAGTTCTCGCTTTCGTCATAGGCGATTTCATTCACGCTGAAAACATGGAAACGGTCGCTGTAACCAATAGCGCGCGGATCGGTGATGTGTTTGAATTGGGAATAATTGCCGCTGGCGATGAAGGGTTGTCCATAGTATTGAATGGAAAGGTCGGGCGTCAGGCTGAAATTGAGACGGAACACCAATCGGAAAACCTTCTGATCGATGGTGGCGAAAACATAGCGCGGTTCGTTTCCTGCCGTGATGGTGTCAACGTATTGCAATTCGCAGCGGTTGGAGGAATAGGTCGGAGCAAGCGAGATGGAAAGTGCCTGGCTGGAGCGGAAGGTGACGCCGAACCAGGCATCCTGGAAGCGGTTGCTTTGGCTCACCCCCCAGTAATTGGCTGCGCCGACATAGAAGTTCATCTTTTTGCGACTGTCGGAAGCGATCTCGAACCAGTGGCTCCAGCCGCCCGTGGTCAAGAGGGCAGGGCCGCCCCTCAGTGCGTTGGGTGAAAGGCCCTTGCCTTCGACGTTGATGCCGGTGCCCAGCGACCAGTAGTTCTTGAACTTGCAGGAGAAGCTAAAATTACCGCCGGCAAAAAGCTCATTGCCGCCGAAATCCCAACCTTTCCACTGGTTGAAGTTGAAATAGGCTCTCTGGAAAATGGCGAAGGGCTTGCCGATGGTGTAGCCGGCCCAGACCCATTGCATGATGCGGTCGGAACTGCGCAGGTAGCCCATGTCATTTAATTCAAGGCCGGGAGAGCGCCAGGTGACCCCGGAGGAGAAATTCAGCCGACCGCCGCCCTGTTTGCCGAACGAGAGCGTGCCGCCGTGCCCGAAGAGGGATGTTTGTTCCGGATTGTAGGCAAGGTGGTCGGCATCGGGTCTTTGGAAATAATGGACGGGCGATTCCTGGGTGGCCTGGATCGAATCCCTGCTGCCGCTGACATTGCTGAACACGGTTTTCAGGGAGAAATAATATGTTTTTTTCTTCCAGCTGTGGAAGAGATCAAAACCGCCGCTGAATGCGGCTTTGTGCAGGGTTTCCAGGCTGGCTTCGTTGAGGTTGCGGTTAACTGCGGTCAGCATGCCGCCGATGATGGTATCACCCTGGCGGTAATCCTTCTGGGCCCGGAACAGAAAATAATTGGTTGCGGGCTCGACCGTTTCCAGGCGTCTTTCTCCTGAAAAATCGATCGCGGCCTGTTCTTTGCCGGTCAGGCTTTCCAGGATGCCCAGCGACCAGCCGTTGCGGGTTTTGCCGGTCAGCTTCAGGGCGCCGTATATCGAGGTGTTCTGCGGCGTATCCGCGTACTCATTGTCGCCCAATTCGGGGGCGAAATGCGGCCGCCGGCCTATGCGGCGCGAGTAGAAGAGATTATCCATGGAAAAGCCCCCGTCACCGCCCATAAGTTGATAATTCAGTATATTGCTGCCTTCGACAAAGAACGGTCTTTTTTCCTGGAAAAAACTCTCGAATGCGCTCAGGTTGACCCGGGACGGATCGGCTTCCACCTGGCCGAAATCCGGGTTGAAGGTGAAGTTCAGGGTCAGGTCGTTGCTAACGGCGATCTTGCCGTCCAAACCGGCGAACAGGCCGCCGGCGCGGCCCGTGGCGAATGGATTCCCTTCTTCCTGCTGTGAAAAATGCACTTTGCCCAGCGAATAGGGACGCAGTTCGATCTGTTTTTTTGACTGAATGGCGGTCAATCCGCGCAATTCTCCGAATTGACTGGCCCAGCCCGAGGCGTTCTGCGGGATCAGGTTCCAATCCGAAGTTTCCTGCAGGCGGTGGATGTAGCGGGTCACGTGCAGTCCCCAGGTCATTTCCGGACGATTGGCAAAGCGCAGCTGATTGAAGGGTATCCTCATTTCCGCGCTCCAGCCAAACTCGTCGATCGCGGTTTTGACGGTCCAATCGGGATCCCAGTTTTCGTCCGTCCTGCCGCCGTCATTGGCGATGAGCTTGTCCCGTTTGACCCCGGCGGCGTTGACTGCGAAAGCGAAGGCCGTCCTGCGGTCAGAATAACTGTCGATCTGCACATCCACATAATCGCCTTCCAGCAGGTCCCGCCGCGATAAGCGCCTTTCAATTTTGCCCGGCTCAATGTCATAAGCGCGGATGGCGATATACAGGTTTTTGTCATCATAGATGATCTTGAATTCAGTGGGCTGGGATGGGGATTTGCCCTCCTCGGGAATCCTCTGGACAAAGCCGGAGCCCCATTCCTGTTCCTCATGCTGCCAGGCGGGATCGGTCAATTTGCCGTCGATGACCGGGGGGTGGGGATTGATCCGAGACGCATTGAAGGTTTTTTTTGCGGCCGCTTGCGGCTGCGTCAGGAGCATGGCAAATATGCTGAAGAACAATACCATCCAGAAAGTTGCTTTTTTCATTTCACACCTCTTTTGTGAGATTCTCACCGTTTTTCTTGTCCTTGCGACATGTTTCATACTTGTTTAGACTTCCGTTTTTGAAAAACGTTACCCTAGAGTTTTTTCGAGAAATGATCCTGGCCGGAAATGGCCTCAGTAGCTACCTTTTTCTGGAGCTATGGCCGGAGAACAAGGATTGGATCGTGATGTTTTTGCTCAGTAATATCGGAAACTCGCTCTTTTCGCAAAAAACACTATCCGCAAGGCGGAAACAGGCTTGTTGAAAAAATAGGGTTGTGGGGCGCTTTTCTGCCGAAAAATGCGTTTCAGGAAGCCAGGACGCGCTGCAGGTTATGGCGGAACTTGCGGCCCCAGAACCAGCATTTGCCGCAGTCCATGACCACTTCATAGTGGTAGGCGTCGTCGTAGCGCAATTCTTTGATGCGGTCGATGTTCACCATGGCCGAGCGGTTGATGCGTATCACTCTGCTGTTCTGCAATTTCTCTTCAATGGCAGCCATCGACTGCCGCAGCAGGAACAATTCCCCGCCGCTCTGGATCCTGATATAATTGCGGACCGCCTCGATGCACTCGATCTCATCCGGCTTGAGGAAAATGAATTTTTTGCCGCTCTTGACCGGAATGCGTCTCGATGAAGGCAAGCTTGTTTCTTGTTCCATAGCCAGGTTATGTGCTGAAAACGGATGGCGCACCACCAACCTAAGTGAGATTTCTGCAAATGGGAATAAAGTATGAGTGAGGTCCGGTTGGCGGCGGTCAGCCGACCAGGACGCGTATGACCATCACCCAGAGCGGCAGAGTAACAAAGGAGAGCAGGGTGGAACCGGCGATGACGCCGGATAGCAGCTCCTCGTCGAGAGGGGCGTATTCGCTGAAAAACGTGGTCATGGTGGCGGTGGGCATCACCGCCTGCAGCAGGATCACCTGGCGACTCAGGATGTCCACATTGAAAAATAGTCGCAGTGCCGCCAGGGTTATCAAACCCAGGGCGAAGCCGCCGACCAGGCGGAAAAAAGACGCGGCCAGCACCAGGCGCAGGCGGGCGGCGGGCATGAGCAGCGTAAGGTTCTGGCCGATGGCGAACAGGATCAAGGGGATGGCCAGGGCGGCGAATTGGCCGATGAAGTCGGTGAAAATATCAGGCAGGCGAATGCGGCCGATATTCAATGCCAGGGCGGTCGCGGCCGTGGTGATCGGGACTCCGGCATGGCGGATCATGATCTCAAAAAATCCGGACCTTTCCGCTGTCCCGTTGCCGTTGTCAAAGCGGCGGCGCAGGAAAAATCCGCAGGTCAGGAAAACCGGCCAGAACAGCATGGAAAAAAACACGGCCCGGGTCAGGGCCCGGCCGCCGAAAAATGAAACGATCACTCCCCAGCCCAGGAAGGCGTAGTTGCCGGCGAACACGGCGAAAGCAAAGGTCAGCCTCTGCTTTTCTCCTTTGGCCGCCAAGGGCGATACCAGCCGGGCGGCCAGGGTGTACAAAGCGGTCAGCAGCGTGAAGGCCAGCACCATGGGCAACGCCTGCTGCAGGCTCTCGACGTCGGCCCGGTACAGGTTCTGGAAGATCAGGAAAGGAACGGCGACGCGCATGACGAACTTGCGCAGGGCGGCAATTTCATTTTCCTGGAAAAGCCGGACCCGCTTCAGCAGGTAGCCCAGGGCGATCGGCAGTATGATGGCCAGCATGGTCTTGAGCATTTCGATATTCAGCTTCATTGCATTTTCACTTGTGGTGTATTGTAACCCAGGCAGGGGCGGAGGGCAATCGCCTGGAAGGCTGAAGCGAACTATCGTGACGCGTGACGTGTAACGCGTGACGAGTGAACTGTATTGGATCGAGCGCCTTCAAGATTGCTGAATGCGGCTCCTTGTCACAAGTCACGCGTCACTTGTCACTGTTGCTCCGGGGATTGGCGTCGATGGTGCCGTCGTCGTAGCGGCCTTCCACGCCGGTCACGCGGCCGTCCTTTTTGACGATCTTCAGCCGGAAATATTCGACCTCCTCGAAACGGAAATAATCCTCGCTTATGGGGATCATCTTCATTTTGGCCCGGTTCTCCCTTTGGTAGAACAGGCTGCCGTTTTCGAAGCTGATTTTCCGGGAACCGTAATCTGCCGGCGTAGGATTTCAGCGTATCTTCCGTAATCGCGGCCGGGTTCAATTCGGCTTGCAGCCCGTCCAGGGCCCACTGGTAGGAGGCTTTGATGCGCTCGTCTTTTTCCCTGGCCGCCAGTTTTTCCAGGGCCAGCCTCCGGGCTTTGGCCAGGGCCACGGCGGCCGGCACCTTGACGTCGGGTTCGATGCCGGTACCTTCCCAATTGGTTTTGCTGATCGGGTTGACGGCCCGGGCATAGGGCACGCCGATGGCGAAATTGTCGTTGATGATCTCCATGCGCACGGGGTGGGCGCCGCCGCCGCTGGTTTCGCCGACGATAGTGGCCCGCTTCATATTTTTGAGATTATAGGTGAATTCCTCGGCCCCGGAGAACGTGTAGCGGCTGGTCAGGACGTAGAGGTCGGTCTCGGCCAGCTTGCTGCCCGGGACATAGGGCAGGGTCCAGAATTGCTCGGTCTTTTCGTCCAGGCGGTGATAAAAGGAATTGAGGTGCCGGGGCTCCCCTGAAAAGAAATAGCTGGAAAGGAGCTGGATCATCTCGGGATTGCCGCCGCCGTTTTCGCGCAGGTCCACGATCAGGGCATCGCAATTGGCCAAAAAGGCCATGGCCCCGACCGCCACCCGGAAGGCCTCCTGGGCGGCGCTAAAGTGGTTGAATTTCAGGTAGCCGACATTGCCGCTCAGGATCTTGACCTCCTTGAATCCGTGGTTGTCCATGCGGTCGAGCTTTTTCTGGTATTCCTCGGCCGCTTTCTTCAGGGCCTCATCCGGAGTTTTCATTTCGCGGATGAGTCCGGGCGCGAAGCGGACGCCCAGGTGCCGGTCACGGCTGATCGAGCGCAGATCCTCGGTCAGCTTGAGGGCAAAGGCCCGGGGCTCGTCAATTCCTGTGTATTTCCCGGCCTTCAGATTCTTTTTGATCAGATCTGCCATTTTCCGGGCCGTGTCGGGAAAAACGTATTGTTTTTGCAATATGGACGCCACCGCGTCCACCACTGCTTTCTTTTCAACGCTGCCGACGGCAGCGGGCTGGTCCTGGGGCATACAGATTTGCACCAGGAAAATCAGCATGAATAAAATAAAAAGTGATTTTTTCATGACATTCCTCCTATAAATTAGCCTGCAACCTTCTATACGTACATCTGCCTTAAAGGTTCCCTGGCAAATTGTTTCAGCGCCGCTTGACGCTAAAGCATGCGCTCGATGAATTTCAACAGAAAGGCGGCGTCGGGACGGTCGACGGTGTTCTGGCTGAGATACTTGAAACGCACCCGTGCTTCGCCGTCCAGCAGGAAAACGGTCGCCATGTTCTGCTCGACATAACTGCGGTCCCAGAAAAGGGTGAAGAGCTGCAGCCCCTCGGACAGTTTGCGTTCGCCGTCGATCAGGATGGGGAAAGGCAGCGGAATGCTGTCCTTGCTCATGACGAATTTCTTCGGGAACAGGCGCCGGGATGTTTCCATCCAGCGTGCGCTGCCCGGGTCTTTTTGCGCTGCGGCGGGAGGATTCTTCCAGCCCTCGATAACGGCCATCTGCTCGGGGAAAATGTCGGCCCAATGCTCCACCGTGGCCTTGTCGTAGGGGAGGACGAAGAGGATCTCCAGGTTGTACTTCTTGCGGATCTGCAATTCCCTTTCCAGGTCGGCCAGTTCAGCGTACTGGTAGTGGCAGATCTGGCACCAGTGGTCGCCGACGCGGCCGCGCGGGAAAATGATCAGCACATTTTTGCCTTTCAGTGCTGAAAGCGCAACCGTGCCGCCCTGACACAGGCGACCGGCAGGGTGAAATCGGGCCAATCGGGACGGCCATTCCTTGTCGCCGCTGCCGCCGCGCTTTGCCAATCATAGGGCACGGCAATGTTTGCGACCACGGGCCCATCTTACGCCGGGTGACAATGCTGTAGCGTGCGTGCCGATCCCGCCTCCATGGCGTGCGGGAAGGGCAGTTGGTCGCGGTAGGCAGGCAAGCCGACGCTGCCCGGATTGACGACATGGCGGCCGTCGGGCAGGCGCAGCACGGCCGGCAGATGGTCGTGGCCGCATCAACGATTTGGGCGATCGGCCTGCAGCATCTGGGAGATGGTGGCCGCCGGCAGCAGACGGCAGCCTGTGTCCAGGACCTCCCTCAGCAGATAAGCGTTGTCTTTTTCGGGGGTGCCGTGGCAAAGAAAAAAATCCTCATGGGCCAACATGGTGAAAGGAAGTTGTTTCAGCCATTGGCAATGCTTTTGTTTAAGATTTGCCTGCACGAAAGGCAGACTGGGCGAATCGGGATGGTGTCCCGGTTCATCCAGGATGATGCGATCCTCGTTACCGCGCACGGTGGGCAATTCCAGTTCGATGAGAATTTGCGCCGTGCCTCCCGGGTCCAGCGGCCCGTACAGGCTGTCGCCGAGGTTGACCACTTTGCGGATGCCGCGGCGGCTGATGTCGCTAAGGACTGCTTCCAGGGCCCAGCGATTGCCATGGATGTCTGATATGATAGCGATAGGCGGGGATGGCATGAGGGGTCGCTTCCTTCAGCCTTTGGCGCCGGAGCCTATGGCGTACAAGGCGGGATGGCTGCCCAGGCGGTCGGATGCGCCCCTGACCATGAACCAGGAATGGATGGTTTCCTGCAGTCCGGTCCAGGAACGAAGCAGGCGTGCCGCGGCTTCGTTCTTTTCCAGGACGCCGATGCGGAAAACCGCCGTGCTGTTTTCGTTGGCCAGGTGCTCCAGCAGGCAGACCGCGTCTTCCTCGCCGTGGGGCGCGACCCAGGGGCCTACGGCCAACAGCCCGTCTCCGGGCCGGGACATGATCCAGCCGCTGAGGCGCCCCTCGCGTTCCGCAACCAGGCACATGCCAAGGGTATTTTCGGCCCGCCGGCGCAGGAAAAAGCCGCGGTCGTCGCCGAACAGCTCGCGATCAGCCTTGCACACTTGCTTGAGGTCGTCGGCATGGAGACGGCGGACATTGTCATGCATTTTGCCCTTGATTTTTCCCCGGAAGCGCAAAGATCGGCATATTTTTCGGAAGCCCATGGATTCGTAGTAGGAGACCGCGTTCAGGTCGCCGTCCAGATAGATGTTTTGCATTTGGCTTTTCAGCAGGTAATCCAGGGCGTTTTGAAAAAGTATCTGGCCGATTCCGAAAACTCGCATATGCTTGCTCACAACCAGTTCGCCGATGAAGCCGTTTTTAAGGTATTTTGTGCCTACGCAAATGCCGGCTTTTTCCCCGCCTGTTTCGGCGATGAAGCAGCCGTGCTGATCGTGATCCAGGAAAGCTTCGAAAACCTCCCGGCTTTCGCTGGCCCAGCCGGCCGTATGGGTCAAGGTGGTGGCGAAATCGAGATCATCCCGGGTCATCTCCCTGACGCGCACATCCCGGTTCCCGGTCATGGGTAAGCTCTCAATACCCCAAGGTTTCCCCTACCATTACCACGGTGATGCGGCCCGGGGTCATGCTGGCTTCGCTGATCACGAGCTGGCAGCAGATGCGGTTGGGCGGCTGGCAATGGGGGTCCTGGCAGAAACCATTCAGGGAGCAGGGCGTGGGCACACCGACACGCAGGCTGTTGGGCGGCGCGGCCTGGTTCTTGACGCGGGTGATGGCGGCTTGCACGTCGATCGCGACCTTGTTCATGCCGGCCACGACGACCACTTTTTTCGGCCCGTAGATCAGCGCTGCCACCCGGTTGCCGGTGCCGTCCATGTTGACCAGTTTGCCGTCGGCCGTGATGGCGTTGCTGCTGCAGATATAAATATCGGCCGCCAGGCCCTGGCGGCGCATGTCGTCCACTGCTTCCTTGCTGACGCCCTCTTTGTAGCGGTCCAGCAAACGGATGTCCATTTGGCGCAGGGCGTCGACCAGGCCCGTTTCGATGATGGTTTCCGACCCTCCCAGGCCGACCAGCGAGCCGGCCGGGATCATGCGGCAGATCGTTCCCACCGCTTCAGCGCTGCTGTCGCAGTAGACGGCCTCGAATCCCCGCTTTTTAAAATTCCGGATAAGCTGTTCGGCCTGCAGCCTGTGGGATGCTTTTTTGTGATTGGTTTTTTCTTTCATTTTCCTCGCCTTTCATTTAAAAATTGGGTTGCATTAATTTTACCTGAATCAAACAAAAAATGAAATAAAAAAATGGTGGATGCTATTTCAATCCCAGCTTGCGCCCGGCGCGCAGGGTGGCGAGCATCTCGACCAGCCTTTTTTGCCGGGTCTCCTCTTTTTTGGCACTGGTCACCCAAGCGATATACAGGCGTCGGTAGGATGGGGCCAGGCTCTCAAAGAAAACCCGGGCTTTTTCGTCGGCGGCCAGGCCTTTGCTGATAAAAGTCGGGAATTGGCGAGGTCGCCGGCAGGTGACGCCGGGCGCGGTACTCGCTTATTACGAAGCAGACCGGGATCGATGAGAGCTGATCCGACAGGCGTCATCAGGCCGGCGGCGATCATCTTCTTCGCCCGCGCCATGTTCAGCTCCGACCACTTGCTGCCGCGGTTGCGCGGCGTGAATTTCCGGGCGTAGGTCTTCTCGTCGAGGCGCTTAATGATGCTGTCGATCCAGCCGAAGCACAGGGCTTCCTCGACCGCTTCGTCGTAGACCAGGATTTTTTTGCCCGTGTGTTTCCTGTAGAAGACCAGCCAGATCTCTTTTTCCTTTTCGCCGTTGGCCTGCAGCCAGGCCCGCCATTCAAGGCGTTCGGTCACATGCAGTGTTTTCATTTTTTTTTGCGAACCGCAATTATTTTTTGATCAGGCTGCCAGTGACGAGCTTGACGAACATCTCGGCCGGGATGCCTCCCTGCCAGTGCGCGTCGAGATCCGCGGTCGGCTTGGCAGCCACGATCTCTGTCTCGCTCCTTCCTGCATTGAGCAATGCCGCAACCCGGTCCCGGACCAGTATCAGCATGTCGCGAAAGGCCGCCACATCGGGCCGTTTCATCAAGGGTCCATGTCCGGGAATCAACCGCGTGTCGGCATCGCTCACGCCGAGAATCCGCTCCGCCGCCTGGATCATGCCGTTGATGGAGCCGCCGTGGGCCACGTCGATTAGGGGTACATGCCGGAAAAGATCAAATCCCCCGTATGGATCACGTTGGTTTTTTGAAAATGGAAAAGCAGATCGGCGTCGGAATGGGCGCCGGGGATGTGGACAACCTTCAATTCATCACCGTTGAAATTGATGGTGAGGGAGTCGGCGCAGGTCAGCATAGGCAAGGCGGCAGCCGGGTAGGGGGGAATGGTGATGTTCAGGTCAGCATGGGTTTGCTCCGCAATCATGCGTGGGCGCGAGTTTTTATGGGCGATGATCAAGGCGCCATCTTTGGCGAAAGGCTCGTTGCCCGAAACATGGTCGTAGTGCCAGTTGGTGTTGCACAGGAAGCGCACCGGGTCGGGAGCGATCGCCGCCAGGGCGGCCTTGATTTTATCGTGAAGCTGGGCAAACTGACTGTCGATAAGCAGGATGCCGTCGGCGCCGGCGCTGACGCCGATGTTGCCCCCGGCCCCCGTCATCATGTAGATGCCTTCGCCTACTTTGGTAGTTTTGATTTCAACTTTACTAAAATCCTGAGAAAAAGCAGTCGTCGGTAATGCCAGTAAAGCTGGCAGGATCAGAAAAAGCATATGCTTTCTAAAAAAAACAGACATGGTCACCTCTTCTCCTGGAGCCATGATGGAGCTTCAGGAATATGATTTTATTTGATATAAAAAATTTTTCTCCCGGCAGCCGGCAATCTTTTGATCTCTTAAAAAATATTGGGCAACAATTATAATTGTTTTTTTCAATTTTTTGGCCTCAAGGCTTCGATAATTACAGAGGCAACCCAATAAATATCGCCTCCCCGGGTAAAGAAAAAATATTTTCCATCTGGAGAGACTATCGGGCAAAAATCGAAACTGTCGCTATTGAGCACATTGCCCATGTTTTTCGCCTTGGTCCAGGTGCTGTCTTCCTTGCGGAAGCTGATATACATGTCTCCTTTGCCGAAACCATCCGTTCCGTCTGCCACAGTAAATATCAGATAGCTTTCATCAAGGGCGATAAAGGGATCCTGTTCCAAATATTCGGTGTTTATGGCAGGCCCGAGATTCTCCGGTGTCGTATGCTGCCCGTTGGCGAAAGGGGACCGATAAATGTCGAACGATCCGTGGCCTCCGGGCCGGTTCGAGGCAAAGTAGAGTGTCCCCTCATTGCTGAGGGAGACATAATATTCATCGTATTCTGAATTGATGGGCGTCCCGATTGTTCGTAAACGGAGAAAAAAAATTCCTTGCGATGCCCGGCGCAATATCTCTGGTGTTATTCCCGGCGGCTTCTGGCCGAGGTAGGGGCCGGAGAGCTTGGGAAAATTTTTGCTGTGCACGTGTGTTTGGCGCCGCCAGGATGAGTAAACAACAAATTAGTACAGTTCGTTTTTTCTTCTGGAGTTTACCACTCGGCCGTCATCGTAGAGCGACTCCAGGCTGACCGTGCCGTCTTTTTCCTTGACGAACCTCAGCCTCAAGTAGTCCAGGTTCTCTATCATGAACAGATTCTCGGCCATGGCGATCATTTTCATTTTGGCTCGCTCTCCTCTTCGGAAATAGAGTTCGTCGTGGTGAATTCCAATGATTCTGTCGCCGTAGACACCCGTATAGAATTGGAAAAGGGCCGGGTTGACGGGGAACGGATGATTTTTCGCCTTGATGCCATCGAAGGTCCATTGATAGAGGAATTTGTCATTCTCATCGCCGGATTTTGCAGACAATGCCTTGATCGCCTCCAGGTGGGCAACCATCAGGGCTTGCGCCGCTTCCACCTCGATATCGGGTTTGATGCCGACCCTTTCCCAATCGGCAGCGGTCATGGAACCGACACTTCTTGAAGAGGGAATATAGATCACATATTCACGCCCGATTTCCTGGATTTCAACAGGGTTGGCGCCGCCCCGCGTTGTGGCGTTGGCCGAAGCCGGATACAGCTCGACGATGAACTTGAAAAGCTCGATGGCGTTAGCCAGGTCGTCCTGATTCAAAAAGCGATAACCGAGCTGGTTCAGGCTTCGCTCCGAAAAATCGCATTCATCTCTTTGCTCCGCCACAGGCCGCGGCATTTTTCGATGGCCGCGGCAATGCCTTCTTTTGCGGTCACCTGCTCGATCAGGGGGGTGACGGGGACCAGCAATTGCCGCCAGAATGCCTCGATGTTGCGTTCATGGAATTGCTTTATCTCTTTGCTCGCTGTGCCCCAATTCCGTCAGATAGAGATAGCGCTCTTCGAGAGGGAAGCGCTCCACGGACCTGCGCCAGGGTCAGTTTTTCCATTTTTGCGGCATTGACGCCGGCCCAGAGATTTTCGATGTATTCCTTCCACATCTTCAAGCTTGTCCCGGCTCCATGCCTTGCGGTGCCCCGGAATCACGGTCGAAAAGCCATCGGCGTCTTTGAACAAGCGGTTCAACACTTCGCACCATTTTGGCACGTCCAGCGTTTCCATCCCGGAAAAAAGCGGCAGCCAGCCCTGGTCAAGAAAAATGTCGCCGGTGACCAGGATCTTTTCCGCCGGGATATGGATGAATATATCGCTGCCGGAGTGCGCCCTGCCGAAGAAATACAGCTTGAATGAAACATCCCCCATGTCCAGGCTCATGGCGTCGGAGAAGGCGATGGCCGGGGGAACGAAAGTGAAGGCGGTGGAGAGTCCTTGCACGATCCTTTCCTGGAAGGCGAGCTCGGGCATCAGTTTTGCCTTCTGGTCGGCATCGTTGCCTGCTTTCTGCAATCCCTGCCGCAGGGCGATGACCCGTTCGCGGCCGCGTTTGAGAATATTCTCGGCAGACCTGGCCTGCCGTGCCGTTTGGCCAAGGCTGTTTTCATGGCCGATTACAACGGCTTCGGGGAAAACCTGATTCCCCCAGGAGTGGTCCCAATGGGCGTGAGTGTTGATGACATACTTGAAATCGCTGCGGGCGAATTCCTTTTCGATCGCCTTGCGGAACAGGGCGGCCGTGGCCGGCGAGCCGGTGCTGTCGATGACGACGATCCCCATTTTTGTGGCTACGGCCACGACGATGTTTTCCATCGGCGAATCTTCGGTAAGCATCAGGACCCGTTCGCTCAGGCGCTCCACCCGCACAGGGTCCGATGAATCACATTGGACAAGAAGGGTGTTGAGAAACAGGAAAGCGAGAAATAGTGCGCAACTTTTTTTCATGGTTTGCTCCTTGTGTTCATTTTTACCGAAGGTTTTTTGCAAATTATATGCCATCCAGTAATGATTGCCAATTTATCCCTTTTTCACTTCCTGATTCCGCAGATCCCTTCCTCCGGACCTGCCGTTCTTTCGCTGCGAAGCTAGCCTTGCAGCAACCAGCTGAAGTTGGTTACGGGATTTTATTCTCTTCGAAAACAAGTTCCAGCCAATTCATCGTGCTTTCAAGGTCGGTCTTTTCCGGGAAAATGATCAATCCCTCATGATCACCGGCCAGGAATCTCATTTTCAATCGGCGCCCCGGGAATTTTGCAAGCAGGATCTGGAATTCCTTGCCGTCGGATGGATAGAGCACCCTGCGGTAGCCGTCAGCGGGCCGTCCGGCCGCCTGCCATTCCGCTTTCTTCTTGCTGTCGGACTTGATCTCATTGGCGTCCCAATCCTTGCTGAAGCCGATGACCGACTTGGGCATCATCTCATGGACGGGCAGGGTCAGCATCGCTTCTCCCAATTGCCCGGAGGAGTGCAGCTGGTAAACTGTCCTGTCATCCGTTGTCAACCAAAGATTGACGATCACGCCGAGGCCGTCCTTGAATTTCAATCCCAGAAAAAAATGCCCGGAATTGACCTTCAATAAAATATCCACGCGGTCGTGGGCCTTCACCGTCAGCGCATCATCCCATTCTCCGGGAGCGAACAAGCCGTCGATCAATACCGGCTTGCCGTTTCCTTCAGGTACGACGATTTTTCGGGGTTCCTGCTGCGCTGCTTGCAGAGGAAAAATCGCCAGTAATACCAGAAAACAAACAACAACAAACTCTCTTTTTACTTTCATAAGCATTTCCTCCTTCATAGTCAAGCTTCATGATCTCACTTCGCGGATGGCTTTTGAACATCTTTCAGCCAATTTTTATTTTTAGCATTCAGATTCGATGGGTTTTATGACCTCTGAATGAATCGCAAACCTGGAAAATTGTTTGCAGCCTCATTTTACCTTTACTCCTGGAAAATCATTTTTTTTCGGCAATCATTTCTGGGTGTTTCTATTCAGGTTTTTCTTTGGCGGATCATTTTTCTGTGAGCAGAGATTGACGCTGATAAAAACGAGCACGAAGAAAATGAACCATGTTTTTTTTTCATGTCGATTTTACTTTTTCGGCCGCAAGTGCCCCTATGGATATTTTGTATTCGTTACTAACTTACTTTTTTTCACTTCCATCGGTTTGAGCGGGTTCCTGCAGGTACAGCGTCATGGTCTGAAAATCGAAGGTAACGGCGAAAGGCCGGAAGAATCCGTGGGAGATGAGCCCTCCCGTGCGGAACCCAAACCGGTCCTCTGAGCCCGGGGGGAGTGCCCCGTTCAGTGCCCCGGACTCGTCCTGGCGGGCCTCTCCCAGGGTCAGGTCGACCGTGAAAGGATAGACGGTGATCGGTCCGCCGCCGCCCATGCCCTGGAATCCTTCTTTGGGCAGTTCGATCTTCGCCTCCTTGACCACGTACTCCGGGCAGGCGAAGCCGCCGCCGGCCATGCCGCTGTCGACATGGAACAGATAGGGCCCGGCGCCGTTGGCCGTTCCCCGGGCGAAAATGAAATGGTCGCCGGCCAGCCAGAAGGGGATGCGGAACGCTCCGGCCTTTTCCGATTCGGCCTGGACCGCCTTGGACAGCTCGGGGGTATTGCGGCGCAGGACCAAGCGGCCTCCCGGGTAATCCAGGGTGAACAGGAAGCGGTAGAGTACGACGGTGCCGACGATGCCGTCGATGGGCAGGGGACTCCCGGCCCTTTCGGGGAGGACGACGGGAACATGGCGCAGCGAAAATTCGCCCAGCAGGACACGGTCGGCCACGGAGCTGGACGAAGCCGCCTGGCGGCCTCCGGCATACACGCCGATCTGTTTCTCAGCCAGGGGCTTCAGGCCGCATTTTTCGGCGAAGGCCGGCAAGACATGAAGTTCCCAGGCCCCGGTATCGATCAGGAACCTGCCCTCCTGGCCGTTGACCGTTACCTTGATGATGGGCAGGGGGTCGGTCTGGATGAATGCCAGAGATGAGACATCCGGGCCGCTTTCGATCAGAAAGGGGGTCTTGTCCTTGAAAGCCATTAATTTCTCGGCCTTGGCTTTTTGTCCAATGGCTTCAAAAAACGGGGCAGCCTTGACATATTCGTTGCGGCGGTAGAGCACTTCACCCATCAGGGCCTGGGGTTCCTTTTCCTGCGCTTTCAGGGCCAGGGCTTTCTTCAGCCATTTTTCGGCTTCTTCCAGGTCATTGCGCAGCAGGGATATCCGCCCCAGTTTCAGGATGGCCCCGTAGGCAGCGGGATCGTTTTCGGCGGCCTGGGCATAAAGCAGTGCTGCTTCATCAAATTGCCCCTGATAGTAGAGCTTGTCGGCCTGGGTGAGATCCGGGGCGGCAGTCTGGGCCATCCCGCTTCCGGATAAGGACCAGGACCAGGGCAGCGATAACGGTCAGCTGCAGCACCAATCTCATTTGCTTCATTGTTTGTGACATCATGATATCTCCTTTTTTTTAGATCAATTTAATTCTGGACCAGAGAGGAAACAAACGGAGACGGGCCATGGCGGCGTCATGCCGTCCCGTGCGGATGTTTCCACTTCCAGGAACTAAGACGGCGGAATTGGGGAAAAAGATTCATTATCCGGTTGCTCGTAATAAAACCCTTCATTTCCGTTCCAGCCATTGCCGGGCGGGCTCAAGCCATTCCCGGTGCGGCGCGTAGAGAATGCCGTGACCCAGGCCCATTTTCAGTTCCAGTTCCCGGTATTCCTTGAGCCCCGGGCCTTTCAGCATGTCGGGAAACGGCTTGCAGCTGCCTGCGATGCGATCCTCGCTGTCATAGATATAGAGGATCTTCCCCCAGAGCCTGATATTGTTTTTTTTCCAGTATGCGGCCATCTCCCTGTTGCAGATCGCCAGCAATACGAATTTCAGCTCCGGATTCCTTAGGATAGCGGAGAGCAGCACGGCAATCCCGGCTCCCTTGGAGGCGCCGATCACCAGTATCCGGCCGGGAGGGATTCCGGCCTTCAAAAGGGATTTGATCTGGCTGGCGATTTTCCGGGCATATTCCAGGGGATCTGTTCCCCGGGGGCGCGGTTCGCTGATCACTTCCGCCCCGCTTTTTGCCAGGGCCTGAACGATGTCCCGGTATAGGTAACGGCCATATTCCGGGCTGACGGCGTCCGGTCCCTGCTCCTCAATGATCCGCCCGTGAAGGTAGAAGATATAGTTCTTCAGGGGATGGATACCGTTGCCGAGATCTGCGGATTCCTCCTCGGCCTCCGCGCCATTTCTTACTGGATTTATTTTCCGAGAATTGTTCTTGGGGGCGTTTTCGAGCCCCAGTACTTTCTTTTTTATCGCGATTAATTTTTTCTGGTAGAGTGCCGGTTCTTCAAGATTCGGCCAATGGCCGGAATTTTCGAACCATACGATATCCTTGAGCGGGGCTCGTACTCCATCGAGATACTTTTCGGCTATTTCGAAAGGGCAGTTGTAGTCATGCTTGCCGAGGAAAAAGAAAATCGGGATTTTCAGTTCCTTCACGGTATCAAAGAAATTTATCGTCATCACCTGGCGCCACAACAGATT
This sequence comes from Chrysiogenales bacterium, assembly GCA_963700535.1. Taxonomy (GTDB): domain Bacteria; phylum Acidobacteriota; class Aminicenantia; order UBA2199; family UBA2199; genus UBA2199. The sequence goes on from CAVOXU010000007.1 coordinate 82,212, forward strand.
GTTGACCTGGATGAATGCTTTCATCAAGGATGTTTTTTCAGTCTGAGTGTAGTCCGGGGAAGCCATGATTCCATTTAAAACATCCTGATAGGTGATCCTGGCGAAGACTCCACCGTGCTTGGCAAGGATCATTCTCTGCACGCTTTGTTGCTCGTAATTCTCGAAAGGGGGATGTCCGATGTCCCTGAGTTTTTCCATGGAACCGGAATCATTGGCCGCCTTTGCTTTGTCCAAGGCAAATTGATACGAGATTTCTTCTCCTCTCAGTGAATTCGCCACTTGTCCCATCCCTATGTATGCATGAAAATTTTCCGGATGATTGTATGCAGTATAGATTCCCAGGATGCTTCCCCATGAGTGGCCAATGAGGAAAATCTTCTTTTTTTGAAACCGCGTTTTCAAATATTCGACCAATTCATTGGCATCGGATAAAATCTGCTCAAGCGTGATTGTCTCGATGGCAATTTCCGGGTAAACCGATTTGCCGCATCCTCGCTGGTCCCAGTTCACTACGATGAAATTTTTTTCCAAATCTTTCGAGTCGATATGTGCGAATGGCATTTCCGGGAATCCGGGTCCTCCGTGCAAAAAAAGCAATACTGGATTGGAGGCATCCGCCCCCCTTATCATGATCGCTTGCTTGACTCCGCCCAAAATGATCTTTTCCTGGATATCGATGGTTTGCGGTGTATCTGCCGCTCTGATGGGCAGCGAATTCAAAACAATGAAAAGCAGTGCCGCGGTGAACAATAATCCATATCGTTTATTCATGATCTTATTCCGGATTAAAAGTTGATTTTTTCATTTAATTTCCTCGAATGGCTTTTTACTTGTCTTTTTTCAGCGCTTGCTTACGTAGGTCTTCTATAAAGGAGGCATCTACCCAGTAAGGTGAGATATTCTGGACAAAAAAGAAGTATTTGCCGTCCGGGCTGATCTTGCCATCTGAAGATCCCTGCCCCTGGTGGATCTTGTCGCCCATATATACAGGCCGGGTCCATCGGCCATCGGGCTTATGAAAACAAATGGAAATTTCACAATATCTCGGCCCACCATACGAAAAGAAGATGATGCTCTCTTTATCCCGGCATTCATCTTTTTTGTTTGGATCAAAAAAACCATCCAAGCGCTGAGGTTCCTCATAATGCCCATTATTGAATTTTGATTTATACATCAGTGTGCCTTCTGCCCCCGGGCCAAAAGCCTTGTAGTAGAGCGTCCCATCTCTTGCCGGAGACGGAAGCATTTCGTTGAAGTCTTCTTTATTGGGCGGCGAACCGGTGTGCTTCGGCCCGCTCCATTTGCCAGCCAGTTTTTCAACATACCAGATATCGCTGTCGGTCCTGGTTTTTTTACCTAATGGCCTCCTGGAGGCAAAGTAAAGCTTTTGTCCATCGTGAGAAAAAGTGGGGCCCCATGATTCGAAGTCTGAAAAAGGCGCCAACTCGGGAGCACTCCATTTCCCGCCTTCCTCCCTCATCCACCATATCCTGCTGTACCCGATACCCGGCATGAAATACCCATACCAGAAAACCTCTTTGCCATCGGGTGAAAAGGCCGGGGCGCTGTATGACCGATAGATGTCCCGGAAGAGTTCGGGAACGAATGGTTCAGGAACTTCCCCGGGCGCTTTCTGTCCGAGATATTTGCCTTTGTATTCCGGAAATATTCTTGGTTTGTCTTTTGCTCCGCTCTGCCGCAATAATTCCGCTATTTCAGCATTGCGCGCCGCATCGGCAAAATGAAGAGGTGTGCCGCCATCTTTGCTCTTCAGATCAAGGTTCGCACCTTTTTGTACAAGCAGTTTCACCACGTCTGAACTGCCGGTGATAGCAGCAATATGCAGAGGGGTAAGACCGCCATTTTTTGTTGAATTTATGTCTATTCCGCAATGGATCAGATACTCTGCAATATCAACTTTGTTTTGCGCCGCAGCAAAATGCAGATAATTTTCTCCGAGGTTCGTCCGATATTGGATGTTGGCGCCTTTTTCGTGGAGTATCTTCACCATCTTTAAACTGCCATTTTTTATGGCAAATGTTATTGGCGTATTACCATAATAATCGGCCAGAAAAACCTCATCAATATCGGCACCCTTTGAAATCAAAAATTCAGCGATAGCACCTTTGTTATTGTTCGCAGCAAACAGAAGCGGCGTAAAGTCATTGTTCCCTTTCACTTTTATCAGTTGGAGGTTGTTTTCAACCAACTCTTTCACTTTTTCGAGGTCTCCTTTCCGGACCGCATCGAAGATCTCCTGGGCGTGAACGGTTATTGCCGCCATCAGAAGTAAGCTACCAATAAGTACTGGAGTTTTCATTTTTGTTCCCCGATTTTTTCAGGAGATGAGAAGAATTGAACCAGGTTTCCCCCCAGTATCTTCCTGACATCCTCTGGGGAGTATCGTTTGCGGACCAGTTCTTTAGCGACCGCTTTGAAGCATTCGGTGGTATAGAGCTCCTGAGGGGCATTGCGGCCGGATCCGCCGTAGTCGCTGCCGATGCCGACATGCTCGACCCCGAAATTCTTGACCGCGTATTCCAGATGGGTCAACAGGGCTGTGATACCGTCCTGTTTTTCTCCTGGTTCCCCGGCCCAAAGGTATCCCCTGTCGAAGGTAAGGAGGATAAGCCCTCCCTTTTTGACCAGCTCACTGGCAACGGTATCGCTCAGGTTGCGCGGGCAGGCCGCCACCGAGCGCAGATTGGAATGGGATGCAATGACCGGCTTTAGCGAAGCCCGTATCACCTCCAGTTGTAGAGCTTCGTTCAGATGGGTGATGTCCGGTGCTATATCCAGGTCATTCATCCTGGCGATGACTCTGCCGCCAAACGGGCTCAGCAGCTGCCGGTCATTTTGGCGCACGAACAGGCGGCTCTTTCCCCCCAGCGTGATGGAGCGGATGCCCATTTGTCGCAGCTGGTCCAGTATCCCGGAGTCCGGATCAAGGAAGTCGGCGAAGAATTCCAGGGCCGGGAGGACCTGCAGCGCCGGGGGAGCGCCTTCCATCTCCATGGAGAATTCCCCCAAGAACCGTACGGCCACGCCTTGCCGCTCGGCCTGCCGCAGGACGAATTCCTTTTCATGGGCGATGTGCTCTGCCAGGCCGCCCGCGGTCAGCGGATTCAGGGGGAAAACCAGGACAACGCCATGGATGCCGGCATTGCGCAGCTGGCGCAGGCCGCCCTGGTTCGGCTCGGAACCTTTGCGGGCGACAAGGTCGTGAGTATGACCGTCGATCATGAAAAGACCGGGATCGACGCTGTTGGTAACTCTCTTTTGGCCGGATGCATCGGGCAGGGCGGTGAGAAAAATCACCGACAAGGAAAATGTGGCTGTCAAAATGATCCTGGAAATACTATTTTTTATGATCAGCATGAAAACCGACTTGTCTTACTTGACTGAGCAGGGCACATAGCAGGCCCAGCCGTCCCAGGCCGGATCGTCGGTCAGGCGCAGCGGGTTGCCGCCGTCACGCCCCACCTGGTAGACCTCGAAGTTGCCGTCGCGGACGCTCTGGAAGACGATGAAGCGGCCGTCGGGGGACCACATGGGATTCTCGTCACGGGTTTCCACCATGGTCACCGGCCGGTCGTTGCTGCCGTCGGCGTACATGACACGGATCATCCCCTGCATGCGGCCGTCGGCCCTGAATTTGCTGGCGTAGGCGATCTCCTTTCCGTCCGGCGACCAGACCGGGAATATCTCCCATTCGGGGGTGTGCGTCAGCCGGGTCTGGTTACTGCCGTCGGCCGCCATGGTGTAGATCTCGTAGTTGCCGTCACGGTTGGACATGAACACGATCCTGGAACCGTCGGGGGAGATGAACGGCCGCTCGTCGCGGGCTTCGTTGCTCGTCAGGCGTCGCGGCTTCGTTCCGTCCGCCTCCATGATCCAGATCTCGGTTTTTTGCTTCGAAGTCCCTGACAAAGATGATGTGTTTCCCATCCGGGCTGAACTCGGGGTGTTCTTCATTCTCTGGGGTGGACGTCAGTTGACGGATATCGCTGCCGTTCATGTTCATGGTGTAAGATGTCCATGTTGCCGCTGCGGTCGCTTAAAAACGCAATTCTTTTTCCGTCGGGCGCCGCGGCCGGGCAGAGGTCCCTGGCCGGATGCCTTGTCAGGTTCAGGGGCTCTGTTGAGCCGGGATGAAGAATGAAAATGTCCTGATTGTCTCCTCTTCCGGAGTAAAAGACGATGGCGTAATTGTTTTCCGCGGCCGCGCCCGCTTGCAACGCGATATTCAGCGCTGAAAAGATGATTGCCAGGCAAACAATTGAAATTTTTTTCATAATGCACCTCCATTGATTTTTCTTTGTTCTTTTAATCACGATTTGTTTTTTTTGATGTTTTTTGCCGTTCCGATCTTATTGATAAACATCAGGATCTCTTTATTGAGAGGATCGTCCTTTTGGGGAATTTTTGTGATCAGTGTCCAGTGATTGCGGTTTTTTATTTCTTTGCTATAGATTCTATTGTTTCCGACCTTGTTCAGGATAGCCTCAAGGTAGCGGTTCTCCGCTTTGCGATCGGGAGAGTCTCCGTCTGACCAAACCGCAAGAATCGGCGGGGCGCTTTTGCGGGCGTGGAAACAGGGAGCCCCTTCATCGATAAGCGGAGTGGTTTCGGGATTGGGCAGGCCTCTTTCCTCCCTGATGGCGTAATGGGTAAATGTCTGTCCGCCGATGGAAATGATCCCGGCGATCGAGATATGGTCGATCCCATATCCTGCCAAATAGGCCGGTTGCAACGCCAGCATCAAGGAGAGATAGCCGCCGGCAGAATGGCCGCCAATGAAAACAGCTCCAGGATTTCCACCGTGTTCTGAAATGTGATTCATTGCCCAGGCTACGGCTGCAGACGCGTCATCAATGTAGGATGGATATTTGACCTTTGGCGACAGCCTGTAATTGACGACTCCCACCGCGACTCCTTCGCCGGCAAATCTTTCAGCCAGGGCTTTCGTGAAGCTGTCGCTCTTGTCGCCGCGCTGCAGGCTTCCCCCGTGAAACCAGACCATTAGCGGAAAATCCTTTTTTCCTTGAGGAAGGTAGAGATCGAGCTTGCATCTCTCTTTTTCATATTCGCTGAGATCGTCACCGGTTTTATAGCTGATGTTTTCCAACAAATCAATCGGGTTTTTCTGTTGATTTGCTTTGCCTGTTGATGAAGATTTGCAGTTTTGAATGAAGCCAATTGAAATCAAAAAAATGACAAATTGACAAAGAGAAAAAAATGCCATTCTGCCGATTTTTCCGGAAATAGAATTGTACTGCATGAAATCTCCTGGTTTATTTAAATAAATTTTGTGATCGGTATTCGATCATCTCTGATTTTTGCCCGCTTCATCCAAACTTGGGCAGTCCTGGACGAATTGCCGGGTTGCGCAAAATTAATTTTTTTCATGAATTCTGTCTGCGGCGCTTCTGATCCCGTGTTTCAGCCAGATGCCCTCGATGAAATTTCGTGATCCCGCTTGCAGGGATTTCAAAGCCTTGATCCTGACTTCGTTCGCCGCTTTGTGCTTCGGGTCGAAGTGCAAGACTGCTTCAGTCAAATGCAGGACTTTCACATATTCTTTTTTATCGAAATACTCTTCCGCCTTTTTTATTATTTTATCCTTGCCCGCCAATTCCGTCAGATCTCCGAAGACGCTGGAAATTGGTGTTTCATACATTGTGGCGGGATTTTCGTCGAACCAGCCCACGTACTCCTGCCAGATGCCGCGCACCGTCCACTCCACCTTGCCGAAGTACTGGGGAATGGAAAGCTTTTCCGGGAGCTTGATCTCGCGCATCAGGGTGAATACGTCCTTGCCGGCATTGATGCCTTTGACGGTCTCGTCATAAATATACTGCAAGGCAGCGCGGAAATCGCCGGCTTTTTTTTGAATCCTTTGCCGGCCAATGATGGGCGCTCCATGACCCATCAAAAAGTTTTCCGGAGCGAACGCCAATGCCCTGTCCAAGGCATGGATGTATCCGCGCATGGGGCGGATCATGGTGCCGCGAAAGGTGGAATTGTTGATGAAGTACTCATAATAGTTGTCGCCCACAAATACGGCGGCCAGCTCGGGGATCCAGATCGTGGTGTGATCAGGGGTTTCCCCGGGGGTATGAATCATTTTGAAGTGGAACCCGCCGCATACGAAATCGTAGGCATCGGCAAAAAAAACGGTCGGCTCGCCGCGGGATTCATTGCCGACGGGCGGCGGTGCGGCAAGCGGCTTGCCCGACCATATCGCGTTGCGCCTGGCGAAAAATTCAGCGAACTCCGCCTGGTACTGGAAATATTCCCTGTATTGCCGCTGGGCGATCACCGGGATGCCGGGGTCGGTCTTCCACTTCTCGATATCGTCGCTGTGGTCCTGGTGGGCGTGTGTCAGCAAAATGGCCTTCAAGGGATGGGCGGCCAGGACCTTGCGGAAAAATTGCGGGGCAGCCGCGGCGCCGGCCGGGTCGATCAGTACGCTGCCGTCATTTGTAACAACCAGATAGGAATTGCTCGATCCTTCGATTCTATAAAGATTGTCGTCCAGCTTCAGATAATCAAGGTAGGTATCGAACAGCCATCCTTTCAAGGGCTCCCTGATTGCAACTTTCTCCATCCAGCCCGGGATCCTGTCCCAGGCGTAGTCGAAGATGGCCACGGAGAGGTCATTCAATGAGGCGGCCTTTTTTGAAGCCGAAAGCTTTTCATGCTGGTTGAAAGGGTAGCCGCTTGCCAACGGCAGCGCCTTGATCCTGTCCGGCTTGGCCCTGGATGAGATCACGGCGCTCAATACCGCCTGGTGCAGGAAAAGCCTTTTCAGGAAAGTTGTGCAAGCCGTTTTCTGGTAATTCTCGTCTTTCAGGAACCGGCCCAACAGGCGCGCCCATTCCCCGGCGATGCCGAGCCCGGGGTTGAACGAGAAGACCTCGCAGTTGTAGTAGGGCTGGATTTTTACCTCGTCGGCGATGGTTTCCAGGACGGGAAGTGCTTTAAAGTCAAGGCCGGTCTCCTCGTAGATCGGTTTCCAGTAGTCGTCGGGCTCGCTTTGCGGCGGCATGGCGATGGTATTGGCCAGCGTCACCGGGCGCACGGCGGCAGTAAATTTTCCATCCAGGTCCAGGTCGGCGAGCGAGTTCAGCACCATTACGCCCGGATCGAGCCAGACCAGGGTGGCGACGGTGTCCGCGACCTTTTTTTCCACCTGGGCGGCGGCGAAGGCTTTCAGGGCGAGGGGATAGTCCAGGAAGGCGCGCTCCATCTCCAGGGGCAGGACCACGACGCCTTCCTGGCGCAGTGAAGCGCAGGGGAGTTCCTCTGCATCGGTGGTCACCACGTAGATTTCACTGGAGCAGTATGTTCCGGCCCAGCTCCCTGACGCTCTTGATCAGGGCCTTTACCGCCCGCTCCTGCTCATGGTTTGAAACGAAGGTGACGATCGCCGCGGTTTTTCCGGAGCTGCCTTGGGCCAGGGAGCAGTGATTTTTCATGGCGAAATTTGTTTGAACGACCACCAATGTCAAAAAAACAAATAAAAACAAAAATAGTGATCTGCAGGCGCCGCTCGATTTTTTCATCTCTTCCTCCTTTGCCTGAGTTCCCTGCGTTGATTTCTATATTTATATTTCTTTGAGAAAGCTATCGCCTCTTTCTCCTTTGCCGCTACTTGCCGCTCTCGGGAGCGCCCTTAAAGAGATTGTCCATGACTTCCAGGGCGAAGCGGCCGTTGACCGTGGCGGGTCCGATGCCCATCTCAAAGGCCACCTCCACGGCTTCCAGGATCTCCTTTTCCGTGGCGCCGTCCTTTACGGCCTCGCTGATATGCCATTGCATGCAGGACTCGCAGTTGGTGACCACGCTGATGCCGACGGCGATCAGTTCCTTGACCTTTTTCGGCAGGGCGCCGTCGCAAAAGGTCGCCTGTTCCAGCTCCTGGATGATCTTGAAAACCTTGGAGTTGTACTGGATGAGCTTGCCGTTGGCCCATTTCCGCTGTTTGATGAGTTGTTCGATTTTTTCCATGACTTTTCTCCTTTTTTTAATAATCCATAATATCGACAATTCTCCAGAATCCGCTTGCTTTCCGTGCATGCATGTTTCTCCCTATGAATATCTCGGGCACAGGGAGGCCGCTGCCCGAGTCGCGAGGACCTCCGTCACTCGCCGGCGCGGATTCCTAGGTCAAGTCGCTGGGCGCCGACGATTTCCCAGCGGAGTCACCCTGTCGCGCTTCTCCACCACTCCGGTCCAGCGCGCGTTCTCCCAGGCGGCCGGCTCGCCCTTGTAGGTGTTGATGTCGTCAAGCATGCAGAAGAACCAGGCCACCTCGCCGCAGCGGGCGAACTTGATCTCCAGGTCTTTCAGTTCATGACGGACATATTTGAAGTCCGGGCTCATCCAGAAGGGGACGTTCTGCTTGACGTCCTCGAAGCGTTTGACCACGCGTTTTCCGGGAGTCACGCTGACGTAGTCCTCGTCGTTCGCGATCGAGCCGTAAAAAAGATCGAGATCCTTTTCCCTGGCCCAACCGATCACCGACCCGATCACCCGCTCGATCTCCGTCCTGTCTGCCTCGCGGTCCGTCGACGGCGCCAGCGGCAGGCCAGCCAGCAGAAAAAAAACAAGTCCCATGACGGCAGTCTTCATGATCCACCTCTTTCACCTTCCGCCCTTCTGGCGGACGATCGCTCCCCTAATTTTTCAGTTCATTCTCGATGCGCTCGATGAATTTTTTGCCGTTTTCGCTATTTGGATTCAACGTCAACGATTTCCGGTAGAGTTCCAGTGCTTTTTGCTTGTCGCCCTTTTCGTACCAGGCCTCGGCGAGGCTGTCATAAGCATTCCATGACGCAGGATGCAGTTCGACATTGAAGTCGAACAGCATGACGGCGCCTTCGACCTGTTTTTGCTGCTGCAGCAGGAAATATCCGATGCCGTTCAGCTCCGCCTCCGAAATGAAATACTTATCCCTGGCCTTCAGGACATCCCCTTTCAGCTTGGCGAATCCGACTGCGAACGTTTCGGGGTTCTGGAACAATCCCTGCAGCGCATCCGCTAAAGATATCTTGCCGGAAAAAGTTTTATAGAGATGATTCATGGACATCATGTGCCCCTGGTTGGTGATGCCCGGGCTGCCGACCAGCTGGGGAAACTTGTCTTTCAAGGTATAGCCGGTAAGGAACTGGTTGAAGTCGCCGCCCGGCTTGCTCACCGCTTCGACGTCGGCCAACAACGCTTTCAGGTAAGCGAAGCGGGCCTGGAATCCCTCGTGGCTCAGCTCGCCGTTCCAATGGCCGGTGATATAGTGTTTGATCTCGTCTTTGCGCTCGATCAATGCTTGCCAGTTCTTTACCAGCACCGGATAGTCCTCGATGCTGTCGCCGGTGCGGATGGCGAAGGTGGCCAGGCAGCCGGGAGTTTCGGTCAGCCATTTGTCGGCCATCATGTCACCGGTGAACAGGGTGCCCTTCTGCGGGACCAGGATGAAGATGTCGCTTTGGGTGTGGGTGCCGCCGCTCTGGTACAGCTCGAAGGTGACGTCGCCGCAGTCCAGGACCAGCTTGTCCTTGAAGGTCTTTGTCGGGAAAGTGGGTTTAGTGTCGGAGTTCAGGAATTCGCTTTTCATGGTGCCGATGATCAGTTGTTCTTCGGCAGCCGCTTTTTGCTCTTCGTTCAATTTGCCGGCCGCGATCTGCTCCTTCTGCCGTTGGATGTTTTCCTTGACCCAACCGATCGACCGGGAATGATTGCTGAAATTCTCCCGTATCATGGCCGGGACGGTTTCATGGGCGATGATTTCGCAATCGGCATACACGCCGTTGCCGTTGGTATGATCGCTGTGACCGTGGGTGTTGATCAGGTACTTGAAATCGCTGCGGCCAAGCTCCCTGGCGATCACTTTCCTGAAAGCCTGGTCCAGCTTGGGGATGTCGGTGCTGTCGATCACCACGATGCCTTTTTTGGTGGCGATCGCTGAAACAGCGGTCGACGAGACGTGGTCCCCGACCCAGACACGGACCACGCCGGGCTCGATCTTCTGCACGTGCAGGGCAAGCCCCTCGATGGATTCGGCCGTACAGGGCAGAACCATAAGTGCAGTCATCAGTAACACTAGAAAAAAAGTTTTTTTGAACATTTGTTCCTCCTTGGTTTTTACCAGAATATTTCTATTTATAACTGCCTTTTTGTGCCGGCGAATCGGCGCCGGGCTCATGAGGAAAGTTAAAATATGAAATCAAGGGAATAGGCGGTAAGGGTGTTGTTGTCGAAGTTGGGGATGATCAGCCGCTTCAGCTTGGGGATGTAGGCGAAATCGGCGATCTTCTCCCCGGGGTTGGTGGTGTCGAGCAGCAGCGTCCTTTCCCCCTGCGCCGTCAGCCGGTAGAGCCTGCCGTTGTGGTCGCCGACCAGGTAGCCGCCGCTGCCGTCGGCCTCGATGCCGTCGATGTTGGCGCCGGGCTCAAAGCGGGCCAGGACCTGCGTTGCCTTGTCCCTGAGGTTCACGGCGATGAGCTTCTCGTTCTGGCCGACGAGCAAACGGTCTTTTTCGCACAGCAGGGCGTTGGGCCGGCTCAGGTTCTCCAGCCAGGGCTCCAGCTTGCCGCCTGCATATCGGTACACGATGCCTGCCGCGGTATCCGAGATGTAGAGGTTTCCCGCCCGGTCCATGGCCACGTCGTTGGCCATGCGCAGGCCGGGCAGCGGGATTTTTTTTGTGATCTCCCGCTTTTTGATATCGATGACATTGAGCCCGGAGCGGTCCACCGCGTAGAGGGTGTTTCCCTTGAGGCACATGCCGGTAGGCATGCGCAGCCCCTTGATCCATTCCAGCTCGATGATCTCTCCGGAGGTGGAAAGCTTGGAAATGAATTCGCGGCCCTCGTTGAAATAATTGGAGACGTAGCAAACGTTGTTCTTAGGGTCGAATACAACGGCCTCGGGCAACGCCAGGCCGTTTTTCGTGCTCCATTCTTTTTTCAGCGCGGCATGGGAAAATACTTCATCGCCGCGGCGGAAGCAGAAGCCCCAGCCGCCCATGGTCTCGCCCACCAACAGCAGCAGCTCGTTGTCGCCTTTCTTCAGCGGCAGGAAAAGATCGTCGTAATAGCCGACGATGCCCAGGAACGACCTGTCGCGCGACTGGTAGATGGCATTGCCGGAGTAGAGGGGCCGGCCGTTCAGAAAGACGGTGATGATATCGCTGTAGCCGAAGTTCACCCGCAGCAGGGAGTCGCTCTCCGCCGCCAGGGTGGTCCTGGCCAGCACGCAGTCACCGGCCCTGAATTTCCGGGGAAAGGTCCTGGAGACGTCGACCAGTGCCGCGGCGGTCGGCGGCCACAGGCTTCCAGGCCGCGGCCGTGACGGCCTCTTTCGGGTACTGGGTGAAATCAACCCCGATGGCGGCGAACGGTTCGGAGAGCTCCCAGACGGAAATGAGGCCGGGCATCGCCTCACGCGGGGCCGGGGGGGCAGGATCAGGCTGTCGTCTTTCTCGTAGTTGAGGTTGGAAAAAAAGGCCGTGCCGTCCATGGGGCCAACCAGGCCGATGGTGCCCGAACTGTCGCCGCGGGCCAGGTCGTCGATGACCAGCACCGGCTCGGGCAGATCGTTCCAAAAAACCTGCGCTTGCTTTCCCGCCACCAGGATCTTCAAGTGGTTCCAGCGCCCGGGCAGGACCTCCAGGCCGGCGGTGAGTCCCGGGCCGTTGTAGAGCTGCCAGCTGTCTACGCCGTTGAAGACCGGCCCATACTGCAGCACGTCGTCATAGAAAGGGGAGCGGTGCGGCCGGACGTAAACGCGCTCGTAATTCGCGGCGTCCTGCACGCGGAACAGCAGCCCGGGGTACGACCGGGATCGCTCCGTGGTGGCGATGTCCACTTCGATGACGCCGTTCTGCAGGCGGGCATCTTTCAGGAAGGCGCTCCCGATCAGGGCCTTCCTTCCCAGATGGTCGACGATCTTGGCCCGCTCCAGGTCCCAGAGCGCCGGGTCGAATTCCGCCGCTTTTTTTTGGGCATATGCCGATCCTTGTGAAGCGATTATCAGGAATAGGGCCATAAATCCGGATACTGTGCGTTTGTTGGCTTTCATGGAAAGAACCTCCATTTGATTATTTGCCTGCATTGTTTGCCTCCTTTATTGACGCTCGATCGGTCATTTTGTTTTATCCTTGTCGGCGATTTTTAAAAAATCGCCGTCGATGATCAGCAATTTCACTCCCGCTCTCCGTCCGTGAGCGGTGCGAGCTCAGATCGTCGGATACGATATAGGTCATTCCCTTGCTCAAAACGGATTTTTCGCCATTCTGCTGTTCATTTACGAATTCACCCTCCAGGCAATGGACGATATGGCCTTTTTGACACCAATGGTCGGCCAGGTAGCCCGGGGAGTATTCGACGATCCTGATTCTCAGGCCGGAGAATTGCAGGGTCTGCCAATAGGCGATGCCTGTTTCCCCTTTGTGTTCCGTTCGGGGAATGGATGTCCAGTCAATGGTTTGATATGCGATGTTGTCGTGACCCATTTGCATAACCTCCTTTTTATTTTATTTTTCACCAATCTGTTTCTGCACCCACACGACATCGATCGTTTCGCCGTGTTTTTTGGCGACGTCCATGAGCCGGCCCACTTCTTTGAAGCCGTGCTTTTTATGGAAATTCAGGCTTTGCTCGTTCCTTGACGAAATATGGGCCAGGTAGTTCGTGATGCCGATTTCCTTGCCCCTTTTAAAGAGTTCCTGGAGCAATGCAGAACCGTAGCCCATGCCTGTATGGTCCGTGAGAATAAAATAGGAGAGGACACCCGTATGATCAAAGTTCGGGAGCGGTTTGTAAGAACTGATGTATCCATAGCCGATTATTGTTTCTCCTGCCTGCAGCGTCAGGATGATCTTTGCCTGCGCAAGCAGTTTATTGAATTGTTCAAGGGTCAATTCTGATTCAGGGTACGCGGCGTAACTGTCCCTGACGAACGAGTTGAATACGGCACGCAGTCCTTCCAGGTCACTTTTTTTGAAATCGCGAATGGTAATTTTATTTTCAATCATTTTTACTCCTCTTTCATTTTACTGTCTGAATTTCAAGACCTTCTGTTGCGGACCAGCATTTTGCAAATTCCCTGACTGCTTTTACTTTAATTCCCTTTGTTTCGTTTTTCAATCTGTTTCTCGGGGCGGCGGCGCCTGCGGTTCTCTGGACAATTTCTTTCGCCGTCCCTGGATGCCGTGCTTGCGCATTTTTTCGATCAGTGCGGTAGGTTTGAGGCTTAGCAGCGCCGCCGCATCTTTCTGGTTGCGGCGGGTCAGGCGCAGGCAGGCGAGCAATATTTTTTTTTCGAAAGCGTCCATGAATTCCTTCAGCGGGATATGCTTGAAGTTCATGTTGGCGACCAGGTAGGCCAAAGCCAGCGATTTTGTGGCTTTTTGAAGCGATTTTACGCTTGGCTGAGCATTGCCTTGGAATTTTTGGACCCGTGGCTGACGCAGATTCCAGCTGCGGTCGCTGCTTAAAACGGTTTTTTTTGAAGATGTTCTCGTTACATTCTCGATCTGGCTGACAGTTGCTTTTGTATTCATGAAATTCCTCTTTTGGAAAGAATTGTTATGCCGGTTGTTGCTTCCATTTTCAGCGGTTCCTTAATGCTGGTGAAACTGGCTGATCAGTTCCCTGATCGGGACAAATCGCTGCAGGCTGCCGCCGCTGCCCTTGAGGTCGCGCATCCGGGAAAGTTGAATCGCTTGGTTTCATTTTCCTTGTCGGTGTCAACCGCATTTTCCCGCTTCTTAATACGATATAAATTCAATTTTTTGTATGGGGAGAAAGTTACAATTTTCAAAAGATGACTTAAGTTTACCTCAAAAAATTGAATTGATTTTACAAAACATTGGAAAATTTATGCGCCTGGCAAAGATAGCGGCGGCAAAATTTGCTTGCAGAAGTGTTGCGCGGAATCACGGCGGGGCTTCGGATCTGGCGCAGATCTATTGGATTGTTATCGGTTTGCGATTTTTAAAGCGCGATCCACCGCCTTGAGCAGGGGCTTGACCGATATTTCACTGCCCACGGCGTTCTTCATCCATTGCTGGGGCATGATGTTGCCGGCCAGGCACATGCGTTCCATTTCCGGGCCCAGCACCTTGTCGCGCAGGTAGTCCTCCAGCTGGAACTGGATGATATTACCCAGGGCATAATGGGGCAGGTAGAGGGTGTAGTCGATCATGTGCGAATAGACGGCCAGGATCACCTGGTTGCGGATGCCGAAAACCGGCGCGTAATATTTGTTCCAGATGTCCTTGGCCATGGCCACGACCGCTTCGCGCAGCTGCGCGGGCGAAGCCTGGGGATGGTCGTAGAGCCAGTGCCATGCCCTCATGTCCAGCAGCGATACGCCCATGATCTCGTATGCACCCCAGAAAGTGTCGAGTACCTTCAACTCCTTCTGGCGCGGGTCCGTGTTCGCGATGCCCAGCACCTCCAGGTCGCGCTCCTGAAAAATGTAGGCAAAAGCCTCGGTAAAGGCGCCGTTGGGCACCCCGGCCAGGGAATAGTAGTCGACAAGGTGCAGGTCGAGGATGTTCTCCACGGCATGGCCGAACTCGTGCAGGGCGATGTTGAAGCCCTTGTAGTTCATGCCGCCGGCCGCGACGCGCGTGCGCAGCCTGGATTTGAATTTCCTGGACTGGGTCTGGGCGTTGTGGCCCGAGCCGCGGGCCGGATCGACCCTGATCTTGGGTGCGATATAGGCTGCTCGTTCCGCGCTGAAACCGAACTGGACCAGGATGTCGGGCAGGTCTTTCTCGAAGGCCGCGGCATCGGGGTATTTCTCGCGGACGATCGTGTCCAGTTTTTCCTCGGGGATGGTGGCACCGGTGCGCAGCCCCGGGTACCAGATGTCGAAGGGCTGCAATTTGCGGCCCAGGCGTTTGCGGATCAAGGCCGCCACTTTTTTGACCTGGGGCGATGACAGCAGCTCCCGGAACATGGCTTCGACTTCCTTTTCGGGAATTTCGCGGCCCACGTCAAAGCTGCGGCTGATGTGGTTGGGATAGAGCGGGCTGTAGGCGTCGATCAGGCGCATGGCCTGGAAGGTGTCGAGGAATGTCTTGTAGCGTTCGTCGGCTTCCCTTTCCACATCCACGACCCTGCCCTGGTCATAAACGAAGTTGCTGAACGGGTTCCACTGGTAGCGGCTTGAATTGATCATAGCGGCCGGGATCTCCTGGCGGATGATGCGCTCCATCACCCGGTAGATGGCGTGCTGCTTGACCAGGCCCTGCCTGTCGGCGTAGCGGGCCTTGAGCTCGTCGCGCAGTCCCCAGTGGCTGATCAACTTCATGTCGGGCGGGAACATGGCCGCCAGGTTCGGGTCGAGCAGGCTGCCCATGTGGATGTTGTAATCGGAGATATAGCGTCCGGCCGCGGCCATCAAGGCGCTGATCTTCTGGTTGACCTCGGCGGGGATGCGGGTGGTGTTGCTGCCGCCCATGCGGGCGTAGGCCCATTGCCGCCGGTCCCATTTGCCGCCCAGGTCGTCTTTTTCCTGGAGGCTGTAAACCGGGAAATTGAGCAGGGAGATGAAGGCCAGCTTGCTCTGGAACAGATCCTCGGAAATGTGGGCGGCGGGGTTGAAGCCGTTCATGGCGATATCGAGCGGCGTGATCTCGCCCCAGTCGAGGTCGACCGGCTGGTCCTTGTCCTGGGACATTTCGTTGAAATGGCCGCCCAGGGCTTCGCTGTAGAACTCCAGTTTTTTGAAGAGGGCTT
>CAVOXU010000008.1:0-61290 GCA_963700535.1 Chrysiogenales bacterium
AGGCTTCTCCCAGAAGTTGACCACCAACTGTTCACTATCCTGATAGACCAGGCAGTCGCGGTCCACACCCAGGATATTGCTGGCCCGCAGGGCAGGCAACTCAGACCGCACCTTGAGCTCAGCCAGATCGAAAAGCAATATGCGATCAACTGCGGATACCTTCGAACCAGGCATTCTCCCTGGCGAAAGGGCGGGTCTTTAACCGGGAAAGGCAGAGTGATCAGGGCTCCTGACGTTCTTTTTTCAGCATTCCAGGTTACAATTTTGCCTGCCGTGTCCACCCAGCCCGACGCCGGCGGCGCAGGGGAAAAGGATGTCACGGGCCAAAACCCCCGCTGTAAATAAAAACTTCTTCCTGAATGAGCGGTGGGCTTATTTCGGGGGATCAGGGCGGGCCGGGAACTCCGACAACTGCTGAAAATGATCAATGCCCATATTATTAGAAGTACTTTATTCTTCATGATAATGAAAAATTATAGGGAAAATATCTTTAGTCGTCAAGGGCGGACTGATCGGCTGAATTCCGGAGTTGTTCAGACAAATAAAACGGCCGCTGTTCAGGCCGAGTCGATCAATGGTAAAACACCCGGAACAAAACCAGGGTGACGGCCGATTCCAGCAGGGCTCCGAAAAACACATCGCGTAAAGTGTGGATTTTCAGGCGCATCCGGTTGGCAGCCACCAACAGCGCAGCCAAAAATCCGCAAGCGATGAGCCAGGGATTGGCGGTAACATGAAGAAGCGAAGTCCACAGCGAAAAAGCAGAGGCGCTGTGGCCGCTGGGAAAACCGCCGTGGGAAAGCCGCGGCCGAAATGAGTCTTAATCAAAATGACCATCAGCATGATCATGATCACGGCCAGGACCGCTATGTTTGCAGCCGTATGGCTCGGGATGCTGTAGTGTCCCATCCAGATTCCGGCGATACGCGGGCCCAGAATGAGAAAGGCGATTACCAGGGATCCGATGGCGCTGACTAAAACCGCCCCGGCCGCAATATCTTTAGCCGTCCTTGCCAGTTCGCTGGATTCCCGGGTGCTTAGATCAACCGCGGCCTCAAGCGCCGAATCGAACATCTCGGCCACGATCACCAGCAGGGTGACCAGGGCCGTACAGCGAACTCGATTTTGCTCAATCCCAGGATGAAACAGAAGAGCAGGACGGAAAAAGCGGCCAGCAGGTGGAATTTCAAATGGCGTTGGGTCTTGGCCGCCTGCATGATGCCGTCAATGGCGTTGTTGGCGGCTTCGAACCAACGGCTGAAAATACCGATAAACGGCAACTGCAGTAATTTTTTCATACCCGCCTCCCTTTCCCGTCAGGGCCAAGGGCATTGTAGCATAAAATCGCCGGCCGGATCGAGCAAATCCACTCCCGCCTGCTTTGGCCGAATTGGCCGTCTTTCAAGGGCAAATGGCTGAAAAAGTCCCGGCCGCGCTGCGGGCAGTTCACTGCAACGACGGCTGTCTTTTCCGGGGGCGGCGCCGACGTTTGCCCCCAAACACCGGGCGCTCGGGAAAAGACTGCCGAAAAAGGATTTCAAATGACTCTCCCGCTTCGGGAGCGCGCTTCTGTTCGATCAGGAAGCAAAGCCGGGAAGCCATTACGAACCGAGTCCGGCCGCGCATGGACCAGCGCATGTTCCCGGTACGCAAAGCCCGGATCATCCTGGCGACCAGAGCCACGACATCTGTGACCTGGGCGCGCAGGCCTTTGGGCAGAGCCACGGCCATCCCGGCATTCAGGAACGCCTTTTTCAGGACCGTGTGAGGATCAGGCTGCGCGCCGATCAGCAGTGATTCGCTCCAGGGCCAAAAAAGGAGCGCTGCCATTTCCGTCAGGCCCAGATCATGACGCAGTGATTTTTCAAGATCGGCAATATCCAGAAGTGAATCAACCTTTTTAAACAATAGTGGATCATTTTCGAACGCTGCGCCAATGCGGCCGAGAATGAGGCGCAGGATCCCGTGCTCTCTCAGACCGCTGATAACGTTTCGAGTCTGGGGGCCGAGAAGATCCTTGGAGAATTCTTCGAACAGGCGGGCCGGGGAACAACCGCAAAGCAAATGCCGCTGGGCGCTGATCTCGCGCCCGAGGTCCTCATCGATGACAAACCCCAGGCGGGCCGCATAGCGGATCACCCGCCAGATGCGCACGGGATCTTCGCGGAAGCGTTCTTCGGCAGCACCGATGACGCGGATGCGGCGCGAGCGCAGGTCAGCCAAGCCACCGACATGATCGATAAGTGTTGCCGAAACCGGGTCGTAAAAAAGGGCGTTGACAGTGATGTCGCGGCGCCAGGCGTCCTGGGCCGGAGTACCGAAAGCGTATTGATGGGCAGTGCCGGCCGCCAACATATCCAACGTGTCGGGACCGGGGTCGCGGCGGAAAGTCGCCACTTCGATGATCTTGCCGCCGCGAAAACGGATGTGAGCCAGGCGAAAACGCCGCCCGATTATGAAGGCGTTGCTGAAATACTTCTTGACCTGGGCCGGGCGGGCATTGGTGGCAATATCGAAATCCTTGGGCTCCTTTCCCAGCAGCATGTCGCGCACCGCGCCGCCGGTCAGATAAGCGGTAAAACCCAGGCGGTTGAGTCGAAAAAGTATCTTGAGGGCGTCCGGATCGATATTCCGTCGCGAGATCGTGTGCCCGGACCTGCTCAGGATGATCGCTTCGGCCGCTGCGGCCGGAATGGATTTTATTTCAGACATTGGCCCGGGACTAGAAAACGATGAGGCTGGCGTAGCCGACAACTTCGTCCATATCACCCGTCACTTCTCCGGAATGGGTATAACAGACCAGTTCGGCCCTGGAGGCTCCGGCGGCGCGGGCGGCACTGAGCATGATCACAGCCGGCGCCATTCCACACATGGAGATGCGGTTGTCCAGGACGGTGCGGTACAATCCTGCGGCGTCGAGCTGCAGCATTTTTTCGATGGCTTTGAAATCAAGCTCCCTGGCTCGGGCCTCCGTAACATAATGGCTCATGTCGCTGGAGGCGACCATCATCAGGTTGCGATTTTCTTTTAAAAAAGCGGCGATTTCCTGGCCGGCCGCCAGCAAGTCCTCAAGTCTGGAGGCGGCGACAACGATGGGCAGGATGCGCGATCCGGGACTGGCAAACTGGATGAACGGCACCTGAACCTCCAGTGAATGTTCCAGGCGGCCGGCTTCACTGTCGAGCTGGAACAGGCCGGAAGCGCCCAACAGGCGCGAGCGCAGTTCGGAATTGACCTCAACATTTCCCAGGGGCGTTTCCCAGTAATCATTGCCGTCCACTGCCAGGCCCGGCCCGGCGCCGCGGTGGCTGACACCCAGGATGATGACGGTTTCGGTCAATACCACGCGGCCGTAACCCTGGCCGGCGCAAGCACCCGAATACATATAACCGGCATGGGGAGCAAGCAGGCCCAGGACTTTTTGCCGGTTTTCAGCGGGCCGGACCATTTGCTGCAATTCTGTTTCCAGGATTTTTTTGTCGGACTGATAAAACTTTCCAATTCCAGCCCAGGCGGTCTTGCGAAACATCATGCCATCCTCCTGCCTTTATTCAACTATGATCTGCCGGTTCTGCACCACGAGCTTCCCCGCCTTGAGCACAGTATGCACCGGATTGATGCCCAGGTGGTAGGCCAGATACTGGTAATCGGGGATATCCAGAAGCAGCAGATCCAATTTCTTGCCCAGGGCCAGCGAACCGACCTGATGCTGCCGGTCTATGGCATAGGCCGCGTTGATAGTGACAGCATTCAAGGCCTGTTCAATGGTCAGTCCCATCTGGAATACCGCCAAATGAAAAATAAATAGTTGCGAGGAGATCATGGAGCTCCCGGGATTGAAATCCGTCCCCAGGGCCACGATGCCATCCGCAGCCAGAATTTTCTGGGCCGGGGCATAGCGTCCGAGCTTGAGAAAAAAGGAAACCCCGGGCAGCAGCACGCAGGCCGTCTTGGAAGCGGCAATTTTTGCGATTTCCTCATCGCTGATGGCGATCAGATGCTCGGCGGAAACCGCACTGAGCCGGGCGGCCAATTCGGCGGCGCCGTTGGAAGTGAATTCGTCGGCATGCATCTTGATCTTGAAGCCCCGGGCCGCGGCCTGGCTCAGGTAATGTTCCGCTTCGCCATAGGAAAAATATCCGTCTTCGCAAAAAATATCCACGAAGTCGGCCAGCTGCTTTTCCTGCACCTTGGGCAGGATATCGCCAAGCAGGAGATCGAGAAAATCCCTGTTTTTCCCCCGGAAAGCATCCGGGATCTCATGGGCACCCATGAAAGTGGGAACAATGGTCAACGGGATGCTGCTCGGCCACGATTCGCAATGCCTGCAATTGCTTCAATTCGGTCTCCAGGTCCAGGCCGTAACCGCTTTTGGCTTCCAGGGTCGTCGTGCCGCAAAGCAGCATCTGGTCAAGCCGTTGCCGGCAAACCGCAACCAGGTCTTCAAGGCTGATGGCCCTGGTTTTGGCAACCGTCCCCTTGATGCCGCCGCCGCGGTTGGCGATCTCCTGGTAGCTGACACCCTGCAGCTTCAAACTGAACTCATCCTGGCGCGTGCCGGCGAAGGGAAGATGGGTGTGGGGATCCACCAGCCCGGGCAATGCCACGCCGGCACCGGCATCCAATTCCAGACCTCCCGGTTCCAGCTGGCATTGACTGTGACAATCGGCTTCGGAGCCGATGAAGCTGATCATCCCCTGTCGGGCCCCGATGCAGACATTTTCCTGAATGCGCAGGGAGCCGGACTCCTTGCCGCGCGCCACGCGGTCGGAGACGGGATTGACCAGTTGAGCGATATTGCGGATGATCACATCGACGGCGGTCATGATTTTTTTTCCATAGTAAAACAACCTGAATTCATGGAACCATTGTAAGGGATATTTTGGCGGATTTCAACAGAACAGATAATTGCCTTCAACTGTCCGCACTATCGGCTATTTGTCATTTTTTTTCAATTGCCGAAAAAAAAATAAAAAAAAAGTTGACAAATCTGTATTACTGTATTATCATTGTGATACAGTGAAAAACTTACTTTTATCTGAATTGACTGTTGATTTTGCTTCGCCGCTGCCGGTCTATGAGCAGATCAAAAGAAACATCAAGCAGGCCATCGCCCGCAATATCATCCTGGAAAATCAACACCTGCCGTCTATTCGCGAACTGGCCCAGTTTCTCAAGATCAATCCCAATACCGTGGCCAGGGCCTACCGCGATCTTACCCAGGAAAAGATCATCAACGGCAGGGCCGGAGTGGGCTTCTGGGTCGAAAAGAGCGAACAGCTCGATTTGAAAAAAAAGGACATATTGCGCGAAGAGTTTTTCAAGTTCACGGAAAAAGCGATTGAAATGGGGTTCTCGCGCCGGCAAATCAAGGACTTGCTCGACAGCTTTTTTCCGGAGGGGGATGACAAATGATGCAAGCTCAGATAGCGGCCGGTTTTGTCCGCGCAAGTCACCAGCCGCGTGCAAAGCGAAAAAAGTACGCCCGCCGGGCATATGGATCGGGCAAGCGAAGATGAAAAAATCTCCCTGATGGCTTTCAGGGACAAGATCTTCTGCCTTTGCCTGGGATTCATTGGCAATGCCGCCGATGCCCGCGACCTGACCCAGGACACCTTTGCCAAGGCACTGGTCCATTATGGTCATGACAAGCCCGAACATGTACAGGCCTGGCTGATGCGCATTGCCCGCAATATCTGCCTGGACCAACTGCGGCGCAGGAAAGTTCGCGGCCCGCAGCAACCCGTTTCCGAGTTCACCGCCATTGACTGGCAGACACCGGAATGCAATGCCGGTACGGAAGAAGAGATCCGCATTGTCAGGAAAGCGATCGCCGTCTTGCCGCGTTGCCTGCGCGAAGCACTGGTCATGCGCGAATATGGGGAGCTCTCCTACCAGGAGATCGGCCGCGCCCTTCAAATCAGTGCCGCCACGGTGTCGTCGACGAATAAACCGGGCCCGTCGGTCCGTGCTTCGTTTTTACCAGGAGGCAAACAAAATGAGCGCAGCCAGAATCAGGAGTCACCATGATCGCAATTGAGAAGCTCAGTGTCCGTTTCGGCAAGGTCCGGGCGGTCGATGACCTGAGCCTGACCATAGACAAGGGCGAAAGCATCCTGCTGGCCGGAGCCAACGGCGCCGGAAAAACGACCTTGCTCAGGGCTCTGGCGGGAGTTCTGCGCGCCCGGCCGGGTTCCATCCTCTACGACGGTCGCCCGGCTGATCACCGCAGCCGCAAAAAGATCGCCTATATTCCCGCATCCATCAGTCTGTACGACGGCATGACCGTCAAGGAAGCAGCGCGGATGCACGCCCATTTCTACGGCCGCTCCGCAGCCTGGACCATCAGCGAGCCTGCGTTCCGGCCCGGGCAGAAAATCGCCTCCATGTCCAAGGGGGAAAAAACCATCTTCTTCCTGTCGCTGGCCCTGGGCGCAGCCCCTGAATATCTTTTTGTCGACGACGTGGTTCACTTTCTCGATCCCCATCTGCGCGAGGTTTTCCTGACCTCCATCCTGCGGCTCATCGAGGAAAAACAACTCACCGTGATCATGGCTTCGCAATCGGCTTTTGAAATCGAAGGCATTCCCGAACGGGTCATGGTCATGGAAAAGGGCAAGGTCATTCTGGATGAAAATGTGGATATGCTGAAACAGAAGTTCGTCAAATTCTACGGAGAAAGCATTCCCGACAGATATCCCGGTCGTATTTTCCAGGCAATGGCAAAACGCCAGGGAAATGTACGTCTACCCCTATCAAGCCAGAGGCCCACCACCTGGACAACGTCGAGCACCTGAACCTGACGGAAATTTTAAGGGCCTTCATAGGAGGCGAATATGCTCGCCACTGAAACCAAGCGCATTTTCAAGGATGGCGCGATCATTTTCATGGTTTTGGCCGCCATTTTCACCGGCATCGCCGCCAGCGATCAGGATGTTTATCTGGCCCCGGCCCTGGAAATATTCCTGCTGCTCTACGCTTCCTTTACCGGCTGGTCGATGTTCGAAAGGGAAAGGCAGGAAAATGCCGGCGAGTACATGCTGTCGCTGCCGCTTTCCCGCAGCTCGCTTGCTGCTGCTGAAATTCCTGCCGCGCCTGCTGAGCGTGTCACTGATATTGTTGATCTACCTGCGTCTGCACCAGTTATGGCAACTTCCTTCCTTCCTTTCCCCATTTGATTTTTCCTTTCTATACGCCGGGTTTTTTCTCCTTTCCATCGCCTTTTCCATCAGCTTCAAGAACTTTATCAGCGCTTTTTTCACTACCTGCCTGCTGTCGATCGGCCAGGTCCTGCTGATCAAACTCCTGGACAACAGCCGGGAGATAGGCCAGGCCATCCTGCAGGCCAACCTGACCATTCTGGTCTATCCGCTCCTTTTCTTCCTTCTTTTTCAGCGCTATGACATCAAGCCGGTTTCTTACTTCAACAAAAAATTCTTTGCCGGTCTGCTGGCCGCGACCATCCTGATCACAGGCTTTATTTTTTTCCAGGCTCCCGACAATTGGAAGAATCTCACCCTTACCCCCGCGGGTCTGATCCTTAAAAATTCCTGCACGCGCAGCGTGATCGAAATGGAAAACGGGCCGCAAAGTTACCGCGGCTGCCTGATAGCACTGCGGGAAAGCGAGGACGGAAACATCCTGTACGGCCTGACCCGGAAGCCGAACAGCGAAGGCCCCTGCAGCGAAATGAGCCTGGTCGCGATCGATCTGAAAAAAGGCGGTTTGAAAACTATTTTCCAATTCGCCGAGGGTTGGACGATCGCCGCCGGTTATCCCGGGGAAATCGGGGTCAGCAGGAACGGAACATACTCGCTTTTTCTGCAAAATGCCAAGATGAAAAAGGCGATGCTGCTCCAGGTTCGGCAAGGCCAGGTCCGGAAATTTCCCATCGCCGGAGATTTTTACGATGCCGGCATCAGGTACGTGCTCTATTTGGACACTGACCCTCCACGGTTCGTCATTCTCAGCGAATCGCGCTTATACAGCCTGGACATGTCCGGTCGCATGCAGGAGCTGGCCCAAAGCGATTCAATCAATGTCTGGCAGGACAAAATTCTTCTGTTCGAATCATCGGGCCTGAATCTTTACCGGGTCGGGGCAAGAGCTGACCTTGCTGCTTCAAAAAAAGGGGAAATACAAAAAAAGCCCGCGCCGGATCGGCGGCTACGAATCCCGTGGCGTGATTTACCATGCCGACCGCAACTACTTCTGGCTGGACATGGAAAGGCAAAAGGAGGAAAAGCTGGAGCTGCAATCCCCCCCATACACCTACCAGCAGAGCGGCGAGAACTTCAACGTGATTTTTGCCAACGGCTCCATTTTCACCATCAGGGAGATCGGACCCGGAAAGCAGGGCGAAAGCGAATGGGACCCCGGATTCAAGCCTGCCGGCATCCGCATCTCGCCTTTCGGGCTGCTGGTCTTCAGGGATCAAAAGTACAAGGTATTTCCATTTAACAATTAAATAAATCACATTCCAGAAAAAGGAGGCCAACATTGAACGGGACAGGTGTAGGCAAAAAAAGCGCCGCCGCGCCTGAAGAACAAGCAATGCCCCGGGCGGAACATGGGAGCATTGCGGGAACGAGGATTCTAAAAAAGGAGAATACCATGGCAAAAAAGATAGTTTTTGTTTTATTGGGAATTTATTTTTGTCGAGGAATCATGCCGGCTCAAACCAGCGTGCAGGCAAACAAAGCGGCGTATACTCTTGGCTTTTCCACCTATATTTCTCATACAGATAAATATGCAGCTCGTTTTGATATTTTTACGGATGACGATGGATACAGCTATATTTCGGGCACCACCAGAGACAAAAATTTTCCCGCTACCCAAGGAGCCTATCAAACAGAACTTAAGGGAGAGGCGGATGCTTTCATAGCAAAGTTTTCCCCGAATGGAAAAATTGTATTTGCCACGTTAATTGGGGGGAGCAAAAGAGAGCATCATACCGGGATTACGGTTGACAAACAGGGATGCATCTATTTGGTCGGAGGCACACATTCTTCCGATTTTCCCGCAACCCAAGGAGCTTACGATGCCAGCTTTAATGGAGAAGGTGAATGGGCAGGCGACGTGTACGTTGTAAAATTAAACCCATCAGGAAGTGATATTGTTTTCTCAACATTTATTGGCGGAAAGGTTGAGGAAACAGCGCATCAAATCAGTATTGACTCAAAAGGAAATATTGTTATCGCTGGCGCCACATGCTCGTCAGACTTTCCGGCAACAAAGGGTGTGATTGACAACAACTATACTAAACAGGATTGTTTCATCTCCAAATTCAGCCCCAATGGCGATACGCTTTTGTTTTCCACTTCTCTGGGAAACGGGGTATACGAAATGATCACCGGTCTGGCTTTAGATGACAAGGATAATATCTATGTGACCGGTTTTACATTTGCCGCAGACCTTCCGGTAACGGTTGACGCCATTCGAAAGAATATGATTAAACCCATAGTAAGAGGATATGAAGGAGGCATGGATCACTTTCTGGCCAAAATCAATGAATCCGGGACAACTATTTTGTATTTAAGTTATTTTGCCGGGGGAGGTAATATGGGATCCAATCTTACCTGGACCAGTCCAAACAGATTGCTGATGACCGGCAGTGTCCAAGAAGTGGGTTTTCCGGTTACTGACAATGCCATCGGCAAAAAAAGCGAAGGAGAGAGGGATTGCTTTATATCGGTTTTCAATTCAGATGACATGACACTTTTATATTCATCTTTTTTTGGAGGAAAAGAAGCGGATCATATCATATCCGCGCACTTTCTTACTAAAGATACTATTGTTATTGGTGGGATAACAGCCTCTCCTGATTTTCCACTTAATGAAAATGCTTCATTTAAAGAATACCCTGTTTGGGAAAAAACATTCAACAATACTTTTTTTGGCCGCAGAAAGTCTTTTGTTTCTGTGATTGATATCAAGAATAGTCAGCTGCTGCATTCAACCTATTTGGGCGCATGTTTTCAGTTTAGAATTCACCCGGACAAAATTGGAAATATCGGTTTTATTGCGGAAGCAGGGCAGCGCGAAGCTGCCGGAATGACGGGTTTCCCTGTTACCGAAAATGCTCTTGCGGAACCGCCAACCTATATCATGCTGGGACGCTTGGCAGTAAACAACGATTCCATAAAGAAATAGCGGCATCCTATACGGCGCAAGGGGAGTAGAAATTGGATAATCAATCTGAACTAAACAGATGGCTGGACCGTTTAGGTCTGATCGTGATCTCAGCCGCTTCGTTTGTAGCTTGCACCCAACTTATTTGCGCGCAGACAATACCGGAGCCGAAAGAATCCAAGGCGATTCGTCACGCTTTAGCGAAAATAGTCATTGATGATAAAGCGCCCGGAATGATTGCGGCGATCATCTCACGTGAAGGCGTCATCGCCATTGGTTCGGCAGGCGTGCGTAAAGTTGGCTCCAATGCTGCCATAACGTGTAATGACCTCGTACATCTGGGTTCATGCACCAAAGCGATGACCAGCACAATGCTTGCAACGTTGGTAGCAGAAGAGAAGCTCGGTTGGGAGATGAAATTGATCGAAGCAATTCCCGAACTTAAAAAAAGCATCCATCCTGATTATCATACGATCACACTTTGGCAACTACTCACCCACCGGGCAGGCCTGCCAGCAAATCCGGCGGATTGGGAGGCTTTCAATACAAAAGAAATCAATGAGCGTCGACTGGCAATTTTAAAAGATAATCTTAGCTCTGCTCCAACATTAAAACTTGGGGAATTCAATTACTCCAATTTCGGCTACATGGTAGCCGCGTGCATGGCAGAGAGGATAACCGGATCCAGTTGGGAATCTTTAATGCAAAAACGTTTGTTTGGTCCACTGGGCATGACATCTGCGGGTTTTGGTGAGCCGGATAAACGCAAATCAATTGCTCAACCGTGGGGCCATGATAATTTCGGCGGGAAATGGCAGCCAAGCGAATCCTACGATGCTGAAGCGATTGGCCCGGCCGGCGAGATACACTGCACCGTGGAGGACTGGGCTAAATTCGTTTCCCTTCAATTGGCCAGTAAAAATCCAATTTTGGATCGCAACTACTTGAATAGATTAATTGAACCGGCAGGTTTCTACGCGGGTGGTTGGGGCGTCATAGAAGAACAACCATGGGCCAAGGGGGTCGCGCTCACCCATAATGGCAGCAACGGAATTTGGTATGCCACAGTTATGGTGGCCCCCAGGTTGGATAGAGCCTTTGTGGTGGTCACCAATTCTCGTGATTTCAGCAGTACCGGTGAAACTTGCGGCAAAATGATTGCCAAGCTGATTATGATTAACACTGACGCATATTTCAAACAAGGAGATAAAACATGAAACACATCAAAGTTCTGTTGTTGTGGTTGTTGCTGCTGCTGGCCTCGGCAGGCTGGTGCGCCGAGATCCACGACGCCGCACTTCAAGGGCGACCTGGCCGCGGTCAAGGAGCTTCTGGCCAAGGACCCGTCATTGCTGAATGCCAAGGGCCACAACGAAAAGGCCCCGCTCCATTGGGCGGCCCAGGGCGGGCATGTAAAGATCGTGAAGTACCTTCTCGCCAAGGGGGCAGCGATCGATGAGCTGAACATCCAGAAAGAGACGCCGCTGGTATATGCCGCTGAGGGCGGCCATTTGCAACTGGCCGAATTACTTATCGCCAAAGGAGCCAAAGTCAATA
Organism: Chrysiogenales bacterium; assembly: GCA_963700535.1. Lineage (GTDB taxonomy): Bacteria > Acidobacteriota > Aminicenantia > UBA2199 > UBA2199 > UBA2199. The sequence goes on from CAVOXU010000008.1 coordinate 11,689, forward strand.
TCAAGACAGCCATGGAGGCATCGCCCCTGCACTATGCTCTGTGGGCGGGCAAAACCGCAATGGTCAAGCTCCTGCTGAAAAAGGGAGCGGAATACAAATTATCCCGGGGCCAGGGCTTCACGCTGCTGCACGAGGCCGCCGGCGGCGAATCGCTGGAGATCGTCAACCTGCTGCTGAAAAAAGGGCTGGCAGTTGACCAGAAGACCGGGTTCGGCGCTACTCCGCTTCATTATGCCGCCCTGCACGGCACTCCGGAGATCGTCTCTTTGCTGATCAAAAAAGGCGCCGATGTCAATGCCGTGAGCCACAACGGCTGGTGGCCGCTGGGCCTGGCAGTGAGTAAGGGCAATGTGCAGGTTACAGTTCGCTTGCTCGAAGCCGGGGCCAAAACGGATATCAATGACAAAGAAACTCAATTTACCCCCCTGCATGTGGCCGCAGCCAAAGGCTACGGCAAGATAAGCACTCTGCTGATCGAAAAAGGGGCCGATGTCAACAGCAAAGGCAAAGACGGCAGAACCCCCTTGTACCTGGCGGATCGCTATAAACACAAGGGAATCTCCACCTTGCTGAAGGGCAAAGGCGCCAAAGCGGCTGACAAGGACAAGCTTGTGGATCGGCCCTGGTTGAGCGAACCCCTGGCTGCCGGCCAGGCCGTGGTCTGGTACCTGGGCCATTCGGGCTGGGCAGTAAAAACGCAGAACCAGCTGTTGATTTTTGACTACTGGAAGAACGGAGCCGAGCCCGACGAGCCGGGCCTGGACAACGGCACCATCAATGCCGAGGAGCTGAAAGACCTGAATGTGACCGTATTCGCTTCCCACGCCCACGGCGATCACTACATGCCGGAAATATTCTCCTGGCGCAAGACCATGGCCAAGACGACCTATATCATGGGCTTCAAACCCGAGAAGGTTGAGGGGTATACGCTGCTGCCCAACCGGGAGAAAAAGGAGATCAACGGCATGGAGATCACAGCCATCGAGTCCAACGACAGCGGCCAGGGGTTTTTCATCAAGGTTGATGGTGTCACCATCTTTCATCCCGGCGACCATGCCAACCGCCAGCGCGATTTTTCCGGGCCATTTAAAAAAGAGATCGATTTTCTGGCCGATCAGGGGCTCAAAGCCGATATCATGTTTGCTCCGGTCAGCGGCTGCGGTTTCGGCGACATCGTTGCTGTGAAAAAAGGCGTTTTCTATACAATCGACCGGCTTGCGTCCCGGTCAATTTTTCCCATGCACTCAAGCGGCAATGAATCCCGCTACCGGGAATTCGCCAAGGAAGCCAAAAATGCCGGTTATGAAGGTCCCTTTTGCCTGGCTGAATTTTGCGGCGACCACTTCATCGTCACTCCAGACGGAGTCAAAGGTGCCTTTGAGCAAGCAAGCGCATGCAAAAAGAGCGAAGAAAGCGGCTGCAACCGCTAATGAGATATCTGCCGGGGGGAGGAAATCCCCCCGGCAAGTCCCACTGCACATTTGCAGGCAGTCATGTTTCAAAAATGGAAATCCGGAACGTGTTCATCAAGACCAGCTACCTGTGGAGGTTTTGATCGCAGGCATGGGGACAGGGAGGCAGCCAATGAATAATCTAAAAAAAATGCTTTTCCTCTTGCTCGTGCTCATCTGTTTCGGCCAGGGCGAGGCAAATGAGCAGCCGGGCGTACTGACTCCGGAGAATGCCAATGAAGCCAGATTGAACCGCCTGCAGCCGCCGGACCGGGTGCTGGATGCCATCGGCGTTCGAAACCGGGAATGACGGTGGCGGAAATCGGTGCCGGCCGCGGCCGCTACGCGGTGCAGCTGGCGGTGCGCGTGGGCCCGAGCGGCAGGGTATATGCCGAAGACATCGATGCCCCGGCCTTGGCCTACCTGAAACAGCGTTGTCAACGCTGGGGATTAAAAAACGTGGAAACGGTCCTCGGTGACGTGACCGATCCCAAACTGCCCGCCGACCAACTGGACCTGATATGGATCGTCTCCTCTTATCACCACTTTGATGACCCGGTCGCTCTTCTGCGCCGGGCCCGCGCGGCATTGAAGCCCAACGGCATATTGGCCATCGGAGAGTGGATCGAGATCCACGAGGCAGGTCGTAGAAGCAGGACATCCGAAAACATCATAATGGAGGTGGAGAGCGCCGGCTATACACGGCTGCGAGTCGAAACTTTCCTCAAGGCCAATAATTTCCTTATATACCTGTTTCGCAGATAACTGTTAAAAAAAAGAAGTCCGGCCAGGGAGGCGTGCTGAAGAAACTCTCCCCCGCCATCTCCGGACTATTTCTTCTTGATCGGGTTCAACCTCTGAAAAGTGGGGATGTCAAGCGGGTCATCGAAGTTCTCCGGTCCGTGGGTCATGTTGGGCATATTGCTGTCGTTGACGTAATTGCGCAGGTCAGCCCCGCCGCTGCCCGGCCCGGTTCGAACCGAGAAACAGCTGCCCCGGAGTGGGCTGGCGGAAAGCCGGTTCAATGGGGACAAAATTGGGCTGCGGGGTCTTGGCCCGCCCCTGCGCGTCGGAGCGGCTTTCCTTGAAGCCGGTGGCGATCACGGTCACCCGCAGGGTGTCGCCGGCGTTTTCGTCTTCGATCACGCCGAATTTAATGGTGGCGTCGGCATCGGCGTTCTTGGTGATCAGTTCGGATATTTTTTCGATCTCGCCCATGGTGAGCGTGGAAGAAGCGGTTATGTTGTAAAGGACGCCGGTGGCGCCATTAATGGACAGGTTGTCCAGCAGTGGTGAATTCAGGGCCCGGTTGGCGGCCTCTTCGGCCCGGTTATCGCCCTTGGCTTCGCCACTGCCCATCAGGGTGACGCCCCTGCCGACCATGGTGGCCTTGACATCGGCGAAATCGACGTTCTGGACGCCGGTTGAGGCAATGATATCGGAAATGCCGCGCACGGCCTGCAACAAGACTTCGTCCGCTTTTTTGTAGGCGTTCTTGTAGGTGATGTTGGGATCACCCAGATCCAGAAGCTTCTGGTTGGGAATGACGATGATGGCATCCACGTTCTCTTTCAGCTTGCGAATCCCGTCCTCGGCCACGCGCATCCTCTTTTCCTTTTCAAAATGAAAGGGCTTGCTGACCACGGCCACGGTCAAGATTCCCATGGTGGACGCATGATTGGCAATGACATGCGAAGCGCCGGTGCCGGTGCCGCCGCCCATACCGGCGGTGATGAACACCATGTGGGCGCCCTCCAGGACCTCAATGATCTGGCCGGTATCGTCCAGGGCCGCCTGCTCCCCGATATCGGGATTGGATCCCGCTCCCAGCCCCTTGGTGATCTTGTCGCCGATCTGCAGCCTCAAGGCCGGTGGCATGATGGTCGACAAAACCTGCATATCGGTGTTCACGGCCACGAACTCAACCCCTTTCAGATCTTCTTCGATCATGCGGTTGACCGCGTTGCCTCCGGCTCCGCCCACGCCGATAACCTTCAGCACTGCTCCGCGCTTTTTTTCGCGACCATACAGGATTTTGATGTCATCGTCCATTTTTGCCTCCTATACTCCAAAATAATCCTTGAATTTTTGCATGATATTTTTCGGCTTGTTGCGAATGAAACCCTTGTCCTTCATATCCGCGAAACCATACTTGATCAAGCCCACGGCCGTGGCGAAATCGGGCGTGTTGACCTTGTCGATCAGCCCGCCGACTCCGTATGGGGAGCCGATGCGCACGGGAATCGAGAAAATTCCGTCGGCTACATCCAGGATACCGTCCAGAAGGGCGGTGCCGCCGCTGATCACCACGCCGGCGTTGATCGAATTCTGCAGGCCTTCTTTTTCGATCTCCATCTTGACCATCTCGAATATTTCATAGGCCCGCGGCTTCAGGATGTTCATCAGGATGGAGGTGGAGATCTGCCGCGGCTTCTTGCCGCTGACCGAAGGAACTTCGATGGTTTCATCCTTCAGGTTGGGGTCCATGGCGCAGCCGTAGCGGCGCTTGATCTTTTCAGCGCGGTCGATGGCGGTACGGATGCCGATCGACAGGTCATTGGTGAAGTTGTCACCGCCGTAAGGGATGGTCCCCGAATAATTGATGGCCCCCTTTTCAAAAACCGCGATATCGGTGGTGCCGCCGCCGATATCGATGGAAAGCACGCCGAGTTCCTTTTCATCGGGGGTCAGCACCGCTTCGGCCGAGGCGATATGCGAAAGCACCGTGCCCAGAACATTGACCTTGGCCTTTTTCAGGCACAGAAGCAGGTTCTTGGTGGCCGTGAGCGAACCGGTGATGATGTGGATATAGACATCGAGATTGGTGCCGACCATGCCCACGGGATTTTTGATCCCGTCCTGGGAATCAACAATGTATTCCTGGGGCAGCACATGCAGCACCGAGCGGTCGGCCGGCAGCATGATGGCGCTGGCGTGGGTGATGGCCCGCTCCAGGTCTTCGCGGGTGATCTCCTTGCTGCGTCCGGTTATATTGATGCTGCCCTTGGCATTGATGCTCTGAATGTGTTTGCCGGAAATATTGACGTAGGCCGATTCGATCATCACCCCGGCCGTCAGTTCGGCATCCTTGATCGATTTTTTTATATCCTCTACCGTACCCTCCATGTTGACGATGGCTCCCTTGCGCAGGCCGCGGGACTCGACCACCCCGTAGCCGATGATCTCCACATCCTCCTTTTCCCCATCTGATTTGATCTGCGCGATCAGCGTGCAGATCTTCTTGGTGCCGATATCGATGCCGACCAGATAATTGCTCTTCATGAATTCCCCCGTTGTTCATCCAGATATTCGAAATAAATGCGCCCGGCGATGCGCAGGTCCACGCAGCGGATGGCCGCAATGTTCAGCGCCAAGCGGTTTTTAACCTTGAAATAGCGGTTGATCTTGCGCACGAAATTGTCTTCTCCGGGATAGAATATTTCAGGCACATCACGCAATTTCATTTCCATGCCATAGGGTTCGTTGTAGGCCACATATTCGATCTTTTCCCGCAGCGGCTGCAATTCGCGCGAAAAAACCGCTATCGCACTCACAGCACTACTGCCGCCGCGCACAGGGATAAGACCAGGGGGCATTTGCCGCTGGGCGCTCAAATCCACGCCGTCTGCATCAAGCAGCCGGTACATGCCGTCGGCATAATACTGATAAAAGGGCCGGCGCAGGTGAAAAAGGATCTCCACCGTGTCGGGCAGAATGCGGCGGATGGAGGCACTCTCGATTTCCGGGACTTGCAGCAGCTGGCCATGCAGGTCCTCCAGATCCAGGGTCAGGATGTTGCCTCCGAAACGCCGCAATATCCCGGCGATCCGCTCCTTGGCAAAAACCGGCTGGTTGCGCAGGCGAAAGGAATGCACCTGCAGGGCATCGCAGGTGAGCAGAAAGTTCGCCGCCTTATAAACCGTCAAAACGGCCAGCAGCGCTATGGAGAGCAGCAAAAGGACATGAAACGTCCGCACCTGGATGAAATGTATTTTCTTTTCGCGGGCTACAGTCAGGTTGTTGTTTTTGCGGAAAAATTCGGCTTCGAATTTCAGGGAGCCGTCCATACTGTTTTTCATCTCTGCAAAGCCTCCATTTCCGCGGCAAAGTCGTGCGCCATCCTGGTGAGATTCCCGGCTGAAAGAAACGCCACGCCATCTCCGTCCTGCAGCCGGTCTTTCAGAAATTCACCGATCTGGGCAAATGTTTCCAGATAAAAAACATTTTCCTGGCCGCTTTTCCTGATATTCTCGGCCAGGGCCTGACCGCTCACACCAGCGATCTCATTCTGATTTGCTGCGTAAAGCTTGGCAATGACCAGCAGGTCCGCTTTTCTGAAAGCCTTGCTGAATTGCTTCATCAGAATGTGCAGGCGGGTGAAGCGATGCGGCTGGAAAACGGCAATTACGCGGCGACAGCGGCTGGCGCGCATGGTATGCAGGGTAGCCCTGATCTCACTGGGATGGTGGGCGTAATCGTCAATGACCAGGAGCGCCGGACTGGAATACAGCAACTGGAAACGGCGTTCGGGCAGGGTGAATTTTTCAAGGCTGGCCTTGATGGTTTCCATGTCAATGCCCACTTCCAGAGCGGCGCCAATGGACGCCAGTGAATTGGCCACGTTATGCCGGCCGCCGACATTCAATTGCACGAGCCCATGGCTGCGCCCCTGCATGAGCAGTTCGTAGCTGCAGGTGAAGCCGGTTGTTTTGACTTTCACCGCCCGCAGGTCGGCCGGCGCTTTGAAGCCGTAAGTAACGATCTTTTTGCGGATCAGGGGCATGATCTTCTTGATATTGGGGCAGTCACTGTTCAGTATCAGGGCCCCGTAAAAGGGGACCTTGTCGGCGAATTGGCGGAAGGCCTGGACAAGGTTCTTCATCCTGCCATAGAATTCCAGATGGTCATTTTCAATGTTGGTCACCACGGCAATGGTGGGAAACAGTTTCAGAAAACTGCCGTCCGATTCATCGGCTTCGGCAACCAGGTAGCGTGAAGATCCCAGTTTGGCGCTGCTGCCTTCCACTTTCAACCGGCCGCCGACCACATAAGTCGGATCGAGACGGGCCTGGGTCAGTATGGCGGCGATCATGGACGTGGTCGTGGTTTTGCCATGTGTGCCGGCCACGGCCAGGGAAAATTTCATGCGCATCAGCTCGGCCAGCATTTCCGCCCGCGGAATTACCGGCAGTTTATTTTTCAGGGCCTGCAGGACTTCAACGTTATTCTCGGTTATGGCACTGGAATAGACCAGGGCTTCCGCGCCGCCGACGTTTTCGGGGGCGTGGCCGATAGCGACGCTGATGCCTTGCGCCTGCAGGCGGCGCACCGTGTCATTTTCGGAAATATCGGAGCCGCTGATCAGAAATCCCATGTTGTGCAGCACCTGAGCGATCCCTGACATGCCAGAGCCGCCGATTCCGGTAAAGTGAATTTTCTTGATCCGGCTTGTTTCAATCATTGACGAACACCACTTTGCGCTGCCGCGATACATTGAGAATGATGCCGGTGATCATCAGGCTGCTCAGCAGGGACGTACCCCCCGAGGAAATGAACGGCAGGGGAATGCCCTTGGTGGGAAAAAGACCGACAGCAACCGAAATGTTGATCATGGACTGAAAAACAATGAGAAATACCAGGCCGGTCACCAGCAAATAGGTGTGTGGATTGTCCGATTGCCTGGCGATGACCATGCCGCGCAGGTAATAAAGCACAAACAAGGCAATAACCGCCAGCGCCCCGATAAAACCCATTTCCTCGGCGATGATGGCAAAGATGAAATCCGAATATGCGTAAGGCAGGTAGAAAAGTTTCTGAGTGGAATTGCCGATCCCCTGGCCGAAAAGTCCACCCGAACCAATAGCGTATGTCGACTGCATGGCTTGAAATCCATGCGTGGCCGCATAACTTTCCGGATTCAAAAAACTGTTGAAGCGCTCCCGGCGCATGGCACTGCTCTGGACCAAAAGCGCCAGCAGCAGGATCAGCAACATGAAGAAAACCGCGAAATATTTCAAACGCAAACCGGCCACGAACAGCATCACCAAGGTAATGGTGCCAATAAGCACAAAATTACCGAAATCCGGCTCCTTGAGGATCAATCCTTCCATAAAGATCACCGGCAACAGGATCAGGCCCAACTGCCTGATATTGTTGATATCGGTTTCCTTGCGGCTCAACATCATGGCCAGGTAGAGCACCAGGGCAATCTTGGCGAATTCAGATGGTTGGATCGACATGCCGCCGAAACGGATCCAGCGGCTGGTATTGTTGATCTTCTGAAAAAAGAAAACCAATGACAAGCCGGTAAAGGCCAGGGCCATGATGGCCATGATCAGTCGCTGGTTCAAATAAAACGGTGTTTTGAACAGGATCAGGAATGTGAAAACCAGCAGCCCTAAAATCAGAAAAACCAGCTGTTTGTTGAAAAAATGAAAACTGTCGCCGAATTTTTCCCGGGCGATGACCGGAGTTGTGCTGAATATCATCAGAAAGCCGATGGCGATCAGCAGCAGGGAGACGGTCAGCAAGGTTCTGTCGATGCCGCTGGCTTTAACCATTTTTCCCTGCCTGAAGCCGCAGCCGCAGCACTTCCTGCTTGAAAACATCACCACGATGCTCAAAATTGTTGAACATGTCGAAACTGGCGCAGGCCGGGGCCAGAAGCACCACGCCGCCGCCTTGCTTCAGCAAGTCGTACCCTTTTGCCACTGCCTCTTCCAGATCGCCGACATCGGCCAGCAGTCCCCCCAGTCCGGACAACTGGGCGCGAAGCAAAGGGGCAGCCTGGCCAAGAAGCAGGACCTGGCGAGCCCTGGCGCGCAGCGACCGTTCGAGCACGGAGAAATCAGACCCCTTGTCTTTCCCGCCCAAAATAACTACCAGGTTGCCAGGGATGCTGTTGATCGACTTCAGCGCCGCATCCACGTTGGTGGCTTTTGAATCGTTGATGAACTCTACCAGGCCGACCTTTCCGACTTCTTCCATGCGGTGCGGCAAACCCCGGAAACCTGTCCAGCCGGTTTCGATCTCGGCGGCGGTCAGGCCGACTTCCCGGCAGGCCAGAGCCGCGGCCATGCTGTTTTCCAAATTGTGTATGCCGCGCAGAGGATTGTCGCGCAGGGATATCGCCTCCTCGGCTTTTCCCAGGTTCAGGATCAGGTCATGGTTCCTGATATACGCCCCCCGGGCCTGGGCGCGGCTGGTGGAGAACCAGTACGCTTTTCCCCGGCCCATTTTGCCGCAGTCACGCAGCAGGGGGTCATCGGCATTCAGTACCAGGCAATCGCTGCGCTTCTGATTTTCAAACAACTTGAATTTGGCCGCCATGTAGTCAGTCATTGAGGCATAACGGTCCATATGATCGGGGGTGATGTTGAGCAGCACGGCCACACTGGGCCTGAAGCGGACAGTTTCTTCGAGTTGAAAGCTTGACAGTTCCAGCACCACCAGCGAATCGTCGGCCATGGCGGCAATGCCGTCGATAAACGGCACACCGATATTGCCGGCCAGATGGCTTTTGCGGCCGCTGGCCGTCAGCAGGTGCTGGATCAGGCTGACCGTTGTGGACTTGCCATTGCTGCCGCTGACGGCGATGATGCGGGCCTTGACCTGGCGGAAGGCGTATTCGATCTCCGAGATCACTTCGGCGCCGCCACGGCGCAAAATATCGAAACGGGGATTACGGCCGTCAAAGCCCGGGCTCACAATAATCAGCCGGCAGTGAGCGAGTTCAGAGAATTGACCGGCCCCGGTCAGGAAGCGCACTCCGCGCCGTTCAAAATGCTGCCGGCGGTCTTTAGCGCTGATTTCGCCGTCGGTGAACAGGATCAGGGACGGGCGCGGTTCCTTGGCCAGCAGGAATTCCAGCACGGCCTGCCCCGTTTTTCCGAAACCAAGCACCGCTACCGGTTTCTTATTCATGGGCGAACTCCGCGATGGCCTTTTCCAGGGCTATGCCCCGGGAACCCTTGAACAAAACCGCAACTTGCGCCTGGCCTCTCAAGGCGCCGCGCAAATAGCTGCCGGCCTCTGCGGCGGCGGCAAAGCATTTAATCCGCTCGGCCGGATATCCGGCCTTTTTGGCCCCGGCGGCGATTTTTTCAGCCCGGCGGCCCACGGTCAGCAGCAGGCCGAAATGCAGCCCGGAAAAATAGCGGCCGAGTTCATGGTGAAAATCAAGCTCTTTGTCGCCAAGCTCAAGCATATCCCCCAGGACCGCCGCTTTTTTCTGCTTGTATTCCCGGTCCACCCAATGCAGTGTCCTCTTGAGGGCTTCCGGGTTGGAGTTGTAGGTTTCGTCAATGATCGTGAACCTGCCAAAGCGACGGATCTGGCCCCTGCCGGGCAGGGGCTGCAGCCGGGACACGGCCTCCTGGATCTCAAAATTCTTCATCCCCAAGCGCTGGGCCACCAGGATGGCGGCAAAGAGATTCTCAGCATGAAGACGGTTCACCAGCGGCGCCACAAATTCCTCTGTGATGCCGAAAAAATCTATATGCAGACGGCTGCAGCCGCTCTCGCGGATCACTTTTTTCAGCACAATCTGATTGTTCCCGGTCCGGCTGCCGAAAAAAATCCGCAGGCCCTTGCCGCCGCAGGCGGTCCGGCGCAGCAGCGGCGCGTCACCGTTGACAAAGGCGCAGCTGTCGGCAGCCAGGTGATTGAGAATCTCGCATTTGGCGCGGGCGGCGTTGGCCAGAGATTTAAGAAACTCAAGGTGCACAGGAAAGACGTTAAGCAGCACGGCGACATCGGGCTTCAATATGCCGGCCAGCCTGTCGATCTCACCGATCCCCGGATCGCTCATGGCCAATTCGAAGACGGCCGCCTGCTCGCGGCCGCTCATCTGCAAAAGCGAAAAAGGCAGGCCGATCCAGTTGTTCCAGTTTTGCGGCGAACGGAAGCAGCGATATTTTTGGGACAGGATTTGAAAAATGAATTCCTTGGTCGTGGTCTTGCCTGCGCTGCCGGTGATGCCGATGTACTTGAGAGAACGATATTTTTGCCTGACGTGGGCGGCCAGTTTCTGAGCCGCCTGCAGCGGATCGTCCACGCGGATCAGCGGCAGGTTCAATTTTCCGGCGCTGAAATCTTTTCTGACCACGGCCCCGGCGCCGGGAAAGGCGGCCAGATCCTTGACGTGATCGTGTCCGTCGGCTTTGGGAGTGCGCATGGCAAAAAACAGCGCCTTGGCCTTCATGGCCCGGGTGTCGAACTGAAAAGCCTTGAATGAGCGCCCCCGCCAGGCCCGGCTCACGGTGCCGGAAACCGCGGCGGCAATCTCAGCTATTTCCAGTTCAGGCATGACTTGCTCCCATTTTTTCACGCACCACTTCAAAATCATCAAAATGAACGGTGCGCTCCCTGAATATCTGGTAATCCTCATGCCCCTTGCCGGCGATCAGGACCACGTCTCCCTTCGCGGCCATGTCCAGGGCTTTTTCAATGGCTGTCCGGCGATCAATCTCCGTGCTGAAACTGCTGAAGCCGGCGGCGAAACCGGACACGATATCCGCGATGATGGCCTGAGGATCCTCCTGGCGCGGATTGTCGCTGGTCACCACGACCCAATCGGCGTAGCGGCCAGCCACCTGCGCCATGCGCGGTCTCTTTGTCTTGTCCCGGGAGCCGCCCGCCCCGAAGACCAGGATCAGTCGCCCCCGGGTGATCTCGCGGAACGACTTCAGCAGGTTTTCCAGGGCGTCATCGGTATGGGCATAATCCACCACCACCATAAAATCACCGGCATGGGCGATGTTGACCCTGCCCTTGACCGGAGCGAAGGCTGCCAGGGCGGGGCCGATCTTTTCCACAGCCACGCCCTTGACCAGGGCCGAACCCACTGCCGCCAGAATATTGAGCAGGTTGAAACGTCCCAAAAGCCGGCTCTGGATATCGATCTTGCCGCGCGGTGTCTGCAGCACAGCCTTGACGCCATCCAGGGAAAACGCGTATTTCAGCGGCCGGATATCGGCCTGCTCGGAAAAACCGAAAGTGAGATAGCGGCAGTTCAATTCACGTATTATGCGCGCCCCGCTGGCATCATCACAGTTGATGATCGCCCAGTGTTCACTGCCGAGTCTTTTAAAGAGAGAAAGCTTGGCGTCAAAATAGTTTTCCAGGGTCTGGTGAAAATCGAGGTGATCGCCGGAAAACGAAGTGAAGACCGCCTGAGCGAAAGAAACATCATCCACTCGTCCCAGGCTGAGTGCGACCGAGGAAACCTCCATGACCAGATTTACGCAGTCGGCCTTGAGCGCATTGGCCATGAAAGCGAACAGCTCCGGAGCTTCGGGAGTGGTCAATTTCGTCCCCTGGTCGAAACCCGGAAAATTCATGCCCAGAGTACCAATGGCCGCGGTTTTGGCTTCGCTGTTGAGCAGGGCTTGAATCAATCCCGCGGTTGTGGTTTTGCCGTTGGTGCCGGTGACCCCGATCGTCTGCAATTGCCGGGAGGGATCGTCAAAAAAACGATTGGCTATCGTACTCAGAGCCCGGCGGTCATTTTTGACCTGCACCCACGTTACCTGGCGGTGATTTTGAGGAGGCGGGTGAACCGAGACCACGGCGCTGGCTCCATTGCTGATGGCTTCGGAAACATAAGTGAACCCGTCTTTAACGAAGCCCCTGATGGAGACATAGCAATTATTTTTCCTGATTTTCCGTGAATCAAATTCTATGCCGCTAACGGGCACATGGAGGTCGCCGCGCCAGGCCAGGGATTCCTGTTTGCCGAGCAAGTCATCCAGGTACTTCATATGCGGATCTCGCTTTCGCCAGGCATATCGGGAAAAAGCTTCAAGTAAAGCATGATCTTTTCAGCGATGGCCTTGAAAACCGGTGCCGCCACATCACCGCCGAAATGCAGGCCCTGGGGCTCATCGATCATCACGAACACGGTCACCTGGGGATCGTGGGCCGGGAAAAACCCGCCGAAAGAAGCAACATAACTTCGCGTATATTGTCCCCGTTTGACCTTATGGGCTGTCCCGGTCTTGCCGGCAATCTCCAGGCCTGCGATCCCGGCTTTTTTGCCGGTGCCGCGGCTGACCGCGGCTGTCAGGATTTCTGTCAGCCGCCGCTGGTTGGCTGCCGACAGCACTCGCGTCTGGCTGCCGCCGTGAGCATCATTCATGATGATGTCAGGCCGGATGAAAAAACCGCCCGAGGCCAGCACATTGAAAGCGACCGCCATTTGCAGCGGCGTTACAGAAATTTCATAGCCGTGAGAAAGGAAAGCCAGAGAAACACCGCTCCATTTTGCCAGAGGATTTAAAATTCCGTTTTCTTCAGCCGGAAGCATGATGCCGTTGCGGCGGCCGAATCCGAATTCCTGAATAGCCTTGAAATATTTTTTTTCTCCCAAGCGTTGACCGATACTGGCAGCGCCGATATTGCTGGATTGAATAAAAATGTCCTCAAAAGACAAACGGTCAAAGGGATGAACATCGGTGATTTGCCTGTCCCTGATCGCATAAACGCCGTTATGGCAATTGAACATTTCCCCGGGAGAACAGACCCGGTTTTCAAGAGCGGCTGCGGCCAGCACGATCTTGAAAGTCGAACCGGGATCGTAAAGAAAAGAGATCGCCTTGTTTTTCAGTACCGGCAGGGGCGTGCGCCAAATGTTTTCCGGACAGTAATCCGGGTTGCTGGCCATGGCCAGAACCTGGCCGTCACGGCTGCTCATCACAATGACCGCCCCGCCTGCCGCGCGATATTTATCGACCGCGGCAGCCAATTCCCGTTCCACGAAAAATTGCAGGGATGCGTCAATGCTCAGGTGGATGTCCCTGCCCGTGACCGGCTGCTCCATATACTTGAACTGGAAAATTTTTTTGCGGGCGTCGATCAGAACTTTCAGTTTGCCGCCACGACCCTTGATCTCGGTATCCAGGCTGGTTTCAATGCCGCCCAGGGCCTGTTCGTCGATGCCCACGCCGCCAAGAATGTGCGAGGCGATCTTCTTTTGCGGATACACCCGGCGGTATTCATCGATAAAATCTATGGTACCTGCCGTATCCTTGCTTGAAGCCAGCGCCTTGACCTGCAAGTATTCCTCATCGGTCAATTTGCGCTTGACCCAGATGAATTTTTCGCCGCGGCGGATGCGCTTGACGATATTCATTTTCTGGGAATGGTTCAAGGCGAGCAGGCCGCAGATTTTTTTATATACAGCCAGGGAAAGCTCATTGTCCTTGTTGCTGATGAAGGCCGACTTGGACAGAAGCGAAATGGCCAGGATCTCGCCGTTGCGGTCAGAGATGGTGCCGCGCTTGGAATGAAGTTCCTCGACCCGGTTGATCTGGGCCTTGACCTTGGCCATGTAGGTGGTGTAGTCGAGCACCTGCATGTTGAAGAGTTTGAAGGCGATCATAAAAATCCAGATGAAAAAAAATATGGAAAGGACGAAAAAACGCTTTTTGCCCTGGCGATTGCTATTCATTGTCATCTTCAATAACCTTGATGATCTGGCCGGCTTCAGGATACTGGTAGCCCAGTTTTTCCACCACGATCTTCTCCATGCGTTCCAGATTGAGCAGCTCTGCTCTCCGTGCCTGCAGGGAATCGATCTCCAGACGCAACGTTTTTTCCGCCAGCAGCAGCTCGTGCTGCCGGTAACCCAGGTCCACGTTTTTAAGATTCAGGCTGGAATAAATGAACAGCACAAGAAAAATGAAAAACGCCAGGATGGCCAGGCGAAAATCAGCCAACGATCTGCCCTTGCTGTTCATGCCACTTGCAAAGCCCTCAGCTTCGCAGAACGTGAGGCCAGATTTTCGGCCACTTCGGCGCGGCTGGGAAAGGCGGGAAAAGGTCTGAGCAACTCGACCTTCTGCAAGCGCTGCAATTGCTGAAAAGCCCGTTTGACCAGGCGGTCTTCCAGCGAATGGTAAGTGATGAATACAACGCGGCTGCCGCTGCGCAGGTGCTGGGGGATTTTTGCGAGCCAGGAGCCGATGCCATCGAGTTCGTTGTTGACAAAGATGCGCAGGGCCTGGAAAACCTTGGCCGCCGGATGTCCCAGTCCCGGACGCGGCCGCCAGTGGTTGATATCCTCGACCAACCGCCGCAGCTGCACCGTCGATCGCCAGGGAGTGAAAAGCCTTTTTTCAATGATGGCTTTGGACAGGCGTCGGGCATTGGCCACTTCGCCGTAACTGCTGAAAATATCGGCCAGTTTGTCCTCGGAAAAGGAATTGAGTATTTCGGCGGCGGTAAGGCGTGGAATTGAGATCTTTGCGCATATCCAGGGGCCCATCCAGGGTATGAGAAAAACCGCGCTGGTCATTTTTCAATTGAACCGTAGAAATGCCCGGATCCACCAGGATTCCCGAGACGGCCAGGCGCCGGCAATCAAAATCTTCAAAAAGGCTGATGAAGGTTCCCGAATGAAAGCTCACCCGCTTGCCGAAGCCCTGCAAATTTTCCCTGGCCAGGGCAAGACTTTCACCGTCCTGGTCGATGGCGATCACGCTGGCTTCAGGGAAAGCGCTGAGAATATGATGACTGTGGCCGCCGCCGCCCACCGTGCAATCCACAAAAATTTTTTTTCCGGTGGCTTGGAATATTTCCAGGACCTCTTTATTCATGACGGGGTAATGAAGAAAATTCATTGAGCATCCTCGATACCTTGTGCATTTTTTCATCAGCGAACTGACCGCCCATGTACCGCGCCTCAAAAACCTCCTTGTTCCAGATCACCAGGTAATCGATCTTGCCCAGGATCAGCAGGCTGTTTTCCAGTTTGCTGCCGGCCCGGAGATCGGGCGGGATCAGGATGCGGCCCTTGGGATCGATCTCGGTTTCCGTGCCCCAGAAACTGCTGCGACTGACGAATTCCTCGAGATCGGGATCGCGCACGGGGATGGCGGCGATCTTCTTTTCGATCTCCTGCCAGACCATCATGGGATAAAACAGAATATGGTCGCCGTTGACCGACGTCAGGTAGACCTCCCTGCCAAAATCCTTTTCCAGGACGGAGAGGTACTTCGCGGGTATTTTAACCCGGCCGCGGTCATCGATTTTCGCGATGTAACTGCCCCTGAATCGTTCTTTCATCCCATTTTGTCCCATTTTCTCCCACATAATAATATATATAATAACTAATTGTCAAGAAATTTTTTTATAAAAATTTTTTTAAAACCATCTTGACACACTACATTTAGCGCTTTATAATCCGGTATCAACTACATTTATAGGCCAAGGAGAGTTTAATGGAAAATTTCACGGAAAACGCACTTAAAATATTAAAGGCCCGTTACTTCAAAAAAGACGAAAAAGGGACACTGCTTGAAACCAAGCCCTCGGAATTGTTCCGCCGCGTTTCCCGCTTCATCGCCAAAGCCGAAAAAAATGAGGCCGACAGAAAATTCTGGGAAGAAAAATTTTTCCAGGCCATGATGCAAAAGGATTTCATGCCCAACTCTCCGACTTTGACCGGCGCGGAAAGGCAGATGTGTCTTTCCGCCTGTTTTGTCCTGCCCATCGAGGACTCGCTGGATGGAATTTTTGAAACGGTGAAGAATGCGGCCCTGGTCCACAAGGAGGGCGGCGGTACGGGTTTCGATTTTTCCAGGATCCGGCCGGCCGGGAGCTTTGTGCGCAAAACCCAGGGCATCGCTTCGGGACCTGTCTCATTTTTAAAGGTCATTGACGCCGGCACTGAAGCGGTCAAGCAGGGCGGTACGCGCCGCGGCGCCAACATGGGAGTCCTGCGGGTCGACCATCCCGACATCAAGACACTTCATCTCCATGAAAAGGGACGGTATCACGGCCCAGAATTTCAATATCTCGGTAGCCATCACCGATACCTTCATCCAGGCTGTCAAAAACAACACCAGTTACGACTTGATCAATCCCATGGACGGTTCAGTGGTCGGCAAGGCCAACGCCCAGGAGATGTTCGACCTGATCGTCGATTCGGCCTGGAGCAACGGCGACCCCGGATTGATCTTCATCGACAAGGTCAACCAGCTGAATCCGACCGCCAAACAGGGCCCCATCCGCGCCACCAATCCCTGCGGCGAACAGCCGCTCCACGATTACGAGGCCTGCAATCTCGGTTCGATCAACCTGCTGAACCTGTACGATGAAAAATCACAGCAGGGATTGAATTGGGAAAAATTCCGCGAAATCATCGAACTGGGCATCCGTTTCCTCGATGACGTCATCGACGTCAATCTTTACCCGCTCGAAAAAATCGACAAAATGGCCAAAGCGAACCGCCGCATCGGCCTGGGGATCATGGGGTTCGCCGACCTGCTGATCCTCATGGGCATTGCCTATAACAGTGAAGAGGCCCGCGCCCTGGGCACAAAAATAATCGCCTTCATGAAAGAAGAAGCGGTCAAGGCTTCGCGCCACCTGGCCGAATTGCGCGGCAATTTCCCCAATATCGACAAATCGGTCTACAAAGGTCAAAAGATGCGCAATGCCTCGGTGCTGACCATCGCCCCCACCGGAACCATTTCCCGCATTGCCGGCTGTTCATCAAGTATCGAACCGATATTCGCCTTCCAGGTGATCTCGAAGATCCTGGACAGCGAGATCCGCGACATTCACCCGCTCTTCCAGCAATGGCAGGAAAAGCATCCCGAAGCAGTTCCACCCGCTTATTTTGTCACCGCCCAGGAAATATCCCCCATCGATCATTTGAAAATGCAGGCGGTTTTCCAGGAATACGTGGACAGCGCCGTTTCCAAGACCATCAATTTCCCCAATGCGGCGACGCGCGAAGATATCGAAGCCGCCTATTTGCAGGCCTTCGACATGAACATCAAGGGCATCACCGTTTATCGCGACGGCTGCCGGGCCGTGCAGGTATTGAACAAGGCCGGTGAGGAAAAGCCCAAGCCCATGGGCCGTCCCGATGCCATTCCCTCCACCACCCACAAGATCTCCACCGGCCTCGGCAACCTCTACATCACGGTCAGCTATTTCAACAAGAAACCTTTCGAGGTTTTCGCCTCCATCGGCAAAAGCGGCTACTCGACCATGGCCGACGCCGAAGCCATCGGCCGGCTTATATCGCTGGCCCTGCGCAGCGGCATTTCGACCGAAGAAGTGGTCAACCAGCTCAAGGGCATCGGCGGCGCCGAACCGATATTCACCAACGGCCTGCTCATCCAATCCATCCCCGATGCCATCGCCAAGGTCCTGGAAACCCACATCGGCACGGTGCACACGCATCATCAGGACCACAACGCTCTCAATTGCCCGGTTTGCGGCAGCAGCGTCAGCGATGAAAAGTGCCCCACCTGCGCCAATTGCGGCTGGTCGAAATGCAACGGCGTTTAAGCGTCCAACGATCGATCGTTACAAGCTGAACATCAGGATCAGCAGGACCTGCTGCCGGAACGGCCATGCGGAGAATTGAATGGAGAATGATTCTTCAATTCCGCCAGGAGTTTTTCCCTGGCTGCGGGCCGGGAGCTGAGCTGGTGAAGATACTGGAAACGCTCCTGCAAAAAAGTGAAGCCGTTGACAAAATCAGGAAGGCCTTCGGGCTGGAACCCTTTTCGCCACAATTCCAGGTATAGATTTTTCAGTTTCTCGGCCCCTTTTTCAAGCCCTGCCGCCTGATGCATAATTTGCTCGGGCCCGCATTGTTCTTCCAGAAGGGAACCAAGGCAGCTGGAAAATTCCACCTTGGCGGCGATGAATTCGCACAGCTGCCTGGTGAAGTTCAGAAAGTCGGTCAGTTCGTTGCGGGCGATCTTTCTTTTTTTCAGATATAAAGCGGCTTTGCGATAGTGGGCCTCGATTTTCCTGGGATCGCCCTGCCTGGAAAAAGCGGCAAAAACGGGATCTTCGAATAAATATTGCCCATGGGTATGGGACAACTGGTGATCCAGCTGGGCCAGGAAAGAGTAGACGCGGAACAGATCGGCTTCATCGCGGCCCAAGGCCCAACGGCTGAAGGCCCCGGGAACGGGCGGCCGCCCGCTCCATAACAGGCAGCCGGCTTCGAACTTGAGCAAGGCACTCCCTTCAGGAAGGCAGCCGTTACCCCCGCTCTCACAGCCGATCAGCATGACTCCGGCCAATTTATCCGCCTTGGCGGCACGGAAAGCGGCGCTGATGCCGGCCATGCTGCTGCGTATGGCTGGAATGAACCGGTCCCGGCTCCAGATGATTTGGCTGAGTACCTGCGGGATATGATGTTTTTTGAAAGGCAATGCCTTGCTTTTAAAAAATTCGTAGTTCCCTGTATGCGGGCTCCTTTGGAAAACCAGGACATCACGGGGAATTTTTCGGATCCATTCGGGATGATCGGCAAAGCGGTCAGCCCAAACCAGCGTTTTTACCCCGCGGGCTTTGCCAAGTTTGCAGCGCTGCAAAAAATCTTCGAACCAGGCAGCGGGCTGCATTTTCTTTTCACTTGCTTCTGAACTGATAAACTCCAGGTTGGCCTGAAGAAATTCAATTCCGGCCCGACCGCTACCCTCTGCGGGAGCTGGCGCGGCATCCTGGGGCAGCAGGAAAAATTCCACGCCCATTTTCCGGGCCCGGGCGGCAACGAGACCCATTTCCACCCTGCTCAAGGTTCCTGTTCGAGAATGAAGCGCAGAGGATTTTTCCGAGTCCGGCCACGTAGGCTGCCGGCATGGCGAAATGGTTGAATCGCAGCAGGGCAAGTTTCAGCAGCAAGCGCTGCAGCTCGGCCAGCGACGGGAATGGCTCCGCCTGCCGCAGCAAGGGCAAATCCCCGTATGGCGATTTCCGGCGCATCGCGGATCGAAAAAACCGGCATGCGTCCGGAGTCGCCATAAAAGGCAAGGATCTGCAGCAGCGTGGCCAGGGAGTAAAATTGTCCGCGCACTGAATTGGCCATGGCCAGGATCTGCATCTCGCCGCTTTCCAGCATGTATTCCTCATCGCCCAGACCCTGGTGTTCCTGAAAGATGATTTCCAGGCCGCGGTTTTTGTTCCTGACCTTGAAAAAATCGAACAGAAAATCGTATTTCTTATATATTTCCAGGGGAAAACACAAATCCCTGATATCGAAAAAATCATTGCGGACCAGGACCTTCCTGGGGTTCGGAAACAGGAAAGCGAATTCATTTTTCATGTCTTTTCCCGCAAAAAGCCGGCCGGCTGCGGTTGGCAGCGTGATTTTAAGACAAAAACCATGACTTGGCAAGTGGCGTCTGACGGTTGTTTTGAAAAAAAGAAAATTATAAAAGCAGGAAAAATTGACAAAGTACAATATCTTTAATAAAATATTTTTTAACGCAAACCAAAAATATGGAAGCATTGAAAAAATTCATCACCCACTACAAGGCCGGCGACATCATCTATAAAATTGGTGATATCCAGACCGATTTTTATATTCTCAACAAAGGCAAGGTCCAACTGAGGAACGACAACAGCGGCCAGATCCTGCTTACCCTGACCAAGGGTGATTTTTTCGGCGAGGAATCACTGAACAACGAGCAGAGGGCGATCTATACGGTGGAAGTCATCGAAGAGGCGGACATGATCAAGATCCCCTACATTTCTTTGACTGAAATGCTCAAGCAAACACCGGACATTGCCCTGAAAGTATTGAAGAAACTGAGCGAAAAACACATAAAAATCCAGACGGTCCTGATGGACCTGCCGATCCCCGCCCCGGCTGCAAAAGAGAAGGCGGATGCCAAGGAAGCGAAAAAGGAAGACCAGACCTCTGAAAAGATCAATGCCGATATCAAGGCCTATTTGATCATTCAGCGTTCGAACCGCCTGGTGCAGCTGACCAAGGCGCAAACCTTTCTGGGCCGGCGGGATTATACCACCGGATTCGTTCCCGACATCGACCTGACAGACGAGGACGAAGAAAAATACATTTCACGCAAACATTCCAAGATCCAGTTCAAGGACGGAAAATTCTATCTTTCCGAGGAACCCGGCGCCATCAACGGCACTTTCCTGAACGGCAACAAACTGCAGACCGGGGTCAAGCATGAACTGCACGCCGAGGACGAGATCACCCTCTGCCATCTGAATATCATCTTTAAAGTCTGATCTTCTGATCCGCAGCCGGCAGTTCTTATCGCTCAAGCCATTCGCCGCTGTAAAAAACTTTTGTCTCCTGACCGGCTACTTTCAGCAGCAAAGCGCCGTCCGCGGCCAGACCGCAAAATTCCCCGCGCAAAATTTGTCCCTGGAAATGAAAAGATATCTGCCGCTGCAAATAGGATCGGCTCAAACGCCTGGCCTGGCGGAGAATCACGGCCGACTTGCCGTTTTCCAAATTTTTCAGCCTGGCGGCCAAGGCCGCGGCCAACCTCAGCCGGCCCTCGGCGAGTGGCCAGGTCACGCCGGTCAATGTTTTCAGCGAACCGGCCCGCTCCTGCAAACCAGGCGGGAAATCCCCGGCTTGCTGGTTGACATTGATGCCGATGCCGACCAGGCAGGTGATTTTCTCCGCCCTGACCATGTTTTCACAGATGATGCCGGCAATTTTTTTCCCGTCGGCCAGAACGTCATTGGGCCATTTCAAGGCGAACTCCCGCTTGGTCCAACTGCCAAGCATCCCGGCCACGGCCACGCCCGAAGTGATGGCCAGAAGGGGCAGTCCGGAGCCGGCAGCAAGGTGAAAGGCGAAAGTTGCGTAAATGCCGAGATCCGGCGCCGAGAACCAGCCGCGGCCGTCACGGCCGTGTCCGGCATGCTGGGCGCCGGCGCTGACCATGAGCGGGAAATCGGCTTCCAGCCGGGACAGGTTCTGTCTGACATAATCGCTGGTCGAATCGCAAGCGGCAAGATGGATTTTATTGAAACCGTCAGGAAAGATCATCAATGGTCTTGCTTATTTTTGCCTTTTTTTCAATGTATTCCTGCAGGTTCTTTTTAAAATTCTGGATGACCTCGACCGGGGCCTTTTCAGCAAATCCGCCGCCGCTCAATTTGCCTTCCATCTGACCGATCAGCTTGCTCAATTTGTCATTTTCAGCGCTCAGTCTCTGCAATTCCTGCTGGCGATCCTGGTCGCTGACAAAGGGGAGCAGGATCTCCCAGTTCTGGCTCACGCCCCGGAAACCTTTCGGCAGCACCGACAGATCGTCGACGATCTCCGTCTGCAGGCTGCGGCTGAGAAAATCGAAATATTTCAAATGCTTTTCCAGGTGTTTTTTTTCCGCGGCCGCCTCGCATTTGAGAAAGATGGGGATTTTTTTGTTGGGCTCGATGCGGTTCTCGGTGCGGGTCTTGCGCGTCTCAGCCACGACCTTTTTGAGGGTTTCGACCGCGGCGTGGGCCTCGGGGAAGACAAACTCCCGGGTGAAGGCCGGAAACTCGGTCTGGATCAGGAACTCCTTTTCCCCCTTGATCTTCTGGTAGATCTCCTCGCTGATGAAGGGCATGAAGGGGTGCAGCAGCTGCAGGATGCGCAGCAGGGTCAGCTTGAGCACCGAGCGCGTGTCGGGGCTGGCCAGGTCGCTCTTGGAAAACTCCAGGTACCAGTCGCAGTACTCATCCCAGATGAAATGGTAGATCAGGTCGGCGGCCTCATACATGCGGTATTCGTCAAAGCAGCGGTTCACCTTTTCCACCGTGGCGTTCAGCACGTGCAGGACCCATTTGTCGGTGTCGCTGATGCGCCGGCAGTCGATCTCCGGCGCCTCGTCGTCCTTCAGGTTCATGATCACATAGCGCGAGGCATTCCATATCTTGTTGGCAAAGGCCTTGTAGCCCTTGATGCGGCTGATCGACAGGGAGATGTCCATGCCCGGCACCGCCTGGATGGCCAGGGTGAAGCGCAGGGCGTCGGCGCCGTATTCGCGGATGATATCCAGCGGATCGACGACGTTGTTCTTGGTCTTGCTCATCTTCTGGCCCTTTTCATCGCGGATCAGGCCGTTGATCAGCACTTCACGGAAGGGCACCGCGCCGCCGAAATGGATGCCCATCATGATCATGCGCGCCACCCAGAAAAAAATGATGTCGAAGGCCGTGGCCATGATGGAGGTCGGGTAGAATGTCTTGAAATCGGGGCTGTCGTCCTGCCAGCCCAGGGTAGTGAACGGCCACAGGGCGGAGGAGAACCAGGTGTCCAGTACGTCTTCATCCTGGACCAGCCGCGAGCCGGAGCAATCGGGGCAGCAGCCGGGATCTTCTTCGGCCACCACCACTTCCTGGCAATCCTGGCAATAGATAGGCCGGGATGCGGTGCCCCCACCACAGCTGCCGGGAGATGCACCAGTCCTGGATGTTCTCCATCCAGTTGAAGTAGACCTTTTTCCACTTGTCGGGAATGAAGGTGATCTCGTTGTCACGCACGGCGGCGATGGCCGGCGGTGCCAGCTCGGCCGTCTTCAGGAACCATTGTTTGGATATGTTCGGCTCGACCACGGTCTCGCAGCGCTGGCAATGGCCGACGTTATGGGCATAGTCCTCTTCCTTCTCGATCAGGCCCAGGGTGCGCAGGTCGTCCAGTACCGCCTGCCGGCAGGCGAAGCGGTCCAGGCCGAGGTATTTTTCCGGGATGGGACCGGTCATGCGCGCCAGTTCGTCGATGACCACGATCTTTTCCAGGTGGTGTTTCAGGGCGATCCTGAAATCGGCCGGGTCGTGCGCCGGCGTGACCTTGACCGCCCCGGTGCCGAAGTCCCTGTCCACGTCATCATCGCCGACCAGGGGAATGGCCCGGCCGGTCAGCGGCAGGAGGATTTCCTGGCCGATCAATTTCTTGTAACGGGCGTCCTTGGGGTGAACGGCCACCGCCACATCGCCGAGCATGGTTTCCGGCCGGGTGGTGGCCACCACCACCCAGCGCCCCGGTTCCTGGCGCAAAGGGTAGCGGATATAGGTCAGGCGGCCATGGACCTCCTTGTGTTCCACTTCCAGGTCGGAAAGAACCGTCTTGCAGCTGGGACAGCGATTCACCATATAGGTTCCCTGATAAATTTTTCCTTCCCGGAAAAGCATGACAAAAACTTTCTTGACCACCTGCTGCATCTCGTCGCTCAAGGTGAATTTCATCCGGCTCCAATCCAGCGCCAGTCCCAGTTTCTTGATCTGGCCAACGATCTTCTGTTGCGAAGCGTTTTTCCAATCCCAGACCAATTGCAGGAATTGTTCACGGCCCAGATCCTCCTTGCTCAGTCCCTTTTCCTTTTTCAGATTTTTTTCCACCATCATCTGGGTGGCGATGCCGGCATGGTCGACCCCGGGCAGCCACAGCACGTTGAAGCCCTGCATTTTTTTCCGACGCACGATGATGTCGGGCAGGGAGAGGGTAAGGGCGTGGCCGATGTGCAGCGAACCGGTCACATTGGGGGGAGGCAGGATGATCGAAAAAGGAATGCCGGCGTCATGGTCGGAGGGAGTGAACAGGTTGTTCTCTTCCCAGCGGCGGTACCAGTCGCGTTCGGTCTGTAGATGGTCATATGCTTTTTCCATGTTCATTTCCACTTGGTTAAAACTCCAAAGAAAAAATTACAAGCCGCTTTTGCTCAGATCGGATTTGATTTTATCTATTTCTTCTTTTATGATCTTTTCGGCCAAGGGAGGAACAATCTCCCAAAGCAGCTCTTTTATTGTCAGGCTCAACTTTTCTTCGAGTTTTCCGCTCATTGCCAATTTTTCCGGCAGCGGAGCTTCAGGCTCGAGCCTGGTCTCTTTTTTGGGCATTTTAACCAGTTTTTCCAATTCGGCCTCGGGCGAGCTTGTCTCAGGCACTGCCTTTTTGACAACCACTTCCTTTTCAAAAAGTTTGTCCTCAAAAAGCTGCGAATCTTTTTCCGGCTTCTGGCCGGGGGCCATGAGATCGATGATGCTGTCCGGGCTGGCGTAGATGGTTTTTGCCGGAGAATTCAGTTCATTCTTGTCAAATTCCAGCGCGAATTTTTCCCCGCTTTCCATCAATTTGTCGTCTTTCTGATCGCTGGGGAACTGCAGGTCATCACTGTCGGGCATTTGCGACGATTCCAATGATGATTTAAGCAGGTCCTCGGAAGTGTCTTCATTGGCAATTTCAAGAAACCGTTCATGAAATTCATCGGAGGCGTCTTTGATTTGACTGTCGGCCTGCGGAGTCTTGAGCACGGATTTCGTATCGAATTCAGGAGCTAGCGAAGCGGCAGTCCCGGAATTCGCGGCGTTTATTTCTTCAAAAGCGGGTTCCTCTTCGAAGGGATTCTTGATGTTCTCTTCACTTTCGATCGGCATCAGGTTATCTTTGAGGGGCTGGGTCCCCTGGGTGATCTCTTCGGAAGGAAGCACTTCATCCCGCTCCAGGACCTGGTTCCTGGCTGTAGGGCGATCCGCAGGAAGCGGCGCTTCCATTTCGCCGCGAATGTCTGAAAAGCTGATATCTTCGCTGTCAGGGGCGTCGGGTTCAATTTCAGGGAAATCTTCCGGAAAGGAACTGGGCCGGCCCCGGCAACTTTGCTGGGTGCTTTTATTTCTTCCCCGTTGACGATCTTCATGACCGCACTGACCAGGGCATTGGAATCAAAAGGCTTGGTGACAATATCCTCATATTTGAGGTTTTTGATCATTTCGTTGTCGACCGGTTCGAAACTGCCCTTCATCAAAAAAACCCGGCATTGATTCAAAGCGGGAGTTTCGTTGATGAAACGGCAGATATCATAGCCGTTGGTCTCAGGCAATTTGATGTCCACGATCACCACTGCGGGTTTCAATTGCAGCAATTTTTCCTTGATTCCGGATCCGTTCTCAAAACTGCGCACTTCTATATTTTCAATTTCTGAAAATGATAATTCGACAATCCGGCGGATCGTGTAACTATTATCAGCCAGAACAATCGCTTTTTTATTCATTCTGGTCCTCCTGAACCTTATCCGTCTTTTGTCTACGGTAATTTCTATCACTTTTTCAACGGCAATGTCAAGTTAAAATATTGACTTTTAATTTTTTTTGTATAAAAATAATCCCATCATGCACAGAATAAAAGTCCTGATCGCCAAACCCGGTTTGGACGGGCATGACCGCGGTGCAAAAATCGTGGCCAAGTATCTTCGCGATGCGGGTATGGAAGTCATATACACCGGGCTGCGTCAATCACCAGAAACCATCGTCAACACGGCGATCCAGGAAGACGTCTCCATCATCGGCCTGAGCATCCTTTCCGGCGCTCACCTGCAGCTGTGCAAAAAGATCATGGCGGTTTACATGGAGAAAGAAAATCCCTCCACCCCCGATGTTTTTGGGCGGCATCATCCCCGGCGCCGACATGCCGGAATTGGCAAAAATCGGCATCCGCGAGGTTTTCCCTCCCGGAACGCCCCTGGAACACATCGCCGGCAAGGTCAGGGAAATTGTCGGGCAATGACGGCAACCATGGTTGACAAAACCAACCGCTTGTTCTACAATCAGAACACCCGGTGAAAAACAGCAATGAAAACTGCCAAACAAACCCGTAATTATTCGGTGATTATCGTTTCCGACGCCACAGCATCCAACAAGGAATTCACTGTTTCTTCAAAATTGATCAAAAATTCCATTCTGGCTTTCTCCTTCCTGCTCTTATTCTTCGGCTTCATCATTTTCCATTACTTGACCATGACCCTGGACAAGCAAAAAATGAAGCGCCTCGAGTTTGACGCCAAGGACAAACGGCAAAAAATCAGCGAATTGTCTTCCACCATCGAGGTTCTCAACGAGCGCCTCAAGAACATGGAGATCTACAAGGAAAGGATCATGGTGGCCACCGGACTGACCTCGCCCCTGGCGCTCAAAGAAGTGGGCAGCGGCGGTCCCGAATTCGGCAATGCCGGCAGTAATTTTTCGGGCACGCCCGGGAGTGCTTCCCAATCCCCAGTCCCTGCTGCAAAAGGACACGGCCCCCAAAACCGCGGACATAAGGGACAAAGCGCAAAAAATAGAAGATTCGCTCAAATCCGTGGAGAAGTTCGTCAACCAGCAAAAGCTTCAGCTTGCCGCCACTCCGGTCATCTGGCCAACGCGCGGTTACATTTCCGGCGTCTTCGGCAACCGGGTCCATCCTTTCACCGGACGTTATGAATTTCACTACGCCATCGATATCGCCACCCAGCTGGGCAACAAGATCATCGCCCCGGCCGACGGTGTGGTCCTGGTGGCCGAACCAAGAGAGTATTATGGCAAGATGATCATCATTGACCATGGTTTCGGCTATGTCACCCGCTACGGCCATCTTGCCGGATTCAACGTCCGTGAAGGCCAGCGCGTCCATCGCTATGACGTCATCGGCACCGTCGGAACCACCGGGAGAAGCAACGGCCCCCACCTGCACTACGAAGTCCGTTATTTCGACAAACCGCTGAATCCCACCGATTTTATCCTGGATAGCCAGTAAGCGATCCGGAACTTTCCCCGCCCCCTCCTGTTTTTTTTGAATAAATTGCCAAAGTGTCTTGATTTTAATTTTTTAATTACTTATAATCCATGCAGATGAGCAAAACGTACTGCGCAATGCAAAAAGGGCATAGAAAAAATATTTCCATGTCTCCAAAACAATTCATAAAATTTAGTAGGAGGACTTCATGAAAAAAGTACTGGTTTTGATCGCTTTAATTTTTTTGATCATGATCACCACATCCTGTCAAAAACCCGAGGAGATCACAATCTCCAAATATTTCCAGGCCATGAAGGCCAAGGACAGGGACACCATGGCGGCCATGGCCGCTGAGCCTGTTTCGCTGGAATTCAAATCCTGGGAACTGGTTTCCAGTGAAGCACCGGAGAGCAAAGACCTCATCCTGCCGCAATTGATCAAAGAAATGGCTGATGTCAAGAAAAAGAAAGATACCCAGATTCTTTTGGTTAAAGACAAAAAAGACGCCCTGGACCAGCTAAAGACCCGACTGGGCGAAACCCGCGGCAGCAGACAGAAAGCCGAAATCCAGAAACAGATCGCCGAAATGGAAATGGAGGTGGAGACCGAAACCGCCAACTACAAGCGGGACCAGATGGATTATACCCAGATGAAGACCCAGGTCGACAACGAAAAGAAAATGGTCACCCTGTCCACCAACATCGAACAGAACCAGGAGCTGTTTGCCGGCAAAGCCATCAGCGCCAAAGCCAACGTCAAGATCACCACAGCCGACGGCGAAAAGGAATATATTTTCCTGCTTAGAAAATACGAATTGATCAATCCCGTTACCAACAAGGTGTTTTCCAATCGCTACATCATTTTAAAAATCCTGCCCAAAGAGGATTTTGAACAAGGGAATTAAGCTTATTTATTAATCCCCCCATAAAAATTGGCCGCGGGAGCCGGCAAGCGGCTCCCGCGGCCGGTCTTTCCTTTCAATCATGAACGTAATTCCCGGTTCGATTTTCCGATCAACTCAAAATAAAAATCCAGCATGGAGATCCAAAATGAAGAAAATTTCAATCATTGTTCTATGCCTGTTCCTGAGCGCTTCGCTCTGGACCCAGAAAAGAGCCCTGACTTTTGAAGACATGTTCGCGGCCGGCCGCCTTTCATCCCCGGCCGTCTCGCCCGACGGCAAGTGGGTCGTTTTCGCGGTAAGAACCCCGGACATCGCCGCCAACACCTACCAGACCCACCTCTATGCTGCGGACCTGCAAGGACGCAGCCTGAAAAAATTGACCGAAGGCAAGGGCAACCATTCCCATCCCCGCTTCATGAGATCGGGCCTCTTGACCTTCGTTTCCAGCCGCGATGGCGATCCGCAGATCTTTTCCCTGGACCTGAAGGATCCCGGCACGGTCAAGGCCGTCACTGCCATCGACGGCGGCGTCAGCGACTTCATCTGGTCAAGCGACGAAAAAAATATCGCCTTCGCCAAGGATGTCGACCCTCGGGCCGAAAGTTTCGCCGCAGCCGTGGCCATGGAGAAAGAGGCCGCAGCCTCCAAGGTCAAGGCCAAGTTGCTGACCGGACTGATGTTTCGCGTCTGGGATTCCTGGCGCGACGGCCTGCGCAGCCATGTCTTTCTGCACCGGCCCGGCAGCTCCGAATTCACCGACCTGACCCCGGGCGAGTACGACACGCCGCCGCTGGACCTGGGCGGCAGCCAGGATTACCTTTTTTCAGGCGACGGCAATTGGTTCGCCTACGTGAAAAACACCGACCCGGTCGTGGCCATATCCACCAACAACGACGTCTTTTTGCGCGATTTGCGCAGCGGCCATGAAAAAAATGTGAGCTCCGCCAATTTGGGCGGCGACGCCAATCCCGTCTTTTCTCCCGGCAGCCGCTATCTGGCTTACCTGTCCATGCGCCGGCCCGGCTTCGAAGCCGACAAAAAAGACATCATCCTCTACAACCTGAAAACCGGGACGGGGCAGAACCTCACCGCGGCTTTTCCCGACACCATTGCCTCCTTCGTGTTCAGCGCCGATGAGAAAACCATTTATTTCACCGCTGCGCAAAGCATCTTTGAGCCGATCTTCAAGCTGCACATCGCCTCCAAAAAGATCGAAAAGATCGTTGCGGCGGTCAACGCCAATTCCCTGCTCCTGACTCCCGACGGCAAGTCCCTGGTCTACCTGGCCCAGACCGTGGCCATGCCCCAGGAAATTTTCAAGTACGACCTGCGCCGGCGGCGGCAGACGCAGCTGACCAGCTTCAACAGCGAGGTCTTCAAAGATGTGCAGATGAATCGGGCCGAGATATTCCGCTTCCAGGGCGCCAAGGATGAAATGGTCGAAGGCATGCTGCTCAAGCCGCCGTTCTTCGATGCCAGCAAAAAGTATCCGCTGGTGTTCCTGGTTCACGGCGGCCCCCAGGGCGCCTGGACCGATGATTTTCATTACCGCTGGAACCACAGCCTGTTCGCTTCTCCCGGCTACGTGGTGGCGGCGATCAACTTTCACGGCAGCACCGGTTACGGCCAGGCCTTCACCGATTCGATCTCCGGCGACTGGGGCGGCGCGCCCTTCATCGACCTGGTCAAGGGCCAGCAGTACCTGGTGGAAAATTTTCCCTTCATCGACCGCGACAAGATCGTGGCCGCCGGCGCCTCATACGGCGGCTTCATGCTCAACTGGATGGCCGGCCACAGCGATGAGTTCAAATATCCCTTCCGCTGCCTGGTCTCCCACGACGGCATCTTCGATGCGCGCAGCATGTACTACGCCACCGAGGAACTTTGGTTCGAGGAATGGGAGTACGGCGGCACCCCCTGGGAAAGCGCTTTGTATGAAAAGTGGAACCCGGCCAACTACGTGGACAAGTTCAAGGTGCCCATGCTGGTCGTGCACGGCGAGAACGATTACCGCGTACCGGTCACCCAGGGGCTGATGCTGTTCACCGCCCTGCAGCGGCGCGGCGTGAAATCGCAAATGCTTTATTTTCCCGACGAGAACCATTTCGTGCAGAAACCGCAGAACGCCCGGCTTTGGTGGCAGACGGTTCTCGGCTGGTTCGCGGAGAATATCGGCGACGGAAAATAAGCCGCAGGATAGGAACGGTTTTATCCCTTTCAGCCCCGGACAAAGTGGGGCAGAGCAAGGGGAATGACCAGGGAAAATTCCACCAGTCCGGCCAGGGTGCCGTTTTCGTGCCAGGGCACCTGGTGGATCAGTTTCTTCACGCCGTTCTTCTCGATCGTATAACTGTTGCTGATCCCCGTGGCCATGATATCAAGGATTTTCCGCCGCGCGGGTTCGGGGTGGCAGGCCATCAGGTTTTTCCCCAGCAGGGCCTTGCCGCCGTCAGCGGCGAAGGTCCGTACCGACTTGTCATTCATGTAAACAATGACGCCCTGGCGATCGCAGACCGTGACCGCGACATCCATGCCGTTCATCCAGGCAGAAGTATCCATGGTTCCTCTTCAGGATTAGAAGACAGAGGTCAGAAGTCAGATGACAGAAAATGATAGCTCTCTAGTTTTTTTCCTTTCCGGATTCTGTCTCCTGTCATCTGCTATTCATTTATTCTGTTTTCTTCTTCTTGACCGTCGAGATCTTCAGCGGCACGTACAAGCCGCAATGACCGATCGCGGCCGTGAACAGGGGGATAAGGGCCAGGAGCCCCCACCAGCTCTTGAAATAAAAGCCCAGAGCGGCGATGGCCACGCCGACGATCACCCGGATAATGCGGTCCGTTTTTCCGACGTTGCAGGTCATGGTTTACCTCCCGGAGTGTTTCCAATTATACATATATCGCGTTTGAATGTAAATTTCCCTTTATTCCACCCGCACTTCAAATCTGCGGCGGAAATTTTTCCGCCAGGCGCCGCAATTCGTCCGTGAGCGCATCCAGGGCGGGGCGCCGGGCCGGCTCCTTGTCGATCATGGCCATGATCAGGGCGTTCAGTTCCCCGGGGACCTCGCGACTGATCTCTATGGGCGGCAGCGGGTAGGTTTTCAGGATGCGGTGGATCACCTCGCCGGTGGCTTCCGACCAGAAGGGCTTGGAACCGGTCAGCATTTCATAGAGGATGATGCCCGCCGCATAAATATCGCCGGCCGGGGAAGAGGTGCCGTCGCTGATCCGTTCCGGCGGCAGGTAGCGGATGGTGCCCATGACCACGCCGGACATGGTCAGCCGCGACTGGGCCGGGGTGATGGCCAGGCCGAAATCGAGCAGCTTGACGAAATGCTGCCGCCCCTGCCCTTCGCTGACCATGATATTTTCCGGCTTCAGGTCGCGGTGCACGATGTTCTGGGCGTGGATGGCGCGCAGGGCGTCGACGATCTGCAGCATGATATCCAGCGCCGCGCCCACGGGCAGGCGGCCGCCCCTTCTGATGAGCAGGGCCAGCGACTCTCCCTGCAGCAGTTCCATGGCGATGTACCAGCAGTCTTCCATCTCGCCGCGCTCGATGATGCGCACGATGTGGGGGTGGTCGAGCTGCTCGGTGATCAGCGACTCGTGCTTGAAGCGTTTTTTCTGGTTCTCGTCGTGGAAATTTTCCTCTTTCAGCACCTTGAGGGCCACGACGCGCTTCCTGTCGAGCATGTCCTGGGCCTTGTAGACCGTGGCCATGCCGCCCGTGCCGATGGTCTCCAGGATCTTGAAGTGGCCGATATGGGTCTTTTTCTTCCAGAAGGTGACGGCGCGCAGGTATTTTTTCAGCAGCTGCCACAAGAGCACCGACACGACCATGAAGGCCAGGGCCGAGAGGACCAGGAACCACCAGGTCTGGTAAACGAAGGGGCGCAGGTAAAAAGCGAAAGAGGCGCCGGCCAGGTTCCAGACCCCGTCGGCGTTGGCGGCCCTGACCCGGAAGCGGTAGCGGCCGGGTTTGAGGTTGGTGTAAAAGGCCTCGCGACGGCTACCGGCGGTCGTCCACTCCTTGTCGTAGCCTTCCAGCTTGTACTTGAACACGATCTTGTCGGAACGGATGAAGCTCAGGGCCGTGTAGTGGAATTCGAATTTTTGGCTTCCAGCCGGCAGTTTCATCTCTTGCGACCGGTCAAAATCACGGGCAATCAGTTCTGTTTGATCCACCAAGATTTCTTCCACGAGTACTGGCGGCACTCTTTCGTTCTTGCCCATGCGGGCCGGATCGACACTCACCACCCCGGCCAGGTTGGCGAACCACAAACGGCCGCTGTCGTCCTTCCAGCCGGAAGGGCTGCCGTTGTTGCATATCCGGCTCTTCATGCCGTCGTTTTCATCGAATAATTGACCGCGCACTTTCATCGTAGGGTCGAAGGCCGCCCTTAACAGCTCGTTTTTTTCGGCCCGGAAGATGCCGCGTTCACTGCTCATCCACAAATAGCCCAGGTCATCCTCAAGGATGGCATAAACCCGGTTGTCGAAAAGGCCACGATCGCTGTTCAGCAAACCCCAACGGCCGTCTTTTTGAACTTTCAAACCCTGGTTCCTGGTGCCAACCCACATTATGCCCTGTTTGTCTTCGAATAACGAAACCACATGGCAATTGTTTAAAAAAGGGGTTTTAATAAATTTCGCAGTAATTCCCGGCGGCAGCACCGCCAATCCTTTTTCGCAGCCGACCCACAAATTCCCTAGTCGGTCCTCGAAAAGTGAAGTGATACTGTCGTCAGGCAGGCCGGCAGCTTTGGAATTTCTTTTAAAAACTCCCTGCTGCCGGCACAATAATCCCGCCCCGCTGGTGCCGATCCACAGTCGGCCTGAAGTATCTTTTAAAACACATCGTGTTTCAATATTTGCGGCCGGCTCGGGCAGGGAAATTTCTTTAAAAAGACCGCCTTGATAATGGATCAAGCCAAAATCTGTTCCCAACCATAGAGAAGCAGGATCGTCTGATTCAATAGACCAGATACAGCTGCCCCGCAACCAGACGGGCAGGCGAAAATTTTCAATTCGGTCGGTTCGCAAGCTGCTTAAAAAACCGCCATGACCTCCGATCCATAATGCTCCGCTTTGAGCACCACGAATACTTCGTACCAGGCCAGTGTTCAATCCTTCCTGACCACTGAAAGTAGAGATTTTTTCGTCACGAAGCTGGCACAACCCGCCATCGATCATTCCCACCCACAGATTGCCTTCCATGTCTTCACACAAGGAATAAACGATACTGCTGGCCAAGCCCTGGGTCTTGGTCAACTTTTGTACCTTGCCGTCAGCAATCCGATAAAGGCCATCTTCAGTTCCCACCCACATATTGCGGTCGCGGTCTTCCAAGAAGCAAATAACGTTATCGCTCATGCCGCTGCCAAGGGCGATATGCTCCATTTTTTTGTCTTTAAAAACATATACCCCGTAATCGGTCCCCAGCCACAAACGGCCATCCCGGGTCCGGCAAATAGCCATAATGGATTTGTCAAAATCGGTGTCAGCCAAAGCAAAAGGCCGCCATTGTTCCTGCTCGCGTACAAATAATTCGCCGTTGTTGGTACCCAGCCAGATTTGTCCGTTGCTTTCATGTGAAAAACAATTGATTTTCCCTTCACTAAAAGCGCTTACTTCCGTATAGTTGTCGGCCATTCCGGATGGCCGGCATATCAAACCTTCGGCCGTACCAATCCAAAGATTGCCTTGAGAATCTTCAGCAATGGCATTGATGCCCCGGCTGGATCCGGAGGGCGCCAGCGGCTGACAACTGAATTTTCCCTGCTCCAGCTTGACCAAGTTGCCACCCAAGGTTCCGCACCACAATCTTCCTTGTTGGTCTGCATAAAACGATAATATACAATTATCGCTGAAAGCCTGATTGTTTTCTTTGTTGAATAAATTGAAATTCACACCGTCAAATCGGACCAACCCATCGCTGGTGCCCAACCACAAATACCCCGAACGATCCTGGGTGATGGCCATGATCGAATTGGCTGGTAAACCACGTTCGGTTTTCCAAGTACTCAGAACATATTGGGTGACATGTTTTTGCGGATTCAGATGCCAAAAGAAATCCCGTCGCAAAAAAACTAAAACAAAAGTATCCGCTTTTTGAAATTTAATGTTTATTTGACCCAGCGGATGAAAGTTTTTTTTACCTCGAATAAACACGCTGGTCTTTGAGCGGCAGGCCAGCAGCTCGATATCACCTTCTTGTCGGCAAAAAGGTCCTGCAGCTTGGCCAGCGCTTTTTCGGCTTCGCTGAATTCATCACCTTTTTTCGCATCATCCGGCAACCCTTTCAAGAGTTCGCCGACTTTGCCCAGCAGTAAATTTACGTTCGCTTTTTTGATGTCCATACGTTATCTCCTTATTTCAAGAATGCAATAATTTTAGTTTAAATGACAATAAATTACAATAAACAAGGTTGTATTGATTTTTTTTAAACATGCCCTGTCCCATGCTTGCTTGCATGGAAACCAGTGCCTTGCTACAATGGCCTTGCCATGCGGGAGATCTCCTCTTTGACCCTGGTTCTGAACGAGCAATGCAATTTTTCCTGTGCCTACTGCCCGCAGCGCCAGGGGAAAAACACATTGACGATCGCAGCCATTAAAACTTTCCTGGATTTCCTGGGGCCCCGTCTGGCCGACGAGGTCTGGCTCGGTTTCTACGGCGGCGAGCCGCTGCTGAGCTGGCCGCTGATAGAAAAAACCGTTGCATATTCAGATAAAAAATTCAAAAACAGGTTTCGTTTCACCCTGACCACCAATGGCTCGCTGTTAAAAAAGGAACACATTTTTTTTTTCAAGAAACACCATTTCGAGCCTGATTTTGAGCTACGACGGTCTGGCCCAGAAAAACCGCGATGGCGGCAGCGTGGCCGCGGTCGAGGCGGCCCTGGCCGACCTGCAAGAACTTTATCCCCAAGGTTACACGGTCAACAGCGTCTTCACGCCGCGAACCGTGCCGCTGCTGGCCGCGAGCATGGAGGCAATGCTCAAGCAGGGGCACCAACGCCTGCAGTACAACCTGGATCTGAGCGTCCCCTGGCAGGAAGGCGGACCTGGCCGCCCTGGAGGAACAACTCGACCGACTCGTCGATATCTGCCTGGAACATCGACAAAAAACCGGGGACATGCCCCTGGAAAATTTCAGAGAAAACGACAAAAAAGGCATCTTCGCCTGCTTTGCCGGCCGCGACCGCCTGGCCCTGCTCCCTGACCAAACCGTCTGGGGCTGCTACATGTTCTACGATCTGCTGGGGCATTCCAGGCAAAATCCCGATTACGCAAAATACTGCTTCGGCAAGCTCGAGGAATTCATGTCCATGTCGAGCAAGACCCTCGCCGCCATGACTGCCAATTACGCCGAGCTGCGCCAGGACTATTTTTTCAGCGAAAAAAAAGAATTGTGCAGCCTGTGCGACGACCTGGAAAGCTGCGCCCTGTGCCCGGTGACGGCCGCCCTGGCCAGCGGCACCCTGGCCGTGATCCCCGAGCTGGACCTGCCGGTGAAAAAGATCGGCCGCCGGGCCCAGGCCAGGTTCGCTGCCGCCCGAACGGGCAAGCCGGCCCCGGCAAGAATCCCATGCCTGAATCCCGCCATCCTGATCCGCAAGGCCGAGATGCGCGATGCCGCCGCCATTTGCGCCTGCATCTGCAGCCTGGCCGTTGCAAGCGGCGGCGAAACCGCCGATCCCGGCACGGTGCTTCTTGGGGTCAAGGCCGTTCTCAAGGACGCCCACAAGGGTTTTTACCTGCTGGCAGAAAACAAAAAGAAACCGGGATTGGCCGGAATGCTGCGCGTCAGTTTCGCCTGGGACGACCGCGGCAATCGCAATTTCTGGTGGCTGGCCGGCGCCTGGGTGGAGCCGGCCTGGCGCGGCCGCGGCGTATTCAGCGCCCTGTTCCGCCACCTGGCCGACCTGGCCCGCTTTCACAGGGATGTGGCCGGATTGCGAATTCAGCTTGAAGGTCACCGCCTCGATCTGGCGCCGCTGCTGGCGGCTCTGGGTTTGCAGAAAACCCCGGACCAGCTGTATGAAATTTTGTTTTAGAACCCCGATTGAATTTGCCCTGACAACAGTGTAAGATAAGATATAAGATAATCTGACAAAAACAGGAGGATCGATGAAAAAATTAACCATGACATTATTGGTGGCGTGCCTGCTGCTGGCTTTCTTCACCCAGCCCCTGGCAGCTGAAAAGATCCGCGTCGGCGTTTTGCGTTTCACCAACCAGACCGCCGCCGGCTGGTGGCACGGTTCGGTGGCCAGCGAACTGCAGGACATGCTGGCTTCCGAGCTGGTGAGCACCAAGGCGTTCAGCGTGCTGGAAAGGAAGGAGATCGACGCCGT
The DNA here is from genome assembly GCA_963700535.1 of Chrysiogenales bacterium. Taxonomy (GTDB): domain Bacteria; phylum Acidobacteriota; class Aminicenantia; order UBA2199; family UBA2199; genus UBA2199. Next base: position 47,675 of record CAVOXU010000008.1, read on the forward strand.
GCTCGGCGAACAGGACCTGAGCGCTTCGGGCCGGGTCAGCTCCAAGACCAAGGTGCAAGATGAAAAAGCTGAAAGGCGCCCAATACCTGATCGCCGCCACGGTTTCCGCGTACGAGGAAAACACCAAGGGCGCCGGCGGCGCCGTCCGCTTCAAGGGGCTCTCACTGGGCGGCAAGAAGGACAAGGCCTACATCGCCGTGGATATGAAGCTGATCGATACCGAGACCGGTGAGATCATCGACGCCCGCACCATCGAAGCCACGGCCAAGGGCAAGGCCCTGGGCGCCGGCCTGAGCCTGCGGAATTTCTCGGTGGGCGGCGGCGGCTACGAAAAAACCCCGACCGGCAAGGCCATCCGCGCCTGCATCATCTACATCGCCGAGTACCTGGAATGCTCCATGGTCAAGGGCAAGGATCACAAGTGCATGGATGCCTGGGACAAGATGGAGAGCAAGCGCAAGGCCAAGACCAAGGGTGCGATCGATATGGACGATTGACGGCCATTTGCTGCAGGGCGGGACGAATCCCGCCCTGCCAATCGCCGTTTTCACTTGACAGCACAGTGAATTTGGTGTATTAATGGCTTTTAAGTTGGGCGGTTAGCTCAGCTGGTAGAGCATCGGTTTTACACGCCGGGTGTCAGAGGTTCAAGCCCTCTACCGCCCAGGCTTAACAAAAGGCGCGGGGTCGTAGTTCAGTTGGTTAGAACGCATGCCTGTCACGCATGAGGTCGCGAGTTCGAGTCTCGTCGGCCCCGCCATTCCCCAGGCTGGGGGCGTAAAGGTTTCGACAGTTTTGATGAAGTTAAAGATGCGGACTGAGCCGAGTAGCTCAATAAACTGCTCAAAAAAAGAAACGCAAACAACTTTGCACTCGCAGCGTAATTAATACGTTGCCGTTCTGGTTTTCCCCGCCCGCGGGAGGATCAGAGCGTCACCTTGCGGGCTAGCGCTGGAATGAGCGCCCGCTGTTTTTCAGCGCGAAATCAAGTGCGGGCCGCCGGCAGTCCATTTTGTTTGTTTTAACGGCTGCCGGTCGTACTGAAAACAGACTATGTCTGTAGAATCTTTGATGGAATCATTATTGGACGCGGGTTCGATTCCCGCCGCCTCCACTGGCATTTTTTTAGATTAATGAAAAAATTCATAAGGACAAGCACTTTATTTATTTCCATCCTGGTCCTGCCCCTCCTGCTTACTTCTCTAGCCATTGATATCCGCTCTTTTGACCACCAGGGCTTCACGCGCATTGTCTTTGAAGCCGACCGCAGCTTCACCTACACTGTACAGAACCGCCCCGGGCAGATGCAGGTGCATTTGTCCGACCGCGCCGATTTCCGCGAGCGCACCCTGGCCGTACAGAATTCACCGCTGCTGGATCGCGTCATCCACGAAATCAAGGAAAACAAAAGTATTTTTACCGTTTTTTTCAAAGGCGAGGCAACCGTTCAGAAAAGCTTTGTCCTGGAAAAACCTTATCGCGTGGTCTTCGACTTTGTAAAAAGTGAAAAACCTGCAGCAGCGCCGGCCGCCCCCCCGGAAATCCCGGAAAAACAACCGCTCACTCCCCAGGAAACGCCAGCGGCCTCCAGCAAACCCAAACCCATCGAAACCATATGCATCGATCCCGGCCATGGCGGTGAAGACCTGGGCGCCATAGGCAAATCCAAGCTTCAGGAAAAAAACGTAACATTGCAGATCAGCCTCAAATTGAAGAAACTGATCGAATCCAGGACAGGCCTGCGCGTGATCATGACCCGCAACAAGGACAGTGAGGTCTCACTCAACACCCGGGCATCCATCGCCAACAATCAGCTGGCCCAGATGTTCATCTCCATCCATGCCAATTCCTCTTTCCGCAAATCTGCTTATGGCTCGGAAACCTATTTCGTCAGCCTGAAGGCCACCGACCAGGAATCCCTGGAACTGGCCCAGAAGGAAAATCGCAATCTCGAAGACCCGGGCGAAACGATCAAGAACGATGAATTGAAAATGATCCTCTGGAACATGGCCCAGACCGAATACATCAGGGAATCGAGCAAATTGGCCGAATATATCCAGAATGAATTGAACGAGCTCCTGGACACCCGCAACCGCGGCGTCAAGCAGGCCCCCTTTCGGGTGCTGATGCGCACCGCCATGCCCGCCGTCCTGATCGAAACCGCGTTCATTTCCAACAGCAAAGAAGAAAAAAAGCTGAAAAGCGAAGAATTTCTGGACAAGATCGCTTTCGCTATCTACAACGGCGTCAGCAAATTCATCTATTATTACAACAATATCCTGAAATGACAAAAAAGTCGCGGAAGGTTCTGCTGATTTCCCTGGCCGCTTTTTTTGTCATCGTGCTGCTGTACATGTTGCTTTTCCTCAGAAAACCGGCCCGTTTCGAACCGGAATTGCTGAACAAAGCGGGTGTCAGCGGCGCCACCCTCACTGAATTCATAAAGGTCAAGCTTTTTTATTTCAGCGAAACATCCATTTACCTGCAGCCGGTTTACCGCGAGATCGAGGTCCCGGAAATCAGGGAGGAACTGTACAACAAATTCATCGCCCTGCTGCTGGCCGGCGACAGCGGCCATATCACCCCGGTGCCCGAGGGAGTGCAGCTGCGCGGCCTGTATTATCTGAAAAACAAGGAATTGCTGGTACTTGATTTCAGCGATCTCTTGAGCAGCTCTTTCCCTGCGGGCACCACGGCCGAATTGGAATTCATCTATTTCATGGTCGACAATCTCTGTTACAATTTCAGGGAGATCAAAAAAGTCAAATTTCTCATCGGCGGCAATGAAAGCAAAACCCTGGCCGGTCATATTGATTTGGAAAGGCCGTTTTATCCCGATTTCAACTGGCTGAAAAATGAATGAACGGCGGTTGTCTGCTGCTGATGAGGAACAGGTTCACTTATAAAACAAACGGCAAGCGCATATGAGGAGGCCACCATGCTTTCATTGATCGAAAAAGTTTTTTTTATGGCCGCCGTGGCACTCGCAGCCGGCCTGGCTTTTTCAGAATTCCTCAGGAAATACCGCCTGATCAGCATAGGTTTGAAAGTCTCGCGCTGCGACCGTCCCGCAAAGCGACTGTGGGAAATGTTTTCCCGGGTATTTTTGCAGATCCCGGTTTTTGCGAACAGGCCGATCACCGGTTTTTTCCACGCCGTAATTTTCTGGGGCTTCCTGGTTTTTCTCATGGTCACCTTCAACCACGTCGCCGAGGGATTTTTCTCCGGATTCAGCCTGTTCGGTCATGGTACGCTCAACTCGCTGCTGCTTTTCCTGGCCAACCTTTTTGCCGGCCTGATCATTATTGCCGTCATGTATTTTTTCATTCGCCGCTATATCTTTCGCGTCTCGAGCCTGGAACGACCTTCTTACCAATCCCTGACAGTACTCTTCTTCATTTTCACACTGATGATCAGTTTCATCTTCTATGAGGCGTTCAAAATACCCTTAAGCGAAGCCCTGCCCCGCAACCCGGCCAATTTCCTGGCCAACCTGGCGTTTTCCACCCTGCCGCTGCACCTGGCCGCGGCCGCGCAAACCGCCTGGGTGAAATTCTTCTGGTGGCTGCACATCCTGATCGTCATGGCTTTCGGCGTTTTCATCCTGTATTCCAAGCATCTGCACCTGCTGGCCGGGCCGCTCAACCTGTTTTTCAAAAACCTGGAGGTCAAGGCTGAAATTCCCGTGCTCGATCTGGAAGAGCAGGAAAAATTCGGCACGCCGCAAATCACCGACCTGAACCGCAAAGACCTGCTGGACCTGTTCTCCTGCGCCGAGTGCGGGCGCTGCGACGATGTCTGCCCGGCCTTCCAATCCGGCAAAGCCCTGTCTCCTAAAGAACTGCTGGACAAGTTGAAAACCCACCTGTTGGCATCGGCCCCCCTGCTGCGCTCCGACCCGGCCACCCTGAAAAAACTTCTCGGCGAAGTGGTCAGCGAAGCAGAGGTCTGGGACTGCACCACCTGCGCGGCCTGCATGGAGGTTTGCCCGATGCTCAACGAGCATATCGCCAAGATCATGGGCCTGCGCCAGTACGGCGTATTGATGGAATCGCGCTTTCCGGAAGAATTCCAGACCCTTTACCGCGGTCTGGAAAACCAGGGCAATCCCTGGGGCATCAACGCCGCGACCCGCAGCGATTGGGCCAAGGACCTGCAGGTGCCGCTGCTGGCAGAAAAAGGCGAAACGGACATCCTGCTCTGGGTGGGCTGCGCCGGCAGTTTCGACCAGCATTCGCAGAAGATCACCCGCTCATTCGTGAAAATTCTGCAGCACGCCGGCAGCGATTTCGCTTTCCTGGGCAACGAGGAAAACTGCTGCGGCGACCCCGCCCGCCGCAGCGGCATGGAATACCTGTTTCAGATACAGGCCCGGCAGAACATAGAGACCCTGAACCGCTATAAATTCCAGCGCATCGTCACCACTTGTCCGCACGGCTACCATGTCTTGAAAAATGAATACTCCAAAATGGGCGGGCATTACCAGGTCCTGCACCATGTCGAACTTCTGCATGAACTACTTGCCCAAGGCAAGATTCAAATCGCGCCAACCGGCACCGCCAAGATCACCTACCACGATCCCTGTTACCTCGGCCGCTACAACCAGATCTACGACCAGCCGCGGCGATTGCTGGAAACCTTGAACCGGCAGCGGCCGCGGGAAATGGCCGCCAGCAAAAAGACCAGTTTTTGCTGCGGGGCCGGCGGCGGCGGCATGTGGAAAGAAGAAAAAAGCGGCAGGCGCATCAGCCATTGCCGGATGGAGCAAGCCGAGAAGACCGGCGCCGACACCATCGTTACCGCCTGCCCCTTCTGTTCCATAATGTTCCATGACGCCATCGCCGAAACCGGGCGCGAAAAAATGAAAACCCTCGATCTGGCCCAGGCCATCGAGGAGCAGCTCATTTAGTCGCGGGCGCCATGCCGAAGCAGATCTCCCCCCTGGCCCTGGCCAGCGATCTTTCGGTGCTGGCCGGATTCGTCACTTTCTTTATTTTCGGCGGCAGCAACCATCTCTGGCTGCTGCCCTTTGCGCTTTTCCTCCTTTCCTTTCTGAAAGGGCCAAAAAAACAAATTTTCCTGGATGAGCGGCTATGCTTTTTCCCCTTCGCGGCCGGCCTGCTGATCTGGCCCATGCGCCTGTTTTATTGGGACCGCGGCGATTTCGCCATGCGCATTCAGAACCTGCTGCTGCTGGCCTCGCTTTTCGCCTTTTTTTACTGGATACGGCGGCGGCGCCTGGTCAAAAAATTCTTGCTTTTTTTCAACTCACGCAGCTTAAGAAAAAGACTGCTGGTTATTTTTATCTCCTGCGAATTGCTGTTTATCCTGGCCGCGGGGGTGCTGACCCAACGGGGAGTGGCCTTGGTCGGCGATGAACCCCATTACCTGGCCATCAGCCAGTCCCTGGCCCGAGACGGCGATCTCAACGTCTTCAACCAGTATTTTCGCGACGGCTTCAGGGAATTCCTGCATGTAAAAAAACTTGCCGCGCACGGCACCTGGGGCAAGGGTTATAAAAAAATCTATTCCTACCACCTGCCCGGCATCTCCCTGACCCTGGCCCCCTTCTTTTTCGTCAAACTGTCGCCGCCCCTGTTTTATTTCCTGCTGCGTTCCTATCTGGGGTTGTTCGCCGCCCTGCTGGCCGTGCTGATCTATCTTTTTTGCCTCAGGCTCTGGCGCTCACGCAGCCTGGCCTTTTTCACCACCACTGTTTTCAGTTTGACCGTCCCGGTCTTTTTTTATTCCTTTCATATATTCCCGGAAATCCAGGCCCTGCTGCTGATTTTAAGCGCCCTCTACCTGCTGCTTTTCAAGGCAAATTCCCAAAACAGCAACTGCCTCTGGGCCGGCTTGCTTTTGGGCAGCACCATATTCTGGGGCGTCAAGTACGCCCTTTTCATTTACCCGATCAGCCTGGGCTTCCTGGCTTTCTGGCTCTGGAAAAAAAAATACCGCCAGGCGCTGCTGCTGATCGTCTTTCCCCTGCTTTTTCAAGCCCTGTTTTTTTATTACCTGTACAGCGCCTACGGCAACTTTTCACCCAACTCCGTCTACTACGGCATGCTCAGTCCCGAGCAGTCCGGGGCGTTCTACGAAACCATTCTGAAAAAGATCACCCTGAATATGCGCTGGGAAACCCTGCTCGACTATTTTTTTGACCAGCGCGACGGCCTGCTGCTCTATAATCCCTTTTACTTTTTCGCTTTTCCCGGCCTGCTGCTGGCCCTGAAGAATTTCAAGCGCTACCGTTTGCATCTGCTGTTCGCGTTGCCGGCGCTTCTTTTCGTCCTCAACCACGCCTTCTCGACCATCCGCGCCGGCTACTGTCCCCAAGGCCGCTACCTCACCCCGGTTGTCTGGGCGCTGCTGCTTTTCGCAGTAGTATACTATCGGGAAAGCCGCAACCGCTTTTTTAATAAAATATTTCTCAGTCTGCCCCTTTATTCCCTTTTCGTCAGCATCTACCAGACCATGCAGCCTTTCACTCTGTATCAGCCCACAACCCACGATACGCTGCTGCGCACGGGACTGATGTTTCAGAATTGGAGCAACAGCCGCATCGACCTGCCGGCCCTGCTTCCCTCTTTCGTCAAGACGGCCAACAGCGGCTACCTGCCAAATACAGTCATTCTTCCGGCTTTTCTGCTGCTCGTTCTTTTTGCCCTTATGCGCAGGCGCGCAAAAAGTCCGAGCCCTTGGCACGGCCTGGTTCCCGCCCTGATCTTCTTGGTCATCTTTTCACTGTCCAGCCTGTTCCCCCGCCCCGACCCGGCAAATCCCCAGATGCTGATCGGCCCCCGCGATCTCCCCTGCCGGGTTTTTTTCAACCCTGCCGCGGCCCGCGGCGGCGAAAAAGCGACCTGGACCTTTTCCGGCCGGCATGGCCGCATGCGCGTCGAAACCCTGGTCCCGCTCAAGTCCGTTGCCATAGGCATAGAGAACCGCTCGGACCGGGAGCCGCTGGATATGACCGTCTCCCTGTTCGATGCCGCTGCGGCTGCCTTCAGCCTGCAGCCGGGAGCCGCCGACCAGGTCCGCCTGGACAGACCCCGTTACAAAAAGATCAAATCCCGATATGGCTACCAGTTCGACCTGCAAGTCAGAAACCCTGCGACAGGAACCGCCCCGGCCTGGCTGCTGGGACTGAAAATACGCTGAGTTCCTGTTGCGCTTATCCGGCCGCGAAAAAAATGTTATAATGCCCTGACAGCAACGAGGTTGATCAATGCTTTTCAGCACTCCGGCTTTCCTTTTTTATTTCCTGCCTCCGGTTCTGCTGATCGGCCTGTTTCTAAAAAAAGAAGCACAGAACATATTCCTGCTCCTGGCCAGCCTGATATTCTACGCCTGGGGCGAGGGTTGGATCGTGCTGCTGCTTCTGGCATCGGCCCTGTTCAACCATTGTTTCGGGCTGGCGATCGAAAAACGCAATTCCGGCGGAAAAAGAAAAGCCTGGCTTATCGCGGGGCTGGGATTCAACCTGTCCCTGCTGATCGTCTTCAAATATGCCGGCTTCATCCTGGCCAATGTGCTGCCAATGCTGCGGTCCGCCGGTTTTGTCATCAGTGACAATTTCACCTGGCACCAGCCTCTGGGCATTTCATTTTTCACTTTCATGGCCATGGCCTACCTGGTCGAGGTATACAATCGCTCCTGCTCGGCCGAGAACAAGTTCCTGCGCACCGCTCTTTTCATCACTTTTTTCCCGACCGTGCTGGCCGGACCGATCAACCGCTATTCCAGCCTCAGACGGCAATTGGCGGAGCGGGAAACGACCCGGGAACTGCTTCTGCAGGGCAGCCGCCGTTTCATCATCGGCCTGGGCAAAAAAGTCCTGCTGGCCGACACCCTGGCCCGGGCCGCCGACCATGTTTTCGCCATCCCCGCTTCCGGCCTTTCTGCTCCGCTCGCCTGGCTTGGAGCTGTCTGCTACAGCCTGCAGATTTTTTTTGATTTTTCCGGATACTCGGACATGGCCGTCGGCCTGGCGAGGATGTTCGGCTTCACTATCATGGAAAATTTCAAATATCCCTATATTTCCAGGTCCATCACTGAATTCTGGACCCGCTGGCACATCTCCCTTTCCACCTGGCTGCGCGATTTTCTCTTTCTGCCCATGGCCTATTCCGTTTCGCGCCGCATCAAATCCGATCGCTGGCTGGGCATCAAGGCCGAATCCTGGAGTTATTACCCGTCCATGTTTATCACCATGCTCATCTGCGGCCTCTGGCATGGCGCCGCCTGGACGTTCATCGCCTGGGGGCTCTACCACGGATCCTTCATCATGCTGGAACGATCGGCAATGAAAAAGTTCATCCGCCGCCTGTGGCCGCCGCTGCAGATATCATATTCCCTGTTGACCGTCATCTTCGGCTGGGTGCTGTTCCGGGCTTCCGACTTCTCCCAGGCCGCGGGTTTCTGGAAATCCATGCTCGGTTTCGGACAGGGCGACGGCCGGGAATTCCACCCCGCCATGTTCGCAGATGCCAGGCTGATTGCCGCGCTGCTCATCTCGGTGCTGGCCGCGGCGCCGCTGTTCACCGCCCTGCAGGCCGGGTACGCCAAGCTGTGCTCCTCCAGCAGCGCCGGCGGCCGCTGCTGGCTGCCGATGGTCTGCCGGGCACTTTATCTGCTGTTCTTCGCGGCTGTGCTGCTGGTCAGCGCCGCTGTCTTGATCTCAGGGACCATCAGGCCGTTTATTTATTTCAGGTTTTAGCGAAAAGGCACCCGATCGCTGCCCGCGCCTCAATCGACGGTGATTGATTTGGAGACGTTTTTCGGCACATCGGGATGAACACCGTGGTTTTCAATATGGGCGCGATTGAGGTACTTCATCTTGGCCACCGACATTTTCAAGGCCAGCAGCTGCAGTACCACTGCTGCCTGGAAAACGAAAATATTGCAGTCGCCGCTGCGCGGAATCTTTATATACTTGAAAAAATAGCCGTCCATTGCGGCCGGTCTGCCCTCCAGCGCCTTCTTCAGCTCTTCATTTTCCTCGGCGATCAGCACCACGTCGGCGCCGCGGATCTTGTGGGTGTGGATCTGCGAAATGGTGATGCGGATATCGCGCTCCTGGGGCGGGCATACGAAGATCAGGGGATAGTTGGAAAAGTATTTTTCGGCGTTGACCTGTTCCCGGAATTGACGGTAAAGATCCTGGCAGTATTTTTTCCCGGAGCCCAAAAGCGGATCGTTTTCGATCTCGGCACTGAAATCACTGAATTTGAAATCATGGATCAAATTGAAAAAACGCTCGGCGACTTTCTGCCGGTCGCCCTCCGGGACAGCCTGGTCGTGAAACAACGTGCGGCTGAAATCGGCCACGTCGGAGAGGACGTTTTCCAGGTCCATGAACGAATACAGGGTGTTTTTGCCAAGGATGGTATTGGGTCCGTGCTTGAATTCAGCCGCATCGTAGCCTTCGGCATGGTTCAGCACCACTTCCCTGATCTTCAGCGCCCCTTCACGGGCCAGCCCGATCAACGAGGTCCCCAGAATATGGATCGAGGGCTTGAGAAAGAATTTGAGCATGACCTCTGTTATGTCCTCTTCACAAGTCTTCAGCGTGTAGCCGACAAGATGCGTGATTTTTTCAAGGTTCGCCTGCGGCTGCAAGGCGTCCTTTTTCATGCTGGCGGCGAGCAGGTAAAAAAGGGCCAGCTGGGCGCTGAAAGATTTTGTGGCAGCCACGGCGATTTCCGGTCCGCACAAAAGCGGCAGAAAAAATTCAGCCTTTTCCTGGGGAATGGTGGAATTTTCATTGTTGACCACAGCGATAATGCGAATCAGTTTCCCGAATTTTTCCCGCACCTGGTTCAGGATATCAACCAGGTCCTTGGTTTCCCCCGACTGGGTAATGGCAACCAACACGTCGCCTGCCCGCAGGCTGTTGACGTAAACCGAGCGGAACAGGTCCGGATTGCAGGGGACGATGCCCAGCGAGGTCAGATTGCCGAAGAAAAAACCCGCTGTCAGAGCGGCGTGGTAGGATGTGCCGGAGCCGATAAAGAACACCCTGCCGCCGGCGGCGAAGCTCTGCTGGAACATGGCCACGGTCTCATCCTTGAAACGGATGACCTTGCGCTTTTTTTTCCAGATGATTATCAGGTCCAGGGTGAAAAGAGCCTGGTAGTACTCCTCGCCGAATTCGCGCAGTTCGCGCAGCAGCTGGGCTTCGTCGGAAGAAAAAAATGCCGGCGCAGCGCTGGGCCGGTCCGGGGATTGAAGATCATTGATTTCCCTGGCTATGGCCGCAAAGCTCGGGCTGGCGACGATATTCAAAAAAGCATCCTGCAGCTTGTCCCGTTCGAATATGGTGTAGAGCTTGAGCAGTTCGAAAACGATCTCCTTGCAATCACGGTCGTGGCGTTCAAAGACCGAAAAATACGGTTTTTCCCAATTCAGGGAAAAATAGTATTTCAGCATCATGCCCAGATTCACCGTCGTGGAAGCGATTTCCTGCTCCATAAAAAAATGATACTTGGGCTGCAGGGTGATATCGGCGATGTTCAGTTTCGAGCGCTTGAGCCCGGGCAGGCAACGCTGGCCGTCGGCAAGCGAAAAAACGAAATAGCTGTCGGCAGTGAAATAAATACCCTGCCCCTCGACCAGGGGGATGAGGAAACGGGTCTTGGCCAGGACCGATGTCAGGTCGGAAGATACGACGATGAAATCGCCGTCTTCATCGCTGCCTTTGCCGGCGTACAGCGACGAGCCGGCCTTGACGGCGAAGATGCCGTCGAATTCCGCTGAGGCGAAGCAGGCGGCATAGGACCCAACCGCCTTCTGGTTGGCGCGCAGAATGGCCTGCAGCAGGTCAGAGACCATGGTTTGCCGATCCGGATTTTTACGCAGGGCCAGCTGCTCCTGGTAATAATGTTCGACCAGATGCACCAGCATCTCCCCGTCATTATCCGAAATGATACGGTGACGGGCTTCAATGAGAAATTCCTTCAGGCTGTCGGTGTTGGAAATATTGCCATTATGGGCTCCCAGCAGGCGCGTTCGGCAATTCACCTCGTGGGGCTGGGCATTTTCATCGGTCACCGAACCATAAGTGGCCCAGCGCACCTGGCCGATGAACTTGCAGCCGCTCAGTTTTTCCAGATCAAGTTCATGGATGACCTTGCTGGGCGACCCAACTTTTTTTTTTAAAGTGACGGTTCCGTTATTTTTAAAAAAAACACCGCCGGTGGAATCATAGCCCCGGTACTCGAGCTTCTTCAGCAGGAATGAACCGACCCGGCCCAGCCGGGGATTGTTTTTGGCATAAACTATACCGACGACACCGCACATTCTCACTCCTTAAAAAAAGCGCACCACGATCTTGTGAATTTGTTTTCACCACTTCTTGCGCTTCCAAAAGAACAGGAAGCTGATGGCGGAAACCACGGCCAGCGACAGGACAAGCACAAAAGCCAGGGGATGATGCTGCAGCGGGAAACGAACGTTCATGGAAAAGATGCTGACCACCAGCGTCGGCATCATGATGGTGATGGTGATGATGTTCAGCGTTTTCATAAGCACGTTCAGGTTGTTGCCCACGATCCCGGCCCGGGCATCCATCAGCCCCGACAGGATGTTGGAGTAGATCTCGGCCTGCTTGTAGCACTGGTTGTTCTCGATGAAGATGTCGTCGAGGAACTCCTGGGTGTCGCCGTCGATGCCGATCTTGGCGGTATTGTTCTTGATCTTCTCGATGACCATGGTGTTGGAGTTGATGGCATTGAGATAATAGACCAGGCTCTTTTCCAGGATGAACATGTTGAGCAGGTACTTGTTCTCCATGGAGGCGTTGATCTTGGCTTCCAGGGAGTCCGACAGCATGTTGATCACCTTCAGGTGCTCTATGAAATGAAAGATCGAGCGATATATCAAGCTCAGCATGATCTTTGGCAGGGACGGCCCGCGCATGAACGGCTTGCCTTCGAAAAGCGGGATGTCCTCGGCCAGCAGGACGATCAGCCTCTCCTTGAACAGGAACAGGCCGAGCGAAGAGACACGGAACAGGAAATTGTCGCAGGCGGCATAATTCTTGGGTCGCTTGAAGATCAGGGCGACATGCTCCGGCTCGAATTCCAGGCGCGAAAGTTCATCGGGGTCGAGGGAGGAATTCAAGGTGTGCTCGTCCAGTTTCAATTCTTCGGTCAGGTATTTTTTTTCGCTGTCGCTGGGATTGACATATACCAGGATCGGACTCAGTTCGTTCTGGCTTTCCACGATCTTGCCGTTGGCCAGCTCATAACGTCTCACCATACGTCACCTCCCATGCCCGGGAAACTCTTTTATTCCAAGCTAAAACCGATTCTGGGCTGAGATATCTCGGAAATTGATTATATCAGCATTGCCGCACAGTGTCGAGGTTTTTATAAAAAAAAGGGCGGCGTTGCCGCCGCCCTTGATTCTGCAAATCGGGATCGGACTATTTCTTTTCTGCTTCAGCCTTCTCCGCTTCGGCCTTCGGGCATTTGCCTTTTTCCATTTTCATGGCATGCCCCTTCATGCAGCCTTTGCCATCCTTGGCCTTCATCCGGCAGCCGCCCATCATGCAGCCCTGGCCGTGCATCATGCCGCCGCCCATCATCATGCCGCAAGCCATGGCGTCGAACTTGGCTTTCTGCTCGTCAGTAAGCAATGCCTTGACAGCAAAACGGTGGGCCAGGCATTTCTTCTGCATGGCGGCTTTCATCTTGGCCATCTCGTCGATCTTGGCTTCGATCTTTTTCATGTCAACGGCATCCTTCATCAGGGCCTTCATTTCCAGCGCCTGTTTTTCCATGTCCGTTTTGACTGCGGCCATCATTTTCTGATGCTCGGCATGCAGCTTTTCCAGTTTTCCCTTCTGCTCATCACTGAGATTGGGGATATGATTGAGCATCATGCAACCCTGCCCCATCATGCAGCCTTTGCCCGCCATTTTTTCAGTGTCGGCCTTTTTCTGGCAGCCCTGGGCGGCCTGAAGCGGCGCGATAACGACCATGGCCGCAAACACGGCCAGTGCCAGCACTCTAAAAATTTTTTTGTTTTTCATCGGGTAAAACCTCCTTTATAAGTTTACCATTTTGAATTTACTTTTTTTCTTCTTCCATGCCCGCGCAGCCTTTACCAGGCTGCCTCTTGACGGCCATTTGTCCCGGCGCACAGGCTGCTTCTGCCAGCAGGCCCGGGCAGAGCCCCCGTTCCAGGAATCCTTCATACTTGCGCAGTTGGGCCGGGGAGAAAACGCTCCTGGCCTTCAGTGAATGGCGAATGAACACTTTTTCGATCCCGGCCTGCAGCCGCGAGATCTCATGCAAATTTGCGTCAAGGTCAGCCTCACGGACATCCTTGCCCTTCAACAGCACGAACAGCTCGCGGCGTTTCTGGCGCAGCGCCTCCTGCAGCGGCCTGGCCTGGGCCAGGACCTGCCGGCGCTCGTTTTCCATGCGCCGCGCCTGTTCGGAGCTCAGACCGAGGTGCCGCTTCATGGGACCGGCATGCCAGCCGGACGTGGCGCGGGCCGTTGCTGCCGGAACGATCTTCGGCCAGCACCAATGCAGCAGAAAGCCGATGTTGATACCCAGGGAGACAACCAGCAAAATGATCACAAGCCGGTTTTTCATGGCAAT
>CAVOXU010000009.1:0-12840 GCA_963700535.1 Chrysiogenales bacterium
CGCCGCCGGCAATATCAGTGGCCTTTTCTAGCCAACGTCTTTTTATCCTGACATCTGCTCAGTTTGGGATGATGGGCAACCAGAAATCATTTGCTTCCGCCTATTGACATGAAAAATATTTTCCCTCACAATACTCCCCATGGGAATTATTGTTTTTTTTAAATTCATTGAAGGAAAATAAAAAGGTTATGAAGATATTGGCTTCGGGAGTCTGCGAAGTATGAGAACGTTTTCAATTTTTGCCGTCATCGCGACCAATATTTTTATCGGATTCAGGTACATCTATCTCATCAAAAAGGGGAAAATAAGCCCGGCATTGGCCATGTGGGTATTTTTTACCATAGCGGTTATTGGAAGTTTGCTGACATATTTGACCGAGGGAAATTATGGGTTGTTGGACAATATTTTGAATAGTGCAGACCTTCTCCTGGTTTCGTCTGTGGCGATAGCGATTGCCTACTGGGGCGATAAAAGTACGCGATTCGATCGATTCGATAGCGGTTGCCTAATCGCGGTTCTCTTGCTTATTGTTTTTTGGACAGTTACTCAACTGCATGTGGTCGCTCATCTCTCGATTCAATTGATTTTGGTGATCGCTTATTTTCCGGTTGTCAGGCGCTTGTGGCGATCAAACAAAAATACTGAATCATTCATCATGTGGATCGGACTGCTGCTTGCTCCCATATTCTCTTTGCTGTCGAGCCGTGGAGTGCTCGCGACCGTTTATACGGTTCGTGCCATCGTATCCACTTCGCTGCTTTTGCTGCTGATGACTCGTGCAGAATTCAAAGAAAAGCGCATCCATTCATAGATAAATAAACTTGGCGAAGTTCCTTCAAGTAGTGATTAGAAACCTTGAGGGGAGCCTAACAGGCCCTTACTTTATTCGGCCCAGAGCTTCATCAAATTGACTATGACCTCCGAGGCTTTTTGCATATCCTCCAGGGCGATCCATTCCTGCTTGGAATGAAAATTATGACCGCCGGTGAACAGGTTGGGGGTGGGCAGGCCCATGAAGCTGAGCCGGGCCCCGTCGGTGCCGCCGCGGATGCTGGCGCGGTCAGGTTTCAGCCCGGCCATGGCCACGGCCTGTTCGGCTTTGGCCAGCACGTGGGATATTTGTCAAGGATGACCTTCATATTGCGGTAGGATTCGCTGATCTTCACTTCCCCCCTGGACCCGGGGAACTGGGCGGTCACTTTGGCGGTGATTTTTTCAATCCGTTTCTCGAATTTTTTCAATCCCTTTACGGTGAAATCGCGGATGATGAACTTGACCGTCGCTGTTTCCACGTTGCCGCTGATCTGGTGCGGGTGCACATAGCCTTCCCGCTTCTCGGTGGTCTCGGGGGAAAGGGTATCTTTGGGGAGTTTTTCGATGATGCGGGCGGCGATCTTGATAGCATTGACCATCTTGCCCTTGGCCATGCCGGGGTGGACGTTGATCCCGGATATGTTGATCTCCAGCGAATCGGCGCAGAAAGTCTCATCCTCGATCTCACCCAGATGTTCACCGTCAATGGTATACCCGTAGTCGGCCCCGATCTCGGCGGCACTGATGTGTTCCACGCCCCGGCCTGTCTCCTCGTCGGGGGTAAAGACGATCTTGATGTCAGGGCGGGGGGTTTCCGGGTGTTCGGCCAGATAGGTCATGGCGTCCATGATCGCGGCTATGCCGGCCTTGTCGTCTGCGCCCAGCAGCGTGTTCCCGGAAGCGGTGATGATGGTCTTGCCGAGTTGCTGCTTTAAAAGCGGATTTTCATCCACTTTCAGGACCACGTTTTCGCTTGCGGACAGCAGCAGGTCCTGTCCCTGGAAATTCTGATGCAGTTTGGGTTCAACGCCGGTGCCGGAAACGTCAGGCGATGTATCCAAATGGGCGAGCAGGGCGATGGCCGGAACTTTGTGGTTCTGATTGGTCGGCCAGGAGGCCAGAACGTAGCCCCAGGGAGTGATCTGGACATCCTGCAGGCCGAGTGCTTCCAGCTCGGGTTTGAGCTTGGCGGCCAGGTCTTTCTGCTTGGCCGTCGAGGGAAAGGTTTCGGATGTGTCGCTGGATTGGGTATCGATTTTGACGTAACTCAGAAAGCGCTCCAATATATCAGGATATTTCATGGTGACCTCCACGGGTATTATAAACCATTGTCAGGGAAAATAAAACGCAAAACGCTTTTTTGGTTCAAAATCAACCGCCGTAAAGCCTCCATCCTTGACAACAGGCGATTTTTTTACTATAGTATATCTTAACTTCAAATTAGAAAGAGGTGGTTTGGTGAAAAGAACGTATCAACCCAATAACTTAAAAAGAAAAAAGACTCATGGCTTCAGGGCGCGCATGGAGAGCAAAGGCGGCCAAAAAATCCTCAACAACAGAAGAAGAAAGGGAAGAAAGAAGCTGACCGTCTGATCCATGACCTTCGCATTCAGGGAATTCCAGCGGATCAAGAAAGAAGGCGAATTCGTCCACTTGCTTAAAAACGCCAAAAAAGTAAAAAATGATTTTTTTTTTGTACTTTTTAAAAAACAGCCGTCCGACCAGCAGGTTCGCCATTTCCGTTAACCGCAAGATCGGCAACTCGGTCGAGCGCAATTTTATTAAGAGAAAAATGAAAGAATGGTTCAGGCTGAACAGACATTTGCTTGCCGACCCTCATGACCTGTGGGTTTCCATGAAAAACAAATTCGACCGCCGCAACGCGGGACAGGTGGAAAATCTGTTCCTCGACGCTCTGGTCAAGATCAATTACCGCTAAAATGAAAAAGGCATTGCTTTTGCTGATCAAAATATACAAAATGGCCCTTTCGCCGCTGCTTGGTCGCCACTGCCGCTTTTTGCCGACCTGTTCCACATATACTTATGAGGCGGTGGAAAAGCACGGCGCTCTCATGGGCGTGTTTCTGGGTCTCAAGAGGATTCTCAAGTGTCATCCTTTTCATGCCGGCGGGCATGACCCGGTTCCCGAATTATTAGAGGTGAAATCAAAATGGATACAAAAAAATTAATTCTGGCCATCGTTCTCTCCGTGACGGTTCTGCTGGTCTACCAGTATTTTTTCATGCCCAAGCCGGCGGTGCCTCGTCAGGTGCCCTTGAACACCGAGGCGGCGCAGCCGGAAAAAGCAGCAGCGGCCGCTGAAACCGGGGTAACGGCGGCACCGGATATCGGCTCGATCCTGGGCCAGGAAAAACCGGTCGTTCAGGAAAGTGCAGCGGTCCTGCCGGCTGTGGAAAGAGACATGATGGCCGCTGACGAACAAACCGTCACCGTGGACACCGCTGATTTTACAGCCGTGTTCACCAACCGCGGCGCCGGCCTTACATCTTTCGTATTGAAAAAATACAAGGATGACTCCGGCAATGCCATGGACCTTGTGTCGCGCAGCGCCAAGGAATCCAACTTTTACCCTTTCTACTTTTTTTCAGATAAGGACGATTACTCAAAAATTCTGAACAATGCCCTTTTCCAGTACCAGGGTGAAACGGCGGTGCTTATCAACGGCCGCCAGCAGAAAGAACTTGTTTTTGAATTTGCCGACCTGGCCCAGAACCTGACGGCCACCAAAAAATTCGTCTTCAGCGGCGACAGTTATTTGATCCGTCTCGATTTTCAGGTGAGCCGCAACGGCCAGGTCATCGACGCTTTGCCCGTGGTTTTCGGTCCCGACCTGGAAAACAACGACAGCGGTGACCGTTCCATGATGATGGACCTGCAGATCGCCGCCTACGCCAACGAAAAACTGGAAACCGTTGTCTTTGCCAAGCAGAAGACCGTGCCCCAGGCCGGCCAGTCCTTTGAAAAGATCGCCGGTGAAAAAGGCTCCGGTTTTTACTGGGCGGCCTATGAAACGACATATTTCGCCGCTGTATTCAAGACCGACCCGCTTAAATCCAAACTTTCCTATCAGGTGATCAAGCAACCCCTGGCCAAGAACCAGGCCAAGCTGTATTCCTACCTGATCGTAACCAACCCGTCGGCGCTTTTCATCGGCCCCAAGGATGAAAAAATCCTGGCCGCGGTGGAGAAGGAATTTCCCGATCTGAACAAGATCATCGATTACG
The DNA here is from genome assembly GCA_963700535.1 of Chrysiogenales bacterium. Lineage (GTDB taxonomy): Bacteria > Acidobacteriota > Aminicenantia > UBA2199 > UBA2199 > UBA2199. The sequence continues at coordinate 4,059 of CAVOXU010000009.1, forward strand.
GCTGGTTCGGCGCCATCGCCAAGATCATGCTCAAAGGCATCGTCCTCATTCACGGCTTCCTTCCAAATTACGGCTGGGCCCTGATACTTTTCACCCTGTTCCTGAAACTGATCCTTTTTCCGCTGACCTATTCTTCCAGCGTCTCCATGGCCAAGATGCAGAGCCTGCAGCCCAAGATGAAGGCCATCAAGAAAAAATACAAAAACACCAAGGACATGGAGCAACGCAAGCTGATGAACATGGAAATCATGGCCCTCTACAAGCAGGAAAAGGTCAATCCGGCCGGGGGCTGCCTGCCCATCCTGCTGCAGCTGCCGATCCTGTTCGGTTTTTTCCGTTTGCTCTCGGTTTCCATCAATGTCCGCCATGAGCCCTGGATCCTCTGGATCACCGATTTGTCAAAAAAAGACCCGTATTACGTCCTGCCCATCCTGATGGGAGTGACTCAGTTCATCCAGCAGCGCATGACCCCTTCGGGCGGCGATGATATGCAGAAAAAACTGATGTACATCATGCCGGTCGTCATGACCGTTATGTTCGCCTCCTTTCCCAGCGGACTGAACCTGTACTGGTGTTTCTCGAACGTGCTGCAGATCGGCCAGCAGCACCTCATCAATGAGAAGATCCACAAAAAGAAAAAGGATGAGGAACACGAGATCAAAATACTGAAGAGGAAGAAGGGAGCCAAAGAAAAATGAGCGACAAAAAGGAATTCGTCGCCAATTCTCTGAAAGACGCCATCCAGAAGGCGGCTGAAGATTTCGGCATTGAAGAGGAAAAACTGAAGTATCGCATCATAACTGAAAAAACCAAATATTTCGGGCACAAACAAAGAGAAATTTATATCGAAGCCTGGAGTTCCGACGGCAGCGAGCAAAAGGGGCTGGAGGATTTTGTTAAATTGCTGATAGCTGAAATGAAAATGGATCTGCAGTTTGAACTTGAAAGCAAGAGCGAATTTTTGCGGGTCAATTTTTCCGGTGAAGACTACAAGCTGATGCTTTACCAGAACGGCAACCTGCTCAATGCCGCCCAATACCTGCTTAACCGGCTTTTTGCCGACGAAATCGGCAAGAAGATCTATTGCGAGTGCGAGAATTACCGCAAGAAAAAGGAAGCGGAACTGAGCACCCAGGCCCACAGGTTCGCCCGACAGGTCAGGCGCAACGGCAAGGCCATCGAACTTCCCGAACTGAACCCTTTTGAACGGCGCATAATCCACATGACCATCAACAAATACATGGACCTGGAATCGAAAAGCGACGGCGACAATTTTTTGAAGGTCATCACTATCCGCAAAAAGCTTAATGGATGATGATGCGATCGTAGCCCTGGCCACGCCGCCGGGGCGGGCCGGCATTGCCTTGATCAGGATTTCCGGAAGCCAAAGCGAAAGCATTGTCAGGAAGATCATCGGGCCGCTGCCGGCAGAATTGCAGGCCCGACACAGTTACCACGGTTTCATCCATCACCAGGACCGGCGCATCGATGAATGCCTGACGGTCATTTTCAAAGCTCCGCGTTCGTATAGCGGCGAGGATATGGCTGAAATTTCACTGCACTCAAACCTGTTCGTCGTCGAAGAGGTGATCAGGCTGATATGTGCCTGCGGGGCCAGGTCGGCCCTGCCCGGCGAGTTCACTTTCCGTGCTTTCAGGAACGGCAAGCTGGACCTGCTGCAGGCTGAAGCGGTCAATGATCTGATCCAGGCCAATTCCCGGGCCGGGGCCCTCATGCAATTCAATAATCTGGAAGGCCGGCTTTCCAAAACCGTTGCATCACTTCGTGCCGCCCTGGTTCAGGCGGCTATCCAGATTGAAACCCGGATCGAATTTGCCGAGGACCAGCATATCCAAGCCACAGAAACCGCCGGCGATCTGGCTGCCGCGGCTGTCGCGCTGGAAAAAATCCTGGGGCAAAGCCGTTTCAATGAGATTCTGAATCAAGGGCTGCATGTGGTCATCGCCGGCCGGGTCAATGTTGGAAAATCATCTTTGTTCAATGCCCTGCTGCTTAAAGAGCGGTCGATCATTTCCGCACTTCCCGGCACTACCCGTGACTATATCCAGGAAAATCTGGTTCTGGACGGTTTCCCCTTCCATATCACGGACATGGCCGGCATCCGCGCCGGTTCAGGGGATGATATCGAGAAACAGGGCATGGAGCTCAGCCTGGCCAAGATCGCCCAGGCCGATGCCGTGTTGTTCATGGTCGACGCTTCGCTGCCGCTTGCCGAGACCGACATGCAGATTTATGAGTTGCTGGCTGCCAAAAAACGGTTCCTGCTGGCCAATAAAAGCGATCTGGCGCATGCCGACATCGTGAAAAGCGTCAAAGACGCATTTCCCGAAGAGACCGTGCATCTGATATCGGCCAAGAACGGGGACAACCTCGATGTGGCAGTTAATTTCATGAAGGGCCTGCTGGGGCATATGCCGGAAGCCTATGGGCAGACCGTGGTGAATTTCAGGCAGAAGATACTGCTGGAAAAACTTTTGAAAAAAATGAAGCGCATCGGGCAAATGCAGAGCGAGGGACTGGAAGCGACCGAAGTGGTCGCCGAAGAGATCCGCCAGGGGCTTGGTCTCATCGCTGAATTGACCGGAACGATCACTCCAGAAGACATCCTCCAGGGCGTGTTCGCCAAATTCTGTATCGGCAAATGAGGGTCATCGTCATTGGTGGCGGTCATGCCGGGATCGAAGCCGCGTATGCCGCGGCCAGGATGGGGGCCCATGCCGTCCTGCTGACCATGCATCTGGACACCATCGCCCAAATGTCATGCAACCCTTCCATCGGCGGCATCGCCAAGGGACACCTGGTCAAGGAGATCGATGCTCTGGGCGGGATCATGCCCCGGGCCGCCGACGCCACGGGCATCCATTTCAAGGTGCTGAACCGCAGCAAGGGCCCGGCGGTGCGGGCCACGCGCACCCAGAACGACAAAGGCGCCTACCGTGATTTCCTGAAACGCTTCCTGGAAAATGCCCCTAACCTGAGCCTGTACCAGGCCATGGCCGACGAGATCTTAGTGCGCAATGGCCGGGCCTGCGGAGTCAGGCTGAGCGATGGTGAAGTCCTAGGCGCCGATGCGGTGATCATCTGCTCCGGGACCTTCCTGGCCGGGCGCATATTTATCGGCAGCGCTTCCTACGCCGCCGGCCGGGCCAACGAGCCCCCTTCCCTGCAGCTGGCGGAGAATATCCGCGGCCTGGGTTTTGCAACCCTGCGCATGAAAACCGGAACGCCCATGCGGCTGCATGCCGACAGCATCAACTGGAAGAGTTTCGCTCCCCAGCCCGGTGATGAACCAGCGCTGCCCTTTTCCATGCATACCCGCAGCAAAGTGAAAAACCTGGTGTGCTGTTACCTGGGCCACACCAATACGGAGGTCGCCCGCATCATCGGCGAAAATCTGCATTTGTCGCCTTTGTATTCCGGAAAAATCCAGGGCGTCGGTCCCCGCTATTGCCCTTCCATCGAAGACAAGATCGTCAAGTTCCCCGACCGCGAAAGGCACCATTTATACCTGGAACCGGAAGGGCTGAACAACAAGGAAATTTACGTCAACGGCCTCTCTTCAAGCCTGCCGGTAGAAATTCAAAAAAAAATCCTGCAGGCCATCCCCGGTTTGGATCAGGCGCGCATGATGCGTCCGGCTTACGCCATCGAGTACGACGCCATTCAGCCCAGCCAACTGAATGCCAGTCTGGAAAGCCGGCAGATCGCCAACCTGTTTTTTGCCGGCCAGGTCAACGGCACATCCGGTTATGAGGAAGCCGCCGCACAGGGGCTCATGGCCGGGATCAATGCCGTGCTCAAGGCCAGGGGTGAAGCGCCATTCGTCCTGGACCGCCAGGAAGCCTATATCGGGGTCATGGTGGACGATATCGTGCGCAGCGGCGTCGATGAGCCGTACCGTTTGTTCACGGCCCGGGCCGAATACCGCCTGCAGCTGCGGGAAGACAATGTGTTTGAGCGCCTGGGCGGGCACGCCCTGCGGCTGGGACTGGTTTCCCAGGGGGATCACGACCGGGAGATGCGCAAGCTGGATAAGCGCCAGCTTCTGATCAAGAAATTATCCCGGACCAGGGCACATATTGAAGGCAAGTCGGAAACTCTATTCAAGATACTGCAAAGGCCCGGTATGGACTTTGCCGCCCTGGAAGCGCTGTACGGCCAGCCGCTGCTGAAAAATAAGACTCTGACCGATGTCTCCTACATCGAGGCTTGCGTCAAGTATGAAGGCTACATCGATATCCAGAAACGGGAAGTCGCCAAAGCAAAAAAAATGGCAAAGACCGCCATTCCTGCCGACCTGGATTTCATGATGGTCGACGGCCTCTCCAGTGAAGTCAGGCAAAAACTGGCCAAGTCGCGACCGCGAACCCTGGGCGAAGCGGCGCGCATCCCCGGCGTCACTCCGGCCGCCGTCAACGCCATCAGCATCCACCTGACATTGAAATACAGCCCGGATCGTGAAGGCAGCCAAACGTTGTAATTAAAAACGTTTCAGTTTTTTTTTCGTATTTGTTCATTGTCAGCACCTGAATTTGATATTTGCCGTGTTTTGGGTTATGAAGAGCGATGATGAGATTTCTGATCCTTTTTCTTTCTGTCTTGCCGCTGCTCGGCGCCACGGACTACACCACCGGAAGGAAGTATTAATCTGTCTGGAAAAACAATATTGCTGATGAATGAATGGCAGATCCGCATGGGCGATCAATTGGAATGGGCGGTGAATCCCGGGGAGGACTCTTCGTGGAAAACTGTCATTTTCAAGCAGCCCCCGCCTCACGGCGATCGAACCTCGGCGCAGGGAAATTTTTGGCTGCAGACCACCATTACCCTGCAGGGGAAAAAAGATGAAACCTACCCGCTGATGCTTTTTTTTATCCAACTTCCCTCGGCTTTTGAGATTTTCTGGGACGGCATTCCCTTCGCCAGCAACGGCCGGGTGGGGAAAGACCGTCGTGGAGAAACGCCCGGGAAGATACGCGGTTTCATGCTCCTGCCCATCCACAAAACGACCAGCGGACCGCATCGGCTTTCGATCCGCGTATCCAATTTTCATATCCATAAAACAAATCATGATTTCGAACTTCTTTGCGGATATAGTTCAGTATTGAGTGAATTGACCAGCCAGAGAAAGGAAGAAAATCTTTTATATATGGGGCTCTTTCTGACCGCGGCCCTGTTTTCACTTTTTCTTTTCCTGGGCGGCTGGCGCTATTTCCCGGCCATATTCTTCAGCGCCTTTACATTTTTCAATTTTTTCATAAATTTCTGGTTCTATCTCCTCCGCTCCAATGCCCTGAAAGTGCCCCTGTATTACTGGCTGAATCCTGTTTTTTCATCGGCCGGGACGATCTCCTTCCTGTTGCTGAACATTTTCCTTCTCTGGCACCTGGAAATCCCGCGCAGAAAAGTTTTTTCAGGCATATTATGCGTTTCCTCCTTATTGCATGTTGTCAGCCCATTCCTTTTCCAGTGGGAGTTCTGGCATTTGGATCTTATTGTCGCCTTCGTCATGTTGGCTTTGATATTTCAACAATTCCGCAAGAAGAAAACCGGCAGCGCTACCGCTCTGCTCGGATATTCTTTTTTTCTGTCTGATTGGCTGGTATACCTTCTGCTGCCGCTGCTGCCCGTTCTGGCGTTTTTCGATGAACCTTTTGTCAGCCTGCTGGCCTATTCCATTTTCCTGGTCGGACTCATGGGCTCGGTCACCCTTAAAATGCGGGAACAATTCCGCACCCTTGACGCCCTGCGCTTCCGTTCGCAGCGACTGGAGGCGGAGCTGCTGAAAAAATACATCCAGCCTCACTTCATCATGAACACCCTGCAGTCGATCAAATCGTTCCTGGGCCGGGACAGTGCCAAGGCTGAAAAGCTGATCGAAGCCCTGGCCGGAGAGTTCCGGCTCATCAACCGCATATCTGGAGAAATGGAGATCCCCATGGAAGAGGAATTGCGCCTGTGCCGGCTCCACCTCGAATTGATGGGTTACCGGCGCAATGCCAATTACCAGCTGCTGACGGATGGCGATTGCCTCGGTTTTTCGATTCCCCCCATGGTGCTTCATACCCTGATCGAAAACGGCCTGACCCATGCCTTCAAGCCAAAGGAGAATGGGAACTTCAGATTCCATTGCCAAAGACAGGGGCACAAAACAGTTTACCGCCTGGAAAACGACGGCTCGAACCTGGCGGAAATGCTGAAAGGCTCCAGTGCGCGTATCGAGGAGGGCATGGGGATGAAGTATGTCCGGGCCCGGCTCGCCGAGGCCTATGCGGGGAAATGGCATCTCGATTATGGTCTGGACAAGGGCATCTGGTTTGTGCAGATTGAGAAAGAGGATGGATGAGGATTCTCATCGTCGAGGATGAACCGCCCATCGCCGATTATATTGAACGCTGCACCCGATCCCTGCTCAAGGAGAAGGTCCGCAGGATCGACGTGGCCTATACCCTGGAGGATGCCGGGCGCCATTTGCGCAAACAGGCGGTCGACCTTTGCCTGCTCGACTTGAACCTGAGCGGCTCCGACGGCTACGATCTACTGAAGCAGGTCCTGGCCCTGCCTTCCCAGAGCATCATCATTTCCGCCCATGCCGAAAAAGCGATCACCGCGTTTGAATACGGAGTTATCGATTTTGTTCCCAAACCTTTCACCTTGAAGCGCCTGCAAAAAGCTTTTGACCGCTACCTGGGCAAGGGCCCCGGGTCTGCGCAAATGAAATTCCTGGCTTACCGCCGTGGCAGCGAAAACCGCCTGCTGGCTGTAGAAACGGTCATCTTTTTCAAGGCGACCAGGGTTTTCGTGGAGGCCTATCTTCAGGATGGGCGCAAAATTCTCCTGGAAAAACATTTGAACCAGCTCGAAAGGATCCTGCCAGCCGGTTTCCTGCGCATCCATCGCTCCTATATCGCAAATATCAGTCATGTCGACTCTTACCGGCATTGCGGAGCAAGCCGCTACCGCTTGCAGTTGAAGGATGGAACGTTTCTGCCGATCAGCCGCTACCGCTATCCGGCTCTGCATCATCTCCTGAAAAAGTAAGTTTCGCTTCCGTTCACTTCCTGATTTTGCCGGGAATCCTCCAGGCCAACCGGCCGATCTCGACCATTGGGAAAAACATGTCGCGGTTGGGAAAAAAACAAGCACCATTCCATGTCCTGATGGCGTAATGTGTTATGTGGCTCGCCAAGCGGGCCGGGAAAATAACACATGATGCTTGACGAACATTTTTTTCGTGGGGCCGGGCTGAAGCGCGGCGACGACAATCTGCCTGAAGCCGCCGTGAAAAAATGAAACAGAAACCAGGAGGTGGATCCCATGGATACAAAATTGAGCAACAGCCAGGAAGTGAGGTCGGAAAAATTATGGAAAAACCCGGACTTTATCATTGATTACACCTGGACCCGGGTGCAACCGCAATTCTGGCAATCAATCGGCAATGAACCGCAGGCCGCGAAATCCTTCGAGGCGACCACGGAGTCGCTGGTCTACGCCTACCTGACCGTCAACCTGAACTTCAAGAAAATCCCCCTTAAGGGATTCATGGACGACATCGAGGAAAACATTCTGCGCGCCTGCCTGCGCCTGACCCATGGCAACCAGAAAAATGCCGCCGCGGTATTGCACCTCAAACCGACCACCCTGTTCGAAAAAATGCGCAAGCTCTGCATCAACGGGCGGCGCATAAAACTGTCCGGAAAACTCGGGACGCACAACGATCGGGGAAAACGACTAGGTGATCTCTCTACCCGCCTTTTTAAATGGCGGCGGAGAGACCGAACCAGATTTCCGTGTCTTCATTGACCTCGTCGATCAGCGGGATCATCACGTTGAGCGAAGGGGTCAGCGTCAGCCCGCCCAATCTCAGCGGCAGCCTGGCGTAGAGCCCGATCTCGGAGAACCCCGTCTTGTCGATATACTGCCTGCTGTTGAAGCCGATGAGCCCGCCCACCTCCAGGTTAGCCTTTTCGCCCACTTTCCACTCTTGGCTGCCGCCAAGTGTGACATAGAGGCCGCTGCCCAGATTCAAGTCGTAGTAGACGGAGAGCGTCGGCGACAGCGGCAAATCGGTTCTGGCGACCAGGGCGTACACCTCTAGGGAGGTATGGTCCTTGAATTTGAAATCGTCAGCGAACCAGTAGCCGTAGTGGATGAAGCCGGCGCTCAATTCCCAGCCCTCCGCCATCTTGAAGGCGTACTCGAGGGTCAGGTCGATCTCGTCGGAGTACTTGAACACGCCGCGCTGCGCCAGGGCGAAGCTGCTCCAGACGTTCAATGAAAAACCGCTCTTGCCCAGGTCGATCGTAAGCGACGACTGGATGGCCGCATGGTTGTCGGGCAGCAAATCGAAGCCGCGCCAGATATAGCGGCTGACCAGGTCAACCTGAACAGCGACCGCTCCCGGCAGCGGCAGCGTCGCGCCGATCAGACAAACGAGCAGAAACAAAACGGACTTCTTCATGCACCCTCCTTGAATCGTCAAGGCAATCTGTCAACATCTGCCCGGCAAATCATATCACAGGAGGAATAAGGGCGGGAATCATATTACGCGAGACAGGGCTTATTCCGGGTCAATTGTGCATGAAGCGCCTGATGTGCGATTCAGGCAAGGCGCTTTTTTTGGGAGAAATAGTTGACAATCGGGAAAACGTTGCGCAGAAATGAGCATGCGTGCCAATAGGGGGGGCAAGATTGGGAAAATGCAACATTGAGAAAATCATTAAAATAAAATTAAATCCATTTCGTGTTGACAAGCAGGGAA
>CAVOXU010000010.1:0-32130 GCA_963700535.1 Chrysiogenales bacterium
AAATGGCGGCGGAGAGACCGAACCAGATTTCCGTGTCTTCATTGACCTCGTCGATCAGCGGGATCATCACGTTGAGCGAAGGGATCAGCGTCAGCCCGCCCAATCTCAGCGGCAGCCTGGCGTAGAGCCCGATCTCGGAGAACCCCGTATTGTCGATATACTGCCTGCTGTTGAAGCCGATGAGCCCGCCCACCTCCAGGTTCGCCTTTTCGCCCACTTTCCACTCTTGGCTGCCGCCAAGTGTGACATAGAGGCCGCTGCCCAGATTCAAGTCGTAGTAGACGGAGAGCGCCGGCGACAGCGGCAGGTCGGTCCTGGCGACCAGGGCGTACACCTCTAGGGAGGTATGGTCCTTGAATTTGAAATCGTCAGCGAACCAGTAGCCGTAGTGAATAAAGCCGGCGCTCAATTCCCAGCCCTCCGACACCTTGAAGGCGTACTCGAGGGTCAGGTCGATCTCGTCAGAGTACTTGAACACGCTGCGCTGCGCCAGGGCGAAGCTGCTCCAGACGTTCAATGAAAAACCGCTCTTGCCCAGGTCGATCGTAAGCGACGGCTGGATGGCCGCATGGTTGTCGGGCAGCAGGTCGAAGCCGCGCCAGATATAGCGGCTGACCAGGTCAACCTGAGCAGAGACCGCTCCCGGCATCGGCAGCATGGCTCCGATCAGGCAAACGAGCAGAAACAAAACGGACTTCTTCATGCACCCTCCTTGAATCGACCGAACGAGCTGAACACATTTGTCCGGCAAATAATAACACAAAAGGAAATCAGGCGGAGAGAAACCTATGTGCAGCGGTGATCGCCTGTCAAATTGGTTTGCTCGCCCGGCAGGGAATGCCCGGTTTCAGGCACTTTCTAGAAGGATGGGTTGACAAGGAAGGAAACGTTGCGCAAAATAAAAAAGATTGTTCAATCGCGAACGAAAAGGAGAACCACATGAGAAAAAAATCCTGTCCGGGTTCATCAATATATATGACTCTGGGTTGGCTGCTATTTTCTTTTGCTACCGCCGCTTTTGCCCAAGTCGCTACCGCCCGGGCCGATGCCAGGGAAATCGTCAAAAAAATGGATGAACTGTACCGCAGTCAATCCGGCTCGCTGGTGATGGAGATGGAAATTGTCACCCCCCACTGGCGGCGAACCCTGAAAATGAACGTCTGGAGCGTTGGCATGGACAAAACCTTTATTCGAATTCTTGAACCAAAAAAAGAGAGCGGCATGGCCACGTTGCGCGTGGGCAACGAGATGTGGAATTTTCTTCCCAAAACCAATAAAGTAATAAAGATTCCTCCCTCCATGATGATGGGATCATGGATGGGGTCGGATTTTACCAACGATGACCTGGTTAAAGAGTATACTTTCCTTGAAGATTACACCTTTGATTTCACGGATGTTGAAAATCCGCAAGCGGGCGTTGTGTATGTGAAGTGTGTGCCCAAGGAAGGATTGCCCATCGTTTGGGGACACATTGTCAGCGCGGTCCGGGAAAAAGATTCCATTCCCCTTTGGGCAAAATATTACGATGAGAAGGGGAAGCTGATGCGAGAAATCGAATACAGAGATGTGAAGACTTTCGGCAGGCGCACCATCCCGGCACTGATGGAACTGCTGCCGACTCACAAAAAGGGGAATAGAACCGTTGTCCGCTACCTGGAGGCCCGATTTGATAGCGCCGTGGATGAAAAGATTTTTTCCCTGCGCAATCTGAGGTCACGGGATTAGCTGAAAAATTAAGTAATGGAGAAGTCATCATGATCATGTGGAAGATAGCGCTGCGAAATATCATCCGCCAAAAACGACGCTCCATACTGACGGCCTTAAGTATGTTTGGCGGATTTGTGTTGGCGGCGTTTTTTATCGGGTTTTCCGATGGAACGTACAATGGTATTATTGACACCTTTACCCGCAGCCAGACAGGGCATATCCAGGTGCACGCCAATGATTACCTGGCCCACCCCTCTCTGTATAAAACCATCAACCGCCCGCTGGAGATTGAAAAGGTCTTGGAACAGATGGATAAGGTGGATTCCTGGACGCCGCGGCTCTATTCAGCGGGTTTGGCGTCGGTTGGCGAAAAAAGCGCCGGGGTGCGGATTATCGGTATCGATCCTGAAAGAGAGGTGCGGACCACAAAATTCGCTGAAAAAATCATCAGGGGGTCCATGTTTGCGGCTGAGGATGCCCATGCCGTGATGATCGGCAAGGGGCTGGCAAAACTGTTGCAGGCCGGGGTAAACGAGGATGTGGTGATTGTTTCCCAGGCGGCGGATGGTTCCATTGCCAACGACAGGTACAAGATCGTGGGGGTCATTGAGAGCGGTGATGAGATGGGCGATCGTTCGTCATTTTATCTTCCGCTGGCCGCAGCTCAGGAACTGCTGGTAATGGGCGCGCGCGTCCATGAAATCGTCATCACGGTCCGCAGTTTGCCTGATGTCGCCCCGCTCTGCGAAATCCTGGAGAAAAAATTACGCGTCGGGGAAGCAAACCTGTCGGTGGAACCCTGGCAGGTATTTGCCAGGTCTTTTTACATTGCCATGCAGGCCGATAAAGCCGGCATGTGGATCACACTGCTGATCATTGTCCTGGTGGTGGCCGTGGGTGTATTAAATACCGTGCTGATGTCTGTTCTGGAACGGCGGCGTGAATACGGTGTTTTAAAAGCCGTGGGGACCAAGCCGGGCCAAATCATAAAAATGGTGCTTCTTGAAGTCAATATCCTGGGGGCAATTTGTATTGTCCTGGGAACAGCTGTGGGGCTGCTTTTAAATTACATTTTTTCGATTCACGGCATTTCCATGTCGGAACCCATGACCTACGGCGGCATAAAATTCCAGCATATGTTCACGGAAATCAATATCAGGAGTTTTACCATACCGGCTGTTACCGTGTTGTTGTCCGCCACGCTGGTGGGATTTTTCCCTGCCCTGAAAGCCGCTCACACCGATCCGGCCAGGGCCATGCGCGTCCATTGAAGCGAAAAATGAACAAGCATGGCGCTCTGCACCGGGAGTCAATCACCGCCAGCCTGTCATCATCGACAAAGGAGGCCATAAATGTGGTTTTATATTAAATTGGCTTGGCGAAATATATTCAGGAATAAACGCAGGACCATCATCACCAGTATTGCCATAGGCATTGGCCTGGCGTCACTTATTTTCACTGCCGCATTGATGGAAGGTATGATCAACAACATGATTCAATCCGCCACTTCATCATTTTTGGGACAAGCTCAGGTTCACGGCGGCGATTTCCGTGAAACCCGGGGAGTCGAGAAGACGGTCAATAACCTGGACCAGGTGACGGCGGAGTTAAAGCATGATCCACTGGTAGCCAATTTCACCCTGCGTACCCTCAGCATGGGGATGGTTGCGTCTGCGGCCAACGTGAATGCCGCCCTGTTGGTGGGGGTGGATCCGGAAAGTGAAAGGTTTCTCTCCAAAATCGCCAACACCATTCAAAAAGGCAGTTTCTTCGAGGGTGACAATCCCCGGGACATGGTGATCGGCAGCAAACTGGCAGAGGATCTGGAAGTGTCGCCGGGTGATCGCGTGGTGGCTACCGTGTCCCAGGCCAAAACCGGTGACCTGGCGCAGGAAATGTTCCGAATTTCCGGAATTTACCAATTCGGAATCAAGGAAATGGATTCGGGATTGGTTTTCATCCGGCTCAAAAAGGCACAGCAGATGCTGGGGATCGGAGTCCGGGTCCACCAGATTGCCATAAAATTCAAAGATATTCAAACCGCTGACATGACCGGCATTTCTTTCTGGAAGAAATATTCCCGGTTTGGAAATGAAGCCGTGCCCTGGACCATACTGCTGCCGCAGATGAAAGCGGTTCTGGGTATGGTCGACATCTCTTTGCTCATTATGGCGGTGATTCTTGGCTGTGTGGTGGTTTTTGGCATTATCAACTCGCTGTTCATGTCTTTGTACGAACGGATGTTCGAGTTCGCCATCATGAGGGCGGTGGGCACCCGGCCCGCGGGGCTTCGCAAGCTTATTGTCCTGGAAGCCGGAGCCCTGGCTGTGATCAGTATCATTTTAGGCACTGCCCTGGGCATGATTTTGACTTTGATTTTTGCTCATAGCGGCATCGATTACCGGGGTATCGAATTTGCAGGCGCCACCTTCCACGAACTGATTTACCCGGTGATGAATAAGTGGCATTACGTTGTCTTTCCTGTCGGAGTTCTTTTTTTTACCATGCTGGTGGCAGTTTACCCGGCCTGGGTTGCCGGCCGCCTACGCATCGCCACTGCCCTGAGAAAAAGTTTGTGAAGGAGATCAAAATGGAGAAGCAATTGCCTATCATCGTGACCGAAAATGTAAAAAAAACCTATGAGGACAATGGTGTGGAAGTACAAGCCGTACGGGGGGTGGATCTGACGATTTCGGCCGGTGAATTTACCGCCATTGTGGGGCCATCAGGTTCCGGAAAAACCACGTTTTTAAATATCATATCCGGCCTGGATACGATCACATCTGGACGAGTCTTGCTTAATGGAAAGCCATTGTCCGAAATAAAAGGTTCAGAGCTGTCGGATTTCCGGCGCGACCATATCGGGTTTATTTTTCAGGCCTACAATTTGATTCCCGTACTGACGGTGGAAGAAAACATTGAATACATTATGCTGCTGCAGGGCGTTCCTAAAGCTGAGCGGCATAAGCGGGTAATGGAGATATTGGCGGATGTGGGAATGGGTGATTATGCCCAGCGGCTGCCGGCAAAGCTATCCGGGGGTCAGCAGCAGCGGGTGGCCGTCGCCCGGGCCATGGTCTCGAATCCCGACCTCATCCTGGCCGATGAACCGACCGCCAACCTGGACTCCACAACCGGCTCCGAACTTCTGGATATGATGAAGGAATTGAACGAAAAAAAAGGCATGACCTTCGTCTTCTCTACCCATGACGAGATGATTATGAGCCGGGCCCGGCGGGTCATTACTCTGAAGGACGGCATCATTGCCGCTGATGTGCTGAAAAAATAAGCAGTAAATGAAAAAAACATTGCAATATCTGCTCTTGTTCATTACGTTGTTATTTTGGACGACCAATGGAATATCCGCCGGCAGTGATTTTATCGATATCAGCGGCTATTACAAATTTTTCTTTACCGTTTTTAAAACGCCTGTTTACCGATTGGGCAAGGAAGAGGTCAAGGAACCTCCTAGCGGAGCCGTGAACAATCGTCTGCGCCTGAAGCTTTCCAGCCAACCTTGCCGCTGGCTGTCTTTTGAGGCGGCATATGATTTTTCCCCGCGCATCCAGGACCCGCTGCTGTTTCAGGATGATATCTTTTTTGCCGCCCTTGATCCCGGCACTTACCGCGTCGGTGACCTCCCCGGCCGCCTTTATCCCGGCCAAGCGAAAGCGGCCGGCAATTTTGGGATTTTTCACAACCTGGACCGCTGTTTTTTCACGATCAAAACCGCAGGAGCGGATATTTTTATCGGCCGGCAGGCCCTTGCCTGGGGCAGCGCCCGCTTTTTCAATCCGACCGATGTCGTCGCCCCGTTTGCCTTTAATGAGTTGGACAGCGAAGAGCGACGGGGGGTGGATGCGGTTCGCGTCCGCATCCCCCTGGGCATGATGGATGAATTGGATTTGGGATATATTCCCGGCAAAGAGTTCAAGTTTAAAAACAGCGCCTTCTATCTCAGGGGCAAGGCCTACCTTTGGAAAACCGACATCGCCCTTCTAGTAATGGGATTCCGGGAAAACCTCTTGATCGGGTTGGACCTCTCCCGTGCTGTCGGCGGTGCCGGTGCCTGGCTTGAAGCGGCCCTGGTGGATCCGGGTTTTTTTTACGCGGATAGCGAGCCTCCCGACGGGAATGAAAATGACAGACAAACTTATCTCCGGGCTTCGTTGGGCGTGGATTACAATTTCAACGGCAAGTTGTATGGATTCTGCGAATACCATTTTAACTCCGCGGGAAAGAAAAAATCGGCAGAGTACAGCAAGATTTTTTCCGGCACCGCCTTTACTGAGGGGGCATCTTACCTGATGGGGCAGCACTACCTGAACCTGGGCATGACCTGCCAGCTAAGCCCGCTGATACCTTTCAGCACTGTGGTGTTTGTCAATCTCGGCGACGGTTCGCTGATACTGGCTCCCGTACTGGAATACAATATTTCCGAGAATATCTACCTGGGTGGAGGTGCTTATATCGGCTTGGGCAAAAGGCCAGAAATACCAGAGCCGGATGCAGCCAAGGGCACGATCCTTTTCCACTCTGAGTTCGGAGCCTACCCGGCCATGTTCTACACCTCTTTGCGGATCTATTTTTGAAGAGTCGCGAAACTGCGAAAAAAGAAAATAATTAAAAATTAAAATTAAATCCCTATGGGGTTGACAAGCAAGGAAATCCGATTTATATTATTATTGTAATATTCAACTATTGTAATAGCTGAATGTTACAATAGGTATTTTGGAGGCGCCCGGACATGATCAAGTTCTTCCTCGATCCGAAGAATGGCATTCCCTTTTACCGTCAGATCATCGACCAGATCCGCTACGGCATCGCCACGGGCAAGCTGGAGATGGGCGAGCAGCTCCCCACTGCCCGCGCCCTGGCCGTGGAGCTGAAAATCAACCTCAATACCGTGATCAAGGCCTACAAGGAACTGGAGATCCAGGACATTCTGGCAACCCAGCAGGGGACAGGCACCTTCATCGATGCGGTCAAGATCGAGATCCCGCGCAAGGAACACCTGAATAAGCTGAAAAATATCTGCGACGAGTTCGTCACCATTGCCGCCAATTACGGCTTTTCGATCGGAGAGATCATCGAGGAATTAAAGCGCAGGGCTGGAGGAAAAAAATGAAACACTTGATCGAGGACAGGAAATTTTTCAACCGTATTTCCCTGGTCATTCTGATCGTTGTGCTGGCGGTGAATGGAGCGTTCTACATGAAAAGAATCATCGGACCGCTGCTTCTGGCCGCCATCACCCTGGTGGCCTTGCTGTTCGCTGCTGCGATCCGCATAGCCGACCAGTGGGAAAAAGCAGTGGTATTACGGCTGGGCAAGTTCAAGGGCCTGAGGGGACCGGGCTTGTTCCTGATCATTCCCCTCATCGACACCATCTACAAGTACATTGACCAGAGGGTCCGTGTGACTGATTTCATGGCCGAACAGGCCCTGACCAATGACACGGTACCGGTCAACGTCGATGCCGTGGTCTACTGGATGGTGTGGGACGCGGAAAAGGCGGCCCTGGAAGTTTGTGACTACAAGGAGGCCGTGGCCTATCTGGCCCAGACGGGCCTGCGGGACACCATCGGCAAGCACAAGCTGGCAGACCTGCTGCAGAACCGGGACAAGATCGCCGCGGCCCTGCAGGAGACCCTCGACGAATTTACCAATCCCTGGGGAATCACCTGTCACTACGTCGGCATCAAGGACATCATCATTCCCGAATCCCTGGCCAACGCCATGAGCAAGCAGGCCCAGGCCGAAAGGGAACGCCAGGCGCGGGTGATTCTCGGCAGCGCTGAGACCGAGATCGCCGGGAATTTCGCTGCGGCCAGCGAACAGTACCTGGACAATCCTGTGGCCCTGCAGTTGCGGGGCATGAACATGCTCTTCGAGGGATTGAAGGAGAAGGGTTCGCTCGTGATCGTTCCCAGTTCGGCCCTTGATTCGATGAACCTGGGCGCCATCACCGGCATGACCGCCCTGGCCAGAAACGGCAGCCAGGGGGAAAAGGCGGCGGCGCCTGAAGAAGCGGCGGCACCCTCATTGAAAAAGAGGCTGCCTCTGAAAAAAAACAGAAAAAAATGAAAAGATCATTTTACTTCGCGATCATCTTTCTCCTTTGTGGAGGATGGCTGAGTCCGGAAACGGAGTTTTCCGGATATTTCGAGAATCGCCTTTTTCTGATCGAAAACCCGGCGCTGTCATGGCGGAATTTTTCGGAAAAAATCAAACTGGGTGACTACAACCGGCTGCGGCTGAACGTCAAGGCTTCGCCTTCGGAAATAGTTACGGTCAATCTAGCCGTCGATATCTTCTCCTTTCACGGCGCGCTCACTTCCCCCCTGGGCACGTACGATCCCGGACAAAGCGCGGATCAAAAAGCATACCGGATCGATCCCGACCGGATCTATATTGATCTACACTTCAAGCGTTTCGACCTGTCCATCGGCAAACAGAGGGTGGCCCTGGGCGTATCCTATGTCTGGGCGCCGCTCGACGTCTTCAACCGGGTCAACATCCTTGAGCCCAAGGAAGAGAAACCCGGCGCCAACGCCTTCAAGCTCTATGTGCCTTTCGGCCCCGCTTCCAGCGTGACAGGTGTTTTCTCGCCCGACGATGAATGTAAAACCTCCAAAGCGGCCCTGCGCGTCCAATCGCGAATTGCCAACATCGATGCGGCATTCACGCTGATCCGCCGGGGCGATACCGGCACTTCGATCTACGGTTTCGACCTGAGGGGGGAGAACGGCATCGGCTGGTGGCTGGAGTATGGGTATTTTGTATCGTCACTGCGGCGCGATTCCAAGCTGGTCCTCGGCTTCGATTACACATTTCCCGTCGGCAAAGGATTATACTGGCTCAACGAGTTCTTCTACGACTCGGGCGGTGAAAGGGATGCCGGGCAATATGATTTTCAACGGCTGCTCAATGGCGACCGCTTCACCCTGGGAACGACCTACTTTCTTTCGTTGCTCCGCTGTGGTCTCAATGAATTCTGGTCGGCTTCCCTCAGCTTATATCGGCAATTGGGGCGACGGTTCCTTTATCATCAATCCGGCGCTAGCCTTGGATATTTCACAGAATGTCTCCCTGTCGGGTGGTTTCTATTTTCCCTTGGGACACCGGGAAGGGGAGTTCAACGCCAGCAAACGCAATCTGTTTTTTATCTGGCTGAAAGTCAATTTTTAGGAGGATGACATGCCATTGATCAGATTCGAAAACGTTTCCAAGACATACCATACCGGAAAAGTCGATTTCCCGGCCCTGGCCGGGGTCTCGTTCTCCGTGGGGCAGGGAGAATTCCTTTCCATTGCCGGGCCTTCGGGATCGGGCAAGACCACCATTCTGAACATCATCGGCTGCCTGGACAAACCGACGTCGGGGACCTTTTTCTTTGACGACCAGGATGCCGGCGCCAGGAGCGGCAACGAACTGGCCGACACCCGCCGTCGTCACATCGGCTTCATTTTCCAGACCTTCAACCTGATCCCGGTCCTCTCCGCTTATGAGAACGTCGAATTCCCCCTGCTCATGAAGGGAGACCTGGGGCCGCGCCAAAGGCGGGAGCAAATCGAACGGATTCTCTTCGATGTTGGACTCGAGGATTTCATGAATCGCAGGCCCTCGGAAATGAGCGGTGGCCAGCAGCAGCGGGTGGCCATTGCCCGGGCCCTGGTGAAACAACCCAAGCTCATCCTGGCCGACGAACCCACGGCCAACCTCGATTCGCAGACCGGAAAGGAGATCCTGAAGCTGATGAGCGAGATGAACAAAAAGACAGGGGCCACCTTTGTGTTCTCCACCCACGACCAGATGGTCATGGATCAGGCCGGCAGGCTGATCCGCTTGAAAGACGGCGGCATCGCCTCCGACCAGACCAGGGAGTAGCAGATGCTGCCCTATTGCAAATTGGCATTTCGCAATATTTTCCGGTTCAAGAGACGGACATTCATCACCTTTTTTGCCACCTCATTCGGGCTGGCCCTGCTGATCATCACCATATCGCTGATGAACGGCATCGACAAGGACTCCATCTCCAACATCATCAACTGCCAGACCTCGCACATCAAGATATTCAAACAGGGGTACTTCGACAGGCGCAACGATTTCCCCATGGATCTCACCATCAGGGACCCGCAGCTCTACTACCCGGCCCTGCTGAAGATCCCCGGCGTCCAGGCCGTGGAGAGCCGCATCCTCTTCGGCGCCACCCTGATCAAGGGGGCCGATGAACTCCCCTGCCTGGGAGTGGCCGTGGAAACGGACCGTGATCCCGAAATCTTCAATATCAAGGAATCGATCCTGCAGGGAGACTGGCTGCAAGCCGGCGATTCCATGATCCTGGTGGGCGAGGACCTGGCCGAGGACATGGGCCTGGCGGTGGGCGATTCGCTGACCTTGCGCATGATCACCTCCAATGAAAAGGAAAACTTCAACTGGAACGCCATGGACATCGAGGTCAAGGGGATCTTCGCATCGGGAAATCCCACCGTGGACGGCGGCCGCATCATCATCCCCATGGCCGTGGCCAGGGATGGGCTCAGCCTGCCTGCGCAGGCGACCGAGATCGTGCTGCGCCTGGCTTCGGATGAGGACAAGCTGATCGACGCGGTGAAGGCGCGCAGCGAGACGCTGCTGAACGGCTCATCGTCACGTTTTGAAGCCCGTTCGTGGAAAGAGCTGGCCTCCGACTTCCTGGCCGTCAGCGAAATGAAGACCAAGAACAGCAGCATCATTATTTTCATCATGCTGCTCATCGCCTCGGTGGGCATCGTCAACACCATGCTGATGACGGTGATGGAACGGACGCGCGAGATCGGCATGCTGGCCGCCATGGGCATGAAAAAGCGCGAGATCATGACCCTGTTCATTTGTGAAGGCGGCTTCATCGGTTTGATCGGCTCCTTGCTGGGCTGCGTCATCGGCGGCCTCACCAGCTGGTACCTGGAGGTCAGGGGCTTCTCGATCACCTCCTGGGGGGAGACCATGAGCCGCATGTCCGAATCCATCTACCCCGTCAAGGGCGTTTTTTATGCCGACCTGACCTTCTCCGTCCTGCTGATGGTTTTTGTCTTCGGTACGGTCATCGCTCTTCTGGCCAGCGCCTATCCGGCCAGAAAGGCGGCGAACATGGATCCCATCAAGGCCCTGAGGCATATCTAATGACAGAGGTGTGAAAAATGATCCGAAATATCATGAAATTCGCCTGGAGAAACATACTCAGGAACAAAAGGCGGACGGGGCTGACGCTCCTGGCCATCATCATCGGCATGGTTTCCCTGGTTTTCGGAAAAAGTCTCATCAGCGGTATATTGCAAAGCATGAAGGAACCGATCATCAGGATGCAGAGCGGGCACATCCGCCTGGCCCACAAAGAGTACCTGAGACTGGAGCGGGTACTTTCCCAAGGACCAGCTGGTGGCCCCTCTGGGCGCCATCGAATCGGGCTTGCGGGATATCGCCGAGATCGAGTCCATGACGCGGCTGATCAAGTTCCGCGCTCTGGCCGCGCACGGCGAAGAGAACGAGGCCTGCCTGGCCATCGGGGTTATTCCCAATGAAGTGAAGCGGACCATGGAGATTGACCGCTATGTCAAGGAGGGGACCTTTTTCTCCGCGGACGGCGCGGGCCTGATCATCGGCAGCAAACTGGCAAAAAAACTGGGGGCGGTGGTCGGCGACGAATTCCTGCTGGTCAGCACCGACATCAACTATTCCACCTATGCCCTGCCCTTCAGGGTCGCCGGTATCTTCGAACTCGGCTACTCCTACCTTGACAAGAGCGCGGTCTTTATTGATTTTGCCAAGGCAGCGGAGATGATGGATTACCGGGATGCCTGCCAGGAGATCCTGCTGATGATCACGCATCCAGAGCAGGCCCCCGAGGTGGCCGCCGCGATCCGGACCAGGATCGCCGGCAAGGCAGAGCCGGGCATCAAGGTGATCCCCTGGCAGGAAAACGACATCATCAAGAATACCATGCCCCTGATGAACAAAATCTATGACGGTATCTTCTACATGATGATGTTCATCGTCGGCCTGGTGATATTGAACACCATGCTGATGACGGTGATGGAACGCTATCACGAGATCGGCATTATCAAGGCGCTGGGATTCAAGAACCGCGATGTGGTGGCCATGATCTTCACCGAGGCTTTCTATATCGGCATCATCGGCTCCCTGCTCGGGGGCGGGCTCGGCGCCGCGCTTACCGCCATGGCCGAGAGGACGGGGATCGATATGACCAGGACGCTGAGCGAGAGCATCCTCGACAACATAGACATTCCACTCTCCTTCTTCGGCAAGCCGCTGTATCCCGACCTGACCCTATCCATCGTGATTGCCTCTGTGTTTTTCGGGATCGTCACCACCCTGGTTGCCGTGATCTACCCGGCCCTGAAATCGGCGCGCATGTCGCCGGTCGAGGCATTCAGGTCGGAACTTAAAATTTGAAAGGAGAGCGAAAAATGAAAAAAATCATATTCATCATACTCGGCGGACTGCTGGTTGCGCTGGTCGCTGCTCCCCAGCAGCAAGTTCCCACGCCTACTGAAATAATGGATCGCATCGACAAAAACATGGTCTTCGGAACCGCCTATTCCGAAATCGAGATGATCCTTACCATTAGCGGCCGGACCTTGTCCAAGACCATGAAAAGTTATTCCCAGGGAAACGAAAAATCCTTCATCGAATTTCTTTCCCCGGCCCGGGACAAGGGAACGAAGATCCTGAAGTCCGCGGACATCATCCAGATTTATTACCCTTCGGCTGAAAGGGTCATGCGTCTGTCGGGGCACATGCTGCGGCAGAGCATGATGGGCTCCGACTTCTCTTTCGAAGACATGACCGAACGCTCCAAAAAGCTGAGGGAAGAGTACTCCGCCGTGTTGGCGGCCGAGGCTGCCCTCGACGGCCGGCCTTGTTTTGTGCTGGTTCTCACCTCCAGGATCGAAAAGCAGACCTACTACACGCGCAAGATCTGGGTCGACAGGGAGCGCTACCTGGGCCTTAAAGAGGAGCTGTACTCCAAGAGCGGGAAATTGCTTAAAGTGTTGACCGTGAACGAGGTTGAATCGATCGATGAGCGCTATTACCCGGTGAAGATCACCATGGAGGACAAACTGCGAAATACCTCGAAAACGGAAATGATCGTCAGGAAAATCAATTTTGACATCACCATTCCCGAAGCGATGTTCAGTGAACGGCAATTGCTGAAAAAATAACGGCCGCAGAAAAAGATACTGAAGCAAAATGCAGCAACTGATACCTGCTCAGGGGATGATGCCGCGCTGACGTTGTTCCCGCCGTTTTTCGGAGCGGTCGACGATCAGGGCGGTCGCCGAGTCGCCCAGGACATTGAGCACGGTACGGCACATGTCGAGGATGCGTTCCACGCCGATGATCAGGCCGATGCCCTCGGCGGGGATATTGGCCGCGCCCAGGACCAGAGCCAGGGTGATGATGCCGATGCCGGGAATCCCGGCCGTGCCAATGGCGGCGAGAGTGGCGCTGAGAATGATGATCAACTGTTTTTGCAGGGGCAGCGTATATCCGAACACCTGGGCGATGAATACGACGCTGACACCATGGTAGATGGAAGTGCCGCTCATGTTGATGGTGGCTCCCAGGGGCAGGATGAAGGAGGTGATATCGCGGTTTACGCCCAGCTTCTGCTCGCAGCTGATCATGTTCTCAGGCAGAACGGCATTGGAGCTTGAAGTGGAAAAAGCCAGCAGGCCGACGGCGCTCAGGTTGCGAAAAAAATTGACGGGATTGCAGCGGGCCAGGAGCAGGACGGCCAGGCCGTAATAACCGAACAGGAACGCCGCCATGACACCGATGGTCACCAGGGAATAGCGCAGGAGCGAAAGGAGAAAGTGGAAGCCGAACTGGGCCACGACTGAGGCAATCAGGGCGAAGACGGCAAACGGTGCCAGTTTCATCACCCCCTTGACCAGGGCGATAAGGGCGTCATTGACCGCCTGCAGGAGTTCCAGCACTATTTCCCTTTTTGCAGAGGCGATCAGGGAAAAAGCCAGGCCCAGAAGCACACTGAAGGTGATTACGGCCAGCATGTCGCCCTGGGCCAGGGAGGCAAAGGGGTTGGCTGGAATGAGATCGAGAAAAAAATCGGCGGCTTTTTTCTTTTTGCCAACGCCGGAGTCGATTTGTTTCTGAAAATCGGCATTGGTCCGGATCTCGGCCATCAGGGCCTGTTTCTTTTCGGGATCCAGGTGCTGGCCGGGTTTGAAGAGGTTGGCCGCCGTCATTCCCAATGAAACGGCGAAAATCGTACTGATCAGGAAAAAGGACACTCCTTTCAAGCCGACCCGGCCCAATTTTTTCAGGTCGCCGAATCCAGCGGTGGCGGCCATGATGGAGACCATGATCAGCGGGATGGTGATCATTTTCAGCAACTTGATGAAAAGGTCCCCCAGGGGCTTGATATATGCTGCGGCCTGCCCCAGTTTCAGCATCGCCAGCAGCGAACCGACGATGGCTCCACCAAGCAGTCCGATAAAGATCTTTGTGTGCATTTTCATGGTTTTCCCCGGAAGGCAGGTCTTTTTTCAATGGCAATGATTATTTCGGCCATAATCAAAAATAGCAGAAAGCCCGACGCCTGTAAATAGCTGATCTTCCCGGGAACCGATCTACGGCTCGTCCCGATCGGCAGCCGATCCATTTGGCGGTTCTGGCGGATTTTGCCAGAGCGAACCCGGTGCCGCATCCAATAGAGGTTTACAAGTATTCCTTACCACCCCTTGAAGCCCGGTTTATAGTCCGGGAGAGTCGAACAAACTTCCAGTAGGCAACCGGGGTTGTCTACTCTTCCCAAACGATTTTAACGCTCTTATCATCGTTTTGAATATTGGAATTCTGATCATAGTCATGGGGAGGGCTTGGCCAGACACGGACTTTCAAAGTGTTAGTCTTGGCAATTCCGGGACGAATCACCGTTCCGATCCAGATGATCTTTTCGCCGCCCTTCAGGAGCCAGTCCCGGCCGTCAGAAAAATATTCGCTCCCCACGCGAATTAAAGGTTCGGGCGCAAAAAAGAAAGTCATCTGCAGATTGATTTCCTTGATGCAGCGATTGCCGGCGTTCCGGATTCCAACTTGGATATGGGCTATACCGTTCTGTATAGAGACAACCTGCAAGGAATCGAGAACCAGGTCCGTCCTCTGGTCCTGGGTAAACAAACATGGATCTCTGGGTCGTAAGGGAGTGGCGGTTTCCGGCAATATGCGGAATTTCATGCTGTTTCCATAGGTTTTTGATTTGGTCAGATCTCGGACCTTGATAAAATATTCTCCGCTGGCGACGGTCAAAGGGATGAGCCATTCGTATTTGCCGTTGTTCTCAGTGCTGTCGGCGATCACAGCGACCTCCCCAAACTTTCCCCTGCCGAAAAGGGCCAAGTTGACCGATCGCGGATTTCCTGTGCTCTGGTTGTTGACCCATTTGATGACAAGCTTGCTTCCCCGTATGTGGAAACTGCCTGGAGCAGGATTATTGACGGTCACGGTCTGGGAGTAAAGGAGCACAGAACCCAGGACAATCACAAACATGAACAAAATGCTTTTTTTCACTGTCCCTCCATAAAAAAAGAACTTTGATAGATCATTCCATGTCAACCAGTTTATCAGCAAACTAATTTTTTTTAAAGTTTTTGGAAAATCCGCTGAGAAACGTTGCCGAATTGACCGTCTGTTGTGTGATTTTTTTTTCTTTGCTACAATAATTGCCATGGAAGCAAGCAGACGAATACTGGCTGTTGTCTGGTGCGTACTGGCCACTATGCTGGCCTGTCCCGGAGCGCTTCTGGCCGCGGAGGACAATTTGCCCACTTCGGCCTATTTCACCCTGGAAAACGGTTTGCAGGTCTTGCTGCAGGAGAAGCATGACCTGCCGCTGACCGGCCTGGCCTTGGCCATCGATCTTGGCACCAAGGATGAGACGGATCAGACCAGCGGTTATGCCCATCTGCTTGAGCACCTGCTCCTTTTCGGCGCCGGCTCCGAATCCGACAGTGAAACCCGGCTTGCAGAACTGCGCCGCCACGGCATTGCCCACAACGCCCATACCGATCACGACCTGATGACCTTTGAAATCTCCTGCCCGGCCGCTGACAGCATCTGGGCCCTGGAACGCCTGCGCCAGACGGTTTTTTACAGCCGCCTGGACCCGCAGCATCTGGAGAGGGAGAAGCGCATTATTCAGGAAGAAATCCTGCAATTGCGCGACAATCCCTCCCACCTGGGGCGTTTGCTTGTCATGGAAAGGCTTTTTGCCGGCCATGCCTACGGCCGGGCGGTCTATGGCGACAGCAGTTCCATCCAGGCCGCTACGGTCGAGCAGCTTCAGGCATTTTGCGAGCGCCGGCTCGTCCCCGGCCGCTGCACCTTGTCGGTCATCGGCTCTTTTTCACTGGCCGAGATGGAGAAGGAGGTGCGCCGCAGCTGGGGTGAATTGGAAAAAAAACCGGCCCTTGAGTCGACGATTCAACCGGCAGAGGATCTGAAAAAGAGCAGTGAACAGCAAATTGAGCTGGACATACAGGAGAGCCACCTGTTTTTCGGTTGGCGGGCTCCCGATTTCAACCATGAGCACCGCCTGGCGCTCAACCTGCTGGTCCATATCCTGGGGCGCGGATTGAACCCGCTTTTGAACCAGGTTCTGCGCGGCGGCCGTCAGCTGGCCCAGCAGTATGACATGAGTTACCTGCCCTGGCGCAGCGGCGGCATGATTCTGCTGCATCTTACTTTGAAGGAAAAGGATATCCGCAGCGCCAAGAACGAGGTGGCCCGCTTCCTGCGCCAACTCGGTTCCTTCAATTTCAGCCGGGAGGATTTTCAGCCCCGGGACAGAATGTACGTCCTTGATTTCCTGAGGGGGGCCAAGAATCAAATGACCTACGGCAGCGAGAATTTTCGCGAAGCGGTGCTGAACATGAGCGTGGCCAGCGCCCGCTTCCTGCTCCTGAACCGCAACCCTTTGAACGGCGCCTATATCGAAAATGTCGAGAAAGTGAGTTCGTCCGATCTGCGCCGCGTCGCTAGGAAGTATTTAAGCGGAAAGAAGTGGGCACTACTGGCCATCACACCCCTGGCGGAGAAAAAGAAATGAGAAAACCTTCCCTTTCCCTGGCCTGGCTGCTGCTGTGGTTGGCGCTGACGATCGGGATCGCTGCCCAAGAGATACCCTGGCAATTGGGTCCTGAGCCGGGAGCTTATGCCCTGGAAAACGGCTTGTCCGTTATTTTGCAGAAAGATGACGCCGCGGCTATAACTTCCGTGCAATTGCTGGTGCGGGGCGGTGACCGGGACGATCCGGCCGGACTCAGCGGCCTGGCCTACCTCACGGCGCGCTTGAGCCTGGAGATCCCCGACCAGTCGAAACTGCAGCAACTCATGGATTTCGGCTCGTCGTTTTCTCTGGCGGTCGGCGGTGATTATACGCTGCTCACCGTACGTTCGCTGAGCCGGCACCTGGATGCGACCCTGGCCATCATCAGTGCCATCATGGTTCAACCCCTTTTTTCCGATATGCGCATCACTGCGGTCAAGGAACTGATGCTGCACCTGCAAAAAAGGGAGATGGATGATCCGACCAGTTTGATGCGCCTGACCCTGGCCCGGACTTTTTTTGCCAACAGTGCTTATGGTGCGGCGCGCTTCGGCAGTGAAAATTCCCTGGCTGGGATCGGCAAAAAGGATATCCAGGCCTTTTTCCGCAGTCATTACGTGGCCGGCAACATGACGGCGGTGGTCATCAGCGACCTTGATGCAGATATCATCAACCCGATCCTGGCCCGTCATCTCGGCGTAATCCCTGCCGGGCCGCGGCTGCCGTTTACACCGGCAGGCCTGCGCCGGCTTCAAGCCCAGCGGCTGACGCTCGAGCGCCAGGCGGCACAGGCCCACGTTTCGCTCTCCGTGCTGCTGCCCGAAGCAACAGCAGATAATTTCCTCATGGCCGCCCTGCTGGAAACCTGGCTGGGCAAAGGCATCGGCAGCCGCTTGTGGTCCCTGCGCAGCCGCGGCGACCTGGCCTACGGCTTGAACGCCGAATTGCAGCCCAATCGCGAGGCCATGCTGCTCAGTGTTTATCTGCAGACCGACAATCGCCGCAGTCCGCAGGCGCTTACGGAACTGAGGCAACTGATGCAAACGGTTCATGATACCGGCAGCGGTGAAGCGGAGCTGGCCGCGGCCAAAGCCTACGCCCGGGCCGATTTTTGGCGTGAGAATGAAACCCGTGAACGCCGCTCCGCCACCCTGGCCTTCCTGGAGGGCAGCGGACTGTCCTATCGCCTGGCCGGTGCTTTCAGCGAGCGGCTGGAAAAAATCAGCCTGGCTGAATTCAACCGCGCCCTCCGCGCCTGGCTGGCTCCAGAACACTGGTTCGTATTGCTGATCGGCCAGGCGGCAGAGTAATTGGCATTTTCAGCTTGCAATCCCGCGCAAAAAATTGTATAAGAAAAAATGGCCATAAAATTGTTTTCTCACGGCGCCTGCGCTGAAGTAACCGGTTCCAAGCATTTCCTGGATATCGACGGCCGGCTGCTGCAGATCGACTGCGGCATGTTCCAGGGCCGCCGTGCTGAATCCTATCAGAAAAACAGGGATATGCCTTTCGACCCCAGGGCGGTGCGTGCCGTCATCCTGACCCACGCCCATTTCGATCATTCCGGAGCCCTGCCGATCATGCTCCAAAAGGGTTTCACCGGCAACATCCATTCCACTTCCGCCAGCCGCGATGTCAGCCAGATCATCCTTCTCGACAGTGCCTATATCCAGCAAAAGGATTTTGAGATCCTCAAGGAAAAGGCAGCCAAGCACCCTGAAAGGAAATTGCAGGTTTACCCGCCCCTGTACAACGCCGAAGAAGCCGTCGCCGTCATGGGCAATTTCGTCACCAGCAACTACCACCGCAAATTCATTCCCCTGGAAGGAGTGCAAGCCGAATTCTGCGATGCCGGACACATCCTGGGCGCGGCCACGGTGCACCTGACCTTCCAGGATGGCCTGCGCATCGGCTTCAGCGGCGATCTCGGACGCCGCGGCCTGCCGATCATCCGTGATCCCGAGATCATGCCGGCCATGGATTACCTGGTTCTGGAAGGAACCTACGGCAACCGGCTGCACAAGTCCATCGGCCTGGCCGGAGAAGAATTGGGCGAGATCATCCGCAAGGCCCATTCCCGGCGCGGCAAGATCATCATCCCGGCCTTCACCATCGAGCGCACCCAGGAGCTGATCTACCTGATCCATGTCCTGCAGCAGGAGGGCAAGATCCCCACCCTGCCCATCTTCATCGATTCGCCCATGGCGGTCAACGCCACCGCCATTTTCAAGATCCATCCCGAATGCTTCGACGAGGAGACCATGCAGCGCTTTACCGGAGCCAACGTCGATCCCTTCGGCTTCGAGAACATCCGCTACGTGGTCTCCACGGCCGAATCCAAGGAGATCAACGCCTTTGACGGTCCGGCCATCATCATTTCGGCCAGCGGCATGGCCGAATCCGGGCGCATCCTGCACCACCTGATCAGGAACATTGAAAATCCGGACAATATCATCGCCATCGTCGGCTTCATGGCCGAACACACCCTGGGACGGCGGCTGGTGGAACGGGCCCCGGAGATAAGGATCTTCGGGCGGAATTACAAAGTCAACGCCGAGATCGCCACCCTGAACGCTTTTTCCGGACATGCCGATTACAGCGAGACCATCGAGTGGCTCTCGCGCCATGACTGGAAGCGTTTGAAAAAAATATTCCTGGTGCATGGTGAGGAACCGGCCCTGTTGAACCTGCAAAAGGAACTTCTGCAATTCGGCATCCCCCAGGTGGAGATCGTCCGCTACGGCGGCTCCTATGAGCTGAATTAGAACGCCGCAACGGGAAGGGATAATGGAAACAATAGATTTCAGCGGCATCGCCTGCCAGGTGCTGCGCCGCAACCGGGGCCGGGGCGTGCGCATCGCTTTTCGCGGCGGACGCCTGCAAATCGTCCTGCCCCGCAACCTGGATCCGCTGCCGATCATGAACCGCCACAAGCAGTGGATATTGAAAAAGCACGAATGGTTCCGGCGCCAGCATCTTCAGGCCGAAGCATTGGAGCTCGCTTGCCGTTCGAACCAGGAATTTTTGAGCCTGGTTCGGGACTTGACCGGCCGCTATGCCGGGGTTCTGGCGGCGCGGCCCTCGGGGATCGGTTTCCGCAAGATGAAAAGCAAGTGGGGGAGCTGCAATCCAAAAGGGAAGATCTGCCTGAACACCTGGCTGCAGTCCCTGCCCGACGAAGAAGTAGCTTTCGTGATCTACCATGAGCTGGCCCACCTCAAGGTGCGCAATCACGGTCCCGATTTCAAGGCCCTGATCCGCGCCGAATTCCCCAATTACCGAGAGCTGGACAAAAAATTAAGACTCTACAGCCTGAAAATCCTTTAAGAACCCCGTCAACTTGACAATATCCGGGCGAGCCGCTATACTTTTTGCCAATGGCAAAGGTGAAAAAAGAGAATTTCGATGATACAAAACTGTCGCTGAAAAACGAGATCATCGGCATTCTGGCCCTTTTTTCTTCCTTCTTCCTGATCTTCAGCCTGTTCAGCTTCACGCCCCTTGATCCCAGTTTTTTTCATTCCGCCCAGGGCCGGGTCGTGCACAATTTCGGCGGCCGGG
The DNA here is from genome assembly GCA_963700535.1 of Chrysiogenales bacterium. Taxonomy (GTDB): domain Bacteria; phylum Acidobacteriota; class Aminicenantia; order UBA2199; family UBA2199; genus UBA2199. The sequence continues at coordinate 20,402 of CAVOXU010000010.1, forward strand.
TGGGGGCCGAACTGGCCACTTTGCTGTTCAACCTGTTCGGCTTCGCCTCGCTGCTGTTCATCCTGATATTCCTGTTTTTGACCGCGTTTTTTCTTTTCAACCGCCGCATCGGCCGGGCGGTGAGCAAGGGCGTCGGCTTTTTCATCCTGCTGGTGGCGCTGGCATCGTTCCTGGCCAACATCAAACCCATGATCGCCGTGGCCGGACAGCCGGTCCATTCCGGCGGCATGGTCGGCCTGCTGCTCAACAATTTTGTCAGCGCCCAGATCAAAAGCGGTTTCGCGGCGGCGTTTTTCCTTTCGCTGCTGGGCATTTCCCTGGTGCTGATCGCCAAGATATCGATCAGAAATATTTTTGTATTCCTGGCGCGCCTCCTGAAAAAAGTGGCTGTGCTTCTTGGCGGTTTTTTTTCCGGGCACGGCTGGAAAGCATCCGCAAAAACCGCAACCGCAAAAAAGTCCAGCAAAAATACGACGAGGCCGCGGGGAATTTTGTGTTCAAGGGCCGGCAGCTGCTCAAGGAAAGGGAAAAAGAGGTTGTTTTGCGTCCGGAAAAGAAAGCCCTGGTCAAAAAACCAAGCAAATTTCCCGAAGAGATCGGGAATCTTTCCGGAATTGGAGCAGGAATTTCAACCCGATGCCCAGTACCAGCCGCCGCCGCTGACCTATTTGGATGCCCCCAGCCGCAAAAGCCAGATCGATATCGATGAACTGGAAGAAAAAAAACTGGAACTGTCGCAGCGGCTGCAGGAATTCAAGATCAACGGCGAGATCTCCGAATATACCCCCGGGCCGGTCATCACCACCTTTGAATTCGTCCCCGATGTCGGCGTCAAGGTCAAGGACGTGTCCAGCCTGACCGAGGACCTGGCCCTGGTGGTCAAGGCCCAGTATGTCCGCATCGAGCGCATTCTGGGCAAGAAAGCCATCGGCATAGAGATCCCCAACAAGAAACGCGAGACCATTCACCTGCGTGAATTGCTGGAAACCGCCCAATACCAGCATTCCAGCTCGCCGCTGACCCTGGCCCTGGGCAAGACCGCCAGCGGCGACATTTTCATATCCGACTTGAAGGAAATGCCCCATTTGCTGATCGCCGGCGCCACCGGCAGCGGCAAAAGCGTGGCCATTCACTCCCTTATCCTGAGCGTCCTTTACAAATCCTCGCCCCAGACCGTGAAATTCATCATGATCGACCCCAAGCGCATCGAATTGGCAATTTACAACTCCCTGCCGCACCTGCTCACCCCGGTGGTGGTCAATCCCAAGCTGGCCAAGAACGCCCTGGACTGGGCGGTTTTTGAAATGGAGAACCGCTACAAAAAACTGGCCACCCTGCAGGTGCGCAATATCGAGCAGTACAACAAGAAGCTGGAAATGCTCATCCAGTCCGAAGATGAGGACCTGGAGCAGCTGGACGACAAGGAGCCCATTCCCTATATCGTTATCATCATCGATGAACTGGCCGACCTGATGATGGTCTCGGCCCGGGAGATCGAGGACAATATCCTGCGCCTGGCCCAGAAGGCCCGGGCCATCGGCATTCACCTGATCCTGGCCACCCAGCGGCCTTCCATCGACGTCATCACCGGCAGCATCAAGAACAATTTTCCCTCGCGCATAGCTCTGGCCGTCCCGTCCAAGTACGATTCGCGCACCATCATCGACCAGATCGGGGCGGAAAAGCTCCTGGGCAACGGCGACATGCTGTTCCTGCCCCCCAAGACCGCGTCGCTGATCCGCCTGCATTCGGCTTTTGTTTCGGAAGCCGAGACCGTGCGCGTGGTCAACTTTCTGTCCAAGCAGGCCAAGCCCGAGTTCAACACCCAGATCATCAAGCATTCGGTCAAAAAAGAGGAAGCAAGCGAAGACCAGATCATGGACGAATTGTTTTTCGACGCCGCCGAAACCATCATCAGCACCGGCCAGGCGTCGGCTTCCTACCTGCAGAGAAAAATGAGCGTGGGCTACGCCCGCGCCGGGCGGCTCATCGACCAGCTCCAGGAAAAAGGGGTCATCTCGCCGCCCAACAGCCGCAATCAGCGGGAGATCCTCATGACCATGGACGACCTGCAGAACATCAACAAAGAATAGCCGCGGCCGCTATTTCAGGAACTTGACCTGGAAGATGAAATTCTGCAGGGAGATGCGCGCCGACTCCTCGCCGCTGGTCTTGGATTCGTAATCCAGCTTGTAGATCAGCTTGAGCACTTCCTGGATCTTGAAGTCGGGGAAATTGCGGACCAGGGCGATGAACTTGTTCAGGATGAACTGCGGCTGCTGCAGCACGGTGCCGATGTCGGCGTTGGAAAAACGGTGCTTCATCAGGAACTTGGCCGTGTATATCTTGTGATAATAGGAGATCAGGGTGCCGATGATGAAGCTCGGCTTGATGCCGTTGATGAACAGGTACTTCAAAATATCCAGGTAAACCGCGGCGTCTTCCCTTTCGATGGCTTCGGTCAGGTCCCAGATGGAATGGGAATTGATGCCGGTGATCAGCTCGTCCACGTCCTCGCTGTCGATGTTCATGCTCGGGGCCGCGGCCGCTTCCAGCTTGGGCAGCTGGTGGATGATGGAGACGAAATCATCGGCCATGATCTCCTGGATCCTTTCGATGGCCCCGACCGTGATGGTGATCTTCCTTTCCTTCATGTACTGCTTGATGAAGTTCTTGATCTCGGCCGCGCCGCTGCGGTCCAGGTCGATGCAGACCGTGTGCGGCGAATCGAAATGCTCCTTCAATTTCTTGATCTTGTCCTTTTTCAGCTGCTTGTAGTCGTCGCGGCTCAGGTCCAGGGAGACGAACACGATCAGGGTCGTGTGCGGGTTGGGTTTTTGCAGGTAATTGCTCACGGCTTTTTTGGCGGCCGCGTTCAGGGCGATCTTTTTTTCCTCGCGGATGGCCACGGTGAGGATCTTCTGGGCGCTGATAAAAAAGTTGGAACTGTTGGCTTCGCTTATTATTTCTTCCCAGCCGCTATCCTCTTCGTTGTCGAAATAGTAGCGCCTGAAATTGAATTCGCTCCTGTCCTGGCCGAACACGCGGCTGATCTCGCCGATGACGTATTCGCCCAGAAATTCATTGAAGCCATGGAGCAGGAGCAGGGGCGGGAATTTTTTTTCAGCCTGGATGCGGTTGAGAAAACCGAAGAAAGTGGTTTCGGGCATCAGAAGTTTTCCAGGACGGAGGCGACGATGCTGGCGGCGAACTTGGCCGCGATCTTTACCAGTGAGCCGGTTTCCTGGGAAAAGAAATCGGCGGAATCGGTTTCATAGGTTTCCCGGAAGCTCATGCCGCTGCCCTGGTAAAACAATTCATTTGTTTTCATGTCGATCAGGCGCACGTCGAGGCTGAGACGCACTTCATAGAGATTGGCCGCTCCCGCTTCGGAATAGGAGATCGGGGTGGTGCTGAAAGCGGTGATCTTGCCTTCCAGGACCAGGTCGGCCGTGCGTTCGGACTCGGCCAGGCGCAGGCGGCTTCTTTTGATGAACTCGTCCCTGACCGCGAAAGTGATGAATTGCTCGACAGCCTCGCGTGAGGTCTGGTTGATGAAATCCGGTATGGCGATGGTCTGGGCCGCCGCCGGCAGGTTGCGCCCCCGCCCCGACAGGCGGTAGCCGCACTGCAGGTTCAGAATGGCCGCAGCCAGCAGCAGCCAGACCGCGTGTTTCATTTGCAGACGATGCTGAGCATCTTGTTCTTGACAAAAATCATTTTCACGATCTGGCGTCCGGCCAGCAATTGCTTGATTTTTTCGCATTTCATGGCCTCCCTCTTCACGTCTTCCTCGCCGCAATCGAGGGCGACGCTTATCTTGTCCTTGATCTTGCCGTTTACCTGGATCATGACATTGACCGTTTCCTCAAAAATCTGCTCGGGATCGAAGTCGGGCCAGGGGGCGCGGTAGACGGAATCGCTTCCACCATACTGCTGCCAGAGCTCCTCGCCCATGTGCGGCGCGAAAGGGGCCATCAACAGGATCAGGGTTTCGGCCAGCTCGGAAATAATGGCCGGGTTGAGGTTTTCCGGCAGGGAGTCCTTCTCCGGCATTGCATAGGCATATATCTCGTTGAGCAGCTCCATGATGGCAGCCACGGCCGTGTTGAACTGGAAGGTCTCGATCTGCGCTCCCACCTTGCGCACCGTCTGGTGCAGCTTGCGGCGCACGCCGCGCTCCGCCGGCGACATTTCCGTTGGCAGTTCATTCCGCCAGGCACTGCGGTAGAGCGGCAGTGCGGCCTGCAGCCAGCGCCAGACGCGGGTGACAAAACGGTGTGAACCGTGTATCCCTTCCTCGCTCCAGTGCACGTTGTCCTCGAACGGGGCCACGAACATCTCGTAGACGCGCAGTGAATCGGCGCCGAAGCGTTCGGCCATGTCGTCGGGAGTGACGACGTTGCCCTTGGATTTGGACATGCGCGCCCAGCGCCAGACGATCTGCTCGGCGGGATACTGTTCGCGCTCGTCATGCTTGAGCACGATCCAGTCGACTATCTTCTCGTCGTTTTCGCCATGCTCCTCTTGCGGCCGCGGCCGGCGCCCGGGGGTCAGGGCCAGGAGCGAACCCTGGTTGCGCAGCGTCAGGAAAGGCTCTTCGAAACCCAGCAAGCCTTCGTCAAACAGCACCTTGGTCCAGAAGCGGGCATAGAGCAAATGGGAACGGGCATGTTCGATGCCCCCGGTATACAGATCCACCGGCAGCCAGTAGTCCAGGGCTGACCGTGACGCGAAAAACTTGTCGTTGCCGACGTCGGCGAAACGGAGGAAATACCAGGAAGAACAGGCATAACCGCCCATGGTGTCGGTCTCGCGCCGGGCCGCTCCGCCGCAGGTCGGACAGACGGTCTGCACGAACTCGGGAATAAGGGCCAGCGGCGACTCGCCGGTGCCGGAGGGCTGGTAGTTCTCCACGTCGGGAAGCAGGACCGGCAGCTGCGCTTCCGGTACCGCCACTTCACCGCAACTTGAACAATGGACGATGGGGATCGGCGCTCCCCAGTAGCGTTGGCGGGAAATCAGCCAGTCACGAAGCCGGTAGTTGATCGTCGGGCGGCCCAGGTCCTTTTCTTGCAGCCAGGGTCCGATGGCTTTTTTGAATGCGCTTGAGGTCAATCCGCTCCAGGAACCGGAATTGACCGCGATGCCCTCAGCCGTTTCCGCAGCTTTAAGTTCATAGGTCGAACCGTCGCGGCTGACCACCTGCACGATGGGCAGGTCGAACTTTCTGGCGAATTCAAAATCCCGGTCGTCATGGCCCGGCACGCACATGATGGCTCCGGTGCCGTAACTCATCAATACGTAATCGGCGAGCCAGACCGGGATTTTTTCACCGTTGACCGGATTGATGGCGTAAGCGCCGGTGAAAACCCCGGTCTTGCTTCGGGAAACATTCAGGCGCTCGATCTCCGACTCGCCCTGAGCCTTGCGGACATAGGCTTCCACTTCGCTGCGCCGCTTCGGGGCGGTGATTTGCGACACCAGCGGGTGTTCCGGGGCCAGCACCATGAAGGTGGCGCCAAATAGGGTATCCGGCCGGGTGGTAAAGACACGGATGATCTGGCTGCTGTCTTTTAGGGCGAAATCGACCTCAGTCCCCTCACTGCGGCCGATCCAGTCGCGCTGCATCTCCTTCATCCCTTCCGACCAGTTGAGCTTTTCCAGGTCAGCCAGCAGGCGGTCAGCGTAAGCCGTTATGCGGAAGAACCATTGCGGCATCGGCTTCTTTTCGACCGGGGTTTCACAACGCCAGCAGCGGCCGTCCTTGACCTCTTCGTTGGCCAGGCCTGTCTTGCAGGAGGGGCACCAGTTGATGGGCGCGGTAGCCCGATAGGCCAATCCCTTGCGATGGAGCAGCAGGAAGATCCACTGCGTCCATTTGTAGTAATCGGGCAGGCTGGAATTGATTTCGCGCTGCCAATCATAAGAACAGCCGGTTCTGATCAAGGTCTCGCGATAAGTGGCCGCGTATTCGGGCACCATCTGGCGCGGATTGCGGCCAAGCCGAATGGCCTCGTTCTCAGCCGGTTGGCCGAAAGCGTCCCAGCCCATGGGGTGCAGCACATTGTAACCTTGCATGCTCTTGAAGCGGCAGAAGGCATCGGTGGGCACATAATTCTTGAGATGACCGACGTGCAGGCCGGAACCGGAAGGATAGGGGAACATTTCCAGGCAATAATATTTTTTCTTCTGCCCATCAAGAATAGTGCGGAAGGTCTGCTTTTCCTGCCAGATCCGCTGCCACTTGGCTTCGATTTCAATGAAGTTATAGTTCATCTCTCTTCCTTGACCGCTTGGCGATTTTCAATTATACTTGAAAAAGTCCGCCAGAACAACGGTGGGCGGCGTATTTTTTCAAGGCAGTTTCCAGAAAAGTCGAGGAAGGCAAAATGAACGAATTTTACAATGATTTTATCGGCGTTATCGGCAACCCTGCTCAGACCATCGGCAAAATAATGGAGAAAAAACGCTGGCAGGCTGTGTTGGCCGTGATTCTGCTGTTGACCGCCATCGCCACATTTCTTACCTATCCCATCACCAAGGTCGAACAGGCCAGGTTTATCCGTGATTCGGAAATGGCCGACAAAATGAGCGAAGAGCAACTGGCCAATCTGGACAAATTCACCCCAAGTCAGCGCCTGACCGGAGCCATGTTTTCGCTTGTTTTTGCCGGGTTGTTGATAGTGGTGGCCGCATTTTTCATCTATCTTTTTTTCAAGGTTGCCGGCTGCGCAGGAAATTATGTTCACTATTTTTCCGGGGTGGTGCACGCATCAATTCTGGACATGTTCCTGGGCGGGATGCTGAAATCTTCGCTGATTCTGATGAAAAAAACCATGCTGGTCCATACCGGGCTGACCATGTTTTTCCCGGGGCTGGACTTCCGCAGTTTGCCTTTTCTTGTCCTTTCCCAGTTCGATTTTTTTTCGATCTGGTATCTCGCGGCCCTGGCTCTGGGCATCGCCTTTTTTGCCAAGATCAGCCCCCAAAAAAGTATTTCCATCGCGGTGATGTATTTTCTTTTTAAAAGCCTGGTTTTTGTTTCGTTTTCCTATCTCAGCTTGAAATTATTGGGCATGTGAACCTGGCTTTCATTTGTTGAGATTTCAGATCGGTATTGCCCTGGCAAACGCGAAAATACTTGACAATCCGATATTTTTCATTTATTAATTCAAGTGTAATGGGAAAAATACTCGCATTCAGACCATTTTACTGAAACAGGGGAGAAAAAAATGAAGAAACTGTTTTTTCTTATCATTTTTGTTTTTTCTGCAATGGCCTTGATCAGCAATGCTCAAGAAAGCAAAAAAATATTAAATATGCAGAAAGCATATGTCTTTTTGCCGGAATCCTTGTTGATATCGGAAACTGACTTGAACTGTTCATACTTCATCAAGGACGCCGTGCCGCAGGATATCAGGATCGTTGGCAAGAACTCATTGACTCCCGAACGCAGGGAATTTTCCGACCTGGATGAATTGGTGATCAATAAAGGTTCCCAGGCAGGGCTTAAAGAGGGAGACCTGCTCATGATCATAAGCCAGGGCCGGGTCATCCGTCATCCCCGCAACCATGACCGTTTGGGCCTGTATTTCCTGAAGAAATCGCTGGCCGAGATCACTTGCATTTATGACGAGCAGGCCGTAATCCAGTTGCAAAAAGGCTGCAACCCCGTCAATATCGGTGATTTCGCCATTCTGTACAAGCCGGAACAGACGGTATTTACCCAAAAAATCGATTACAGGCTTTGCCGCATTCCCAGCAACGCGGTCAGCGGCCATGTTGTGTTTTTCGATTTGTCCATGGGCCATCGCGGAGAAATTGCCGGCGACTCTCAGTATGTGACGGTAGACCTGGGAGAAGGGGTGGTCGGCAAAGGAACTTTCCTGCTGATTTACCGCCAAGTGGCTTCTGATCTGCCGCCCTTGATCATAGGCCTGGGTATCGTGATTCACAGCGAGAACACCAATTCTACGGTGAAAATACTGGATGCCAGTTCGGATGTCAAGGTCAACGACCGGATGTTGGTCCTGCCCAAAGAGTTGAAAATTGTTTCCGGCGCTGCCGGGGGCAGGGAAAGTATCCCGATCGTGGAAACGTTGCAAGCCGAGAGCGAGGAACCTGGACAGGCTGAAGGTGAGCCCGGAGCCGAAGAAATGATCGCCAGCCTGAAAGTGGATGTCTTGTTCGATTTTGACAGCAGGCAGCCCAACAGTGATCATGGCGCCGATTTTACGGCCATCAAGGATTTTATCGCCGCCAAAAACGAATACCTGATCACCTTGCGCGGCTATACCTGCAGCATCGGCCGGGAGGAATACAATCTGCGCCTCTCCTCGGAGCGGGTGCAAACCATCAAGAATATTTTAATCAGCCAGTACGGGATCGATGCCGCCCATATCGAAACGTTCTTCTACGGTGAAAAAGAATCGCAATTCGACAACAGCAGTGAAGCGGAACGCCGGAAGAACCGGCTGGTGAAGATCGAGGTGAACGGGAAATGAAAATTGTCCTTTTGGCTTTGCTGGTTTGTTTCATCGGCTCCGGGTTCGTACCGCTATTCAGCAATGGCATTGACCTGGTCGCACTGAAAAAGCAGGAGGAAGAAAGAAGAAAAAAGATCGCCAAGTCCAAGCTGGCCGTCAATGACACTAATATCAATTCTGTTTCCGTGAGCGGTAAAAAATACGGTTTTGTGCAGTTGGAATCCGATGAACCCCTTGCCGAAGAATCGGCCATGCCTTTGGCCGGAACAGGATAACGGTGAAGATTAACCAAGCAACCTGATTTTTGGAAAAAGCAGCAGGAACGAACTGCAAGATCGCATCGCCAAGCTGAAGGAAGACATTGAACAGGAACAGTTGGAATTGAACAAGCTGTGGTCCGATTTTTATATCAAAAATATCCTTGCCGAACAGGATGCCATTAAGGTCCAGATCTCACAACTTGACCAATCAGATCGAGCAGAAAAAGCTTTTTTTGAGCCAGGCAGAAGCACAACTGGAAGATCTTCACGAAAAAGCCCGTAAAGCCGGGGTCCCTCCCGGTTGGCTCCGATAATACAATTTATTAGCGGTCCCGGGCTTTAGGCCGGGCTTTTTCTCAAGTCGTTTACTGTTTGCAAAATTCCGCTGGGGATGATAAGATACACACCGCCATGGACTATTTAAAAGTGCAGGAACCGATTCTGCCGATGCTCAGATCTACGGAAAAGGTTCTGGCCAGGCAACTGCGCAGCAAGGTCAACTTGATTTCTGAACTGCGTCAGCACACGCCGGTCGACAAGGGAAAAAAGATCCGCGCCACGTTTTTTTTCCTGCTGGCCGGGATGAACCGCGTTGACACTGAAGGGCTGCCGCAGATGGCGGCGGCCATTGAAATGCTTCATCTTTCCAGCCTGGTTCATGATGATATTGTGGACAATTCCATATGGCGGCGCGGCAAAAAAACAACCAATCACCATTTCGGCAATTATCTTTCCCTGCTCTGGGGTGATTTTCTATTCATCACCTCGCTGCGCATGATCTCTGCTCAAAATCGCAGCCGGAGCATGGACATGATGCTGGACGCTTCCCGGCAGATGATCGAGGGACAGATCCTGGAATTTGCCAATAACTTCAATTACGGCATTCACTCCCGTACCTATTTTGACATAATTCGCAAGAAAACATCGTCAATGTTCGCCGGCATTGCCCGGCTGGCAGCCCAATTGAATGAAAAGCCGGCGCGGGCAGCTGACGATTTCTACCGCTTTGGCCAGGATTTCGGCATGATCTTTCAGATCAGCGACGATCTTCTGGATATCTTTTCCGACAGCGCCGGCAAAAGCCGTTTTCAGGATCTGCAGGAAGGCAAGGTGACCCTGCCCTATATCCTGTTGCTGCGCCATGACGCCTTGCCGCTCATCAAGAATTTCCGCCGCTCCGGACCACAGCCGCTGCTGGAGCGTTGCCGGGTCCTGGGCATCAAGGAGCAGTCGCTGCGGATCATCGATCGTTATTACAGAAAATGCGCTTCTTTTTTGGAGTCATTCCCTGCTTCTGTCCATCGCGAGTCAATGACGAACTTGCTGGAGTTCATCCGCTACCGTGACTACTGAAAACCCGGTTGAGATCGAAGTGAAAATCAGGGTCGAATGCCTGGAACCTTGGCGTGAAAAGCTTATGCGCCTGGAGGCAGTGCTGGAATATCCCCGGGTTCTGGAAAGAAATCTGGTCTTCGACACCTCGCGGCGGCGTTTGAAAAAACGCGGCATTCTCCTGCGTTTGCGCCGGCTGGATAGTGGAAGCATTTTGACCATAAAAATGCCGGTACAAAACAGCTCTCTATACAAGATTCGCGAGGAGATCGAGGCCGGGGTTTCCGATTTCGCCAATATGGAAAAGATCCTGTTGGGCGTCGGTTTTAAAACTTTTTTTGTTTATGAAAAATACCGGGAAGTATTTAAAAAAAAAGGCATCCGGGTCATGCTCGACGAGACGCCGATCGGGAATTTCCTGGAAATCGAGGGCGAACCGGCCGCTATTGACGCTATGGCTGCCGAACTTGGATTCTCTGCAAGGGATTATATCACCGGCTCTTATCATTTGCTTTTTCTTCGCAGCGGACGTTCCGGCAACATGGAATTTCAAAAGTGAAATTTTTCGTCCTGGCCGGCGGTTACGGCCAGAGGGCCGAGCCGCTCTCACTGATCAAAACCAAGCCGGTTTTTCCCCTGAACGGAAAGCCGCTGCTCACTTTGCTGCTGCGGCAGTTGCGCGCCCAGGATTGTTCGCAGGGGTTCATCAACCTGCATCACCTGGGCGAGCAGGTGGTCGCGTCCGCCTCCGGTAGCAGTGTTCACTTTATCCGCGAAAAAGAGTTAAGCGGCAGCAGCGTGCTGAGGCAGGCGCTGCCTTTCTTCACAGATTGGCTGCTGGCGGTCAACGGTGACACTTTTTTGGAAATTCCCCTGACCAGGATGCTGGAAAAAACCACAAGCACGGACGTGGACGGCGTCCTGCTGGTGCGCCCTGACCATGCCGGCCAATATGCCGGCCTGCGAGTCGCTGCTGACGGTTTTCTTGAGAATGATGGTCCGCAGCCCGGATCGGGACTGATGTATGCTGGCGTCGCTTTGTTCAGAAAAAAGGCGGTAGAAAAAATAGATGAAGCCAACTTTTTCAAAGCCATTCAAAAAAACTGCCTGCGCTTCCAGACCGTTTTTTATGACGGTATCTGGCTGGATGTGGGCACACCGCAGCTCTATTTTCATGCCAATTGGAAATACAAGGAATATTGCTCGGATGCGCAGCCTAATGCTTTTTCGGAAAATGTCGAGATTTCGCTGGCTTCCCGGGTGGAAAAATCTGTGCTCTGGGAAAACACCCGCATCGGCCCGGGCGTTAACCTGGCGGAGTGTATTGTAACCGGAAACCTGCGGTTGGAAAATGCCAGTTACAGAGGACAGATCATTTCCCAAATGGGAGTTTTTCCGCTGATTTGAATTTGGCAGTGAAATTTTTCCAGGCTCTTGTTTTTTGCCGGGAAACAGTTTACTATAATAATGGGAGTCAACATGAAGGACATCAATTTATTGCTCGAGAAATTCAAGATGATCACCGGCGAAGGCCATTCGGATACGGCGTTCAAATCGGTCATCCACGATATCGCCAAGTTTTACTGTGACAATTTCGAGCTGGAACCTGACGAGGTAGCCATATTGCTCACCGACAAGGACAACATGG
>CAVOXU010000011.1:0-167848 GCA_963700535.1 Chrysiogenales bacterium
CGAGCACCGCTGGAAGAAGGAAAAAGCAGTGCCTGCCGAAACGACAACCCCCGTGGTCGAAGAAGAACAGACCGAATAGTCGAAACACGTCGCGGACCACATCCCTGGCTGGAACCAGATGAGGATCAGTATACTTGTCCTGATTGTCTTTGGGCTAAGCAGCTCTCTCCTTGGCAGCGCGGAAGACCTGTCCATGGCCATGGTGAAAATCCAGGGCGCTACTTTCCGGATGGGATGCGAATCCGGGCGGAGCGACGAGAAGCCGGTGCACAGCGTGCACATCGGCGCTTTTTTGCTGGGCAGGACGGAAGTAACGGTCGGCCAATTCAGGAACTTCGTCAAGGAAAGCGGCTACCGCACCGAGGCCGAGCGCGGCAATGGTTCCGTCGTGTTCACCGGCAGGAAATGGGACAAAAAAAGTGATGCCAACTGGCGCCGGCCCGGTTTCAGCCAGGACGACAGCCATCCGGTGACCTGCGTCAGCTGGAACGATTGCCAGGAGTTCATCCAATGGCTTAATGCCAGGACCGGCAGGCACTACCGTCTGCCTAGCGAGGCGGAATGGGAGTATGCAGCCGGAAACGGGGGCAAGGAGAGCGGCCGCGGCGAACTCGATTCGCACGCCTGGTTTGAAGGAAACTCCGCCGGTTCCACCCATCCGGTGGGCCGAAAACAACCCAACACTTTCGGCCTCTACGACATGATCGGCAATGTATGGGAATGGTGTTCGGACTGGTATGGAAGCTATCCGTCAACCTCACAGACCGATCCACCTGGGCCGGGCGGCGGGTCAATGCGCATCAATCGCGGCGGCGCCTGGTACGGCGCTTCGGGTGCATGCCTGACACGCCGCGGCAAGAACACGCCCGACGACCGCGGCCATGGCCTGGGCTTCCGCCTGGCCGCCGACGCCATCTCCAAGTAGTTTCTGGTCAGCTCGACGCCGTCCGCCCTTTCTTTGGCCGAAACGGACGGTCTTGTTTCTTCTGCATTTTGAGAAAATCAGGAGACTTCGGAGATTGGGGGAGATGAAGATTGGGGGCAATGCCGTATTTTTGCATAAACCCTATTTCTCATTTTCGGACATGATTACTGGCTGTCCCGTTCAGTTAATGAACTTAGCATAAAATTCCTGTTCTTTTCTGAATTTGAATTAAACTCATATTTGCCAGCACCATAGCCAATACTCCAGACGTTTGCGCAGGACAGCAGAAGGCGCGCGACGGAACGGTTGCGCAGGGACCTTCCTACCAGTGCCGGCTGTCGGGGCCCAGTCCTTCCGGCTCGGGGATCTCGGCGAGCCGGCTGTCGCGGCCGTTCAGCCGCTCCACTTCCCGCCGGATCGCCAGGGCGGTGATGGCCGCCGCAGTGACGTCGGCCAGCGGCCCGGCCAGCCACACGCCGTCGATCTTCAGCAGCAGCGGCAGCAGCAACACCAGGGGGATGAGCAAGATCACCTGGCGCAGCAGGTTGAGGAACATGGCGATCCTGGCCTTGCCGATGGCCTGGAAAAAATTGGAGCTGACCACATGGAAGCCCACCACGGGAAAGGCGGCCAGCAGGATGCGCATGCCCCGCACTCCGATGTCGAGCAGCCGGGGATCGCTGCGGTTGAAGAGCCCGATGATGGCCGCCGGGAACGCCTGGATGCCCAGGAAACCGGCAGTGGTTATGGCCGTGGCGGCGATGAGCGCGATCTTCAGGGTGCGCTTGACCCGCTGGAACTGCCGGGCCCCGTAGTTGAAGCCGATGATCGGCTGGGCGGCCATGTTGATGGCGATGACGCAGAAGACCACCATCATGGCCGCGCCGTTGATGATGCCCATGGCGCCAACGGCCAGGTCGCCGCCGTAGCGGATCAGCTGGATGTTGAACAGGGCGTGGATGACGCTGCCGGCCAGCTGCATGGCGAAGGGCGCCATGCCTATGGCGAGGATGCCGCGCACGATGCGGCCCTGCAGCCGGAAGTTCCGCCGCCGCAGCCGCAGCGGGCTGCGCTCGCCGCTGAAATGGGCCAGCACCCAGAGGCTGGTGACGGCCATGGAGATCACCGTGGCCAGTGCTGCTCCGGCCACCCCCATCTTGAGGACGAAGATGAAGACCGGGTCCAGCATGATGTTCAACAGGGCGCCGAGGATCATGGTGGTCATGGCCGTCCGGGCGTGGCCCTGGGCGCGGATCAGGTTGTTCAGGCCGAAGCCGATGCCCATGGAAGACATTGCCCAGCAGGATGATGGTGATGTATTCCCGGGCAAAGCCCAGCGTTTCCGGCCCGGCGCCGAACAGGGCCAGGGCGCCGTCGCGCAGCAGCAGCCCCAGGACGGTGATGGCCAGGGAGGTGCCCACCAGCAGGACGAAGGCGTGGCCCAGGATCTTCTCGGCCTCGTCACGGTTGCGCTCCCCCAGGCGGATGGATACCAGCGAGGCCGAGCCCATGCCCACCAGCATGCCGAAGGCCATGGCGATGATCATGATGGGGAAGGTCACGGTCAGACCGGAGAGGGCCAGCGCCCCGACCCCGCGGCCGATGTAGATCCGGTCGACAAGATTGTAGAGAGTATTGGCCAGCACGCCGATGATGGCGGGGACGAAGTATTTCCAGAGTAGTTTTCCGACCGGGGCCTGCCCCAGTTCCTTGCTGTTGTCCAATCTGATCGCTCCGGGAAGTTCCGGCGGTCAGCGCCGGCGACAAAGACGTCTTCAAGTTTAAGTTTGATTATACTCCAAAAACGAACCCAGGGGAAGCCGGCGGCCGTTCCCGGCAGGCCCGGCCATTCCTGAAAAACCGGGTTGGCTCAGGCGGTGAACACGCTGCCGTGCAGGCTGGTGATCTTTTCGATGAAGAACCTTTTCTCCCCGGCGGGAACGGTGACGACCACTTCCTCGCCGACGGTGCGGTCTTGCAGCGCCCTGCCCACCGGCGAGGCCAGGGAGATTTTGCCTTCGGAAGGGTCGACCTCGATGGGATGGACGATGGTGTACTCGCTGCGGGTGTTGGAGTTGAGCTCGAGCACTACTACTACCGAGCCGAAGCCGACGGTTTTTTCGTCGGTGTGGGACGAAGCCGCATCGTTGTATTGGCTCACCAGGTGGCTCAGCTGGGCGATGCGGGCCTTGAGGAAAGCCTGCCGTTCGCGGGCGGCGTCGTATTCGGCGTTTTCGCTGAGGTCGCCCTGGGCGCGCGCCTCGGCGATGCGCTTGGGCATCTCGACCTGGTACTCTTCGCGGAGCTTGTCGATCTCCTCCAGGAGCGCTTTCTTCTTCTGTTTGATTGAATCCGTCATCCGTGACCGCCTCCAGGAACCGTCGAACCTATGGTATTTTGTCACGAAGAATGTACAACGGATCGGGAAAAATTGCAAGCTCCATTGCCGGTCAGCTGCGTAGCATCAGGGTCTCAATATTGGACATTCATGCAAGATCAATGGTCCTGTCACACTGATTTCACATCTGCCGCAAACATCTGACCTCCATGAAGATGGTGCGGTTTTTCCTGGTCAAGCGATAATCCAGGCTCTCTTGATCCTCTGCCGAGCGGCCGTTGTTTCACCGGATCCTATGAGTTTTCCAAAATGATATCCCCGGCTATGCAAACGGCCTTTTTCACTACGTCCAGGCATTTTCCGCTTTTTTGAGATGCCGCCATGAACAATTTTTGCTCTTCCGGGTTTTGAAAATCATAGTACCTGCCAAATTGATGTTTGACCACTTCCCGGCAGCGGGTAGAGCCGAATTCCTTTTCAAAGCGGCTGAAAAACATGCCTCCATACTGGAAGGGGGAAACAGCTTGCTTCTTTCCATTTGGATTCGCGGCTCCGAAAAAAAATCCCAAAGCCAGCAAAGATCCGGATACGGCCCCGCAGGTCTCGCCCCTGCCGGCGATCCCGCCCGCGAACGGCATCAACGCCGGGATCGTATGATCGGCTTTCAGCCCGAATTGCTCGTTGAGCGCGGCAAAACTGGTTTGGGAACAGGTCCTAAGCAGGGGCATGAATTTTTCCGCCTTGGCCTGCAATTCCTTCCATGTCTCTTCCGGCGCTTTATCCCCCGGCGCGACGGACAACCCGGCCGCGATCCCGGGAAAGGCCAGCAGCGCCAGAGCGGCGGACCAGCCGGCGCCCCTGGCAATGAACTCTCTGCGGGCGATTATGTCTCTTTCCCGATCGGCTTCAATGGATGTCATTTCATTCCCCTCCTTTTTTTGAATTTTGCCACACTTGATTGATTTACGAAAAAATCCCCATGAAGTTCAAATAAACAGGGAAAGGGTCGCAGGGACCGGCGCTGCCACCCTTTACATAAACCCTGTTTTCAATTTTCAGTAAATGCATAGTTGCAGACACTATCCCCAGGCTTACCCTTCGCTCCGGCTTTGACATTGCTGAAAGTTGTCAGGAATGCAGAAATGTCCCCGAGTTCCCCATGTTGCCGGCCTGGCTGTCACTTTTTACAGACATATTTTACATATGAAATTGGAAACAAACTTGCTTGAATATTTTCGGCCTTGGAAACTGGATTTTTTCATCGCCAGGGAGGTGACCATGCGCCGAACATGCAAAGGAGGTTCGTTCAGGGGAGCGAGCCGCGGTGTGGGCCTTGCTTTTGCCGGGCTCTATATCATGCTGGCCACGGGCTGCATGACGGTTCGCCATGGCATGCACGATCAGCCGCATTTTTCCCCCGAGGAGCCGCTGAAAACGTACGAGCTGCGGCAAAGGGCCTGGACGCTGGGCGATCAATTCGTCATCGAGGACGAGTTCCGACGGCCGGCGTTCTTCGTCAAGGGCAAGGCGTTTTCCGTGGGAGACAAGCTCTCCTTCCGGGATGTCGCCGGAAACGAGCTGGCCTATATTTCCCAGAAAGTCCTGAGCCTGCGGCGGAATTACAGGATTTACAGGGGGGACTATTTGTTCGCCAGGGTCGTGAAGAAATTGAACCCTTTCCGGCAGCACTTTGTCGTGAGCGTAGCGGGAGCCGAGGATTACCGCGTACGCGGCAACTTCTGGAATTACGAATACACCTTCAGGCGCGGCAATAGAACTGTGGCAGTGGTCTCGAAGCGGCCCTTGGCCTGGCCCGACGTCTACAGGATCGTTATCACGGCCGACGAGGACGACGTCCTGATCCTGGCCGCGGCCGTGGCCATCGACCTGATCGCGCACGACGACCAGGACGCCGCCGTCCTGCCGCCCTGGGCTTACAGCCGCTGAACGCTGACGTAAGGACCTTTTTCCGGACCTGGCGCGATCTCCCGCATCAGGGGAGCGGTCTGCACCCCCGGACGGACGTGGGAATACCGGGATGATGCTTGCTCTTTTGTTGCACTTTATTTCTTAATTTCGTCAGCTTGCAGCCGTGATCGGTCGAGGAGTCAACATAAGATCGGTTATTTTCAATTTTCCGTAATACTATTTGAACACCTGCCAGGCTTTTATAATGAACGGTGGAATGAAAGACTATTACGCCGAACGGCTGGCGGCGGAAAAGCTGCGTCGCTGCTACGAGATCGCCCCGCCGCGAATACGGCAGTACCTGCGCGCCGAGCTCGACTTCGCCCTGGGCTTCATCCAAAAAAGCGACGCGGTCCTCGACCTGGGCTGCGGCACCGGCCGCACCCTCCCCGAGCTGGCTGCGCGCGCGGGCTCGGTCACGGCCATTGACAACGCCCCGACCAGCATCGCCCTGGCTGAAAAGGCCGTCTCGGCCTACCCAACGTCACGGTCCTGTTGATGGACGCGGCCGCGCTGCAGTTCGAAGACAACCGCTTCTCCGTGGTCCTCTGCCTACAGAACGGCATATCGGCGTTCCATCGCGACCCGGCAACGCTCCTGCATGAGGCGCTCCGGGTTTGCCGCCCAGACGGCACGGCTTGTTCTCCACTTACTCCGAAAAATTCTGGCCGCAGCGCCTGGAATGGTTCGAGCTCCAGGCCGAGGTCGGGCTGCTCGGCGAGATCGACCGCCAGCGGACCGGCAACGGAGTCATCGTTTGCAGGGACGGATTCACGGCCACCACCTTCACCCCGGACCGGTTCCGCTCGCTGGCCGCGGGCCTTTCCGCCGCCATCACCCTGAGCGAAGTGGACGGCTCGAGCCTTTTCTGCATCTTGAGGAAAGCAGATCCAACAGCCAGTTCCCCGGCATAAGCTGCCGGCAGCCACTGGCTGAAAGCAGCAAAGTCAGGCGCCGTGACCAGTTCCCTTTTCCCAAAATCACCCCGATCCGCAAGAAACGCGTCTACTTGATCAATCCCAGTTGCATCAATTGGGTGAAGGTGTC
This sequence comes from Chrysiogenales bacterium, assembly GCA_963700535.1. Taxonomy (GTDB): domain Bacteria; phylum Acidobacteriota; class Aminicenantia; order UBA2199; family UBA2199; genus UBA2199. The sequence goes on from CAVOXU010000011.1 coordinate 6,279, forward strand.
GAAATAGGTCCTGTCCTCGGCGATCAGCCCGTCAGGTCCGATCTTGAAAAGAGTCACGGATCGCATTTTGACGCTGTTGCCGGTGGGAGCCACCTCCCCTTCCGGGGTGGTCAGAGGGCCGGTGAACGTTGCGGAAACAATGAATTCGCAAATAATCGTGTCCCCGGAAAACAGGACCGAGGTCACCTCCATTTTCAAATCCGGCACGGCCCGGATGGTGCTCTGGAAGTATTTTAAAAAGGCCTCGCGGCCGCGCACCGGCTCCGGCTGGTCCGGAGTGATCATGACGGCATCCGGCCCATAGATGTTGGTCATGGCCACGGGATCGCCGCTGTTCATCGCTGCGATAATGTTTTTCGCGATCTTCTTCATGTCCAGCTTCGCTTCTTCCGCGTAGCCCTGGGCGGCCACCGCGACCAGAAAAATACCGGCCAGAAAAATGACGATAATTTTGTCTTTCATGATACCCTCCCTTTCTATTGCCTGAAGCAATAATATCTTAACTATATCCAGGTCATTTATAATGTCAAGCGCTTCAAGGGAGTAGAGTCCCTCCGACTGCAAGCCGCCAATCAGAAATTAGGGACGGATGATAAAAAGGTGAAGAAATCCTTCCCGAAATCCTCGTTGATCTTGATTTCCTCCACAATGAACAAGTGAGGGCGAGCGGCCTGATTGTGCACCCTCATCCAGGCGTGGGCAAACAGCACTCCGCCGACTTCCCTGTAGTCATAGAAAACCTGCGGCGAGTCTTTTATGGGTGAGCTTGTCGTCCAGACGGCATGCAGCAAACCGCTGTCCACATCGAAATACAGGTCTTCGCTGAACCCATCGGCGAATGAACGGATCAGGTGGTAATACACGAATGGTTCCGTGGCAAATCCCGCCAGCCCGCGATATTCATATGTGATGCCGCGGCGCTGATAGTCGATGAAATTGCCGTCGATCCGGTAATGCTTCAACGAGACCGCCCACGATTATGAGTCTTTTCATCCTGCCTTCTCCTCGGCGGGTCCCCGCTGAAGCATGCATCCACGAATCCCGGGGGACGTGTCCTGCCGACATGCTAGCGGAAGCAAACCGGACAGTCAACAGTCAATATCGATTCCTGATTCCGGTGCTGCAGGATGAAAACGCAGGGTCGAACATCGTTGCCAGCCCCGCCTAATTACATAGTTACAACCCGTCCCCGTTGCCCCCCGGATCAAGCCTGGCGAATCAGATCCTCTGGAATATTCTGCAGCCTGGCGATATCCAGGATCCTCGATCTGACATCAAAACCCATGGCGCAATTCACCTGACACTCGCTGCAGTTCACACACGGGATTGAACTGAGGTCGGCTGAATCCAGAGTTTTACGGGCGAACTCCAGGTTCCTGTAGCCGTAAGCGTACATATAGCTCCTCATGACCGTCGGAATGTCCATGGCTGCCGGGCATTGCGACAGGCATCGATTACATTGCCGGCAGTATAGTCCGGAGGACATTTCCGGTGAGGGTGGTTTCAGGGCCTGTTCTTCCTCTTCAGTAAGCGTCAGGTCAGTCATGATCCCGAGGCTCTGATCCAGCTGGTCATAGGTTGAGCAATCCGGAACGATGGTATGAACATTTTTATTCTGCAGCACCCATTTCAGAGCCGCTGTCGCATTGATCGGTTGGGTTCTCTCTTTATCCCAGTACGCGCCGGCCATGGTCTTCATTGCAATGACGCCCACACCGGAATTCGCGGCATAGCGGATCGCCTCATCCAGTTTTTCCCCGTCCTGGTCGATGCGGTACCCTTTCCTGCGGAAATTGTATGCCGTCATGACCACATCAATGGTGCCGGCGTCCACGGCTGCACGGATTGCTTCATGTTCAAGCCTGTGTGTGGCGATCCCCAGGAATCTGGTTTTCCCCGTTTTCTTCATCGTTTCCATGGCGTTTCTAACGGGCTTGAAAAATACAGAGTCCCGGGTGGCCGCAAACGGTTGTATCAGAATGTCAACATGATCTACATTCAGCCTTTTTAAACTTTCATCCACTCGCCGGAAATATGCAGCGGGATCAAAACCGGTTTTGAAAACTCCGGTCACAGTATCGATCCAGTTGATGTCTCCGCAACTGGTCATGATCACAAAAGAGTCCCTGGGCCTGTCCTTGAGAACGCTTCCAACCATCTTTTCGTTGTTCCCATTCTGATAGGCCTCTGATGTGGCCAGAAGCTTCACCCCTTTAGCCAGGGCGGAACTGACAACACTTGCCGAATTGGTACTGCCGGTGCCCAAACTGACAACGGGGAGTTTGATCCCCGTTCTCCCCAGTGTCCGGTATACCAGTTTACTCTCTTCCTTTTTCCCGGCGGGTATCTGTCCCGACAGGGACCGTGAAAGCGACATGGAGGTCAGGCCAGTCCCGGTCATGGTCAGCAGGCCGTTCTTCAGAAACTTTCTTCGTCCCCCGGCGATCTTATTTTGACTGGCGGAACGATCTCTTTTAAGCAAATTTTTTATCATTCCCATGAAGACACCTCCCGCGGGACCCCCATCCCTGATCATTCTGATACAATAGGAAAATCAATTTTCTCTATGATGGGATTTTAAAGAACTTTCATTGCAATTACAATGGACGGTTGCGAATTGTTTGTGAAAATTCAATTTTCTTGGCATAGGGGACATTGGGGACTGTGCTTATCTATATGTATAAATCAGGACGTCTTTGATTTTTCATGGCGATATGGCGCACCAGTGAGTTCATTTCCACGCCGGCACATTCAGGCAATTTGGCGATCTCCCGGCATTTCAGTTCGCCGCGATCACTCAGCTGCAGCAAAATTGCCTGTCGCATTCGGGAACTGTCAGCCTCGCCCTTCTCATAAATTTTTCCTATCGCACTAATTACATATTTGCAAGCACTGATAATCATATAGAAGGTTGAGCTCTTTGACTATTCTAGTGAGTGTTTTCATAAGTCACCCATCGCGGTAATCTCATGTAGGCAAGACAGAGTTTGCAAAAGGAGGTAAACCATGCAAACCAAGCTTTACGTGGGATTGGACCTGCATTCGAACAACACTTATGTCGGCGTACTCGACGGCAAGGAACGCAGAGTGCTGAAGGGCAAGTTTCCAAACAAACTGGAGGTGCTCCTGGCCGTGCTCGAACCGCACAAGGAACGCATCGTCGGCGTGGTGGTCGAGTCTACCTTCAACTGGTACTGGCTGGTGGACGGCTTGATGGACAACGGCTATAAGGTTCACCTGGCGCATCCGGCGGCCTTTAAGCAGTACAGCGGGCTGAAGTATACCAACGATGAACATGATGCTTTCTTTCTGGCCAAGATGCTGAAGCTCGGCATCCTGCCCGAAGGTCACATCATGCCCAGAGAAGAGCGGCAACTGCGTGACCTGCTGCGCAAACGCCTGAAGCTGGTCCGGCAGAGCTCGACGCACATTTTGAGTTTCAAGAGTCTGGTCAGTCGCAATCTCGGCATATCCATGCCCGCCAACGAGATCAAGAAGCTCGAAGATGATGAGGTAAACGACATGTTTGACAACGAGCATCTGGCTCTGTCGGCCAAGGTCAACATCGCAGCCATGAACAACCTCAAGTGGCAGATCTACGAGATCCGCAACTCACTCCTCAAAGCGGTCAAGATCAAACCACAGTTCGAAAAGCTCCTCACCGTGCCGGGCATCGGCAACATATTGGCCATGACCATCGCTTTGGAAACCGGTGATATCAAACGTTTTCCCTCTGTTGGCGATTTCGCTTCCTATTGCCGCTGCGTGGCTAGCAAGAGGTTATCCAACAACAAAAGCAAAGGAGAGAACAACCGCAAGAACGGTAACAAGTATCTTTCCTACGCCTTCGTCGAAGCAGCGCAAAAGGCCCGACGCTATTGCCCGCCGGCTCAGTCTTTCTTCATGCGCAAAACGATCAAGACCAACAAGATCGTGGCTACGAAAGCCCTGGCGCACAAGTTGGCCCGTGCTTGTTATTACATCATGCATGACCAGGTTGATTTCGAAGTAACCAAGATATTCGGCAAGCCCTTTAAGGTTGATAAAGGCTGCGCCAGGGAACCAAAACGGGGACTGGGATACCAACCATCAGCACCGATTGGCATGTCTGGCGCAGCCACCAAACAACATGATCATATATTTGTAAAATAATTTTCGCAACAGTCAAGATGTTTTGCCCGGGGTATGAACCATAAGGGACTGGACTTTGAGCCATTTAAAACTGCGCTTCTCTTTGCAGCTGGGCATGCCGCGGTACCGAACGATTTCTGGGGCAAAATTATTGCCAGGGTCCGCTGGATCGCAACCGGATCGGACTTGATCTCGATGGGTGTCTGGAGCAGAACATTTAAGTTTTGCAACCTATAAAAATCGAAATCGACGGAAGCTAACATCTTCACTGAAGCTCTTTTGTAGTGCTAATAAAAAACTAAAATATATGTCTGCCTACTTGACATGTACCTTCTAATGGGCGTCCCTCAAAGCCCCTATTCCGGCGCCGTGGTTACTTGAAGGTCGAGACATCACCCAGGCGTATGAGTTCCTTGCCGCGGCGTTCATACAGCGTCATCCAGGCGCAGGTGAAATCAAGGGGCCGCTCCGAGCCGTCCGCGGCGCGCCGCACGCCCTTGACCTTGACCCGGCTGACCGCCCAGACCAGCGAGCCGTCCCGCGAGCAGCCGACCAGGGGCTGCGCCAGCTCCCGGTACTCGCTGAAGGTGGCGCGGTTCAGGTATTCGGCAAACCCCTTGACCGTGTCCTGGAACCCGGGAAAGCTGACCTCGCCGTCCTTGACCGTGAAGTAGTCCTGCGAAATATTGCGCGTCAGGAAGGCGGCGTCCTTCTGCAGGTGGGCCTCGATGGCGCGCCGGTGCAGCGTCCGCACCTCCCGGGTGACCGCGGCGATGTCGGCGGAACGATTGCATCCGGCCATGGCGGCAACCAGCCAAAACAAGATCACGATCGTTTTATTTGACATCGTTTCCACCTCGCGTGAACGGTCATTTTCACATCTTTTACCATAACCATTGCTCCGATTTCTATACGCAGGGATGCCGTTTAAGTTTAAGGATCGGGTCAACAAATCCGCAGATGAAGGAAATCGCTCTATATGGGGGCACTGTCCCGAGTCCCTCAAACTAATATCTGAGTAAAATCCATAAGCAATCTTTATAATTGACGGGCTGTTGCCCAAATCGAATAAATCATAGAAATAATTAAGAGATTTTTTATTGATAATTTGTTGAAAATAAGTCAATGAAATGGGACAATTTAATCATGAATAAAAGCCTTGAGAGCAAGTCATGATCGGGGTTGAGAGTCCTGGCAACGGGAAATTGTTTTACAATTTCAACTTGGAAAAGAAGGTCAGGCAGAATCATCCTTTGCGCAAGCTGAAGGAGATATTGAATCTCGATTTCATGTACGGTTTATTGAAAGATAAATACGGCTACAACGGCAATGTATCGGTACCGCCGCCGGTGATCATGAAAATGATGATCCTGTTATTTTTATACAACGTCCGCTCGGAGCGGGAGATGATGGAGACGATCCCGGAGCGGTTAGACTGGCTGTGGTTTTTGGGATACGACATCGACGAAGAAGTTCCCAATCACAGCGTATTGAGCAAGGCAAGAAAACGCTGGGGTGAGGATATTTTTAAGGAGCTGTTCAACCGGGTGGTCAAGCAGGCAGTAGAAGCCGGGCTGGTGGATGGCGAGAAGATTTTTGTGGATGCCAGTTTGGTGGAGGCGGACGCTTCTAAGAATTCCGAAAAAAACTTGATGATATCAAGTTGGATGAGCAGTATCAGGAACTGGTAAAGCGACTGGATGAGCGAGCCAAGGATCGCCATGAAGGCTGTGGCAAAACCAATCGCGAACATATCAGCAGCACCGATCCGGATGCGACTATCACCAATCAAAATGGTGTTCGTAATCTGAGCTACAAAGTTCATCGCAGCGTGGATGACCGGAAAGAGATCATAACCAGTTGTTCGGTAACTACCGGCTCGGTTAATGAAGCGCATGTGCTGGAGAAAACCATTGCGGAACACGAAGATGCGGTTGATAAAAATGTCAAGACGGTTGTAGCGGACAGCAAGTATGGGACGACTGAAAATTACAGTGCGCTCAAAGAGAAAGGAATAAAAACGCATATCAAAGACCTGGGAGCCTCGAGAGTAAATCGGGGAGATGTGTTTGGCAAAGACAGGTTTACATATGTCGTTGAGCGGGATGTGTACATCTGTCCAGCGGGGAAGGAGTTGCAGCGGCGAGGCTGGAATCGGAACCGGCAATGGACAAAATACCGGATAGACAAAGAGCATTGCGCGAGTTGCGAGCTTCGGAGCCAGTGTACCAATGACAAGAACGGGCGATCCATAAGCCGCTTGCCTGGAGATGATCTGATCGCGGCTGGCCGGCAAGACGCGGCCAGTGAAGAAGGAATAAATGATTTGAAAAGAAGGCAGCATCTGATGGAGCGAAGTTATGCTTATGGCAAACGTTTTGGTTATAAACGGGCTCGCTGGCGGGAATTGTGGCGGGTAAGCATCCAGCAGCTGTTGGTGGCAACGGTACAAAACCTGATGAAAATCACAAAACATGAGGACCAGTTAAGACAATTATGTTCGAATTTATTTTTTATGTATCGCAGAACCGTAAATGTTTTGAACTTCTGTCTAGCTTAGAATGGGAAAATAATTTTGTTCGTTTGGGCAACAGCCCGTCGATATTAGACATTCAAGTCAAACCTTTGTTTCAGTACCTATAGCTTTCCCAATTGCCAGGAATCGCAGGCTTACATGAAGTTCGGAAATCACTGGGCAGTTAGGCGGCAATACTGGCTGTCCTAGGCCTCGTCATCGTAGCCCAGGAATAGAGACGAGAGAGGAATATTTTTATTAACTAAGTTTTTAGTTGACAAACTAAGATTTTAGTTACATAATTATTGCATGAAAGAATTAACCCGTGCCGAAGAACAGATCATGCATGTGCTGTGGGAGATCGAAAAGGGCGTGGTCAAGGACATCCTCGACCGCCTGCCCGAGCCCAGGCCGGCCTACAACACGGTCTCGACCATCGTGCGCATCCTGGAAAAGAAGGGCTTCGTCGACCACGAGGCCTTCGGGAAAACCCACCAGTACTTCCCGCGCATCACCCTGAACGAGTACCGCCGCGGCTTTTTGAAGTCGTTCGTGAACCGATTTTTCGGAAATTCGTACCAGGAGATGGTCTCCTTTTTTGCCAGCGACCGCAAGATCACCATCCAGGAGCTCGAGGAGATGAAGTTCTCGCTGGCCGAAGAGATCGAACGCCATAAAAAGGTGGGACAAGATGGACACCCAATTGATTGATTACCTGTTCAAGGTGGCGGTCTGCCTGGCCGCCGGCTACCTTTTCTACCATTTCCTGCTGCGCAACGACGTCAACTTCCTGGGCAACCGCCTGTTCCTCCTCCTCATGATGCCCCTCTCCTTCCTGCTGCCACTGGCCCCGCTGCAGTCGCCTTTCCGCTCCCTGACCATCAACCCCGACGTGCTCGCCGCCCTGCCCGCCCTGCCGGCGGTCGAGACACCGGCGGCCCCGTCGCTGGCCTCGCTCGTCGTTTATTTGTACTGGGCGGGCGCGGCGCTCCTGCTGCTGCGCATCTTCTTTCACCTGTTCCACCTCTACCGCCTGCAGCACAGCCACCCGCGCGAACGGCTGCGCAACGTCACCCTGGTCAGGGTGGCCGCGCCCATCCCGCCCTTCTCCTTCTTCAACCGCATTTTTCTGCACACGCCAACCAACTCCGACGCCGGGGAGATCGAGCAGATCATCTCCCATGAATCGGTGCACATCCGCCAGCTGCACTCCCTCGACATCCTGGTCATGGAAGTGGTGGTGGCCCTGCAGTGGTTCAACCCGGTCGTCTGGTTCTATAGAAAGGCCCTAAAAGAGACTCATGAGTATTTGGCCGACCGCGAAGTCATTGCGCAAGGCTACAACGCGGACGGCTATAGACTGCTGCTGTTCGAACAGCAGTTCGGCGCCAAACTGTTCGAATTTGCCAGCCATCTCAAGCAATCGCAAATCAAAAGGAGGATGTTCATGATGAACAGAATGAAAACAGCGGGTAAAGCCCCGTACAAGATCATTTTGGCGCTGCCCCTGATCGCCCTGCTGGCCCTGGCCTGGGCCGAGCCGCGGCTGATCATTGCCCAAGGCGCACCTGCGGATGACAAGCAGGAGGTCGCGCAGAAGCAGGACAAGCCGGCCATGAGCGAGCAGGAACTCAAGGATCTCCAGGTCAAGCTCGAGGAAAAGGCCAAGGTTCTCGAGGAAAAGCTCAATGCGGCGACCGATGCCGAGGAGAAGCAGAAGCTGAAGCAGGCGCTCGACAATGTCTACAAGAAGCGCCAGTACGTGATGACCGAGTTGGGCCTGGCCCCGAAAGAAGAAGCCAAGGCCGAAAAGCAGCTGGACGAGGAAAAGCTCAAAAAGCTGATGCTCAAGCTCGATGAAAAAGAGAAGTATCTCAAGGACCTGTACAGCAGCGCCGACACCCCCGAAAAAAAGGAAAAGATCAAGCAGGACCTGGACACGTTCTACAAGAAGCGCCAGGCCCTTCTCACCCAGTACGGCGTCGCCAAGACAAGCAAGGCGCCGAGCAAGGAAGAGCTGGAGAAGAAACTGCAGAAGGTCAAGGAAATACGCCTGAAGCTCAAACAAGCGATCTCCGAAGAAAAGGACCAGGAAAAACTCAAGGAACTCAAGCTGAAATTCGCGGAACTCGGCGAGCTCGAGGAAAAGCTGAAGACCAAGCTCGACGAGAGCTCCCTAAAACGCCCCTAAAAGAAATTCCCCGTGTGCGGGGCGGTTTTCTAAAAACCGCCCCGCACAACCCATTATTGAATTCAAACGTAAAACAGTCCTCTTTAATCAATTAGACGGCAACTATAGAATTGTAGTTGGTATAGATACTACCGGCGTAGTAACTGAATCCAACGAATCAAATAATGTTACGAATATCCCTTATAAGGTCGATTGAATAATTATTTTTCAGCAGGGAAAGTCACAGGAACCTGTTTAAAAAGCATAATACATGCCGCCATAGAACTTGACGTAAGAAAGATTTTCAATTGGATCAAATATGATTTTAAATGTGCTGCCAATTCGGGCGCCTATTTTTTTGCCCAGAGCGAATTCCATGCCGGCACCGGCATTGAGTCCGATCTGAGAATCTGATTCGAGGGTAACGTTCCCATAGGAAGCGGTTAGGGAAGTTGAGGAAAATCCCGCCTTGACGAACATTTTGGTTTCATTTGACATTTTTATCTTATACACGCCGTTCATACTGACACCAAAAGCGGTGTTGGTGACAGATGATTTGATCGGATTGACATTCACGTCTGCCTCGATCTCGCCAAATAAGTCCGGAGTGAACCCATATTGAAACCCGAATCCGATCAGAAAACCCTTAAAATCACCTGTGGCCAAACCCAGGTCAACGAAAACATTCATTCTCGATTCCTTGACAGAGGCATTTGGTTTCGGACTTTCGTTATCTTCGATGGGCAGGGAAAAACTCAACGATGACAGCAAGAGAACAGCCAGAACGATTGGTGCTACTTTTTTCATTTATCCTCCAGAACGGCATTATATCAGGATTCATCTTAAATGCAATTTTTGCCAAGCGCACCGTACACAAAACGAAAAGGCAGGTTTGATTTTGTCTCAAATTAGAGTAAAATACGCCCTCAATAAAAAAAGGAGAGAAAATGGCACCATGGAATCTATATCAACCTGAAAGGAAACGCCCCGACTTTTTTGCTAGAACGAATTATTTCCTGATAATTCTTTTCATGCTGCCTTTGCTGGCCCGGGCCGATGTCTATGAAAAAATCGACGGATTGAGCAAGAAATGCCAGGCAGGAAACATGCAGGCCTGTGACGAGCTCTCCGACATTGCCAAGAACGACAAAGACGGTAATGTGCGTCTGGCGGCAGCGGCAAAGATGAGCGACAACTCCCTGGCGCAAATTATTATTGCCAGTATCGCCAAGTATGACAAAGACAGTGCAGTACGCGAGGCCGCGGTTGAAAAACTCACCGACCGGGATCTCCTGGCCAACCTGGCCCAGTATAGTAAATACAGTTCTATACGCCTGGCCGCTGAAAGAAAACTCAACGGCCAGGATATCCCTGCCGGGATGGCCAATGATGAAGAAGCGCCCGAGGCAGTCGAACCGGCTATCCAGGACAACGAACCGGCAATCACAGCGGATCGCCAGCGGGAGGGGGCCGACAGGAAAATCGGCCTTTATACATTTGAATTTCCAAAAATGAAAAACGAATTCGGGTTTGGAATGCTGGGAATTATCGAGGCGTCGTCGCGGAATGCCAACAAAAGGGCGGCCATACCCTATTTAGAGAAATTAAGATTGGAACTTATCAATGATACGGAAACTGCCTTGAGAGAAAACACGATTTTTGAGTTTATCCCGAAAGACAAATTGGAATACGGGCAAGCGGACCAGCTTCTACCCCCGGATATTTTTATCACGAAAAATGATCTCCATGCGTCCCTGAGCGTGAAAGTAGAGAATTGGGGAGGCAATATAGCGATCAAGAAGAAAATGATCATGAAAATGCTGTGGAAAATCAAAAACCCTTCGGGATATGAAGTCAAAATCAAGACCTATTGCAAAACAAAGGAAACTTTCGGGTTGTTTCCCGATCCCCTGAATCCCAAATTTGAACCCGTGCTGATCGAACTCGCGAAGGAAAGTACGCAGCAGTTCCTGGAAAAGCTTGCCATCATGCTTGCGAAAGACAAGAAATTGCTTTAAGTAGCCTGGGGGAAAAAACAATTATTTTTTTCTTGCCCTTCTGCCGGCATCAGGCTTGCAACAATCGTGAATATCTGCTAAGTTAGCGTTTCGGATGCAAATCTAATGAGGAGGTCAGGCAAATGCCCGAAATCCGCGTCGATGAAACCCGCTGCAAAGGATGCGAGCTGTGCGTCACGGCATGCAACTTTAAATGCATTGCCATGTCCGAGACTTTCAGCGTGACCGGGTACTACCCGGCAAAATTGGCCAAGCTGGAGTGCTGCACCGGCTGTGGACTCTGCGCCCAGATCTGTCCCGATCTGGCCATCGAAGTGTATAAATAGCCCGGGCGCTGTTTGCCCGGCAGGAACCAGGGATTCGAAAAATAATAAATTGGAGAAAAAACATGGCTGAAAAGATCTTGATGAAAGGCAATGAAGCTCTGGCTGAGGGTGCGGTCCGCGCCGGTTGCCGTTTTTTTGCCGGCTATCCGATAACCCCCCAGAACGAAGTGCCCGAGTATATGTCCTGGCGCATGCCCGAGGTCGGAGGGTCGTTTATTCAGGCGGAATCGGAGGTGGCGGCCATCAACATGCTTTACGGCGCCTCAGCCACCGGCATCCGTACCATGACATCCTCTTCAAGTCCCGGGATCAGCCTCAAACAGGAAGGGATCTCTTATTGCGCCGGCGCCGACCTGCCGATTTTTTTTGCCAATGTGGTTCGCGGCGGGCCGGGGCTCGGCAACATCGCCGCCGGCCAGGGCGATTATTTTCAATCCACGCGCGGCGGCGGTCATGGAGATTATTATACGATCGTCATGGCTCCCAACTGCGTCGAGGAGATGGGCAACTTTCCCAGGCGCTGTTACGAACTGGCGGAAAAATACCGGGTGCCGTCAATGGTCCTGGCCGATGCCATCCTGGGCCAGATGATGGAACCGGTCGAATTCGATTTCGAACCCGTTGATGCCAAGAAATTGAAGTCGCCTGACTGGGCCCTGGGCATCGCCGCCGGACGTGAACGGAGGATCGTCCGTTCTTATGATCTGCGCGAAGGAAAACTCGAGCTGCTGAACCTGGAACGGATGGAACGCTACCGCAAGATCCAGGAAAAGGAAGCCCTGCATGAAAACCGGCAGACCGACGATGCGAAACTTGTTGTCGCCGCCTATGGCACCTCTTCGCGCATCGCCGCCGGAGCGGTGAAAATGGCCCGGGACAAGGGGATGAAAGTCGGGCTTTTCCGGCCGATCACCCTGTGGCCGTTCCCCACAAAGGCACTGGCCGCGATCGCCGAGCATGTGAAGAATTTCCTGGTAGTGGAGATGAGCATGGGACAATTCGTCGAGGACGTGCGTCTCACAGTCTGCGCAACCGCCCGGGTCGACCTTTATGCCCGGCCATCGGGCGTGCCGTCGGCCCAGGAAGTCTTCGCTGAAATCGAAAAGGCCTACCAGGGCATCAGGTAAGGAGGAAAGCAAACATGAAACTGATCAATAAAAAGCCGGCCAGCCTGGTCGACAAGCCGATGCGCTATTGCCCGGGCTGCGGGCATGGGATCGTGCACCGGCTTATCGCCGAAGTCATGGACGAACTCGATATCAGGGAACGCACGGTGGGTGTGGCCCCGGTTGGCTGCTCGGTATTCGCTGACGAATATTTCAATTGCGACATGATCCAGGGACCGCATGGCCGCGGACCGGCCATCGCCACCGGGATCAAACGTTCCCAACCCGAATGCATCGTCTTCTCCTACCAGGGCGACGGCGACCTGGCCTCGATCGGCATGGCGGAAACCGTTCATTCGGCCGCCCGTTCCGAGAACATCACCATCATTTTCATCAACAACGCCATTTACGGGATGACCGGCGGCCAGATGGCCCCCACCACCCTGCTCGGCCAGGCCTCCAGCACCTGCCCGGCCGGACGCAGTGTGGCCGTGAACGGATATCCGATCAAGGTATGCGAAATGCTCGCCCAGCTGGAAGGCGCCCGCTACCTGGAACGGACATCGATCAGCACCGCTCCCGGCGTTATCAAGACCAAGAAAGCCATTAAAAAGGCGTTCAAGAACCAGATCGATTGCGTCGGTTTTTCCATGGTCGAAGTGCTCTCCACCTGTCCGACCAACTGGGGAATGACTCCGGTGCAGGGCGCCGGTTTTGTCGACGAAAAAATGACCCCCATCTATCCCCTCGGTGTCTACCGGTCACCGGAAAAATAAGGAGCCATACCATGTATCAGGGAATACGAATTTCTGGATTCGGCGGCCAGGGTATCATTTCCGCCGGAATTCTGCTGGCCCAGGCCGGAATGATCGAAAAAAAGCATGTCTCCTGGTTTCCCGCCTATGGAGCGGAGATGCGCGGCGGCACGGCCAATTGTTCCGTGGTCGTCTCCAGCGATGAAGTCGCCAGCCCCATAGTGGCCCGGCCCGATACGGTGATAGTCATGAACGAGCCTTCACTGGCAAAGTTCGAACCCATGCTCAAGCCCGACGGCCTGCTGATCATCAACAGCTCTCTGGTGAACTCCAAGCCCCAGCGCAGCGATATCCGCGTGGCCTATGTCGCCTGCAACAAGATCGCCGAGGAGATCGGCACCACCAAGATCGCCAACATGGTGGCCCTGGGCGCCTTCATGGGACTTACGGGCGCTCTGGGCGTCGAAGCCATTGCCAAGGCCCTGCCCAAGGTATTCAAGCGGGCCAAGCCCGAGTTGCTGGAATTGAATCTTAAGGCTTTGAAAAAGGGAGCTGAAGCAAAGATCAGCTGACGGATCTCCGTTTCCGGTTTGGATTGACCAGCCTGGAAATAGCCGGAATATTCATGGCAAAATAAGCTCGTACTTTGTTCCGATCTATAGTCCAATCCTAATCCTGACAGCTTCCTTATTTCAATCCAGGTTTTCCAGGCGGCGCATCACCTTTTCCCAGGAGCGGGTGATCAGGAAGCTTTCCTCGAAGTTGGCGATCATGCGCGTGAATTTTTTCATGGGCGCGGCAAAGGTCAGTTCATCGGCCTGGATACAGGGCCGGGCCGACACGTCGAACATGCCCAGCACGCACCTGGGATTTTCCTGACGGTTCTCCAGGAACGGATACTGGATGACGGTGCCGCAGCCGGCGGAGAAGGGAGTGATCACGCCGTAGGGGTCGGTCTCCTCGAAGTTGGCCAGGGTGAACAAGCCGGAAAGGATATCAGGTCCGGCAAAAAACACGGCCGCTTCGGGCCGGTCGCTCTCGACCATCTTGTCCCAGCGCTTCAGGACCAGGTATCTGGCCGGCGCCTGCCACTCCGGCCATTCTGCCACGATCTGTTTCACGATCTCCGGTGTTTTTTTGTAGCGCTCCCCTTCCATTTTGCCGGGGATTCCGTAGGAAAGGAAATATTCGAAATTGGGCCGCTGCGGCACCCGGAACCCGCAGAAGCGCTGGCCGCAGCCCAGAGCCGGTTCGTCCACGCACAGCGAATCGCCCTTCCTGACCGTTGCCAGATCGGCGATAAAACAATGCCAGCCTTTGGACGGCGGGGCGGCTTTCATTCCCTCTGGCGGCTCATCGGAATAGTAGAAGATTAGAGGGCAGTTCGGCCCCGGGGAAATACCTGGCAAACAGATCCTCGAACTTGATCTTCAGTTTTATATCCATGAGCGAATCTTAAGAAAACATATTCAAAATTGCAAATGATTGCCCCAAAGCCCAGCCCGGCTTGACATAGGCCACTTCGGGCAGCATGTTGGCGGCCGGGATGATGCCCTTGGCCATCAGGTCGCGGCCGCTGCCTTAGATGAACCTGTGCACGAATCACCAACAAAACAAATTTGCTTTTTCCTGGTCCATCCCAGTTACCATCAATACCCGCCTTCAAGCTGGACGGAAAATTCCATCCACTGGATTATCGGGCAACCGTTTTCTCCCGGAGCCAGGGCGAATTTTTCAATGGTCAATATCCCCTGGCCGAACTTCCCGACAGCAGCAAGTTCCTCAACATCAACAGATCGGCCGGCCCCGGCCCCGTCGATGGCTTTTCCCACGTCCGGGGAAAAAATGAATTTTCGGGGATTCCCCGGGCCCACTTCGGCTTCATAGGGGCGTTTCCCGCAGTCCAAAGGACGGTCGGACAGGTGCCAACCCTCGATCTCCCTTGGGTTGGGCGCAAAATGAAGCGGCGGGGTCAGCCGCGCCAGGTTTTCGTCCCTGCCGAATTCCCGGACGAGAATTTCCCATCCCGCTGGACCGGGTTCCAGAACAAACTCGAAGCAGAGACCAAA
Organism: Chrysiogenales bacterium; assembly: GCA_963700535.1. GTDB lineage: Bacteria > Acidobacteriota > Aminicenantia > UBA2199 > UBA2199 > UBA2199. Next base: position 21,369 of record CAVOXU010000011.1, read on the forward strand.
AGGACAACGGAATCGTTTTCCTGATTGGATGCTCCCTGAAAATTTTTCATGGAAGCGCGGGTAGTGAAACAGGTTTCTGAATTCATTCAAGGGCATGCGCTTGAGCTGGCGCTGGTCCCCGTCAATGCTGCCCATCACGTCGCCATGATCCACCCGAAGCCAGAATTCACCGCAATGGGACAGGGCCCATCCCGAGCCCGGTTTTGCCCCCGGCCCATTCAAAGCCAGGATCCATTCGCTGCCGGGCGGAAAGCCGTCCAGCAGAGGGCGGCAGTGCATGCCGTCCCCCATCTGCACCGCCAGTCCCGAATCGAGAATCCCGCCCGCCAGGGTTTCCAGCACCAGAACATCCATGACGGGTTCCGGGCCCGGATGGTGACGGAGGATTTTTCCCCGGATCACCAGGGGGGCCTCCCTGGCTACGACCATGAAAGGCCCTTTCCAGGCGCAGGAACAGGCTTCTCCCCGGGCCGGCTTCATGAAGAAAACCGCCATGGTCAGCAGACAGAGAACGGATGTTTTTTTCATTTTACAAAGGGCCCTGACCCTCAAGATATACATATGGCTGCGCATCCAGATCGGCGGCGATACAGGCGATCAGGGGATTACCCGAGGATTTTGCCTTTTCAAGGGCTTGCCGGTAGCGTTTGGCCAGGATGGGCCAGAGGCCCTTTTCATGCCCGGCCCGGGCGGCTTCGAATCCGGCCCGGAGTCGGTGCGCTTTGAATAGATAGAGGAAAGGGGCAACGATCGTGTCCGGATATTTATTCAGCCACTGGTCCGCGAAATTCGCCTCGTCCACTGGTCCTTCGCTCATGCCTTCCCATTCCAGCAGCAAAGGCACGGCGCTGGAAAACCGTTCCGCCTCTTTACGAACGTCCTCACCAAGGATCGTTATCATGTGAGCGAGCATGTTTCTTTTTCTTGCCTTCAACGCCGCGGACGGGGCTGCGGGCCCGGAATTCATGCTGGCGAGTGATTCTGGGGAAACGGTATCCAGGTAAGCCCTGACACAGGGACGTCCCTGTTCCGGATACTGCTCCGGATCAAGGGCGGCCAGGGGGCGAACGCCGAAAAGGACTATTTCGGAGAGGGATGGGGCGTCTGCGGGTTGCGAGGAATCGCTGAAAGTCTCCGTATAGTCAAGACAGCCGGTTAGCAAGAAGCAAATCATGATCACGAAGCGCATGGCGACCTCCTAAACGGAGAACATGGAACAAATGATACAACCTTCCCAGCCCGCAAGCAAGGAGCACCCGGAGATGCCGCCCTGGAATATCAACCTTTGTTGCAACATGACTCGCGCATGCCGCTGAAGACCTGGAGCAGCGACTGGCAGGTGACGAACCCTCGCAGCCGGCAAGGAATGTCGGCATATGATATCATTCTCCCATGTCCAGGAGTGGTTCTGTCAATCCCGTCAAGGAAACCTGCCGCCTGATCCGCCTGGCCCGTTCGTACTGGGACGCGCACCGCAACCCTGCCTGCCGCACCCACCGCAACCTGGCCATGAAGCATTACCTGAGCCTCTCCAAAGAACAAAAAGAGGAGATCCCCCAGGTGCTGCGGGTCTGGCTGCGCTACCGCAGCGAAAAGTACTTCGGCCCCGGCCGCACAGCGCCGGGAACCGGGCGAAGGAAGAAGAAGCGCCAACCTTGAAAATTCCGCATATCCATTCCCATAAAATATGACTATTTATGAAACTTCTTGATGAACTCATCGACCTCGGGGATGCCGCCCTGGAAGATGAGATATCCATTACCAACACAAAGAACCCGAAGGTGATGGGATTTACAGACTGATTATATTTTTCGCTGATTTTCCGCGACAAGAATAAATTTGCAGCTTAATCAATGTAGCTCTTTTATCCTGACTATAATTGGTTTTATTTATATTCAATTGATAAATTATTTTTTACCCCTTAGACTATTCTTTCCTGATATTCAATTCCATCCTGATCAGCGTATTCATTATCTCGGTACACATACCGGGAGTAGAATCAAAGCTGCACGAATTTGTAGCCACCACAAATGCTCTGTCTGATTTTGGGGCGACCAAAACGGCAGCATACCAAATTTCATTGGAGCCGTTATGGAAAAGGGTGATTCCTTTTGCCCAGGCATGTTCGGCAACAGCCCAGCCACCGGCGTAAAATCCCGCTGGCGGTTCTATTAATTTGTCTAAATACTTGCGTTCCAGAATTGGGTTTTCGGCTGTTAATTGCAGAGAAAGAAATTTAGCCCAGTCCGCTATGCTGCAATATACCCTGCCTGCAGGTCCGATTGCTTCTTCATAGTAAGCTTCACTTGGCCGCCATTTCCATAAAAATTTATGATGGCCCCAAGGCTGAGCGGTTGACCTGGAAATATTCGGATTGCCGAATCCGGCAGTAGACATCCCCAAAGGATCGAACAAACGTTTTTTCATTAACACTTCCCAGCTAAAGCCCGTTGTTTGTTCTGCCATGCAAGCGGCAATGATGTATCCAAAATTTGAATAATGGAACGTATCCATTTCATAGGCGGCCGGTGACGCAAGATTATCTTCTAAAATTGCCAGTCGCCTTTCTTTAATTTCTTTTGAACGGAATGCGCCCTCATCGGTTGGATTTTTCGGAATCCCGGCACGGTGGGTAAGCAGTTGCCATAGCGTGATTTTATGATAATCCGTATGAATCCTGTTTTTTAGTTCCGGAATGGCTTCTATCAGTTTCGTGTCCCAACTCAGCTTCCCTTCCGCCACCAAAGTGGCAAGCATGGTGCAGGTCATTGCTTTTCCACATGAACCCAGATGCACGACATCATCAGTGGTAAACGCGATACCAGAACCCGCTTTACGCTCTCCGGCAGAACCTATGGCAAGCACACCTTCGCTTGAGATTATTGCCGCAATCATTCCTGGTGCCTTACCCTCATTTACCATTTCGGCAAGCGTGTGTGCAATCAGCTCATTTTTGTTTGAGCCCGATTTTATTTGGGAATTGGCAGCTTGCGTACAAGCCGGAATCATGACCAATGAGATCATGATCCGGCCTAAGCAGAGAAAATACATCTTTCGTTTCAATTGATCATTCATCATTTTTTTTGCAAAATTCAAACGACTCCTGAGATTAATATAACCAGCCATTAATCGGCTAATTTTTTACAAATATTGTCCATCCCATTCTGATGCAAAGTCATGCTTTCGACTTCCCCAGCTTCATTTAAATTAAATGTAAGTTGCGCATCATCAACTCCCTTTATAACAAATACATTTTGGGATATTGGGATGATGGGACCTTCCCCTTGTCCGGTTGCTTGCACTTTCAATTGACTGTCATATTTGGTAATAGTCAGGATAAAGCCCGGCGTTAGTTCATATTTACCTGCATAACTTTCCAGAATGTCACCGGCAACAGGCACCGCAATGACCACCTTTTTCGGTTCCGGTATGGCATTTAACAACAATCGCCCTACCATAAGATATGTGGGAGGTTCCATAATGGCATTTTTCGTAACAGGGAAACCTGTCATCCCGGCTTCGCCACGCTGACCTGCTTCTCCAACAAAACTGACATTTCCATTTTTATCCGGGCAAATTCTAAATACAAAACTTGAGCCCAAGTAGGTTGAGAAAAGGAGTTTGCTGTTTTTAATATCGATTACAGAAACAAAAGGTTTTTTGCGGGCAAAAAATGTGGAATTAAAGGTCTTCTCCCAAATTGGATAGTCTGAATATAAGGCATTTTCAGTAAGCGGAAAATCTGAAGAACTTGTGGTTCCTCCAATAACAACAGTATCTTTATTAAGAAAATTTGCCGACATGACATAATCGGCTTCACTTCCTCCAAACAGAGTGGCGTATTCCAAGGCCATGGTTTCAGAATTAAATACCGATATATAGCAATCCCGCTCACCTTTCCCTTTTTTACTTATAGCGTTATCGGTTACCGGGAAACCTTCTTCCATCGTGCTGCCACACAATATCAATCTGTTTGGCTTTGTCCACTTTACATGTGACATGGCATATCCATCGGCCGCGAAATAGCTTAAATAGGAAATTTTGGCATCTGTTTCGTTTATTTTGGCAATAAAATGGTCAATCCTGCCCGCACCATTAGGCATGATTATTTCTTTTCGAACAGCATGATCAGTTACTGGCAAGTCTGCTGTAAACGTACCGCCTGCTATATAAATATTATCTTTGTCATCCACATCAAGCCCGGTAATCATTTCCATTGGACTGCTTCCAAAGAAAGTGGAAAATACAAGTTTTTTACCATCGGGACTCAATTTAGAAACGAAACCATGGCTCTTGGTATTTTCATTGTCAATGAACCCTTTTGTCAGAGGAAAGTCATTGGAGCAGGTAACTCCGGCAATAACAATGTTTCCTTTGGAATCAATCTTAATACCTCCTGAGGTTACCGTCTCTTCAACTTTTCCCCCAATAAATGTAGAAAAGATGATGTCCGTTCCTGTCGGGTTCAATTTGGCCAAGTAAACATCTCCGGCCCATACTCCTTCTCCGTTGAAACTGGTATCATAGCTTCCTGGTGTAACCGGGAAGTCGGAAGAATGAGTCCCTCCGGCTATATATATATATCCTGCCTCATCCACTATTATTGTAGTATGATGTTCTCTTTTGCTGCCGCCGATCAATGTTGCAAATGCAAGTTTTCCATCAGGCGTAAATTTTGCGACAAATGCATCTGCCTCTCCTTTAAGTTCTGTTTGATACGCTCCTTCTGTGGCCGGGAAATTCTTATCTCTGGTATTGCCTGAAACATAAGTATTGCCCTCGGCATCAGAAAAAACATCAAAACCGGCTGCGAATCTGTCGGTATGTGAAAGATAGGTGGAAAAACCCAAAGTATAGATGAAATGATCCACCTGAGAGCCAATTTGAGCCAGTATGATTACCTGACTGAAATAAATTCCAATTAAAACCAAAATAATTTTTTTCATTTTCATTTCGAACCTCCAACGTGAATATAGCGGACTTATTCAATAAATAGATGATATTTTCGATGAAGCGTAAATAGATTCGACGAAATGGATATTTTTGAAAAAATCTTATAAATTTGCTAAATATGTTCTGCTGACAGGCAAATTTTTATTCACACCTGAAAGTTCAACTGAATATTTGCTGCTCTCTGCCTTATGGAATTTTTTAACATACTCCATATTAATAATAATTGAGCGATGGATCCTGCGAAAATATTTTTGTGGCAGCATCTTCTCCCAGCATTTCATTGTGCGATACAATAACATGTCATTTTCTTCCGCACAGCAGATTCGGGTATAGTCTCCTTCAGCGGATATATATAAAATTTTTTTTAATTTTATCACTCGCAACCCAGCAAAGTTTTTTTCAATTAATTGATCGCAATAGGTCAATTCCCCTGAAACCTCTGGCTTTGTCTTGTCGAGAATTCTTTCCATCGCCATATTGAATCTCTTTGGACTTACCGGTTTAAGCAGATAATCAACCGCATTGACTTCAAATGCCCGAAGCGCATACTCTTCATAGGCTGTTATAAAAATGACATCCATTCTGACATTTATTCGTTTCAGCAAATCAAATCCCGTCTCTCCCATTAATTGAATATCCAGAAAAATCAGATCTATTTTTTTTGCTTTCAAAACATCAACGGCAGAATCTACGGAATCAGCCTGGTGTACAATATAATTTTCATTGTAATCATATAATCTGTTAACCAGTTCCTTCCGGGCAAAGAATTCATCATCTACAATCAGAATATTTAAAATTTTCACAATGTGCCTAATTTCATTCGGCATGTTACCATCCCATTTTTCTCACTCAGATCGACCCCATATCCTTCCCCATATAGAAGAGAAATTCTTTTTATGGTATTGGACAATCCGGTTCCGGTACCATTGTCATTGTTTTCGGGAGCGTTAATTATCTTGCCGTCATTTTTTACTTCAACAATAATATTGTTTTCAATTTCTTTAATACTTATGAATATCTTCAGTTTATCCTTACAGGTCTCGGTTCCATGTTTTACTGCGTTTTCAACCAGGGGGTGGATAATGAAAACAGGGACTTTTCTTTTTTTTAATTTTTCATCCAGTGCAGTTTTAATCTCAATTTTATCTTTGAATCTTTTTTTTTGGATTTTCAAATAATCCAAGACCGAATTATACTCTTCTTCAAGCGTCACTTCTTTTTTTTTTGAATTATTCAAACTGTATCTCAAATAGTCAGACAAGTCCGTAATGATCTCCCTTGCCTGTTCTTTATCATAATCAATCAACGCCATTATCGTATTAAGCGCATTAAAGAGAAAATGCGGATTTAACTGATAGGATAACATCTCCAGTTTGGCCTCTCTTGCCAGGTTTTTTGCCTCTTCCGTTTTCAGTTTTTCATCATCCTTCTCTTTTATTAATTTAAGAACAAAAAAAAGCCCTAAAAAAGGCACTAAAGTAAATATATTCATCGCACTTGCTGAAATAAATCCTCCGAAAGTAAAATTTGATTTTTGAAAATGAAAATAAGCATAGATTACACTAAATACAGTAAGCATGCATGATGAGCCGAGTAATCCTGAAACTAAGATAAAAATGTTTTTTTTATTTAAAAATTGATTATAGAAATATTTCTTAAATAAATAAAAAAGGATAATTGTAAAAATCGAAAATACAATAAACTGATACATTCCGGATCCAATTATATAATTCAGCAAATCAGGACTTTTATAAATAGAAACGATTGCTCGTATTATCAAATAGACCAGCCACATAAAAACAATAAAAAACGATGATATAAAAAAATCTTTATTCTTCATGCTTGTTTTATCATAGCATAATATATTTCAAAGAAATTGGGGTCAGGTCTTTCATTATTACTTTTTCTTTTTGCTTTCATGGCTTGTGATTGCCATGCCCCTTTTATTTATGAAACTTCCTGATGAACTCTTCCACCTCGGGGATGCCGCCCTGGAAGATCAGATAGCCGTTGTAGGGCTCGCGCTCGGTGGTCTCGCCGGCGATCGGGGTCAGCATCAATGTCCTTCACTTTGTCAAGATCGTCGGTCTGCCCCAGGGCCCAGCCCAGCTTGACGTAGGCCACTTCGGGCAGCATGTTCTCGGCCGGGATGATGCCCTTGGCCATCAGGTCGCGGCCGGTGTCGTAGACGAACATGTGCACGTAGCCCCAGAGCGTCTGCACGGTCATGTAGATGGCCACGCCCTTTGTCGGCGGCGCGCTCGATGGCCGGGTAGAGCGGCTTGTTGACGTGGCCCAGCCCGGTGCCGGCGATGACGATGCCGCGGTAGCCGTTGTCGACCATGGAGTCGATCATGTCGGGCTGCATGTTGGGATAGTAATAGATCATGCCCACCTTTTCCTCGAAATAGGGCAGGATGTCGACGCGGCGGTCGTTGCGGCGGCGCTTGTAGTCCTGGCGCAGCGGCGTGATCTTTTTGCGGTCGACCATGGCGATGGGGATGTCGCCGATGGTGCGGAAGGTCGAGCGGTAGGAGGAGTGCATCTTGCGCACCCGGGTGCCGCGGTGCAGCAGGCCGTACTCGTCCGAGGTGGGGCCGAACATGCAGACCATGACCTCGGCGATGTCGGAATCGGCGGCCGTCTTGGTGGCGTGCATCAGGTTCAGGGCCGCGTCCGAGGACGGGCGGTCCGAGGAGCGCTGCGAGCCGACCATGACGATGGGCACCGGGGAGTTCTGCACCATGAAGGAGAGGATGGCGGCGGTGTGGTGCATGGTGTCGGTGCCGTGGCCGATGACGATGCCGTCGGTGCCCTTGGCGATCTCCGCGCCGATGGCCTTGGCCAGGCCCTTGTACTGCTCGGGCCCCATGTTCTCGCTGAAAACGGCGAACAGCTTTTCCGTGGTCAGGTTGCAGATGTCGGCCAGCTCGGGCACGGCGCCGTAAAGTTCCCCGGGCGAAAAGGCCGGGATCACGGCGCCGGTGCGGTAGTCGAGGCGCGAGGCGATGGTGCCGCCGGTGCCCAGGAGCTTGACGTTCTTCTTTTCCCTGGAAAAAGGAAATTGCTTTTCCGGGATCTTGTAATGGGCTTCCTTGTAGCCGAATTCCTCGATGTCCAGGACATTTTCCACGGCGATGCCGATGTTGTAGCCGGTGGCCAGCTTGAGCACGATGTGCGAGTCGTCGTCGTTTTCCGAGCGCGGCAGCACGATGCCCTTGAAATCGCCGCGCGTGGTCTTGAACCCGGTGTCGCTCCAGACGCGGATGTTGAATTTTTTGAGCAGTTCCAGCGCCGGCCCCTTGTAGCCCTTGAACAGGTCGCTCATGATTTTTTCCCCCTGGCCAGCGCCGCCACGTCGCGCATGGGCATGTTGCCCAGCGCCAGTTTGCGCAAATTGCCGATAATCCAGCGTCCCGCCGCAGCGGGATCCTTTGAAGTGGCGATCTTCTTGAATTTTTCCTTCAACAGGGGCAGCGGCGCCAGGATCTCCTCCCGGCTCAGCCTCTTGAAATTCACCGTGGTCAGGACCGATTCAAAATCCATGTTGGGATGCTCGAACACCACCGGCAGCATGACCTTTATGATTTCCTTGTCCAGTTTCTGCTCGCGGACGAAAGCGAACAGATCGTAAAGGCGCTGGCGATTGAAATCGGCAAAAGCCGGTTTTTTGCCGGCCAGGTTTTTCAGGTTGTGCCCCAGGATCACCGCGACAAAGCGCGATTCGACAGCGAAGTCGGCGCTGATCTTTTCCAGCAGGGGCGCCAGGTTGTAGCGCAGCAGGAAGGAAAACGTGTCGAGGGGAACCCCCCAAGACTTGAACTGGGCGAGGCGCTGGTGGACATCGGGCGGCATGGCCGCGCGCACGCGCTCGATCAGCTCCTCCTCGACCGGTATCGGCGCCGAATCGGTGTCGGGATACATGCGGTCCGGGCCGGGCAGCACCCGTTCGAACATGGTGCGGCCGTCGGCCAGGGCCTTGCGGGTCTCATTGGGCACGCCCTTGAAGGCCAGCCGGCAGCGCTCCTCGATGGTTTCCAGGGCGGTCTTGATGTCATCCTTCGGCCGCCCAGAACAGCAATTGGGCGTCGTCTTCGCCGGCTTTCAATATCTTGCGGATCGGCTTTGAAAATCTTCCTCGTCGAACAAGGGATCGAGCTGCTCGCCATGGACCATGTTGGGCTTTTCCAGGCAGGCGATCACCTTCAGGCGGTCGCTGATCTCGTCGGCGAACATTTTCCCGGGCTGGGTGAAAAATGAAAGAATGCCCCTGAAACCCGGCAGATTGACGGCCAGCAGGCGCAGCTTCTGTCTTTTGCATTTCCCGGAACCAGCGGCTGACTCGTCGCCCAGGGCCTCGGCATCCACTTCCTTGGCTGGCCATAGCCCATTCCTTGCCGACGCCGCTGCGCTTCTGCAATTCTTTGCGGATCTCCAGCAGCGCCTTCTGGCGAAAGGCCTCGTTGTGCACCAGTTCCGGTATCCAGGCGATATGGGCCACACCCTTGATCTCCACGCGGGTGCCGCCGCTGATGCTGACATTGACGTCCTCGCGGGCGGCGCCGATGCCGGTGCGCACCTTGCCGGTGCTGCGGGTCAGGAAACGGATATAGTGGCCGGCCTCGGCCGCTTCATCGGGGGTCAGCATGTCCGGGTAGGTGACGGTTTCGATCAGCGGCATGCCCAGGCGGTCGGTGGAATAAATGCGCGTATGGCCGATATCGGACATCTCACGGCAGGAATCCTCCTCGAGGCTCAACTGGATGATCCTGACCTTTTTCTTGCTGAGCGGGATCTCCCCTTCGATGCCCAGGATGCCGGTGCGCTGGAAGCCGGTGGGAATGCTGCCGTCCAGGTATTGCTTGCGGGTGATATGGAACTCGCCGACGATATTGGTTTTGAGCAGCAAGGCGACTTCCATGGCGATCTCCAGGGCCTGGCGGTTGAGCAGGAAAGGCGGCGTGTCGTCGATCTCGTAGGTGCAGGTGGTTTCGTTCTTGATGCGGTAGACCACGATCTTGCGGGTCTTGAACTCCATCAGGGCCGTGCCGTCGTATTCGCCCAGCTCGGAAAGGGTGGGGCGCATGTGGCGGACGATCTCGGCGTCGTAATCCTGGTGTTCGTGGTATTTGCCGGCCGGGCAGTTGCAGAAAAGTTTTTTTTCGGTTTTCAGCTGCTGGTGCACTTCCAGCCCGCACTTGAATCCCAATTTGGCATAGGTCTGGGGTTTGGTTTCCCGACGAGGGGTGTAGCCGACCCGTTTTTTGCTTTTTTCGTAATTATCACGCGGCGCAAAGGGTTTTTTCATTTTTTTCCTCGGCGAGTCAGGGTTAACTATATGTCCGTTCCGCCTGCGTGTCAAGGCTTTTCAGGGTAAATATCCGGCTATATAAAACAGTGAATCCAGCATTATTATTGAATTGATTTTGTTTGGAAAAATGTGTCTGCCATTCACCCGGAAAGTTTTGACCTGCCGAGGTTCGCCTGCACTATCCCATGGCGTCGTCCTGCGGGCTGAATAATATTCGCAGGAACCCCGCTCATGGGATGGCCGTTTGGCTCACCGGGCAGGTGCCCAAAGACTTTCCTTGAGGTTCATGGTCAGAAACATTTTTCAACAAAATTATTCCATGGCAGAAATTTTTTTCATGCCTGCCGTCTCACCCCATCTTGAGGAGGAAACATGAAAAGACAAAAAATGCTTTTGTTGGTTCTGGCGGTATGGATGGCATTCAACATGCAGGGCCGGCCGCTCCCGGCGGCGGCGACACCGGCCCGCATCCAGCTGGCGATCCTGCTGGACACATCGGGCAGCATGGACGGACTGATCGATCAGGCCAAGTCAAGGCTGTGGAAGATCGTCAATGAACTGGCCACGGCCAGGAAAAACGGCCTGGCGCCGCGCTTGCAGGTGGCCCTCTACGAATACGGCCAGGACAGCATCCCGGCCACGGCGGGCTACCTGCGCTGCATCGTGCCCTTGAGCGACGACCTGGACCGGATTTCCGAGCAGTTGTTCAAACTGAAAACCAACGGCGGCCAGGAATATTGCGGCCAGGTCATCCAGAGCGCGGTCCGCGATCTCGAGTGGAGCCGCCGCAATGGCGACCTGAAAATGATCGTCATTGCCGGCAACGAGCCATTCAGCCAGGGAGCGATCGATTATAAACACTCCTGCCGCCAGGCGATCGCCCGCGGCATCATGGTCAACACCATTTTTTGCGGCAATTACCAGGAAGGCCTGCAGACGGGATGGAAAAGCGGCGCCGACCTGGCCGACGGCCAGTACCTGGCCATCGACGCCGACCACACTCCGCCGCCGGTCATTGCCCCGCAGGACAAGGAGATCGCCCGCCTCAGCCAGGAGATGAACCAGACCTACCTGGCCTACGGGCGCGAGGGCGCCAGCGGCAAAGAGCGCCAGAATGAGCAGGACAAGAACGCGGCCTCATTGAGCAGCGAGGTCGCGGCCCAGCGGGCGGCGGCCAAAGCAGCCCCGCAATACAGCAATTCAGCCTGGGACCTGGTCGACGCCAAAAAAACGGGACAGGTCAAGCTGGAAGAAATGGCGGAGGCCGAACTGCCGGAGGAAATGAAAGGCCTGACCGTGAAAGAGCGGAACGAATTCGTGTCCGCCCTGCAGGCCAAGCGCGAAGCGCTGCAGAAAAAGATCGCCCGGCTGCACGATGAACGCCAGCGTTTCGTCAAGGATCAACTGAAAAACCAGGCGCAGGCAGGCACCCTGGATGCGGCCATCATCCGCGCCCTGCGCCTCCAGGCCAAAGCAAAAAACTTCAGTTTTGACAAATAAGCGGCCGCGGACATGGAGAAGAAAATGAAAAACAGAAAGTTGCGATTCTCCCTACTGCTCTTCCTGACCCTGGCCATGATGGCCGCCTCGGGCACGGCACTGCTGGCCGATGGCTTCATAGTCATCCCGCGGCCGCCGCGGCCCGGTCCGGCCTCACCTTTCCCCCTGCAGGTCGTCCGCCACGACGTCAGGGTCGAGATCAGCGAACAACTGGCCACCACGACCGTGGACCAGGAATTCTACAATCCAAACAATTCCCGCCTGGAAGGGTATTACATGTTCCCCTTGCCCAGGGGCGGAGTGATCAGCAATTTCAGCATGTGGATCGACGGCCGGGAAACCAGGGCCGAACTGCTCGACGCGGTCAAAGCCCGGAACATCTACGAGGACATCGTGCGCCGGCTGCGCGACCCGGCCCTGCTGGAATACGATGGGCTCGGAGCTTTCAAAATGCGCGTCTTCCCCATCGAACCCTACAGCAAAAAGAGGATCAAAATTTCCTATCATGAAGTCCTGGAAAAGAGCAACGGCAGCATCGCCTATTCCTACCCGCTGGGCACGGAAAAATTTTCTGCCAAAGCCATACCCGACGGTGAGCATCGAATTGCATATCCGTTCAGCGGTCCCGCTGGCCGGCATCCATTGCCCTACCCACCCGGTCACCATTGAGCGCCCCAGCTCCAAAAGGGCCAGGGTGAGTTACCTGAGCAGGAACAGCCTCCCTGATGACGGACTTCAAGGTCTTTATCACACCCGCCTCGGGACGTTTCGGATTCTCCATGCTGACCTGCCGCCAGCCCGGCCAGGATGGCGTTTTTTTCTTCAGCGTCAGCCCGAACAGCGGCGGCGCCGACAGCGATGTCGCTGAAAAAGACATCACCTTTGTCGTGGACACTTCGGGCAGCATGGCCGGCCGCAGCCTGGAGCAGGCCCAAAATGCCATTCTCTATTGCCTGGGCCGGCTGAACCGCGGCGACCGTTTCAACGTCATCCGCTTCGCCACCGAAGCCGAACCATTGTTCCCTGGTCTGATGGCTGCCGCGGGCACGAACCTGCGCCGGGCCGAACAATTTGTCCGCCAATGGCAGGCCGGCGGCGGCACCAACTGCGAAGAAGCGCTGCAAACGGCGCTGGCCGAGACCGGGACAAGGCAACGTGCGCGCCTGGTCGTGCTGATCACCGACGGCAAGCCGACCATCGGCGCCAGCGATGAGGAGGCTCTGCTGCGCATCGTCAGCCGTGCCCAGCCCGGGCAATTGCGCATTTTTCCGGTGGCCATCGGCAGCGACATCAACACCCACCTGCTGGACAAACTGTCCGAGCAGACCCGGACTTTCCGCACCTATATCGGGCTCAGCGAGAATATCGAAAGCGGCATCGCCCGCTTCTACGACAAGATCCGTTCGCCGATTTTGAGCGACATCCGCCTGACCTTTTCCGGCCCTGTCCGCGCTTTGCAGATTTACCCCAAAGACCTGCCCGACCTGTACCGGGGTTCGGCCCTGACCGTGGTCGGCCGTTACCGGGGTTCAGGCCGGGCCGCGATCACCGTCAGCGGCCGGGTGAACAGGCGGAGCGAGGAGTTCACTTTTCAAGCCGATTTCCCTGCCGCTGATCCCGGCCATGATTTTCTCCTGCCGCTTTGGGCGGCCCGGCGCGTCGGCTTCCTGCTCGAACAGATCCGCCTGCACGGGGAAAACCGCGAACTGGTCGATGAAGTGGTCAGACTGGCCAGGCAATACGGCATTGTCACTCCCTATACCAGCTACCTGATCGTGGAAGATGAAAAGATCCGCCGCGACCGCGGCGACCTGGCCGAAGGCGACATGACCCTGGGCCGGAGTGCGGCTGCCAGTCCGGCAATGGCCCAAAAGCACCGCGAGGAGTTCGCCGGCCTGAAGGACAAGTCGGGACAGGGCAGCGTGCGCGCCAGCAGCGAACTGCAGAAGCTGAACCAGGCCCAAACGGTCTCAGAAACCAGCCAGCAACAGACCCAGGACCTGCGCTTCAAAACCGTACAGGGCAAGGCTTTTTACCTGAGCAACGGTGTCTGGAACGATGCCCGCATCCAGGCAGCGGCCAGACTGCCGGTCAGGCGCATTGCCTTCGCTTCCAACGACTATTTCGCTTTGTTGAAAAAGCAGCCGGAACTGGCCCCGGTATTGGCGCTGGGCCGCCTTGTCCGCATTGTGGCCGGCGGCCGGGTTATCGAAATTTTCGATCCGCAGCCAGCGGCAGAGTAATTTAACGGATGGTGGTGAACAAATTGAACTTGGGCGGGTTTTCCAAGTGTTTTTTCACCGTGCATAACTGGGCCGCCTGCACCACGGCGGCCCGGTATTTTTCCGGGAAACCCGCGGGCAGGATGATCTCGATGTCGATCCGGCCGATCAGGTTGGTTTGGGCATCGAACTCCAGACTTTGGCGAAGCTCGATCCCCTCCATGGCGATGCCGCGCTGCTGGCAGAAGGAAAGAACATAGATACCGGCGCAGGTGCCCAGGGAGACCAAAAAAAGATCAAAAGGCTGCGGGGCGCTGTTTTCGCCGCCCGCACGCAAGGGCTGATCGGTTTTATGGGTGAAGCCGTTGTATTCGGCGTTGACTTTTTTGCCGCCGGGGAAAGTGATCTTCATATCCACGTTTTTTTCCTCCTGCAAATTTAAACAGCTTTGGCCGGCGAACTTAAAATCACATGCGGATGCCGGCAGCGGTCATCATACGGATGATTTCAACATAGGCTTCCTGTCCTTCCATGAGCAGGTCGCCTTCCGCGTCGTAGATGCGGAAATGGGGAATGGAACTCAGTTTATACTGCCGGGCCAGGGGCGAGGGCCAATCAATACCCTTGACACCCTTGCGGTTGATGTCGACTTTCAGCACAGCCAGGTCGGGTCTTTTGCTGCCCAGTTCCTGGAGCAGCGGCGAGATCTTTTTGCAAGGCGGGCAATAGTCGCTGTAAAAATCGACGATATTGGTCTTTCCCTTCAGCAGATAGTTCTCGATCGCCAGTTCGGCTCCGGGATCATGAGCGTTGACGGCAACGCTCCGGCCCTGATGGGAGACAAACACATAGGCCAGAATTCCCAGCAGCAACAGCAGCAGCAGCATCCATGGCTTGAAAAAGGTGCGGTCAACACGGCCCTGCGGCGCCACCGCATCGAAGCCGGCAACCGCGTCCTTCCTGGACAGGACCGCCCCGCAGTTGATGCACTTGAATCCCTGATCGGGAGTGAAACGATGACAATAGGGACAAACCATGGCTGCCTCCTGAAACTCTATTGTATCCGAAACTGCCGGGACAGACAAGCAGGGTCAGGGAGTTTTTCGCAGCAAACGGAGCCGCTGCCGCGAGCGGGCGGCCAAATCGGTATAGGGATTGGCGTCAATGCAGGCCTGGTAGCCGCGGGCGGCCTCGGCCCGGTCGCCGGCCATTTCCATTGTCCTGGCGAACACATAGGCGTCATAGAACAGCCACAGGCGCGTCATGAAGTCGCCGCGCACCCTTTTTACCAGCCGATCGAAGGCCGGAAGGGCGCTGCGTCCTGCTTGGTCGCCGCGGCCGCCCTGGGCCACGAAATAATAGGAGGACATTTCGGCCAGGTGTCCGTAGACCAGGGAATTGCGGAAAACATCGTCGAAAAGGAACTTTGCCCTTTTGTTTTCCGTAAAATCCAGGAGCAGGGCGCGAGCCAGCAGCAGACGAAGTTCGCGCAGATCGACGACACCCAGCGGCCGCTTCTCAAGTTCTTGCAGAATGGCCAGCGCGGCGGCATATTTGCCCTGGAACAGGTCGGCCATGGCCTGGCAGAAGATCGCCAGCTCTGGAAGACTGAGCCTGATCTTTTCAAACTCCTCTTCGGCATTGCTGAACATGCCGGTATGCAAAAAAATATAACTTTTGAACAAGCTCACGCCGAAATTCGAAAAGCCCCAGAACTCGGAACTGTCCGAATGGGTATCCGTCAACCTTTGAATGGCGGCATCGGGATCGCCTTTCAGCATATCCATCTCGCATAACCTTTCGTTGGCGTCGTTGTTGCCGGGATAGAATGCCAGGGCCTGCTGCAGGGTCTTCTCCCCGTCGGCATAACGCCCGAGCCCGATCTCAAGGTCGCCCTGCAGGTAACGCAGGCCAGAAACCAAGTAGGGGTTCTGCAGGGGCAGGCCGGCCGCCTGGCGGATCAATTCCAGGGCATTTTTTAAATTGTGCTTCTTTGCCTTTTCCTGGTAACTGGAATTGACCAGGGTATATACCCGGCGCAGGATATCGAATGAATCGTAATAGGAGAAAGAACCTTTCCTTGTCTGCACCGTCAGCCGCCCATCCCTGCCCAGCTCCAGAACATCGCCGGTTTTTCCTTCATGAAAGCGGGCGGGGCCGTTTTCCAGCCAGCCATTCTCTACCAGGCGCACTTGGGCAGGCAGGATGAAAAGTCTGTTCTCAAAAGGGATATTGAACCGCTCATCCAGCAATAAATTGGGGATGCCCTTGATCAAATGGTTGTCATTGCTCGCCGTGGCGAAGCCGATCTCGGCGACGAAGTTCATGTGGGAGAACAGGTTGTTGATCCCGAAAAGCATGAACTTGGCAAGACCCTCGCTGCTTCTCAGGGTTGTGGTCTCGAAGGTTCCGGGATTGGTGAAGATGTATTTTTTGATCCCCCGCAAATAAATCAAGGCAAAGGGATACATGCTCTGATAGTGCTGGACGGTCACCAGCGCTTGCCCTTCCCCCTCCGGGCTTGCTGCTAAAAGTTTGAGCGCATGCGCCTTGATGATCCTGACATAATCATAAGATTCAAATTCATATTGCTCGAGAAAAGGCCCCCGTTCCAGAACCTTTCCATCCAGGTCCAGGATAACCAACTGTCCAACTGACAGTTGGCTGGAGATGGAATGCTCCGGAGGAAAGACCTGGCTTGGAGGAGGAGCCAGAAATGCGACCACAACCTTTTTGCCGTCCAGTTCCTGGCGGAGAACGTTGCCCAGGGAGCCGGTATTCAATTCGACCGGGGGGACGCTTCGCGTCTGGCTGGAATAGTAGACATTTAATGGAGAGAAATCCTCAAGCCAAAGCCGGACGCCGAAGCGGTTGCGTGCCTCCAGGACACAGCCGTCATTGCGCAGCGAGTGGACGGCGCGCGAGCCCAAAGTAGTGAAATAACCAAGGGCCAGCAGGGCGGCCAGCGCCGTGGCGGCAAGGGCCCATTTGACCGGCCGGCGGCCCAGAGCATGAAGCAGCCTGGACAGCCTGGTCAGCTTTTCCCTTTGGAAGAAACGGGCCATGGCGCCGGCATCGCGGAAACGCCGGACCGGGGATTTTTCCAGGGCTTTTTCCAGGCCGAAGCGCAAAAACCTCGGCAAGGCGCTGGCTGCCGCCGCAAACGGCTCCGGCCGCTGGTTGAGCTGCTTGAATATCACCTCCATGGTGCTGCTGTGCTCGAAAGGGTGGCGGCCGGAAAGGGCGCGGTAGAGGATAAGCCCCAGCTGGTATACATCGGAGCGGCAGTCGATGACTTCAGCACGGATCTGCTCGGGAGACATGTAGTATGGCGAACCCACGACCTCGCCGACCGTGGAGGTCTTGTCCGTATCCAGTAATTCCTTGGCCAGGCCAAAGTCCAGTATCTTGATCACCTGCTTGCCCTCGACCAGAATGTTGGCCGGCTTCAGGTCGCGGTGCACGATACCGTTCTGATGCAGGACCTGGACCGCCTCCAGGATCTGCAAAAACATGCCCCTGAATTCCGTCCAGCCGTATTGCCCCTTTTCGGCCAGCAAGGACTTGAGGCTGCGGCCTGCGTGCCAGTTCCATGACCAGGAAATGGATCCCCTGCCACATCTCCAGGGAAAAGACCTTGATGATGCGCGTGTCGCTTATCTGGCGCGAGAGGTTGATCTCGCGCTTGACGCGCAGGAACTTTTTTTCATTTTTGGCCAGCCGCGGATTGAGGAACTTGACCGCCAGCCGCGAATTCAAGGTCAGGTCCAGGGCTGCAAAGACGATGCCGAAGCCGCCCTGGCCGATCAGCTTCTCCAGGCGATAGCGTCCGTTGACCACCGTTCCCGCCGCCAGCTTGACCAGGTTGAGGTAGGCCAATTCCTGGGGCCCGCTGCCTTCGTCAGAAACGGGGCCGCTGGTGAAACCAATCGTTTTTTCGCTTTTGTCCAAAATTGACCTATATTAAAAAGTAAAATTACATGTGAAATGAAATTTTATCAGTTTCAGGAAATAAAAGCAATCACAACTCCCGTTCTCCCTCGAGCCGCTTTCAGTTCCGTAAAGGGACTTTTTGATTTTTTCTTGCTCAGGGCCGGCCGGCGTGTTATGATTTTTTTCAGCTTGGAGGAAATTATGAAAAAAACATTTCTGCTGATATTTTTGCTGGCAGTTCTTGCCGGATACGCCCGGGAAGCCGTCGAGTTTGACAAGTATTTCCTGGACCAGACCCTGCGCGTGGACGTGTTCCACACAGGTGACGCCAGGGAAGAGATGTTCACCATCGACCGCGTCATCCAGGAGGGCCCTGGGCCGGCAACCCGCGCCATACCGTCGTGCCCTTCGAGCTGGGCCGCTACCTGCTGCGGGTGAGCGATGCCGCTTCCGGCACCCTGATCTACAGCAAGGGCTTTGACAGCTATTTCGGCGAATACAAGACCACCGAGCCGGGCGTGAACGGGGTCAAGAAAACCTTTTCCGAAACCCTGCTCCTGCCCTTCCCCAGGAACAAGGTCCGCCTGGAGGTGCTGCTGCGCGACCGCCGGAACATTCCCCAAGCGATATTCAGCAGCGAGATCGATCCCGCCGACCAATTCATCGTCAAGGAAAAATTCTCTGACGACGTGCAGGTGATCGAACAGGTCAAAAACGGCCCGCCGGCGGCCAAGGTCGACCTGGTCATCATCGGCGAAGGCTACACAGGGTCCGAACTGGAAAAATTCAAGCGGGACCTGGCGCGCTTCAGCGAACTGCTTCTCAGCCAGGAACCCTATCAAACCTTCCGGGACCGTTTCAATATCAGCGGCCTTTTCAAGCCTTCAACAGAAAGCGGCTGCGACGAGCCGAGCTACGGCTCGTTCAGGAACACGAGCCTGGGCGCCGCGTTCGACTCCTTCGGCTCGGAACGCTACCTGCTGACCGACGACAACCGCGCCCTGCGCGATATCGCCGCTCACGTACCCTACGACGCCATCATGATCATGGTCAACTCGCCGCGCTACGGCGGCGGCGGCATCTACAACCTCTACTGCACCTTCACCAGCGACAACCAGTGGCAGCAGTACCTCTGCCTGCACGAATTCGGCCATTCCTTCAGCGGCCTGGCCGACGAGTATTATACCTCGGCCGTGGCCTACAACGAGTTCTACCCGGCCGGCGTGGAGCCGCTGGAAGCCAACATCACCGCTTTGCTCGATCCGAAAAATCTCAAGTGGAAGGAATTGGTGACAAAAAAAACCGCCGTGCCCACGCTGTGGGAAAAGGCGGCCTACGAGGCCATGGAAAAAGTTTACCAGCAGAAGCGTCGCGAAACCAACGAGAAGATCGCCGCCCTGAAACGCGCCAACGCTCCCAAGGCGGAGATCGAGGCCCTGCAGGCTCAGAGCGAGGAAATGTCCCGCTTGAACGGCCTGGAAGTGAACGCCTTTTTCAAGAAGAGCCGCTTCCAGGGCAAGGTCGGCGCTTTCGAGGGCGCCGGCTACGCCGCCAAGGGGCTGTTCCGTCCCATGCTCGACTGCCTGATGTTCAGCCGCGGCCGCAAGCCCCTCTGCAAGGTCTGCGAACAGGCGGTCATCCGCACCATCCGCTATTACAGCGAGTAGGCCCCGCGAATATTTTTCGGCCCAGGCCGGAATCGTTTACTTGACTGAAATTGCCCGGCAATAAAAGGCTATTGCCTCAAGGGCAGGATCTTTTTGAACAGCTCCTTCTGATCCTCGATCTTCTTTTCGTTGCCGACAACGCAGAGAACATTCTGGGCCATCACTTTTTCCACCATCTCGGCAAACCCTTTCAGGTCGTCCACCGTGGTGCCCAGGATCTCGTCGCGTTCTTTTTGCAGCATGGCCAGCGTATCGCCCATGAGGTATTGCTGCACGGCAGCAAGACCTTTCTGACTGGGATTGAGGGGCCGGTCCCAATCGGAAATGGTGCCGATGATCAGCCGGCGCAGATCCCGTTCATCCAGGGCCAGCTCGGACAGGAAACGGCTGGCCCCCATATAGTTCTCGACCGTCTTTTTCAGGTTGGGATCGCGGTAAGAGGCAAAGGCCAGAAAACCGGTATTGTTCATGATGGCAAAACCTCCGTAGGCGCCGCCCTGCACGCGGATGGTATTCTGCAGATACACGGTGGAGAGCAATTGGCGCAACACCTCCATTTTGCCGCTGTAGTGAAAACCCAGCTTCTTGTAATCGTGCCCTTTTATAACGTATTGCACCTTCGATGCATCCTGGAATCCTTCGTTCAAAGGCTCCTTGGCGAAGCGATAGGCAGCAGCCTTGAACTCGTGCCGCGGCAGGGCCGCCAGCATGGCAGGCAATGCCTTCTTGACCACCTGTAACTGCTCATCCTGGCAGGTCACGCCGACCTGCAAACCGCCTTGATTGATGATTGCAGCCTGCACTGCCCTGAGTTTGGCGGCGATCATTTTCAGATCGGGCTCGCGGCTGATGTCGCACAAGAATTGATAAAACCCGAACCCGGAGGTCAGATCCTGATAGGCGCCGCGATTGGACATGTAGGAGCCGAGGCGCCTCATGGCAATGCCCAGGCCGTTGCGGGTAAGACTCTGTTCAAACTGAGCCTTGGTGCGCAGCAGCACTTCCTTGAGCCGGGCCTGATCATCCCATTTGGAATTGAGCAGCTGCTCTTTCATCAGGTCAAGCAAACGGTCTATTTTTTCAGGCATGGCTTTGCCGCGCATCAGGAAATAGGGCTTCATCTGTTCATCGCTGCGCTTTACGGCCAGTGCGTTCAGGTTGGTGAAAATCCCCCCGGTATGCAGGTTGACCTGGTTCTCCAGGTCGCCATAAGCGAAGGCGGCGGTCGACATCATGCCCACCAGCTCGCTGTACAGCTGGACGTAGGGGATCAATTCCTGGTCGACGGCACTGGCATCAAAGTGGAGGTCCAGGTAAACGATACCCTTGGTGAAAGTATCAAAATACAAAAGCGGTATTTCAGCCAGGGCGCTCGTCTTGAGCGGCAGATCCTCCTGCTTTTTCTCGATATCGGCGATCTCGAGCAAGGGAATGGTTTTCAGCGCCTCGGGATCGTCCTGGCGCTGCTGATAGGCGATAAGCTCTTTGGTCTGCTTCACGATCGCGGCGATCTCATCCGGGCTCATTTTTGCTTTTATTTCAGCCAGCCTGCCTTCCAGTTCCGTGGCCAGCTGCTTTTCAAGACCCGGCTGGGGCTCCAGCACCACCGTGCAGACATGGGGGTTATTCAATAAGACCTTTTCGATCAAGCGCTCGAAGTATTTCTGATCAAGCCGGGAACGGATGGCCGCCAACTCCTTGTTGAATGAAAGGGTGATAAAAGGATTGTCGGCGAACATCCAGCCCGGGGCGGTCATCAGGGCGCCCATGATGCCGGTAAAGGAACCCCGCCCTTCCCGCAGATTGAATTCCGCCCGGTTGATGATCCCTTCCAGGGTGGTCCGGTCAAAACCGTTCGCGACAACCTCCTTCAAGGTATCGCGGTAAACCTGATCGAACCGTTCCAGGTCCTTGGCTTCGGCATTGGTGACCGATATGGCAAAGACCGGCTGTTGAACGTTATCGGCATTGGCCGAAACATCCTTGCCGATCCCCGCTTTTTGCAGGGCCAGGCGCAGCGGTGCCGCCTGGTGATTGACCAGGGCTTCGGCCAGGATATCCAGGGCAATATTGAATTCCTGGTCGGTATTCAAGCCGTAGACACTGCTGCGGGCGATATAGGTTTTCCCTGCCGTCGCGACCCCTTCGGGAATTCCATAGTTGCCGCGTACCACCTTGGGCTCGGCCAGAGGTTTCTGCATCGGGATGCGGCTGTCCACATCGATCTTGTCAGTCCCGGAGAGATACTTTTTATCGATAAATGCCAACTCTTTTTCCATGTCGCCGTTGCCATATAAATAGATATAGCTGTTGGCCGGGTGGTAGTATTTCTGGTGAAAAGCCTTGAACTGTTCCTGGGTCAACTGCGGGATGGCATCGGGATAGCCCCCGGATGAATTTCCATATTGGTTGTCCGGGAAAAGGGCCCTGTCCATCAAATAGCCCAGCTGCCTTTCCGGAGCCGAATAGGCGCCCTTCATCTCATTGTAAACGACCCCTTTGAAAACCAGCGGGCTTTGCGGGGATTCCAGCTCATAGTGCCAGCCCTCCTGCTGGAGAATTTTATGATCCTTGTATATCAGGGGCTTGAACACCGCATCCAGGTATACATGCATCAGGTTGGAAAAATCCTTGTCGTTGCGGCTGGCAACGGGATAGATGGTAAAGTCACTGCCGGTCATGGCGTTGAGAAAGGTGTTCAATGATCCTTGCGCAAGGACATCGAACGGGCTCTTGACCGGGAAACTTTCCGAACCGTTCAACACCGAATGCTCCATGATATGCGGGATACCGGTATCGTCCGGCGGCGGTGTCTTGAAGGCCACGCTGAAAACCTTGTTGTCGTCCTTGCTGACGATTTTCAACAGGCGCGCCCCGCTTTTCAGGTGCCTGAACAGGTAGCATTCCCCGTCCAGTTCCTTGACGAATTGTTTCTGTTCCAGTTTAAAACCATGGAGCAGCGCACCGATCTTCAAAGGCTCGCTGCTTTGAGCCGCTGCTACGCCGCTGCCCGATAAAAGGATCAGCGCCAAAGCGATGGTGACGGTTGCCAGAATCTTTTTTTTCATTTTTCCTCCTGGTTGCGGGATATTGCTAAAATTTTGCATAGCAACGAATAGGAAAACCTATTTCGCTCGCAAGTTCATTCTAGGCCGGGATGGACAAAAAATCAAGACAAAAATCTGCTGTCAGGGTGCCGACGATCGATCAGCAAGCGCCGGCAACTATTTCGCGGCCAGGAGCAGCTTGATCTTTGCGGTGATCTCGGATTCGTTGCCCGAGCCGACCTTGATGTCGTAGATATTGCCGGCCTTGTCGATGAAAATCATGGTCGGGATGCCGGCGATACCATAGTCGGCGAAGGCCTCGCCCTTGTCGGAGATGGCGATCGGGTATTTCAACTGGTTGCGCTCGACGAAGCCTTTGATCAGCGTTTTTTCCGCATCGGCATCGACCTTGCCCTTGTTCTGGGTGTCGTCACGGTAACTGCCGTAGAGCTTGGTGAAGCCAATGACGACCAGCCCCTTGTCCTTGAGCTCGTTGAAGTCCTTGACCAGGGTGGGGAGCACCTTGCGGCAGGGCGGGCACCAGGGGGCCCAGAAATCGATGATCACCACTTTGCCCTTGAGACCGTCCAGGGAGAGCGGCGCCGAATTCAGCCACTTTTCAGCGGCAATGGCCGGAGCCGGTTTGCCGATGAACTCCAGTTGTTTGAGAGCCGATTGCAGGGATTTGACCTCGCGCTCGCCGGTATGAACCTTCAGTCCTTCCTGCAGGATCTTTTGCGCCGCGGCGATATTGCGTTTTTTTACCTCGATCTCGGCCAGGGTCGTCAGCAAATATACCCGGTATTCTGAGAATTGCTTCGGCAGGTCGGAAGCCGCGCTCAGCTTGCGGCAATATTCCTGGCGCAGGGCATCGTCCGGGGCTTCGAAAGCCAGGGCGAAGGCCACCTCGAAAAAATCGGCAGTGCGCGGCAGCTTGGCCTCAACCTGCTTGAACAGGGGAACGGCCTGGGCGATCCTTTCCGTTTCGATCAGGATCTTGGCCTGGAACAGCTGGGCCTCGGAGCGCAGCGGGCCTTTGCCGGCCAGCAGGGCGTTCAGCTTGTTTTCGGCTTCCGGGTATTTTTTCAGGTCGATCAGGATGCGGGCCCGCAGCAGTTCGGGCGCGTCGCCGGCCGGCATCGGCCGCGTGGCGAGCCAGCAACGCTTCCAGCCCGCTCTTCTTTTCAGCCATGAGCTTTTCGTAGGCCTCGCGGCTGTTGATGCCGGCCATTTTTTGCTCGATATCGGCCTGCAAGGCTTCATATTCATCTGCAAAACTGCTTTTTTCCGCGGCAGCCAAATTGGCGGCCACAGCGAACAACAGGGAAAGGAACACCATTAAAAAAATCGTTCTTTTCATCAGTAACCTCCTTGATGCTTTCATACAACCACTATTCCAGACGGCTGTCAGGTTGTTGAGACAACTTGACCAATATTACTATCATATTTTCCCGGATTTCGGCCCGGCCAAAATAATTCTGGAAGTCCCTGAACACAAAAAAATCAGCGCCCGCGCCCAGGACCTGGTGATAAGGATCAAAATTACGGCGCAGGTTGGCAAAAGCGGCGCGGGCCAGAGCGGCATCGGCGTAAGGGGCCACGATCATCGTATGGCCCGGGCCCGAAGCTTCACGGTATGCGGCGGCGGCGGCGAATATTCTGCCGCCGAGCAGCAGAATATCCCCCGGGCCCAGGGTGTAGACCGACTGCAAAGAATAGGGTCCGCGCAGCAGCAGCGCCGTTCCCGGCACCTGGTTTGCGGCAGGCAGGATGTCGAGCTCGCGCACCCCAGCGCCGGCGGGAATGGCCGCAGCGACCTGCCTGGCCAATGCTGTCATGACCGGCAGCAGGTCCTGGCGGCCGCTGAAATTGTTGATAAAAATAAAATAATTGCCTTTCAGCAAAGCGATCTGAAAACGGTCGCCGCTGTGGCGGTCGGCGATCCCGGGCAGCGGCGTCTCCCTGCTGCACTTGAGCAGGTACATGCCCAGGGCCGCGGCCTCGTTCTCCATGCGGTAGGCTTCCACGGCGATCTCCGCGCCCGAACCAAGATACTTCTGAACCTGCAGGTCAATGAAGCCCATCTCCAGGAAAAGTTCCGCGCCGCCGTCGATGACATTATACAAGGCGGCCGGGCCGTAGGTTTCCGGCGCGCCGGAACGCTTCCAGCCGGGGGAGAAGCCGTCGGATGGAAATTCCAGGGCCGCAAGCGGCACGCAGAATGCCAGTGCAGCCAGTAATGCGAACAAAGGGCGGATGCTCACGATTTTCTCAAACCTGGGTGAAGGCGATCTTGGCCGGATCGGCGATGCCCAGGCCCAGGCGCTGGGCGTAGCGCAGGTATTCGCTGTACATCGGGTGCTCGTTGACCTTGACGTTCATCTCCTTGCGCTTCTGCAGCAGCAGGTTGTGGCAGGTCATGTCCAGGGCGAAGGGATCGCTGGCGAAGAACAGGGTGTTCAGGAACCAGGTCGCCTGGGCCAGCGGGCCCGGGCCGCCGTCGTACTGGGCGCGCAGGCCGTCGGTGACGTTCAGCACCAGTTTGTCGCGCACGGCGGGAAAGGCCAGCACCTCGGTGCAGACGTCGAAAAACAACGGCTTGTGCAGGCGGCTGGTGTTGCAGACGGCCGCATAGCCGAGGTTCTTGGTGGCCATGGAAATGCCGTTGCCCGTGTTCTTGAAGACCGGAACATTGATGATCTTGGTCAGTTTCTTGGTCAGCAATTTGCCGAAATAGGAATACCTGCCGTTGAACACGTGCTGGTTGAGATGGGCCTTGTCCTGGGGAGCCTCAATATCTGCAAAATAATAAGCGTCCAGGTCGAAGTTCTTTTCACTGACATGGCGGCCGTCCTTGTCCAGCCAGCGGCTGTCATCCTGGCTTTTGCCTTCGGCGGCGGCTTCGTCCATGGTCTGCAGCCCCTCGATGGCGATGCCCGGGTAGCGGGCCGCGGTGAAGCCGGCGTCGGCCAGCATGTAATCGAAGCGGTCCCAGATGACGATGTTCTTGGCCGGGATGCCGCCGCTGCGCAGCCAGGCGATCACGGCATCGACCACCTCCAGGCGCGTGGAGATCAGGCCGGCGCCGACCGGGTTGACCTTGATGCCGACGATATCGTCCTTGCTGAAAAACAATT
Organism: Chrysiogenales bacterium; assembly: GCA_963700535.1. Classification (GTDB taxonomy): domain Bacteria; phylum Acidobacteriota; class Aminicenantia; order UBA2199; family UBA2199; genus UBA2199. The sequence continues at coordinate 47,139 of CAVOXU010000011.1, forward strand.
TGCAGCTGTCGATCATTGGTTTTCCGGTCAGGGCCTGGATGCCTTTTTCGAACATGGCAGCCACAACCTTGCCGTCCACCCCCTGCTCGTTCATGGCCTGGTCGTCCTTGACCGCCACGACCTTGCCGGGGAAAAGCCCGGGCAGCGAGGTTGACGTGCGCGGCACGGCCATGGCCTCGTCGATGTTGGTCTTGGGCTTGGCCGGGGGCGCCGGCTTGGCCGTTTCCTGCCCGAACAACGGCGGCCGGCCCAGCAGCAGTCCGGCTCCCAGCAGCGAACCGCTGCCGATCTTCAAAAAATCACGGCGCTCCAGCTTCGACTCAAGCTCGAGCGAACGATATCCATTTTTTTTCATCGGCCACCTCCGGATTGCACAAAGATCATTTAATTATAACCATCCCGGTTTTTTTTGCAAGATAATGATACGTTGGTCAAAAGGGCATTGTTTTTTTTCAAAAAGACAAAGACGTCAAAGTGCAAAATACATTTTGGTATAATAGGTTAGATTTGTTCATGAAACATTTCTTGATTCCTACTCACCTCAATGTTTTTTTTATTCCGCGATCCAAACCACCACCATCGGAACCGAGAAGGACCTCAACTCCAGGCCAGGGAACTGGCCGGCCGGCAAAGGCATGTTTTCTTTTCCTTTCAAAGGTTATCCTGCTTGCTCTTGAGAGGGAATTCCAGACCGGCTTGAAGCTTCAAATAGTCCCCATTACTGGCTCCGCCATACTTGTACAGAAAATGATTGAATACCGCGGCCAGGTTGACGAACGTCCGCGATCCCGGCCTTACCCGGAACTTTATCCCGGTCCCGCCGGAAAATTGCAGGAAGGACTTACGGTAATCGAAGGGACCGCTGAACATCCCGATCCCGCCCAAAAAGTAGAACTCAGTCATGGCCGACCTGCTGACAGTAGCTATGCCGTTCAGACTAAAGGAAAAGCTGCTTAGCGATTCCTTTCCCTCTTCATGCCGATCCCAATAATGAAATTCCCAGTGGTTGGAGCAATTTTGATAGTTCATTTTGAGCTGCAGGCTGAAAAATCCGGGAAAATTGTACTGCAAGTACATGCCCAGAATAAAATTGGGCATGTAATGATTAAACGTATGGCCGCCCGGGGATTCATCTATGAATACTTTTCCCAGGCCGAAAGACCAGCCGGAAAAGATCCCGACTGACATTTTTTGCTCCTGCTCGGCGCCGGCCGGAAGGACGAACAAGACCAGCAGCCCGATGAGAAGCACGCATTTTATTCGGATATTTCTTTTTTTGTTCCCTGCATAATCGAGCATAAATGACTCCTTTGCTCTCACTTTGCTTTCCTATATCAATCTCAAGGTTATTTCGCGTAACCGACGGGGTGGTTGAGGAAGATGGTCTGGGTGTCGGCCAGCTTGAGCAGCTCCCTGATCCTGGCCTTGTCCATCGAGGCCTTGGGCCGGGTCTTCAGGCCGGTGGCGGCGCAGAACAGCGAGATGTTCTGCGAGACGATGCCGGCGTCCAGGGCCCCCCATTCGAACTTCCTCTCGGGGTCGCCGCGCGTAAAGCGTTCCGAGTCGGAGACCAGGACGATCTCGACCGGAGGATTGGACGGGGGCGGCGGCTGAGGTGGAGGCGGCGTCGCCGGGGAGCGGCAGCGTCCGCAGGCGCTGCGGGGACGGCGGCCGGCCGGGGCGGCCGCGCCATCATGAGCTGGGAACGGAAATCGCCGGCCAGGACCGGCAGCAGCTCATGCTTGGGCGCATCGTAAAGATATGCGCCTTGCTTCATGAAAACATAGATGCGGATATCGTGGGCGTTCATGGCCGACGAGGCCGTGCTCTTGTTCTCGGCCGGGCGGTTGATGCCGTCGGCGGCCCAGAGCAGGTCGGATAGGTCCTGCAGGCTCAGTTCCTTTTCTGAAAACTCGCGCGCCGAGGCCTTGACCGCCAGCGCTTCCATGAACGGCAGCCCGCGCTTCAGGTCGGGCGGGTTCAGCTTGACAGCCTGCAGTTCGGCCGCCGCCAGCCAGGCCGGTGAAAAAACAAGGATGAGCGCGGTGGCGATGAGCCACCCGGATAAACCGTACGTAAAGATTTTTTTCTTCATTTCAGCCTCCCGTTCGCGGATATATGCTTATTATACATCTTTTGTTTTTCAGCAGGCATAGCAGTAGAGGCAGCCGTGGCGGCAGGTGCCGTAGCTGCCGATGTCCACGCTCTGCTGGCACAGGCACAATTTCCTTTGCCCGGGGTCCTTGCGGTAGGGAATATGCAGGCCGAAGAGTTCATTCAGCAATTCTTCGTCCACGCATTTGCCGGGGCGCACGCCTGCTGTCCAGGCCGCTTCGGCGCAACTCTGAATTTCAATTCCTGTCCGGGCGGCCGCGGCGGCAAAGTGAGTGAGCAGTTCGGACTGCAGGGCCGGACTGCCGCTTGCCGTTTGCATGTCGATCCCGGCCTTTTTCAGGCGCTTGCCCAGCTTGGGGTAGGGATCGAAAAAACTGACGATCACCCGGGAAGTGAATGGCGCCAGGAGATCGGCCAGCCCGGAAAAATTGCCGACATGAAAATCGAAATCGGTCTGCTCCCGTGAAGATCAGCGGATCGTAGCGCCAGATGACGCGGCGGCGGCCGATGCGCCCGGCCAGTTCCTCAAAAAAACTGGCCGCCTCCTCAATCCGCGGTGTGGACGGTTCCAACAGCCGGGGATAAGCCGTGGCCGTAAGCAGGAAATAATAAGGGTAGCCAGCGCGCTCGATTTCCGGCAGGTGGGCCAGGAGCGGTCGCGGATCGCGGCTCCAGAAAATAAAAGCATCGACATCTTTCTTTTCAAGGCTGACCTGTTTTTTTTGAGACGGGCGGAAGGGATTCGCTACATCTGCGGCGCCGCGGCGCAACTGTTCCATGAAGCAGTCGCTGCCAAAAGCCGGGATGTCGCCGCGCCGCGAAACACTGACGATCATGGCTGGCCGCTCAGCAGCCGCAAGCCTCAGCGGCCGCGCAAGCGGAGCAATTCGGGATTCTGCGGGAATTTCTGCAGGGCCCGGGCCAGGGCTTTGCGCAATTTTTCCTTTTCCTTTTGAGCCTGGTAAACCTTGATCTGCAGCAGGTAGTTGTCCACTGTCTCCTCAAGGAACAGGGCGCTCAGGGCATACATTTCCGCCTGGATATACTGCTTTTTCTGCATTGACAACAGCGCCAGCAGGTGGTGATTCTCGGGCTGGAAGGGGTTGCCCTCCATGGCTTCCTCGACCTTTTGCATGGCACCTTCAAAATCACCTTCCAAAAAAAGATTGCGGGCTTCAATATAAAAAGGGTTGCCGGGCACGGGCACTTCGGGAATATGCCCGACCTGGAAAGGGTTCATGAGCAGATATCCGCCGGGCAGGCCTTGTTCTTCCGCAAGGGTGAAATGGACATAATCCCGGAAGGCCTGGCTGAGCGTGTCCCGGTTCTCGGCCGCGGCCAGGAAAAAGGAAAACAGTTCCAGCAATTTTTCATCATCGGGGAACAGCTGCAGGGCGCGCGATAATTCCTGCAAGGCCTGTTCCTTTTTATCCGTGGTCTGCAGCAAAAGGACAAGGTTGAAAAAGATTTCCGGATCCCTTTTCAGGGAAAGGGCGTAGCGCAGACACTTTTCAGCCAGAGGCAAATCGCCTTTGCCCAGGTAAATGACCCCCAGGTTGTTGTGGGTCGCGAGCGGATAAAGGTCCCGCCGCTGCAAATTGATGAAGCGGTTCAAGGCCATGTCGGCCTGGCCTTTAAAATAATTGACCAGTGCCGACAGAAAGTCCTTTTTATCCTTGAATTGCTGGGTGTCGGCTACCAGGTTCAAATGGGCTTCACATTTTTCCAGGTCGCGTTTTTCCAGGAAAATTTTTGCCAGTTCAAAATTCAAACAATCGGAGCGGGCGCCTTTTGCGGACAGGGGCAGCAACAGCTCCAGTTTTTTGTCACTGTCATTCAGCAGCAGGCTCTTAATGAGTTTTTCATAATCGGGCAGGGACAGGTTCAACTGCGGCAAAACAGTCGCCGCAGATCCCTGCGTCAATGGCCTTGACAACAGCTTTGAGCGCATCGGCCTGAATCCGGTATATCTCACTGAAATTTCCCTTGGCCAAGGGCAGGTGCTTTTGCGTCTGTTCCTTGACATCGATCAAAACAAGCTGGACCTGCATCTGTGAAGATTTTTTGTCACTGTACAAAATCTCCCCCCACAGCAGCCGATCCGCCTGGCACTCCCTGGCCAGGACCAAGGCCGTTGCTTTTGTTATATTGAAGGGAAAACGGACCAGGTTGCGGTTTAAAATGATCCTGGACCTCCTCTTCGGGGCATACGGGCAAAGAGTTCTGGCTGAGTCCGGCAATCAGGTAAAAGGAAACCGCCTTACCCAGCCACTGAAACGAAGCATGGTTTTGGGTGTCCACGGCCAGCGGCAGGACCAGGGTCCTGGCCGCGAGGCCGAACGTAAAAAGCAGCCAGCATGTTAATAGAAATATTTTTTTCATTTCATTTTTGATAAAGAGATTGCAACAGATCGCGCAGAAAAAACGCCCCGTTCAATTCAGCCTTGCCCGCGCCCTGCAGCCTGAAAGCAAAGGCATAGCGGGGTTTCTCGACCGGAAAAAATCCGATGATGACCGCATCAAGCCCCTGGCGGGAACTGCCGGCGGTCCCGGTCTTGATGGCCACCCGGACCATTTCGCTGCGGGCCCGGTGCCCGGTTCCGTTTTCATTTTCCACAACATCAACCATGGCTTTCCTGACACGCATGAAATTCAGATCGTCAGCCAGGACCCGGACCGGGCGGGCGGCATGGCGATAAAAACCGAGGCCGAGAATATTTTTGACATCGTCAACGAGATAGGGCGAAAAAAACTGACCACTTTGCGAAAAAATCGCCGCCAGAACGGCGGCGTGAATCGTGGTCATGCTGAATTTCCTCCAGACCCACGGCCAGATTGGCCAGCTGGTAGTCACCCGTGACCTTGCTGTTCAAGCTGCCGGTATGCAGCTTGATAAACCCATCCGTGAACGGCGGGCCGTTGAAAAAAAAGCGCTGCAGCAGCTCGGTCAGGCGAGTGGAGCCAACCAGCAACCCCATGCGCGCGAAGCTGAAATTGCACGACCGGGCCAGGGCCTGGCTTGAAATCGCGCACCGGACCATGAGCGATCCAGTCATAAAAAACCTTGTCCTTGCAATGGAGAGCCGGCCCGGGCAAACCAGGGGAAACAAGGCGCTTTCGTCCAAGCGCAAATAGGCCAGCAGTGAAATTATCTTGATGATGGAGCCGGGTTCGAACTGCTCGCACAAAGGCGGCGTTGGCGGCCGCAAACGACCTGGGCTTTGAATAGGCGACGACAATGCTGTTTTCCGGCAAATCCAGAAGCACCAGGGAACCGAAATAATCCTTGAAAAGGCGGTCAACTGTTTTTTGCAATCCCAGAATCCAGGGTCAGGCGAAAAGTGCGGGCACCCTCTTTAAACTGCGCATCAAAATCACCCAGGTCCAATCCCGGGAGCAATGAACTGGTAACCCGGCGCCCGAGATCAAAAAAGGCCAGCGGCCGGTCATTTTTATCAAAAATATAATCGACCCGCCCCCGACGCAAGGAGCGGTTGAAATCGCTCAGGACTTCCAGGGCTTTAGCCGTTGGCCTTTTTGTACGAGGCCGAAAGTCGGGCTATGGCTTTTTCCGATTCGTCGAAGTGCAGAAACGCGGCCTGGCTAAGAGCGCTGAACCAGAGGACTTGGTCATCCCCACGGGGCAGCAGGTAAGCGGTGTAGATCTTGAGCCGCAAATATTCGCCCCGGTCAAAAAAATACTTCAACAATTGCCCGGAGCGCAGCGAGGTCGAAACATCATCCTGCTGCAGTTTTTTCAGTTGCGCTTTCGGCCTCGGCCAGCCGTCCCTGGAAAAGCTCATGCAAAGCCCGCAATTCACGGATATTCCCCTGCTGAAAAAATGAGGATTCCACGTCCCGCAAGCGGTTTTCAGCCTCTGTCAGGCGGTCGGCCAAAAGCAGTTCCTGGATTGCATCCACAGCCAAACTGGTTTTCAGGTAACCATAACCGAGAAAAGCAACCAGCACAAAAAAAACAAGAAACGCCAGCCTCAGCTTTTGCCGGCGGCGGCGGGCCTGGCGGCTGCTGAACGAGAAGGAGACGTCTTTGTAATCCAATACCATCAGGATGCTGCCCTCCACAGCCTGCGGTCCGGAGAAATGCTCATGTGCCTAGCGGCCATTGCGCAAATATTCTTCCAATCTGCGCAAACCCTCCTGAATGTCTTCCATGGCTGTGGCATAGGAAATACGCAGGTGATTGGGGGCACCGAAGGCCGATCCCGGGACCAGAATGACATTCAATTTTTCAAGAATATCCATGGCCAGCTGGTTGTCATCCCGGAACTTTTTTGTTTGGATATAATGGGAAAAATCAGCAAAGAAATAAAAAGCACCGTCGGGAAGGGCATAGGTGATATGGCCGATCTCATCGACCCGGCGGGCAAAGTAATCCCGGCGCCGGCGGTATTCTTCCACCATGGCCTGCACCGCGCTTTGATCCCCGGACAAGGCCTCCACTGCAGCTTTCTGGGAGATCGAACAGGGATTGGAGGTTGAGTGTTCCTGGATTTTGGTCATGGCCGCGGCCAGCTTCTCTGAAGCGATGGTATAACCGATGCGCCAACCGGTCATGGCGTAGGTCTTGGAAAGTGAACTGATCACCGCCACATGTTCGCTGGCGGCGGGCACGATATTCATGGGCGCAGGGTATGCCCCGGCCGTGTAAATGATTTTTCGATAGCAGTCGTCGATGATGATCAGGATATTTTTTTTGTAAAAATAATCGATCAATTTTCCCAACTCTTCGCTGTTCATGATCTTGCCGGTGGGATTGGAAGGCGAATTTACGATCACGGCTTTTGTCTGGGCGCTGCACCGGGAAATATAAGAAGCAGCGGTCAGTTCAAAAAGCCGGTCGGGTTGCAGGTGATCAGCGAAGACGACCCGGCCGCCGCAGAATTTCACCATTTCCGGATACGAAACCCAAAAGGGAAGGGGAACGATCACTTCGTCGCCGGGATCGACAATGGCCTGCAGCAGGAGGAAAAGGCCGTATTTGCTGCCGGGCGAAACCACGATCTGGCTGTCCTTGGCGGCATATGCCTGCTCGGCCTGATAGGAATCCCGGATTGCTTTTTTCAATTCGGCGATCCCGGAAGTGGGCGTGTACTTGGTGAAGTTGTTCCTGATGGCGGCTGTGCCGGCCGCTTTGACGTTCTCCGGTGTGGAGAAATCGGGTTCACCGGCACCGAAATCAAGGATCACCTTGCCCTGGGTCTGCAGCTGTTTTTTTATCTGCAGCAGTTTCAGGGTCGGTGAGCTGGTCATTGTGTTCACCCGTGAGGACAGTTCAATCATGCTTTCCTCCAAATAATTTCTTTTCAACCGTTTCCGCCATGACATGCAGCAGGAACAAGTGCATTTCCTGGATTGTCGGTGTGTCCCGGTCGTCCACAACAATGAGCACATCCACGGGAATCTGGCGCAGGTGTTCCAGCTGACTCCCGGCCAAAGCGATGGTCGGCATTGCCAATTCCCGGGCCTTGGCCAGGGCCCGCAGGACATTGGCCGACCGGCCGCTGGTGGTGATGCCCAGGGCCACATCGCCCTTGCTGGCGAATGCTTCCAGCTGCCGCGAAAAAATGAATTGAAAATCTTCATCGTTGGCAATAGAGGTCACATTGGCCATGTCGGCGTTCAAGGCCAGGACCGGCAGGGCCTGGCGCCGAAAATAAAACTTGTTGACCAACTCGGCGGCAAAGTGAGACGACTGCGTGGCCGAGCCGCCGTTTCCGAACACCAGCACCTTGCTTCCCTTTTGCAGGGCTGCGGCCAGCAGATCGATGGCGCGTCCGACCTGGGGATCTTCATTCAGGACGGCCAGCAAGCGGGCGCGGCGTTGGATTTTTTCGGGATCAATGATTTTCATGGTTTTTATCCGCATAAAATTTTTGCTGCAGTTTTTTTATGAATTCCGCCAATTCACTTTCCGCGAGATTCTTCAATTCCTGACGCGGAAAAAATTCGATCTCGACCGTGCCGGCCCCGACGGTCTTTCGCCCCGGCGGCATCAACTGGCTGGTACCTGAAATTTTCACAGGCAAAACCGGCACGCCGGCCCGCAGGGCGATCAGAAAACTTCCTTTTTTAAAATCCCGCATCCGGCCGTCTTTGCTGCGCGTACCCTCAGGAAAAACAAGAAAAGAATAACATTTTTTTTTTACTTTTTCGATTGCTGCGGCCAGGGCTTCCTGGCGGCGCTGCGGGCTGGAGCGGTCGACGAATACAAAATCGGCCAGTTTCATGACCCGGCCGACCAAGGGTATTTTACGGGCCTCAACCTTGATCAGCACCCGCGGGTTGACCGGCAGGACACTGACCAGCAGCGGACCGTCCAGATTCGACAGGTGGTTGCAGATAAAAACCTGGGGAACCGAGAAATCAACGTCAGCCAGACCCCGGACTTTTGCCTGGACACCGAGGAGTGCCAGGATTGTTTTGATGACCAGGCGGGATTGAGAAAAAAGGAATTTTTTGTGTTTAAAAAGACCGGAAACGATCAAAACCGGGATAAAACTGAATAAAATGAGCAAAAAAGCAATTAGAAAAGCCAGGATATTTCTAGACAGTCGCATGTTTACCATTAATAAATTTTTTTTCGCGGTTTGTCAAGGAAATCAGTTGACATTCCCAGCCATTTTTGTTAATTATTAATTTCAATTCAAAAATCCATGAAAGCAAATAACGGCTTGTCAAATTTATTTAAGGAGATAAAAGATGTCAGTGATCAAAGAACTCATTGAAAAAGTCAAAAGCAAAAACCCTGGTGAACCCGAGTTCCACCAGGCGGTCAAGGAGGTTATGGAAACGCTGGAACCTACTGTCCAGAAACATCCCGAATTCGTCAAAGCCAAGATTTACGAACGCATTGTTGAGCCTGACCGGGCCATCCTCTTTCGCGTCCCCTGGATGGATGACAAGGGTGAGGTTCATGTCAACAAGGGCTTCCGCGTCCAGTTCAACAACGCCATCGGCCCCTACAAGGGCGGTTTGCGCTTCCACCCCTCGGTCAACCTGGGCATCATCAAGTTTCTCGGCTTTGAGCAGGTCTTCAAGAATTCACTGACGACCCTGCCCATGGGCGGCGGCAAAGGCGGTTGCGATTTCGATCCCAAGGGCAAATCAAACAATGAAGTCATGCGTTTCTGCCAGGCTTTCATGCGCGAGTTGTACCGTCACATCGGCGCTGACGTGGACGTCCCCGCCGGAGACATCGGGGTCGGCGGCCGCGAGATCGGCTTTATGTACGGCTACTACAAGAAAATCCGTAATGAACATACCGGCGTACTGACCGGACGCGCCCGGGAATACGGCGGCAGCCTGATCAGGCCCGAAGCCACTGGCTACGGCGCGGTCTATTTCGCAGCCGAAATGCTGGCCACCCGGGGCAAGGATTTCAAAGGTCTGCGCTGCGCGGTAAGCGGCTCGGGAAACGTCGCCCAATATACCACTGAAAAAGTCAACGAGCTGGGCGGCAAGGTGATCACCCTTTCCGACTCCAACGGCACCATCGTCGACGAAGAAGGAATTGACGCCAAAAAACTGGCCGATGTCATCAACCTGAAGGAAGTTCAGCGCACCCGCATCAAAGATTATCTGGGCAAGCATGCCAAAGCCAAGTATTACGAAGGCAAAAGCGTCTGGGACGTGATCAAGGACGGCCTCAAGATCGATGTGGCCTTCCCCTCGGCCACCCAGAACGAAATCGACGAAGAGCACGCCCAGGCCATGGTCAAGAACGGCTGTTTCTGCGTTTCCGAAGGGGCCAACATGCCTTCCAATCTGGCCGCGATCAAGGTCTACCAGGGCAACAATGTGCTTTATGGCCCGGCCAAAGCGGCCAACGCCGGCGGCGTGGCCGTCTCCGGCCTGGAAATGGCGCAGCAGAGCCAGCGCTTTTACTGGAACCGCGAACAGGTCGACCAGAACCTGCAAAGAATCATGAAGGACATCCACAAGCAGTGCCTCGACGCCGCCGAACAATACGGCAGCAAGGGCGACTACCTTATGGGCGCCAACATTGCCGGTTTTGTCAAGGTCGCCAAGGCCATGCTCGCTTACGGCATCGTCTGATCTAAACTTTTTTTATAAAGGGGAGTTTGCCTAAAACTCCCCTTTTTTTTTGCATTATTATTCCGGCTTGAAATATTGAGCCAAATGATATATATAAATGAAAAGGAGATATTAATGAGCGAAAACAACGAATTGTTCAAAGAAATCACTGAAAATGTTCCTTTTTACAAGCGAAGCAAATTTTGGGCCTCCCTGCTGATTTTTTTCATCGGACTGGCCCTGGTTCTCTTGTTCTATAAAACCGTGATCCAGGATACCATGAGCGACAAGGAAGTGGCCGAATCCATTCAAATCGTCTGGCATGATTCCATCTGGGTCGACAAAAAGGTCAGGCCCGACGAAGCGATCATTGTCCCGGCCTTCACTTTTAAAATAAAGAATACCGGCAGCCGTCCCCTGCAGTATATCGGATTCAATTGCATTTTTATTTTTGAGGAAAGCGGAGAAAATCTGACCGATGGCTTTGTTGAAACTATAAAAAAGCCGCTCCTGCCCGGCCAGGTCAGCGAAGAGATTTTCGTCAAGGGTTTCTTCGGCTACCGGGCAACATCCAAAGCAGCCTTCATAAAAAACATGGCCAATTGGAAAAACATAAAAATGAAAATTTACGCCAAAACCAAAAATTCAGGCCAGGTCCTGCTGGGAATTTTCCCGATCCAGAAAAAAATCTCCGGCATAAAAATCATTTATCAGGATCCAGAGGAAAGCAAATAAAGATGTCGATTCTTCGCATTCAGCATTGATGAAAAAACCATCCCTGAAGCTTTTCGTCATTCTGCTTGTCTGTTTTATTGTCATAGTCTCCATACAGTACTGGCGCCAGGATTCACTTTTCAATCATTGGCTGAACAAGGATTTCAAGGAAAACGGCCGCAGGATTTTCAACAATATCCTGCAGCATGAGAATAATTTTTGGCTCGAAAAAAAACGGACCGCCCGGCAGACGGCGCTCATTTTCACCAAGCTGCTGGCCCGGCCGGCAGATTCATCGGCAAGTGATTCCCCGCCACCGCGGCAATCCCGCTTTCAAATCGGCCTGGGGGAGACAGCCCTGGGGATATACGCCCCCAACAGCGCGGATTTTCCGGCCCAGGCCGAGACGATCGCCGCCGGCCTGCCGCTGATACAATACTATCTGACCTCATTGAAACCATCGGTATTCAGCACCTATTTCATTTCCAGGGACAATTGGCTGGCTGTTTCCCCGCCGCTGCGCGCCCTGGAAATGGCCGAAAACTACGATTTCAGCAAAGACGCGGTATTTACACTCGGCACTCCGGAAGCGAATCCGGAAAAAGAAGCCAGGATTTCCGGCCTGCATTTTGATGACACCTGGAAAAAATGGGTGACCAGCCTGGTAATGCCGGTTTACAGCGCCGGCCGTTTCCAGGGCATAATCGGCCATGACATTCCGATCGAACAACTGCTCGAAATGTTGCAAACCGACAAATTATTACTCCAATTCAAGTCTGTTCATCACGGACGACTCCCTGCAAGTGATCATTCACCCCGAACTCATTCCCCTTTACAAAAGAACTGATTTCAACCGGGGCCAGAAGTTTGATTTCAATTCCATGATCCGCGATAAAAAAACCCGGAAAATCCTTGCCGACCTTAAAGCCGGGCCTTTTTCTGAAAAGTTGTTCAGCTTTGACAACGAACAGGAAATGGTTTTTGTTTATAGACAAGAAAGTACGGGTTGGCATTACGTTTTCTCCCTCAGCTCTGCGAAACTGTTCGCCAATATCCGCAAGGGCGCTATGACCTTTTTCACATTAAACGCCTTGGTCCTGCTGTTATTCATGGTCTTGCTGTTTTTTTTCCTGAAAGCGTCGCTGTTAAGACCGCTGACCCAGATAAACGACAGCTTGCTTTTTTTTCAACAGACGGGAAACAGCCGGGGCCTTAGGCACCGTTCGCAGCTTTTCAGTGAAATCGGCGAAATCTTCACCAACATCGAAAATGTTTTCTCCCAGCTGCAGGATAAAATAAGCGAAACCAGTGAAGCCAGGGAGTTCCTGGAAAAAATGATGCGGACCACCCAGTCCATTGTGATCACCCTGGATGCACGCATGCGGCCCCTTTCCATGAACGAGTACGGACTGAAAATATTCAAGATCGGCAATCAGGAGATCGCCAAGCTGCGCGTCGGTGATTATTTGGAAAAAAAATTCAGGCGCACTATCACTGCCGAACTGAAGGAAAACGAACAGGCTATTAACCAGGAAACCACGCTGACTTTGAAGACCGGAGAAAAAATCGACATTGCCTTGTCCCTTTCCCGGATCAAGGATGTCAACGACCGGATCAGCGGTTACCTGGTGGTTATCGACGATATCAGCAAACGCAAAAAAGCCGAGATGAACCTGAAAAACCAGATCCTGTTCTCGCGGCAGATTTTTCAATCGATTCCGGAAATGATCATCATCGTGGACCGCAGACTGCGCGTCACCTTCATCAACACCAGGGCCCGCGACCTGATAAAAACCTCCGGGGGCAGCATCATCGGCCAAAACCTCAACTCCATTGTAACCCGGAATTCAATTGAAAGCGGTTTCGATGAGTTGGTGCGCAATGTGCTTGAAGGAGGCAACAGCTTCCACCGCATCAACACCGTCAATCCCATCCTGGAAGAGGAAAACTACGTGGACCTTATCATTGAGCCGCTGAAAAGCGCCAACATCATAATCGGCGGCATTATCCTGCTGCGCGACATTTCGGAATGGCGCAGCCTGACCGCCCAGCTGAGATCATTACAGGGGTTCATGCAAAAACTGATCAACGCCAGTCCCTACGCGGTAATTTCCATCAACAACCAGGGCCTGATCACTACCTGGAACCAGTCGGCCGAGAAAATCCTCGATGTCACATTCGCCAACGCTTTCGGCAAAAACCTCTACACGCTTTTGCCGTTGTTCGACAAGTACAAGGACATCATCAACGAGATCATGATCCTGAAGAAAACCATTTACCTAAATGATGAAAAGGTATTCATCGGCGAAGAGGATTTTAAAATCGCCAACTTGACACTTTATCCCGTAACCGCCGAGCAGAACGGCGTGGTCATTCACATCGAAGACGTGTCGGCGCTGAAAAAACTGGAATCCTCGCTGCTGCAGGCACAGAAAATGGAGTCACTGGGCTTGTTGACCAGCCATATCATTCACGACTTCAACAACCTTTTAAGCGGCATCATGGGCTACGCCTCACTGCTTGAGAAAAAGATCGCCGACAATCCCAAGGTGAAAAAATACGTCTCCACGATCATCAATTCCAGCGAAAGGGCTTCCACCCTTATCAACCAGCTGCTGAACTTTTCACGCAAGAAAATGGCTGAAAAGGAGATCATCAACCTCAATGACCTGATCAAGGAATCGCTGGATTTCCTGGCCATGAACCTGAAAGTGATCAACCTGGACATTCAGCTGTATCAAAGCCAGATCCTGCTCCGGGCCGACAAAACTAAAATTTCTCAGGTCCTGATCAACCTGATCATCAATGCCAGGGATGCCCTGGAAAATGTTCAGCAACCCATCCTGCACATCAAAACCGATCTGGTCGACATCAGCAACCAGAGCAACCTGCTGGACGGCCAATATGCCCTGATCGAAATCAGCGACAACGGCGGCGGCATCAGCCAGGAGAACCTCAACAAAATCTTCGAGCCGTTTTTCACCACCAAGGGCCAAGGTCGGGGCACCGGATTGGGTTTGGCCATTGTTCGGGAGATTATCCGCGACTTCAACGGCCAGATCGAAGTGGATTCAAAGCCCGGCCGCGGCACTGTTTTTAAAATATTGCTGCCCGTAATTGCCAAAGAGATGTTCCATTCCATTGCCCAGGAAGAAGCAGAACCGGCGGCCCATCTCGAAGGCATGGTGCTGCTCATCGATGACGAGGAAGTGGTGCGGGAAATCGGCCACGACATGCTCAAGACCCTGGGCCTGAAATGCCTGACAGCCGCCAACGGCACCGAGGGCATCGAAATATTCAAGAAAAACAGCACTGAAATAACGCTGGTCATCCTGGACATTGAAATGCCGGGCATATCCGGAGAAAAAGTATTTCATATCCTGAAAGAACTTCGACCGGAAATCAAGATCCTGATCGCCAGCGGCTATGGCAGGGAATACCTGGAAACGGAGATCTTCAAGAGCAAGATCAGCCACTTCATTCCCAAGCCTTTCAAGATAGAGCAATTGTCCTACCAGGTCAACAAGCTGATCGGCGGCCGCGATGTTTGAGGATCTTTTCATCCGGGTCGCCAGCGAGCGCCTGGACCGGGAAGCGGCCGGGATCGCCGCCTTGAATGCCTGTCCCGAAATATACATCAAAGCCGAAAAACTGAAGGGATTTTCAGTTCGGACCATTGCCGCAACAAAAAAAATTCTCGGAAATTTTCGCGAGCATACCATCCACGCCCCTTTCATGGATATTTGGCCTGGAAGCGCCGCCGAGGACATTCACCGGCTCAGCCTGAAAAAAATGCAGCAGGTCATGGAAATCGCCGCCGCCCTGGAAAGCAAGCTGGTGGTCATGCATTTCAATTACGATCCCATTTATTACAGTCAGCAATTCAAGCAATGGCTGGAGCGCAGCGCTCATTTTTTTTCGACCCTGCTGCAGGATGACAGCGGTCCGTTTATTGCCCTGGAAAACATCGCCGAACCCACTCCCTATATAGTTCTGCAATTAATGAAAAAAGCCGGGCGGCCGCGCCTGATACATTGTTTCGATTTCGGTCACCACCAGGTCTTTGCCCGCATCCCTTTCCAGGAATGGCTTTTTTACCTCGATCCCCGGCAACATATTCATTTTCATCTTCACGACAACAACGGCAACGGCGACGACCACCTGGCCCTGGGACTGGGGAGCATCGACTGGCAGGCTGCCAAAACGGTCCTGGCCGGCTTGCCCTGCCCGTTTTCCATCGCCCTGGAACCCCATACAGCGGATACTATGCGTGCTTCGGCTGCCTATTACCAAAAAAACTTTTTAGCGGCGCAAAAACCCGGATGTTGAAGCATCCTGGCAAACAAGAAATAACATTATCCGGCTGAACGCCGTACAAGTGTATGATCCAACCGCTAAGCGGCATATCTTTTTGCCATGCAGAACAGACCCATAGAGGTGAAAATGAGACAAAAAATTTTTTCAATGATCCTGTGCATGATTTTTTTCGGAGCCACCATCCAGGCCGGCAAGCCAGATCTCGTCTTTGACCACTACCATTCTCCCGCTGAACTGAACCAGGTCTTGAAGGACCTCAGCCGCAGCCAGGCAAAGCTGACCGACCTGATCGAGATCGCTGCCTCCGCAGACGGCAAACCGCTGTTCATTCTATACATTGGTCCTGAGGCCGGAAGCAAAACCAAGCGCCTGCCTGCCGTTCTGGTGGCCGCCAACCTGGAAGGCACAGTTCCTTTGGCCTCGGAGGCGGCGCTGTTCCTGATCCGCTCCATCCTGGAAAAGCCGGAAACCCGCCAGGATAAGGGCTGGTTCATCCTGCCGCTGGGCAATCCCGACGCGGCCGAGAGGTACTTCGCCAAGCCCCTGCTGCGGGACAGCCGCAACGGCCGGCCGCACAATGACGACATGGATGAACGCAGCGATGAGGACGGCGCCGACGATCTCGATGGCAACGGCCTTATCACCATGATGCGCGTGAAGGACCCCGAGGGGGATTGGCTGCCCCTGGAAAGTGAGCCGCGACTGATGAAAAAAGCCGATGCGGCCAAAGGGGAGAAGGGGCTATTCAAACTTTACCCCGAAGGCCTGGACAATGACGGTGACGGCCAATACGGCGAGGACGGCCCCGGCGGAGTCAACATAGGCATTAATTTTCCCCATTTATTCCGCTTTTTCAGTCGCAACGGCGGGAGATGGGCCGGCAGCGAAAGCGAAAGCCTGGGCCTGATCCGTTTTGTTTTCCAACATCCGGAAATCGCCATGACCGTCACTTTTGGCGAAAGTAATTTCTGCCTGGAGCCCCCGCGCGCAGGCCGCAAGGGCGAAGCCGATTTCAGCAAGATAAAAATCCCCAAGCAGATCGGAGCTTTTTTAAACGTAGACACCGAAAAAACTTACACTATGGCCGAGGTCATGGAAATCGCCCGCACCATGGCGCCCCCGGGAATGGAACTTACTGAATCCATGGTGGCAAGTTTCCTGGGCCTGGGGGCGGTGGTGAATCCCCTGCCCGAAGACCTGAATTATTACAAGGAGCTTGCCATACAATTCAAGGAATTCCTGAAAAAAGGCAAACTGGACGGCGGCCGCCTGGAAACTCCCGACGCCAAGGACGGCTCGTTCGAATTGTGGTCATATTACCATTTGGGTTTGCCCACCTTCAGCATGGATTTTTGGACTTTGCCCGAAGTGAAAAAAGAGGAAAAAACCAAGCCCCAGCTCACAGCCGAGCAACTGGAGGGCATGAGCAGCGAGGAGTTCATTGCCCTGGGCGAGGAAAAGATCACCGCTTTTTTGAAAGACTCTGGCGCCCCGGAGAGTTTCAAAGCTGCCATGGTGATCAACGCTTTGAAAGGGGGCATGATGACAACCAAAAAAATGGCCGAAATGATGCGGCAAATGCCCAAGCCCAAAGACAGCTCCGGCGGCGACGAGACCGAGATAGCCCTGTTGGCCTTCTCGGATAAGGAACTTCAGGGCCGGGGCTTCGTCCCCTGGAAGGCCTATTCACATCCGACGTTGGGCGCGGTTGAGATCGGCGGCTTCGTTCCCTACACAACCAGCACTCCCCCGGCAGCCATGATCCAGACCCTGCTGCAGGGGCAGGTCCCCTGGGTCTTCACGCTCGCGCAAAAACTGCCCCGACTGCATTTCATAAAAACCGCCTGGGAGCCATTGGGCGAACATGTTTTCCGTTTCAAGGTCTGGGTGGAAAATTCGGGATACCTGCCCTTACCCACGGCCATGGGCGGCCGCAACGAGCGTCCGGCCCCGGCCGTCATTACGCTGACAGGGAGCAACTTCACCCTGCTCGAAGGACTGAAACGGACGCCGATAAAGGAGATTGGCGGCGGCCAGACCAAGTTATTCAAATGGCTCATTCACAGCCCGTCCGGGCAGGAGCCAGGCGCTAATCTGGAGCATCCATCCGGCTGGTCTGACGGAGTCTTGAACACGGGAGGAGTGAAATGAAAAAGATTTCAGCCGTTGGTTTTCTTGCCCTTTTTTGCTGCCTGATGCTGCTTGGGGCAGCCAAACCGGCGCACGTGGTGCGCGTCCCCTTGAGTTTCGATTTTTATTACACCTATGACATGATGGTCGAAGCCATGCAAGCTCTGCACAAGGCCTATCCCCAACTGACGCAGCTGGACCTGGTAGGGAAAAGCGAAGAGGGGCGGCCAGTCTATTGCCTGACCGTGAACAATCCCAAGACCGGAGCGGAAGCGGCCAAGCCCGGAATTTACGTCGACGGCAACATCCACGGCAACGAGATCCAGGCCGGCGAAGTGGCCCTTTACCTGCTCCAATACCTATTGGGCGAATACGGCCAAAACAGCGAAATCACCAAGCTGGTTGACAGCCGCTGTTTTTACGTCATTCCCGTGGTCAATGCCGACGGGCGTTTTCATTTTTTCAGCGACGCCAACACCCCCAGTGATAATCGCAGCCTGCGCATTCCCCATGACGATGACCGCGACGGCCTTGTGGACGAGGACTTTCCCGACGACCTGGACAAGGACGGCAATATCTGCCAGATGCGCAAACGCGATCCCTTCGGGAAGTTCAAGACCGACCCCGATGATGCACGCCTGCTGGTCAGGATCAAGCCCGGCGAAAAAGGCGAATGGACCATCCTCGGCGACGAGGGTATCGACAACGACGGCGACGGCAAGATCAATGAGGACGCCGAAGGCTACGTGGACGGCAACCGCAACTGGGGCTTCGACTGGATGCCCGAATACGTGCAGAGCGGCGCCGGCGAATATCCCTTTTCAGGCGCCATCACCAAAGCCCTGGCCGCCTTCATCGAGCAACGGCCCAACATCTGTATCGGCTGGACCTTTCACAACAGCGGCGGCATGTACTTGCGCGGCCCCAGCAGCAAAGCCCAGGGCGAATATCCCCGCCAGGACATCGAGGTCTACGATTACCTGGGCCAGCAGGCGGAAAGGATCACCCCGGGTTACCGCTACATGATCAGTTGGAAGGACCTCTACCCCACCTATGGCGATTCCCTGGAATGGCTGGTCATGACCCAGGGCGCCTACGGCTTTGTCGGAGAGCTTTTCCAGAATAAGACCGAACGGTTTGTCACCATAAAAGAAAGCGCCGGAGAGAAAAAGGCCGAAGCCAAAGAAGAAGATGAGGAGGGCGGCTATGATTTCCGGCAGAACCGCTCGCTGGAAAAGGAAAGGATCAGGTTCAACGACCACTTGACCCAGGGCGAGTTGTACAAGCCCTGGCGGGAGTTCGATCATCCGCACTATGGAAAAATCGAGATCGGCGGCTGGGTCAAGATGAGTTCCCGCCTGCCGGCGCCGTTCATGCTCAAGGACCTGGTGCACCGCAACGCTTCGGCCGTGATTTTCAGCGCCAAAAGCACGCCGGACATTTCCCTGGAAATAATTGAAACCAAGGCCATGGGAAACGGCCTGACCCGCGTGCGCACCCGTTTGGCCAACGCCGGGGCCATCCCTTCAATGAGCTACCAGGCACGGAAAAACAAGCTTTACCCCCAGGATACGCTTGCCTTGAGCGGCAGCGGCATCAAGGTCGTGGCCGGTGGTGAAATCCAGGATATTTATCTGCACCAGGTGGCTTTCAAGGAATTCCGTCCCGAGCTGCAATTCCTGATCGTTCCCGGCTTCGGCAAGGTGGAACACGAGTTCCTGGTCTCGGGCTCGGGCCGCCTGACGATCGCGTACCAATCCCGCCACGCCGGAAAATTGAGCAAGTCCATCACCCTGAAATAGATCAGTGGGCCGGGGTTCAAGGCGAGACCCGCTGCGATCATATTAAATCACTGGCCGATAATCTTGCCCTGTTCCAGAACCGCCACCCGGTCGGCCAGGGCCTGAACATGGCGCGGGTGGTGGCTGACAAACAAAATTCCCAGGCGCAGGCGCAGAAAGATCTTTTTAAACTGCAGCAGGATGCGCATGGCGGTCAGATCGTCCAGGGCGGAAAATGGCTCGTCCAGCACCAGGAATTCGGGCTCCAGGACCAGGGCCCGGGCCAGGGCCACGCGCTGCAGTTCTCCACCCGACAGTTCATGGGGCAGGCGCTCCAGATACTCGACAGGCAATTCCAGCAATTCCAGTACTTCGCTCAGTTTTTCAAGGCTGGCCGCAGGGCTGGCGCCGCTGATGCGCAGCGGTTCGCAAATGATCTGCCGCACGGTAAAAAACGGGTTGACGGCCAGATAGGGATTCTGAAATACCATCTGATTATGGCGGCGAAAGGTCTGCAGCGGAGCTTCTGCCAGCAGCCGGCCGCGATAGAGAACCAAACCTTGGTCCGGCTTTTCAAAGCCCATGATGATCCTGGCCATGGTTGATTTTCCGGCCCCCGATCTGCCCACAATGGCGTTGACACAGCGCTCCTCGATATTGAGTTCCACCCCGGCCAGGGCTTGTACCGGCGAACGGCCGCTCCGGCGGTTGCGGTAGGTCTTGCCGACAGCACGCAGACAGAAGCGCGTATCCATCAAATTGTTTCCAGGTAGTCGGCGATCTCCCGGGTATAGGCATGGCCGGGAGAACTGAAAATATCCTGCGCAGCTCCGGCAGCGACCAATTCACCACGGGACAGAACGCAGAGGTTCTGGGCGATGGCCCTGACAAAACCCAGGTGATGCGAGATCAATAGAACCGTCAGGGAATGGGCGCGTTGGTAGTCCCGCAGAACCTCGATGAATTCTTCCTGGGCCGCGGCGTCGATCTCGGCCGTCGGTTCATCCAGGATCAGCACGTCCGGTCGGGCAGCCAGGGCCAAAGCCAGCAGGCAGCGCTGGTTTTCACCGCCGCTCAGGGTGAAAGGATATGACTGCAGGATGCCCTCAGGATCGGTAAATTGCAGGCGCGAAAGCATTTCCCCAAGTTCCTCAGCGCTTATGCGGCAGGTTTCGCGGATCTGGCGGCCGATTGTCAAAACGGGATTGAGAGCGGCCGCGGCATTCTGGGGAGTGTAAAATATCTTTCGGCCGCGGACCCGGGCCCATGCTGCGGATCCTGACATGACCTGGCCGCCAAATAAAATGTGGCCGCGGCTGGCAAAAAATCCGTCCGGCAAAAGGCCGCTCAAGGCCCTGGCCAAAATGGTTTTGCCGGCCCCCGACTCTCCCAGCAAAACCGTGACCTGATTGCGAGGGATTTTCAGGCTGATCGCGCGCAGGACCGGCTGCCGGCGGCCGGCAGCGATCCTCTCCACCCAAAGATCTTCAGCCTGCAAAATATCCATCAGGCTGAAAAGCCTATTGAGCAGCTCAAATTATCAACGCGGCGATGGCTTCGATCTCGACCTCAGCCCCCAGCGGCAGATCCTTGACGGCAACCGTGGCCCGGGCCGGATAAGGCGGCGGCACCTCTGCGGCGTATATCTCATTGACGGTCTTGAAATGGGCCATGTCCTTCAGGAATATCGTGGTTTTCAGCAAGCCGGCGAAAATTGATTCCGGCCGCGGCCAACACGGCCGCGAGATTCTTGAAAACCTGCCGGGTCTGGGCTTCCACGCCACCTTCAACAAGTTTGCCGGTTTCGGGATCAATGCCCACCTGGCCGGAAAGGAACAGCAAATTTCCCCAGCGCACAGCCTGGGAGTATGGCCCCAGCGCTTTGGGCGCTGCGCTGGAATTGACGGCTTGTTTTTCCACTATGACCTCCTCATGGCGAAAAATTACTGCAGGATCTCCACGACGGGCTTTTTTTTATCCACAAGAAATTTTATCAGCAGGAATCCCAGGATGAATCCGCCCACATGGGCCAGCCAGGCTATGCCCGAACCGCCTCCGGCCGAAAGGAATTGAAAGATGAACCAGATGGCCAGGAAAGCCGCGGCCGGAATATCCATGGTGGTGATCAGGATGAAAATGAAAACCAGGGTACGCACGCGGGCGTGGGGAAAAAGCACCATGTAGGCGCCCATCACTCCGGAAACCGCGCCGCTGGCGCCAATAACCGGGATCAGGGAATTCATGTTGAACAATATATGCGTCAGGCTGGCGCCGATGCCGCAAAGCAGATAGAAAAAAATAAATTTTATCCGGCCCAGCCGGTCTTCGATATTGTTGCCGAAGATCCACAAAAAAAGCATGTTGCCCAGCAGGTGCAGCCAGGAACCATGCATGAAAAGCGAAAAAAACAGGCTGAGCGGCGGGGAAACCCGGCGCTGATAGACGACCTCACTGACCCCAGCGGTCCGTGCCCACCGGTATTTCCAGGTTCTGCTGCCTGACGAATTCACGCGGGACCAGGCCGTCCTTCAGGACAAAATATTCCAGGCTGGAGGGCCAGGCCAGGGGCCGCAGGTCGGAGGCGAAAAGTGGATTCTGCAAGTGCTGGCGCGACAGATAACTCTGGTATATGAAAACGGAAAAATTAATCAGGATGATGATAACCACAACCACAGCCGGACGCCGGGTCGGGTTGTAATCTTTTAAAGGTATGAACATCGCGCCGCAACCTCTCCTGAAAAAAGAAGATTTATTTTAACAAGCACGGGCGCAAAAGTAAAGCGCGTGCCGTTCGCTCTGTTCATGCCCCTGCAGTACGCCGATTGCGATCCAGGAAGTGCTGATATTGACATTATTTTTTCCACGGATAAGAATACCTCAGAGAAGAAATCGGAGGGGAAAATGACCAGAAGGAAACTCTGTTTAAGTGTCATGGTTCTAAGCGCGCTGCTGCTGCAGGGCTGCGCAACATTGGGCGAGATCGCCAGGAGCTTGACCAATCTGCAAAGGCTCAAATTCCGCCTGGAAGGGATCGGCGACTTTTCCCTGGCCGGGATCGGCATCAACGAAAAGTCCCAGCTCGGGGACTTTTCGATCGCTGACGGCATCCGGCTGCTGGCCGCCTTCCGCAGCAAGCGCCTGCCGGCCCGCTTCCTGCTGAACGTGGAAGCGCGCAATCCCAATGACGGCAGCGGCGGCTCGACCAAAACCATCTCCACCTTGACACGTTTCGACTGGCGGCTGCTGATCGACGACCAACCTACCATCAGCGGCGGCATCGACAAAGCGCTGGAGATCCCCGGCAGCGGCAAGTCGACCATCATCCCCCTGCGCCTGGAGCTGGATCTCTATGAATTCTTCGGCAACCACGGCTACGACGACCTGCTCGATTTGGCCCTGGCCCTGGGCGGCAAGCGCGGCGACATCGCGCGCGTCAGCCTTGACGCCCGGCCCAGCGTATCCACGCCCCTGGGCGACATCGCCTGGCCCGAGCCCATCACCATCGTCAGCAAGGAATTCCGCTGAGTCGGTTTTGGCTGGCAATAATCAAAAAAAGACTATTTGTCCTGCTGGGATTTTTCGATCTTGACCCAGGAATCGCGCAGGGTGACGCTGCGGTTGAAGACAGGCATTTCCGGGGAGGAATCGTCGTCAACGCAGAAATAGCCCTGGCGCAGGAACTGGAAACGCTCGCCGGGTTAGGCGGCGGCCAGGCCCGGTTCGACCTTGCAGTTCTTGAGAATCTCCAACGAAGCGGGATTCAGATATTCCTTGAAATCTTTTTCCTCCTTTTCGTCGGCCGGATTGGCCACGGAAAGAAGCTTGTCGTACAGGCGCACTTCGGCGTCCACGGCCTGGGCCGCCGACACCCAGTGCGAGGTGCCCAGCACCTTGCGGCCGTCCTTGGTCCAGCCGCCGCGCGATTCGGGATCGTAGGTGCAGCGCAGTTCGACGATGCGGCCATCGGCGTCCTTGATCACCTCGTCGCAGCGGATGTAGTAGGCGTGCTTGAGGCGGATCTCCTTGCCCGGCGACAAGGCGGAAAAATTTCTTGGGCGGATCCTCGCGGAAATCGTCCTGCTCGATATAGATCTCGCGTGAAAAAGGCAGACATGCGCGTGCCCATGCCCGGGTCTTCCGGGTTGTTCTCGGCCTCCAATTCTTCCACCTGGTTCTCGGGGTAATTGCTGATCACGACCTTCAGCGGCCGCAGCACGGCCATCACCCGCCTGGCGCGCTTGTTCAGGTCTTCGCGCAGGCAATGTTCCAGCAGGGCCATGTCGACCATGCTCTCGCGCTTGGCCACGCCGACGATCTCGGCGAAATTGCGGATGGCTTCCGGCGTATAGCCGCGGCGGCGCAGGCCGGCGATGGTCGGCAGCCGGGGATCGTCCCAGCCGCGCACATAGGCCTTGTCCACCAGCTCCAGAAGCTTGCGCTTGCTCATCACCGTATAACTCAGATTCAGGCGGGCGAATTCGATCTGCTGGGGATGGCAGGGCACGGGCAGCTGGTCGAGGACCCAGTCATAAAACGGCCGGTGATCTTCGAATTCCAGGGTGCAGAGGGAATGGCTGATCCCCTCCAAAGCGTCGGATAGCGGATGGGTGTAATCGTACATGGGGTAGATGCACCAGCTGTCGCCGGTGCGGTGGTGGCTTTCACGGCGGATGCGGTAAAGGACCGGGTCGCGCATGTTCAGGTTGGGCGAGGCCATGTCGATCTTGGCGCGCAGCACATAGGAACCGTCCGGGAACTCCCCGGCGCGCATGCGCTGAAAAAGATCGAGGTTTTCCTCCTTTGAGCGCTCCCGGCAGGGGCTGTTGATGCCGCAAGCGGTCAGCGTGCCCCGGAATTGTCTCACCTGCTCGGCCGTCAGGTCACAGACGTAGGCCTTGCCGCTGCCGATCAGGTGCAGGGCGAATTCGTAGAGCTGCTCAAAATAATCGGAGGCATAGTAAAGACGATCCTGCCAGTCAAAACCCAGCCAGCGCACATCGGCCATAATGGAATCGACGTATTCGACATCTTCCTTGCCGGGGTTGGTATCGTCAAAGCGCAGGTTGCAGAAGCCCTTGTATTCAGCGGCCAGGCCGAAATTGAGGCAGATGGACTTGGCGTGGCCGATATGGAGATAGCCGTTGGGTTCGGGCGGGAAACGGGTATGGACGCGGCCGCCGTTTTTGCCGGCCTTGATGTCAGCCTCGATGATGGTGCGTATGAAATTCAGACCCGGAGTGGAATCTTCAGTGGCCATATTACCCTCGTATTTTGCTGTCAAGATGCATATCCAATCGCTTCATTCCTCTTTGCCCGCCGTGTTCCCGATCCAATTCCCGGCGCTTTGCAGGCGACGGATGACGGTTTCCTTGCCCAGCAGCTCCAGCATTTCAAACAGACCGGGACCGAAACTGACACCGCTCACCGCCAACCGCGTCGGGTGGATCAGTTTGCCGGCCGGCAGACCCAACCCTTCGGCAACCTGACGATAGAGACCTTCCAGGGCTTCGTGGCTGAAAGGTTCCAGTGTGGCCAGTTTTTCGGTTAAAAGTTCAAGGATCGATATGGTTTCAGCCTTGAAATATTTCCTGGCCGCTTGCGGATCATACGCGGCCGGATCACGGAAAAAATAGCCCGATTGTTCTGCGATCTCAATGAGTTTTTTGCTGCGCTCCTTGAAAAGCCCGATCACCTTTTTGGCATAGTCTTGATCAGCGAGTGCCGCAGGGGCGGGCAGCAGGAGTTTTTTCCAGCAGGCCATCACCTCGGGCAGCAGGGATTCCTGGCTGCGCTGCTGCAGGTAATGGCCGTTCATCCATTCCAGCTTGGTTTCGTCAAAAACCGCGGCCTTGGCCGAAACCCGCTGCAGGGAAAAAGCGGCTGTCATTTCGTCCAGGGTCATTATCTCGCGGTCACCGCCCGGGGCCCAGCCCAGCAGGACCAGAAAATTCAGCAGGGCCTCCGGCTGGAAACCGGAGCGCTGGTAATCCAGGACTGAAGCGGCACCGCGGCGTTTGGACAGTTTGCCGCCGTCCGCTGCCAGTATTACCGGCATGTGGGCAAAAAGAGGCGGCGGCCAGCCAAAAGCTTCGTAGATCAAAATATGCTTCGGCGTGGAAGCTATCCACTCATCGCCGCGCAGTACATGGGTGATCTGCATCAAGTGGTCGTCGACCACATTGGCCAGGTGATAGGTCGGAAAGCCGTCCGATTTGAGCAGGACCAGGTCGTCCAGCTGCGAGCTGTCGTAGGAGATCTCGCCGCGAATCAGGTCGTTGAATACCACAACGCGATTGTCCGGGACCTTGAGCCGGACAACGTGCGCAGCGTTGGCTGCCAAAAGTGCCTTAACCTCTGCTTCGGGCAGAAGCCGGCAATGACGGTCATAACCCGAGCCATGGGCCATTTTGACTTTTTCCTGCTCGGCGCGCATATCCGTCAGCCGTTCTTCACTGCAAAAACAGCGGTAGGCTTCGCCTGAGGCCAGCAGCTGCTCGGCATGGCGGCGATAGATGGCGGTACGCTGCGACTGGAAATAGGGACCGCGTTCCCCGCCCGCTTCCGGCCCCTCGTCCCAATTCAGGCCCAGCCATTTCAAACTGGTGAATATTTCCTGCAGCGCCTCGGCCTGGAATCTCTTTTGGTCGGTATCTTCGATGCGCAGGATGAATATGCCGCCGTGGTGGCGGGCAAATAAATAATTGAACAGGGCGGTGCGGGCGCCGCCGACGTGCAGATATCCGGTCGGCGACGGGGCGAAGCGGACCACGGGAACCAGGTGTTTTTCCGGATTGCTCATATCGTTTATTTTTACCGCAATTCGCCGTCCATGTCAATCCATCCTGACAACCGGATTTGGCGCAAAGGCGCAGGCCCGGGAAATATTTTATTAATCCGATTCCTTATTGAAATTTGCCCAGGCTTGTATTAGAATCGGAAATATGGACAACCTGATCGAAATCCACTGCCCGGTTTGTCATGCCAGCCTTTGGGTGGACGCAGACAAAAAAAATGTCGTGCAGCACAAAAGGAGCGAAAGAAAAACCATCTCATCATTCGAGGAACTCCTGAACAAGGAAAAGGAGAAAAAAGAGGCGGCGGATGAACGTTTTTCCCAGGCCAAATCGCTGGAACAGGCCAAAAAGAAAAAGGCGGCGGAATTCTTTGAACAGACCATCAAAAAAAAATAAACTGCAAGCAGGAGAGAAAAATGGATTTTAGCGAATTAAAAAAAGCGGTACAAAAACAAGTGGCCATTAATGAACCCGATTTCATCAAGGATAACCCGGATTCATTGAACATCGGTTATATGGAATTGAATCCCACCCAGAAGATCATTTTTTCCCTTTCCACCTTCAAGGGCAAAAAGTATTTCAGCGTTCGCAACTGGTTCCAGGCCGAATCAGGCGACTGGGCGCCGACAAAAAAAGGCGTGAACCTGTCTTTCGACAAATTCGCCGAATTCGAAGACATGGTGAAGCTTTTTGCCCAGGCCGTCCAGCTGGACAAATAATCTCCCGGCTTAAGACCATTCCCGATTCAGGAGACAGGACATGCCCAAGGCAATAGGTTTTGACAACGAAAAATACTTGCAGGAACAGACTGCGGCCATTTTGGAACGGGTCAATTCCTTTCACAACAAACTTTACCTGGAGTTCGGGGGCAAGCTGCTGTACGATTACCACGCTTCCCGTGTGCTCCCCGGTTTCGATGCCAACGTAAAAATGCGCCTGCTGCAGCAGCTCAAGGACAAAACCGACGTTCTGCTGTGCATCTACGCCGGCGATATCGAAAGAAAAAAAATCCGCGCCGATTTCGGCATCACCTATGATGCCGATGCCTTGAAGCTGATCGATGACCTGGCCTCCTGGGGCATTTCCCTGCGCGCGGTGGTCATCACCCGCTTCGCCAATCAGTTCGCGGCCAAAGCATTCCAGAACAAGCTGGAGCGCCGCAACATCAGGGTCTACACCCACAGTTTTACCAAGGGCTATCCGACCGAGATCGACACCATTGTCAGCGATCAGGGTTACGGGGCCAACGAATACATCGAGACCGCCAAACCAATCGTGGTGGTCACCGGTCCCGGACCCGGCAGCGGCAAACTGGCAACCTGCCTCACCCAGCTTTTCCATGACCACCGGCGCGGCATCCGTTCCGGTTACGCCAAGTTCGAAACCTTTCCCATCTGGAACCTGCCCCTCAACCACCCGGTCAATATCGCTTATGAGGCTGCCACCGCCGACCTGAAGGACATCAACCTGATCGATCACTACCACCTCGAGGCCCACAACATCAAAGCGGTCAACTACAACCGCGACATCGAGGCTTTTCCGCTGGTCAAGCGCATCCTGGAAAAGATCACCGAGAATCCCCTGGTCTACCATTCCCCCACCGACATGGGGGTCAACCGCGCCGGCTTCGGCATCAGCGACGACCAGGTCGTGCGCGCCGCGGCCATCCAGGAGATCATTCGCCGCTATTTCCGCTGCCAGTGCGAGTATGCCATGGGCGTGGTGGACAAGGATACGGTGGAGCGCCTGCGCCTGTTCATGGAAGATCTGGGCGTGAACGATGAAAGCCGCAGCGTTGTCCGCCCGGCACGCTTGGCGGCCCAGGAAGCGCAAACGCACCGGCAAGGGCCACGCCGGCATCTACTGCGGCGCCGCCATCGAGCTTGCCGACGGCACCATCATCACCGGCAAGAACTCGCCCCTGCTGCATGCTTCCTCGAGCCTGATCCTGAACGCCGCCAAGCATCTGGCCGGGATCCCCGACAGCATGCACCTGATGCCGCCCAGCATCACCGAGTCGCTGGGACACCTGAAAAAGGATATCCTCAAAGGCCGGGAAGTCAGTTTGAATCTGGACGAAACCCTGATCGCCCTGGGCATCAGCGCCAGCGGCAACCCGGCGGCCCAGGCCGCGGTGGAAAAACTGTCCGAACTGCGCACCTGCGAGGTGCACATGACCCACATGCCCACCCCCGGCGACGAGGCCGGCCTGCGCAAACTGGGGGTCAACCTGACCTCGGACCCTGGTTACTCCACCCACACCCTTTTCGCCGGCTAGCAAGTCAAGACCGCTCTAAATTCCCAAGCACCAAATCCCAAACAAATACCAAATTCCAATGACCAAATGGCCTAAACGAGGATGCTCTCAAGAGGAAAAAGGGGCAAGTCAAAAGGAAAAAGTACGAGAAAAAAACTCCTCTCCCGATTATTCCTGAACAAAACAAAGAAAAACCATGAAAAAGAAATCAATTCGAAAAGTGCTCGCTATTGAAGTCCTTTTCTTGCCGTCTGCCGTACGCCTTACGCCGTCGGCCGTCTGCTATTCCTTGATCACCTGGGCATTGCGGATCTCGCCCTTGACGGTCGAACCCTGGCTCAGGTAGACCTTGACCTCGATATCGCTGTCGCGGACCAGGATGCGGCCTTCAACCCGCGATCCTTCACTGAGGCGGATCTCCAGGCGCGGGTGATCGAAAACACTGCCGTGCCGGCCCTTGATGACGATGTCGCCGCGGATCACGCTTCCTTCGCGCAGCAGGACATCGCCGTTGACCGTGCTGACGTCTTCATCCACTTCGCTGTTGCGCAATTCGATGCGGCCATTGACCGTGCTCAGCCGGCCGTGGATCCTGCTGCCGCTGCCGCAGCTGATCGAACCGTTGACCGTCTTGGCATTGCCGTCCACGTCGACATTCGCTCCCAGGCGGATGCGGCCGTTGACCGAATTCAGGTCCCCGACCTTCGAGTCGTCACCCACTTCGATGCGGCCGTTGACGGTGCGGCAATTGCCGTCCACAACGCAGCGCGCCCCCACATGGATGCTGCCGTTGACCGAGGTCATGCCGCGGCTGTGTTCGCCGTCGCGGAGATGAACGCTGCGGTTGACGCTGACGTCGCAGCCGCAAAGAAACAGCGCGACCAATAATAAAAATGAAATCGCCGCAATTTTCGTTTTCATGGTTCTCCTTGTTTCACTAATTATAACGAACCACGGGCCTGAAAGGTTCTGGTCTTGATTCGCGAAAAACCCTGCTGCCGTTAAAAAATCTTGCCGGGGTTGAGCAGGTTGTCGGGGTCGAAGACCTTTTTGATATCACGGAAAAGCCGCATTTCCTGCGGGCTGAACTGGTAGTGCATGAAGGGCTTCTTGCTCAGGCCGATGCCGTGCTCTCCCGAGATGGTGCCGCCCATCTCGACCACGCGGCGGAATATTTTATCCAAAACGATCTCCACCCGTTTCATCTCTTCACCATCCTCGGGATCGACCATCAGGTTGGTATGGATGTTGCCGTCGCCGAAATGGCCGAAAAGCACGATACACAGGTTGAATTCCGCTGCCAACGCCCCGATGAATTCCACCATTTCCGGGATGCGGCCGCCGGGAACCACGATGTCTTCGTTGATCTTTTTGGGTTTCAGCCTGGCGATGGCCGGCGAGATGTTGCGCCGCGTCTGCCACAGGACCTCCTGCTCGGCAAAGCTTTCGGCCCGCTCGTAATGGACGCGGAACGGCCATGGCGACCTGCTCCATGAACAGCGCTTCCCTTTCCGCAACTTCGGCCGGGCTGCCGTCGATCTCGACCAGCACCGCGGCCTGGACGCGAGGGTCGCCGCTTATGCCCTGGTAAGCATATACCGCCTGCAGGGAACTTTTGTCCATGAATTCCAGCACCGCGGGCTGGACATGACCCTGGATGACGCTTTGCACGAAACGGGCCCCGGCGGCCAGCGAAGAGAAATCTACGCGAAAAAGCAGGCGCCGCGGCGGCAGCGGCAGCAGGCGCACGATCACCTTGGTGACCACGGCCAGGGTGCCCTCGGAACCGATCAGCAGCGCTTTCAGATCGTAACCGGCCACGTTCTTGATGGTGTGGGCGCCCAGACGGATCTTTTCGCCGCTCATCAGGAAGGCCTCCAGCCCCAGGACATAGTTGGCGGTCACCCCGTATTTGAAACAGCGCGGACCGCCGGCATTTTCGGCCACGTTGCCGCCCATGGTCGAGGTCTTCAGGCTGGCCGGGTCGGGCGGATAGAAGAGCCCGATTTTTTCCGCCGCTTCCTGCAGGTCGGCGGTAATCACTCCCGGCTCCACCTCGGCCAGAAAATTCTCCTTATCCAGAAGCAAGATGCGGTTCATGCGGGTAAAAACCAGCACCAGGCCGCCATTGACGGCCAGGGACCCGCCCGTATAACCAACACCGGCGCCGCGCGGGACCAGGGGAATGGCGTGGCGGCGGCAAATCGTTATGACATTTTCCACATCCGCTTCCTGCTCGGCAAACACCACGGCGTCAGGCAGGCATTCCAAACCCGTGGCGTCATAGGAATAAGCCAGCAGGTATTCCCGGTCGGTAAAAACCTTTTTCCTGCCAACCAGCGCTGCCAGTTCCCGCAAGACACTTTTTTCGATCATCCTGTCCTCACTGCCCTTAAGGCCGATTATAGATGAAGCGGGCAAAACCGTCAAATGCCATCCTGACTGTGCGGCGCTATTGATTTTTTTAGCGCCCTGGAGTAATATTTTTGCTAATGAAAGATTTTTATGAGATCCTGGGCGTAAGCAAAAATGCCAGCATCCCTGACATCAAAAAAGCATACCGCAAGCTGGCCCGCAAGTATCACCCCGACCTGAATCCCGGCGACAAAGCAGCCGAACAGAAGTTCAAGGAGATGAACGAAGCCCACGAAACGCTGAAGGATCCGGAAAAAAAGAAGCAATACGACCTCTATGGCTCCTTAGGTGCACGTGGCGGTGCTGGCGGCCGCAGCGGCAGCAATTTTGAGGGCTTTGATTTCAGCAGCAGCGGCAACAGCACGTTCGGCGATATTTTCGAGACCATTTTCGGCAACCAGGGCGGGCCGCGCACCCAGGCCGGAAAAAAGAGCCAGAAGCCGGAGCGCGGCGAGGATCTCAATTATTCCATGAACCTTAATTTCATGGACGCGGCCCACGGCATCGAAACCCCTATACAGATCAGCCACAGAGAGTCCTGTCCCGCCTGCAAGGGCAAGGGCATAGATGCCGCTTCGGGTCAGACCGTCTGCCCGACCTGCCGCGGACAGGGCCGCATTCAAAAACAGACAGGATTCATGAAATTCGGCACCATCTGTCCCAATTGCGGCGGCAGCGGCATTTTGCCCGGGGCCCCATGCCGCGCCTGCGGCGGCGACGGCCGGGTGGAAAAAATCACCCGCCTGCGGGTCAAGATACCTGCCGGCGTGGACAACGACTCCAAGGTCCGTATCGGCGGCAAAGGCAACGCCGGCCGCAACGGCGGCCCGGATGGCGACCTGATCATCACCATCCAGGTCACGGCACATAAAGTGTTCCGCCGCCACGGCCACGACCTGGAGATGACCCTGCCGGTCACCTATGCCGAGGCCGCGCTGGGGGCCAAGATCGAGATCCCCACCCTGGATGGATCTTCCCTGTTCAAGATCCCTCCCGGGACGGCGTCGGGGCAGAAACTGCGCTTGAAAGGCAAAGGCATCATTAATCCCAAAACCAGGGAGAACGGTGACTTGCGTGTAGAGATCAAGATCGTTCCGCCTTCCACCAAGGATCTGAAAGTGCGCGAATTGCTCAAGGAGATCGAAATGGTATCCCCTTACAACCCGCGTGAGGAATTGCTGCGATGAAGGAAAAAACCTATTTCATTTCTGCCGTGGCCAGCAAGTACAACATCCATCCGCAAACCCTGCGCCTTTATGAACGAGAAGGGCTGCTCATCCCGTCGCGCAGCAAGGGCAACACCCGCAAGTTCAGTGAAGAGGACCTGAAAAAGCTGGAATTCATCCTGAACCTGACCCGCGAAATGGGCGTCAACCTGGCCGGCATTGAAATTGTCATGAACATGAAGGACAAGATGGAAAAAATGCAGGAAGAATTCGCCCTTTTCCTGGAAGAACTGAAAAAAGAGTTTTTTGTCGGCAAAGAGGAGATCTTCGAACAGAAAAAAATCTCACTGGTCAAATTTTCTTCGCCGCCCATGGCCATTTTCAAGGATGATAAAAAGGAAAAATAGCGAGTCGCTGGATTCGCTTAACCAATACTTCCAACGAATTAAAAAGATCAAGATTCTGAGCGCCGAAGAAGAAAAGGCCCTGATCGTCAAAGCCAAGCAAGGCGACGAAGAGGCTTTTCGCAACATAATCATCGCCAACCAGCGCCTGGTGGTCAGGGAAGCCCTGAAATACTATTTCAAGGGCGACAATTTCCTGGACCTGATCAACGAAGGCAACAAAGGATTGATCGAGGCCCTGAAAAAATTCGACCTGACCCGGGAAAACCGTTTTTTCACCTATGCCTTGTGGTGGGTGCGCAGCGAGATCAGGCGTTATCTCTCAAAAAACCAGAACATCATTTCTCTGCCCGATATTTTTTTTAACGATTACCTGAATTTCAAAAAAGCCTATTTCAAGCTGAGCAAGAGATTGAAAAGACACCCCACTGAAAAGGAGCTGGCCGACCACCTGCAGATCCCGGAAAAAAAGATCAAGGTGATGCTGGCCGTGCCCGATGAGATCATCTCGCTGGACAAGGGGCTCCACGACGAAAATTCGTCGAGCCTGACCACCTTTCTGCCCGATAATTCGGTCGACGACCCCCTGGACATCCTGATCGGCAGTTCGGTGCGCCAGCTTGTCCAGGAAGACATACAGAATCTCACCGCCCGCGAAGCCGAGATCATCCGCCTGCGCTTCGGCTTTCAGGACGAAGAGCCTCAGAAACTGCGCGAGATCGCCAAGCATTTGAACATGAGCCCGGAAGGCATCCGGCGCATCGAGATGAAAGCCCTGGCCAAGCTGAAGAAACAGCTGCACAAGCAGGGCATATACGGAGCATTGAATTGAAAGAAACAAACTGCAAGACTTGTCAGGACAGCGGTTGGGTGCTGGTCAAGGTCGGGGAACGCGAGATAGCCCGCCCCTGCCAATGCCGGCAAAACGGCATGCAAGACAGTTAAGCCAGCAACGCCAATATTCCCCTGCGCTTTCTTGACCATGGAGTTGAAAAGCTATTTCCCCGACAAGGACGAATCCCTCTCAGGGAAAAGCCAAGAAGGCGGCCGAAAAGTTCATTGCCGATTACCCGGCGTCGGTGGACTATGGCCTCCTGTTCCAGGGCGGCACCGGCGTGGGCAAGACCCGGCTGTTATGCTGCATCGGCAACCAGTTGATCAAGGAAAAGAATAGCGAGGTGGTCTATATCGACTGGAACGACCTGACCCGGGAAATGAAATCGGGCGAAGACGCCGCCAGCCGTGATTTTTCCGAGATCGGGCAACTGATCCAGCGCCTGGCCCGGGTGGAACTGCTGCTTTTCGATGAACTGGGCGCCTCACGCCCCAGCCCCTGGGTGGAGGACAACATTTATTTCCTGATCAACCGCCGCTACAACAACAACCGCATCACCCTATTCGCCAGCAATTTTTTTGACAAAAAGATCGACAGCGAGGAGACCCTGAGCGAACGCATCGGCAACCGCATCCGCAGCCGGCTTTTTGAAATGGCCCGCAGCATTGAGATCATGGGTGCGGATTACCGCCAGAAACACTACTAGGAGGATGCCATGGCCCAGGACCTGACATTCATCAACGAAAAAATCAAGGAAGAGAGCATGGTCATCGAGCAGACCATGGCCGAAATGGCCAAGGTCATCGTCGGGCAGAAAGAACTGCTGGAACGGATGATGATCGCCCTGCTGACCTCCGGGCATATCCTGCTCGAAGGCGTGCCCGGCCTGGCCAAGACCCTGGCCATCAAGACCCTGGCCCGGGTCACAGACCTGAACTTCAAGCGCATCCAGTTCACCCCCGACCTGCTGCCGGCCGACCTTACCGGCACCATGGTCTTCAATCCGAAAAGCGCCGAATTTCATACCCGCAAAGGCCCGATCTTCACCAACCTGCTGCTGGCCGACGAGATCAACCGCGCCCCGGCCAAAGTGCAGAGCGCCCTGCTGGAAGCCATGCAGGAACTGCAGGTGACCATCGGCGACGAGAGCCACCCCATTGCCAGGCCGTTCATGGTCATGGCCACCCAGAACCCGATCGAGCAGGAGGGGACCTACCCCCTGCCTGAAGCCCAGATCGACCGCTTCCTGCTCAAGGTCAAGGTCACCTACCCGCTCAAGGACGAGGAAAAGGAGATCGTCAGCCGCATGGCCGGCGGCGGCGCCATTCCTCTCAAGGTTGTCTTGAACAAAGCCGCCCTGGCCAAACTGCAGAAATCCTACCAGTTGGTGTACATGGATGAGCGCATCAAGGATTACATCATCAACCTGGTTTTTGCCACCCGCTTTCCCCAGGAGGCGGGCATAGCCAAACTGAAAAACCTGATCCGCTTCGGCGCTTCACCCCGGGCTTCCATCTACCTGACCGAAACGGCCAAGGCCCTGGCCTTTATCCGCCGCCGCGGCTATGTCACTCCCGAAGACGTCAAGACCATCGGCCGCGATGTCCTGCGCCACCGCATTATTCTCAGTTATGAGGCCGAGGCCGAGGCCCTGAACAGCGACGATATCATCAACGATGTTTTCAACAACGTCGTGGTCCCGTAAGCGCCCGGTGCGCCAGTCATGAAAAAAATCGCCTGGGCCGGATCGCTATGCTGCTTTTTATCGGTGTCGCTGGCAGCCGCCACCGATCAAACCGCTTTTTTTCAGAAACGGGCAACCGAGATATTCCCGGAAAGCGTCCAGCTGCGCCGCCAGCTGCACCAGTTCCCGGAACTCTGTTTTCAGGAAAAAAAGACGGCCGACTTCCTGTCCGCCTACCTGAAAGGTCTGGGCCTGGAGGTGACCGCCGGCATTGCCGGCAACGGCATCAAGGCGGTCCTGCGCGGCAATCGTCCGGGCCCGGTCATCGGCCTGCGTGCCGACATGGACGCTTTGCCCATCCAGGAAATGACCGGACTGCCGTTTCAATCGCGCCGCCCGGGGCAAATGCACGCTTGCGGCCATGACGTCCATATGACCAATCTGCTGGTCTGCGCGCGGCTGCTGTCCGAGATCCGCGCCCAGATTCCCGGTGCCGTGGTCTTCATTTTCCAGCCCTGCGAAGAGGGTGCCGCCAAGGGCGTGCCGGGCGGGGCCGAGAGCATGATCGCCGCCGGGGTTCTGGACAATCCCCGCCTGGACGCCCTGCTGGCCCTGCACGTAATGCCCGACCTCCCGGCCGGACAGGTAAGCCTGCGCCCCGGGCCGATCATGGCCAACGTGGCCTGGGTTTACATCAATATTCAAGGCAAAGCCAGCCATGGAGCCTTCCCGCACCAGGGCGTCGACGCCATCGTCGCGGCCGCAGCGGCCATTTCCCAGTTCCAGACCCTGATCAGCCGCAGCAGGGATCCGGGCGAAAAAGCCGTGCTGAGTATCGGCAAGATCAAGCGGCGGCGTGCGCAGCAACGTCATCGCCGACAGCGTGGACATGGAAGGCACGGTACGCACCTTTTCCGAAACAGAGGAAAGCCGGATCCGCGACGGCATGGGGAAAATATTGCTGGGGCTGGAAACGGCTTTCGGGGTCAAGACCAGCCTTGATTTTGAGAAAGTGAATCCTTTCGTCAACAACGACCCCGGGCTGTATGAGCTGTTTTTGCCAGGGTTCGAAAAGATCCTGGGAAGGGAGAACGTTCATTTTGCCGAACCGCTGACCATCGGCGAGGATTTCGCCCTTTATTCCCGGCACATCCCGGCACTGCTGTTCTTTTTAGGCAGCGGCGGCAGCAGCGCCCTGCACACGCCGACCTTCAGCGTCGATGAGGAAATTCTGAAAGTTGCCCCGGTCCTGTTTGCCCAAGCGGCATGCGTTTTTCTGGAACAAGGGCAGCAGCCATGATCAGGACAAAAATAAAAAAAATCAATCCCGAAAGGTCCAACAAGATGATCTACGCGGTCGCGGCCGGACTGGGAGTTGTTTTGATCGTCTTTTTCACCCTGACCATCATCGGCGGCAAGGGCGGCGGCAAAAAATCACTGGCCGGCACCCTGGCCTATTTAAAAACCACCGAAGGCCTGGTGGAAATCCAAGCCGTGGACGCTGAAAAAAAAGCCGTGATCGTTTACAACAGCGATTCCAAAAATGCCGTTAATTTTGAAAAGATCGCTTATTACGCCGCCCTGCGCCTGTCCAGTCATTGGCCGGATTGCGAGGTGCTGCTGGCCAAAAATACTGCCGCGCAGATCGTCTACAGCATCCGCGTGCGCAATGGCGCCATTGCCGGTGCCGGTCCGGTCGCGCCGCCAACGACAGCGCCGGAAATGCCTATCCCTTGATCACCACCAGCGGCCGCAGCCGGGCCACTTTCTCTGAAATGCCGCCGGTCACGGTGACATCAACCACGGCAATGATGTTGTAAACTCATAAATCACGCCAATTTGGCAAAGTCCGAGTTACTGCGGTTGATATGTGATTTCATGAGATTCGTTGAAAAATATACAAAGGCGCAGTCTTGGTATAACCAACGCCTTTTCCAGTTTTATGAAGTAATTCTTTTGTGACTATGATCTTGTTTTTTGGAATAAAATATCTCTCCAAAAAAGTATGCGATAAGCGATACTTCCCTTCAGCTTTGTGGACAGTTGAGATTAATTTGAAATCCTCATCAATTGATGCTAGTCCTGCGTCTCCATGACTATTGTTCACAAGTAGATAACCACCAATTTTTAAATACCCTTTACAGGCATCAGAAATGAAACCTGCGTACTGAGAAATCAAAAGATCGAATTTACGGTGAAGTCCGTTTATTGAACTCTTATAATCGATCCCATGAAAAGAAATCTTAGGGTCTTCAATATACTCTTTTCTGTCACGTATGAATTCGATAAGTTGGTCGTTATTGAAGAACTGTTTAGCTTTTTTATCGGAGTCGATGTAAACGACATCCGCAAAAATGAATGATGGAGAAATATGCACATAACTTCCGGGATAGATAGCGCTTGTGATTTTATACGTTTTCTTAATCAACCGAAACAAATCTACCTGTTCGTAATCTCTATCGATATAGTACTTTTTATAAGCTTGGATTGCGTCCACATTATTTGCTGGTTTCATGATTCATTTTCACACATAACGCCGCTGATCAATTGTGTTTCTTTTGCGTCGGCTGAAATTGCCCTGTTATGTGTCATCATTAATATTTTCTTTCTTTCATTTCCCCGGGAAGTTATTGTATAAACTTCCCCAGGGAATTCTATAGGCATTGATCTCGCCATGATTTTATTTTATCTCATCAATTGTAATAATGAAAGACTTGACCCCCCTGCCTTCCGTCACATCGCTGGTTCTCTCAATTCAGTTCTAATGTTTTATTTGACCTTCTGTTGCTTGTGAAACTGTTGTCGCCGAAGTTTTCGCAGTTGGATCCCTATTGCCCCTCCAAGAGGGAGCCTCCAGCTATCCATACTGCCCTGCCGTAGCAAGTAACCGAGTGTATCTCTTTTACCGAATGAAAGCTTATAGAGATAGTGCTGGGAGCTCTCCACACTTGCCCAGATGAAGAAGAGCCAATACTTGGATCCAGTGAATAGGGTTGTCCTGAGTTTCTCAGGACTCAGGAGGTAGATAAACGTTATAAGGACAAGGAATGCAAATGCAGTTACACCAACGGCGCACACAATGGTACCCACCCAAAGCAGCAAGGCTTTCCGATTCAGAGATTTCATGAGTAGTCTAAAACACCAGAAAACAAAGGCACCCATAGAACCGATGGACAGCACTAACAACGGTACAAGGGTAATAAGATGCATACTTCTGGACACCGCAACAATAATTATCAATATGCTTGCCAGCAGTGTAACAAGGGGATACAAAATAGCACTAAAGACATTCCATGGGCCATGTAGCCTATGCAACAGTCTCAGCCGTCGATTAATATTACGATCCATATGCTCACTGCCAAAGGCCGGCACTCGCTCACAACCTGTCACCGTGTCGTAATAACGCTTCCGCTCAACCGTCGCTTTTACGCGGTCGGCTGCAGCGGGTTGCTATGCCAACTCCTTCATTATATGCCTGGCGAGATATTCGTCGATCTCGTCATGTCTTGGAATTGGTTACTTTTTCCTGGTTTTGGGATTGATGTAAAGATCGTGTTTCCCACCATGCCTTAGAAATACACACCCCCGGGATGTGATGATCTTAATCAGTTCTTTTCTCTTCATATGGTCAAGGCAAGTTCCCTCACTTCATGATTCTCGGGAACATCATCCATAGCCATAGGCAGATAATTGCTAAAACAACTTAAAGCGATTCGCGAGGTAGATCATCATTATCAGCGCAATGACTGCCCCGATGAACTTCGAGAGCTTGACCCAAAACATGCCAGCCAGAAGTGCAGCCGGAATCGAAAAAACACTCAGGAGGACCTTTCGCCCCAGCCCACTGTCGCCAAAGGGCTTCCACCAAATTCCTACTGCCATGGCGGCCAACAACACTAGTGCGATGATCATACCTACTGTTTCCTCAAGATCCATTGCTTTTGCTGATACCTGAGACGGAGAGTCAGCAGAGGTCGAAGAACGAGGTGGATGCGGACTGACGATGATATTGTAGCGATTGTAGCTATTCTTTGCGTGCCACCTCTCCCATTTCGAATCGCCAAAATGATTATCCAAGAACCCTTTCCACTGGACCTCGTCCATTTCGGGCACAGTCTGCAGTTCTGGTTCGGTGTTGCGCATCTGCTGGATCAAGGCCCCGTACAATCCGAGATCGCGGTCAGCCCCTCGGATCAAATTTGCACGAAGTTCATCTGAGACCAACTGGCTGGCCATACCGCCTTCGCTCGCAATTGTCTGAATCAGCCCCGAAGGTTCAACGTAGATTTCTACATGCATTTCTGTCTCCTTTCATTGTCGAACGTTCACCTGACCGGCGTTGAGCCGCGAAGCGGATCATTGTTCGGTCGGAGGCATTGTTGGCAGTCTGCTGGCAACCATCTAACAGATGTTCCCATAGCGTCCAAGGCAATCCATGACATACTGATTGCCAGGATCTAGCAACAACGCCTGCTGAAAAAGATCCTTCGCGCGTGCAACGTCCTGTTGCGGCGTCCTGTCAGCATAGGCCCTTCCCATGATGATGTAGTAGTCTGCATCGCGAGGGCTGTCGCGGAGTTTCGCCTGGCACTCCGACACGACTACCCGCAGATACGCGGCGTAATCATGTTGTGGCCCCCACGCTTCCTGCGCCTTCGCCAGGATAGGCTCCTCTTTCTGTCTCATCTCCGAGAATGTTCCCATCGCAGGCGCAGTCGGGGTAGACGGTGCATGGGACACGGGTGCTTGAGATTGATTTGTTGCAGCGGGAAGTGCTTTGCGCTTCCGTTTCTCGGCCCAGTCCGAGAAAGCCCCGAAGGCCGCGAAGAACAGCAATGTCGCAACGATCTTGGCCCAAAGAGGAATAGTGGGGGGCGAAAGCCACCAGAGTAGGCCTGTGCAGGCTACCACTAGCAGCAAGGCAAGGCAGCCGACGGTTCCCATTGGATCGTCTATCGTCTTCGCTTTCGCTTGAACGGGTTCCTTAGACGGTGCTTCCTTTGCCGCGCGGGGCTTTGAGCCTGTGCCAGCGGCAACACCAGAACAACTGGTCTTCTCGGTTGCCTTAACCGATTGCCCGGCGAACCACCAATAACCATCCTTGGTTTTGGCAACGACATGGGAAAACACATTTGAATTGCCTCGGAGGTCAGCGGTCAGGAACTGACACTTCCTCTCCATCTGACAGGACCTCGCCTTTTGCACGGATTCTGGACCGAAGGGACCGAACGGCGGTGGCTTGATGCGTTTCGCGCCGGTCGCCCATATTAGCCTTCCCAAATTCGCGGTCACTTCTCCTTTCGAACCGCTGCAGAGTGCACTGTATCCCCACGGCTGACACAGTGTGAGCAGAGTCCTCATTTCGTCTTCGCTGGCCGGTTCGATGTCGGATGTTTCCAGTGCATTGAGAACCTTACCGATAATAGCGGTCATCTCCTGTTCTGATGTCAACGTTTCGGGAAATGGAAGCGTCCCCATCTTGCCCACAAACTCCGGCCGTGAACCCCCATACAGTTCCTCGTACATTGACATTTCGTTTCTCCTTTCTCCTGCCAACAAGTTTATACGAAATAAACTTAACTGACAACATTACGATTTCCGGCCAATGACAGTATCGGACCAGAACAAAATATTTGCAAATATTTGCCAATCAGAAAAGCAATAAGTCGTCTGGCAGGCTGCCGCCATTACAATCTTTTCTTGCGGACAGGAAACCCCTTCATTCAACATTTCCAAGCTTCAACGATCGGTCGGAATGTCCATCATGAAAAACACTTAACACATTCAAAGCATTTTTCAACGACATTTTTGGAAATTGTTTTTGTTTTATGAGTTTTAAGATTGGGCAGGGGCAAACCTGTCCGTCGCTCAACCCTTGATGACCACCAGCGGCCGCAACCGGGCCACTTTCTCTGAAATGCCGCTGGCCACGGTAACGTCAACCACGGCATCGATGTCCTTGTAGGCCTCGGGAATTTCTTCCCGCAGGCCCTGATTGGAAAAGCTGTACACCAAAACACCCGTTTTCTGCAAGCGGGCGCGGACATCGGTCTGGGCGGATAACTTGATGGCCTGGTGGCGGCTGAGCCGCCGCCCGGCTCCATGGGCTGACGATGCGAACGTCAAGGCCGCGCCCCGCTCGCTGCCGCGCAGGACATAGGAACGGCTGCCCATACTGCCCGGGATAATCACCGGCTGCCCCACCTCCCGGTATTTTGCCGGCAGATCTGGATGACCCGGCGGAAAAGCCCGGGTAGCCCCCTTGCGGTGCACCAGCAGGCTGGTCATGTCTTTGCCGACGCGGTGTTTTTCAAATTTGGCAATATTGTGGGCCTGATCATAAACCAGGGCCAGGCCGAGTTTATCCCTGCCCTGGCGCAAAATTCTTTCAAAAATCGCCACGATGTCTTCCTGCAGCAACTGACGGTTGGCCCAGGCGAAATTGCTGGCCGCGTTGAGCGCCTGCAGGTAATTCCGTCCCTGCGGCGAGCGGATGGCGGCGTGCACCAGCTGCGGATCCTTCAGCCTGGCACTGCCGAGGTTTTTTTTGCGGAATATTTCAATATAATCGGAAGCGATCTGGTGGCCGAAACCGCGCGAACCGGTGTGGATCATGATGGCAACATGATCCTTTTCCAGGCCGAACAAGCGCGCGGCCGGCGCATCATATATTTCCTCTACCACCTGGATCTCGATGAAATGGTTGCCCGAACCCAGCGAACCCACCTGGGAAGCGCCGCGCTCATAAGCCTTGGCGCTGATGACCCCCGGCGTCTCGAACGGCAGGCATCCTCCCGACTCGATGAAAGCCAGGTCATGGGCCTGGCCGCCAAAGCTGCGGACGATCTCCCGGGCGCCGCCGCTGATGACGCCTGAAAATTCCTTCTTGTTCAGTCTGTAATTGCTGCGCGGCGTCAAGCCGCTGGGTATGCGCTGCAAAATCGCATAACCGATACTTTCGGCGGCGGCGCTGAATTCACTGGCCGGGATGGAGCTCGCCAGCAAGCGCACCCCGCAGTTGATGTCATAGCCCACGCCGCCCGGCAGCACCAGGCCGTCGTCGGCCGCAAAGGCCGCCACGCCGCCGATGCAAAAACCGTACCCGTAATGGATGTCGGGCATGGCCAGCGAATTCCCGACCAAACCGGGCAGGCAAGCCACGTTGACCACCTGCTCGATGGAGCCGTCATCCTGAGCCTGCCGCAAAATTTCCTCCGAGGCAAAGACCTCGGCGTCGGCGACCATGTCCTGTCGGCGCTCCTGCTCAAGCGCCAGCGCCAGGGAGACATTCTTTCAAAATTCCTGGACCTGGACATTTAAATATCAAAAATT
Organism: Chrysiogenales bacterium; assembly: GCA_963700535.1. Taxonomy (GTDB): domain Bacteria; phylum Acidobacteriota; class Aminicenantia; order UBA2199; family UBA2199; genus UBA2199. Next base: position 89,138 of record CAVOXU010000011.1, read on the forward strand.
ACTGCCGCCTGTTTCATGCCGGCTTTTTCAACCAGGCGCAGGTTGTGATAGGTGACCGATTTGATGTCGACTTTCGGCACGGACCGGCAAGGGGCCAGCCGCAGCCATGCCTCAAGCCGGCAGTCGTCGGCATGGATGAAATCCAGGGCATGCACCTGTTTTTTTTTCTGGTAGGCAAGGAACAGCACCTCGGCCAGAAAGTTCACCAGCACGTTCTCGGGGCCGTCACCGTTGTAGCTGAAATGAAATGAATCGTCGTCGCGGGCTGTCCGGGGCCGGGAGCCGAAAAGCAGGAGATTCAAGCCCCGCAAGGCATTTTCATAAAAGTCGGAGAAATCCCGGCCCTTGAACCTGATCCCGGTATCGGCCGTTGTGGAGAACACCTCATAGTTTCTCATTTTTTGCCAGGTCGCGCAGCAAACGGCGGGTGAAATCGCGCGTGTCTTCACGATGCAAGGCGACGTGGATCAGGGTTTCAATGTAGCCCAGGGTGGTGCCGGCATCAAATCGCCGCCCTTCGAAAAAATAGCCCAGCACCTGGCGCTGCTTCATCAGTTCGACGACGGCATCGGTAAGCTGGATCTCCGCGCCGGCCCCTTTTTTTCGCGCTTCAACAGCGGGAAGATATCCGGGGTCATGATGTAGCGGCCGATGACGGCGTAATTGGACAGGGGCGTCGGCCAGCGCCGGCTTCTCCACCAGTTTCTCGATCCGGAAGACCCGCTCCTCCAGGAAAGGGCCGGCGGCAATGCCGTAGCGGGGAATGTCGGCACGCGGCACCTCCATGAAGGCGATGACCGGGGAGCGATATTTTTCATATATTTCCAGCATCTGGGCCATGGCCGGCCGTTCGGACAGGATCAGGTCATCGGGGAGCGAAATGGCGAAGGCCTCGTCGCCGATCGCCTTTTCGGCCAGGCTGATGGCGTGGCCGAAACCCAGCGCCTGCTCCTGGCGGATATAGGTGAAATTTTTATGGTAAAACTCTTTCAGTCCGTCCAGCAGGTGGGACTTGCCGTGCCGCTGTAAAAAATCATCCAGGCCGGGGTTAGGGACAAAATGGCTCTCCAGGGCTTCCTTGCCGCGGGCCGTGATGAAAACGAAATCTTCCAGGCCGCTCTGCAGGGCTTCTTCCACGGCGTACTGGATCAGGGGCTTGTCGAGGACCGGCAGGATCTCCTTGGGGACCTCCTTGGTGGCGGGCAGAAAGCGCGTTCCTACCCCGGCGACCGGAAATACGATTTTCATGGCCATGATTTATTGTAACCCGATTCAAGCCCCTTTTCAAGGAGTCGGGCCTGTATGCAAAACTCATTCCTCATCCCTTCTCTTGGCAAGAAAAGACCCCTCTCTTTGGGAAAGAGAGGGGTCGGGGTGAGTTTTTCTTGACAGTTCTGGGAAAATGGAGTATATATGATTCTCACCGATTGTTGTAAATTAAAAAAAAAGGAGTGTGATCGCAATTGGCTTTTGTAGAAGTTCAGCAGGGCGAATCGTTTGAAAGCGCCCTGCGCCGATTCAAAAGAAAAGTGCAGATGGAAGCCATTATCAAGGAGATCAAGAAGCACACCGCCTATTTAAAACCAGGCGAGCGCAAACGCTTGAAGGCCGCCCAGGCCAAAAAGCGCATGCGCAAACGGATGAGAAGAGACATTTCCGAGCTTTAGGAATCACTGCAAGCGGGGCGTAGCGCAGCCTGGTTAGCGCGCCTGCCTTGGGAGCAGGAGGTCGGTAGTTCAAATCTACTCGCCCCGATAATCAGGCAGGCACCCGTAGCTCAATGGATAGAGCAGCTGACTTCTAATCAGCAGGCTGCAGGTTCGAGTCCTGCCGGGTGCGCGGACAAGGCATCCCTTCCCGGTAAAAGGAAAATCAAAGCACCGGCACTCAAAAAATCACGCAGAAAACCATTCAAAAATCCAGGGGCCGCATTGCAATATTTCTGCGCCCGTGATAACGTAAAAAAAGATCAAACAGGAGGATAGAGATGAAAGCAAAAAAAATCAACATGAACTGGCAGAGCATACTACTGGGCGTGGCGCTGTGCCTGGTACTGGTGGTTTTCGTAGCCAGCAAGGCCGCCAATGCCCAGGTCGATGGCACGGTGAATCCCCGGGTCATGCAGCGAGCCGCCAACCTGAACGATGTATGGGAAAAGTCCAATGTCTTGGAAGCGAATACCATCGCTTTGAACGAACGGCTGATCCGCATCGAACAGAAGATCGACGCCTTGAACAAGGACATGGAAGTGGTACTCCGCGTTTTGAAAAGGCTCGACCCGCAAATCAGAAGATAGATCTTATCCGCTTAAAATAAAACGCCCTTTCAGTTCCGCGGTTCCTTTCCCGGAAAACACCTGGAAAGCCTCGTCGACCGACTTGCCGTAGACGGTGATGGCCGTGATGGCGTTGGTCAGGCGGATCGCTTCTTCCAGGGGCTTTTGGTGAATATTGCGGCCGGTAGCGTTGCCCGAGGCGCCGGCAATGAAGATCTGGTCATGCAATTGCTGCAGGAAGGCTTTGGGCTCCATGCTGGAACCTCCGGCGCAGACCACTTTTGTCCGGCCGGCCGCCTTGATCGCCTGCTTTAAGCTCTCAGCCGGCTTCTGGCCTTCTTTTTTCGGATAGTTGACTTTGACGAAATCGGTCCCCAGCGCGGCGGCCACACCCGTGGCGCCGGCGATCAGTTCGGGAGATTTTTCATCCTTGACCGCCTTGCCGCGCGGATAGATCCACAGCACCGTGACCAGGCCATGCCGATGGGCCCAATATACCGCCTGGGCCGCTTCACGGATCATGGAATTTTCATATTCACTGCCCAAATACACGGTATAGCCAACCCCGAGGATGTTCAAGCCGGTGTTTTTCTTGAATTCGGCCACCTGGCGCACGTCGATCATCTGGGTGGAAAGGGGATCCTGCTGGGCCGTTTTCACCAGGTTGGTCTTGGAATTCAGTTTGACCAGGTAGGGAATATCCGGGTAATCGTTGGCATAGAGCGAGATCAGTCCCAGTTGGGCGGCAAACACCCCGATCTCGGCCTGGCTGGCGATCTTGAAAAGGTGTTCGGGATCGTTGTCGTCGGCGGCAATGCCCTCGCCGTAAAAATCATCGTTCAAATGTTCGATCTTCTGATCACCGGCGAACAGCATCAGCCTTCCCGATCCCAGGGTTATTTCATCGTAATTGCTCAGGTATTCATTGAGAGCATCATTGGGAACATCGGCCGGAATATAGGTTTTTTCTTCCATGGTTGCCTCCTTTTTTCATGATATAAAATAAATTCTTTAATTGCAACTGCGAGCGGGATGGCAAGAAACCAAAAAAAAACCCGCCCTCGAGGAGAGCGGGTTTTTTTTCTAAGGAATAAGATGGAGGAAGAACTTTTTTAATCGCCTCCCTAGTAGATGGCGTAGCAGGCGCCGTGGCCTACGCGATTGCAGCCGTACTTCATCCACATGAAGCCGGCTTCGCCCCAGCCGGTGCCCCAGGAGTTCTTCAACAGCCAGGCGCCCTTGGCATCGTCCCAGCCGCAGAGGATGATGGCATGGTTCACCGAATTGACTTTCTTCTTGCAGGTGGTGAAAGTGCCGCTCTTGTAGGCCTGAAAATAACGGTCGACATAGACGGCGACCGAGACCGAGCCGTAGGTGTAGATGGCGTTCTTGATGGCGTCGACCGTGGGCACAGTGTTGCTGGTGCCGACATAGGCCCAGGAGGCAACCGGGTACCAGGTCGGTGAAGCGCAGTAGGAGCAGGCGAATCAAGGGCGGTGTAGGGAAAGCAGGCCTCGGGCATGGCGCCGGGATAATAGCCCATGGAGGGAACGATCATGTCAAAAGCAAAAAAGCCGCCGTTGCAGCCCCAGCCATAGGGATTGCAGGAAACCATATGCTGTTCGGACAGATCATAAGTCAGGCCATTTTTCCATTTGATGGCCGCTTCCAGTCCGGCGATGGTCGAAAAAGCCCAGCAGCTGCCGCAGCTGGCCTGGTTCTTGATCGGAGTGTAGGTGCCGATGAACGCTGCCGGCAAAGTGGCAGCCACCATGGCATTGTCGCCGGGTTCGTAAGCAGAGGAAATGGCCGGCTTCAATTCGGGTTTGAAATTGCACAACTGCTCGATGCTGTATTGCATGGCCGGATTGATGACCGATCTCGAAATCCCAGCCGTTGGCCCGCATTTCGGCCCGCATTTCGGCCAATTCTTTTTGCAGCATTTCCCGCTTGGCGACCGGATTGTCGGCCCGTTCTTCATTGCCGGTCAGCAGCCCAGGCAGAAAAACCAGAGAAGCGCAAATGCCCACCAGACATAAACCCAACATCCACTTTTTCATCCCTTTCATGTTGATTTTTTTTCTCCTTGTTTTATGGAATTATTTTTCCAAAACCTTTTTAATGACAAATCTTTTGCGATCTTCATTGTTCCCATGATAGAAATTCAAAAAATTGAACACAATCGGGCAAAATAGGGAATTTCAGTTGTATTTACTTTTTTTTTTCATACAACAAAAGTTGTATTTGCGTTTTGATAATACTATAATTTATTTGATGACCCTGAAGAAAAAAATCATTTTTTTCATTGCCGGGTTGGGGCTGGTCTTTTTCCTTGCTGTTTCTGTTGTTCAACCACCTGACCATCTCCCATTCGGAAAATGAGCAAAAAAACATTTATACCGCCAAGGTCGCCCAACGATTAGCCCATGCGATTGCCAACGAAAAAAAAGGATCGCCACCCTATGCTATGACTGGGCTGCCTGGGATGCGATGTATAATTACTCGGAAAAACCAACCAAAGAATTTGAAATGGAGTCCATGCCTGGCAGTGTGGTTCCCGAATCTGATTTGAGCCTGATCCTGATAATGGATCGCGACCGGCAAGTGATCTTCCATCAGGGTTTTGACCAGAACAACCGCCGCTTTGTCAGTTTCGCTCTTGATCGACAGGTCATGAAAATCCATTATGGAAAAGCCTCATGCTTTCATTTTCGCGGCCGGATCAGGATACCTTCATCACCGCCTCGGAGTTCGGTCCCCTGATCATCGATCTCGGCACCGATCCATGCACAGTGACGGCAAGGGTCCCATGAACGGCCGGGTGGTGATGGGCCGCTTGGCCGATCCATCTTTCATGCAAAGGCTCGGCGCTTCCATCCAGGAAAAGATTACGTTGCTGACGCCGGCCGACCTGCAAAGAGACCTGGCTCAGAATGAATTGCGAGCATTGTTCGAAACTGATTTTTATTTCAGGGAAAACAAGGACTTCCTGAACATCTACAGTTTGTTCCGGGGCCCGGCCGGGCAAGCGGTATTTGCCGTCAGGATCGACGCCGGCAAGACCATGTTCAGCATTCAGGAAAAAGCAGTACGGAATTTCCTGATCGCTCTTTTGTTGTGCACCATACTGGCCGGGGCGATTTATTACGGCTTCATTGACCGCATGCTGCTGCAACGCCTGAAGAATATTTCGAAAAAAACAAAGCATATCACCTCTTTTGAAGATCTCACCATCCGCCTCGTTGAAGAACGTCATGACGAAATCGCCCAACTCAGCCACGATATCAACAAGATGCTGGAGCGGCTGGAAAATGCAAACATCCGCCACCAGGAAATGGAGCGCCGCCTGGTCATGAACGAAAAACTGATCGCTACCGGCAGGCTGGCCGCCAACATCGCCCATGAGATCAACAATCCGCTTTTCGCCATCAGCAATTCGATCGCCGTCATCAAAAAGCAGATCAAAAATGCCAGCAGCGATATCGCGGAAGTCCTGCCCCTGGCCGAAAAAGAGATCAAGCGGGTGCGCAAGATCACAAGGAAACTGCTGGACTACGGCAAGATCAATCTGGAGACCTTCAAGGAAAGCGATATCGATTCCATCCTGGAAACGGCCTGCCGGGTGTTGAAACTAGGAAGACAGATCAAAAACACCGTCATTGTCAGGAATAATCAAAGCGCACGAACTGCCGATCTTCTGCAACCCGGACAGCCTGCAGCAGGTCTTCATGAACCTGATCCTGAACGCCAGTGAAGCCATGAACGGCCGGGGGGAGATCGTCATTAAAACCGAGCGTCACGGCGCTGCTTACGAGATCCATTTCAGGGATTCGGGCCCCGGATTCCCGGCTGCCGTCAAAAAAAGAATATTCGAACCGTTCAACTCTTCCAAGGAAGCCAAAGGGGCCGGCCTTGGGCTGTACATCTCCTACCATATCATCAAAAGGCACGGCGGCAGCATGACCCTGGAGGAAACAGGCCAATCCGGAGCCCACCTGATCGTGACGCTGCCGCGGCGGGGAGGAACGGAAAATGCCTGAAAAATCTCATGTGCTTATCGTTGATGACGACCCTGAGGTGCTCAAAACCCTGCAGTTATGGTTGAAAAATGAAGGGTTCAAGGTTTTTACGGCTGCCAACAAGAAACAGGCCGAGGAAATAGTCAAAGCAGAAAACATCGCCGTCTGCCTGGTCGATCTGCACCTGAAAAATGAAGATGGTCTGCACATCAGCGCTGCATTGAAATCCCTTGACGAGCTTTTGCGGATCATCATCCTCACCGGTTATCCGACCTATGAAAGCGCCATAGACGCCATGAAAACCGGGCTGTTCGATTATCTTTCCAAATCGACCGACAATGACGCCATCCTGCGCAAGATCAACAACTGCGGTGGCAAGAGCGGGACCGGGAACTCGCCCATAAGCAGGACTGCAACAAAAACAAAATCAGCATCATCCTGATCGGGCACCACCTGCTGTTCAAGGAGGGCCTGGAAAATTTTTTGAAAGAAAATACGGAATACTGCCTGTTGCGAACCTACCATGCGTTCGATTATGTCAAGAAAAGCGATTTCAACCTGGATACGGCACTGCTGCTGATCTGCGCATCCTGCAACCAAATGTTTTTGGAAAACCCGGAAAATATGTTCGCAAATCTGAAGATCATTTTCCCGAACGCCAAAATGGTGCTCATCAACTGTGATTACAATGACGACAAAAAAAGGGAATTGATCCGCTGCGGGGCCAAGGGCTTTCTTCCGGCCAACATCGGCAAAGCCAATCTCAAGAAGGCCCTGAACTGCATACTGGAGGGGCAGATCTGGATCAGCCGCGAACTGTCGCACCAGCTGCTCAGCGAACTTCTGGAAGACACCAACCCCGAGATCGTCTATAGAAAACCGCTCAGCACCTTCGGCTTGACCAACCGTGAAATTGAGATCCTGCAGGCCCTGGCTTCTGGCCTTTCCAATTTCGCCATCAGTGAAAAACTTTTTTTAAGCGAAAAAACCGTTAAAACCCACACCCATCATATTTTCAAAAAAATGCTTGTCAAGACCCGCACCCAGGCGGTGATGAAAGCCATGGAATTTCACATCATCTGATCGCCCCGGCGGCGATCAGGGAAAAGCGGTTCATTCACTCACTGTTGAAAATTTTCAGCCATTGCTCCACTTCATTCTGGGAAACCCGGGCGTTCACCCGTTTCAGGGTTTCCTCCTTTTTCCCATGCAACACAAAAGCTTTTTTCAAAGTGAAATAGAATTCAATGGAGTTAATGGTCTTGGCGCCTTTTTCCTTGGCAAAGGATTTCAGCTCGCGGTCAGTGGTCACCAGAACGGTCTCTTTCAGATGCTGATAGTTTTCCAGAATCTTCTTGATCTCATCATCGGCGCTGAGGCCGTAACGCGGATAAACCACGGTCAGTTTGGAGTTGATGGGATTGCGCAATTCGCTGCCCTGCGGCTCCCCGTCAAAGACAACCGTGATCTTGGTGTTTTTGCTCTCCTGGAATTTTTTGATAATGGAAATCATTTTGCTTCGTGCTTCGGGGTCGGAGAGGGAAAAATCCGGGGCGCAGCCGATCAGGTTGTTGCCGTCAATGATGTATGGCATTTAGATTTCGACCGATCCTCCCGGTTGGAGAATGGTCACCTCGCTCGTCGCTCCGACCCGTTCCGCAAACTCCTGCGGCGAAGCATGGATCATGGCGAAAGTATCATAATGGATAGGAACGACCCGGGGCACGCGCAGCAACTCGACGGCTTTGGCGGCCAGGCGCGGCGTCATGTTGTAGCGACCGTCAATGGGCAGGAAAGCGATATCCGGGCTGTACATCTCTCCGATCAGCTGCATCTCCAAGGTCAGTCCGGTATCACCAGCGTGGTAGACGGTCTTGCCGTCCATGGCCACGATGATGCCGGCGGCCGTGCCGCCCAGGCCGGCGCTGTGAAAAGCCGGCACCAGGGAAATGTCCACTCCTGACACATTGACAGTGCCACCGATGCCCATGCCCTCAGCCATGATGTTTTTTTCGGCGGCAGCCAGAGCGATTTCATGCAAGGCCACCAAAGTGGCACCGGTTTTCTGGCAGATGGCGAAACTGTCGCCCAAATGATCGCCATGGTCGTGGCTGACCACGACCAGGTCGGCATGGGCAATATCCTGCGCGCCGCAGGGAGGCCATGGGATTGCCGCTTAAAAAAGGATCGATAAAAACAATTTTGCTGCCTTGGATTTTCAGGGCCGCGTGCCCGAGCCAGGTGATGTTCATGATCACTCCTCAGCCTGGGGGCCAGTTCATCTGGCGCCCACCCAGAATATGCAGGTGCAGGTGAAAAACCGACTGTCCGGCATCCGGTCCGGTATTGATCACCAGGCGGTATTGCTCTAGCCCGATTTTTTCGGCAGCTCTTCTGGCTGCCAGCAGCAAATGACCCTGAAGCTGGGGATCGTTTGCCTCATTCAAGGAGGCAATATGCCGGCGCGGGATCAACAAAACATGAACCGGGGCCTGGGGCTGCAGGTCTTTGAAAGCGACGGTCAGGTCATCCTCGTAAACAAAAGAGGTCGCGGTCTCACCACTGGCGATCTTGCAAAAAATGCATGAATCCATTTTTACCCCCGGATGATTGTAATGGCAGCGCCCAATTTTTGCAATTTGTCCGGCATGTTTTCGTAACCGCGAAACAACTGGTATGAATTCTGGATGGTGGTTTCACCTTCAGCGATCAGTCCGCCAAGGACCAGGGCGGCCGAAGCACGCAGGTCGGTGGTTTTCAAGACCGCGCCCCGCAGTCGGGCCGGCCCCTTAATGACCGCCGTATCGTTCTGGATCTTGATTTCGGCTCCCAGACGGTTCAATTCACCCACATGGCGGAAACGATCATTGAATATCGTTTCCCTGATCCGGGAAACTCCATCCGCCTGGGTCATCAGCGTGGTCAGCTGTGCCTGCAGATCGGTGGGGTAACCCGGATAAGGCTGGGTGGTCACTTCGGCCGGCACCAGGGATTTCACGCCTTTCACGTATAGTTCATGGGGGGAAACGGTGATGTCGGCGCCCATGTTCCTGAGGACATCCAGCAGGCTGCCCAGGTGTTCGGGGATCACCCCCTGCAAATGGATCTCGTTGCCGGCGAAACAACCGGCGATGAGATATGTCCCGGCTTCGATGCGGTCGGGGATGATGCGGTGGCTGGCGCCATGAAGCCGTGACCGGCCCCGGACAACGACCGTTTCATCGTCGGGACGGGAAATATCGGCGCCCATTTCCTGCAGCAGACGGATCAGGTCGGTCACTTCCGGTTCCAGGGCGCAATTGCCCAGAACCGTGGTTCCTTCGGCCAATGTCGCGGCCATAAGCAGGTTTTCGGTCCCGGTCACGGTTTTGCCGGGAAAAATGTACTCAATGCCCTTGAGCCTCCGGCAACGGGCAACAAGATATTCGCTTTCAGATTGAATTTCCGCACCCATCTGTTCCAATCCCTGCAGGTGAAAATCGATTTTCCTTTCGCCGATGGGACAGCCGCCGGGAAAGGAGATCTTGGCATAGCCGTGGCGGGCCAGCATGGGACCGAGCAGCAGGATCGACGCCCGCGTGGTCTGGGCGGTCTGCAGAGAAACCAGGGGCGAGCGCAGAACCGGCATGGTTTCGCTTATGGAATTGCCGCTGATTTCCCCCTGGGCACCGATTTCAGCGAGGGCGGCATGCATGACCTTGATATCTTCCACCAGGGGGACATTGTGAAATTCGATGGTTTCGGAACTGAGACAAACAGCCGCCAACTCAGGCAGGGCGGCGTTCTTGGCACCGGAAATGACAACACTTCCCTTTAATGGCTTGCTTCCCTGAATAGAAATTGTTATGTCTTGCATTTGCTCAAAAACGAGCCCGCAAGGGACTCGAAGGTCCAGCCAGGGGCTCAATATACATACTTAACGGAGCAAAGTCAAGAAAACTCCAAGGCCTTGCCAAGCACCTGGATATCCTTTACAATAGCGGCCATGGCGCCCTTATCACTCTGGCCTGGCAAACCGCATGCTCCGGCATCCTGGCTCTGGCCGCGGCAGTCATCCTTTTCTGCACACTGTCCTGCTTCAGTTTTCGGGTCACCGTACCGCCGGATCCCGAATGCATAGTCAGTACCCTGGCAATTGTCCACACCGAGCCCGCGACCTTGGACTTTGAAAAATTGATAAACGATGAACCGGTAACCACCTCGGCTCCGGCAGTTTACTCTCTGATCAAGGTCCTGCAGGTGAGCAAACCGCTGAAGCTGCAATGGCACTGGTACTCGCCCGACAACCAATTGGTCCGCCGCTCCAAGACCGTGGAGATCAACGCCAAGGGCAAATATCTGGCATATTTCGCGGCCTGGGACACATTGCCCCAATCATACTATTCTGAAAAAAAAGGCGGCTGGACGGTGGTGATCACCGTGGATGGCAGTTTTCTGTCCAAAAAAGATTTTGCCGTCAATTAGGCGAAGATCCGGAAACAGAGATCCTGGCCCGGCGTGATTTTTTTTCTGAAATGGAGAAGGTCAATTGCCTGACCGCTTCTGACGCCCTGACCGCCATTGAGCGCTCCCATTGCCCGACCGGGAGCACAGCGATTACCTGGCCGGCAGCCGTCAATTTCCAGTTCCATGACCATGCCTTTCTTGAACCAGTACCAGCCGGCCAGAAGTTCGGGGTCGCGCAGGTCGGACCAGGCTGACATCGCCCTCGATACGGATGGTTGGCCGCGGCGCCAGATACCGCCATTTCCATGCTCCCCGGGCGTAACGGCACGCCCCGCTGGCCGCCAGGAACAACTGCATGGCACTGGAGATCGCAGCCGCTTCCCTGAACTCTGCAGGGAACGCTTCTTCATCGCCTTTTTCAACTTTTTTAGCCCGGGCCGGCAGGACCGCGTCCGCCATTTCTTTTCCGGCTTTTTGGGCAGCCCGGGGCTCCGCGGCCAAAGCCGGCTCGACAGTTCCGACGCTTGCCTGGGCCGGTACGGAGCGGGAACGCTCCGATTTCACATCGCCCTTTTTATCCATTTCAGCCCGGGCCGGCTGCGCCGGCGCTTCCTGAAACTTCTGTTCCTGCTCCCGTATTTCGTTTTCGTCACTCAGGAAATTTTCTCGATCCTTGAGCCGCGGAATCATGATCTGTTTCTTTTTCCGGAATCGGTATCGGAACAGCTGCGGGCATGGCCTTTTTTTCAACCGGCATTCGCTTGCTTTTGGCAGTTTCGGCCTGTTCCACTCTGCCGGCAAGGACAGGAGTGTTTTTTTCAACCTGCGGAGACAATTGCCGGACAGGTGGGAAACGGACCGGGCAGCTTGTTCCTTTTTTCTGCTTTCGGCCTGTCGAAAACGGTAGTTGCCCAGGAAAAAATAGCCGATGACAATCACGACCAGAAAGGCGGCAGCGATCTCGAAAACCAACCGCAAGGGCAGAACCGGTTTTCGCGCAGCTTGTTTCTCGCCAAGGGCTTGCTGCAAGAACTCGCCCGGGACCTTCACCCGGCTGCCCTGGATATCGACGATCTCGGCCAGTGATTCCAGGCATTCGGGGCAACGGGAAAAATGGGACTCCAGTTCCCCCTTTCTCTTGTCCGCCAGCACTCCGTCAACATAAGCTGCCAGATCTTCGCCGGAAATATGGTCATTCATGGGCTTCCCCCTCCAACGCGTCCCGCACCTGGGTTCTGCTGAACCGGGTTCGCTTTTCCATCTCGGCCCTGATCTTTTGCAGGGTGCGCCCCAGAAATTTGTAAGCTGAGTGCAGTTCGAGCAGTTTGCCGACCTCCTTGATCCTCAACCCTTTAAAATAAACCAGCTGCACGGCCAGGCGTTCCTTATCGGAAAGAGCAGCCATGGCCAGCTCCAGGTCGCTCTCCAGCCGTACCCGTTGTTCCTGCCGTTCGCCGGCGGCCATCTCTTTTTCAGGGGTTGCCGCATCGGCCAGGAATTTCAGATAGTCAGGTTCGGCATCGATGGAGACCACGCGGATCTTCTTCAAGCGAAAATCGCGGCCGTATTTGCTGCGCAGGAAATCCAGGGCCAGGCGCCGGGAGACCACGGTCAGCCAGGTGGAAAGCTTGGCCTGAAAAGCGAAACGCCGCAATCTTGCGAAGCGGTTCTCATGGAGCTTCTCGAGGATGTGCAGGTAGACGGCCATTTTTTCGTCATAGTCGTCGGTATATTTAATGATGGCGCGGTAGATGAAATTCGAATACTGCAGGATGAATTTCTGCCAGGCGGCGATATCTCCTGAAAATATCGCCTGCAGCAACCTGGCATCGCCGTCGAAAAAACCTTTCATAACCCCGATTATAACCAAAAAGGCACGCTGGTTGTCAAGCTCCCTGACATTTCGATTGTCCCGGTCACAATGGATAATTAGATTGTTTGCCAAAATGGTCTGCATGCCGCGCCTCTTTATTCCCGCAGCAAAGTTAGACGGCAAATAATGGATAATTCTCCGGACGGATGGAATTCCCGATTGACTTTAACAGCTTTTTTTTTGATAATCATTACAATGCAAATCTTGCCGAGGAGACACCATGGAATATGCTGAGATCGGAATCATCGGCGGCAGCGGTTTTTACGACCTGGAGGGGCTGGAAGATGCCCATTCCGTCAGACTGAAGACACCATTCGGGGCGCCATCGGAAAAACTCATGCTGGGCAAGCTGCAGGGCCGCTCGGTGGCTTTTTTGTCACGGCACGGCCACGGCCATTACCTGAATCCTTCGGAAGTGAACTACCGGGCCAACCTGTATGCCATGAAAATGCTCAACGTGGAATACCTGTTTTCCATTACCGCCGTGGGATCGCTGAAAGAAGAGCTGAAGCCGGGCGAAATAGTCATTCCCGACCAATACGTCGACCTGTCCTATAAAAGGGAAAAAACGTTCTTTGAGAACGGCGTGGTGGGCCATCTGCCGTTTGCCGATCCGACCTGCCTGCCCCTGGGCCGGCTGGCTTTGCGCCTGGCCAGGGATGCGGGACTGGCCGCCCATCTGGGCGGGACCTATTGCAACATGGAGGGGCCGCAGTTTTCCAGCCGCGCCGAATCCCTGGCCTACCGCCAAATGGGTTATTCCCTGATCGGCATGACCCAGGCCGCGGAAGCCAAGCTGGCCCGGGAGCTGGAGATGTGCTTTCTCCCCCTGGCCATGGTCACTGACTACGACTGCTGGCACCAGAGCGAGGAATCGGTCACCGTGGAAATGGTCATCGCCAACCTGAACCGGGGCGTGGCCAATATGAAAAAACTCCTGCCCCTGATTATCCGGGAACTCCCGGAAAAAAGGGACTCCTGCCCGTGCGCCGGCGCCCTGGCCAACTCCATCATCACGGCCCCGCCCATGATCCCGGCAAAAACCTATAAAAAACTCGAACTCATCATCGGCAAATACATCAAATCCCGAATATAGAGGAAAGCATGCCCAAAGAACTGATCCTGGTCATCAATCCCGGCAACACCTCCACCAAGGTTGCCGTCTATAACGGCGTCAACCCGCTTTTCGTCGAGTCCATCAAGCACAGCGACGAAGAGTTGTCCCGTTTTCCAGATATCAACTCGCAGAAGGATTTCCGTGAAAACCTGATCGGGGAGTTCCTCCAGAAAAAGGGCATCGATCCGGCCTGAACTTTGCGCCGTGGCCGCCCGGGGCGGACTGCTCAAGCCCCTGGCCAGCGGCACCTATGTCGTCGACCAGGAGATGGTCGATGATCTCGTAGAAGCCCGCCAGGGATCGCATGCCTCCAACCTGGCTGCCCAGATCGGCTATTCGCTGGCCGCCAAGTTCGGGATCACCTGCTACATCGTGGACCCGGTTTCCGTGGATGAAGCCGAACCATTGGCCCGTTATTCCGGCCACCCCCTGTTCCGCCGGGTGATGCTCACCCATGCCTTGAATATGAAGGCCGTGGCCAAGCGCTTTTGCCGGGAAAAAGGTTTGCTTTACCAGCAGGTCACCCTGCTGGTCATCCATTTGGGCACGGGCAATTCCCTCTCCCTGCACAAGAACGGACGCATGATCGACGCTGTCAATCCTTCCGAAGAAGGGGCCTTTTCGGCCGACCGCAGCGGCAGCCTGCCCATCCTGCAAGTGGCGCGGCACATATGCGACCAGAACCTGAAATACAAGGAATTTGAAAAAATGGTTTTCGGCAACAGCGGCCTCTTCGCCTACCTCGGCTCCAAGGATTTCCTGAAAATAAAGGACAAGTACCTGGAGGGAGAAGCACGGACCGTGGAAGTAGTCCAGGCCATGGCTTACCAGGTGGCCAAGGAAACGGGAGCGTTGGCCACCGTGGTGGACGGCCGTATCGACGCCATCCTTATCACCGGCGGCATCGCTTTCAATGAATTTTTTACCGAATTGATCCGCAAACGCGTCCAATTCATCGCCCCGGTGCATGTGTATGCGGGCGAAGACGAAATGCAAGCCCTGGCCGAAGGCGTAGCGCGAGTGCTGAGCGGGGAGGAGCCGGCCCAAAAATATTGAACCATCATGAATAAAGAAACAAGGCTGCAACATACTGAAAACAGAAAAGGGGAAAGCATGCCGTTTGACGACCACCTGAACCCGACCTCGGCCGCCACTGAAAAACAAATAGCCGATCTGGAAAGAAAGATCGATGAACTGAAATCCAAATACATCCTTTTTTTCTCCGGCGAATTGAAAATGCCGCCTGAAAAGGAGCGCGAATACATTGAAAAGGCGGTAAGGAAGCTGATTTACGGCGGCGCCAAGACCGCCAAGATGGACATGATCATACAGAACCTTGCTTCCCGCTTCAGTCTCTACAACAACCTGTGGCTCAAGAAATTAAATGAATTGGAATCCGGAACCAATGTAATCCGGAAGAAAAAGACCTTCCAGACAACACCTCCACCCAAGCGCGATAAAGGGCATCGGGAAATTTCCCTGAACTTGAACGATGAAGACAGTTTTGAGCGCTTATATGAAGCTTATATGGACTTACTGCCCGTCAACGGCAAAACAGACCGGGAAAAAGACAATATCATTGACAGCATGAAGGCCAAAATGCTGACCCATAACCTGGTCGAAGCAAGGGTCAGTGTAGCCGTTCAGAACGGCAAGTTGAGCATCAGGATCAAAAAATAAAGCGTAAAGCAGACGACTGGCAGGGCTTGATTAATCAAGCCCCTACAATCTAATCAAGCTCCTGCAACCCGCTCAACCGTGAAATTTCAATGCTGATACAAGTAGCGTTTGATCTTGCTGGTGGCGGTTTTCTGGAAAGGCTCCTTATGTTCGACAAAGCGCGTAAGCTGCGCAAAAGAGGAAAGCTGGGGGTTGATGGTGTCTTTTAACCGCAACAGCAACTCATCGATGTATTCCAGTTTCTGCTGCTGGCTCCTGCTCTTGGTTTCCTCGTCGATCAGGTCATAATCCAGGTAGACCCAGGCCTCCAGGCGGCCGGAATCTTCGATCACCAGGGATTCAGCCACATGCATGCAGGAATTGATCTTGTCCTCAATGGCTTCGGGATAGATATTCTCGCCATTGGCCATCAGGATCATGTTCTTGGAACGACCACTGATGTACAGGTTGTTGAATTTGTCGAAATGGCCCAGGTCGCCGGTATGAAGCCAACCTTCGGCATCCACCGTTTCCCTGGTGCCCCGGGGATTCTTGTAATACCCCTTCATGATATTGGCGCCGCGGGCATGAATTTCCCCGATACCGGTCTGCGGATCGGGATCCACGATCTTGATCTCCACGCCCGGGATGGGCTTGCCGGTGGAACCCACGGCAATGGTTTCATCACCATTGGGACCACCGGCCAGCAGCGGCGCCGATTCGGTTAAACCATAGCCGATCAGGTAGGGAAATCCCGATTTTTTAAGAAAGGTCTCGGCTTCGCGGTTGATGGCCGCACCGCCTATGGCCATGATCTCAAGCTGGCCGCCGAAAAATTCGACCAGTTTGTCCCTGATCTTCCGATAAATCTTCATTTTTACTCCCGGGAACCCTGGAAATGAGCTTGAGGGCGAATTTTTTTTCGAAAGCGGCCAGAACCTTCTTTTTGTAGATCTTCTCCATGATCAGGGGCACGGCCGGAATGACCTGTGGTTTTTCCACCTTGCAGATCTTCTCCAGCACGCTCGGCGTCGGTGTTTTCCCGACATAAACGATCCGCGCTCCATTCAGCAACGGAAACAGGAAACCCAGAGTGAATTCATAGGAGTGGGAAAGGGGCAAAATGGAAAGGAAGGTCCATTCGGGATGAATTTCCAGCACATGGTTGGAAGTGGTCAGCACATTAGTGATGAAGTTTTTATGGGTGAGCATGACCGCTTTGGAATGCCCCGATGTCCCGGAAGTGTAAATGATTGAGGCGATATCGTCCTCATTGACCGCCGTGGATTTCAAGCCAATGCGATCCGGGATCTGACGGATAAAACTCCGGGCTTTTTCTATGAATTGGGAAATGGGTTCAATGGGCAAAACGTCGGTATCGGCGCTGAAGTTATCGAGGGTGATCACGGTCTGCAGCTTGTGATCCTGGATTCCCAGCACTTTTTCCATCTGTTTCTGGGTGGTAAACAGGATCTTGGCTTCCGAGTCATTTATAATGTGGTGGATGTCACTTTCGGGGAAATCCGGCAATATAGGCACCACGACAGCCCCGATACGCATGGCAGCCAGACAGGCAATGCCCCAATTGGGAGAATTTTCACCTAAAATGGCTATTTTATCCCCTTTGAGCACATCTTGCTTCTTCAGCATGGCCGCCATACCGCTGACCGACCTGAAAAGATCGTTATAGGTCAGTGGCGGTTCCAGGGCCATGCTCAGGGCCGGACGGGCGCCGAACTTCTCGACGCTGGTCTCCAGCAGACAATTGATGGTATTTTCCTTTAAATTGATGTTTCGTGCCATGCCAATACTATAACCAAAAAAAATATAATTTCAACTTTCCCGGCAAAACCTCACAGCACCCCTTCATATTAATTTTTTAGCAGGGATACTTGACATTATTCATTTTCTCTGTTAAATTACACTTTTCATCGAGGAGGTCCGTTATGAGTGTTGACATTGGTTCCAGCCATCAAAAATCCGAACCCAACGTTGTGCCCCTTTGTGATATCCTGCTTGTCTTGCTGATCATTTTCATGGTCATAACGCCGGTCATGCAGAAGGGAATCGATGTCAAACTCCCGGAAACCCAGCAGGCGGAAGAAGGCGGCGGCCCGCGGGGCACCAGCGCCATCGTATTGACCCTGGAAAGCGACCAGACAATCAAAATCAACCAGGACACAGTTGACTTCAATTTGCTGGAAAACACGCTGCGCGACCTGTACCAGACCCGCACCGACAAAACCATTTTTATCCGCGCCGATGAAGGTCTCTACTACAAAGACGTGCTGCATATCATCGACATTGCCAAGGGCGCGGGCATTGAAGTCCTGGGCGTCATCCCGGAGCGCTACAAATCCGGCAATTAATTTTTTCGGTCAAAATTTCATATTTTTTAAAAAAGATTTTTCCTGATATTGATTTTTATTTTTACGGCTTTCCCGGCCCAGTTGAAAAATGTTCGCAAAAGATGTAGAATAGATCTTTGGAGGTTTTAAAAACCATGAAACTCAAAGAAGAGAAAGAATTGCAGGCCATCACTGCAGAGTACGAAAAGGCGCTGCAATTATTTCATAAAAAAAGCTTCGCCAAGGCCGGTGAGGCCTTTAAAAAAATCATTGAAACCTACAAGGATTCTGAATTTTACAGCATTCTGGAGATCCAGGCCCGGGCAAAAGTGTACCAGAGCATGGCCGATGCCCAGACCCATCCCAAAAAAGTCAAGCTGGAAAGCGCTCAGGATTACGTTTGGGAAGGCGTTTACCAGTTGAACGCAGGCGATATCGACAAAGCCCTGGAATTTTTTGCTCAAGCTGAAAAAAATAATTACCGGGACGCATTCCTCTACTTCCTTATGGCTGCCGCCTACCTGAAAAAAGAAGATACGGCCAATACCCTGCGCTACGTGGGGAAATGCCTGAAAAAAGACGAGCACTACAAAGTCATCGTTTACAATGAACCCGATTTCGAGCCCCTTTTGCAGGACCAGGATTTCCTGAACCTCGTCGAATGATCGCGGCCGTAGCCGATTGCAGCCAGTCCGCCAGCGATCGTTTCGCCTGCCGCGGTCGGGACCTGCATTTCTGGCTAACCGTTTTTTTTCCGTTTTGCCGCTTTTTGCCCCTGGCCAAAGCCAGAGCGGATTTTGATCTTCTTTTTGTATTTGACAAGGCGGTTTTTCCCATTTTCAATGAACAATCCGGCCAGGAACTGCGCCGCTGGCTGAAACTCAACTGCCAGACCTCTGGCAAACTTTTTACCACTGCGGGCAAGCCTTTTTTCATAGTCAGCCGATCTTATTTCAAAAATCAGGGCCTTGCCCTCGAACCAGGCCTGATCAGAGCGCTGCGCGCAAATCCCCGGGCCGAATGCCTGGAATTCAGGAATCCCTTCACTTTTTGCAATCCGCGGCAGGAACCGCAAAAAATAGAAGCCGCGCTGGTAGCCTGGCAAATTCGCCAGCTGCAGAAGCAGGGAGTCTTTTTCGAAAACTACGGCAATTTTTACCTGGAAGGGCTCATGCCCATCGGCAGGAACTCCGTGATCGGTTCCGGGGTCACGATAAAGGGCGATTGCCGGATCGGCAAAAATGTGACGATCTGCGCCAATAGCTATATCGAAAATTCCCGCATCGGTGACGGCTGCGTCATCCTGCCCGGATCGGTCATCCGCGATTCCCTTGTTGAAGCAGACGTGCAGCTCGGCCCCTATTGCCACCTGCGCAACGGCGTACAGATTAAAAAGGGAGCGAAGATCGGAAATTTCGTGGAAATGAAAAAAAGCGTCATGGGCCGTGGATCAAAGGCCATGCACTTGACCTACATCGGCGACGCCCGGGTCGGCAGGAAAGTCAATATCGGTGCCGGCACCATAACTTGCAATTACGACGGCGAAAAAAAGAATTCCACGCAAATCGGCGACAACGTATTTATCGGTTCGGGCACGGAACTGGTGGCGCCGCTTGCAATCCACAGCGACAGTTACGTCGGAGCTGGCTCCACCATCACCGAAGATGTTCCCCGCCATGCCCTGGCCGTGGCTCGCCAGCGCCAAAAAAACATCCCCGGCTGGGTTTTACGCAAAAGAAAGAAGAAAATCCCGCAAACCCCCTGAGTCAGCAATTCACAAAGGATCCCCTTCTCCAGCCTCAAGGTTGGCGTGGGAAATTGCCGCGGCCATTTCCTTGATCTGCAGAATCGCTTCAAGGCTGAAACCCGATTTCTGATATAAAAAATAGATCTTGTTCGTTTCCAGAAGGTCGAGCGGCGTTGCCAGCACTCCCTGCTGCTGCAAATCAAAAAAATCAGCAGTGCCCGGGACCGGAGAAAAAACCGACAAATGCGGCACCAACCCCAGTTCCTTGATGAACAGCAGCGATTTTTCCATGTCCGCCACGGTCTGTCCCGGATAGCCGAAGAGCAGATAGGCACCCAACTGACCGCGACGATAACCGGCCCGTTCCAGGCAGTTGACCGCATTTTCCATTTGTTTCCTGTTCACTTTGCCGTCACTGCGCCGTAAAATATCAGGGGCCAGCGACTCGAAACTCAGGCGCAAAGTGGCAAAACCGGCTGCATGCAACACAATCGCGCTTTCACGGTCGATCTCGCCGGCATGCAAGCCGTTGGGGGTGTGGAAGCGAGATCGGGTTTGCCTGTCCCTGGCCAAACGGGAAAAAACAGGCAGGAAACGCTTTTTTTTATTACGCAGAAGGGCATCGTCGAAAATGATGAAATGTCGGCTGTTAAAAACCCGCCGCCGCTGTTCTATCTCGGATAGAATATCCTGGGGTCGGCGTTCCAGAAAAACCGGATTCAGGAGCCGGGAGGCGCAATAACTGCAATGCTGGGGGCAGCCGCGTGAAGTCAGCAAGGGGACATATTTCTGCGTTCCGGCCAGGTCAACGGCAGGCAAAGGTGATTCAATATTTTCGGCAAAGCCAGGAGCATGCGACACTCTTGCGCCCAAACCTTCCAGAATACGCAGTACGGTTGTTTCTCCGTATCCACTGACATAATGATCAGCCGGCAGGAGAGCTTGCGTCTCCGTTGGCGCCAGGCTGGGTAAAACACCACCCAATACTATTTTGGCGCGGGGAAACCTTTGCTTAAGCAATTTCAGAGTAAATTGCAGTCCTGGCAGCCAATAGGTCATCAGCGATGTGACCAGGATCACATCCATCTCGGGAAAAGCGGCCATTTTGCTTTGAAAAAGTTCCAGAGGTATGCCGTAACGGGAATAATTTCGCGGCACATCCTGATAGATCTCGGGGTTTGTCGACAAATTCCCGCGGATACTTGCCGCGGCCGTCGTCACGGCCGCGAATTTCCATTCCGTCCTGAAAACGGTCCAGGGCATCCAGCCAATAAATTTCGGCATCGCTGTGGCTGCGGACGTTCGCCGCCAGGTAATACAGCCCGAGCGGACGCAGCCACAAGTCATAAGCGCTGAAATCGTAGATGTAGGGATTGACGAAGAGGACCTTCATAGGCAGGCAGCGATCACCCTGGCAATTCCCCCATAATCACAAATGCACTGCGTCTCCCGCAGCCCTGCCCTTTTCAGGAAAAGGCGCGCCGCCCGCAGTTGCCCCTGGCCGATTTCGAGCAGCAGATACCCGCCGGACTGCAAATAGCCAGGAGCTCCGGCAATGATCTTCTCCAACGCTTCGGTGCCGGCCGGACCGGCTACCAGGGCGACCCTGGGTTCAAAATCCCTGATGCCCGGAGGCAACATATCCCAGTCCTTTTTGGAAAGATAGGGGGGATTGGCGACAATCATCTGAAACAGTTCGGGTTTTTTCGGAAAAAGATCGGCCTTGATCACCTTGACCCTTTTTTGCAGACCGAAGCGGGCGATGTTTTTTTTCAATACCTTCAGGGCCGGCGGGCTTATTTCCAGAGCTGTGACCAAAACTCGCGCTTTCAACGCCAAAACAATGGAAATGCAGCCGCTGCCGGCACCGATATCCAGTATCCGCGCCGGCTTTTTGCCAATGATGGCCAGGGCTTTTTCGACCAGCAGTTCGGTTTCCGGACGCGGAATCAAAACAGCCGGGCCAACCATGAATTTTTCACCGAAAAATTCCTTTTCCTTCAGAATGTAAGCCAGAGGTTCATTGGCAAGCAGACGCCCGAAATAGCTCCTGAATTTTCGCAAACCGCCCCTGTCGCGAACCGGTTGGTTTCTTTTTATCCAAAACTGGGTACGACTGATAGCGAAGGCTTTTTCGATTAAAATCTCGACCGCGTTGGACAATTCCCCGGTTTTCAATTGCTTCAGGTGAGCGGCAAAAAGTTCTGAGTAAAGCACTAGGCCAGGATGCTCTTGATTTTTTGTTCGATCAGGGAACGTACATGGCTTTCGCTCAATTCGGCCACCAGGTCATCCAGGTCGCCGTCGATAATCAGACCAATATTGAAATTGCGCCCATTGACGCGGTGATCGGTCACCCGGCTCTGGGGGAAGTTGTAGGTGCGGATCTTTTCCGAGCGCTCGCCCGATCCTACCTGGGATTTTCGGCTCGAAGCGATGCTTTCATTTTGCTTGTTTTTTTCGTGTTCGTACAATCGTGCTTTCAGGACCTTTATGGCCTTTTCCTTGTTTTTGTGCTGGGATTTTTCGTCCTGGCAGGTAACCACGATGCCGGTCGGAAAATGGGTGACGCGGATGGCCGATTCGGTCTTGTTCACGTGCTGTCCACCCGGGCCTGAAGCCGCGTAGGTGTCAATGCGGATATCCTTGGGATTGAAATCCACTTCCACGTCTTCGACCTCGGGCAGCACGGCAACGGTAACCGTTGAGGTATGTATGCGCCCCGAGGCCTCAGTCTCCGGGACACGCTGCACGCGGTGTACGCCGCTCTCGAATTTCAGGAACTTGTTCACTTCCGTGCCTTTGACATAGAGGATGACTTCCTTGATGCCGCCGATTCCTGAAATCGTTGTGGAAATGATCTCGGCCTGCCATTTTTTTCTTTCCGCTACCCGCGTATACATGCGCAGCAGATCGGCAGCAAAAAGCGACGCTTCGTCGCCGCCGGCACCGGCGCGGATCTCCAGAAAAGCGTTGCGGTTGTCTTCGCCGCGGTCTGAAACCATGAGGATCTCAACTTCCCCGATCAATACATCTTTCTCCTGATTCAGAATTGTCAATTCTTCCTGAACCAGATCGGTCATTTCCTTTTCTTCAGCCGCAGTCAGCATGCTCTCGGCCTCGCGGAGGCGCTGCAGAAGTTTTTTCAGTTGATGATACTTCGCTTCCAGGGGCTTGAGCAGGAATAATTCCTTGGAAAGCTCGCGGAATTTTTTTTGCTGGTGGACGGTTTCGCTTACACTCAGTTCAGTGCTTATCAGTTCAAAACGGGCATGGATCTTTTCAAGATAGGAGAATATCTTTTCACTGTTCCTTGTATCCATACTTCTTCTTGAATTTCTCTATCCTGCCCTCGGTGTCGACATATTTCTGCTTGCCGGTAAAGAAAGGGTGGCAGGATGAACAGATCTCCACTTCGATCTTGGCCAGGGTGGAACGGGTTTTAAAGGTATTGCCGCAGGCGCAGACAACGGTGCATTCCATATATTTTGGGTGAATGTCTTTCTTCATACTTCCTCCGAAAGGAGATTTTAACATTATTCTGTCGCGCTTGTCAACTCCGCCCAAGCTCAAGCCCGCTGCAAAAAGGTTGCTTTTATGCTGCCGTTGATTTATAATTTCCTGCTTAACAAGAGGAGCATGAAATGAATTTCCTGGAAGAATTGACGGCTCTTATCGACAAAAAAGGGAACGTACAAATCAACCCCAAGCGCCGCGACCTGATCAAGGCGGCCGTGAAGAACAGGGAGGTTCTGGTCAGCAAAAACGGAGCCCTGGCCACCTGGACGAGGATGGAATCAACGGGCCGCAGCCCCAAGGATACCTTGACGGTCAAGCGGCCGGAAATCGACCGGGAAATCGACTGGGACTCCCCGAACAACCTGCCTTTGGCACCGGAAACCTTTACCATGATCCTGGAAGATGTTCTGGCCAGGGTCGCGGCAAAGGAGAAATTGTACATCACCGACCGTGTCGTGGGTGCCGACAGCCGTTATGCCCTGCCGGTACGCACCATCAGCGACAGCGCCGTCACCACGCTCTTTGCTGCGACCATGTTCCGCCCGCTGCCCAGGGACATCGCACGCAGCATTTTCCACGGCAAGCCCTTCACCCTCGTCGCCCTGCCTGTCGACAAGCTTGACAAGCAAAAATACAGCGGCCTGCTGCGCAAGCTGCCCGACGGCAGCACCTCAGACATGGTGGTGGCCATGGATTTTGTCCAGAACATCGGCGTGGTCATGGGCTCGGCCTACATGGGCAGCGTTAAAAAACTGATGTTTACCGTGATGAATTACCTGCTGCCCAAGGCGGGGATTCTGCCTTTGCATGCTTCGGCCAACGAAGGCCGTGACGGAACCATCGCCCTCTTCCTCGGCCTCTCCGGAACCGGAAAGACCACCTTGTCCGCCGATGCGGACAGGGCACTGCTTGGCGACGACGAGCACGGCTGGGATAAGCATGGCATTGCCAACTTCGAATTCGGATGCTACGCCAAGCTGATCAACCTGAATCCGGCCAAGGAACCCCAGATCCATCACGCCATCACCCATGAGGCTCCCTATTTGAACCATGGCGCCATAGTGGAAAACGCCATGATGTATCCGGACGGGACCTTCGACTTCAACGACTCGCGCCTGATAGAGAATTCACGCGGCTCTTACCTGCTCTCCTCGCTGCCGAACATCAAGAAATCTTCCCGCGGCAAGCATCCCAAAACCATCATTTTTTTGACCGCCGACGCCAATGGCGTTTTGCCCCCCGTAGCCAAACTTGACCAGGACCAGGCCATGTTCTGGTTTCTGATGGGTTATACCTCAAAACTGGCTGGAACTGAAACCGGCATTGTTGAACCGCTTTCGACCTTTTCCCGCTTTTTCGGCCAACCGTTCATGCCGCGCAATCCCAATGACTACGCTGCGCTATTGGGTGCGAAGATCAAAAAACACCGCACCCAGGTCTATCTGGTCAACACCGGCTGGAGCGGCGGACCTTACGGCCAGGGCAAGCGCATGGACATCAATATCACCCGGGCCATCATCCGGGCAGTTTTAAACGGAGAATTGGACCGGGCCGCTTATGTTGAGGACAAAAATTTTCATATCAGCATTCCCACCGTCTGTCCTGATGTCCCGGCCGAGATCCTCCAGCCCAAGAACACATGGAAGGACCCGGAAGCCTTTGAGAACCGGGCCAAAAAACTGGCAGCTGAATTCAGCGTCCACTTCGACCGCGTCTACGGCAACAAGAATCTGCCCGAGGCTGTGCGCCGGCAGTGCCCGGGGAAATAGCACTCAGCGGTGCCTGGTGCTTTCCCGGAATTGAGCCCGGGAATAGGAATTGAGATGGAGATCAAAATAGTCAAGTTCGGGAAAGGCCTGATATTTTTCATAACCAAGCCAGGCGATCATGGCGGCATTATCGGTGCAATAGTTTGGTTCGGCCAGATAAAGCGGGATGCCCAGCCGGACACATTCCTCACTGAAGCGCCGACGCAGGATAGAATTGCGGCTGACTCCTCCGGAAACGATCAACGAACGAACGGGCAGATCTTTGGCCGCGGCCAGGGTTTTGGCAAGTAAATATTCGACCAAAGCGCTTAAAAAAGAGGCCAGCAGGTCGAAAAAATCCTGACTGTGGGGCTGAATATTCAAACTCTGGGCCTGGCGCAGCAGCGCCGACTTGTATCCGGAAAAAGAAAAATCAGCACCGCCATCGCTCATGCGCGGTATTTTAAAAGTGAACTTTTTGGAATCACCTTTTATATACAGTTTGTCGAGAAGCGGTCCGCCCGGATAACCCAGGCCGAAATGCTTGGCCACTTTATCCATGACCTCACCGGCGGCATCATCACGGGTTTTGGCTATCACCCGGCCATTGAATTTTTCCTCCTGGTAAAAAAGCGATGTGTGCCCTCCGGAAACCACCAGGGCCAGGAGCGGGTAGGCGATCTGCGGGTGGCTGATGAAGGGAGATTCAATATGAGCCGCAATATGGTCCACGGCGACCAGGGGCAGGTCATGGACCATGGCCAGTCCCTTGGCGAACGCCAGGCCGACGAGCAGGGAACCGATCAGCCCGGGCCCCTGGGTCAGCGCCAAAATATCGATATCCTCGATGCCGACGCCGGCCTGCTGCAATGCCCGGCTGGTCAGCAGGTCGATGGTTTCACAGTGCGTCCTGGCGGCGATTTCGGGGACGATCCCGCCATAAAGGGCATGCAGGTCTACCTGGGATTTGATCTGCTCGGCCCGCACGCTGTTTTTTTCGCCCCTTTCGACCACGGCCACTGCTGTTTCATCGCAGGACGACTCGATACCCAGAATATACAAGATTCCTCCCGAAGCACATGATAGCAAATTCAAAATTCATCTACAATAAGCTTGGCGAAAAACAAAAGACGTCCCCATACGTAAAAATAAAAAAAGGAATCCATGCCCAAAGCAAAAAGAACTGTCTTGGCTCGTTTTTATAGTAATGATGTTTTCTCTGCCCATGGCAGGAGTGGAAGTCCATGGCACGGTCAGGGATATTTACAATCGGCCGCTGGCCGGTGTCCTTGTGCGGACAAGTTCCGGCGAACGCTCACTGCTTTCAGACGAAAAAGGTGAATTCGTTTTTGACGTCGCTGCCGGCGAAACCTTTTTGGAACTTTACTTTGAAAGCCCCCAACACTACCTTGAGAAAAGAACCGTTGTCTTGAAGGAAATAACGCCTGACCTGAAAGTGTACCTCATCCCCCTGAACCTCCTTAGGGAGGATGTTACCGTCACCGCCCTGAATGAATCGCAAAAGACCATTGCCATACCCTTCGCCCAGAATGTTGTTTCCAAGAGCGGGATCATGGAAAGCCAGCCCGAGACCATCGTCCAGGCTCTGCAAAACTCACCGGGCGTGCATTTCATCGGCAAGGGCGGCATTGCGGTCACTCCCAGCATCCGCGGCCTGGCCCGGCGGCGCATCCTGCTGCTGGCCGCCGGGGCGCGTATCACCAGCGACCGCAGCGCCGGCGCGGCGGCACAATTTTATCCCCCCGAACTTGTCCAACAAATTGAGGTAGTGCGTTCGGCGGCTTCGGTCCTCTATGGTTCCGATGCCATCGGCGGCGTGATTCAGATCATACCCCGTAATGCCCAAAATGCCGAGCCCGGATTTGCCGCCCTGAACATCAGCGGCCATTCGGCCGACCAAAAATTGAATGGCGGCTTCGCGCTGAACCAAAAATTCGGGTCCTATTCAGTGTTCAGCGCCATGCAGATTTCTCAAGCCGACGATTATTCAGCTGCTGGCGCAAGGGTGTTTAACTCAGGGTATCGCTATTACACGGGGAATCTCTTTGCCGGCTACGAAACCGAAAAGCGCAGCTTCAGTCTCAGTTTTTTGAAATCCGCCGGCCGGGATATCGGCAAGCCCGAAAGGGCAAATGATCCGGCCATTTCATCATTTTATCCTCGGGAAAACATCAACCTGCTGAACATCACCTATTGCGAAAATTACCCGAAGGCAAGCAGCTCCCTTAATTTTTCCTTTTTTCTCAATCCCAACGATTATGAACTCGACAAAATCAAGCAGGCAAACAAACAAGTCGATATTTCAAAAAATAACGCCCTGGATTTCGGCGTGCGCACCACCTTGAAAAAAAGCCTGAGCAGCAATCTTTCATACCAATTCGGTGTCGATTATTACGGACGGACCAATGTCGATATGGAAAACGAAACATGGAAAAACGGTTTTTTAAGCAACAGATCCTTTCCCGTAGAAAACGGCAGGCGCAACGACCTGGGAATGTACGCCATGCTGGATTACTCGGGGCTGGCCGCTTTTGACCTGCTGGCAGGCGCCCGTTTGGGAGCATTTTTCCGAAATGCCGTTTCTGATGGTGTTCTATTGAAAAAGTCTTCGTGGGCGCCGGCTTTTTTTCTGGGTATTACCAGAAAAATCAAGGATACTTTTACCATGTTTTTCAACGCCGGTACTGCCTATCGCCAGCCATCATTGAGCGAGGCATTCTACACCGGCATCACCGGCCGCAGCTCCATCGTCGGCAATCCCGATCTGAAGCCTGAAAAAAGCCTGAACCTGGATGCCGGCTTGAAGATCCACTGTAAAAATATTTTCCTTGGCACCTACTTTTTCCAGTATTCCGTACGCAACATGATCGAGAAATTTCAGCTGAGCGACACTTCCTACACATATGAAAACATCGAACAGGGCCTTATCCGCGGGCTGGAATTGGAATTTCAATTCTATCCTCTGAAAAAACTGGAGTTGTTCGGCAACGCCTTCTACTACAATGGCAGAAGTACAATCAGCGAAAAACCGGTCAACGACATTCCCAGCGCCAAGTTGTTTTTGGGAGCGAAATTCTGGTTGGGCAGGTTTTGGAGTGAAGTGAACTGGCTGGCCTCAGCGGCCGTGAAACACCCGGGCCCGGCGGAAACCGCCATTCCCGCCTTCAGCGTCACAACTGTAAAAGCCGGTTGTTATTGTTCCAACCGCCTGTTCGTGTTCTTCAAAATCGCCAACCTGTTCGATCGCGTTTATTTCGCCAATGCCGATCCTGACATTCCCCCGGCCAAGGGTTTGGATTTTTCCCTGGGCTTGAACCTGAACTTCTGACCGGGCATTGGCCGATTTGGAATGAAGGCAGGCCAGGAAACGGAGCTTCACCAATCGCGGTAGTAGCTGCCGTCCAGGGCCTTTTTATTTGAGTCGCAGTAGACATCCCAGACATTCTGCCCGCCCCAGCGGCGGGATCCGAGTTTGTCCTGATAGGAAATCAGCCCCCAGTTGTAAGAGCGGTTGATGGGGTCCAAGGGGATGCGGCGCAGAAATTTGGCCAGACGGGTCTTGTTTTTCTTGTTCTTGTATTCAATACCCGTGATCAGCAGTTCCAGTTTTTCCGGATACCCGTAGGTATCATCGTCCACTTCGATCTTGTTTTCCTCGACAAATTTCTTGTACTCATCGATTGCCGTGCGCAGGGTGCGCAAAGCCCGACGCAGGTCGATCTCTTTTTCACGTTGAAAGGCATTGTGGGCCAGGGGAATGGCGGCCACGGCCAGAATGGCGATGATCACGGTCACGGTAATGACCTCGATCAAGGTGAAGCCGCGCTGGCAGCCGGAAGTCTTGAGAAAAACCGGTGAACGGCCGCTGTCTTTGCTCACATGACGATCCTGCATGATCACGCCTCCCAGCCGGACACGTAACGGAGCGGATTTCAGTTCTCGCCGTCGCGCGGCTGATTTTCCAGAACCTTATGGCTCAGTTTCATCTTGTTGTCGCGATCCAGGGCCAAAACCTTTACATCGATCATCTGGCCCAGTTTGTATTCCTGGCGGACATCGCGGATGCGGCGATTGGAAATTTCCGACACATGCAGCAGTCCGGTCACGCCGGGCATGATCTCCACAAACAGCCCGTAATCTTCAATGCGGTTGATCTTACCGTTGTAGATCTTGTTGACTTCAGGCGATCCGGTCATGGCTTCGATACGGGCGATCACCTTTTCCCCCAATTCACGGTTGGCCGCGGCAATGGAAACCTTGCCGTCGTCTTCGGCATTGATCTTGACACTGTAAGTGGCCACAAGTTCCTTGATGTTTTTCCCGCCCGGGCCGATCAAATCCCTGATTTTATCAACAGGGATCATCATGGTCAGAATGACCGGTGCGTATTCGGAAAGTTTTTCGGAAGGAACGGCGATTACCGACTTCATTTTGGCCAGAATGAACAAATATGCCTTGCGGGCATCCTCGATGGTGCGGCGGATGATCTCATCGGTCAATCCCTTTATCTTGATGTCCAGCTGAATGGCTGTGATGCCCTTCTCGGTACCGGCCACCTTGAAATCCATGTCGCCAAAATGATCTTCATAACCGGCGATATCGGTCAGAACCGCGAATTGATCTCCCTCCTTGACCAGGCCCATGGCAATGCCGGCCACCGGCGCCTTGATGGGCACTCCGGCGTTCATCAGGGCCAGGGTAGCGCCGCAAACCGTGGCCATGGAGGATGAGCCGTTGGATTCCATAATGTCGGAAACCACGCGGATGGTATAGGGAAAATTCTCACTGTCCGGGATCACTTTGCTCAGAGATTTTTCAGCCAGGTTGCCATGTCCGATCTCGCGGCGGCCGGCGCCCCTGAGAAAACTGACTTCACCGACCGAAAAAGGCGGGAAATTGTAATGCAAAAGGAATTTTTTCTTGGTTTCATCGCCGTTCAGGTTATCCAGCCTCTGGGCATCGTCTTCTGAACCCAGGGTCACGGTCGACAGCGACTGGGTCTCGCCGCGGGTGAAAACCGCCGAACCGTGGACGCGCGGCAGGATGCCCAATTCAATGGAAATGGCCCGAATCTCATCAAAAGCACGGTTGTCGGTTCGCTTTTTCCCCTGAAGCAAGGTCTGGCGGAAGATCTGGGTCTCCACTTTCTCAAAAGCTCCCTTGATCCTGGCGATTTCCTCTTCGTCCTTGCCCTGCATGATCTCTTCCTGAATGGCCTTGATCTTCAAGCGGCGCAGCACCCGGTCCTGGGTAAAAATGGCGTCACGGATCTGGGCGGAGAACTTGCCGCGAAGATCCTCCACCAGAGCCTCGGCTTCCGGTTTGGCGGCCACGACCATTTTATCGGGATTAAGCAGTTCTTTCTGCGCCTGGCAGATCTTGGCGATCACTTCCTTGGCCCGGCGCAAACCTTCCATGAATACTTCATCAGAAAATTCATTGCCGGCGGCTTCCAGCATAACCACTTCCTGCTCGGTTCCGGCCACCTGCAACACCATTTCCAATTCCTTCAGAACATCCTGGCCGGGATTGATGAAATACTCATTGTTCTTCCAGCCGATCTTCACAGCACCCAGGGGGGTGCTGAAGGGAATAGTGGAGGAGATCAGGGCTGCAGACGCGCCGATAATTCCCATTGAATCATAGTCGATGCTGAAATCAGCGGACAACAGCATGGCGATGACCTGGGTGTCGTGATTATAGTTGTCAGCAAAAAGCGGACGGATAGGGCGGTCTATGAGCCGGGAAAGCAGCACTTCCTTTTCCGATGGCTTGCCTTCCCGTTTGAAAAAGCCGCCGGGAATTTTGCCGGCGGAGTAGGTGTTTTCCCTGAAATCCACCATGAGCGGCAGGAAATCCTGGGCAGCTTTTGCCTCTTCGCGCATGTTGGCTGTGACCAGGACCATGTTGTCCTTATAAGTGAGCAGGGCAGAACCGTTCGACTGCCGGGCCCAACGATGGATATCGATTTTTAAGGTAGAACCGTCTATTTCGATCTGAATTGTTTTTTGCATATATGTCTCCTGAATAAATTTACTTTCTCAATTCCAGTTCCTGGATGATTTTTAAATATTTGTCATAATCGGTCTTGCGCAGGTAGTTCAAAAGTTTTTTTCTGGTTGAAACCATGGTCAACAAACCTTTGCGGGAATGATTGTCCTTTTTGTGGGTTTTAAAATGCTCGGTCAAATTCCTGATCCTTTCAGTTAAAATCGATACCTGCACTTCGGATGAACCCGTGTCCTTGTCGTTTATCTGAAAACGTCCGATCAGCTTTTCCTTGTTTTCCTTGGTAATACTCACAATTTCCTCCTAGTATTTATGCGAAATGATAGTATATTTTAACAGAAAAGAATAGAATTGTAAACTACTATGCGAAAAACAGCCCTACTTGCTTATTTTTTAAGCAACATTTCAGAGAATACGATCTGGTGCTTTTCCAGGGTTGTGCCAAGCACTTTGTTGACCCGGGAAAGGGCCAGATTGTAATCGATCAGCGATTTCAGTTCGGCGATCTGGGCGTTGGAAAAATCACGCTGATATTGCAAAACCAGGTAATTGGTCGAAAGGCCGACTGCCAGCTTTTTTTGTTCGGCAACCAGTTTTTGGTCGGCCAATTCACGGGAAATGCGGTTGGCTTCGACGATCTTGGCCGTGGTTTCCAGGTCCATGATGATCTGCTTGACCTCGGAATAGATGGTGCTCTCGGTTTTTTTCAGAAGCAGCATGGATTGCTCCAGGTTCAGGCGGGCCTGGACCAGGTCGGCCCGCGCCGACGTGTTGAAAAGCGGGACGGACAACTGCAGGCCGAAGGAGTAATTGCCATAGAGGTTTTTCAGCACGTCCCGCAGCGAATCATTTAAATTGCCTCCGATATCACTGATCACCGAATCGGTGGGTAAAAGGCTGAAATCCACGTCCTGGGGAGTGCCGCTCAGACCCTTTGCGTAATAGGATGCGGTTAACTGCAGGTTGGGAAGCAGTTGATTGCGAAAATAACGAACGTCGATGTTCTTGCTCTTCAAGTCGAGCCGCACCTGCTCAATGTCAGGCCGCTTTTCCAGGGCCTCAAGCAGGAACTGGTTGAAATCAACCTGCAGCGGACTGAACAGCGGTTTGTCCTGGGGGACGATGGCTTCCGGCATCTGGCTGATATTTAAAATTCGGCGTAAATTTTCTTCGTGGGTCTGGATCTGGCTGCGGACCTGCAGAGAGCTCGCTTTCCCTGGATGCCACTTCGGCCTGGGCGGTCAGAATATCCATGGGAGCCGAGACGCCCACCTTGACCTGGATTTCATTCTGCTTGAGCAGGTCCTTGGCCAACTGCAGCGATTTCTCCTTGACCTCGAGGTTCTGGTGCGAGTAGACCAGGTTCCAATATGCTTCTTCGGTCTGGTAGATCAGGTTTATCACCTGCTGCTTCAGGGCAAAGAGCGACTTGTCCTTGCTATTGCGGGCAACATAGATGTTTCTCTTGGTGGCCGTAAGCCCGAAATTCTTTAAAAGGGGTTGAACCAGGCTGAATTTGAGCTGTGAATTGTAGCGGGGGTTGATATTGCTGTATACCGAGTTGGTCGAATTGCGTGAATTGTCCAGCTGGATATTGAGGCTGCCCCCCAGGAGCAATCTCTGGGAAATGGTGAATGCCAATACGCCTGAATCGGCTCTTTCGATATCGGCACCGGTAAAGATACTGGAACTGGGCGTAGTGGTCGACCCGCGGCCGAAATCAAGCGTCAGGGTCGGTATGAATATCGCGGCATTCTTGTCCAGAAGCGCCTGGGATATCTCCGGGTTGGACATCTCGATCTGCAAGTCGAGATTATTTTTCAATGCCTGCTCGATTACTTCATCCAAAGACAAGGATTTGATATCCTGATCCTGGGTCAGGTTCGGCAGAGTCAGTACAAAAACAAAAAAGATAACCATAAGAATATTTATTCATCCGGTGCCTCCAGTTAACAATTCAAATACGAAAATGAAACAAAAAAGTTCTTGTAAACTTGCAGTCAGCCTGAAGCGACAAGGATTTTTTTGAATTTCTATTGCAAACCTTTTTCTTTCAGCCAATCGTCATTGTAGATCGTGCTCAGGTAGCGGGAGGCGCCATCGGGAAAAATGGTGACGATTCGGGCCGGGCGGCCGATCTTTTTTGCCAGCTGCCGCACCCCCCAAAGGGCCGCGCCACACGACCCGCCGCCCAATATCCCTTCGCGCCGGGCCAATTCCCTGGCTCCTTGAAAAGCCTGCTTGTCGGTCACCTGCAGCATGTCGTCGATGACGCTGAAATCGGCGCAATGGATCAGGAATTCATCACCAAGTCCTTCCAGCAGGTAGGGCCCGGGTTTGACTTTTTTTTGCTTGTGGAAATACTCATAAAAAACCGAACCCACGGGGTCCACGGCCACAACCTGGATCCCGGGGTCTTTTTCCTTCAGAAAGCGGGCCGTGCCGCCGATGGTGCCGCCGGTGCCAATGCCGGCAACGAAATAGTCGATCCGGCCGCTCCATCTGCTCCCAGATCTCCGGCCCCGTGCCCAGGTAATGGGCTTCGTTGTTGTCGCGGTTGTTGTGCTGGTCGGGGAAATAGCAATTCGGCGTTTCCCGGGCCAGCAGCGGCGTGATATTGTTGTAGCTGTATGGGGATTCGGGCGGCAGCGAGCTGTCCACCATATGGATTTCGACTCCCAAAGCCTTCAGCTGGTCAAGCTTTTCCCGGCTGATGCGGTCGCGGACCACTACTTTCAGCCTGTAACCCTTTTGAATGGCGATCAGGGCCAGGCCCATGGCGGTATTCCCCGAAGAATTTTCGATGATCAGGTCGCCTTTTTTTATTTTCCCCTCTTTTTCCGCTTTCTCGATCATGTAGCGGGCAATGCGGTCCTTGCAACTGCCCATGGGATTCAGGAATTCAAGTTTGGCAAAAACCTCGCCGGGAACATCGCTGACCACATGGTTCAGCCTGACCATGGGCGTATGGCCTATCACATCGATGAGACTGTCATAACATTGTTTTCTGTCCATTTTTTTCCCTTGGCAAGAATGATTGAAGAATTCAAAGTTTATATTAAATCAATGCTGCTGTAAAGAAAGGAAAAATGTGAAATAGCTGGAAAGCGGGCGAAACCGATCAGATATGACAAAAAATCAGCAGTCTAATCGATTTTTAACTGGAAGTCGCCGGTTTTTTTTCATGGCCGCGATAAACTTATAGTAGCCGGGAGCTGCAGTACAAATCCGGATGCCCAACCCGGCCGGCACATTGTCTTTGCTGGCAAAGCCATTTTTCATGTTCCAGACCACCACACCGGTGACGGGGTAAATGTCATCGGCCGCGGCAATCAGGATGCAAAGCTCGCTGTGAGCAGGGAAAACTTCGGTCGTGGCAATGCACATTCCCCGGCGGGAGACATTAACGGTGACACCCATCTGCTCGAAGCCGTTTTGATTGATATCGACCAGCAGGCTCTTGTTTATTCTTTTGTCTTTTCTTTTGGTCATAATTACACACCTGAAAATAATGGTGCGCGGTCCAATTCGAAAATGAAGTAGCAATTCGCATGCCATTCTCGATCACAGGCGCGGCCATGAAAATTTTCCTGTCAACGGGCGACATTGCTCTCCACCGCTCACTTTTAGCCAAGCCTTCACCAACGGGCAAGGTCATTCGGCAATAAGTCGGACGAATGAATTGGGTAATTTATTTACAAGTAACACCTCGAATTCACACAATAAATGATTTTTTTGTTGACAGAAGGAAAAATACATGCTATATTTTTGATATCATTTCAATATCATTGAAGGAGGCATTTATGACGAAAGAAAAAATGGGAACTTCGTTCAAGGGCTGGAGCATTGCCGCCCTGCATGTCATGCTGATACTGATCACTCTCTGGATCTTTGTTTCCGGGGTAAACACCGTGCATTGGTCGCTTCCCCAAATCCTGCTCATCATGGCCCTGCTGATCGTAGTGGCCGTTATCCTGCCCCCGGGCTATTTTACGTTGCAGCCCAACGAGGCCAAGGTGTTGGTCCTCTTCGGCAAATACAAGGGAACCGTAATCAGCGACGGCTTTCACTGGACCAACCCGCTGCAGCTGGCAGTGCCGCGGGGGAAATACACTGTTTCGCGGCGCATCCGCAATTTCGAAATTGACAAGCTGAAGGTCAACGACAAACGCGGCAATCCCATTGAGATCGCCGCGGTCGTGGTCTGGCATGTCGAGGACACCGCCCACGCCCTGTTCGATGTCGACCATTACGAACACTACGTCAAGATCCAGAGCGACGCCGCCCTGCGCCACCTGGCCAATTGCTACCCATATGATCACGGCGAAGAGGAAGAAATGACCCTGCGCAGCGGCATGGACGAAGTGGCCCAGGTTTTAAAAAAGGAACTCCAGGAGCGGCTGGCCAAAGCCGGAGTGCGCGTAGAGGAAACCCGGCTCACCCATCTGGCCTATGCGCCGGAAATCGCCAACGCCATGCTGCGCCGCCAGCAGGCTGAAGCCATCATTGCCGCCCGCCGCAAGATCGTGCACGGCGCGGTTTCCATGGTGGAAATGGCACTGGAAGACCTGGAAAGCAAAAATGTGGTCAACCTGGACGAGGAGCGCAAGGCGGCCATGGTCAGCAATCTGCTGGTGGTACTGTGCGGCGAATCTGAAGCCACGCCCGTGATCAATACCGGCACCCTGTACAAATAAGCGGTCAGTCATCCGTCCATGCCTGCTAAAAAATCATTCCTGCTGCGCCTCAGCCAGGAGATGTGGGAAGAACTGGAACGCTGGGCCGCCGACGATTTCCGCAGCGTCAACGGCCAGATCGAATCCATCCTGCACGAGGCCATGGGCCGGCGCCGTAAAAAAGCGCCGGCCGCCGCCAGCCAGGCCGGACAACCGCCAACCAAGGAGGAACAATGAAAAAAGGCATATGCCCCCGCTGCGGGGGTAAGGAGATCTTCAACGGCAGCTCCGTTTCCAGCAAGTCGGGAATGCAGCACAGCAACACCATCCCGGTTTCGTTTCTGCGCATGGCCGTACTGAACAATTTCGTCTGCGGCCAGTGCGGCTATCTGGAAAGCTACATCGCCAAGGACAAGGACCTGGCCGCAATCAAGAAAAGATGGCCTTGGTGTTCTAAGAAGGGTACAGGGTTTAGGGTTCAGGGTATAGGGAAGGAAAAAGAGCAAAGAACGGGCTCGTTTTCTTCCTTGTCACTTGTTACTCGTCACTTGTCACAATAGCTTGCTTATTTTAGGAAAAAACTGGGGTGAGTGACGGGATTCGAACCCGCAACGATCGGATCCACAATCCGATACTCTACCATTGAGCTACACTCACCGCGCCCGGCTATTGTATAGCATTCTCCCCCTGGCTGTCAACATGGCTCAAGCTCCCGGTCCGCGTTCTTTCCGACCGATCAGAGAGGCTTTCTGCCGCCGCGAGCAAGGACTCTGGTTTTTTTGAACCGACATCGGTATAATAGGCAACATCAAGAGCAAGGAAAACAAAAAATGACAAAAGCGAAGGTCGCAATTTTAAGGACCAGGCCGGAAACCGTCCTGGACGATTATATCCGCCTCTTCGAGCTGGCCGGCGGCCCGGTCCAGCTTGACAAAAACCTGACCACCATCATCAAGGACAACATCTCATGGCATTACCCCTTGCCATCAGCAAACACCACCCCCTGGCAGCTGGAAGCGACCATCCTGGCCTTGAAAAAGAACGGCTTCAACGACATCGCCTGCGTGCAGAACAAGACCGAGGTGACAAATGCCTTCAAGGGCGAGGACCTGAACAATTACAAGCCGATATTCGCAGACCACGACATCAAGGTCCTGTTCAATTTTCGCGAAAAGGACATGGAATGGGTGCAATACAGGCCCAAAGCCAGGATGCTTGTTCTGGATAAAATTTACGGTGACGAACTGCGCATTCCCGATTATTTTATTGGCAAAAACATGGTCCACCTGCCCACGGTCAAATGCCATATCTATACCACCACGACCGGCGCCATGAAAAACGCTTTCGGCGGCCTGCTCAACCACAAGCGCCACCAGACCCACACCCACATCCACGAAACTCTGGTGGACTTGCTGGCCATCCAGAAAGAGATCCACCCGGGTTTGTTCTGTCTGATGGACGGAACCATGGCCGGCAATGGCCCGGGTCCACGCGTGATGACCCCCGAGGAAAAGAACGTTATCCTGGCCAGCGCCGACCAGGTGGCCATTGATGCCGTGGCCGCCAAACTGATGGGCTTCGACCCCATGTCCATCCGCTACATCCGCCTGGCCCACGAGAGCGGGCTGGGCATCGGCAAACCCGAAGAGATCGAAATTGTCGGCGACCTGGACGCAGCCCGGGAAAACTGGAACTTCCAGGTTGGTTTCTGTTTTCACAAGGTCGTAGGCTGGTTTACCTGGTTCGGCCCCACCCGTTTCCTGCAGAAAGCCATGACCCGTCCGCCCATCCTCTACCTGGGAAATTTTTATTCGTATTTTTATCACGACGTTCTGCACTGGCCTTTCAAGGAGAGCAAGATCTATAAAAAATGGCTGAATTCCCATGGGGCAGGTTGTTCCAGCAGTACCTGGACGAGGGATCGCTAAGAGGGAAATAGCAGTTCGAGGTTCGCCGTTCGAGGTTCGATGTCGAAGAGAATGTGACTTCGCTCGGTAATCCTTTCTGCAAAGTACTCGCCCCATCATTCATGCCTATCTCTTGGGAAATAGAAGGGGAGAAAG
The DNA here is from genome assembly GCA_963700535.1 of Chrysiogenales bacterium. Taxonomy (GTDB): domain Bacteria; phylum Acidobacteriota; class Aminicenantia; order UBA2199; family UBA2199; genus UBA2199. Next base: position 126,658 of record CAVOXU010000011.1, read on the forward strand.
CAACAAAACGGCTCCCTTCTCTTTACAAGAGAGGGGGCTGAGGTGAGTTATAAAGAGTCGTAGGACGAGGCTTAGCCCCCTTTATTCCTACCGAATCACGAACGAGATAATATATTCAAAATTGACGCGGAGTTTCCGGCAACTTGGGTTCATCGACCGTTCCATTCGCCCTTCAAGCCGGCTTCGGCAGCCGCCAGTTGAAAGTGACAGATGGCAATGCCCATGTCGATGCGCTGCAGGTCGGCCTTGGGCATCAAGGCGCTGTAGGCCCTGTCCCGGTCCAGGAAAAAATGAAAGCGTTCATCAAGAAAAATAATGCGCCAGGGTTGCTTGTTGGAGGCAGAAGGAGCCAGGCGCACGCACTCCAGAACCGGTGCCCACTGCGGCAATTCCCCATAGAGCAAGGGCGTTTGCCAATCACCCGCAAAAAAAAGCCCGGTAGGGTCCTTGCGCAGGTTGCCCTTGGCGCTCCAGCGAACCAGGCGGTCGCGAAGGGATCGTTTCACGTCCGGACGACCCACGGCCACTACCGCCGGCAGCAGCTCATCCGCACCCATACCCAGAGCCCTGCCGAAATGTTTGCGGTCAAAGATGCCGCCGATCCAGCAGCTGCCCAGGTCAAGCGCAGTGGCATAAAGGACAGTTGACTCCAGGGCGAAACCGATGTCCTCCCAGGGACGCGGCGCGTTTTTTTGGACCAGGGCGCTCAGGTAAAAACGCACCCCCTTGATCATTCCGTAACTGCCTGTGGAGAATATATTTTCAGCTTTAACTTTTTCACTGTCGACTATTCCGAAGCGGAGTCGGCTATGAAAGGGCAGCTCCAGGCCTGCCGGAAATTTCCCCAAAACTTCCAGAATCCCGCTTTCCAGGCCGCGGCCGTCGAAACTGCGGCAGGAAACACGTTTTTTTATCAGTTCGGCTACAGGCTGATCAAAGGCGATTTTCTTGGTCATGAGAAAAGTATAGCACATTTATTTTCCTTGCCGTAAGGGTCGAATCCCTTTATAATGCCCTTGCCGGCCGCGCCCGTAGCTCAAAGGATAGAGCGGCAGCCTTCGAAGCTGCGCGTTGGGAGTTCGAGTCTCTCCGGGCGCAAGCGGCTCTGTGACAAATTTTTTTATTTTTTTGCTGAGATTCTTGCACAAAACTTTTATTTAATTGTGATGACCATCAAAAGGATTGCCTTGCTGATCTTGCTGACCCTGACGCTCCAGGCCGGAGACAGTTATATACGCATTGAATTCCCCAACGGCGGCGAAGTCCTGCAAACCGGCCGCCAGGTCCGGATTCAGTGGCGGTCGTTGGGCGCAAACGGCAACGTGGCCATACTGCTTTTTAAAAGCGGCGATCAATACGCGATCATTGCCGAATCGGTCGCAAACAGCGGTGCCTACGATTGGCAAATAACGACCGCTATGCCCGACAGCGGCCAATACCGGCTGCGTATCTGCCTCTTGAAGGATTTGCGCGTCAACGATTTTTCCGACCGTGATTTTGCCATAAAAAAGTAATATTCCCTGTTTAATGCCCATCTGAAATGGTATAATCAATTTTACTTTTTTCCCCCTTGGGGACAGGCGGTCATGGAAAAAAACATCATTCTAAAAGGCATCCGCACCAACAATTTGAAAAACATCGATGCCGCCATTCCCTTGGGAAAGATCACTGCCGTCGTCGGCGTCAGCGGCGCCGGCAAATCGTCGCTGGCCTTTCATACACTGTACGCTGAGGGCTACATTCGTTACATTGAATCCATTTCTCCGTATATCCGGCAATTTCTCGATCAGATCGAAAAACCGGATATCGACCGGATCGACAACCTGCCCCCGGCTATCGCCTTCCGCCAAAAAAAGCCGCACAAAAATCCCCGCTCAATCGTAGCCACGGCTTCGGACATTTTCGATTATCTGCGTATCCTCTACGCCAAGATCGCCGATTTTTACTGCCCGGGCTGCGGCGCTGAAATAAAAAAATTCAGCATCGATGAGGTGGTCCAGGAATTGCTGGCACTCGGCCCCGGCCGGCTGCTAGTTTGTTTCTCCTATAAGGGAGACATTCCATTCCTGATCAACCGCGGCTACACTGTTCAGGTCCGGGACGGCCACAGCGCCGGCATCGACGGCAAGAACAAGAACAAGCCGATATTGGTGCTCATCGACGAACTGGAAAATCGGCCGCAAGACCGCAGCCGCATTTTCGAGGCGGTCGACAGCGCCATGGCCATGAGCAGGAACATCATCACGGTTTTTCACAACCGCATACCCCGCCATTTCCCTTTCGGTCTCTTCTGCCCCCGCTGCCAGCTGGAATATGAAAGCCCCGATGAAAACCTGTTTTCCTTCAACAGCGCCCGGGGCGCCTGCCCGCAATGCAAAGGTTTCGGTGACGTGACGGCCATCGACCCGGCCCTGGTCCCCTGTCCGGCTTGCGGCGGCAGCCGCTTCAACCCCCTGGTATTGTCATTCCGCATCCAGGGACGGACCATCGCCGATTTTCTGGCCCTGACCATCGGCGCCGCCCATGACTTCATCAAGACCCTGGACAAAAACTGCTATCAGAATAAAATAGCCCCTGACGTTTTCACTGAAATTGCCGCCAAACTGAAATTCCTGATCCAGAGCCGCCTGCACTACATCCCGCTGAACCGGCCGACATTCACCCTTTCCAAGGGCGAACATCAACGCATCAATCTGGCCTTCATTATGGGGTCTACCCTCTCCGATTCGCTCCTGATCATTGACCAACCTTCGGCCGACCTGCACCCGGCCGATTATGAAAAGATGAATTTTTTTCTGCAAAAACTGAAGAAAAACGGCAACACCATTGTCCTGGTCGAACACAATCCGCGCCTAATCAAATATGCCGACCATGTTATCGAACTGGGGCCGCGCGCCGGCCGCCAGGGCGGGCGAGTTATCTTCAGCGGCAGCAAGGAGGAATTCTTCCATTCGCAAACCACGATAACCCAGAAATATTTTCATATTAAAGCGAAGATCTTCCCTGAAAAAAAAATCGCGTCCGGGTTCATGACATTCAAAAACGCCTGCGCTCACAACCTGAAAAATTTAAGTCTGCAAATTCCCCGCCAGGCGTTGACTGTTATCGTCGGGGTCAGCGGAGCCGGCAAGAGCACGCTTTTATATGATGAGATCTATCTTAAAAACAAAAACATTCCCGGCATAAGTGAAACCGTTCACATCGACCCGGGGATCAGCCACATGCGCGCCAGCACCAATATCGCAGGTTTTTTTGATGTCTTCGCCCCGCTCAGGGAATTCTTTGCCGCCTTGCATTCCAGTCGCCTGCTCGGGTACCTTCCCGGCCACTTTTCGTTCAATTCGCCCCTGGGACGCTGTCCGGAATGCAAGGGCCGGGGCTATCTGGAAATCGAAATGCAATTTTTGCCGGCTGTAAAAACAGCTTGCAGCCATTGCCGCGGCAGCGGCTTCGCCCCCGATGTGCTGAAAATCACATACAAAAACAAAAGCATTGCCGACATTCTGAACCTGAGCATCAATGAGTTCAATGGCGCCCTGGGTTCAGCGATCCCGCAGATCAAGGCCGTATTGAGCAACCTGCAGGACAATGACATGGGCTACCTGCAATTGGGGGAAAAACTTGGCAGCCTGTCCACGGGCGAACTGCAAAAACTCAAATTGCTTAAATACTTGAACCAGGAAAAAAAGGACATGCTGTTCCTGCTGGATGAACCGTCCTTCGGCCTGCACGGCTATGACATCGCCGTGCTCCAGAAACTCATCGCCCGGCTGCTGCACAATCGCAACACCGTGGTGGCCGTCGAGCACAATCTGGCCCTGATCGCCGCCGCCGATCATGTTGTCGAGCTCGGTCCCGAGGGAGGCGCCAGGGGCGGGCAGCTCATTTTCAGCGGCAGCCCGGCCGCCATGCTGCAGCGCAGTAAATCGCTGACCGGACAATATCTGAAAAAATATTTAAAAAACACTTGACAAAAACATATTATCAAATTAAATAAAGACAATATTAAAACTGAAAAGGAGTGATTGCCGATGGAACAATTGGAAATCATATCGTGGCAAACGCTAGATACGCTAAAAGCCGCAGCTACCAAAGTCATAGAAGTGATCGGAGATCTGGATACAGATGAGCACATGTCGATTTTTTGCTACATCGAGGACGACTATCTGGAACTTTTCTATAGTGAACTGGATGCCAATTTCATCCGCCATTATGAGGATGAAGATGAGTTTTACAAAGCCATTGAAACCCGAAAGAACGAATTCGGCGAAGAAGATTTCGAAACCATGAACTATTACGAAGGAGACGAGAATTTCGGCGATGAGGAATCCGAAGAGGACCTGGATGGTTTCGACTTGAAGGATGACGAAGAGGACGAGGATTACTGAGCGACGGCAAACAATTCAAGCCGGAGCCTGAATGTCAAAAAATCTTCCCGAGAAGGAAAGCAAGAAAAAGTGGCTCGATTATTCTTCGGTTGGCATGATGTTTCCAGCCTCCATTCTTGTCGGTTTCACTATCGGCTATTTATTGGACAAATGGCTGAAAACCGATCCTTACCTCACCATTATTTTCATTATTTACGGAATCCTGGCCGGTTTTTTCAACCTTTTTTCCGTAACGCGCCCACATGAACCAAAAAAGTGATGATGATTTATTCAAGGACCTCATAGGCATTACTGCCGGCGCAGAAATCCTGGCTGCTGTTCTGATTTTATTTTTTACAAAGAGCATCATTTATAGTATAATTTCCCTTACGGGCGCCGCTATCGGTATTTCCGGCTTCTTCATACTGATCCGGCTCACAAACCGCGTACTAAAAAAAGGCAAGGACAAAACGATGTTTTTCTTGACGAGCTTGGCGAAGTTGTTCGTTATAACCGGAGCATTTTTCATTATCCAGCGCCTGGCCAGGAACGGCATTGTTTTTTTCATCCAGGGACTGGCCATGATTTATTTGGGTATTGTCGGGGCGGGAATTCAGCGTCTATGCAAAAACCTATTCCATGGAACATAATCCTTTAATCGCCGTCTGGATCAATGGGCTCCTGAAATCAACCGCCGCCATTGCCGGCATTCATTTCAAAGGGGATCCCCTTCCCGCCCATGTGATCATGGCCATGATCGTCACCCTGATCCTGGTGATTTTTTTTAAAATCGCCGTAAAAAATCTTGCCATGTTCCCAACCAAAATGCAGATCCTTCTGGAATCCATTTACATGGTTTTCCGCAACATAGTTGACGACATGATCGGCACGGAAGGACGAAAATTCATTCCCGCTTTGGGAACACTGGGGCTGTTCATCGCGCTTTCCAACCTGCTGGGGCTTTTGCCGGAAATGGCCTCACCGACAGCCAACCTGAACGCCCCGGCCGGCTGCGCTATTTTCATCTTTCTGTATTACCACTCGCAGGGAGTGAAAAAACACGGCTTTTTCGGTTACTTGAAAACATTTACCGGACCGGCCTGGTGGTTGGGCTGGCTGTTCACTCCCATAGAAATCATCTCCCACTTTTCCAGGCCCTTGTCGTTGACGGTCCGGCTTTTCTGCAATATTTTCGGCGAAGACCTGGTGATCATCACCCTGGTCGCACTGGTACCCTTTTTCGCGCCACTGCCCATGATGGCCATGGCCATCTTTACATCACTTACTGCAGGCTTATATCTTTATTATGCTGTCGTCGGTATATCTGGCCGGCGCCATCGCATCGGAACACTAAATAATAGGAGGAAAACGCTTATGAGAAAAAAATCATTCCTGGTCGTTGCCGGACTACTCGCCCTGACAGCACTGCTGCCGGCGCAGGGTGTGGAAAAATCCATGCCGCCTACATCCTTGTTTTTTTGGACCATCCTTTGCGGCAGCGTCTGCCTGACCGTGGCGGCCATTATGGGCATATTCGGCCAATCCAAGGCTTTTTGCAATGCGTCAGACAACATAGCCCGCAACCCGGCCTCTGCCGATTCCATCCGCGGCCTGCTGATCATCGCCCTGGCCCTGATGGAGTCCCTGGTCATCTATGTTCTGCTCATCGATCTGATTCTGTTTTTCGTCAATTGGGGCAAATACACGGTCAGTTGATTTTGCGATAACAGGAAAGGCCCGGGCGCCTTCCCTGTTGTCAGACAATGAAAAACAAGAAAAGCAGCTCGGCGCCGTTAAAAATCATGAAAAGCGCCTGGCTGGCGCTGAAGTGCTTTTTGCATGAAAACGGCATCGACAAGTCCTCTATTCTGGCTTACTATTCTATTTTTTCATCTTTTTTTCTGCTGATCTTTTTTTCCTACCTGTTTAGCGGATTCATGGGCACTCCTGACAACGCCCTGCAAAACATCTATCCGTTTTCGCCGGAGTTTTTCCAGCAGATCGCCCCGGTTTTTTTCACGCACGCCAGAGAATTGAGCGACAGGATCAGCCACCTGGGGCTGTTCGGACTGGGAGTATTTTTGTTCATGGGCATACTGGTATTTAAAAAAATCGTCTGTTTCATCAATGACATGTTTTTCATCAATACCAAGCGCAGCTTTTTCATCAAGCGGATCAAGGAATTCGGATTGCTTGTCATTGTTGTCATCCTGATCGTTTCTTCTTTCTTTGTAACCGGGCTGATTTCGACCATCACCACAGTCTTCAGGGAATACGAGGCCTCAAGCTTCATCGATGCCGCTTTGCTTCAGGCAACCAACGGATTTCTCATCAAATATCTCCTGCCATTCCTGATCACTTTGTTGTTTTTTTACATTCTGTTCAAATGGATCCCGGAAAAAAAAGTCGCTGCCGGGGCGGCGTTCACGGCCTCACTGTTTTCAGCCCTGTTGTGGGAAACCATAAAAAGGGCATATACTTACTATCTGGTGCATGTGTCCTTGCTGCGCAAAATGCAGGATCCGATCGTGGCCATTATCCTGTTCGGGTTCTGGATGGAGTTCACCATGGGCATAATGCTCTATGGAGCCAAAATGACCTATCTTCTGGACAAGGAGAAAAATGCCTGAATTGAAAGAAATTGCCGCCCTTGTCGGCGGCGTGCTGCGCGGGAACGAATCCCTTGAAATCACGGGGGTCCAGGCACTGGCCGCGGCCGGTCCCAACGATATCGCTTTTGTTGCCAGGAAAAAGGAAAACTCCGATATTTCCCGTGTCCAAGCCGGCGCCCTGATCGTGAGCCGAGGGCAGTCCGCTCACTTATGCCAACCTGGTTTTTGTCTCAGATCCCCAATTGGCTTTTGCCCGGCTGTTGGAATATTTCAATCCCCGCGTCCCTTTCTGCACGGGCATTGCCGCCAACGCCGACATTTCCGCAAAGGCCCGGTTGGGAGCCAACGTCAGTGTCGGCCCTTTCTCGTACGTCGGCGCCGACAGCCTGATCGGAGCCGACACGGAGATCCATGCCAATGTGACCATTTATCACAATGTCAAAATCGGCCGTGAATGCCTGATCTATTCCCAGGTGGTCATCCGCGAAAACGTGGAAATCGGCGACCGGGTGATCATCCATCCCGGGGCGGTCATTGGGGCCGATGGTTTCGGTTTCGGACGCAGTCCCGACGGTTCGGCGGTGAAAATCCCCCAAAAAGGCAAAGTGATCATCGGCGACGGCTGCGAGATCGGTGCCAATACCTGCATCGATCGCTCGACCATCGAGGAGACGGTCCTGGCCGAAAACGTGAAATTGGACAACCTGGTGCAGATCGGCCACAATGTTCATATCGGCAAAAACACGGCGATTTCCGCACAAACCGGTATTTCCGGATCCACCCGGATCGGCGCCCAGGTGATCATGGGCGGGCAGGTGGGCCTCGCCGACCATATCCAGATAGCCGACGGGGTCATGATCGCCGCCAAGTCCGGTGTCACCGGATCGGTCAACACCAGGATGATCATTGCCGGTATTCCCCATCAGGAGATCGGTTCCTGGCGCAAGAACATGGTTTTGGCCCGGAACCTGGAGGCATGGAAGGATAAATTGCGTCTCATCGAAAAGAAAATCAAGGAATTGGAGGAAAAATGAAAAAAAATATTTTTGTAATGACCTTTTTGCTGGCGGCCGTACTGTTTGCCAAGCCGACAATTAAATTCAGAAACGCGACTTTGGATTTCGGCGAGGTGAACAGCGGCAAAACCGTGGACATAAATTTTGAATTCGAAAATGCGGGCACTGATATCCTCTACATCAAGAACATCATTCCTGCCTGCGGCTGCACCACCGCCGCCCTGACCAAAAAAGATTACCAGGCCGGAGAAAAAGGGACGATCAACAGCAAATTCAATACCAGCGGCTACAACGGCAGGGTCGTCAAGACCATCACGGTTACCAGCAACGATCCTGATACTCCGGAAGTCCGCCTGACCATAAGCGGCACCGTGACCATGAAGGATTTTGCCCAGGCAGACCTCAAGCCCGACCATTTCGCCTTCGGCAGCGTCAGTATCGGAAAAACCTACTCGCGCAAGCTCAACTTGAGCAACAGCGGCAACATGGACCTGCGCGTCCTGGAAATCAGCTGCAGCCCTGAGGTGTCAATGATATTCAAGACCAGTGTCCTGGCCCCCAAAAAGAGCAGCGAGATCACCCTCAACTTCACCCCTTTCGAAAAGGCCAGCTTCAACAGCATGGTCAAGATCCGCACCAACGACTATCGCAATCCCTACATTTTCATCAGGCTGGAAGCCCAGGTCGATTGATCATCGTTCCGCGATGTCGTTTTCGGGCAGCTGGTGCAGGTTGAACAGATAAGAACCGGGTTTGGCGGCAAGTTTTTTCGCCTTGCCGAGGATCTGGGCCAGCCGACTTTGCAGCACAGGGTCCGAAACCGGCAGTCCGTCCAGTTCATGGACGAATACGAGTGCCGCCACGTATTCAGGTTCGAGGTCCAGGGCGGCCAGCGGCCAGGACGCCGGGCTTCGCGACGACGTCCGAGCTCGCGCAGGACAACCGCCTGCTGCAGTTTTAAAAACGGCTTGAAGGGATCATTTTTTTCGGCCCGGCGCAGGGGCGCCAGGATCTCTTCGCCCAGGGCCGGGTACTGGCTGGGTTTGGCCAGGAAATCCCTGTAACAGCGTCGATTCCGATAAAAGGGCGGCATTCCCGTAACCGTCGAGTTTTTGGGCCAGACGCAGGTTGTCCACGGCATCAGCCCAGGCCTCCAGGTTGGCTTGAGCTTCTGGCGAATACAGCCAGCAACTTCGGCCTTGGCCAGGGGCACCCTTTCGTCCAGGGGACTGAACAATCGCCGCCCGCTTGAGCAGGGCAAATTTGCGTACAATGTTTTTTTCTCTGGACGCCTAATCCAGGCAGCGGTCGGCGAAAAAAGGAAACAGGTACAGCGTCACCAGCAAAAAGATCACGCAAAGCCGAAAAAAAGGCGCCGAAAGCCGGGCCGAAGCGACATAAATTTCTGACGCACGGCAAAAGAAAATCATGCAGCAACAAAAACGAAAATCAAAAGGAAGAAGAAATTGAAAAGGCAATTGATCAGAAGCATCTGCAGCAGCAGAAAACCCAGCAGCAGCTTGGGCAGGTCGAACCAGGGGGGCGAAAGCATGCGGCGGATGGCAAAAAAGAGGAAGGCCATGACCAGGACCAGGCCGGGCAAGCCGTTTTCAGCGATGATCTTCCAGTAATCACTGTGCGGCGACTCGGGAACTTTGCCGTAGCGCGCCGGCCCTTTTTCCTGTGGGAAATTGAAGCGCCCGGCCGCCTCCATGAACAGGTCGGGACCGACCCCGGTCCAAAAATGGTGGCGGAACATGCGGGCCGACATGCTCCATATGTCCAGCCGGTTCAAAACATAGGGGTCATGGTGCAGCGAATGCCCCACCATGCGCCGCAGGGGATTGGGCAACAGCACCAGCAGAACCAGGATGGAAAAAAAATACACCAACCACCGTTTCTTTCGTGCCAGGATCATGACCGCGGCGAACATGGCCAATCCCAGAAAAGCAGCCTTGGAAGCACTGATGATCACGGCCGCGCAATTTAATCCCAGCAGAACGAGATCGGCATGACTGTATCTTTGCAGCAGGGCATGGAGGAAAACCAGGGCGGCCAATGCCGAAACAATGCCTTGCAGGATGGGATTTTTGAAAATTTGTTCGGCCGGACCGCTGCCGCCCCGCAATACAAAGAAAATCAGCACGACCAGGGACGAAACTGAAATCAGCACGGCCAGCAGTCGCAGGTAGCGGCCCGTGTCGCTTTTTTCCAGATAAAACAGGATGAACCACAGCGACACCAGGAGAATATCGCCGACAAACAAAAGCGACCTGAAAGGATGGGTCGAAAAAAAAGTGCTGAAGATGAACAGGGCATTGAACAAGAGCAGAAAAGAGGACAAACGGGTCAGGGTGATATTTTTAAGCGTGATGATTTTCCGCAAGCTAAAGGCAGCCAGCAACAAAGCAAAGCCAAGAAAATACAAATAGGATTGCTTGGCGGGAAAGAGCAGTGCCCACCCGGAAAGGACTGAAAATTCAACTTCCTGAAAGCGCGGGCTACCGGGCAAAATTTGCTTGAATAAATTCATACCACCTCTGGTATTCCCTGTTTTTCTTGTCGGCGGCGGCTGCCTGACGGGCGTGAACCAACGCTGTCAGGTAGGCGCCGCGGCGCTGGGCCGCTTGCGAAAGCCGGTAATTGGCATACGCCTGCTCCGGGTAAATTTGCAACACTTTTTTCAAAATCGTCTCGGCCTTGGAAAAATCATTTTGCTGCCAGGCGATATGGGCCAGCCCCAGCCAGGAACGGAAGGCCAGGGGGCTGATAGCCAGGGCGCGGCGGTAATGGGCTTCGGCCTGGACCAGGTCCCGGCGGCCGAGCCAAAGATCGGCGCTTCTTTGTTGAGCGGCGCCGGCTTCGTTGACCAGCAGTACGACGGCCAGCAGGGCGGTCACGGCAAAATGACGCAGCCGCAGCGGGCAGTCCACTCTGACAAGCTGGGAAAACACCAGGGCAAAACTGATCCCGGCCGCGAAAAAGTAATTGCCCACATCGAAAATATTGAAAAGCAGGATAAGGATGGCAGCCGACGCGAACAAGGCGTTTTCAGGGTGCAATAAATTTGCCAGGTTTTTCTTGAGGAAAAAAAAGGAAAGGGCGATCAGCACAAGGAACAGGGGAATTCCTGATTCCGCCGCCAGCTGCAGGAAAAAATTGTGGGCATAGATGGAGGCGGGTTCACCGGCATGAACATGCGCCGGCACCGCGGCCTGGTAATTGCCCAGCCCCACGCCCAGCAGCGGCGCCGCGGCGATCACGCGGCCGGCCTGCAGCCAGTTGGCGAAGCGGAGTTTGACCGGGGCCAGTTCCCGGGCCTCGGAAAAGCGCAGGGCCGTCACCGTGAAAAAAACCAGGGCCAGCACCATGAGCAGCGGCGCCAGGTATTTGATTTTAAAAACACCCGAAACGAAAAGATAGAACAGCACGGCCAGGGTAAAGAAAATGATGCCGCCGAAGGATTGGGTCAAGACCAGGTTGACGGCACCCAGGAGCAGCAGGAAAAACCAGAAGATCCGGCTCCGGCCCCGGGCCTGATAGAAATAGTGGACAATAAATATCAGCAGCAGGCCGCAGACCATGGCGTACAGAGTAGGCAGGGGAAAAATCGCGAAAATGCGGCCGGACGCCGACCCGGGCACGCATGGCCTGCGCAAAAAATGAATGCAGCGAATCAGGCTGCTCGAGGATGAAGGGGAAGAGGATGAATTTCTGGGCGATGCCGTAAGGAAAGACGATCAGGGCGATGCCGGCGCTGATGGGGGCCAGCAGCCTTTTCAGGTCGAGGCGGCGGCAGAAAAAAAACAGCGCCAGCAAAAACAAAAAATAGGCCAGGCGCAGAAAGAACAGAGGTTTGACGCCGCTGGCCGAAAAATTAACCAGCAAAAAAAAAGCGGCTGGAAAAAATTTCCAGCCGCTTTCAAACAAAGAACGTGTCAGGCTTATCTTTTGACTACCGGGCCGTAGGTGAAGAGACCGTTGGAATAGGCGATGTCGTTGTTGAAATCGGAGAGGGCGGTGCAATCATACAGGGCGGGGGTCGGGGCGGTCAGGGCAGCAGCCTGGGGGCCGCGGCCGCCGGAGTAGATGGTGTACTGGTCGCCAGCGGGAGTCTCATACAGGAAGCGGTTTCCCCAGCCGTCGGTCTTGGGACAGATCTTGATGTAGAACGGCTCGAAATAGACGGCACCGGCGTTATTGGAAACGAAAGTATCGTCCTGGGGGGCGAAGGACCAGTCGGTGACATAGCTCTCGATGGCGCTGCCGATGGTCTTCAGGTCGCCCATGGTCGCTTTCTGCTTGCCTTTCTGCAGGGCAACCAGAAGGTTGGGGATGGCGATCGCGGCGATGATGCCGATGATGGCCACAACGATCAGTAATTCAATCAGGGTAAAACCTTTTTTGTTCATCAGAACCTCCTTAAGGATCTGCTATTTACAAGCAATTTACCTGCCAAGTCAAAACACAAGCAGGCAAAAGGTCTTCAAGCTTCAGCACATTGCCAGATGCCAATATCGGTCACCAGAAGTGACAATTTTTGTCAAAACCTCTCGTGCCTAAACAGAATTTGCAAGGGAGCACGAAAATGATGTATGATTAGTTGTATCTGGCCTGGAACACTCAACCAGGACAAAGGAGATAAATCCATGCAATTCATCGATCTGGCAGCCCAGCAGAAAAGGATACGACCGCAAATCGAAGCCGCTTTCAAAAAGATCCTGGACCACGGCCAGTACATCCTGGGACCGGAGATCCGCGAACTCGAGGAAAAACTGGCCGCTTTCACGGGGACCCCGTACGCCGTCTCGGTGGCCAGCGGCACCGACGCCCTGCTCATGCCGCTGATGGTCGAAAACATCGGCCCGGGCGACGCCGTATTCACCAGCACTTTCACCTTCATCGCCACGGCCGAGGTCATCCGCCTGCTGGGGGCCACGCCGGTGTTCGTGGACATCGACCCGGAGACCTTCAATATCGACCCGCAAAAACTCGAGGCAGAGATAGAACGAGTCAAAGCCGAAAAAAAATTGAAGCCCCGCGGCATCATCCCGGTCGACCTGTTCGGCCAGCCCGCCGATTACCTGGCCATCCAGGCCATCGCCGACAAGCACGGCTTGTTCGTCCTGGAAGACGCCGCCCAGAGCTTCGGCGCCAGCCAGAACGGCAAAAAAGCCGGAGCCCTGGCCGCGGTCGCCGCCACCAGCTTTTTCCCGGCCAAGCCCCTGGGCTGCTACGGGGACGGCGGCATGATCTTCAGCGACGACAAAAACATGCATGAACAACTCCTCTCGATCCGCGTGCACGGCCAGGGGGCCGACAAGTACACCAACGCGCGCGTGGGCATCAACGGCCGCATGGATTCCCTGCAGGCGGCGGTGCTGTTGGCCAAGATGGAAATATTCAACGAGGAAATGCAAATGCGCCAGGAGGTTGCCGCCCGTTACAACGCGTTATTGGAGGGAGCGGTGCAAGTGCCTCGGATCCTGCCCGAAAACATCTCGGCCTGGGCCCAGTATTCGGTACTGCATCCCCGGCGCGAGGAACTGATCAAAAAATTGCGCGAAAACGACATCCCCACCGCCATATATTATCCCATTCCCTTGCACCTGCAGCAGGCCTTTGCCGACCTGGGCTACCGGAAAAACGATTTCCCGGTCGCCGAAAAGATCGCCGGAGAGATATTCAGCCTGCCCATGCACCCCTACCTGGAAAAACAGGCCCAGGAAAGGATAAGTGAAATCATAAGGCAATTCTGAAACATTTGCGACCGTTAATATGGTAAAATATGCCATATGCCTCTCAGAAAGATTTTCCAAGTATTCGCCAGGCCCAAAGCTCAACATCAGGGCCCTCCCAGCAAGCGCATTTATTCGCCCAAGTCGACCAGATGAGCCATGAAAAACAAACATGACAAGATGAAATTGGCTGAAGCTTCAAAGAAAGATAAAATGCCTCTCCCTGAGATTTCCTACGAACCGGACAATTCGCTGAAAAATGGATACTTCGCCATGTTCGCTGAAATTACAAAGGAAATAAAAAATAGCCGCTGGCTGATACTCCAGTTGTTTAAACGGGACCTGCTTGCCACATATAAACAATCATTCATCGGCATATTCTGGGTATTGATTCTACCGCTGGTCAGCGTATTGACATTTATTGTATTGAATCACTCCGGGATCTTCACAGTGGGCCAACTTGATGTCCCCTATCCTTTGTTCGCCGTGTGGGGACTGACTTTCTGGCAGACTTTTTCAACAGGCCTGCTTGCCGCTTCCAATTCTCTTGTCAAAGCAGGCGCGATGGTGGTAAAAATCAATTTTTCCAAAAAAGCTCTGGTAATCGCTTCAGCCTGTCAAGCATTGATTCCCCTGGCCATACTTACCGCTTTGTCATTTCTTCTATGCCTTGTTTATGGCTTTCTGCCCACCATGTGGATCATACTCATCCCCATTCTTGCCCTTCCCCTGCTGATCCTGCTGTTAGGGTTGGGCTTGATCCTTGCCTTACTTAACGGAATCATTCGCGATATAGGCAATATCCTGGCGATGCTGATAACATTTCTCCTTTTCCTTACACCTATTCTTTACCCCCTGCCAAGGACGGGAGGCCTGGCACGGATCACTCAGTTCAATCCACTCTATTACCTCATCAACTTGCCGCGCGATCTGATCCTGTTCGGAAAAAGCCCGCATTGGACGGGATTCATCTGGAGTTCTGTTGCTGCCCTGCTGGCCTTTCTCCTTTGTCTGGCAGCTTTTCATCTTACCGAGACGCGAGTGGCTGAAAGGATCTAGCATGGCCCTGCCAACCGCAATAGCTGTTAGCGGACTTTCGAAAAAATACTGCCGCTCCCTGAAACGGTCAATGCTGTACGGGATTCAAGACATCTCCCGTAACATCATGGGGCTTGGATCACACCCCGATCGATTGCGCCCAGGAGAATTTTGGGCCCTGGACGATGCATCATTCAATGTTCAACGCGGCGAAACACTTGGCATAATCGGCCCGAATGGTTCAGGAAAAACGACTCTGCTTAAGATCCTCAACGGCATTTTTTGGCCTGACAAGGGACACGTTCGCATTCAAGGTAAAATTGGGGCACTGATCGAGGTTGGTGCCGGATTTCACCCTTTGCTGACCGGCCGAGAGAACATCTATGTTAATGCCGCCATTCTCGGCATGACAAAAAAAGAGGTGAAAGGCCAGTTCGATGCCATTGTGGCGTTCGCTGATATCGGCGATTTTCTTGACGCCCCGGTCAAGCACTATTCAAGCGGAATGTACGTCAGGCTTGGATTTGCCGTAGCGGCGCATTGCCGGCCTGACATTCTCCTGGTGGATGAAGTCCTGGCTGTCGGCGATGAAGGATTCCAACGTAAATGTTTCGACAAAATCGGCGAACTGAAAAAAAACGGTTGCACTACGATTATAATCTCCCATAATATGCATACGATATCGTCTTTCTCTGATCACGTCCTTCTGCTCGACAAGGGAAAGGCGGAATACTTTCACAACCCCCAGGACGGCATCAGTGGATACAACCATCTCTTTATCCAGCAAAGTAACACTGAGATCGATAAAAACTGCAGCGGTAACGACTCGATCCAGTTTGTGCATGTCGAAACCTCTGCAAGAAAAATGAATCCCGGCGATTCCTTCACATTTCGTCTTTCATACGATGCACAGCGCAGTTTTCCGGATATAGAAATCGATACAGCGATCAGCAATGGCGGCGATTCGCGGCTGTACTTTCAGGCAACCAACCGGGCTTTTGGCCGTCGCATGGACATCAACCAGGGCACCGGCATACTGGAAATCACCTTCAAGGATATCCGCCTCTGCCAATCGTGGTCCAAGATCATTCTAGCCATCTGGTCGCAAAAACGAACTGAACTCCTGTTCTGGTGGCGCGTTCCTGTCGAATTCCGGGGCCAGGCCCATGCCAGCGGCCGCAATTTACTGGATATCGATTATCGGCAGGAGAAATGACTTGTTGGCCAAGGCCGGGGAAATCGCGGATCGGATAGCAAAAAGGATTTATCAGGTCCGGGAGAAAATTCTGCTTTTCGTCATTTACCGCCGCCATATCCGTAATAACGAACGGGTTTCATTTATTCTCAGCCCCGAGGTGACCCGGCAGCTGCAACAGACGACCGCTGAGCGCGATTGGCCGGGAAACCCGCAACTGCAGCCAGCGGGCTGGGGGAAAATCATGCTGTTGCGCTACGCCCTGGCCATGCATTACGCAGGAGGGAAAACAATTCTTGATAGTTGCTGCGGAATCGGTTGGGGGGCTTTTTTGCTGGATGCCGTGGCGCTTCATACTTATGCCCTGGACAAGGATGGCCGTTCTCTAAGCGTAGCGAAAAATCTCTGGCCCAGCCGCAATACCGATTACGTCAACGCTTCAGTACTTGACCTGCCTTTCGCTTCAGGGACATTTGACCTGGTTACGGCCATGGAAAGCATCGAGCATTTCCCTGCCCGGCAGATCAATCGCTACTTGAGCGAAGTAGCGCGGGTGTTAAAACCAGGCGGAATACTGGCAGGGAGCTCCGCGTTTCCCGAAACCCCAGCAGAAGCCGAAGCTGTATGCGCCCGCAACCCTTATCATCTGCATATCAGCACACGATCGGAAATGATCGGTCGCCTGAACGCTTGCGGTTTTGAACAAATCAGGATTTTCAGCAATCGTCTCTTTTTCATCGCAAGAAAAGCGGGAGGTCGCAATTAATATACTTTTCCTAACCTCGGCAGCGCCTGCGAAAAGCCCGTTTTTTACCAATGAAAAACGCCCGCCGCTGGGCCTGGGATACTTGATGGCCATTGCCCGCCAGCAAGGACACCGCGTTTTCTTCCAGGATCGCTATCTGCAACCGACCCCCTTCATCAGCGAAGGATTTTTGCAGCTGCAGGAGATCGATTGTGTCGGCATCCAAATCAACACCATTTGTTCACGTGATTCATTTCAGATTATCCGCGAGTTGGAACAACAGCGGCGAAAAGGAACTTGGAACGGAAGAATCATCGTCGGCGGCCCGCACGTATCGGTGCTGCCGGAAACCATTCCCGATTGTGTTGATCATCTCGTCATAGGGGAAGGGGAAACCGCTCTGACGGACATTCTTAACGGCAGGGCCAATGAAAGAATTCTGCAGGGAAGTAAATTAAAAAACCTCGACGATCTTCCTTTCCAGCCATGGGACATTTTCACGCCGCTGCCTTACGATGATTCCTGTCTGTGGATGAAAGAGCGCCCGGTTTTCACGCTGAACACCAGCCGCGGCTGCCCGTTCGATTGCCGCTTTTGCTCTGTCGGTTCTGTCTGGGGAAGGAATTACTCATATCTCAGCGCTGCGCGGATCATAGATGAAATCAACCTTTTGCTCACCGACCACAACGCCAGGGGTATCTATTTCCGAGAAGACAACTTCACGCTGAACGAAAGGCGGACACGCGAATTTTGCGAACTGCTGCTGCAAAATAAAATAAGCATCTCATGGGCTTGCGAGACCCGCGTGGACAACCTGTCACAAGAGTTGATCGCATTGATGGCGCGAGCAGGCTGCCGGGGATTTTACCTGGGTATAGAAAGCGGCAGCCAGCGGATTCTGGATTACCTGAACAAAGGGATCTCCGTCAAGCAGATCATTGATGCATTAACCTGGAGCAAAGCCGCCGGCATCAACACGTACTGCAGTCTGATCGCCGGCGTCCCGGGCGAGACCTTTTCAGATCTGCGCCAAACGGTCCGCTTGATGAAACGACTGCGTCCGAACCAGTATCTCTTCAATGTATTCGTGGGCCTTCCCGACAGTCATCTCTACCGGGAGATCAGGGAAAGCGGCAGCTACGAATACGAAGACGACATCGGCCTGCTTTATCTGCCCGGGTTCGACATCAAGGCAAGATACTTCTATGGCCTGGACAGCAGGGAACTTGTCGACCACCGGTTCAAAAAAAGGACCCCGTTCGATCGCTGCCTCCAGGCCGCCAACGTGGGAAGCCGGCTGCGTCGCCTGGTGCGGAACATGGGTAAGAAAATCATCGGCAATATTCGTGCAGGCAAAAATGAACGATAGGCTGCTGACGGTCCTTATGGCCGTGTGCAACGACGAAAAATATATCGAGAAAGCTACTCGCAGCATACTGGCACAGACCCATGCCGATTTCGAGTTTTTGATAGTCGACGATTGTTCCAGGGATACTTCCCTCAATATTATCGAGCGCATGAGCGATTCCCGTATCCGCATCGAGCGCAACCAGGGGCCCATGGGGTTGACTCGCAGCCTGAACCGGGGCCTGGCACTGTCCACCAGCCAATTCATCGCCCGCATGGATGCCGACGACTATGCCTATCCCGACCGGTTGGAAAAACAATTGGCTTTCCTGATCCGCAATCCGGCTTGCGGACTCGTGGGCTCCTGGTACAGAGAAATCGATGATAAAGACCGTCCGGTCTCTGTAGTGCGGACCCCAGAAACCAATGCGGAAATCAAGGCCGCTTTGCGCACAGGGAATGCTTTCGCTCATTCCTCGGTGATGTACCCGCGCCATTGTATTGAAAAAGTGAACGGCTACAGGGAATTTTTCGAATTCTCTCAGGATTACGACCTGTTCCTGCGGCTCGCAGCCAAATTCGAAGTTCACAATATACCGGAGACACTTCTGGATTGGAGAATCCGTTTAGACTCAGTCTCGGTCCGCTTTAAGGTTTTGCAGGACCTCTATGCCGAGATGGCCCGAGCATGCTCATATTCGCACGCTGCTCTGCCAAGCGATCAGGCAGAATGGCTGAAACCCTATTTAGGCTCGCCACTACGTCGAAGCAGAACTGCGGCGATCGGCTATTACAAATGGGCAGCGGATTTTTTTTATAACCGGACTGACTACAAAAGAAGATTCCACTCCTGCTTCCGACTATTATTCCGATCGCTTGCCGCTAACCCGGCAACCTTTGCCTGGCTGTGCAGCCACACGGCAAAGAATGCCGGTATTCGGTTCCTGCGCTCGCTTAAAAATCAGATTACACCATAACAGCACCCGCAGCCGCTGTATCTCGGCTGTGGCAAAGCGCCATGATTTCAAAAAATAATCTATAACTTGAATTTTTTGCCAGGCAGATGTAGAGTCAGCTCATGGGCAAAAATGATTTTGCTGCCAGTCATTTCTTGAATTAAAATGGTTCCTCAACGAGCGGACAAAAGAACTGAGTATGACGAGCGCTATGAAGGTGGATACCGGAGCAAACTGGAAGGATATGAGGTCGCGCGCAGGCAAGCCCTGAGCCATTTTTTCACTAATGGGCTTGGGAAAAAAGCAGCAATCAAGGGGAAAATCCTTGACTACGGAGCCGGCAATGGTCTTTTTTATCATCTTTGGCAACAGCTTTTTCCCCTTGCCGATATCTATTGCTGCGATATCAGCACCGTGGCCCGCGAAAAATTCATGCAGCATTATTCCATTAACCCTGAACACTACAGATTGATTGCGAACGAGCGCATCCCATTCGCTGACGACAGTTTCGACCTGATCGTCAGCATCGAAGTGATGGAACATGTCGAAAACCTGGAGAATTTTCTCAAGGAAGCATGGCGGGTATTAAAAGTCGGCGGCATGTTCGCTTGGACCACCCCATGTGCCAATGCCGGTTCGATCGAGCATATTTACAGTCATTTTACAGGAAACGTCGAGAAAACTGCAGAGGGATTCAGGAGATGGAAATGGGAGGACCCTTCACATATCCGGCGTTTGAAATCCGGGGAAGTGAAGCACTTGCTGGAAGGTATTAATTTTTCCGATATCCGTTTTCGCTTTCGTTCGCATTTTTTTTCTTTTGTTTGCAGCCGCTTGACAGAAAGGAAAAGACTCAGGCAGCGTACAGCCGAAAAGATGATCGAACTTGATTACAAATTCTTTCGTCTTCTCCCCAACGGAGCATCCATGATCGGGTTGGCAAAAAAGTAAGGTTTATGCCAAAAGTGCCTGTAGTGTTGCCCCTAACTTGCTGACCAGATTGAATTTTTTGCAGATTTTTCTGATGAACAGCAACAATGCGGATCGTTCCCAGTACAGCACGGATCCTCGTCGTTATTTCCTGTGCGCTGCGCGCTTGCAGCAGGCCAGCCAGGCATATGCCAGGTACAGCCAGTTCTTGGCCCGCCACGGCTGCCAGCGGAGCGATCGAAGCGACAGCCGCTTCATGGCCGCAAGGTCCCCCCGCTCCTTGGCCAGATAGGCCCGCAGATGGAAATTCTGCCCGCGGGCGCCGGCGATCGCCGCCCGCTCACCCCAGCCTTGCAGGCAGCGCCACTGCTTCTCCAGCGCCTGGCCGGCCCAGTACTGAAGCTCATCGGCCTGATGCGACATCATCTTGCCGTGTATGCGGCGCCGGGCCACCGACACGGCCGCGTGGCAAAACTCATATTCCCTGGATAGGCGCAGCCAAAAATCGAAATCCTCGGACATCTTCAGGGATTCATCAAAAATCCCGGCCGCCAATGCCAGGCGCTTCGGAACCAGGACCTCGTGACAGCAGATGAAGTTGCCGCCCAGCAGCGCGCGCCAGATGTGCCCCGAGGGCGATTTTCTTTTCACCGGCCACGTAGTGGATCCGTCAAAAAAGAGAGAGTCGCCGTAGACAAGCCGGTCGCCGCCGCCGGCGGCCTCATGGGCGTTCACCAGTCCCTCCACAGCGTCAGGAGACAAGACGTCATCCGCATCCAAAAAAAGCAGCAGGTCTCCCTTGGCAATGCTGATGCCGGCGTTGCGAGCCGATGAAAGCCCGCCGTTTTCCTTGGCCATATGCCGGATGCGGCCGGCAAAGGTAGCAATCACCGCAGCCGATGAGTCGGTGGAGCCGTCATCCACGACAATGACCTCTACGCTCGGGTAGCTCTGCCCCAGAGCCGATTCGATGGCCTCGGCGACAAAATCGCCATAATTGAAGTTGGGAATGATCACACTGACCATTGGACCAAATATGGCCTTCTCGCCCACCCTATCCTCCGGCGGAAAAAAGAAAGCGGTCGATGTTCGGATTCCTGCGGCCACGCCAGGCAGCCGGAACCTGACGTTTCAGGCGGCGGAAATCGAACCAGCCGAACCAGAACGCCCGGTCGGTAAACAGCGAGCGGATCAGCCGCAATGGCAGCCACAACGCGTAATTCACCCGCCACGCCGCCCCGCCAAGATTCATGTGCATGAACAGCAGGCGGTTGCGTTCATAGACGCGCCGCACGGCAAGCCGGTCATGCCAGGCCGCAACAAGCGAGGAATGGAAATGAAAAAAACGGCTGGCAGGGAAATAAATGGTTCGCCAACCCTCCGCCCAGCCCCGCACGCCCAGATCGGGATCGTCCCAGTAAAAGGGCGCAAATATCTCGCGAAATCCTCCCAGGGCAAGAAAAACATCCCGGCGCAGAAAGAGCGCACCGCCGGTACCGTAAGGAATCGGACGCTCCCGCTCCGGCGAAAAATGTCGCGGCGCCACCAGATCGACCGTACCCTTGCTACGACGGTAGGCGAACAGTTTTTCCTGACTGTCGTCGCGTGGATCGATCAAACGCGGACTGATGGCGAACAGACGTTCTTCGCTTGCAAACCGGGCATAGACTTTGCCCAGATGCAGCGCGACCGCATGCACATCGGGATTCAGCAGCAGCACCAAATTGTGCCGCGCTTCAGCAATGCCACGGTTCGCCGCCGGGGCGAAAAAGCGGTTGCGCTCCTCGGACAATAGCCGGACATGCGGATAGTTCTGTACAAGCCATTCCGGCGAACCGTCATGAGATGCATTGTCCACCACGATGAATTCGGCATCTGATTCCTCGCAGCGCACGGCATCGACAACGGAAGCGAAATGCTCCTGCAGCAACCGCAAGCCATTAAAATTGATCCATACCACACTCAGTGCCATATTCGTTGGCTCCATTATACTGGTTCGGGGCAGCAGATGCAAAGAACTGCCGTGTTCATCTGCATACGTCCGAGTGGAAAGGTTGAAGGAGGGGGGAAAGAATGTTATCATAACTGCCAAGATGAAAAAACCGCTCCGATTCCAACTTCAGGGGATTTCCCCCGTTGGCAGCCTCCCGGTTCGATGAACAAAATAAAATTTGACAACTGGCTGAAAGCATACAAACCATTGCCAAAAGAAATCTTAGGCGACGCTTTTCCCAAATCCTTGCACGGCATGAGTTTCACCGAGCTTCACGCCTACCGCTACAGGCTGACTTTACAAAAACTGACCGAATCAATTTCCCTGCAGCCAGAGGATTGTATCCTGGATATCGGACCTTTCCCGGGCGGTTGGGCTTCCCTGCTCAATGAATATTATGACCAACGTCTAAAAATCGACCTGATCGGACTGGGCATGACGCCGGAATTCAGGAATAATCTGCATGCGGCCAATATTCGTTTCATCGATTTTGATATCGACAGCGAAAATGCGCTTTGCAAAAATCCGGGCCGGGAAATCCCGCTGACAAGCGCAAAATACAATGCCGTCTTCCTGCTTGAAACCATTGAACACCTCTTTAATCCGATGCCCGTTTTACATAAAATCAAGGAGAGCTTGACCGGAGATGGTGTGCTGTTCATAACAACCGACAATCCCCTGTGGTTTGGTTTTGCCTACCAGATGCTCTGGCGCCGAAAGTCCCCATGGGGACCGGTTCAGGAGAGCCACCTCTTTAATCATAGTGATTGGCGGCCGCACTTTCGCCTGTACAGCCCTGATGATATTGCCTTCCTGCTGAAACAGGCGGGAATGCATGTAGTTGATACGGGATACTTCAACGATCATTTCGGCCAATATGCGTTGAAGAACGGCAAGCTGAAATTCCGCTTCAGCGTAAAATCGCTGTTGGCCAAACTCCTGTCCCTGCTGCTGCCAATGCAGCTATGGGCGAATCGCATCATGGTCGTTGCCGAAGTCAAAAGGGAAACGGGAAAAAGCCTTTGAAGATCGCCCTGGACGGCGCCTGTCTCTCCTCCGGAATGACCGGGGTCGGCCGCTATTTCCAGTCCCTGCTTTCAGAATTGATCCCCCTGGATGCCGCCAATGAATACACCCTGTTCCTGAAAGAGGATTGCGAAACCCCTCTCGCTTTTCCGAACCTGCGCATCCAGGTTCTGGCCAGGAAGGGCAGTTATCTTTATTGGCAAAACACACTGCTCGCAAAAGCGGTGCGGCGCGGCAATTTCGATCTTTTCTGGTCCGCCAATTACACCCTGCCTTTTTTCCTGCCGACCCCCTCGCTTTTGACCGTTCATGATATTTCCTGGAAAGCTCTGCCCGACAATTATTCGCCGCTGAACCGCCTGTACAGAAACTTCGCCGGCGCACACAGCTTCAAAAGGGCAAGGGTCATATTTACCGATTCCGATTTTTCCAGGGATGAGATCATCAGGCGCGCGGCCGTTCCCGCCGCCAAGGTGAAGCGCGTCCACCTGGGCGTCGACGAGCGCTTCCACCGCGCCGCCGCAAGCGAGATCGAGGCCTGGAAAGCCGGACATGGCCTTGCCGGCAAGCGCCTGATCGGTTTTTTGGGCGATTTTTTCAAGCGCCGCCATGTTGCCGAGATCATCGCCGCCCAGGAGATCGCTGCGCAAACGGCATCCCGACACGGTCCTGCTGCTGATCGGCGAAAATCACGCCGTGCCCGAGAGCATTTTGAAAAAGAACAGGGCCGATCTCCTCTGGCTGCGGCGCCTTCCCGAAAACGAACTCAACGCCTTCTACTCTTCGCTTTCCCTGTTCATGTATATGTCCGCATACGAGGGCTTCGGCCTGCCGCCCATGGAAGCGCTGAATTGCGGCACCGTATCCCTGCTCCTGCGCCGCAGTTCGCTGGCGGAATTGTACGGCGATCTCGCCCTTTTCGCGGAGCGGCCCGATCCCGAAATCATCGCCGCGGCCATTTGCGGATTTCTGCAACAGGAGGATGAGGCCAAGCGGCAACTGCTGGACAACTGGCAGGTCCGCAAACCGTATTTTTCCTGGAAGCGAGCGGCGGAGGAATACCGCCGGGAAATTCAGGGGTTGCCATGCAAATCATCATAGACGGCCGTCCCCTGCAGACCTATTCCGCATTTCGCGGCATCGGCCGCTATGTCAGGAACATCGTGCATACTTTCGGCCGCGATGAGCGCGCCGGGTTTCTTTTTTTCCGGGGCAACGATGTCCCCCCCGACAGCAGTCAGACAAGATTTTCAGCGCCGCGCCCAGGCGCATGATCACGCTGACCGATTCCATTTCGCTGCCCGGCATCTTTTCGCGCACGGTACGACCTGTTACCACTCGACCGCCTACGCCCTGCCGCGCAGGACGCGGAACGTCCGCTATCTCCTGACAGTTTTCGACCTGACCCCGCTGAAATTTCCGCAGTTTTTTTCCAGGCGCCACCGGCTGGTTTTCAAAAGGATCATCCAATCGGCTCTGCGCGCCGATATGCGTGCTGGCCATCTCGGCCAGGACCGCGGCCGATCTGCGGGAATTCGTTCCCGATGCGATGAAACAAGGATCGAAAGTTCATCCACTGCATGCTCGACGACCGCTTCACTCCCGCCCTGGCCGATAAAACCGACGTTCAGCCGCTCCCGGCGAATACCTGCTGTACAGCCGGCGGGGCCGACCGGGTGAAGAACCTGGAAACGCTGTTGCAGGCGATCTCGCGGCTGCAGGTGCCGCTGCTGATTGCCGGGAAGATCGCCGCGGCCAGGGCCACCGAGCTGCTGGCCGCGCTGCCGGCACGGCGACCGCCGGCTGGTCACGTTCACCGGCTACGTCCCCGACGACCAGCTGGCCTGGCTGTACAGGAATGCCGCCGCCTTCGTCTTCCCCAGCCTGAACGAAGGGTTCGGCTATCCGCCGCTGGAAGCGCTGCAGTGCGGGACCGCGTCGGTCGTTTCCCGCGCCGGATCGCTGCCTGAGATACTCGCTGATGCGGCGGTTTTTGTGGACCAGCCGCTGTGATGCCGATGAATGGACGCAAAAGATCAGAAATCTGCTGGAGGATGCGGAGATGCAAAGGACATTGATCGCCCGCGGACAAAGGCTGTTGAGCAAATATTCACCGGCGGAATTCAAAAAAAATCTTGAACGCGTTTATTTTCCATGATAAATGAAACTGCAAATTCAGCATAAAAAAATTCTCTTTGCCGTGGCCCTGGCGCTGCTGACCTTCCTGGTTTATCTGCCGGCACTGCGCCACGAACTGATCTGGGACTCCAAGCCCGTCATCGAGGAAAACACCCTGCTGCAGGGAGAATTTTCATTGACCGCCCCGTTCCAAAGCGGCTACTGGGCTTCCACCAGCCAGAGGGACTCGGGCTACGATTACTACCGGCCCATGATGATCCTCTCCTTCATGATGGAAAAGGCGATCTGGGGATTGTCGCCCTTTCCGCCTGTCCTTGCTGAACCTGCTCATTTTTATCGCGGGCGTTGATCGTCCTTTACCTGCTCCTCGGCCGCCAGGGCGCCCCCCCGGGCACCGCCGAAACGGCATTGGTGCTGTTCGCCCTCTTCCCCCTCAACCTGGACAACATCTGCTGGGTGGTGGGCCGCTGCGACCTGCTGATGTTTCTTTTCGGACTGCTCGCGCATTTACGCCCTTGATCTTTTCCTGGAAAGGAGAAGCGCCCGCTATGGTTTTCTGGCATTGGCCGCTTATTTGTTCGCCCTGTTTTCCAAGGAGGCGGCATTGTTTTTTTTGCCGGTTTTCATTCTGCTCGAACTCAGCCGCCGCAAGCGCCTGACCGTGCCGCTGCATGCCGCTTTCCTGCTCGCCACGACCGTATTCTGGCTGCTTAAGTCCTCGGTCATCGGCCGCAGCGGCGTTCCCATTCATTTTTTCCCCTCCTTATGGGAAAACGCCGGCACTTCGCTGGGAGTCCTGGGCTATTATTTCCGTTCCCTGCTGTTCCCCTTCCAATACGACATGTTTCTGCCGGCGGATGCGGTCAAGACCCTGCCCTATCTGCTCTGCGGCTCTCTTTTTCTTCTGCTTCTTGTGGCCATGCCCTGGCTGGGGCGCAAAAAGCCGCACTTTCTTTACGCCTGGATCTGGATCGCCCCGTTCCTGGCCGGCACCCTGCTGCTGGTCTTTACCCCGATCTACCCGTTCAGCATCTCGACCCGCTACCTGATGATCCCCGCCGTCGGCTGGATCTGGGCCCTGAGTCATCTGCTCGGCCGTTTGCCCGCCGCCGTGAAAAGATCCTGGTTTTTCTGCTGGTTCTTGTTTCGGCGCCTGGCCGTGATCGGCAACAGCAAAAAATACCGCAACGAGACGGCTTTCTGGAAAAGCGCGCCTCGCTTCCTGTCCGAACGACAGTTTTTTCCTCAACAAGTACGCCGGCCAGCTCAGTCCAAAACGGCGATTTCCTTGGCCGGCGAGACCACTGCTGCGCCGCGCCCTCACCTTCAAAATGAAGAATTCCACCGCCGTTTCCATTGCCCTGCAGCTGGCGGAGATCGCCTGCGAAAAAGCCCGCTACGACGAAAGCCTTGACTGGCTGGAGAAGATCCGTTCCCTGCCGCTCACCTTTCCCCAGGCCAACCGCCGCCGCTTCCAGCTCCTGAAGGTCCACCGGGCCCGGGGCGATCTGGCCGGGGCGGAAACGGTGCTTCAGGAGATCGGCTCTCGCCGCCCCGGGCGAGCAAAACAAAAAGATGCGCGTCGAGCTCTACCTGGCTTTCGCCGCCTGGGAAAAGGCCCGCCAGGCGGCCGGGAACTTGCCGGCCCGCAGAGCGGCGGCTGGCCCGCCCTGGTCGAAAGGCAAAGGCTCGCTTTCCAGTCACTGCCTCCCCGCGGGCAGTCCCTTTACTTCCTGGAGCGCGGCAGCTTCGCCCTGGCCTGGGACCGTCTGGCCGAAAAACGATCTGGCGGGCGTGGCCGGCCAGCTGCAGGCAGCCAGGCTGGCCCTGCTGGCCGGGAACGAGGCCGAGGGGCAGCGGCGCATCGCAGACCTGGCCAGGCAAGGAGGATCCGATTTCCGCGTCCTCAACTCGCTGGGCAACCTTTTTTTCGAGCTGCACCGGGCTGAACAGGCCCTGCCCCACTACCAACGCTCGCTGCAATTGAACCCCGACCAGCCGGCATTGCGCGAACGCATCCGGCTGATCGGGCAGTTTGAGCGGAAAACCACTCTGCGCTGAGCAAGCAATCCCGGCCGGCTATTGAAATTCCGGCGAATTCCCATAAAATACTGGCAATGGATAAAATTGATTTCCGGCCCATCCTGAAAGTGCTCGCTCCTGGTGCTGTTTTTTTTGGGCATCCCCCTGCTCTATTTCAGCTTTCTTGCCGGCCAGTTACAGCTTTGACGGGACCGTCTTCAGCCAGATGCTTCGCTACGCATTGCTGAAGCACGACTGGCTGGCAGTGGTGCAGACGCACCATTTGCTTTATTTTCCCGTCAACTTCCTTATTTACCGGGTTTTGCAAGCTGCCTTTCACTACCGGGTGCTGGAATTTTTTCACCTGCAGCTGTTCTCCATGACTTTCGCCGTCATGACCCTGGCGGTCATCTGGCGCCTGCTGAAAAAAATCGGCTTGACCTGGGGCCTGCGCCTGCTGGGAGTGAGCGCGGTCGCCTTTTCCCACGCTTTCTGGTTTTTTGCCGTGGACGCCGAAGGACATATCCCGGGAGTGTTTTTCGTGGCCAGCGGTTTATACCTGCTCGTTCCCCGGGAGCCGCGGACCCGGCAGCTGCTCGGGGCGGCTTTTTGCTTCAGTGCCGCCGCCGGATTTCATTTGACCAACCTGCTGATCGCCGCAACAGTATTTTTTTATTTTATTTCGCTGCGCCTGCCCTGGAAGCGCTTCATGCAGTTCTACCTGGCCCTGGCCGGCTTCGTGCTGGCCATGTACGTCGCCTATGCCGCCCTGGCCCATAAACCGGTTTTGCGCATGCTCACCAACATGCTTTTCGGCAGCGATATGTACAGCGGCTATCACAGCGGTTATCTGCGGCTTTGGTCACGCTCCACATTGGCTGCTTCGTTCACAGCCATGAAAACGGCGCTGGTGGCCGGGCCGGGAGTTCTTGCCTGGATCGTCTTTGGCGGGTTTTTCCTGCTGTTGGCCTTGGCCGGCAAGCGCGCCGACACGGAAGAAAAGCGCTCAGGCAAGCGCGCCATGCTTTTCTGGTCGCTCCCCTTCCTCCTGTTTTTCAGTTTCTGGGATCCCGGCAATATGGAATTCAAAATACACGCCCTGGTCCCCCTGCTGCTGATCGCCGTCGTCTCCCTTTCGCGGCTGAAACCGCTGGCCGGGCACTTGGCCGGCATTTCCCTGGTCAGCGGCCTGCTGCTGATCAACTTGTTCTCGGGAATCATGCCGCAAAGCGCCATCGAAGAAAACACCAACTACCAGGTCGCTGCGGCCATCCGCCGTTCCACGCCGCTGAACGCCCAGGTACTGATAACCGGCAGATTTGAGGGTTATGGCTATGGAAAAATTTACATACCCTATTTTGCCGGGCGCGAAGTACTGATTCTGGATTGGCTCCTGGGCAAGGGGCATTCACTTCATGAAATTGCTGCGCAGCTGAAGAAAAAGAATCGCAAGCGGACAACCGGTCTATACCCTGGATGAAATCGCGCTGGGCGGAAAAGCGCTGAAAATACTGCTGGAATTCCACCATGTCCGCGAAACTGATTTTGCGCGTCTGGCTGCCGCGATGCGCTTTATTCCGGTCGCCAGGCTTCCGGGCGGCGATCATCTGTATCGCCTGGAATTCAGATCCCGCTAATTGGAGGGGGGGATCTCGTAAAGATTTACCGGGCCGCGGCTGAAAACCGGAGCCCGGGCGCGTAAAAAATCCTTCAGCTTTTTCTCTTCCCCGGCAGCCATGTTGGCATATTTTGCCTGCAGGCGCTCCAATTCGAAAAAATTCACCAGCAGGTACGAGAAGCCGTCCTTCCTGATGGCAGCGAAAAATTCATTGCTGTCGCGGCTCGAGGCCAGGTAGCGATGCAAAATGCAGTAATCCAATGCCGAGGAAAGCAGGTAGGGCCTTTGCAAATAAAAATTGCGGGCTTCGCCGACCAGCAATATCTTGGCTTGCGGCGGGGCCTTGGCGTTGATATAGGCAAAGGCCGGATAAGTGGGGAAAAAGTGCTGGCGATACTGTTCCGGGGAAAATGCCCCGCTCCAGGCGCTGTGGAATGAATAGAACTTCTCGAGCAGGGCAACACCCATGGCGAAATTGATGGCGAGCAGCACGTAAAAAACGATCTTGAGGAGTTTTCCGGACGCCGCTTCAAAGGCGCGCAGGGAAAAAATCGCCAGCACCACGAAAGCAACATACACAAAACGCAAGCTGGCCGTCAGGAAGGGAGCGCAGGCCAGGATCAGCAGAGCCCAAAACAGCCATTTTTTTTCCTGCAGCGGTCCCAGGAGCAGGAAAGGCAAAAAGATCAGGAAAAATGGCCCGACCAGTCCACCATAGCCGTGGTTGAAAAAAGAGAGCGCATATGGCCAGCGGATCGCAGCGGCGGGCGCTTGCACGATGCGGCCCACATCTTCCTGCATGCGGGCGAAACGGTCGGCGTCCCAAAAAGCCGACGGGAATGCTTCATGTAAAAACGGGAAAAACGGGTTCCCGGTAAAACGCAGGTTCTTGACCAGCAGCGGCGAAACCGCCAGGATGACGATCAGGACCATGAGTGCCGATTTTTTCAGGTCTGCTTTTTTCCAGGGCCTGGTGGTCAGGAGCAGGAAAAGCGCCAGCGGCAGCAGATTGAAATACTTGATGCCCACGGCAAAACCCCAGAACACGGCCGACCATTTCCAGTTGCCGCGCCGATACTGCCTGATGGCCAGGAAAATAAAAATGGCGCCGCTCAGATCGTTCTTGCAGGTAACCAGGAGAAACAGGGTCATGGGCAAGGAAACCAGGGCCAGGATCAGCGGCAGTTTTTTTCGCACCCCCCAGTATTCGACCGCCTCATCGGCCACGGCCAGTATGAAAACGGTTCCCAGGAAAAAATGAAAAAGACGCGGCACCAGGTCGCCGAGAAACAGCGCCGGGATCAAAGATATCTCATAATAAATAAAAGTGTTGGCATAAACGAATTGCGGCGTGGCCACGAAACCGCCGCTTTGCAGGTACAGGTTGGGGATGCCCAGGTGATAGACCAGCGAATCGTAAAAAGAAGGGGGCAGCGCCGCGTAAACCAGGGGGACGAGGAAAACACCATATTCGGACAAAGGCCTGGCGAAAAAATTTTTTACCCCGGCCCGGCTTTCATGTTTGCCTGGCCCGGAAAAAAAGCGCAACAGGCAGACAGCCGCAGACGCGGCAAAAAAAACCAGGATGGTCATTGGTTTCAGGATCTTGAAAAAGCCGGCCAGGTAGAAATAAGCCGCGGCTGTCATCATTCCCAGGGCGGCCTTTTCCAGGATGGCGGCGGCGGAAAGCTTGAAAAGTGCGGCCAGGCCGTCCCCCAGCCCTATAAAAACGGCCAGCAGGAACAAGGCGCCGAGCAGCGGCAGGATGACGAATTGGCTGTAATTGAAAAGCAGCAGGTTCAAAACAAGGACCACGGCTGCAACTGACAAAATGATACGCAGGATTGGCTTGCCCATCCCTGCCAGTATAGCATTTTTGGCAAAAATGAGCCATTTGACTTTCAGCGGCATTTCTCGTATATTTTCCTGGCAAGGAGAACGCATGATGGCCAGGATTTCGCCCTATATTCCCGATCTGCACGGACTGATGCTTTCCTATCTCAAAGTCGAAAACCTGGCCGTGGTGGAAAAAGCCGAACTGGATTTTTCCCCGAAGCTGAATATCCTGACCGGCGAAACCGGGGCCGGAAAATCAATTCTCATCGACGCCATCATGCTGCTGCTCAACAAAAAAACTCCGGCCAACATCGTGCGCAGCGGCAAGGATAAACTCACGGTCGAAGCCCTGTTCTGCCAGGGCGACGAAGAGATCATCTTGAAGAGAGAAATCAATAAAAACAAATCCCTGACCTACCACAACGGCGAGCTGAAGCCCTTTGCCCAGGTCAGGGAACTGGCCGAGGCGCTGCTGAACATCTACGGTCAAAAGGACCACGTTTTCCTGCTCAATACCGCCAACCACCAGATCTTCCTCGACCAGTATTGCCAGCATGGCGAGCTGCTGGCGGAATATGGCCGAAAAATGCCGGCAGATCAGGACATTGCAATCCAGGTGGAACGAGCTGCAGGAAAAGAACAAGCAGTCACGGGAGAGGATCGACTACCTGAATTTCCAGTTGCAGGAAATTGAAAGCCTGAACCTGAAACAGGGTGACGAGACACTCATGCAGGAACGCTTGAAAATTCTGGCCGCGGCCGAGACCATCCTGGAAAAATCCGACATCCTGGTGCAGGATTTTTACCAGAAAGACGATTCGGTCTACAACCTGCTGGCCCAGAACCTGACCGCCGCCGCCTACCTGCAAACCTTGTTTCCTGAGTTCAGCCATTTCAAGGAAGAGATCGATCGTTTCTTCAACCTGCTGCCGGAAATAGCAACTTTTTTGAATGATTTGGCCGGCAAGGTGGAATTCAATGAAAACGAGCTGAACGAAATTTCCGAAAAGATGTCGCGCCTGGAAAAACTCAAGGCCAAGCACAAATTGACCCTGGAGCAAATTCTGGGGAAGTACGAACAACTGCGAAGCGAAAGGGACGATCTGCTCAATCTGAATTTTTCCCTGGGCGACACCGAAAAAGAGATCGCCCGCGCCCTGGCCGCCTACAATATCCTGCAGGAAAGGCTCCGGCAAAACCGCAGGCTCAATGCTGACAAATTAAGCGCTCTGATCGTCAGGGAACTGGCACTGCTGGAAATGGCAAAGGCCCGCTTTGAGGTGCGCTGCGAAGAAAACGAACCCAGCGTGGAAAATATCTCGGAAACCGGGACCGACAAGATCGAATTCTATTTCAGTTCCAACCCCGGCCAGCCCCCGGGGCGGCTGAAGGAAGTGGCCTCGGGCGGCGAGCTGTCGCGGTTGATGCTGGTGCTGAAATCGATCGGCGGCGATGAAACCGGCGCCACCTTCATTTTCGACGAGATCGATTCCGGCATCGGCGGCAAGACCGCTGAATTCGTCGGCGAAAAGCTTCGCAAGATTTCCGGCCGCAACCAGGTGATCAGCATTTCGCACCTGCCGCAGATCGCCCGCTTCGCCGACCGCCATTTCCTTATCCGCAAGGAATTCAAGGACAACCAGACCTACAGCACGGCCGCGATCCTGGAAGACGACGACCGGGTGCGGGAGATCGCCCGTCTCATGGCCGGCAGCGCCATCAATGCCGATGTGCTGAAAGCTGCCGAGCTCCTGCTGGCCAAATCGCGGCCATGAATTTTTTCATCAAGACCTTCGGCTGCCAGATGAATGTCAATGATTCGGAAAAAATCCGCCAGCTCCTGGAAGACAAGGGCTTGAGTATCTGCGGCAGTGAAGCGGCGGCCGAGATCATCATTGTCAACAGCTGTGCGGTTCGGGAGAAAGCGCAGGATAAAATTTTTTCCTACATCGGCCAGTTTCCTTCCGCCAAAAAGATAATCGTGGCCGGCTGCGTGGCCCAGGTGGAAAAAGAAGCGCTTTTCAAAAAAAAAGTCAAAATAGATTATGCGGTCGGGACCCATCAATTCTATCGCATCGGCGAGATACTCGACAAGATCACTGACGGGCAACGCGCCGAAGCCGCCGCCGCATTCAACCATCAATGGCAGGAACTGGTGCCCGCGGTCCAGGCCCGCAGCAGCCGGGTCACCGGCTATATATCCATCATGGAAGGCTGCGACAATTTCTGCTCTTATTGCATCGTCCCTTTCACTCGCGGTCGCGAAAAATACAGGCCCATGTCCGCCATCCTGCGTGAAGCCGAATACCTGGCCGGCAGGGGTTTCCAGGAAATCGTTCTGCTGGGCCAGAATGTCAACAACTGGCACGAGCCCAATGGCGGTCGCGCCTTCCCGGAGCTGCTGCGCCAACTGGCCCGCAATGTGCCGGTGCCCTGGATCCGCTTCATTACCTCCTATCCAGGCTACCATGACCGGGAACTGCTCCAGGTCATGGCCGCAAACCGCAACATCGCCCGCCACATCCATTTCCCGGCCCAGTCCGGCTCGACCCGGATCCTGAAAAAAATGAACCGCACTTATTCCCGGGCCCAATATCTGAAAATTGTCGGCGCTTTCCAGGCCGCCATGCCCGAGATGAGATTCAGTTCCGACTTCATCGTGGGTTTCCCCGGCGAAAGCGACCATGACTTCAACCTGACCCTGTCATTGATCGAAAAAGTGGAATACGAATCGATTTTCTCATTCATCTATTCGCCGCGCCCCGGCACCAAGGCAGCCAATCATACGCGGGAGCTCGATCCGGTCGCGGCCAAAAAGCGGCTTCATGCCCTGCAGGAGCTGCAGGCCCGCATCCAATTGAAAAACAACCGCCGCTGGCTCGGGAAGGCAATCGACGTCCTGATCACCGAAGAACATCCGAAAAAAGCCGGCGAAGTGATCGGACGCAGTGAGAGCTACCGGGTGGTGAATTTCGCATCCAAGACCGCGGTCGGCACCTTCACGCGCGTGAAGGTCACCGCGGCCGGACCGCATTCCCTGCGCGGCGAGGAAATCCTCAAGTCAGCCGATGCCTGAATCGGATTTCCCCCAGCACCCGGCAAGCAAGGCCCGACAAAAAGCATCGCCTGGCAATGGGGAAGCCCGGGAGGGCTGGTGGACATACCCATTTTTTTTCAGCATATATCCGGCCCTGCATTTGTACCTGCGCAACATCCGCGAAGTGCAATTGACCCAGGTAATCTGGGCAGCGCTGGTCTCCCTGGCTATCGCCGGCGCCGGCTGGTTCATGACCGGCATTTTCAGCAGCCGCCGCAGCAAGCGCTCGCTGGCGCTGTTCAGTTTTATGACGCTGTTCCATTTTTACGGGCTGTATTACGATCAGATCGCCGGCTGGCTGCCGTTCGTTTCCCGTCCCCTGCGGGCACATCTCCTGGCCTTGGTCCCTCCCGCTATCACCTGGCTTGCCCTGACCGTCCTTGTTTTCAAATCCAGGCGCAGTTTTTCCTGTTCTCAATCGCATCCTGCAGACAGCGGTTTTGCTGCTGCTGGCCTGGAACATCGGCGGAATTGCCATTCACCATGCCGGACAGCGCTTCGATCATTGGCGGGAAAGCCGGCCGGGGATCAAGCGCCTGCCCGTCGGGCAAACCCGGACCCCGGACATCTATTGTTTTGTTCTGGATGAATTCGCAGCGCCGGAATCGGTCCGCAGCCTGTTCGGATATGACAGCAGCGCTTTCGTTGCCTCACTGCGCCGGCAAGGTTTCTTCGTGGCTCAGCAAAGCCGTTCCCCTTATACACTGACCGAGCCGGCTATTGCCGCAATACTGAACCTGGGTGAATCCCCGGCCGGGAAAGATCCTTTTCTGCAGGTTCGCCGCAATGCCGTTGCCGCATTATTGAAAAACAGGGGCTACCGCATCATCGATTTTGCCTGCCAGCGATCGCTGTTCCTGGAAGCGGCCGATCAGCGCTTTTACTATCCCCTGGCTCACGCTTCGATTTTTTTTGACGATTTTTACCGGGCGCTGTTCGAGCGCTCCCTGCTTCGCGTCCTTTCCGACCTCTGGCAACTCAAAAAAACCGACCTTTCCCGCTTTTACCGCGAACGCATCCTGCAGGTGTTCAGGGAGCTTCCCGCCGTTGTAAGGACCCCGGGCCCCAAGCTGGTTTTCGTCCACCTTTTCTCTCCGCACGAACCATTCGTTTTCGACGCCGCGGGCAAGCCCGGAGATCCCGCTCATATCTGGGACCACGCCGATCCTGCCCATTACCTGGAGCAGTACATCTATATAAGCCGCCGCCTGCTGCAGACCGCGGCCAAGATCATTGCCGATTCGCCCACGGCACCGGTGATCATCATGCAGTCCGATCATGGCTACCGCGGCTCGCGACGGCGGGGAAAAGAATCACAACCGGTCAGCCTTTCAGAAATGACCAGGGTGTTCAACGCCCTCTACCTGCCCGGAGTTCCCCTGGCAGGGATAGAGCCATCCCTCTCGCCGCTTAACAATTTTCGTTTGCTTTTCAATTCCTATTTCGGCACGCGCTATCCGCTGCTCAAAAATCCCTGATTGTTTTTAAAATTCCCTCCCCCTGACTGCGACAACCGACAGGATCAGGACGCTGCCAATAATGCAACGAATTCATTTTCCCGGATGATCTTGCAGCCAAGTTTTTCGGCTTTGGCCAGCTTGGACCCGGGATGGCTTCCGGCCAGCAGGTGGGTGGTGCGGGCGCTGACGTTCTCCGTGACCCTGCCGCCGCGCTCTTCGATCGCCGTGGCCGCCAGGGCCCGGGGGCTGAATTGATCGAACGACCCGGTTATGACCCAGATCTGGCCGGCGAAAGAATCGTTCACCCTGTCAGCGCCGGACTTCTCGCCGACAAATTTCAGGCCCGCGGCCTTCAGGCTGTCGATCAGGAGCAGATTTTCCGGCTTGCTGAAATGGCTGACCAGCAGTCGCGCCGTGGTTTCGCCGATGCCTTCGATGGCGGCGAAAATCTCCCAGTCATTTTTTTTGGCAGCGGCGATGATCTTGTCTATGCCGTCGAATCCGTGTCCAACAAGGTCGGCGGCCACGGCCGCGGCCAGGCCCTCAAAGCCCAAGGCAGCAAGAACCTTGACAAAAGGCCTGGATTTGCTGTCTTCGACTCCAGCGCGGATACGGGCGATCTTTTTTTCCTTGAATCCTTCCTGCCCAGCCAGCAGACCATAATCAAAGCCGTAAATATCGGGAATGCTTTGCACCCAGCCTTTGGCGAACAGCAAGGCAATGGTCTTTTCTCCCAGGCTTTCGATATCCATCTGCTCCCTGGCGCAAAAATAGTTGAGGGCGCGCCGGCGCCGCTCCGGGCAGGCCTCGTTTTTGCAGAAGTGGTGGGCGCCTTCCTTCATTAATTGCCTGGAACAAAACGGGCATAAGCCGGGCAGTTGAAAAATTCCGGGGTTTTTTTCGCTTTTTTCCAACACCTCTTCGACGGCCGGGATGACATCGCCGCGCCTGGAAATACTGACTTCATCACCGACATTCAGTTCCAGCATGTCAATATAGTCCTGGTTGTGCAGCGTGGCACGCGTGACCGTGCTGCCGGAAATCGCCACCGGCTTCAGCAGCGCCACCGGAGTGACCCGGCCGTTGCGTCCCACCTGGACCTGCACGTCCAGCAACAAGGTGCGGGCCTGCGGCGACTCGAACTTGTAGGCCATGGCCCAGCGCGGATGGTGGGCGGTGGTTCCCAGTTCCTGGCGGACAGCCAATTCCACGACCTTGACCACCAGGCCGTCGATATCGTAAGGCACTTCGGCCCGGGTGCTCGCCTGTCGGCGCAGGTATTCTTCCACGGCTGCCACCGGCGCGGCGCTGATACCAGGAAAAAGATGTTGCGCCCGCTGTCTTTTGTCTTCATCGTCGGAAAAAAATCCCAGGCGCGTATTGACGCGAAAGCCCAGCTCACGCAGGCGCTGCAGAATTTCCAGGTGATCGCGGCTGAACTCATTTGCAAAAAAACCCTCGTAAACAAAAATGTTCAGGGGCACGCGGGCCGTCTGAACCGACTTTAGATTGCGCAAGGAACCGGCCGCCAGGTTGCGCGGATTGACGTATTTTTCCGCCACTCCGGAATTGTAGCGCTCAAAATCATCGCGCTTGATATATATCTCTCCGCGCACGGCAAGCCGCGATGATTCGGCGATGCGCAGGGGAACCTGGCTGATGGTGCGCACATTGTCGCTGACATCGTTACCCAGCAAGCCGTTGCCCCGGGTCAGGGCGTACTGCAGTTCCCCCTGATCATAATAAAGCACAATGGAAGCACCGTCTATTTTCTCTTCAATGGCAAAGCCCACACTGCCTGCGGCGGCGGCCGCGGTTTTCAGCAGCCATTGCCCGAGTTCCTGCGGCTGATACAGCTTGTCCAGGCTGAGCACCGGCACCGTATGCGGCCGCTCGGGAAAGGCGTTATCCAGGTCGGAACCGACCCGGCGGCTTGGTGAATTCGCGCCGGCAAACTGCGGGAAGCGCTTTTCCAGGAGCAATAATTCATCAAGTAACCTGTCGTACTCCGCGTCAGGAATTTCGGGACGGGCCAGGACATGATACAGGTGCTGATGGCGGAGCAGCTCCCCGGCCAGGAATTCCATGCGCTTGCGGTAATCCATATGCCAATTATAGGAAAAATCGCGCCCCGAGTAAACAAAATGCTGAAGAGCACTCAAATCTGATTTTTTGCAAATCTTGACAAATGACTTTAAAACCAGTAACATCTTGTTTTAAGACAGTTAAATCCGAATAAGTGAGAGCCATGAGTTTAAAAGGATCATTAAGTTCGATCAACCTGGCGGATATCATCCAGCTTGTTTCAAATTCCAAACAAACGGGGCGTTTCGTCCTCTCGCGCACCAACGGCCAGAAAGGGGGAATTTACCTGAAAAACGGTGAAATCATCCATGCCGATGTTGAAGAATTCAAGGGCGAAGACGCCATTTTCACGCTCATTTCCTGGGATGATGGAGAATTCGTTTTTGAAGAGGGGGCTTTCGATACTCCCAGCAGCGTCATACGCCCCATAACCTCCCTGCTCATGGAAGCCGCCCGCCGCATCGATGAATGGAAACTGCTGCGCAAAAAAATCGGCTCCATCGACGCCATCCCCGAATTCAGCGACATCGACCGCCAGGAACGCCGCAAAATTTCCCTTTCGACCATGGAGTGGGTGATCATAGCCAAAATCGACGGCAAAAAAAGCATCAACCAGATCTCCCGGGAATGCGGAGTCAATATCTACGATACTTCGCGCATTATCTACGGCATGGTCACTTCCGATCTGATCAAGCTGAAATAGTTTTTCTTTCTGTAATTAAAAAGCCCGTTAAAATCCTACTCGATGACCACCAGGGCGACGGCCATATCGCGGGTGTGCGAAAGAGACAGCAGCACCCTTTTCAGTTTTCTCTTTTTGAAAAGGGCCAGCGCCACTGCCGCCAACTGCAACTGCGGTTTGCCCAGGGCATCGTTTTCCACTTCCACATCCTGCCAGCCCATGCCCTCCCGGAACCCGGTTCCCAGAGCTTTGAAAAAAGCCTCTTTGGCCGTAAATCGGGCCGCATAGTGCTGGGCCTTGGAAAACTTGCTTTCGCAGTAGGCGATTTCCCTGTCAGTGAAAATTCTTTCGGCAAATCCCATGTCCTGTTCGATCAGATTCCGCACCCGGCTGATTTCGATCATGTCTACGCCGATTCCCTTGATCATGGCACCACCTGCTGCGCAGTATAAAAAAAAGGCCGGCAAAAATCAATCCCGGCGGGGACGGCAGCTGATTTTAATCAACCCCAAGATATGGTATACTGGCGGCGGAACATGAAAAAATTTTTCTTGAAAAACCTGAAAATCCTTTTCATTGCCGTCACCTTGTTGGTGACGATCATGCTGGGAATACTGCTGGGCCTGATCCTGGTTTATCAGAAGGGCTTTCCGCAGATCAGGAACCTGGAAGACATCAATCCCGTGCTCATGACCACGGTGTACGACGATCAAAATGCTGCCATCAAGGAATTTGCCATCGAAAAACGCATCATCGTCAAAAGCACCGAGATCCCCGCATCACTAAAAAAAGCGATCATAGCCGCCGAGGACAATCAGTTTTATTCCCACTGGGGGATCAATTTTCGCGGCTTTGTCCGAGCTGTGGGCGGCGTGCTGCTGCGCAAGAAGTGGGGCGGCGGCAGTTCGATCACCCAGCAATTGGCCAGGGGACTCTTTCTAACCCCGGAATTTTCCATCTCCCGCAAGCTGCAGGAAATGCTGCTGGCCATCCAGATCGAAAAAAAGTATACCAAGGACCAGATATTGACGTTTTACTGCAACAAGATTTTTTTAGGTGGCAGCATTTACGGGATCGAGGCGGCCGCCCGCTATTATTTCGGCAAGACAATCAAGGAGATCAACCTGGCCGAAGCCGCCCTGATCGCCGGTATTGTGCCCAATCCCAACGGCATCTACGCGACTTTCAAACGCCCTGAAAACGTTCTCAAGCGTCGGAACTACGTGCTGCTGAAAATGCTGCTGCTAAAATTCATCAGCGATAAGGAATACCAGGAAGCGCTGACGGTGAAGCTTCCCGAAAAACCCTCCGACGCCGGCAATGAATCCCTGGCCGATTATTTCACCGAGGATGCCCGCAAGTATCTGGAGGCCAAATACGGCGACAACCTTCTCTACAAGGGCGGCCTGAAGGTCTTTACCACCCTGAACGGCGAAATGCAAAGATGGGCGGAAGACGCGCTGCGGGAAGGATTGCGGACATTGGACAAGCGCCAGGGCTGGCGCGGCGGCAGACTGTTCAACTTGCCGGAAAACAAATTGGATATCAACAAATACCGGCTGCCGGCCTGGGAAAACGCCAAGATCGAACCCGGACAGATCATCGAAGGGATAGTGCTTGAAGTCAGCAGAACCAGGGCAATTGTGCGTATAGCCGGCTTCGCAGGCGAATTACGGGCAGCCGAGGCCCAATGGACAAAAAAATCTCTGGCGCGCCTGCTCAGGGTCGGCGATGTCGCCTTGTTCAGGATATTGGCCGTAGATAAGGGCAAAGCGAAACTCGATCTTGGCCTGGAGCAGGAGCCCGAGGTCGACGGCGCCCTGCTGGTCGTGGACAACAAGACCGGAGAGATCAAGGCCATGGTCGGAGGCTACGCTTTTCAGAAAAGCAAGTTCAACCGTGCCATTCAAGCCCTGCGCCAAACAGGTTCCACATTCAAGCCGATCATCTATACGGCTGCGCTCGAGCATGGATTTTCCCCGGCCACCATTATCCAGGATGAGCCTTTTTCCTATATTGACGAGTGGAGCGGTGAACTCTGGGAGCCGCGCAACCACAAAGGAGATTATCTTGGCCCCATGACCCTGCGCCGCGGTTTGGAACAGTCACGGAACGTGGTCACGTCACGCATCCTGCAGGACATCACCCCGCAAGTGGGAGTGACCTATGCCAAGAAATTCGGCATCAGTTCCGACCTGAAGCCATTCATGTCCCTGGGCCTGGGCGCATTCGAAGTCACACTCCAGGAAATGGTCGAGGCCTTTACCGTGTTCGCCAACTACGGGATGCGGGTCGAATCCTATTTTATACGCAGCATACGCGACCTGAACAACAATATCATCGAGGAAAATTTCCCGGAGCGCAAACAGGTGATCGAAAAGGAAACGGCGTTCATCATGAATTACCTGCTGCAGGGAGTGGTTCAATCAGGGACCGGCTGGCGCGCCAGGGCCTTGCCCGCACCCGTGGGCGGGAAAACCGGCACGACCAACGATTTTACCGACGCCTGGTTCATCGGCTTCACCCCCACCCTGACCGTCGGCGTCTGGGTTGGTTTCGACCAGAAAAAAAGTCTGGGCCAGGAGCAGACCGGTTCCGTGGCTGCGGCGCCGATTTTCGTCAATTTCATGGAAAACTACCTGGCCAAGTATCCGGAAACCAACAAGTTCCGCATTCCTTCAGGAATCTATATGATCGACATTGACAAATACACCGGCAAGCTGGTGACCCCCGATTGTCTCTACCCTTTCAGCGAGGCCTTTCTGCCGGGAACCGAGCCCCTGGAATTCTGCAATGAAGAGGAACACCAGAAGATATTCAATTATTACCAAACCGAAACGGAAAACGCGGACGACTGAGCCGCGCTTTTCTCTTTCTAAAATAAAACTTATTTCTTGACCAGGAAATAACCCAGCAGCCATTCCCCCGGAGTGGTGACCTTGATGCGAAAATACTCCTTACCGGTAATGAGTTTTTTTTCCACAAAAAAAGCAGAACCGCTGCGCTTACCTCTCCTGCCCTTGACGATGGCCAGGTCCTCGAAAAGCAGCTCCTTCTGGGCATTCTGGACGACAAAGAAGGGCTGCCCTTCCTTAGTGGCCAGGACCAGCCAGTAATCCCCGGCGGGGTATTCCTTGCCGGCATGAATGAACGCTTCGGGGAAACGGACCCTCTTGAGGTCCTTGCCCTGGATCGGGGCCGGGGGCTGCGCCTCGGCTTGGACCTGGGATTGCTCCGGGTCCTGGACGGTGACCTGTTCCTGCTCCTGGCCCAGGAGCGCAATGGAAAC
>CAVOXU010000012.1:0-19559 GCA_963700535.1 Chrysiogenales bacterium
GTTCTTCGCGGCCACTACCTGCGGACAAAAAGACAAATATTTTTTCAAATGGCACATGGCCTGGTTCTGGGTTTCCAGCTGCATCCGATCTTCACTGGCGTTGGCAATTTTCAGAATATAGCGCTCCCCGGTCGCAGCGGTCATCAAGAAATTCTGATCACGCTCGCTGGGAAGAGGTTGGGCCCTGGCCGGCAGCTCATACGCATTTTTTACAATGGCGGCCGCGTCAAGCTCTGTGAACTTGGGCTTGGATTGCAAAAACGACAGATCGCGGTTCTTCATGATTGTTTTTCCCCTGGCCGCAACAGTATACCAGCAAAGCTGCCGGCTGACAATTTCTCGTGGCAGCCGCCCCCCGGGCCTGGACCTGAAATTTTCCGCGCCCGGCAGTTGCTAAAAATATTTTTTGTGGTAATATGAGGGCTCAATTCAAGGCAAGGTGCAGCATGGAAAAAAGAAAAAATACCCGCTACGACGTTCTGAAGGACATGAAAGGCAAGTTGTACAACGTGGTCAGCTTCCTGGTCAACAACATCAGCATAGACGGCGTCAACCTGATCTGCAATTTTCAACCGGTCATCGGCTCGACATATAAAATTTACCTGATCCCCAACAGCGACGACAGCCAGCAGGATTTTGAGATCGAGATCAGCCGCGCCGAAGTCGCCGCCTTCGACCCGCAAAAGTATTCGGCGCTGGCCCCGGGCCTGCTCTTTTCCGTCGGTGCCAGGTTCAAAACCCTTGACCAAAAGCAGCGGGAATTCCTGGCCGCCTTTATCAAGAAAAAATCAAACGGTTTGGAAGAAGGCTTCATCAGCAAAAACAAAATCCAGTCCGGTTCCTGAGGTTTTCGAGATTTCATGAATCCCGATCGGGTCGCGGCCATCGTCCTGGCCGGGGGACGAAGCCGGCGCATGAACCGGGAAAAATCCCTGCTCCTGGACAAGAACGGCCGGCCCCTGATCGAAACGATCATCGCCCAGCTCCGCCCCTGTTTCAGCGCGATCATGATCAGCGCCGGGGACAAGGACAAATTCGCTTTCCTGAACCTGCCGGTCATCATGGACGAAGCTCCGGGACAGGGCCCGCTGACGGCCATTTTGACCGCCCTGCGGGCGTCGCCCCGGGACGGCAATTTCATTATGGCCTGCGACATTCCCGTCATCCATATTCCATTCATGCAAAAGATCCTGGCCCGAGCCAAGCGCCATGAGATCGTGGTCCCGCGCTATAAAGACGGGAAATTCGAACCGCTTTTTGCCTTTTACCATCGCAGCATCATCGCGGCCATCGAAAGGCAGATCGGGACCGGGGACCTGAGGATATCATCCCTGTTCCGGACCTGCCGCACCGGCTTCGTGCCCATGGACGGGCAAAAATGGTTCCGCAACCTGAACACCATGGAGGAGTACCATGCCTACCTTAAAAGCGAAAAAAAAACCGTCTCCTAAAACCCGCCGGAATGCGGGGCTGGTGCCTCTGCCCGAAGAGACTTTGCTGACCATCGAGGTCGACGGCCGCACCCTGAGTCGCCTGAGCTGCTCGCCCTGCGACCGCAGGGAACTGGTCCTGGGCTGGCTTTTCTCCCAGGGCCTGCTGCAGACCCCGGGCGATGCCGCCGCCCTGCGCTTCCAGGCCGACCGGGCCCTGGTGCGCTTGCGGCCCGCGGCCGCGCCGCGCCTGGAACAGTACCACCCGGTCCAGGTGGTCGCCTGCTCGGGCGGCGATGTGCAGCCGGGCCTGTTCTCCGATCCGCCCAGGATAACCAGGAAATACGATTTCACCCTGCCCCAGGCGATCAAGTTGATGGAGCAGCTGCCCGGGCGAACCCCGCTGTTCAAAAAGCACGGCGGCATCCATTGTTCCATGCTCGTCGATATGCGGGTGCAAAGCATCCTGGTCAGCCGCGAGGACATCGGCCGCAGCAACAGCGTGGACAAGGTCATCGGCTGGGGGCTGGTCCACGGCGCCGATTTCTCCCGCAGCGCCCTTTTTATCACCGGCCGCGTTTCGGCGGAAATGGCCCTGAAAGTGCTGCATGCCGGCATCCCGGCCCTGGTTTCCCAGACCACCCTGACCGGCAAGGCCCTGGAGATCGTGCGCCAGAGCGGCCTGACCCTGATCGGCCACGTGCTCAAGCCGCGGCCCATCCTGCTCAATTTCTGATCCGCTGCGAAAGCCGGCCGCGGTTTGAATTCCCGGGCTCCTTCTGCTATGATGCCTGAAACGAGCGCGGAGGTGAGGCCATGGAAACACGCAGCCTGAAGAGCGTGATCGAAAAAGCGGTGAAAAACGAAGAAGAGGCCCGGGCCTTCTACCTTGGCTTGCACGACCTGGTGCAGGATCCCCTGGCCAGGGAGACGCTGCAATTCCTGGCCGGCGAGGAGCTGGCCCACAAGGAATTCCTGCTGGCCTACCTCAAGGGCGAGAAAAAGTTTGTCGCCCTGGCCATGGACGCACCCGTCGATTATCATATCGCCCAGTACGCCGACAAGCCCGACCTCGAGAAAAACATGAACAGCAGCGAGGTCTACCTGGTGGCCGCCCACCGCGAATGGAATTCATACAATTTCTACAAGGGCCTGGCCGAGGCGCAGCCCGGCGGCGAGGTCAGGGACATGCTGCTGCAGATGGCCAACCAGGAGCTGAAACACAAGGAAAAGGTCGAGTACCTGTATTCCAACACCGCTTTTCCGCAGACCTCGGGCGGCTGAGTCAGCACGAAGAAGTAGATGAGTAGATGGGTTAATGGGTAGATGAGTTAAAAAAACTGCCTAAGATCCATTCCAATCAAGAAAAGATTTTTATTTCTTTCTGGCTATCAGATCCTTCAGCTTGATCTTGCCCCGGATCAGGTCCTCCTTGCGGGCCCGCGCCATGCCCTTGACCCGGCGCTCGACCTTCAGGGCGTCGCCCCAGTCGCCGATGCGCAGCTTGCGGGCCAGGAGCAATGGGCCGCGGCCGCGCAGGTAGCGGGCGCCTTTGCCGCTGCGGTGCTCGGCCAGACGCCGGGCCACGTCGGTGCTGATCCCGGTGTAGAGGCTGCCGTCAGCGCAACGGACCAGGTAGAGGTACCACGGTTTCAATTTCAATCGTCACTGAGGCGGATTGGGCGCCGGCTCTTTAGGGAAAAACTCATCTCTGACCACGCTGTCGAATTGCAGGACCGAGATCAGGTAGCCCCAGAACAGGAGTTCGAAAACCTTCTGTACGCGGTCGAAGCTCATCAGTTTTTGCCAATCGAGATCCGGGAGCCAATGGGCAGCCCATGAGCTGAGGGTGCCGATCTGCGCCGAGGCCAGCAGGCTGAAAACAGCGCTCAAGACCGACAGCCAGCCGACCACCAGCAGCAGCA
The DNA here is from genome assembly GCA_963700535.1 of Chrysiogenales bacterium. Classification (GTDB taxonomy): domain Bacteria; phylum Acidobacteriota; class Aminicenantia; order UBA2199; family UBA2199; genus UBA2199. The sequence goes on from CAVOXU010000012.1 coordinate 3,356, forward strand.
CCCGCGCCCAGTTCTTGCGCAGCAGCAGCTGGCCGAAGATGAGCCAGGCGATGACCAGGACCACGGCCGCGACCGTCAGGCTGAAAAACAGCAGAGAGCCGGAGGGTAATCCGCGCCAGGCGAACCGCCCGAAGTCACCGCTTTGAAACGGTTTCAGGACGAGCGTGGCCACAACGGCCCCGGCGACGGATTTCAAGACAAAATAGACAACAAAGATACCGCGCAGGCGGTACAGCTTGATGGACGGACTGCTCATGACGCACCTCCCAATAAAATCCCTGGATTCTGGCGGCTGAGGATCTCGAACCTGATCGTGCCGCCGCAGAAACGCCCGACCAATGCCATGACATCTTCGGCAGCCGCTTCCAGTTCTGCAGCTGTCAGCGGCGGCAGGGCATCGAGGTTGAATTCCGCAGCGGTTGTTTCGGGCAGTGTCAAAGTATGATTTGCCTGGCGCCAGATCCAGCGCCGGGTCAGGACCGTTTTTCCCTCGACAAAAACGAATTCACCGGGCAGCGGGTTTTCGATCGCCTGCGAGCCGAAGGCAATGAATTCTTCGCCGCCATCGGCCGGGCGCAAAGCGATATCCTGCGCCAGGACATCGATGGCGTGGCTGCCCACGGGCAGCAGATGGCGTAGGGAGACGATATTGCCGATGTCGACCAGGGCGTTGATGGCAGGCAGTTCCTGGCCGCGCAGCACCCGGCGCAGCAGCGCCTCGATCGAGGGGCGGTTGTCGCCGGGCTTGTAGCCCAGTTGACGGAAGGCCTCGCGCCAGGAGGCCAGGCGCGGTTCCGTGGTCAGCGTTTCCACCTGCAGCCGCTCTCGGGCCGCCGCTTCCTCAGTGCGCAATATCTTGACAAGCTCAGCGGGAGAAGCACCGTTTTTGACATCGTAAGCCAATACCACGCCGCGCCGGTATTCGGGGAAGCACGCGAACACCTCGTCGGCGATTGCATAGGTCAGATCTTTCATCGATCACTCCCGGAAATAATGAACGACATGGCTGGGATTTGATGAATCAAACCCATGTTTTTAATCAATTGTCCCCTACCCTTCCTGCCAGTGGCGCAGCATGGCCGCCAGCAGCGGCACTCCGGCCAGGAGGAAAAATCCGCCCAGGGCGATGAAGGCCACGGACAGGGAAAAGGCATCGACCAGGCGGCCGAACAGCGGCGAGATGATCACGAAGGTCACGCTGCCGGCCATGGCCGCCAGCGAGAGGACCGTCGCCCTGACGTCGGAACCGACGGCCAGGTTGAGCCGTTCGAGGAGAACCGGGTAGGCCAGGTTCCAGAGCAAGGCATTGGCCGGGACCAGGATCAGCAGCCAACGGCTGGGAAAGAGACCGAGCAAAATGAAGAACAGCGGGCTGAGCAGTACCATGAACAGGGAGACCTTGATTCCGAAATGCTCGCCAAAAGCGTGCGAGCGCGATCCGCCCAGGGCGCCGGCCAATTGAAATACGGCAAACAATACTCCGAACCAGCCCACGCTGATGCCCAGGTCCTGATACAGGAGGAAATAGGCCCAGAGCGCGGTCAGGTTGGCGGCCATGAGCAGGCCACAGAACAGGATCAGCGGGCGGATATGGGGCTGCTGCAGGCAATAGCGGCAGATGCGCAGGATGTCGCGCATGGGGTTTTTCCCGGGGCTTTTTTCGCGCTCGGGCTCCACCAGGGTCAGGGCCAGCGGCGGCATGAACAGCGCGCTGACGATGTTGACCAGGAAAGGCAGGCGCAGGAAAACCATGGCCAGCAGGCCGCCGCCGACCGAGGAAACGGCGGTGCCGACGCGGCTGACCAGCGCACATGTCCCTTCGAAGCGCTTGTACTCCCCCTGGAGCCCCAGTTGACGCAGGCTGTCGAAGATCATGGCCGAATCGCAGCCCGAACGCATGCTGACGCTGACGGCCAGCACGACCTCGGCGAGAATGAAGACCGGGAAGCTTCTCCCCGCCGTGTACACGGCCAGGCCGAGAGGGAAAAAGAGCGATCCCAGCACCAGCGTCTGTTTGCGGCCGATGACATCGGCCAGGTAGCCGGAGGGCACCTCCAGCAGCAGGACCGCCAGGTGGAATGCAGCCTGGATGGTGAAGATCTGGGTGGAATTCAGGCCGTTTACAGTGTAATACAGGATCAGCACCGGCGCGATCGGGAAAAAATTGCCCAGAAAATTAAGGCTGAAAATCTTCCAGAAATTGCCGCTTACGCGTGTGCATGCGGCAGGCGCGTTCATTTCGTTTTTTTTGCAGGGGTTTGATTCATCAACCCCCCAGGCATCAGCGCACGAAGGCCTTGCGGCCGGCATATTCCGCCGCCGCGCCCAGATCGGCTTCGATGCGCAGCAGCTGGTTGTATTTTTCCACCCGCTCGCCGCGGCAGGGGGCGCCGGTCTTCAGGTGCCCGGTGGCCATGGCCACGGTGAGGTCGGCGATGAAGCTGTCGACCGTTTCGCCGCTGCGGTGCGAGACCATGGCGCCCCAGCCGGCGGCGCGGGCCATTTCGATGGCCGCCACGGTTTCGCTCAGGGTGCCGATCTGGTTCAGCTTGATCAGCACAGCGTTGGCCGCTTTTTCCCTGATGCCGCGCTCAATGCGCTTGACGTTGGTGACAAAGAGGTCATCGCCCACCAGTTCGACCTTGGCGCCGATCTCGAGGTTCAGCATTTTCCAGCCTTCCCAGTCGTCTTCGGCCAGGCCGTCCTCAAGGACCACGAGCGGATATTTTTTCGCCCAATCGGCCCACATGGCCACCATCTGCTTTGAGTCGATCTTGCGCTTTTCAGTGCGCAGGTGATAAAACCCATCCTCGTAAAAACTGCTGGAAGCGGATCCAGGGCAATGGCTATATGATCGCCGGGCTTGTAGCCGGCCGCGGCGATCGCCTGCAGGATCAGTTCTACCGCCTCGGCGTTGGACTTCAGCGCCGGCGCGAAACCGCCCTCGTCGCCTACCCCGGTGGAATAACCGGCGTCCTTCAAAACCTTTTTCAGGGCGTGATAGGTTTCCGTGCCCCAACGCAGGGCCTCGCGGAAACTGGGGGCGCCGACCGGGGCGATCATGAACTCCTGCAGGTCGGTCCCCTGCCAGTTGGCGTGCACGCCGCCGTTCAGAATGTTGAAGCAGGGCACGGGCAGCAGCCGGGCTTTTTCGCCGCCCAGGTAGCGGTACAGGGGCAGTCCGGCGCTGGCGGCGGCGGCGCGGGCCACGGCCAGGCTCACGGCCAGGATGGCGTTGGCCCCCAGCCGGCCCTTGTTCTCGGTGCCGTCCAGGGCGATCATGACCCGGTCCACATGCTTCTGGTCAGAAGCGTCCTTGCCCTGGAGCGCAGCGGCGATCTCGCCGTTGACATGGCCGACTGCTTTCATGTCCTCCTCCTTATGGATAAGATATAGTGTAAATTAAACTGATTGTCAATATCTTTTTATTGTTTTTCAATATTTTTATATTTATTATCGATTACTTAAATTGCCAAATACAAACAATAAAAATATTGGCTCAGAATTTCAGATAAGGATTCTGCCGGCTGAGGATCTCGAACCTGATCTTGCCGCCGCAGAAACGCCCGACCAATGCCATGACATCTTCGGCAGCCGCTTCCAGTTCTGCAGCTGTCAGCGGCGGCAGGGCATCGAGGTTGAATTCCGCAGCGGTTGTTTCGGGCAGGGTCAGGGTATGATTTGCCTGGCGCCAGATCCAGCGCCGGGTCAGAACCGTTTTTCCCTCGACAAAAACGAATTCACCGGGCAGTGGGTTTTCGATCGCCTGCGAGCCGAAGGCAATGAATTCTTCGCCACCTGAAGCCGGGCGCAAGGCGATATCTTGGGTCAGGACATCGATGGCATGGCTGCCCAAGGGCAGCAGATGGCGCAGCGAAATGATGTTGCCGATGTCGACCAGGGCGTTGATGGCAGGCAACTCCTGGCCGCGCAGCACCCGGCGCAGCAGCGCCTCGATCGAGGGGCGGTTGTCGCCGGGCTTGTAGCCCAGTTGACGGAAGGCCTCGCGCCAGGAGGCCAGGCGCGGCTCCGCGGTCAGCGTTTCCAGCTGCAGCCGCTCTCGGGCCGCCGCTTCCTCAGTGCGCAATATCTTGACAAGCTCAGCGGGAGAAGCAACGTTTTTGACATCGTAAGCCAATACCACGCCGCGCCGGTATTCGGGGAAGCGGACGAACACTTCGTCGGCGATTGCATAGGTCAAATCTTTCATCGACCCCTCCAGCGATTAAATTCCAAATTCCAAGCACCAAATCCCAAATAAGTTCCAAGTTCCAAATTCCAATGTCCAAAATAAAAGCGCAGGCAGTGTCTTTGTTTGAGTCATTTGGTCATTGGTGCTTGGTCCTTGTTTGGTGTTTGGAATTTGTGATTTGGGATTTTTCCTCATACAGAGGCTTGATTTATCAAACCCTCTTGTTGTATTCATCATCCCCTACCCTTCCTGCCAGTGGCGCAGCATGGCCGCCAGCAGCGGCACCCCGGCCAGGAGGAAAAATCCGCCCAGGGCGATGAAGGCCACGGACAGGGAAAAGACATCGACCAGGCGGCCGAACAGCGGCGAGATGATCACGAAGGTCACGCTGCCAGCCATGGCCGCCAGCGAGAGGACCGTGGCCCTGACGTCGGAACCGACGGCCAGGTTGAGCCGTTCGAGCAGAACCGGGTAGGCCAGGTTCCAGAGCAAGGCATTGGCCGGGACCAGGATCAGCAGCCAACGGCTGGGAAAGAGACCGAACAAAATGAAGAACAGCGGGCTGAGCAGTACCATGAACAGGGAGACCTTGACTCCGAAATGCTCGCCGAAAGCGTGCGAGCGCGATCCGCCCAGGGCGCCGGCCAATTGAAATACGGCAAACAATACTCCGAACCAGCCCACGCCGATGCCCAGGTCCTGATACAGGAGGAAATAGGCCCAGAGCGCGGTCAGGTTGGCGGCCATGAGCAGGCCACAGAACAGGATCACCGGGCGGATATGGGGCTGCTGCAGGCAATAGCGGCAGATGCGCAGGATGTCGCGCATGGGGTTTTTCCCGGGGCTTTTTTCGCGCTCGGGCTCCACCAGGGCCAGGGCCAGCGGCGGCATGAACAGCGCGCTGACGATGTTGACCAGGAAAGGCAGGCGCAGGAAAACCATGGCCAGCAGGCCGCCGCCGACCGAGGAAACGGCGGTGCCGACGCGGCTGACCAGCGCACATGTCCCTTCGAAGCGCTTGTACTCCCCCTGGCGCCCCAGTTGGCGCAGGCTGTCGAAGATCATGGCCGAATCGCAGCCCGAGCGCATGCTGACGCTGACGGCCAGCACGACCTCGGCGAGAATGAAGACCGGGAAACTTCTCCCCGCCGTGTACACGGCCAGGCCGAGAGGGAAAAAGAGCGATCCCAGCACCAGCGTCTGTCTGCGGCCGATGACATCGGCCAGGTAGCCGGAGGGCACCTCCAGCAGCAGGACCGCCAGGTGGAATGCAGCCTGGATGGTGAAGATCTGGGTGGAATTCAGGCCGTTTACAGTGTAATACAGGATCAGCACCGGCGCGATCGGGAAAAAATTGCCCAGAAAATTAAGGCTGAAAATCTTCCAGAAATTGCCGCTTACGCGTGTGCATGCGGCAGGCGCGTTCATTTCGGTTTTTATGTAGGGGTTTGATTCATCAAACCCCCACGCGTCAGCGCACGAAGGCCTTGCGGCCGGCATATTCCGCCGCCGCGCCCAGGTCGGCTTCGATGCGCAGCAGCTGGTTGTATTTTTCCACCCGCTCGCCGCGGCAGGGAGCGCCGGTCTTCAGGTGCCCGGTGGCCATGGCCACGGTGAGGTCGGCGATGAAACTGTCGACCGTTTCGCCGCTGCGGTGCGAGACCATGGCGCCCCAGCCGGCGGCGCGGGCCATTTCGATGGCCGCCACGGTTTCGCTCAGGGTGCCGATCTGGTTCAGTTTGATCAGCACGGCGTTGGCCGCCTTTTCCCTGATGCCGCGCTAAATGCGCTTGACGTTGGTGACAAAGAGGTCATCGCCGACCAGTTCGACCTTGGCGCCGATCTCGAGGTTCAGCATTTTCCAGCCTTCCCAGTCGTCCTCGGCCAGGCCGTCCTCAAGGACCACGAGCGGATATTTTTTCGCCCAGTCGGCCCACATGGCCACCATCTGCTTTGAGTCGATCTTGCGCTTTTCAGTGCGCAGGTGATAAAATCCATCCTCGTAAAAACTGCTGGAAGCGGGATCCAGGGCAATGGCGATATGATCGCCGGGCTTGTAGCCGGCCGCGGCGATCGCCTGCAGGATAAGTTCGACCGCCTCGGCGTTGGACTTCAGCGCCGGCGCGAAACCGCCCTCGTCGCCTACCCCGGTGGAATAACCGGCGTCTTTCAAAACCTTTTTAAGGGCGTGATAGGTTTCCGTGCCCCAACGCAGGGCCTCGCGGAAACTGGGGGCGCCGACCGGGGCTATCATGAACTCCTGCAGGTCGGTCCCCTGCCAGTTGGCGTGCACGCCGCCGTTAAGAATGTTGAAGCAGGGCACGGGCAGCAGGTGGGCTTTTTCGCCGCCCAGGTAGCGGTACAGGGGCAGTCCGGCGCTGGCGGCGGCGGCGCGGGCCACGGCCAGGCTCACGGCCAGGATGGCGTTGGCCCCCAGCCGGCCCTTGTTCTCGGTGCCGTCCAGGGCGATCATGACCCGGTCCACATGCTTCTGGTCAGAAGCGTCCTTGCCCTGGAGCGCAGCGGCGATCTCGCCGTTGACATGGCCGACCGCCTGCAGGACACCCTTGCCATTGTAGCGCTTGTCGTCATCGTCGCGCAGCTCGCAGGCCTCGTGCACCCCGGTGGAAGCGCCGGAAGGGGTGGCGGCGCGGCCCATGGCCCCGTCCTCCAGCAGCACCTCGGCTTCAACGGTCGGGTTGCCGCGCGAATCCAGTATTTCCCTGGCGAAAACCTTTTTGATTCCTTTGCCCATGTTATTTCTCCATTTGTTACTGAAAAAATTCTCCGCTATTATAGCAGATAATTTGCCGCAAGGAAAAACCATCTTCATGTAAAAGTTGCTCCAAATACCCGGTCAGGAGCGGCAGGGCGGCAGCAAGCTCCAAAAATAAAAAAAGACCGGCAATTTCATCCCTGCCGCTTCATATTATTCTTTTTTTCATTATTCCAATTTTTTGCTGAACCTAAAAGAACTTAATATCAAGAGAGTAACGCCCATGGCAAAAAGCATTAAAGTCTCGAACCAGAGGGATGAAAAACCGATTCCCTTCAGCACGATGCCGCGCAGGATAATGATGAAATATTTCAGAGGTATTAAATAAGTCAAATATTGAACGATCCGCGGCATGTTTTCTATGGGGAAAGCAAAACCGGAAAGGTAAATCATGGGCATCATCACCGCGAAAACAGAGGCCATCATTGCCTGTTGCTGGGTTTTGGACACTGTTGAAATGAATAAACCGATACCCAAATTCGACAGCACAAAAAGCAGTGAGGCGAAAAGAAGAAACAGTACGCTGCCGCGCACGACGATGCCAAACCATTGTGTCATTACCACCAATACAATTAATAGAACCGCAAAGCCTATAATGGTAAAAGGAATTAATTTGCCAAGTATAAGTTGATAATTCCTTATCGGCGTAACGATCAATTGCTCAAGCGTGCCGATCTCACGTTCTTTTACAACCGCCATGGACATCAAGGAGATCGTCGAGATCATCAGGAGCAGGCCAAAAATTCCCGGCACCATGAAATTGCGTGTCTTCATTTCCGGGTTGTACCAAACGCGGACTTCAGGAATCAGTGAGCCGCTCAAGGCGATTTTCATTCCCAGTTTGTCCTTGATATCCATGGTTATGCCCTTTGAAAAAGCGGTCGTAATTCCCTGGATGTAGCCGAGCGCAATCGATGCCTTATTACCGTCGGATCCTTCAAACAGAGTTTGCAGCTGGGTCGTTTCGCGCCTGTTTATTTTTTTTTCGAAATCCCTGGGAATCACTATGGCCACCAAAGTTTTCCCCATATTTAAAAGATCGGTCACCTGCTCATAATCGTTCACATGGTAATCTATTTTAAAATATCCCGATTGTTCGAACCGCTTGCTGAAAGCCCGGCTGGTTGAAGTTTTATCCTGATCGTAAATAGTCGTATGAATGACATTGACATCCATGTTGGCGGCGTAGCCGAGAAATATCAGCTGCAGGATGGGAGCGATAAAAATCACTACGCGCATTTTCTTGTCACGTTTTACCTGCAGCAGCTCTTTTATGATGAATTGGTAAATCGTTTTCATGGCTCTCACTTATTTTTTGATTTTTTATCCACTAAAATTGCCAGCATGATGAAGACAAAGCCAAACATTCCCAGAAAGATCAATTGGTCCCAGAAAGCGGAAATTCCCACGCCTCTCAAAAGGATTGCCCTGAGAATAACGATATAAAATTTTGCCGGAGTAATATTGGTCAGCAGCTGAATGGCACCCGGCATGCTTTCTATGGGGAAAATAAATCCCGATAAAATCAATGACGGCAGCAATGAGGTTACGGTCGCAGCCTGAAAGGCAACTTGCTGCGAATCGGCTATTGTCGAGATGAAGACGCCCAGGCTCAAGGCGGCAAATAAAAAGGCGAATGTCCCCAGCAGCAGTAAAAATAAATTCCCTTTAATACTATGCCAAAAAGAACGTACCCGGCAAGCAGGACAATGGCGGCATTGATCAGTGATATTACTATGTAGGGGATTATTTTGCCGAGAATAAACTCAAGCGAAGACAGCGGCGAAACATTGATCTGTTCAATGGTGCCTCTCTCCTTTTCGCGCACAATGGAAAGCGAGATTGAAATAACCGCGGTTATGATCAGGATCATTCCCATCAACCCGGGAATAAGAAAACGTATTGACTGCAAATCAGGGTTAAACCAAAAGCGCGGCTGCAGGTCGATCGGCACATACATTTTTTTTCCGGCTGCCAGCAAATATTCCCTGGTGAACTGCAGCGAATAACTGTAGGTGGCGGCATTGACATAGTTGCGGATAACGTTTGCCGAGGTACCATCCACTCCATCAATCAAAAACTGAACTTTTACTTCCTGCCTGGACAACAATTTTCTGGACATGTCCTTGGGAAAGACGACCACGACCTGGGCGATTTTTTTGTCCAATAATCTTTTTATCTGATCATCATTGTCTATATAAGTGACAAGGTCGAAATACTCCGAACTGATCAATCCGCCTACAAAATCCCTGGTGTATTCCGACCTGTCCTGATCGTATACCGCGATTTTTATATGATGCACGTCGAAGTTGATCGCATAACCGAAGATCGCCAGCAGCACAACCGGGAAGAAAAACACTATGAACAGCATCCTTGTATCCCGCCTGAGCTGGCGCGCTTCCTTTTTTGAAATTGCCAGGATTCTATTGAACATTTACCCGGTTGTCCTTTTCGATCAAATGAATAAATACATCTTCAAGCGTCGGCGTTATTCTTTCCACACGCTTTACGGATATTCCGTTCTTGTCTCGCAACAATTCATATATGCGCTTTTCATTGATCGTGCTCTCGTTCAGGATAACGTGTATGTAGTTTCCGAAGATTGAAGTCTCGCCGACCCATTTTTCTTTCTCCAGGATTTCCATACTGTCAATTACCCGGTCACTTTCTATTTCAAGTATGGGGTTCTTGATGTATTCTGTTTTGAGTTCTCCGGAATTTCCCTGGGCAATCAGCCGGCCGGAATTGATCAGAATAATATCATTGCAGAATTCCGCTTCATCCAGGTAGTGGGTCGTAACCAGCACCGTGGTTCCGCCTCCTGAAAGGTCGCTGATCAGATCCCAAAAATTCCGGCGCGAGATCGGATCGACTCCGCTTGTCGGTTCATCAAGGAACACAATCCTGGGTTCATGAATGACCGCGGTGCCCAAAGCCAGGCGTTGCTTGATCCCTCCCGGCAAGGAACCGGTCATGACATTTTCCATGTTCTCAAGATTGGCGACTTTCAACACCCATTTTTTTCTTTGCTCATATTTCTTCCCGTCCAACCCGTAGATTCCGGCAAAGAACCTGATGTTTTCGGCAACGGTCAAATCGTTGTAAAGGGAGAATTTTTGCGACATGTAGCCGATATTCTTTTTCACCAGGTTCGCTTCGTTCTTGATACTGTAACCGCCAACAAACGCATCGCCGGATGTCGGTTCCAATATTCCGATCAGCATTCTTATCGTGGTGGATTTGCCGGCTCCATTGGCGCCCAGAAAACCGAATATCTCGCCGGGCCTGACATTGAACGAGATGTGATCAACCGCGGTGAATTTTCCGAAGCTCTTGGTCAGGTGACTTACTTCTATGGCATTCATCAATAAATGACCCTGCCCAGGGATTTTTCCAATTTCACCCGGGCGACCCGCGAATCCACTTCCGCTGTTTTCAGATTTGTTTCGGCCTGCAATTTCAAGGTTTCCGCATCTATCAGATCCGTGCTCGTTGCCAATTGCGTATCATATTTTTCGCAGGTAATGCGATAGTTTTCCAGCGCCTGATTGAGCGCCTCTTTACTTACGTTTACCCGGGCTTCATGCCTGTTCAGGTCAAGGTAGTTTGCATAAACTTCCATTTGAATGTTTTCTTTGAGCTGCTCGAGATTGGTTGCAAGTTGAACTTCAGTCTGCACGGCTTGAGAAACTTGCGATCGGGTCAGACCCCAGTTCCAGATGTCCCAGCTGAAGGTTACAGCCAGGTCCCAGTTGGAATTGAATTCATTCCTGGCCGGCTGAAATCTTGGATTGGGATTAGCCGTAATTATAATTTCCGCTTAAATAAACTGCCGGAAGCCGATTGGCCTTGGCGGCGCTTACGTTTTTCCTGCTGGCCTCAACACGGATAAGACAGCGATTTCAACTCCTGGCGATTGCCGGTTGCCTCGCTGATCATATCGGCAATTTGATACTCAGAACTATTAACTGCCGGTTCGCCGGCAGCAACTCCGGTCGCCGCAGTCAGATCGATTCCAATAGCCTTGTTAAAAGCGATCCTGGCAAGCTCTAAATTATTTTCCGCTTCAATGAGCAAAAGTTGCGTGTTGGCATATTGAACTTCCAGTTTCAGCAGATCATTCTTGGCCAGCAGTCCGTTCTCATAAAAATTTTTTGTATTCTTGAGATGCTCGGCCATGCGCTGCAGACTTTGCCTGACCAATTTATTGATCTCAGCGGCTTTATAATAATTCCAATAAGTGCTGTAAATGGCAAATGCAGCTTCATTTTTCTCTTTGGCGTAATCCTGCTCCGATGCCCATAAGTTCAATTTCGCGGATTTTTTCAGCGAAAGCAATTTGCCGCCGGAAAAAAGCGGCTGGCTGAAACCGAGCTTTGAATGTGTAGTTGTTCAGCAGCGCTTCGGAAATTCTGATCGGATTCAAGGCAAAAGGCATGGTCACTTCAAAAGGGGGAATATTATCACTCAGTCTCGTATAATTTGCGAGCAATTTGAACTGCGGCAGGAATTGACTGCTGATTTCCGTCAGTTTAGCGTCGGCAGATTTTAATTTGGATTGGTAATTTTTGAGATCCTTGCTGTTTTGCAGCCCTATGGCCAGACTTTCCCCGAGCGTCAGGATTTTCTCCTGGGCCAACAGCGAATTCGCCATGAAAACAACAATCAATAATTTTTTCATTTTAATTTCCTTTTAAATTTGCATCGGCTTTCTTGCCCATAAAATGGATAAATACATTTTCCAATGAGGGCACGATCATTCTTTTGCTTGTTTCCACAATTGAGTTTTCTAAAAACAATTTATTGATAAGAGCATAATCTTTCTCATATTCAGATACTGCGATATTCAGTCTGTCGCCATACATTTGCACTTCAAAGCCTGTCGATGATTTAATGAGGTTATACGCCGTGCGCACCGGGGTGCAGACCAGCTCCAGTATTTGCATATTCATGGAGTCTTTTACATTTTTCGGCGTATCGCAGCTGAGTATTTTCCCCTTGTCCATCAGTGCCACGCGGTTGCATCTTTCGGCCTCGTCCAGGTAAGGAGTGGACATGAATATGGTAATCCCTTCCTTTAAAAGGTTGGAGAGTATCTTCCAGAAATCCCGCCGCGAAACCGGATCCACGCCGGTGGTCGGCTCATCAAGAAAAATTATTTTCGGCTTGTGGATCAGGGTGCAGGCCAGGGCAAGCTTTTGCTTCATGCCGCCGGAAAGTTTGTCAGCCAGCCTGTCCCTGAATGGCGTAAGTCTTGTAAACTCGAGAAGTTCGTTTCTGCGTTCGGCAAAATGCTTGACACCGTGTATGTCGGCAAAAAATTCAACGTTCTCATCAACGGTCAGATCACCATAAAGCGAAAATTTTTGCGAAAGATAACCGATTTCGTTTTTTATCAGATTTCTTTTGTTTCAACAGATCAAATCCCAGGACTTCTGCCGAACCGCTTTCCGGGACAAGTAAGCCAACCAGCATTCTTATTGTCGTTGTTTTTCCGGCGCCGTCCGGTCCGATCAAGCCAAACATTTCACCGCGGTTAACATGATAGTTTACGCCGGCAACGGCCAATACTGAACCATAACTCTTTTTCAAATCAATTATTTTTATTGCTGCTTCCAATGTTTACCCTATATTTTTATAATATAATTTCCGCATCAGCGGGCATGCCTGGTTTCAGATCAAAATCCTTGTTTACTATTTCAATTTTAACGGCAAACACCAGCTTGGTGCGCTCATCCTTGGTTTGAATATTTTTCGGAGTAAACTCCGCTTCGGGGGATATGTAAGTCACTTTGCCTTCATATTTCTTATCTGGGTAAGTATCCATGGTTATTTCCGCCTTTTGTCCGAGCTTTATCCTTCCCAGTTCAACTTCAGAGACATAAATAATCAGGTTCACGCTCGCCAGATTTGCTATCTTCACAAGTGACGACATGGGGGCGACCATTTCGCCGACTTCCACAAACTTTTTAACTACAAAACCATTTATTGGTGATATGATGTAACTGTCTTTAATTTGCTTTTTCAACAGATTGACGGATGCTGCGGCTTTTCGCAAGTTGGCTTTGGCCTGGTCAATTTCTTCGACTCTGAATATTTTTCTCACTTTCATATAATTTTCTTTTGCGGACGAGAATTGCGCGATTGCTACCTGGTAGCGGGCAGTTATATCTTCATATTGCTTCCGGGTTATTGACTTGCTGTCCCACAACTTGGCATATCTTTCAAAATCACTTTTGGCCAGATTGAAATTGATCTCGGTTTGCTTCATCATTTCTTCAGCCTGCTTTATATCCTCGGACCTTGCGCCTTTAAGCATCAATTTAAGTTGTGCCTCGCTTATTTGTTCAGATGCTGCTGCCTGTTCAAGCTGGAAGTCCAGCACTTCGTGGTCGATCAGGAGAATTGTATCGCCGGCATTGACCTGTTCGCCTTCAGCGGCAATAATGGATTTTATTTCCCCGGCATTTTTTGCACTGATAGTAACGTTTGTTGATTCTATTGTGCCGCTGGCCTGAATGACAGCCTTGTCGCCCCCGGACGAACAAGAAAACAATGCCAGCGCCAGCAGTGCCATTACAAGTCCTTTGATTGATTTCATTTTTGTAACCTCTCATTTAAACACTTTAACTTTTTTTGCAGAATTGTTTTTACGAATTTTATTGCCTTGTTTCCTCTGGCCTTTAGGGAAAAAGCGTAGTTACTTAATCTCCATTCCAATACTATAAGCCTGATATAACCTAAAATTATTACAACAAACTCTTCGACATCTATTTCCGATTTGCAATTTTCCGATTTCATGGCGTTGACAATATCAAAAAGGGCCTTCTTTCTATTTTGAATGATGGCCTGCATTTTCTTTTTAAGAATCTCGCTTTGCTTGAATATATCCTCGGAAAATATGACCGATGTCATTTCAATATGCTTTTCCAAATATGTAAAGTGAAACAGCATGAAGTGGCTTAATTTCTCCAAAGGATCATGAATCAGCGCTATTTCCTGATTCAGCTGCCTGTCAAAACCGCTGAAAAGTGTCAGGATGCCAAGGAGAATATCTTCCTTGTTGAGAAAATGCCTGTAAATCGCCGCTTCACTGATTTTTTCTTTTCGGGCGAGTTCCCTGATCGAGAGCGAGGAATAGCCGTTCTCGTGAATAATTTTTATTGCCTGCTCAATAATGTGTTTTTGCCTTGCTTCGGTGTTCAAGCGCGCCATTTTGTCCTTTTGTTAGTTAACGTTCACTATCAATTATAAATCATTTTTTCGTTTTGTCAACTGATTCCCTGAAATTTTTTTTTATTTATTGAAATCAGGGACGGGAAAACCCCGCCCCTACCCGAATGGGGGAAGGTCGGGTTGGCGGAAGAAGAAATCAAAATTGTTGAAAGCGCAAAGTCATGAGGGTGCGTTATTGCACATAATCCGGCAATATGTCAAGGATAATCCAGCGAACTGGGATTGTGACGATGAGAATCCAGGGAAAAAAATGAATCCGTAGTGACAGGTCGCGACCTGTCACTACCTGAGAATAAAAACATCTTGAAGCAGACTTAAGGCCATCAGTTTTTTAATCGAGCACTCGGGCATTTTAATTATCGAATGTGGCAGTGCTTTCCACTTCCGAGCGTCCGAGCCAATAACAGATCAACGGGGCCGGGATCTTCAATAGCCGGGTTTTTACGCCATGATTCTCAACATTCAACAAGCCGAAGTCCGAAAGGTCCCTGGTGACGACATAGCCACGTTCCACTTTGTGCTCCTGGCAAAACTCGCACATCCCCTTTAACTCGCCCGTACCAGTACGGGCTTGAGGACGATATTTTACTTCAAAAGGCACCAGCCGCTCCCCCAGACTTTCGATAATATCGACCTCCTGCCCTTTTTTCCCGCGCCAGTAAGAGAAAGCTACAGCCTGTTGGTAATAGCGTGAATAAACGTGCTTGAAGAAAGCCGTTTCCACCGCCCGCGCCAAGCCATCCGCATCCTCAAGCAGGGTTTTGCCTTTCAGCAGAACGCTGGGGGCGATCGCGGCGTCAGCCAGGTAGATCTTTGGCCTGGCTCGCAAAATTTGCTTGCCATAACCGAACGGCAACAAGCGGTAGATCAAATGAGTTCCTTCAAGAAGCGCAATGAAATTGCTTACGGTCGGTCTTTTCAGTTGCAACATCTTGCATAATTGCGGCAGGTCGAGAAGTCCTCCGTCATGCAGGCATAGATAAAGAAAAACCTGTTCCAGCTCCAGAACATGGCGAACGCCGTAAAGCGCGGTCATGTCGCGTTTGAGAACTTTATCAACGATGTCCTCGCGAAGAAGCTTCTGCACCATGGGGATACTATCAAGAAGAGCGCTTTGCGGAAATCCACCTCGTAACAGATATTCATGAAACATTCCCACCAACGAGCGCCCTTCTTCCCCGACCCGGACAAACTGTTGTTCATCCCATGAGAATAATTCCAACAATGATTTTAAAGAAGGCAGAGTCGGAACTTCCAATTTTCGAATCTGGAGGTATTCATAAAAGGACATTGTGGCCAAACGGACCGTTTGCCAACGGCCGACTCCCGATTCTTGATTTTCAGAGGCTAGGGTAGCCGCCGAGCCTGTCACGGCAATTCTTCTGCGTTTCTCAAAATCGACTTGGTGCTTCAGCCATGTCTGCCAGTCCTTGGCGACTTGAATTTCGTCAAGAAATAAAAATTCGGGCCCCTCCCTTACTGGTTCGTATTCACGCCACAGGCTCATCAAATTGTCCAAGCCAATCAATTTGAGAAGCGGATGATCGAATGTCGCATAAAGGATGTTCGTGGGTTGGACGCCGTGATTCAGCAATTCATCGATTGTTTGCAGGAAGAGGGTTGTTTTTCCCACCTGCCGGGCTCCGCTTAAAAGCAGTGCACGGCCCGCAGGAGGTTTTTCCACCCATTCGGCGATCTCATGAAACGCCGCCCGTCGCCAGGTCGGCAGGTCAGTGGACCGTCCCCCTGACCACCAAGGGTTGTACTGCCTGAGCACCGCAAATAATTCATTCTTTGATGCAATCATGTCTTTATTATACAAAAATCAACAATTAGTGCAAGTATATTTTAACTAATTTATATTTTTTGTGTATTTTATGATGTTTTATGGTTTTTTTTAATATTAAGGGAGGAACGGGTGTCGGGCCTTTCATTAATAAATTTTTTAAGGTTGGCATATGAGTTGTCCGGCTTGCCCAAGGAGAAAATCAGGATTGTTG
>CAVOXU010000013.1:0-12684 GCA_963700535.1 Chrysiogenales bacterium
TTTTTTTCGGCTGTGATTTTCGGGTATTTGTATTCAGTTTTTTCTTGTTGAATTTTTTTTGCCGGAAATGTCCGGACTCAACATATCGCGGGCGATAGCGTCGCAGAGTTCAGTGACGGGCGCGCTCTTGAAACCATCGCCCGGGGGCGGGCCGCCGCCGCGGGGACCGAGCAGGATGCGCTCCCCAACCATGGTTACCTTGCCGGGGAACAGGGCCGGCCCTTCAACCGGATCGATCAAGCCTGCGGCCTTGACGACCATATTGCCGGTACAGAAGGAGGCAATCAGCAACCCAGCAGAATGTGCGTCTCTGACGAATTGCAGGACCGCTGGGTTTTCATTGAATTTGCGGAACTGCGGGCCGCTGGGAATGATCAGCGCGTCGTAAGTGGAGAGATCCTTCAGATCCGGGATCAGGATGTCGCTGGTCAGCACCACGTCCCGCTTTTTCTTGTAACAGCCCCGGTATTCGGCATCGACGCCGACCCGCTTCATGGTCCAGCCGCGGGCCGCGATTTCCTGCTGGAGCGGAAAATAGGCATCGCCGAACCACTCGCCCAACAGGATGAGTACGCTTACAGGGCGCGGCCGCTCCTGCAAGGTCGTGTTTTCCGCTCCTTGAGCGCCTGGTTTTGCAGGAGCATTTTTTTGTGAGAGCATGTTGCCGCTGACCAGAACAACCAAGCAAAAAATGAACCATTTTCTTTTCATTTTGAATTTCCCCTTTAATTATCGGGCTGCAAATCTTTGATGATTTTTGTGGAAACCCAGTAGATATCACCATTCTGAGTGTAAAAAAGATATTTCCCGTCGGGAGAGACACGCAGCAGCGGACTGCCCTTTATGGGAATTTGCGAGACCATGCTTTGTGGCATGGTCCAGTCCTTTTCGGAATAAATCGGCGGCGGCAGGACCATCTCATCGGTGTATTTTCCATTGCGCATATAGGAAACTCCAATGCACATGAGTCCACCCTTGCTTGTACTGTAATACAGATTCCCTTCCAGGTCAACGGCAGGCCCCATGCCGAAAAACTCGCTTGCTTATCTGGCTCGTCCTATCCCGCTCAATGGCCATGAAGCAGCGTGTCTTGAAAATGCTTGCGCACGGCTTCAAAGAGAAAACCGGCACTGCCGCGCAGGGAAATCGTCCCGTCTTTGGCAATGTCAAAGTCCATATCCAGGCCGTGATTCTGTCCGGGCATGACGAGCATGCGGAACTGTTTGCCGGCCTTGATCAGCGCGTCGGCCATTTTCATGACCGCCGTGAACGGGGCGTTGATGTCGCTGGTGCCACCGACCAGGAGCAGGTCGCCCTGAAGTTTGTCGGCTAGCTTGATGTTTGACGCTTGTTCGTATCCTTGCTGGTTGTCGCGCGGCAGTCCCATGGTCCGCTCGATCATGGGATTGTGATCAACGAGATCCGCGACAGGTATAAACGAAACTCCGGCCCGGTAGGTTCCGGGCGCGGTCAGCAGCGCCCGCAGCGTGAAATATCCTCCATGGGACCCTCCGAAAATCCCCGCCCGGGTCAGATCCAGGTACGGCCGCGCCGCACCGAGCTGCTTGAGGGCAGCAATGTGATCCGGGATTTCAAAGCGGCCGAAATTCCGGTAAGCCACGTCATGAAAAGCCTTGCTGCGCCCGGGCGTCCCGCGGTTGTCCACGGTGAAAACGAGAAAGCCCGCCTGGGCGAGGGCGCGCGGCCAGGATCCCTCGCCGAACGATCTGGGGACATGCGCATGGGATGGGCCGCCATAGATGTAGTCGATGACCGGATATTTTTTATCGGGATCGAAATCACGGGGCTTGTAGAGGACGCCATAGAGATCGGTCCTGCCGTCATCCGCTTTGACGATGAATTCCTCGGGCGGCATCCAGCCGATTTTTTCGAGTTCGCGGATGTCGGCCCGGCAGACCGTCGTAACGAGCGTCCCGTCTGTTTTTCTCAACTCGGTAACGGGTGGACGGTTGACGGTCGAATGGGTGTCGAGAAAAAAATCCCGCGCCGGCGCCATCTTGATGGAGTGGGAGCCCGGGCCTTCGGTCAGGCGCTTGAATTCGCGACCTTCGAAGTTCACTCGGTAAAGATGGGTGTCATAAAGGCGCGTTTCGGCACAGGCGGCAAAATAGACCCAGCCGCCTTTTTCGTCTACGTCCTCGATCCCTAGAACGGGGAACTCTCCCATAGTGAGCTGGCGGATGAGCTTCCCCGAGATGTCGTACAGATAGATGTGAAACCAGCCGTCCCGCTCCGACAGCCACAGAAATTTCCTCCCCTGCTCGATGAAATACGGCTTGATATAATATTGGTAGCCCCAACTCAGAAACGTTGGGGATTGTTCGCTCAATATGAGCCGGGTCGTGCCGGTTTTTGGATCCGCGGCTATGATGTCCATGCGATTCTTGGTTCGATTGGTTTTGCCGAAAATGAATTCGGCCCCGTCTGGCCTCCAGCCGATAATGCGGTAGAAAAAATCGGCCTCCCCGGTCTCCTGAATCCGGATGGTCCTTGGTCCCCCAGGTTGGACGAAATATAGCTCGACCTTTTTCAACGGCTGGCCCGTTTTCGTGTAGGGCAGCCATTCCACCTCTTCCGGTTGTTTGAGCCAGTGCACGATGGGAAAGCGATTGAGGCCGCGGGTATCGATTTTTTGCACGACGGCGCGGCTGCCGTCGGGAGACCAGCAGGCATCGGAAACGGACCACTGGATTTCGGCCGTTCCATCCGTTGTCATGAATTCTTTTTTATCGCTCTTGCCGGAACGGAAGTACAGGTTGAAGCGTTCGCTTCCCAGGAGCCGGCTGCCATCGGGACAAGGCGCTTCAAAAATATCGTCATCTTCGACATACATCCCTTTGTCGACGAATTTCGGCGCCCGCAGCTTCTCCGCTTCCAGAAGGGCCGGCGGCACCGGGGTGACAACATAGGAATTCAGGCGGCAGGCCAGTTCTTTATCTTCAAGACGGAAACGGACCGAGGCTTGCTTTTCATTCCAGGAAAAAGTCCTGAACGGCACGCCCGCATCGCGCGGTTCATGACCAAGTTGGTTAGTCAATGCCTGGCGCAGTTTCGTTGTATCGAAAACGGGCGTCTTCAAGCCTGTGCGCGGATCGACCTTGTAAAAAATTCTCCCGGCCGTTGTATCCTCCGCATACCAGAACGCGTTCCCGTCGTTGAGCCAGTTCGCCCGGATCGTGCCGTTCTTGACCAGTAACAGGTTGAACAGGGAGTAGCGGGCGAAGACCTGGTCGACGGAAACCGGTGGCGCCTCCCGGGCGATTCCTGACGATAAGCCTGCCGCCAGTAGAAAGGCTGCAAGGATCACACCGGGAATCGATACGCGTGGATTTCTTTTTTCAATTGTTTTTTTGACCATCATGTCCTCCTATGTCTTGGTCGAATCAGCGGGAAAAAGGAAACGGTCTCCACTCCTTATTTTATGCACCTTGGTTGCGATTTTCTTTTTTGCTTTAAACCGGTGGCGGGACAGGGCCGCAACGAATTCATTGTAATCAATATTGTTCCCCCTTGAATCCCCCAGGAACAATTCCTTTACTTCCAGTTTTTCCAGCGCCGAGAATACATTTTTATAGACATTTTCTTTATTCTCCCGGAAACCTTCGTAAAAGGAAAGAAAAACAACATCGATTTTTTCATCATTTTCCCCTTGCTCATCGATATCTCTGGCAAATCCTTCCCACTGGCCTTCTCCATTTTCTTCACTTTCTGTGTGCAAAATCGTAAGTCCATCCACCTTTACCAGGTATCCGGGATGGGATGCGGATGCATTCAAAATGGTGATCTCCATTTGCCCGATTTTTTTCTTTTCTCCCGGGGCAATACCCAGCCAATCGGGATTTTGATTATCGGTATTGCCCCTGGAAACAAGGGGCATAATGCAAGTCATATTGCTGATTGTCTTTTTCCATTTCGACACGGCTTGAACCTCGTCCTCATTGCCGCCGGCATTTGAAACGAGGACAACGGATTGGCCTTTGATCTCAAGGGGATCGATCTGCCCGCTGGCCAGACAAGGCTGCGGCGCTGCGGATGATCCCAGATCCGCTGCTGGTTCGTACCCCAGTATGACCAGGTGATTTTTTGTTTTTATCGCCCAGCCACGATGATGCAAATACCAGATGACGGCTTGCTTTTCCTCCAGTTTTCTTTCCAGCAACTTTTCATCGCTTTCGTCCAGCGCTCCTTTTTCCTGCAACAGAGCGGATATTTCTTTTTGCTGGTGCTGGATGGCCATGTGGAGCGGGGTCCTGCCTTTGTTTCCCCGGGCGTTGACATCAGCGCCCTGAGCGATTAAAAAGCGAACAATATCCGCATGGCCGTTTTGGACACCGGCATGAAGCGGCGTCCACCCCATTTCGTCCTTGACATCGATGGCCGCGGGGTACTTCATCAATAACGATTGCAATCGCTCGAGTTCTCCTCGTTGGGCTGCCGCATGCAGGGGCTCCAGGAGGTCGCGCCATTCCTGGCTCTTCCCCGGAACGACAAGGTCCGGCGGCATGCGGCCATCGTGGTTTTCCGCGTATACATTGGCCCCTTTCTCTATCAACAATCTTGCGATTTCTTTATGCTTCCCATATACGGCGTCGTGAAGCGGAGTCCAGCCGTTTTGGTTCCCGGAATCGATGCCAGCTCCATTTTTAATCAGCAGTTCCACGATTTCCTTTTTACCCAGCAATACCGCCCAATGGAGAGGAGTATATCCTCTCTTGTCCTTACGGTCCATGGCCGCGCCCCTGGAAATTTGCAACTCGACGTCTAGCGGCTTGCCGCCTGAAACGGCTTGATGCAGAGGCGTTTGGCCGTCATCGTCACTGGCAGGGCCGGCTGCCGCATCCCCTGCTTCTCCCGATCGCACCCGCGCCAGCAAGCGCCCCAACTCTTCCATGAATTGCGTTTGCCCATTCCCTGGGGCCTGTTTTAAGATGGACATGACCTGCTCAATCATTTTTTGCGACGAGTCGATGGACTCCGCAAGCTCAGAGCTCCATTTATTTTTCATCCATTGTTTTTGCTCATCCGGGATTTCCATGGCGTCAATCGTTTTCAATTTCTCCCGTTCATTTTGTAGGTTAAATTCAAGGCAATTACAGGTGAATAAAAAATAGTTGATAAAGGAATCCTTTTTCATTTCGTGATGAATCAGCCCGAGCTGATAGTAGGCGCGGCATTTGGAGTATTGGGCATCTTCCAGGGATTTCAAAAAATCGGCCTCGGCTTCGGGCAATTTGCTTTCTTTGCGGTAAATGCTGCCGGAAAGAAAATGAACCTCCCCGGAAAGGGGAAGATATGACTTGGCCTCCCGGATCATGTCCCGCGCCTGCGTGAGCCGATCCATCAGAAAAAAGTTACAGGCCTTGAAGTAAAAGGCCTCACCCCGGTGCAAAGAATGGTTTTGCAGCAGAATATCAAAAACCTGGTTGGATAAGTTGTACTGTTTTAAATAATGGCATGAGGCCCCTTTGCCAAAAAGGGCCGTAGGATTGATGGGGTCCAGCGCCAAGGCGTTGTCGTAATAATTGACCGCCGTTTCATAGTCATTAATATGTAAAAAAAAGATATTGCCAATTCCATTGAGCGCCTGGGTGTACTCCGGGATGAGCCGGAGCGCTTTTTTAAAATACTTCCAGGCTTCTCCGGGCTTCTTGTTGAACAGCGCCAGGTTGCCCATACCTACAAAAAATTCCGCGAATTGGGGGAATTGGTTTTCGATCTCCTCTCTCCGGCCATATTGGCTCCTGTAATCCAGATAAATAAAAAGTGGCGTGTCCGAATATTTTTTTAATAATCGAAATAATTGATGCTTGGCCATGAATTCCATCAGCTCTTTGTTGTTTGCCTGATAATCAAAGGAATAATGCTTTAAGCAGTATAGATAGAGATAGGCATCAAGAGAGGAGTTCTCAATATCAAAGCTGGTGATGTCGACGGTTACTTTTTTTTCGGAGGCCGTTGGCCGGTAGTGCAGCCGATAATCACCGATCATATCAAAAAGGTATCGCTGCTTTTTATTCATGGGAAAATTTGCCAATTCGGCAATTTTTTCAAACACCTCTGTCCCGACAATCCCTTCATGTTTTTCCCTGATGGCAATCAGGTACAGGGTCAAGAACCGTTTATCCCTGAGTGCCGTGGTTTTCTTCAAGGCATAGGCCCGGTCGTAGAAAGCTTCCGCTTTTCTCCATCCGGTCAGATGCATCGTCGCAAAATAAGCGTTAGCTTGCGCGATAAGTTCCTGGTATTCTTTTTGCCGGTTGAGCGGAAGCAGGGTCCCGGTTTCTTTTTTTAAGGCACAGCCGACCAAACAAAGAACGATCCAGGATAATAGGAGCGTTTTTAGAAATGGGAAAACATTCATTTTCATGGTTTTTTTATTTGATAATCCTGTTGTTCTTTTCATGCAAAAACCTCCTATTTGCTCATTCTTTCTACAATATAAGCTTCACAAAGCCGCTCCAGCACGGTGAGCGGCAGTGTTCCATTGGCCAGCAGGATGTTGTGAAATTCCTTCAAGTCGAAGCGTTCGCCCAACGCCGCCTTTGCCCGTTCGCGAAGTTCCAGTATCTTCAGGAAGCCAACGCAGTACGCGGTGGCCTGGCCCGGGGCCGAGATGTAGCGGGCAGCCTCACCCATCATGGCGTTGCGCGGCATTCCCGTATTTTTTTCCATAAAATCCACGGCCTGGTCAAATGTCCAGCGCCTGGTGTGCAGGCCGGTGTCCACCACCAGCCGCGCCGCCCTGAAGGCCTCAAATTGCAGGCGGCCCAAGTCGCCTTGGGGATCACCGGCGTACAACCCCATCTCCTTGGCCAACCGCTCGGCGTAGAGCGCCCAGCCTTCGATGTGGGCGGTGAAGTCCATGTCGCGGCGCAACAGCGGCAGGTTCAGCTCCTGGGCGATGGCGAGCTGGAAGTGGTGCCCCGGGACGGCCTCATGGTAGGCCAGGCTGGCCATGCTGTACCTGGGTATGACCCCCTTGTTCTGGGCGTAGAATACTCCCGGTCGCGAGCCGTCCATGGCTGGCGGTATGTAGTATCCACCGGATGCTCCCCCCACCACACTCACTTCGGCCCGAGGCTTCAGATCGAAAACCGCAGCCGATCTCCTTTCCGTCTTGCGAATGATCTGCTCAAAGGCAGGTACGATCTGTGCACCGGAAACCATTTCTCTTTCCTTTGGCCATGTCGCTCCATACTCTTCTGTTTCCAGTACTACCGGTTTAAAATAATTACGGTGAGACAAGAATATCCGCTGTGTGAACTTTGGGCCATTTGGATTTTTATGATCCAGCGGCTGTACAAAAGCAATTTCATATCCTTCCTTGAATCCTGGAAGGGCATCAATTTTCTTAACATACACCCCAGGCAATGATTTTAATCTTGAATACAGATCGGTTGAAGGTGTTTTTTCCTGCCCGACAGCCAAAATGGATGCCTGGAAACATAGCATCCCCAAAACAAAAATGAATGCCTGCGCTATTCTTTTTTTCATTTCCAAAGATATTATCCTATTGCTTGAGTCTTTTAATGATATCTGCCGAGACCCAATAGATATCAAATTTTCTTGCGAAGAATAAATACTTACCATCGGCAGTTACAAAGGAATTGGTCTCTTTATAAGGCGAATTGATTGCCTGGCCCAATGAAATGCCTTTGCTCCATGTTCCATCTTCTTTATGGAAAGAAATAAACAGGTCCGTGTCAGTTTTCCCAGGTAATCTTATTGCAAAAATTATATAGCTTTCATCCGGAGAAATAAACGGAAATCCCGGATTTGATGATATTTTCATTTCTTCAGTTTGATACTTGTCGTTTTTTTTTCTGAATCTCACAATTCCATCATCATAAATATTTCCGTTGGCTGCAACCGACGGAGCATGCAGAGTTTTTTGGTAAATAATTCCTGAAACAGGTTCCGGATCCTTCCATGTACTGTTGTGCCTCTTGGCAACCCACAAATTGGAAGCCAATTTTGAGTTGGCCAACGGGCGCCGTGACATGAAATATATTTCCCCCCCATCAGGGGAATAACAGGGTTCATCGTCTATATACTTTCCGGAAAATGGGGCAACGACCGGTTTGTTCCATGAACCATCGCTATTCCTGATTGCCAACATTACCTTTGAGTTTCGAATAAATAATATTTCATCTCCCGAAGGTGAGACTTCCAAAACGTACTCATCCGCTTTTGTAGAAACGATTCCCGGTGCGAATACTTCCGGCGTTGTCCCCGGCGGCTTCTGACCCAGGTAGGGGCCGCTGGGCCGAGAAAAGTCCTTCTGCTGAGGAAAAAAAATCGTAACGGAAAGGGCAAGAAGGCAAAAAATAAATAATGCTTTTTTCACTTCTATCTCTCCATTGTTGTCATTCTTTCAAACGCATGGCTTCGACTATTCCTGCCGAGACCCAGTAGGAAACAATGGCTCCATTTTCTATCCTGACAAAAAAGATATATCTCCCATCTGGCGAAATCGTGGCGCAGCTTGTATTGCTGCCATTGTTTATCGCTTTCCCCATATTGACTGCTTTACGCCATTCTCCTTTTTCATTTGAAAAGCTGATCCATAGTTCATCTTTTCCTTTGCTGAAACCGCCGGGGCGTTTTGATGAAAAGATCAGATAACTTCCATCTGCCGAGACGGCCGGATGCGATTCATCATAGAGCGAATTGATTTCCCCTGGCAATTTCACCGCTGTTTTAAATTTGCCATTCAAATAATCAGTTTGAAAAATATCTCCCCTTGTATCTGGAGACACTCTTCTAAAATACAACCTGCCGTCACTGCGGAACGAACCGCAATTTTCATGGCCTGTATTGATTAGAGGCGGCAATGGTTTTGCTTCGCTCCAGCCATCCCGATTTCTTTCCCTGAACCATAAGTTGGAGTAGGGAACCTTGCGATTCGGTTGAATGCGTCTATCGGAGCCGAAAAAAAGGCGGCTCCCATCAGCAGAGAAAAACGGATGCAATTCATTGCCCAAGATTGGGCTCCAGATCCTTTTTGGAGGCTGCCAGACACCATTGGAAATTTCAGAATGCAATATCAAATACTTTCCTTTTTCGACTGAAAAAAAAATACCTCATTCCCGTTTTTTGAAAAGATAAACCCACCAAAGGCATTTGCCCTGCAAGTCAGGTCTTTGGCAAATATTTCCGGATCAGTCCCGGGAGTTTTTTGTCCAAGGTAGGAGCCTGCGAGTTTTGGGAATCCATCTTCAGAAGCGATCTCACCTGCTACAAATAGAACAATGATAAAAACAATGTACTGCAATCGTTTCATTTTAACTCCTTACACTTCATTTCATATGTCGGCAATTTTCGAAAATTCCTATATCAGGCCGCAAATCTCTGCATCCGGCGTCCCTTAATTTAACGGATCCGCTTTTCACCTAAGCGCTTATTTTTCATTTAAAAAGAACAAATCCCCCCTTTTTTCAGCGCATTTTATTTCTGAGCGGATTTTGTTGGCGGCGGCCTCCCTGACGAATTCCCTGAAGAAAGGGGCGGCGGCGATCGCGCTGTTGGGAAACAGGACGGCGGGCTTCAGTTTTTTCAATGCATAAAAAACGCCCTTGTCGGACTGGATTTGTTCCTGAAACATCATCTGCAGGAAGACCAGGTCGAATTTTTTGATCTTTTCCTGCAGGAAATCGATCTCCTTGCTGAACATACTCCATGACTCTTCGCTGCTCTGATGATCGCCACCGTAAAAAACAGTCAAGCCGTCGACTTTTACGACAAAGCCCACTCCGAAGCCGTTCGACTTGATTGTCGATATTTCCAAATTTTTCAGCCTTTTTTGCTGGCGCGGCCCGATATAGACAAAAGCGGAATCTTTTATCTTGTCCTCACCTGCTATATAGGTAATATCCTTGATGCTTTTCTTCCAGGACAATATGATATCGATGCGATCCGGATCGCGGAAAAACGGCAGGAATACGAACACCTTCTGATCCCGAATCTGTAGGGGATCGATCTCGCCGCTTGACAGACAGGGGAGGATGGCGGGCGGCAGGGCAAAGTGATCCGGGGGATCATAATCATAATCAAAGATAAGCAGACAGTTTTTGGTTTTGATCACCCAGCCGGTATTAAACAGGTGCCAGATGACGGCTTGCTTTTTCCGGAGCTTTTTTCCAAGCAGCAATTCATCACTCAGATCCCGGGCGCCTTTCTCAATGAGATAGGCGGCTGTCGGTTTCTGGCCGCTATCCAGGGCCAAGCGCAGGGGCGTGACTCCGCAGACCCCCCTGGCATTGATGGCGGCGCCCCTCCCGATCATCAGTTTGACGATCTCCAGATGGCCGGTTTTTACGGCAAGGTGCAAGGGGGACCAACCTCGTTCATCTTTCAAATTCAAACTTGTGGGATTGGCTTCGCTGATTTTTTTAACTCCATTAAAATCTCCGCTTTCCGCAGCCAGGTGCAATGGTTTCAACAAAGGTATGATTTCTCCATAACCCTTCTCTATGGCCAGGTCCAGCGGTCTCTTTCCCAATTGATCCGCGGCATATATATCGGCGCCATGATCGATCAGAAGTCTGACGATTTTAATATTGCCACCATATACGGCATCATGAAGGGGAGTGTATCCGCTTGTAGCCGTTGTTTGAATCACCGCTCCCCGGGAGATGAGCAATGAAACGATCTCTTCCTGATTGGTCAGCACGGCCCAGTGCAGGGGCGTGTATCCGCTTTCATTGCGCAGCTCCGTGTTTCCTGTTTCTTTCAGGAGGCGAACCACTTTTTTCGTGTTCCCGGAAGCCACGGCTGCGAATAGTTGCCCATCATGCTTGTCGGTGGCCTTTCCGTTTTCCTTTTGGTTTTCGCCACAGCCGAAAGTCAGCACGGCCAAAACAGTCAGGGTAATGCTCCACATCTTGCTTGGCAAATGCATCTTGCACCTCGATTTTTGTCTCACCTGACTTTTCATTCTATCATCCGCGCAACATGCATTCCACCGCCGCCGTGCCCTGGAATCCTTCTTTGGGCAGTTCGATTTTCGCCTCCTTGACCACGTACTCGGGGCAGGAAAACCCGCCGCCGGCTTTTAAGCTCTTCAATTCATTGCCGATGGTTTCAGTTTTCCGATGATCCTAGCGTCCAGCCAGTAGATGTCCTCAAGTTCATTGCCGGGTTTAGCCAGCCAGTTGATTTTATCCGGGAAGGATAGCGGCGGATCGGAATGGCGTTTGTAGGCGATCCTGCGCTTGGAACAGAAGAAGAGATACTTGCCGTCGCGGCTGACGAAGGGATGGATCTCGTGGGCGTAGGAGTTGATGGCGCTTCCCATGTTGACCGCCACGCTCCAGCCGCCGTCCGGTTTCCTGAAGCTGATGTAGAGGTCATTGTCACCCGATCCCCCGGGGCGGGACGAGGAGAAGATCAGGTAGCTCTCGTCCGGAGCGATGAAAGGGTCCATGTCGAAATGCTCGTTGTTGATTGCCGACCCCAGGTTTTCAGGCTCACCATATTGGTCATTCTCAAACCTTGAAATATAGATATCGCCCTTGCCGAGGCCTCCGGGATATTCCACGGAATAAAAATAGATATTGCCGTTCCCGGCAATTGTCGGGCAATCGGCGGAATAGGCATCGGATCTTAAGGGTGCATCGAGGCGGATGCTTTCTCCCCATTCCGCTCCATTTCTTTCTACTTTGAATAGGTCCCAGTTGCCCTTGGGATCGCCGGTGCCCGAAAGCGGCATGCCGGAGCAGAAATACAGACGTTTGCCATCCGGAGCGAGCTGGCACTCGGCGCTGTAGCTCCCCGAGAAGGGGGCAACCTGCGGCTCCGTCCAGACACCGTCAACTTCTTTGCGAAACAGGATGACGCTGTGCGGCGGTCCGCCGACCGTGTAGAAGACCTCTCTGCCGTCGAGTGTGAACGAGATGCAGACCTCAGGGTTTGAGGTAGAGACAATCCCGGGAGCGAAGATTTCAGCCGTCATCCCCGGCGGCTTCTGTCCGAGGTAGGGGCCGGAAAGCTTTGGGAATCCATCTTCAGACGCGATTTGACCTGCTGCAAATAGAATAATGATCAAAATAATGTACTGTGATCGTTTCATTTTTCCTCCTGACACTTCATTTCATATGCCGGCAATTTATGAAACTGATTAAAGCCGACCGCAAGTGCCCATATCTGGATATTTTGTATTCTTTACTAACCTATTTTTTATCACTTTCTTCGGTTTGGGAGGGTGGCTGCAGGTAGAGCGTCATGGTCTGAAAATCGAATGTAACGGCGAAAGGGCGGAAAAATCCGTGGGAGATGATCCCCCCCGTGCGGAACCCGAACCGGTCTTCAGAGCCCGGGGGGAGTGCCCCGTTCAGTCCCCTGACTCCGGCCTGGCGAGCCTCTCCCAGGGTCAGGTCGACCGTGAAAGGATAGACGGTGATCGGTCCGCCGCCGCCCATGCCCTGGAACCCTTCTTTAGGCAGTTCAATTTTCGCCTCCTTGACCACATACTCCGGGCAGGAGAATCCACCGCCGGCCAAGCCGGTGTCGATGTGGAACAGATAAGGCCCGGCGCCGTTGGCCGTTCCCCGGGCAAAAATGAAATGGTCGCCGGCCAGCCAGAAGGGGATGCGAAACGCTCCGGCCTTTTCCGAATCGGCTTGGACCGCCTTGGACATCTTCGGTGTATTTCTGCGCAGTATC
>CAVOXU010000014.1:0-243046 GCA_963700535.1 Chrysiogenales bacterium
AGGTCAGGCGCCGCAGCAGGGCTTCGCCGATATCGCCGAAAATGCAGGTATTATCCCCATCAAAGACAGCCAGTTCCCCGGGCTGCACCCCGGCCAGCAAATTGGTTAGGGTGACATAATTCCTTTGATTCCAATTCAGGCGCTGCAGCGGCATGGCACCAACTTAATCAATATGCGGTGAAAATGCAAATCGGGACAGGAATTTGATAGTGATCGGTTCTTTTTAAGCAGCCGGTCGAACAGGGAAAGAAGCTCTCTGTCCGCGGTTGAACTGATAATTCAGATAATCGGGTGCTGTGAAAAAGGCGGACAAAAGGGAATCAGACGTCTGTTGCGACCTCTGATCCAGCGTTCTGTATCTTGCTACAGCAGGAGCATGTCAAACGTGGCCGTGTTGTTGCCGGGGTGGGGTCATCTATCTCGTGATCAGGGTCGACGATTATTTTAAAACGGGTCATCGTATTGCCATTGGCAGGGAAAGTGGCGGGATTCGGATCGGCATTGACAATTTTCTCCACGGCGATCTCGTCGGCATTCTGCAGTACCCAGCCGGGATTGTTGGTGCTGCCCTCACGTTTTGTCACGACAATTTTACCCAGGTTCTCGACCCTCCACAGCACGGACTTCAGGCAGCGCTGCCCGTTATTTCGGATTTTTGCGGTTATTTTCCATTGTGTTGACGAAAACTGCGTAACATGAAAATCACTTACCGCCAGGTCGGTTGGCTCGTTTTGATGGGCGAAGCAGGGTTGGAGTGCAAGGTTCGCGACCGGAGATGTCCTGGTCAGCTGACCCGGAGAGCCGAGGGGATTCAGTGTGCCGGGCGATCTTCCCACGGTGGTGACCTGGGCTAGGATGGTAAAAGTTTTTGACACCTCGTTGTTCGCGGTATTCGTGTCCGGGGTACTCGGGTCGACACTGTCGATTAGAAATTTGACCGTATGGGTTCCCAATGTGGCCACCCAGTTGACATTGATCGAGACGGCATTATTGGCCGCGAATTCAGGGTATAGATGGTTGTAAATCACCGTATTTCCCATCTTGGTGATGATGCGTACGTTCTTGCTGATGCCGCCAACAGACAAAATCCCGGTTTGAATCGAGACAGTGTCCCCAACATGCGGATTGGCCGGAACAAAATTGATCGACGGCCCCAATCCGATGTCGGTGGCGAAAAGCGAAAGCGAAGCGATCATAAAAAAAATAAGAAATGCCAAAAATTTGCCCTTGAGCATGTGAACCTCCTTCAGGTTTGATTGTATATATAATACAGAATCAATGCAGAAAATCTCAATTATAAATGCATTTTTTTTATTTTAATCTGAAGTGAACAGGAAAAATAATTACCTGACGCTCAATTTCTGAGCCAATGCGCGTCATTGGCAGGAAGGATAGCCATATTTAGGTTGAAGAGGATAACTTCGCTTTTTCTTTAGCAGGTTGATCTGAAGATGATCCAGGGAGTAAATAAGAAAAAGGGGGCGGACGACCCGCCCCCTTTTAAAGGGAGGAAAGAGTGGAGGAGAGATCTAATTGCGGCGGTCGCGGCGCCGTTCAAAGCGCTGGTTCATGCGCTCACGGCCCCGGCTGCGGAACTCTTTTTTCAGCTCGGCAATTTTGGCCGTTTGCTCCGGGGTCAGCAGGGCCTGGACATCCTTTTGCAGGCGCAGGCGTGCGATCTGCATGTCGGCGTGCATGCCGGCCTGCTCGCGGATCAAGGCCTCGGCCTTGGCAAAATCGGTCTTTTCCGCGGTAATTGCCGTGCGCAGTTTCAGGGCCTTGAGCTTCATTTCAGCGTTGAATTTGATCGCCCATTGTTCGTGGGCCTCGAGCATGGCGCCGATCTTCTTTTCCTGATCTGTGTTCAGGCCGATCTTGTCCTTGGCCTGCAGCAGCAGCCGGGGGGGCAGGAAGTCCGGGTCGGCGAAAAAGCCGCCGCGCCGCTGCCCGCGTTCGGAGCCCGGGCCGCGAAAATCCGCCTGGGCTGTTATGAACAGGGCGGCGCTTAAAAACAATACGATCGAAACAGCAAGTAATTTTTTCTTCATTTTCAACCTCCTGAAGTATCTTTTACCCTTTAAACCTTTTTTCGGCCGGTTTCTTGCAGGTCGGCCAATACCGGCCCGGGATGCCTTTGCTTTTATTTTTCCATTTATGTATTCTTTACTAAATAAGGAGGTCCCATGAAAGTGGAAGATATCATTAAGAATAAGGGGAATGATGTCCACACGATTCATGCCGAAGCCATAGTCAGTGATGCCTTGCGCATGTTGAATGAAAAACGAATCGGCGCCCTGATCGTTGTCGACAACCTGCAGAAGATCCTGGGAATCGTCACCGAGCGTGACATCATGAGGCAATGCTACGAGTGTCACGCCAACATCAAGGGCGTTGCCATTCAGGAAGTGATGACTCCCAGGGAAAAATTGGTCGTCTGTGATCTTGCCGATGATATTGATCAGATCATGGACACCATGACCCAGAAGCGCATCCGCCATCTCCCGGTTGTCGACGAAAAAGGAATATTGCTGGGGATCATTTCCGTTGGCGATGTCATCAAGATCCTTTTGACCCATAAGGATTATGAAATAAAATACCTTAAAGATTATATCGAAAACAAATATCCGGTTTAAAAAACTGTCCATGAGGTTTTTCCGGATCGCTGTGAAGCAAAGCACCAATGCATGAAGCGGCCATCATTGAAGATTTAATTCGCCAGGTGCTTCAGGAAGCAGAGAAAAACCGTTTGCAAAAGGTTTCTGTCATTCGCCTGACTGTCGGCCGGCTTCATCACCTGGTCCCGCAGACCATGGGCGAACTGTTCGACTTGATGAAAAGTGAGTTCCCCATTATGGCCGCAGCAATTTTGCAGACAGAAATCTGTGCCGTGCGGTTCGTTTGCCGGTCCTGCGGCAGCGAAACGGCAGCGTCTGCTCCGTCTTTTTCGTGTCCCGATTGCCGAAGTACTGACATCCGGATCGTATCGGGATATGAATTGATCCTGGCCAGCATTGAAGGAGAGCAGAACGAGTGATATCGATCCATGAAAAGAAAAAGATCGACGGATTGTTGTTAAATATTTTTTTATCAAAGAAAATTAATCCTTGACTGTGTCATTCGATTTATTATATCATCTTGCCTTGATGAAAAATTTTAATGGCTTCAGGGTCGATTTCTAAGGGGGGGACATGCGTACTGGAATTTTTTTCTGCCAGGTCGAAGAAAACAAGCGATTGAATGTCGCTGCGGTAGCCAAGTATGCCGCCAACCTGCCCAATGTGGAAACCGTCCAGGAACTGGGAATTCAACCCCGGCTGGACGCCAAGGATCTCGCTGGGCAAATCAATTCCGGCAATCTGGAACGGATTGTCATCGCCGGCGATATGCCCGGTTATTTCAAGCCTGTTTTTACAAAAGCCATGGCCCTGGCCGGGCATGATCCGTTAGAAGTCAGGTTGGCCTCTTTCCGTGAACACGGGGCATCCGGCTCAACCACTCTGGAAAGGGCCAAGGCCATTGTCGCTTGCGCCGCCTTTGGCGTTCCTTTCGCCCTGGCCGTCGAGCCTGTGAAGACGCCGGTTCAGCCGACCACACTGATCATCGGCGCCGGTATCGCGGGAATCCAGGCCGCCCTCGAGATCGCTGACGCCGGAAAGCCGGTTTGCCTGGTTGAACGCTTTGGTACGATCGGGGGCCACATGGCCATGTTCGACAAGACTTTCCCCACTTTGGACTGCTCGGCGTGCATTCTGACACCGAAAATGGTATCGGTCGCCCAGCATGAGATGATCCGCTTGCTGACAAATTCGCAAGTGATCGCCTTGAGCGGTTCTCCCGGTTCCTACCGCGTGCAGATCAAATGCAAAGCCCGGATGGTTGACGTGAATGCTTGTGTGGCCTGCAATATCTGCAGTGATGTGTGCCCGGTGGAAGTGGCAGGCGAATTCGATGCCGGGATCGCCCGCCGCAAAGCGGTCTATATCCCTTTTCCGCAAGCCGTGCCCAATGCCTACCTGGTCGATGCTGAAAATTGCCTGTATGTTCAAAGCGACGGCAAAAAATGCGGCGCCTGTGTGAAAAAGTGCCCCAAGGAATGCATTGACCTGACTCAGAAGGATGAAATCATCGAGATTGAAGTAGGCAATATTATCATCGCAACCGGTTATGATGTTTTGCCTGCCGCCAATATTGAAAATTACGGTTATGGCATCTATGCCCAACGTATTGACTGCCCTTGAGTTCGAACGTCTGACCAATGCCTCGGGACCAACCGGGGGGAAAATCGTAACCAAGAGTCTGAAGCTCAATAAACGCACCAAGAAGGAAGAATGGATGCTTTGATGCCAATGGCCAGGCTCCGAAAAGTGTTGCCATCATCCATTGTGTCGGTTCCAGGGATCAGAACTACAATTCTTATTGCTCCCGGGTCTGTTGCATGTATTCGCTGAAATTTGCCCATTTGGTGAAAGAAAAACTCCCCGGCGCCGACTGTTATGAATTTTATATTGATATGCGGGCTTTTGGTAAAGGTTATGAAGAGTTTTTCGAACGAATCAAGCATGAGGGCACCTTTGTTATCCGCGGGCGAACGGCTACGATTTCCGAGGAGAACGGACAGATGATGGTAACAGGGGAAGATATTATCAAAGATAAATTGATCCAATTCCCGGTTGACATGGTGCTGCTGGCTGTAGGACTCATCCCGGCCCGCGGCACGGAAGAGTTAAGCCGCATGCTTGGACTGACCAGGGATGAGGATGGTTGGTTCTCGGAACTTAATTACAACGGCAGGCCCACGGATACGGAAAGGGGATGCATTTATGTTGCCGGCATGTGCCAATCGCCAAAGGATATCCCCGATGCGGTCGCGCAAGCTTCGGCCGTGGCGGCGGGAGTGTTGAGCAGCATCAGCAGCGGCAAGGGCGTCGGGCATCGCGACAGTGTGACTCTCAGTGAGATCGAAGCCCGGGCAAAAAGCCTGCAGGCAAAATGAGGAGGCCCCATGGCGATTCGAGTCAATCCTAAAATTATTGACGATCTGGAAGGTTACGGAGCTGAGGATGTTCAGCTGTGCTATCATTGCGGCAACTGTTCGGCCGTCTGTCCTCACGCCGACGAATTCAATGTCTTCCCCCGCCGGCCCATGAGAAATTTGCAATTAGGACTGGAGCGGAAGCTTGAGACATCGCTGGAACCATGGCTTTGCTATTATTGCGGCCAATGTTCCGATCAATGCCCGCGCGGGGCCGAACCGGGAGAGACCATGATGAGTCTCCGCCGTTGGCTGATTTCCCGCTATGACTTCACCGGGATCGCCCGTCTTTTTTTCAAGTCAACCAAAGTGGAATTGGCCGCCGTGATCATTGTGGCGCTTCTGACCGGCATTTTTTTTCTCGGTTTTGGCTTTTGGCAGGGAGACATCAATGTTTACGATGGAAGCAACGCCTTCCTGCCAAGCTCTTTCATTCACAATTTCGACCTGGCGCTGGGCTTTCTGGTGGCTTTGTTCATTGGCTCCAGTGCTTTCCGCTTTTGGTGGTTCAGTATGGGAAGAAAAAGCGCAGTGCCGATTCCCTGGTGGCTGTATATTAAAAAAGTATATCTTGTTGCCCTGGCACTTTTTTACCCAAAAAAGATATGCTGATTGTGAAAAAGACGAGCCCCGGCGAATTTATATGCCCTGGCTCGCCCATCTGGGACTCATGCTTGGCTATGTAGCCATGCTTTTTATCGTCATGGTATTCGTGAAACAATTGCAGGCAGGACCGGAAATCAATTGGTCCGTACATGTGTTCGGCTATCTTGCCAGTCTGGGGCTGCTCATCGGTGCGGCATACATGCTGCGCGGCAGGTTGAAAAAAAATCGGACCCAGTACCAGCGTTCCCACGGATCGGATTGGATCTTCCTGATTCTTTTGTTCATTATCGCCTCGACCGGGGTCACCCAGCATATCCTGCACCGTTCGGGATTGTTGTTTGCGGCCAATATCGTTTATGTTGTTCATTTGATGGTTGTCGTACCCTGGTTGTTGCGCATGCCTTTCACCAAGTGGGCGCATATGTTTTTGCGACCCCTGGGCATGTATTTTTCCGCTGTGCGCAATGAAGCCCTGGTCAGACAAAAATCACGGATAGAATCAACGGTTCTGGCCAGGAAAGTGGCTTGAGGAGACAGGAAATGGAAAGCAGAGAATGCAAAATCGGCGTTTATGTTTGCAACTGCGGTACCAATATCGCCAAAGTTGTGGATTGCGAAGCGGTGCGTGAATATATTTCCGAACTTCCCCAGGTCGCCGTCGCCCGTACTTACAAATACATGTGTTCCAATCCCGGCCAGGAATTGATCATTCAAGATATTAAAGAGCAAGGCTTGGAAAGAGTAGTGGTCGCCGCCTGCAGCCCGCGCATGCACGAGCGGACGTTCCGCGCTGCCCTGAAGACGGCGGGACTCAATCCCTATATGTTCGAAATGGCCAATATCCGTGAGCAGTGCAGCTGGGTCCATGACGACCCGCAGGCGGCCACAGAGAAAGCCAAGGCACTTACGCAGGCGGCTGTCCTTCGCGTTGCCCATCATGAAGCCCTGGAGCAGATGATGGTCGACATGTGCCCCAACACCCTGGTCATAGGCGCGGGAATCGCCGGGCTGACGGCGGCCCTGGAATTGGCTGATGCCGGCCAGAAAGTTTATCTGTTGGACAAGCAGGATCACCTGGGAGGCAATCTGGCCCGGGTTGACCTGACCGCTCCCTATCTTGATTCGGCCCGCGATCTGCTGACCGAGAGAATCACCCGGGTCAAGTCAAGTGCCAACATTGAACTGCTGCTTAATTCTCGCCTGCAGGAACTGAAAGGATATGTCGGGAATTTTTCCGCTACCCTGGTGAGCGCCGACAGCGATGATCCGGCAAGAAAGCAAAGCCCAGAAGATTGATGTGGGCAATGTCATTGTCTGCACCGGCTATAAGGAATTTCCCGCCGAGCGGGTCACCCATTTCGGCTATGGCAAGCTCCCCGATGTCATCACTTCTTTTGATTTCGAGAAAATGCTCCGGGCGGGACGAATTGAAAACAGAGACGGGAAAATCCCGAAATATGTCGCCATCATTCACTGCGTAGGCAGCCGCAGTCCCGAATACCATGGCTATTGTTCGCGGGTGTGCTGCATGACTGCCCTGAAATATGTCCACGAAATCAAATCGGCCATTCCCTCCTGTTATGTTTCTGATCTCTATATCGATATGCATGCTTTCGGCAAGGGTCATGAAGATTTTTACCGTCGCACTTCCGAAGTGAAAACCATGTTTTTGATGTTTGGCAAGGGTGAACACCCTGTCATCCGCAGCGCCGGCCCGAAGGATGATTGCCGGATGCTCATCGAGGTGAACGAGCAATTATCGGGTGAAGTCATTGAAATTCCCGCTGATCTCGTAATCCTGATGGTGGGTATGGAGGCGCGGGAAGATGCGACGGAAACAGCTCGTCTGGTGAATATCAGTCAGGACAAGGACGGCTGGTTCATTGAGAGTCACCCCAAGCTCGATCCGGTGGCCACGACAACCGATGGCATATACATTGCCGGCACCTGTGTCGCCCCCAAGGATATTCCCGACACCGTTGCCCAGGCCCGGGCGGCGGCGGGCCGGATACTGGCTAAAATCGCCAAGGGGAAAATCGCTGTCGATGCCATATATGCTGAAA
The DNA here is from genome assembly GCA_963700535.1 of Chrysiogenales bacterium. Classification (GTDB taxonomy): domain Bacteria; phylum Acidobacteriota; class Aminicenantia; order UBA2199; family UBA2199; genus UBA2199. Next base: position 7,702 of record CAVOXU010000014.1, read on the forward strand.
TCAACGAAGATTCCTGTTCGGGATGCCGCATATGCAATGAATTGTGTCCCTACAGTGCCATTGAATTTGATGATGAAAAGAAACGCAGCCATGTGCTCAGCGTAATGTGCAAAGCCTGCGGGGCCTGCGTGGCCGCCTGTCCCTCGGGAGCGATCAAGGGACGGCATTTCACCGATCAACAGATGTTCGCCCAAATCGAAGGAGTACTCCGATGAGTTTTGAACCCAGAATCCTCGGTATTTTATGCAACTGGTGTTCTTATGCCGGTGCCGATTTGGCCGGTACCAGCCGTATTCACTATCCGCCCAATGTCCGTGTTATCCGCGTCATGTGCTCGGCTCGTGTTGATCCTACCTTTGTGGTCAAGGCGCTGGTGAGCGGTGCAGACGGCGTGTTGATCTGCGGGTGCCATCCCGGTGATTGCCATTATTCTGAGGGCAATTACAAGACCATGCGCCGTATCCCTTTGTTGAAAAAGGTGTTGAGCGATCTGGGGATTGAAGATGAACGGGTGCGCCTGGAATGGATCAGTGCCAGCGAAGGTCAACTTTTTGCCGACATTGTCAAGGATATGACCGAGCGCATCCGCGCCCTGGGGCCTTCCCGCATTGCCGCTGAACTGGATGTAGATCCGGGGGAGAAATAAACCATGGCTGCGAAAAAACTGCAAATTGCTTTGTATTGGGGAGCCGCCTGTGGTGGTTGTGACGTGGCCGTACTGGACACCAATGAATTCATTCTGGACGTAGCCGCTTTGGCCGACATCCGCTTGTGGCCCATCGCCGTTGACGGGAAATATGCTGACGTGGAGGCCCTGGCCGATGGCGAACTCGATCTGACATTTTTTAACGGTGCTGTCCGCAACAGTGAAAATGAACACCTGGCAAAATTGCTGCGCCGCAAGAGCAAATTGCTGATTGCCTTCGGGTCCTGCGCCCACATGGGCGGCATTCCCGGCCTGGCTAACCTGACCAATCGTGAAGGGATTTTTTCCACTGCCTATCTGCAAAATCCCTCTATCGAGCCGGGAAACAAGAAAATTCCCCATCCGGAGACTTTGCTGGACGGTCACGTACTCGAACTCCCCAAGTTTTACAAAAGAGTATATAAATTGGCCGATATCGTCCCTGTCGATTATTTCCTTCCCGGCTGTCCGCCGGCTCCCGAACAGGTGAAATTATCAATTTTGGCGGTGGTCGGCGGCAAACTGCCGTCCAAAGGCTCCATAATCGGAGCCGCGGAACGGAACCTGTGTGATGATTGCCAACGCAGCAAATCGGAAAAAAAGATCAAGCGTTTTTACCGTCCCTATGAAATTATCCAGGATCCCGAAAAATGCCTGCTCGAACAGGGTATCGTGTGCATGGGGCCGGTAACCCGTTCCGGCTGCGGAGTGCGCTGTCCCGAAACCGGATTGGGCTGCCGCGGCTGCTACGGGCCGGCGCCCGATGTTCAGGACCAGGGAACCAAATTCATCAGCGCCTTGGGCGCGATCATTGACAGCAAGGATCCCAAGGAAATAGAGGCGATCATTTCCGGTTTACCCGATCTCACCTCGACGCTGTATCGGTTCGGCCTTCCGACCTCGTTTTTGCAAAGGAGTTTGAAATCATGAAAACCATCAGGATTGATCCCATAACCAGATTGGAAGGACATGGGAAAATAGAGATCTACCTCGCTGATGATGGCGGAGTCCAGGATTGTCATTTCCAGATCCCGGAATTGCGCGGCTTCGAGCGCTTCGTGGTCGGCCGGCCGGTGGAGGAATTGCCGCGGATCATGACCCGGATATGCGGCGTTTGTCCGGCCAGCCATCACATGGCCAGCGCCAAGGCCGTTGACGGATGTTTTGGCGGTGAAGTGGCGCCGTTGGCCCATAAATTGCGCGACATGTATTATCACGCTCACTATATCCATAGCCATATCGCCCATTTTTACGCGCTGGCCGCTCCCGACTTTGTCCTTGGCCCCGACGCCGACCCGGCCATCCGCAATATACTGGGCGTGGTAGCCAAAGTGGGCCTGGAAATCGGCGGCCAAGTGATAAAGGCCAGGGCCATGGCCCAGAAAATCCAGCAGCTGCTGGGCGGGCGTTTTACCCACCTGGTCTGGTGCCTGCCCGGAGGCGTATCCAAGGGCTTGAAAAAGAGTGAACTGGAGAAGATCAAACCCATGGTTAAGGAGTTGGCGGCCTTTGCCGATTTCTCCTTGCAACTCTTTCGGGACATCGTACTGGGCAATCCACAGTATGTGGATTTGATCCTGAACGGCCCTTATACGCTGGACGTCCATTCCATGGGTCTGGTCGATGAAAACAACGCTTCGAATTTCTATGACGGCCAGGTGCGGGTGGTCGATTTTGAAGGCAAGGAAATCTGCAAATACCAGCCCCATGAATACGCCGATTTCGTGGCCGAACATGTGGAGTCCTGGTCGTATCTGAAATTTCCCTACCTGAAGAAGCGGGGTTGGAAAGGATTTAAAGAAGGAATCGACTCAAGTTTGTACTGTGCCACTCCCCTGGCCCGGCTGAACGTTTCGGATCGCATGGCTACGCCAAGGGCACAGGTGGCCTTCGAGGAAATGTTCCAGACACTGGGAGGGAAACCGTGCCGGGCCCTTTTGGCCAACCATTGGGCCCGACTGGTGGAAATGGTGCACAATGTCGAGATGCTGGAGCGCTATTGCGCTGATGCGGAGATAACCGGCGATCAATTCCGGGTGATACCGAAAGGGATAACCGGTGAGGGAGTGGGCATCGTGGAAGCCATGCGCGGCACGTTGACCCATCATTATACCTGCGATAAAAACGGGATCTGCACCAGTGCCAACTTGATCGTCGGCACCACCAACAACAATGCTCCCATTCAAATGGTGACAAAAAAAGTGGCCCAAACCCTGATTAAACCGGGGAAAGAACCCGATCAGGGAATATTGAATATGATTGAAATGGCCTTCCGCGCCTTTGATCCATGTTACAGCTGCGCCACCCATTCCCTGCCGGGCCAGATGCCTTTGCAAGTGTCGGTTTATAAAAAAGGCACCTTGTACTGGCAGCTGAAAAGAGGAGTTTAGTTGGTTTTTCGGCAATTTTCCTGATGAAGCGAACCTTGCTGCTCGGCATGGGTAATCCAATTTTATGTGATGATGCCATTGGCATCCGCCTGGTCAGTCATTTAAAAACGCGGCTGCAAAATTTTTCCGATCTCGATATTGTTGAAGATTGCTCTCTGGGCGGGTTTAATCTGCTGGAGGTCATTGATGGCTACAGCCGATTGATTGTCATCGATTCCATTAGAACCGTGGGTGCCATTCCCGGTGAATGGTACTATTTCACCGCCGATCGCCTGCGCGAGACCATGAATCTCAATTGCGTTCATGATGCGAACTTCGCGACTGCCTTGGAGCTTGGCCGGCGTCTGAACATGCATCTTCCTCTGGATCATGATATCCATATTTTTGCCGTGGAAATTCTGGACAACCAGACTTTTGGCGAACGGATGACCGAAGAGCTGGAAAAGCGCTTTCATGCTATTGCCGATGAGATTTTTATTCATTTGCCGGAATTGCTGAGGGCTGACAATCAGCAGCAATAGAGTTCATGCAGAGATTTCTTTAATATTTATCGTCAATTTTGTATAATCCCTTTTTAAGGAGCGCATATGCATTTCGTCGACGTTCTGTCGGATCATTTTCTCAAAGTGGTCGAAACCTTTAATTAAATTGCTGTCATTCAAAGTAAAGGTCAGCCGCAAGATCTTCGTTTCCCCGGACTCGGGGTTCGGTGTATTCAAGGTGACACTGGATGGTTCCCGGGAAAGCCGGGTCATAGTCGGCAACCTTTTCTCTTTAAGCGAGGGTGATTTTCTGCTGATCGAGGGCGAAGAATCCGATCACCCGCGCTTCGGCAAGCAGATCAAGGTCAGTCGTTATGAGTTCATCCTGCCCCAGGACGGCGAGGGCATTGCCAATTATCTCGCTTCCGGGCGCTTCAAGGGCATTGGCAAAAAAACGGCGCAAAAGATCGTCGATCAATTCGGCCAGGGGACGTTCGAGGTGCTGGAAAACAACCCGGAACGGCTGCATGAGGTCCAGGGGCTGAAAAAAACGGTCATCGAAACCATCAAGCAAAGCGTGCGCGACAGCCGGGTCCGGCGCGACCTGAGTGTGCGCCTGACTCCTTACGGCATCGGCCAGGAGACTGTTTTCCGCATCTACCGCGAATTCGGCGACCTGGCGCTGGCGCTTATCGAAAGCAATCCTTACCTGCTGATCGAGCGGGTGCGCGGCGTGGGCTTCAAGATCGCCGACACCATCGCCAAGGCCATGGGCATTGAAAAAATCGACCAGCCAGCGCATCCGCGCCGGCATTTTTTTTGTTCTGGAACAGAGCGAGTTTCAGCGCGGCGACCTGTTCATCAACCGCGACGAATTGCTGAACAAGTGTTCCTGGCTTCTGGACATTGCCGACAGCGATGTGTTCGCGGTTCTGGAGAAACTGCTCGAACGCCAGGAATTGCGGACGGCCGAGACTCCGGAAATCTGCATCCTCAAACCGCAGAACGAGCTGATCGAAAAAACAGCGGCCCGGCGCCTGTTCCAGCTGGCCCAGGGACATCTTTGCCGTCCCGGAACTTGCGGTCAATTTTGATGCCGTTTTCGAGAAACTCGCCCTGGAGCTCACCGCCGAACAGAAGCAGGCGGCCTTGACCGCGGTGCAAAACCGGCTGACCATTATCACCGGCGGACCGGGTACGGGAAAAACCACCATCATCCGGGCCATCATCGAGATCCTGAAGGCCAACGGCAAATCGATCCTGATCGCCGCTCCCACCGGCCGGGCAGCCAAGCGCATTGAAGAGAGTTCGCTTTACCAGGCCTCCACCATCCACCGCCTGCTGAAGCTCAATCCCGAGACCGGCCAGTTCGTGCACAATGCCCAGAATCCCTTGAAAACCGATGCCATTATCGTCGATGAGTTTTCCATGGTCGATTCGTTCATCCTGTTTGCCCTGCTGCAGGCGCTGGCCGACAACACCCAGTTGATCGTTATCGGCGACAAGGACCAGCTGCCGTCCGTCGGCCCGGGAAACGTGCTGCGCGACATGATCCAGAGCGGTTATTTCAACACCATTTACCTGAACCGCAACTTCCGCCAGAACCAGGACAGCCTGATCGTGGAGAACGCTTTCCGGGTGAACAGCGGCGAGCCGCTGCTGTTTCCCGCTCCCAACCCGGAGCTTGATTTTGTTTTTCTGCCCATGCGGGACGAGGCCCAGGTCCTGCAGAAGGTGGAGGGCATTGTCCGCCATTATCAAAGCGATTACCCGTTCAATTCCAGTGCCATGCAGATCCTGGTGCCCATGTACCGCGGCCAGGCCGGCATTGACCAGATAAACCAGATGGTGCAGGAAAAGTTCAATCCCGAACCCTTCCTGCTGAAAAGAGAGAAAGCGGCTTTCAAGCGGCTGGACAAGGTCATGCAGACCAAAAATGATTATGACAAGCAGGTTTTCAATGGTGACCTGGGCATAATAGAGGACTACAACGCTGCTGACAAGCTGCTGCTGGTCAATTTTGACGGCTGCATCGTGGAATATGCCGCCGATGAACTGGATGAGTTGACCCTTTCTTACGCCGTGTCGGTGCATAAATCGCAAGGTTCGGAATACGATATCGTGGTCCTGTCCCTGCTGCCCGCCCACGCGCGCATGCTCAGCCGCGAGCTTTTTTACACGGCCATCACCCGGGCCCGAAAAAAACTGATCCTGCTTTCTGATGAAAATACCGTGGCCCGCGCCTGCGCAAATTCGCAGCCCACCTTGCGCAAAACCCTTTTGCCGCTGCGACTGCGCGAAGTGTTCGAAACCCCGCCCTCCCTCAGCGAGGGCCTTTAGGGCCTGTGGTATAATCGCAGCCATGGAGAACATCGCTTCGACCCCCATGCTGCGCCAGTACCGGGAGATAAAAAAAAGTTATCCCGATGCCATTCTCTTTTTTCGCCTGGGTGATTTTTACGAGATGTTCTTCGATGATGCCAGGACCGCAGCTCCCATTCTGGAAGTGGTCCTGACCTCGCGCAACAAGAACAAGCAGAACGCGGTGCCGTTGTGCGGTGTGCCCCACCACGCCTGGGAAAATTATGCCGCCAAGCTGCTGCGCAAGGGTTACAAGGTGGCCATCTGTGAACAGGTGGAGGACCCGGCCCTGGCCAAGGGTATCGTGCGCCGGGAGGTCACCCATATCCTGACGCCGGCCACGGCATTGGAAGTTGAATCCCTGGATGCCGGGCTGAACAATTTCATCGTCTCGATCCGCCGTGAAGGGCAATCCCTGGCCCTGGCTTCCATGGACCTGGCGGTTGCCGATTTCGAGGTAAAGACCTTTGCCGCCGGCAATGAAGAGGCGTTGTTCAACGAATTCTACCGCAAATTCCCCAAGGAGATCGTCATTGCCCGGGAATATGAAAACGAATTCCGGCTTTTCAGCAAGCGGTTTCCCGAGTTCGCCGGCATTCTGGTCACCGTGTTCGATGATGCGGAGTTTGACGTTTCAGCCTGTGCCGAGGTTTTAAAAAATCAATTTTCCCTGGAAAGTATCGAGGGGCTGGGCTTTGCCGCCTATCCGGCCGCCGTGGCCGCCTCCGGGGTGATGATCAGATATCTGCGTTCCATCCGCCCGGGCGCCCTGGCCCATATCGCCGTGCCGCGCTTCAGCGCCAGGGAAGATTACCTGGTCCTGGATGCGGTCTCTTTCCGCAACCTGGAGATCACCGCCAACCTGCGCAGCGGCACGGCCTCCGGCTCACTTTTCGAAGCCGTGGACATGACCATCACCCCCATGGGCAAGCGCCTGCTCAAAAAATGGCTCTCCTACCCGCTTCTGGCCAAGGCCGAGATCGAGTCGCGCCTGGACGGGGTGGAGGAGTTTTCCCAGAACCTGATCGGCCGCAGCGAAGTTCGCAAGAAACTGAAATATTTCGCCGACCTGGCCCGCCTGAATTCCAAGATCGCCCTGAACATCGCCCTGCCGCTGCACCTGCTGAGCCTGCGCGACACCCTGGCAAAAATCCCCGACATCCAGAACGATATAAAAGACCTGAAAGCGGAGATCATCGGCGCGGCTTTCCTCCAGCTGCAGCCGCTCCCCGAAGTGACGGACATCATCGATCGGGCCATCGCCGCGGAACCGGCCAATACCATCAACGAGGGGCAGATCATCAAGAAAGGCTTCCACCAGGAGCTGGACGAACTGCGCGCCATCAGCCACAATGCCAAGGAAATCGTCGCCGCCATGGAAAAAAGCGAAAAAGCCAGTACCGGCATCCCCTCGCTGAAGATCAAATACAACAAGGTGTTCGGATATTTTATCGAAGTCACCAACAGCCACTTGCAGCTGGTTCCCGACCATTACATTCGCAAGCAGACCCTGGTCAACGCCGAGCGTTTCTTGACAACCGAGCTCAAGGAGCTGGAAGAAAAGATCCTCAAAGCCGAAGAAAAGATCGTGGCCATCGAGAAGAAGCTTTACCTGGATGTCCTGGCCGATATCCAGCGCTACTCGGCGTCCTTGAATCAAAACGCCGACCGGATCGCCGTGCTGGACGTGCTGGCCTCGGGCGGCGAGCTGGCCCAGCGCCGCGGCTACGTGCGCCCGCAGATCAACGAGGGCACGGCCATCCGCATCCAGGAAGGCCGCCATCCGGTGGTCGAAGCCGCTTCCGGCCGCGGCTTCATTCCCAATGACCTGAACATCTCCGGCGAAAGCGAACAGATCCTGGTCATCACCGGCCCGAACATGGGCGGCAAGTCGACCTACCTGCGCCAGAACGCCCTGATCGTCATCCTGGCCCAGGCCGGCTGTTTCGTCCCCGCCGCCGGGGCGCAGGTGGGCATTTGCGACCGCATCTTCACCCGCATCGGGGCTTCCGATTCCCTGATCGAGGGCAAGTCCACCTTTCTGATCGAGATGATCGAGGCGGCCATCATTTTGAACAACGCCGGCCCCAGGTCGCTGATCCTGCTTGACGAGATCGGCCGCGGCACCTCCACCTATGACGGCCTGTCCATCGCCTGGGCCGTGATCGAATTCCTGCACTCCCTGAAGGAAAAGCCGCGCACCCTTTTTGCCACCCACTACCACGAGCTGACCGAGCTGGCCGCCATCCTCGAGCGGGTCAAGAACTACCACATTGCCGTCAAGGAATGGCAGGACAATATCATTTTTCTGCACAAGATCATGGCCGGCCCCACCGACCAGAGCTTCGGCATCCACGTGGCCAAGATCGCCGGCATCCCCAAAACGGTGATTGAAAGGTCCAAGGAGATCCTGCTCAACCTGGAGAAGAAGGAGCTGAACCGCCTGGTCAAGGAGCGCATCACCGGCCGCATCCAGAAGGCGCCGCCGCAGAACGCCGGCCTGTTCCCCGAGGACATGGAGCTGAAGGTCTGGGACGAGATCCGCGACAAGCTGAAGGAGATCGACATCGCCACCCTGACCCCCCTGGAGGCGCTGAACATCCTGCAGTTCCTGAAATCCAAGAGCGACAAGTTCCAATAGGTTTGCCTGGGGGAGCCGCTTGCCCGGGTTGGGGACGGGTTCAGTTGTTGAGATAGCCCAGAGCCTTGAGTTTGTTTAACAGATCTGCGTCGAGTTGTCCCTCATTTCTTTTCAGGGTCTTGAGCCGGCGCAAATAATCGGCCAGTTTCTTTTTATAAAAGGAATGCAATGCGGGAGACGGCGAATATGGCTCGGCGTCTGTTAGGGGAATATCCCCCAGGGTGAACCATTCATCGCTTTTTGAATCCGGCACAGGTGAAAGCCCATTACCGGCGGTCGCTGCCGGCAGAAAATTGTGGATATACTGATGGTCATGGCCGACATAGGAAACCCGGCCGAACAGCCCCTTGCGCAGCGGGATCACGGGCAGGGAAAGTTCCAAGACGCGCCCCGGATCATTGGAACGGCCACTGATGAAGTGAGCTGCCTTCAGCATCCAAGCCGTATTCTGCCAGGATAAGGCCGGGGATATCGTTGATGGCAAACAATTTTTCACGGATTTCTCCCCGTTTTTGCTGCGGGAGCTTTATGATCAGGGGGATACGGGTGAGCTCCTGGTAGAGGGTATGGCCGTGCTCCCAGTCGCCATGGTCGTAGAATTCTTCGCCATGGTCGGAAAGCACGATCACCATAGCATCAGCGAAGCGATTATTGCTGCGCAGATAATCCAGGAGCGGTTTGAGCAACTCCTGGTCGCTGTAAAGGATGGAAGCATCATAAAGGTCGATGAGTTTCTGCCGATCCGTGGATTCGGCGGTCGGCAGCGCATCTGAGGATTTCTGGAAAGAGCGCAGATGCTTGCCGATGGATTTGATTTTGATATCCAATTCGGGATTGAAAGCCCGATAATAGGCATCGGGCGCTTTGTAGGGTGCATGAATTTGAAATGTATGCAAAAAAACAAAAAGATCCTGGCCGGCGAACTCGGCCACCTTGTCCTGAAAGGCGTGCAGCATCAATCCGGCGGCGCTTCTGCGGAAAATATCCGAACTGCGATTGACATACTTTTGAAAACCGCGGTAAAAACCGTATTGGTCATTGACAAATCCGCCCCCGGTCAGGGCCAGGGTAACGAACCCTTTTTGCTGCATTTTTTCAGCCAGAAGCGGCAAAGCGGATGGGATCAGGGACTTGGGAGCGATCACGCCGTGGGCCAGGACATCGCGGCCGCTGAACAAGGAAACATGGGCCGGCAGGGTCCAGGAGGAAGTGGAAAAAGCGCGGCTGAACAGCAGGCTGCCCTTGGCCAGTTCATCGAGGGCTGGAGTGGTCAGGCGCCGATAGCCGTAAGCCGAAACATGGTCGGCCCGCATGGTATCCAGCATGAGGATCAGCACGGTCCTGGGCCGGGCATGGTCCAGCAACTGACAGGGATTGATCCAGGCGCCCACCCCTTGGCCCCGGGTCTCAAGGATCAGGCGCACGGTTTTTCCCCTGGTCCCGGGCAGGAATATTTTTTCGACCTTGCCCATTTTTTCACGGATAGATCTGCTGAACAGGAGTGTTTCTTTTCCTGATGAAGCCGTTTTAACCAGGAATCTGAGTTTCTCGGGCCGGGGATTGAACAGGGAAAAAACCAATTGGTTGCCCTCGTTGGTTTTCAAATCCAGTTCCAGGCGGCTGCCGGCCGGAGCCAGCAGGGCCTGGTAGCTGATTGTCTTGTACTTCACCCGGCATTGCACGGCCTGAGAGGGAAAATAACGGTTGACCCGGTCGCGAAAAATTAATTTTTTAAGGTCAGCCCGGGAAGCGATGCCGTTCCAGGCCTGCTCGATCACGGGCGGCGTCGAAGCGTACGGGACGGCTGAGCAAGGAGGGGACCTGCCTGTCTTCTTTCTGGCGGGGATAAAAAAGCAGCAGTGACGAAATCGCGGCCGCGGCCATGCCAACCGATATCCAAACTGCTTTTTTTCGCGCCATGGTATTCCATTCTATCACAGCTTCGATTTTCTGGCATCACCCTGGCCGTGCGATGCGGCTTCGCTGGCCGCCAATTCATAACGATTCCTTCTGATCGGACGCCTGGAAATCTTTTGCGATTTTTTTCCTTCGCAGCTCAATCCTTATTTTCGGGTCTAACGAAAAAGGAATCAGCAAGTGGAACATTGATTTTGATCTCCTTGAGAACGAGTCCGTGGGGCGGGGCCATGTCGCCCATGTTGCGGATCATCACGTGGGGAACCAGGATGCTTTCAATTTTCCGGTAATCCCAGAAAGAGAAATAGGTGGGGCCGATATTGTACGGGGTCAATTTTTCGGTAAGATGACCGGCCGGGATGGAGAAATATAGATCTTCCCGGTACTTGTCCCAATATGTCCGCTGCAAGTGGTACACCGGGGCATGGTTCAGCAGCTCCACTCCGATCCACTCGTATTTCACACCGGCAGTTTCATAATCGATGAACCAGTCATCCATGCTGGACATGCGCATGTAGGAATTTTCCTGGATTTCCTGCCATCGTTCGTCGGTAACCCGCCATACCGTTTTTCCATCCGTGGAATGAAAGCTCTGGCTGCCTTCGAAACCCTGCCTGTAAAAACCGGGCCGCTTGTAATAGCGGACAAGCACGCCGCTGCTCCCCGAGGTGTCGTGAACAGAGAATTTGACGACCATGGTGCTGATATCCAGCCAGGCCTTCTTGCCGCCGGTGGCCTCAAGGTGTTTTCCTATGACTCCGGCAGCGGTCGCAGCCAGTTGGCCGCGGTTTGCTTCAAGGTATTCCTTCAGCCGGATTTTATCTCGGGCAGAAATCATTTGGCGGAAATATTTATAAAATGACTGGTCGTCGCCCTGGCTGCGGTAGGATCGGGTCAGGCTGGAAAGTATATCGGGGGAATCGGGAAAAATCTCCAGGCAAAGACGATAAATCTCGATGGCCTCGGCCGTCCTGTCGTTCTTTTCCAGGCTGTCTCCCAGGGCAAGGAATTCTTTTTCGGAAAACGCATAGGCTCCTTCCGGAGCCTTTTGCATTTCGGCAAAGGCCTGCTTGGCTTTCTCGATCCCTTCCTTGGCCAGCGTTTGCTTGATGATTTCAGCAGCGGAAGCTTGGGTTGAGCTGGGCGCGTTGGCGGCAAAACCTGAGGCGGAGAGTAATACCGCCAAGCAATAAACCGTTATCGTGAAAATGATTTTTTTCATATTCGGCTCCCTGGTTATTTATTTATGAAATTGGTACGAAGATTCCGGCCTTTTGGTTTGGATCATTCGTCTTGGTCAAGCTGCGATCGTCTCATGGTGTCCAGGCTTTATTTTTGGACGCAGGTATACTATAATAAAACGCTGTAAACAAGGGAGTTGCGATTCATGACGCCAAATACCAATCGGGCCGTGACGGGCAAACCCGCCGTGCTTTTGACCGGCATCGCCGGTTTCATCGGCTTTCATTTCGCCCGCCGGCTCATGGCCGAGGGGCATCGGGTCATCGGCATCGATAACGTCAACGACTATTATGACGTGGATTTAAAATACGCCCGCTTGCGCCAGCTCGGGTTTTCTGAAGCGGACACGGACCAACTGCGCCTTAAGGCAGAGGCCAAACTGGAGACGGCGAACCTGGTGTTCTACAAGGCCGACCTGCAGGATCGAGAACAAATAGCTGGAATATTCACAAATGAAAAACCGCAGCTGGTGGTGCATTTGGCCGCCCAGGCCGGGGTGCGCTATTCGCTGGAAAATCCCTGGGCTTACATGGACAGCAACATCCTCGGCTTCATGAATATCCTGGAAAACTGCCGCCGGCAACCGGTCCGCCACCTGGTCTACGCTTCTTCTTCCTCGGTATACGGCGGCAACCAGACTCAGCCTTTCTCGGTCCGCCACAACGTCGACCATCCCCTTTCCCTTTACGCGGCCAGCAAGAAAGCCAACGAATTGATGGCCCACAGCTATTCCCATCTTTTTCAGCATCCCCACCACCGGTCTGCGTTTTTTTACCGTATATGGGCCCTGGGGCCGTCCGGACATGGCCCTGTTCATCTTCACCAAAAAGATCATGAGCGGCGAAGCCATCGAGGTATTACAACTTCGGCAACATGAAAAGGGATTTCACCTATATCGATGATATCGTGGAGGGTGTGTGGCGGGTGCTGAACAGGATCCCCGAAAGCGATCCGGACTGGGACGGCAGGAATCCCGATCCGGCCTCTGCTGCGGCGCCTTATCGGCTGTTCAACATCGGCAACCACCGACCGGTGGATCTGCTCCATTTTATCGGGCTCATAGAAAAAAAACTGGGTCGGGAAGCCAAGAAGATCCTGCTGCCCATGCAGCCCGGTGACGTGCAGGAAACCTGCGCCGATATTGAAGACCTGCATCGTCACGTGGGATTTGCTCCCACCACTCCCGTTGAAACAGGTGTGGCGCGTTTTGTTGAATGGTATACGGCTTATTATGGAAAATGAGATCAGGCCGGTGTTTCCCGGCAGAGGCTTTTGGCTCGAGGAGCGGCAATGAAATTTGCGAAGAACATCTTGTGCATCGGGGCCGGCTATGTTGGCGGTCCGACCATGGCGGTCATTGCCGCCAAGTGCCCCGGCTGCAAAGTTACGGTGGTGGACGTCAACGAGGAGCGGATCAGGCGCTGGAACTCTGACGACCTGCCGATCTTTGAACCGGGACTGCTGGACGTGGTACGTTCGGTGCGCGGCCGCAACCTGTTTTTTTCCAATGACGTTGTCGCGGGAATAAAGGCCGCCGATATCATTTTTGTTTCGGTCAACACTCCGACCAAGACATTCGGTCACGGCGCCGGCATGGCGTCCGACCTGCAATATTGGGAGAAAACCGCCCACGAGATCGTTGCCCATTCGGACCGCTCCAAGATCATCGTTGAGAAAAGCACCCTGCCGGTGCGCACCGCCGAAGCCATGGAGTGCATCCTCCAGGAAAACAAAAAAGGCATCCATTTTGAAGTGATTTCCAATCCCGAATTCCTGTCTGAGGGATCGGCGGTCAAGGATCTCCTGGAGCCGGACCGGGTTTTGATCGGTTCGCGGCAGAGCGAATCGGGCCGCAAAGCGGCTCAGGAGATCGCAGCCATTTTTGCCCATTGGGTGGCGGCGGAAAAGATCATCACTTCCAATCTATGGTCGGCCGAACTTTCCAAACTGGTGGCCAATGCCTTCCTGGCTCAGCGTATTTCTTCGATCAATGCCGTTTCCGCCCTATGCGAGAAAACCGATGCCGACGTGGCCGAGATCTCGTTTGCCGTGGGCAGCGACACGCGGATCGGTCTTCGTTTCTTGAATGCCAGCGTCGGGTTTGGCGGTTCCTGCTTCAAAAAGGACATTTTAAATCTGGTCTATATTTGCCGCAACTACGATCTTAACGAAGTGGCTGATTATTGGCAGGCGGTGATCGATATAAATGAATACCAGCAGGAACGTTTTGTCAGAAAGATCATCAGGGAGATGTTCAACACCATCGTCGGCAAGAAGATCGTGCTGCTGGGCTTCGCTTTCAAGGCCAACACCGGCGATACGCGCGAATCGCCCGGAATTTTCGTGGCCCGAAAATTGCTCGAAGAGCGGGCGCAGCTTGTGATCTCGGATCCGCAAGCCCTGGAAAACGCCCGCAAGGATCTTTCCGGGCTGGACGGTTCCGTTGAGTATGAGCCCGATCCCTACCGGGCGGCCGTCGATGCCCAGGCCATTGCCGTGATTACCGAGTGGGATATTTACGGGAAACTCGATTTTGCCAGGATCTTTGCCTCCATGCGCAAACCGGCTTTCCTGTTCGATGGGCGCAATATTCTGGACCACCAGAAGCTTTTTAAAATCGGCTTCAATGTTTTTCCGCTGGGCAAGCCGAGCTTGACCCATTTCAAATAATCAGCAGGGTTCGCAGTGTAAGGAGAGACTATGTGTGGAATCATCGGTTATTGCGGCAACAAGGCTGCCAAACCCGTTTTGCTGGACGGCCTGAAGCGGCTGGAATACCGCGGATACGATTCAGCCGGCCTGGCGGTGGCCGACCGCAATAAGCTTGCCGTCATCCGCGCCGTGGGCAAGGTTTGCGACCTGGAAAAGAAGGGCCTGGCCCGGCCGCTGCCCGGGCATTTCGGCATCGCCCATACGCGCTGGGCCACCCATGGCCGGCCTTCGGAAGAGAATGCCCATCCGCACTGTGATTGCCAGGCTAAGATCGCCATCGTGCACAACGGCATCATTGAAAATTACCTTGATCTGAAAGATGAATTGCTCGCTAAAAAACATGTTTTCAAGTCGGAAACCGACAGTGAAGTTGTGGCCCATCTCATTGAAGAATATTATGACGGTGACCTGGAAAAGGCGGTGTTGAAAACAGTCCAGCGCCTGGAGGGGACCTTCGGTATCGCCGCCATCCATGCCGACAACGACAGCCAGGTAGTGATCGTTAAAAGGGGGAGCCCCATCATCATCGGTGTTGGCGAGAACGAATATTTCGCCGCCTCCGATGCCAACGCCCTGCTGCCCTACACCCAGAAGATCATCTCGCTCAATGATGACGAAATGGCCGTACTGTACGCATCCGGATACCATATCAAGAACCTGAACAATGAATTTTTAAAGAAAGAGATCGAGATCTGCGAAAACCGCGACGCTCTGGCCGATAAAAAAGGTTTCGAACATTTCATGCTCAAGGAGATATTCGAACAGCCCGAAAGCATCGAGAACGCCTTTCGCGGGCGCCTCATCGAAAGCGAGGGCGTTTCCAAACTGGGCGGGCTCGAACCAGTCAGGGAACGATTGAAAAGCCTGAAGAAAATAGTGATCGTTTCCTGCGGTACCAGCTATTACGCCGGGTTGCTTGGCCGTTATATCTTTGAAAGCCTGTCGGAATTGCATGTCGAAGTGGAGGTGGCCTCGGAATTCCGCTATCGCAAATTGAAAATCGATAAAAACACCGCGGTTCTCGCCTTGTCGCAGTCAGGGGAAACCGCAGATACGCTTGCCGCCATCCGTGAGGCCAAGCGCAAAGGGGCGCTGATCCTCGGCATCGTCAATGTTGTGGGCTCGGCCATCGCCCAGATCACCGATGCCGGGGTATACAACCATGCCGGCCCGGAATTCGGAGTGGCCTCGACAAAAATATACACTTCGCAACTGGTCATTCTGACGCTGATGGCCCTGCTGATCGGGAGATACCAGGGAATTTCCTATGCCGAAGGCAGCGAGGTTATCCAGGCCATAAAAAAGCTTCCCCGCCAGGTCAAAAAGATCCTGACCGACATGGAGCATATCAAGAAAATAGCCATGGATTATGCCCAATACAAGGATTTTCTTTTTATCGGCAGGCTGTTCAACTACCCGACCGCCATGGAAGCAGCCCTGAAATTAAAGGAGATCTCCTATATCCACGCCGAAGGCTATCCGGCCGGCGAAATGAAGCACGGCCCCATTTCACTTATCGACGAGCAGTTTCCCACCGTGGCCATAGTTTCCCGTGACTGTACTTTTGATAAGATGCTCAGCAACATCCAGGAGATCAAGGCCCGCAGCGGCAGGGTGCTGGCCGTGGCCAGCCAGGGCAGCAGCAGGGTCGGCGATATATGCGACGATGTCATCTGGGTTCCCGAAACCCTGTCCATCCTGCAGCCGGTCCTGAATATTGTGCCGCTGCAGCTTTTTGCATATTTCATTGCCCGACACAAAGGCTGCGATATCGACAAGCCAAGGAACCTGGCCAAATCGGTCACGGTGGAATAGACTGCAAATGGTTTCAAAAATAATTCGCGAGGAACATCCATGAAAGGAATCATCCTGGCCGGCGGCCAAGGCACCCGGCTTCATCCCATCACCCAGGTGATGTGCAAACAGCTGCTCCCGGTCTATGACAAGCCCATGGTCTATTATCCGCTATCCACCTTGATGCTGGCCGGCATCCGCGACATATTGATCATCTCCACTCCGGCCGACCTGCCACGCTTCCAAGACCTGCTTGGGGACGGCAGCCAGCTGGGGATCAGCTTCTCTTTCCGGGCCCAGGACCGACCGCGCGGTTTGGCCGACGCTTTCCTGGTCGGCGAGGAATTCATCGCCAATGAACCGGTCTGCCTGGTCTTGGGCGACAATATTTTTTATGGTCACGGCTTGACCGAACTGCTGCACCAGGCCTCAGCCCGGGAAGGGGCGACAATTTTCGGCTACGCGGTCAAGGATCCGGAACGCTACGGCGTGGTGGAAATCGACGCGCAGGGCAAAGCCCTGACCATCGAAGAAAAGCCGGCCCGGCCGCGTTCCAACCTGGCCGTTGTCGGCCTCTATTTTTACGACCGCGATGTTGTGGCCATCGCCAGATCGCTTCGGCCTTCATTACGGAACGAGCTGGAGATCACCGATGTGAACCGGGCCTATATGGAAAAAAGAAAACTCAAGGTGCAGATACTGGGGCGCGGCTTCGCCTGGCTCGACACCGGCACCCACGAGTCTTTGGTCAACGCCACCATGTTCATCAAGACCGTGGAAGACCGCCAGGATCTCAAGATCGCCTGCATTGAAGAGATCGCCTTCAAGAAAGGCTGGATCGACCGTGAGCAATTGAAGCGGCTGGCACAGCCTTTGCAAAAAAGCGGCTACGGCAACTACCTCATGCGCGTGGCCGCTGAACGGTCGTGATATTACCGGCTGTTGCTCCCGAGCCTTTGAAAACTTATCCCGGGATCTGGCTTATAGGCGCCAAGGGCATGCTGGGCCGGCAGCTGGCCCTTGAGTTTGCCGGCAGAGAATTCGATTTTTTTGCCAGCGACCTGGATGTGGACATCTGCAGCCGGCAAGGTTTGCGGGATTTTGTCCGGGGCAAAAAGATCCGCTGGATGGTCAATTGCGCCGCTTACACGGCGGTGAACCGTGCCGAAGCTGAGCCGGAACGGGCTTTGGCGGTCAATGCCGTCGGGGTGGAAAACCTGTCCCTGCTGGCTGCCGAGCTGGGAGCCAGACTGATCCATTTTTCCAGCGACTATGTTTTTGCCGGCGACGCGAAAGAACCTTACCGGGAGAACGCTCAACCCCGGCCGCTTTCGCGATATGGCTGGAGCAAATGGCAGGGAGAGATCAAGATGGCGGCCGTTCTCGGCACATTCTTTCTATTTCGCATCAGTTGGTTGTATGGCGTATATGGGCCCAATTTTGTCCTGACCATGCTGAAAATTTTCCGTGAAAAGGAAACGGCGCGCGTGGTGAATGACCAATTCGGTTCTCCGACCTATGCCGCCGTTTTGGCCGAAAATATCGCCGGCCTGATCGGATCCGACAGCGATCGTTTCGGGGTATATCACTATTGCGACAGGGGTGCGATCTCCTGGTTCGATTTTGCCGCCGTCATCATGGAAATGGCGCTGGAATTCGGCATGATCCCCCAAAAAATCCCCCTGCAAGCGGTCCCGGCTTCGCAGATTCCCTGGCGCCGCAACCCGGCCTGAGTATTCGGTTCTGGACAGCGGCAAAGCAGTGCGTGAATTGGGTTTCCAGGTGCATGACTGGCAGCTGAATTTAAAAAGATTTTTCCGGGAAAAAGCAGCGCTTGAGGAAACTCTATGATGTCTGTCTGGCGCCGGGGCATGAGGTCGGTCATTTTTTTCTCGGCTTTGCTTTTGTTTGCCAGCCTGCAGGGCGCTGGGGTTCATATCTCCTGCGCGCCTTTCCAGGCCACGGCCAGGCAGGGTGAAAAAATCACATTGAACTTCACCGTCAGCAACCGCTCCGCTTACACGCTGAACCAGGCCGGCAATTTTTTTATTTCCTATCATGTCCGCGACCTTTCCGGCCGCCTGGTGCGCTTCGACAACCGGCGCTTCTCTCTGCCTTTGACCGTCAAGCCCGGGAGCACGGCTCGTTTCTCCCTGCCTGTTTACTTCAGCCTCGGTCCCGGCAATTACCGGCTGGAATGGGACCTGGTGCGCGAAGGGGAATTTTGGGGGGCTGACAAAAAATGGCAAAGCTGTTTTTTCCGGCTGCGCTTGCTGCCGCTGGTAGCGCCGGATTTTCGCAACGCCTGGCTGCCGACAGTCTATGAAAGCGGCCGGGACTGGCTTGACCGTGAGCAATATCTGCTGCGCCAGATTTTCCTGAACAACGAGATCCGTTGGGCGGGCAAGTTCTTTGGATTCGCCGCCGGGACCGACTATCCGCAGGTTTGGATCCGTGATACGGCCACCATGATGTTCTATGCCCGGTTTTTTTACCCGCTGCCGGTCCTGCAGGAAATGACGGACCTTTTTTTCCGGCACCAGGGCCGCGACGGCCAGGTTCAGGATTGGGTCGACACGGCTGGGCGCTGCGACAAGAACACGGTCGAGACCGACCAGGAGAGCTCCCTGGTCCTGGCCGCGTTCCAGCTTGCCCTTTGCGATCCCGGCTGGCTCGAAGGCGAAGTGGCCGGAGTGTCCCGTCTGTTCAGGCTTGACAAAGCCCTGGAATGGGTCTGGCGAAGCAGACGCGACCCTGCGCATGGGTTGATCTGGAGCGGTTTTACCGCCGATTGGGGCGACGTGGAAAGATCCTATGCCGACCAGCGGGCCATCAAACTTTCCGATCGCTCGCGGCGGACCTTCTCCATTTACTCCCAATCCCTCTTCATCCGGGCGGCACAGTCGCTGGCCCTTATGGCCGAGCGCCTGGGCGACAGGGGAATGGCCGGCAAGTGGCGCCAACGGGAAAAGGCCGTCGCCGCCGAGTGCCGGCGGCAGCTCTATCTCAGCGATCGCGGATATTTCATCGTTCATCGGCTGGCCGACGGCGGCGAGGCGTTGAAATGGGAAAGGAACATCCTGGCCGTGGGCGGCAACGCCGAGGCCATGCGTGCCGGGCTTGATGAGCGCGGCCGAGATCGAACGTTTCCTGCGGACGCTCGAGGAGCGGCGCCGGCGTTACGGTCTGCGCACAGTCTCCTTTACCCTGCTGCCGCCCTTCCCGGAGAATTTTTTCCCCCACCCGCTGCTGCGCACGCCCTGGAGCTACCAGAACGGCGGCGAGTGGGACTGGATCGGCGGCCGGCTGATTTCGGCCCTCTATCAGGCCGGTTTCCGCCTGGAGGCCGAGCGGTACTTGAAAGAGATCGCTGAGAAGAATTTATCCGACATGAACATATTCGAATGGGCTGACCGGACCGGCAATGGGCAGGGAGCCATGTTCTATGCGGGAGCGGCCGGAGTTCTGGGTGAAGCGATCCTGCGCGGACATATGGGGCTGACTGAGGATTTTGACCGCTATACAGTGCCGGTCGGGAGCGAGCGCTTCAAGGTCAAGGTGACAAAAGCCGGCGACCGCTTCACTGTAGTGAATGCGGATCTCCTTTTCGTAGACATCGCCAGCCTGTCCAAAAAAGAGATCTGCATTTTGACCGAATCCGGCAAAAAGAAAAATTGCGTCTCCAAAAAGGGGAAGAACGAACTTCTGAAAAAGTAATCAAGGTTCAATATTGAAGAACTAAAGCCATTAAATGAGAAACGGATCCCCCCGGCTGCGCCACCCCCCTTGATAAAGGGGGTTAGTTATTCGACCTATTCCATCCAAATAGAAACTGTGATAATCCGACTATGTATTTCACTCCCCCCTTGCCTTAAGGGGGGAAACAGGGGGGATCTCAATGTCGGGACAACAAGTAGACAGGATGATTGCATGTTCAGTTTTGTCTTACGAACTTCGAACATCAAGCCTAGAGAATGCTTCAGCGAGGTAATTTTAAAGATTCCTTTATGAAGCCGATGATGTCGCCGTCCAGGACGCGCTGGGTGTCGCCGCGTTCAATGGCGATGCGGTGGTCCTTGATGCTCTGGTAGGGGTGCAGGACGTAGGAGCGTATCTGGTTGCCCCAGGCGATGCCGCCCTTGCCGTCTTCGATGCGGTCCTTTTCGTGCTGTTTTTTCTTCATTTCCTGGTCGTAGAGCCGCGAACGCAGCATTTTCATGGCCTGTTCCTTGTTCTGGTGCTGCGAGCGTTCGCTCTGGCACTGGGCCACGGTGTTGGTAGGCAGGTGAGTGATGCGCACGGCCGAATCGGTGCGGTTGACGTGTTGTCCCCCTTTTCCCGAAGAGCGGTAGGTGTCGATGCGCAGGTCCTTGGCGTCGATGTCGATGCGGATCGAGTCTTCCACTTCGGGGATGACGAAAACGGCGGCGAACGACGTGTGCCGGCGCTTGTTGGCGTCGAAGGGCGATATGCGCACCAGGCGGTGCACGCCGATCTCTTCTTTCAGGTAACCGAAAGCGAATTCCCCTTCAAAACGCACGGTAACGCTTTTGACGCCCGCCTCTTCTCCGGCCAGGATATCGGTGATTTCGGCTTTGAAACCCAGGCGTTCGCCGAAACGCAGGTACATGCGCAGGAGGATCTCTGCCCAGTCCTGGCTCTCGGTGCCGCCGGCGCCGGGGTGGATGCTCAGGAAAGCGTTGCTGGCATCGTTTTCACCGTTAAGGTAATTTTTAACCTCCGTTTCTTCGACGAACTCCTGGAACTGGGTCATTTTTTCTTCCAGCTCGGGAAGCAGCTCCGGGTCCTCGTCGATCAGCTGAAAATAGGCTTCCAGTTCTTCGCCGGCGGCGATCAGTTTTTTGTCGATGATCAGGAAACTGTTCAGGATCTTTTTCTCTTTCTGCAGGCGCGCCGCTTCCTGGGGCTTGCTCCAGATGGCGGGATCGGTCAGCTTGCCGTCTATTTCTTTTATCTGGTCGGCTTTTTTGGATAATTCAAAGAAACCCCCTGAGGTCGGAGGCCTTCTTTTTCAATTCAGCGAACAAACTTTTAATTTGAACTAGTTCCATGCCCGGATTGTAGCGGTTTTCGCCCCTGCCGTCAAGGACTTGGATCAGGGAAGTCAAAGGGAAGAAAAGGGGAAAGGCGGAGGGAAGACAGAGTTATTAATGCTTTTTCCTTCTCCTATTAACTCTTCCCTCATGCTTCCCTTTTCTTATCTGATTTCAAGTACAATTTGCCCAAAGGCCGGATTTGTACTATAATTTCAGCGCTCTCGAGGCGGCGAACAAAAAAATGAAGGATATTTTAGAACGCACCCATATCGTGCTGGTCGAGCCCAAGAATGCCGGCAACATCGGCTCGGTGGTCCGGGCCATGAAGAACATGGGCCTGTCCCGCCTGTGTCTGGTCAACCCCGTCCCTTTCCGCGACGAGGTCGAACAGAGGAAAATGGGTTACCGCTCGCAGGAGATCATCGCCGCCGCCCGCGAATTCGCCAGCCTTTCCGAAGCATTGCAAGGCATCTCGCAGGTGTTCCTGGCCACGGCCAAAAAAGGCAAGTGGAAAAAGGATTTTCTGTCTCCGGCCCAGGCCGCGGCGCACATCGCTGCCGTCGGCGCAAGCGAAAAAATCGCCCTGGTCTTCGGCCGCGAGGACAAGGGGGTGACCACCGACGAGAGCCAGCTGGCCAACTACTTCATCCGCATTCCCATGGCCGGCACCTACCCGTCGCTCAACCTGTCCCAGGCGGTGATGGTGGTCACCTACGAATTGTACAAGGCGGTCCACGAAAGCGGCCATGCGGACGGCCTGCCGCGTATGGCCGATAAAAGAGCCTTCGAGCGGCTAGGCGGAAACATTTGGGAGCTGATGAAGAGTCTGGAAGTGCGCGAACCGGAAAACGGCCTGTTTCACCGCTCCCTGAAGCGGGCTTTGAACCGCACCCGCTGGACCAACGCCGATGTGGCCGTATTCGACCGTTTTTGCAAGCAGATGCGCTGGTTTGCCGAGAAGCGCTGCCGCCCCCCTCAAGAAGAGGATGAATAAGCCAATGAGATTTTTCAACACCATGACCCGTAGCCTGGAAGAATTCCGCGAGATCAAAAAAGGTGAGATCGGCCTCTATACCTGCGGCCCCACGGTCTACGATTACCCTCATATCGGCAATTACCGTTCCTACGTGTTCGAGGACCTGGTCAAGCGCTTTTTCACTTTTTCCGGATACCGCGTCCGCCACGTGATGAACATCACCGATATCGACGACAAGACCATCCGCAAGGCCAATGAATTGGGATTGCCGCTGGCCGAGGTGACGCAAAAATTCATCGACACCTTTCACAGCGACCTTGGTATATTGAACATCCTCCCCGCCGACGTATACCCGCGCGCCACCGCGCACATCCCGGAAATGCTTGACCTGGTCTCGGTGCTGCTGGAAAAGGGTTTTGCCTACGAGAAAGATGGGTCGGTCTATTTCAGCATCGAGCGCTTCAGGGATTACGGCCGTTTGGCCAATATCGACCGCGACAAGCTGCAATTGGGCGCTGCCGTTGATAGCGATGAGTACGAAAAGGAATCGATCCAGGACTTTGTTCTCTGGAAAGGCAAAAAGCCGGGAGAGCCGTCCTGGCCCGCTCCTTTCGGCAGCGGGCGCCCGGGCTGGCACATC
This sequence comes from Chrysiogenales bacterium, assembly GCA_963700535.1. Classification (GTDB taxonomy): domain Bacteria; phylum Acidobacteriota; class Aminicenantia; order UBA2199; family UBA2199; genus UBA2199. Next base: position 30,599 of record CAVOXU010000014.1, read on the forward strand.
GAATGCTCGGCCATGAGCATGAAGTACCTGGGCGCGCATTTCGATATCCACATGGGCGGTGTGGACAATATTTTCCCGCACCATGAAAACGAGATCGCCCAGTCCGAATGCGCCAACGGCCAAAAGTTCGTCAATTACTGGCTGCACTGCCAGCACTTGATCGTGGACAACAAGAAAATGTCCAAATCCCTGGGTAATTTTTACACGCTGGCCGACCTGCAGCAGCGCGGCCTCGATCCCATGGCCTTGCGCTACCTGCTCATCTCAACGCACTACCGGAAACTGCTTAATTTTACCTTTGCCAACCTGGAAATGGCCGGGCAAGCCTTGAACCGCATCAGGAATTCAATTTTTTCCCTGAAAAACATATCGAAGCCAGGCCAAGACACCGTGGAAATCGCACGTCTCATTTCAGCCAGCCAGGATGAGTTCACTGAGCATATGAGCAATGACTTCAATGTTTCCGGTGCCCTGGGCGTCTTATTCGATTTTATCCACGGAATCAATCAGCAAATGAACGAACTCAGCCAGAAAGATGCCGCCGCGGTTCTGGCATTCCTGAATCGCCTGGATAAGGTCCTGGGGGTTTTAGGGCAGGATGCCGCCGCTCCCCTGGCCGCCGCCATCGAGGAAAAAATCGCTCAGCGCCAAGCAGCCAGGAAAAACAAGGATTTCGCCCGGGCCGACGCCATCCGCAGCGAATTGAAGGAGCTGGGAATTGTCCTGCTCGATACTCCATCCGGGGTGAAGTGGAAAAAGGAATGATATGTTTTCGGTCGCTTAAGCGGTGTTTTTATCTCTCAAAAGCATCACGGATGTAGCGGACCAGTTTTTTGAGCAATGTGTCCTTTTTGCCGACTTTCTGTTTTTTTGTGATCGCTTCCCTGGCATCCTTGATGCGGAAGTTGATTTCGTTATAAGCCGGGTTCAGTTTCTTGGTTTTTTCATAAAACTCGAGAGCAAGCCGGTAATTTCCGGCCTTGAAAAAGTTTTCGGCGGCGTAAAAACAGGCATCGTCATAGTTGGGGTCGCGTTTGAGGGCGTCGGAAAAATATTTTTCGGCGGCGTAATAGTTCTTCCTGACCGTCAGGATGATGCCCAGATAAATCAGCAGGAAAATATTGCGCTTATTCAGCTTGTAGGCCTCGTGCAATTTTTCTCCGGCCTGGAGGTAATTGTCTTTGCACAGTGCGTAGACGCCCTGATTGTAGAAGAACTTGGCCAGCTGATCCGGGGAAAAAAGGCTCATTTCAATTTTTTTGTTGGCAGCCTGGTAGATTTTCAGGATCTTCAGGAAGGCTTCGTGATAGCGCATGAATTCCTCTTTCAAAATATCCTGGTTGATGATGATGCGCTGGAATTTGATCTGCAGGGTTTTTTCCAGGTATTTTTCGAGAATTTCAGGCAATGATGCCCCTTTGCCCAAATTAAAAAGACGCAGAAGTTCTTCTAAATATTCCGTGCTCTCCATGGGGAAAATTCTAACACAAATTACAATAAATTAAAATCTTTTTTCAAGAGGTGAAAAACTTCCATGGTGTTGGCCCGGGTTTTGGCGAATGGGCCGCTGCTGTCAATGGCGTAATTGGCCACTTTCAGCTTTTCCTTCAACGGGAATTGTGACTGGATGCGTTTTTCGGCATCGGGCCGCGTCAGGTTGTCGCGCTTCATGGCCCGCTGCAGCTGTTCGGCAACCGCTGTATAAACCACAATGATCTTTTCGAATTCATTGTAGATGCCCGATTCGAGCAGCAGGGCCGATTCGTAGATCAGGAAGTCGTAAATCCTGGTTTCGGCAATAGCGCGGATCTTGTTGCGGCGTTCCTCGCTGACCAGCGGGTGCACTATGGTATTGATGAAATTCCGCTTTTCATGGTCTTCGAAAAGGATTTCACTGAATTTATCCTTGTCAAGGCCCTTTTCCCGGTCGTAGATTTCAGGGCCGAATGCGGATATGATCTCCTGCAAAATGGGCGAATCCTTGCTGAAAATGATATTCTTGGCCAGTTCGTCGGCGCGCATGGTGTAGCAGCCCTGTTCTTCCAGGACTTTCAGCACAAATGTCTTGCCGCTGCAGAAACCGCCGGTCAGGCCGATCGTGTGCATTTACATTCAAGCCGAGGCTTACTTTTTCTGGCCCTTGATAAAATCGGAGAAATTAAAGATCGTATTCTGGTCGGTGACAATGGCCTGGATGCTGGGGGCCAGAAGCTTGACATATTCGTACTGGATCAAGGCCGGGTTGTCGGCCAGGGCCTTGCCCTTCAGGCGCAGAGATTCGGCTTCGCCTTCGGCCTCGATGATCTTGCGCCTTTTTTCAAGTTCCTGTTTTTCCAAAACGTATTTCATGCGCTGGGCTTCCTGCTGGGCGATCTGCTTGTTTTCTATGGCCTGCTGGAATTCCTTGGAGAACTGGACATTGCGCAGCAGCACTTCGTCACAGATTATGAAACTCTTTTTAAATGAATCGGACAGGCCTTTATTGATCTCGGCCTGGATGCGCAACCGCTTTCCCGAATAGACGTCGAGCACCGGGTACTCCGATACGATCATGCGCACGGTCGAGCGCACCTGGGGGCGGATAATCTTGTTGACGAAATCGATGCCTATGCGGCGATGCAGCTTGTCGAGGTTTTCCAGGTCGGGGTGGTAGCGCACCGAAATATCCAGCAGTACGGTCTGCCCATCCGAGGTCAGCGCCTGCAGCGAGTCGTCGCCCCGGATCTCGCCTTCCAGGGCCATGATGCTCATGGTGTAGGTCTTGGCCTTGACATCATACACGGTGGGTTCTTCGACCAGCGGCACGAGGAAATAAAACCCTTCGTTGGGGGTGACGCGCAGATTGCCCGTGGCTTTGTTGAAAATCACCGCCCGTTCTCCGGGATCGACAATAACGTATATCTTTAGCATGAAGACCAGCAAGAATAAAACGATCACTCCTACCAGTATATATTTCCCGATATTTTTGGTCATGTCCCCTCCCTCTTTAAGCACTTTCTTGAAATTTTCCATAAAAGCAGTGTAAGCAATTTAATTTTTATTGTCAAGGAATACCAGCCGGCATTGGTTCCAGGCTTTCCTTGTTTTTTTTCGGGGAATATAATATTGGCGCTGTCAACTTTCCGGCTGCTCATTTCGTTATACTGTATTGCCCGAGCAAAATTGGAGGATGACAATGGTCAAAAGAATGTTGTTTGCGCTGCTGCTGATCGTTATCGGTTTATTCAGCAACGGTTGCTTTAATGTAAGGATCGAACAGGATGTCGATTTCCCGGCCAGCCGCTTTGCCGAGGTTCACAAAAAGATGGCGGTCATGGAAAAGCACAACCCTGAGCGCAGCGGCAGGGTCGAGACAATGCAGGTGCTGGTTTATGACGGCCAATCCCGGGAACTTGTGCAAGTCGCGGTCCCGGTGTGGCTGGTCGGCATGGCCAGGGAGCATGCGCAAAAGAGTTCGCGGCGACAGCCGCAGGATGTGGCCGGACGCTATATTGATTTTGACCTGTCCCACTTGGAAAATATTTCCCGCCTGGGACCGGGGCTTCTGGTCCAGGTGGAAGACAGTCGCGAAAACACCCATGTCCTGGTTTGGCTGGAATGAAAAGGCAGATATGCTTGTATTGCCGAGGACTGCTGAAGGGCTGATGATCAAGCCCATGGCAGGAGTCGCGGATGCGAATAAATATGACCTGGAGTTTGAGCAGGGCCTGGTGGTCCGGATGCAAAAGGGCGAAAGGGAAGCATTTGCCGAGCTGGTCCGCCTTTACCAAAAAAAAATCTTCGTGGTGGCCTATGGATTTTTCCGTGACCGCGACGACGCTTTGGAAATCGTGCAGGAGACACTCATGAGGGTATATAAAAAAATCGGCTCTTACCAGCCGGAGCATTCCCTGCAAAGCTGGATTTACCGCTTGACCCGCAATTTGTGCGTGGACTATTACCGGAAATATGCAAAAAAAAGGAAGCTGGAAGACGGCTTTGAAAATGTTCCGGCCCGGCAATTGGCCAGCGCTGACAATTGCCAGGCCGCTTACGAGTCCGAGCAGCTCTCTGAAGCCATCGACCGGGTTGTGGCAAACCTGTCATGGCGGCAAAAAGAGGTTTTTTCGCTCAAATACCGCCAGGGAATGAAACTGCGGCAGGTTGCCGAAATCATGGCGATTTCAATCGGCACCGTGAAAGCCCTGCATCACCGGGCCCTGAAGCGAATCAGGCGGGAAGTGGCGCCGGGCCCGGGAGGTGAATATGAAAGCATGTAATAAGATCCGGCCATTGCTGGAATGGCTGGCGGCCAACGAAATCGCGGATGATCAGCGGCACCTGGTTGAGGAGCATGTCCGTGTTTGCCCGGCCTGCCGGCGCGAATTGGCCGCTTGGCGGTCGCTGCTGGCCGCGGCCGGCGAACCTGCCGCGGCAATTGCTGCGGAACTGCAAGCCATCGATTGGGACGCGGTCAGTGCTAAGATTGTGGCCGGCGTCGGTCCGCAACCCGTTCGCGCCCGGCGGCCGGCAGCGATATTTTCTCTGGCCTATCTGGCCGTCGCTGCAGCCTTTGTGGTAACTGTCGGCCTGGGTTTGTTTTTATTGACGCGCACAGGCAGTGTGACCATTCCCATTGACAGCAACAGCCGATCAGCGGCGGCGGCGGTGACGCGGTTGCAGTCGGGGATGGCCCGGGGAGAAGTGATCTCCTATTTGCAGCAAAGCCAATTGATGTTTACCGATCTGCTCAATGATTGCTCCAGCCAGGAGGCAGCAGCGCGGGAAATCGGTTTGTATTCACGAAAAGCCAAGGAGTTGCTTTTGAAGAAGAAGTATTTCCAGCAGAATTTGCCTGCCGTGGAGTGGATCAAGGTGAAAAACGTCAGTGAACGGATCGACTGGCTGAATTATGAAATCCTGCAGTTGGAGGATCGGCAGCTTTGCCAGCAGATCTTCCGCCTGCAGCGGATCATGGAAAATGAAAGATTGCTGCTGAAAATACGCTTGCTGGAAAGAGATCTCTCTTACCAGCCTTATCAAGAGGTTTAAATGAAAAAGAAAATATTTTCCGTAATTCTGATGATCTGGCTTTTTTCAGGTGTTTTGGCTGCCCAGACCGGCAGCGATCTCTTTGAAAAGGCCAAGACGCTGATTTTTGACAAACAATGGGCCGCGGCGCTGAAACAGTTGGATGAGGTCATCGGCAAACATGCGGACAGCCGTTATTACGCGGCGGCGCTTTTTTACCGCGGCAAATGCCAGGAAGAACTGGGAGCAAAAAAACAAGCCCTGGAGAGTTATGAGAAATTCGTCAAAAACTCAGCAAGCAGCAATCTGGCCGAAGAGGCGCAGATTTCCATCATTGATCTTGCTGCCGGACTCTATCGGGCCGGGGAGAAAAGTTACCTGCAGAAAATGCTGAAGCTTCTGGACCATGAAAACAAAGTGGTTTCGTATTATGCCGCCTTCAAACTGAGCTACCTGGCCGATCGCAAAAACGCCGCCCGGGCCTTGCCGGTGCTGCAAGCCATTCTGGACAAGGAAAAGGACGAAGAACTGCGTGACCGGGCCAAGATCGCGGTCATGAGGATCGACCCGGCCCGGCTCAAGGGCATGGACCGTCAAGACAAAGGATTGACGGGCCAATTCCTTAAGATTCGCGTTTTTAATAAAAAAAATTCCCATGAAGAGTTTTCATTGAATATTCCGCTGGCCTTGGCCGATCTGGCATTGAAGTCCCTGGGCGCCGAAGAAAAGCGGACTCTGCAGAAAGAAGGCTATAACCTGGACAAGATCCTGAACCAATTGATCGTCAAGGGCATGAAGATCGATATCAAGGATGAGGATAACGTAATTCAAATCTGGGTCGAGTGAACCCATTTCAGGAGGATACATGAAAAGAAGTATTTGTTGGATTGACTGTTTTATTGATCGGTTTTGTCATGGTGACCGGAATTTTTGCCGAAGCGGCCGATGATTACAAAGTCATCAAGAACGCCGTCAAAAGTCCGCAGTCTTCCCGAACGGGCCAGACAGGCGTGAAGTGGTTCAAGATCCTGGTGGTGGGCAAGGATGGGGATCATGAAAACGTGAAGATCACCCTGCCCGTTTCCCTGGTGGAGATGATGATCAATGCCTGCCCGGAAAAGAGATTCAAGATCGACCATGGCTGCCAGATCGATATCCGCAAGGTCTGGAATGACCTGAAAGCGGCCGGTCCCCTGGCCCTGGTGGAAGTGGAAGACCACGACGAGACCGTAAAAATCTGGTTTGAATAAACCGGAAGTATCGACCGATCTGTGTAACAACGGCGGAGACAGAAGCCCGGCTTTTGTCTCCGGCCGGATCCCGGGCTGAAAAAAATCAGCTTATTGTTCCCCTCCCGCATCGTGCGGACGGAACTATGGCGGCCGCCGCAGCGCGACCAGCAAGCCTATCGTGAGGGATGCGCACGCCTGCATGGCCGGCCTGTGCCGCCGCCGCATCCCGAAGAAAACCTGCCGTGCCACCGGGTCTTTCACCTGGAAGTCTGCCATACCGTGACCGGATTCGAGCGGTCGATACGCCGGACAACTTCCATGTTCACGTGCGAACACGGGCAAGAACCAAGTATGCTCCGCGCGAGGTCACGAACGCGCCGAACACAACATGGTCAAGTCGGCTTTCCTGGGCCAGGCCGAATTCTGCGGCGCCGGCACAACGAAAAGAGTCCCTGCGGCGTTTGGTTCAAGTCCACCACCTGGAGTGGAAAGACGGCCCCTATGCCAGGGAAGGGGCTAAGCTGCCATGATCGCCACATGACCTACGCTGAAGGGTATTCCGCGGCCATGGGCAACAAGTATCCCGACGTGCGCCAGCACCTGATCCACGCGCCACGACCCGGGCAAGGTGCAGGGCACGGTCGAGCTGCGCATGCATCCCGATATCCGCGAGGCCAGCCCGGCGACAGTTTGACAAAAAAATTTCATTGAATTATTTTGTTGATCAAGAGAGGAAGATGTGCCATGAAAAAGAAAATTGTAATTCTGGGTGCGGTGAGTGTATTGATCCTACTGGCGGGATTGGCTGCCCAGTCTTTGATAAAGACCGGCGATGAAGCTCTGGGCACCAGGAAATACTCTGACTTCCAGACGCCCAAGTTCTGCGGCACCTCATGCCACGGCGACATCTACCAGCAGTGGACGCAGGCCATGATGTCGCAGGCCTACACCCACCATTGGGACGAGATCGAGTACTTCAAGCTGGCCGTGCCCCACGCCGAAAAAGACAAGTCCCTGGTCGGCCCGGTCAACGGCTGCAACGGCTGCCACACGCCCATGGCCTTCATGGCCGGCGATGTGCCGCCGCCGCATCCCGATGAAATGAGCCGGGCCAACGAGTCGGTCTCCTGCGATGTCTGCCATACCGTGACCGGATTCAGCGGCGACACACCCTACAACTTCAATTTCATTTCCGAACCGGGCAAGACCAAGTACGGGCCGCGCGCGGGCAAGAATTCGCCCGAACACAACATGGTCAAGTCGGCTTTCCTGGGCCAGGCTGAATTCTGCGGCGCCTGCCACAACGAAAAGAATCCCTTTGGCGTTTGGGTCAAGTCCACCCACCTGGAGTGGAAGGACGGTCCCTATGCCAGGGAAGGGGCGAAGTGCCACGACTGCCACATGACCTACGCCGAAGGATTTTCCGCGGCCATGGGCAACAAGTATCCCGATGTGCGCCAGCACCTGTTCCACGGCGCCCACGACCCGGGCAAGGTGCAGGGCACGGTGGAGCTGCGCATCCATCCCGACATCCGCGAAGCCGAGCCCGGTGACAAGGTAAAATTCACAGTGGCATTGTTCAACCAGAAAACCGGCCACAAATTCCCCAGCGGTTCGGTCGAGGACCGCATCGTCTGGATGCACGTGCAGGCCGTCGACGCCTCAGGCAAGATCTACCACCTGCCGGTAGATAAAAAGGGTTTTGCCGGCGAGGAATACACCATCGGCAGCGACGTGCTGGCTTACCAGGACATGGGCATCGCCCTGAACGATCCCGATTTCAAGGGTGTGCAGCGTGACGGCATCCCGTTTGGCGACCGCATCTTCCGCATGCCCTATTTCGATCCGCAGGGGAGGATGACCATCATGCAATGGAACACCAAGTCGTTGGGCGTCGATTACCGTATCGGTCCGCGCGAGACCAAGCTGGAGACCTGCACCTTCATGCTGCCGCAGACCATAGCCCTGGGCCCCTTGAAGGTCACCGCGGTCTTGAATTACCAGAAATTGGTCAAACCTGTGGCCGATTTCCTGGGCGTGCCGGCCGAAGAGGCCGAGATCGTCAAGGTCAACGAGCATTCGACGACCATCGAAGTCGTTGATTGAGGAGAAAATCATGAAAAAGGTTTTTTTGATATTCTTGCTTCTGATCGTCGGTTTGGGAACGGTTGATGTCTTGAACGGCATGCCGGCTTTCGCCCGCAAATACCAGATGTCTTGCAAGACCTGCCACAGTCCCTTTCCCAAGTTGAAACCCTATGGCGAGGAGTTTGCCGGCAATGGTTTTGTGCTGAAAGATAAGGATGCCCCACGCTATTTCGCCGATACCGGTGATGAAAAAGTGTCTTTGCTGAGGGATCTGCCGGTGGCCTTACGTTTCGAGGGCTATGCCTCGTTCAACAATGCCCATTCCCGGAGCCTGGATTTTTCAGCCCCTTATCTGATCAAGCTGCTTTCCGGCGGCGTTATCGCCCGCAACATTTCTTATTATTTCTATTTCTTTTTCAGCGAACGGGGCAAGATCGCCGGTCTCGAGGATGCCTTCATCATGTTCAACGATCTGGTCGGCGACCTTGACGTTATCGTAGGCCAGTTCCAGGTTTCCGACCCGCTGTTCAAGGGCGAGCTGCGCTTGAGCTATGAAGGGTACAGCATCTATAAAAGCAGACCGGGACTCTCCGGAATTGACCTGACCTATGACCGCGGCCTCATGTTCACTTACGGCCTCAAGGGCGGGACCGATCTGACCCTGGAGATCGTCAACGGCAGCGGCATCGGTGACAGCGAAACCAATCCCAACGGCAATTTCGACGCCGACAAGTACAAGAATTTTCTGGGCCGGGTTTCACAAGGCGTAGGTGAAAATCTCCGCTTCGGGATTTTCGGCTACACGGGAAAGGAGGTGGGGCCTTCGGGCCTGACCAACAGCCTGTGGATGGCCGGAGCTGACGCTACCTGGACCTCTTCCAAACTGGAGCTGAACCTGCAATACGTGGAGCGGCGCGATAATAATCCCTTCTTTTTGCTGGGAGCAGCCGAGATCACTACCCGGGGCGCATTTGCCGAACTGATCTACCTGCCGCGCGGTGACGACAGCCAGTGGTACGGCGCCGGCCTGTTCAACTGGGTCGATTCGGACCAGGAAGACCTGAAATATACGGCGGCCACGGGCCATGGCGGCTACATGCTGCGGCGCAACCTGCGCCTGGTGGCCGAAGCCACCTACACCTTCAAATCCAAAAACGGAAAGTATCCCCGTTTTGGCGTGGGTTTTATCACCGCCTTTTAGTTTTAAGCCTTTCCCGGCCCCGGCTTTTTTGAATTGACTTTTATCCGGCCGCTGACTAAAATGCCCTTATGAGCATCAATATTTTTCAAAAGCGCATTTTAAAGCAATTCAAATTCGCGGCACTCTTTTTGCTTTGCTTCATTTTTGTGAGTGCCATTAATTATGCGGCCAAAAAAACTGTTTTTGACATGGTCGACCCTGAGAAAATAGACGCCCTGAATGAAAAAGCCGTGGATTTTCTTGAGGCCGATTATGACAGTATCCTGATGCAGGCCAACCGCTTTGTCGGGCAAAAGGATTATTTCAAGGCCGCCCAATACTATCTGGCCCTCTTGAAGTTCAATCTCAATGATTCAATCACTATCTACAACCTGGCCTGCTGCTATGGGCAGCTGGGAAAAGCCGATTTGGCGGTCAAATGCCTGGTCATGGCTGTCAGGGCCGGTTTTCGCGATTTCCAACTGCTGGAAAAGGACAAGGATTTCGCATCTATCCGCTTCACTCCGGAATTCAGGAAGCTGTTGTCCAAGCTGCCGCTCTGGCGGGATCCCGCTGTCGAGGTGCTCTTTGTAAAAACGGGCAAACTGTTGGAGCTGCAGGTCAAGCTTCCCCAAAAATTCGCTTCCACGCATAGCTATCCATTGCTGCTCGGGCTTCATGGCAACGGGGGCACTCCCGACCACATGATGGAAACAATGAACAAAACCTTGAAAAAAGAGCCGCTGATCCTGGCCGCTCCCCATGGAGCTTACGCCAACTTCTCCCAGCTGCGCGGCCGGCATTTTTCCTGGGAGATCCAGACCCGGAACCGGGAGTTGTGGAAGACAGCCGATCCGCTGGCGGTCGAAAATCTGGACGAAGTGATCCGGGAGATAAAGGAAAGATACCCGGTTGGGGAAGTCTATATCCTGGGTTTTTCCCAGGGTGCCGCCTATGCCTTCCTGTCCGGCTTCAAGTATGCCGGGACGGTGGCCGGAATTATCAGCATCGGCGGCTTGTTCCCCGAAACCGACAGCGAATTTTCCATATTGAAGGAAACGGAAATTGCCAACGGGAAAAAATTTCGGGTTTTCATCAGCCAAGGCAGCAATGACCGTTTGATTCCCGCGGGCTATGGTGCCAAAACCGCGGAAAAATTGAAAAAATACGGTTACGAAGTGGAGTACCAGGAATACGAAGGCGGGCACGAAATCACTCCGCAACTCTTGAAGAACATTTACGCTTGGATGGCGAAGAAGTAAGGAATGGAAGGGAGCGCCTGCACATTTTTATCAGGAACAAAGCATAGAAGGCGCGGATACCTTTATTTGTTTTTGCTATTGGCTGCCGGGAGCATGTTGCCGGTGCCTCGGGAGAATCCTGAGGACCTGCAGGCATTGCTCAAAAAAGCCGAAAGGGAACTGGACTGGCATTTTTTTGCGGAAGCCAAAAGTTCCTATTTGGAGATTTTGCAGCGCTACCCGCAATCGGGCGGTACAAATGAAGCGCTCGGATACATTTGCCTGATGCAGGAACAATACGATGATTCCTGCGCCTATTTCGAAAAGGAACTTGAACTGGAACCGGACAATGAGCTGGCCCGACTGCTTTTGACAATAGCCCGTTTTCAAGCCGAAAAAACTCCGGCGTCCTGGGAAGTGATTCAGCAGATCGGCAACATCGGCAAGAAAAAAAACCGCAGGAAACATCCCTTTTTCAGAAAATTCCTTAACGACAATCCGGGGCTGCTTTCATTTGTTACGGGCCTTCTATATAAGCAATTAGGCGAATGGGCCTACGCCGAGGAAATGATGGATGATGCGGCCAGGGAAAAATACAACCTTGCGGAAATCATGGTGCAGCTTGTTGACCAGTACCTGCAGCAGCAAAAGTCAGCCGCCGTTGAGTCGATGCTATCCAGATTGGAGGGCCGGAATTTCCAACTGGCCGAACAGTTGGCTGAAATCGTAAAAACCCGGGATGTAAAAAAAGCACGGGAATATGCCCGTTCGCGCCCTATAATAATCCGCTATTTCAAGGAATCCATCGCCACCATCACGGATGATTTGAATGCCATGGCTCAGAATGCCGTCAAACGGGCTGATCCGCAAGGCGCAATCAAGAGTTGGCAGAAAGCGCTGTTTGCCGACGGCAAGCGCTTTGATATTCATTACAACATCGCATTGATATACTGTCTCTATAAATTTCCCCGGGAGAGTCTTTACCATTGCCGTCGCGCCATCGATCTGGGCAATCCCCAATATCAGTCCTGGGCACTGAATTTGGCCGGGAACATAACCTTTGAAATGGGCGACCTTGAGCAAGCCCGCAAGTTTTACCAGCAGGCGCTGAATCTCGCCCCGGACTATCTTAAATGCCGCAACAACCTTGGCCATACATATTGGAAACTTGGTGACTTGCCGAACGCGGAGCGGCAATGGCGAATCGTGATTGAAAATTCCGGAGGCGGCGGAAAAGAACTTGATGTACGGGAGTGGAACGACAGAGAAAAAATCAAGGTTCTTGTCGATGTCAAGGAAAGCGATGAGATTGTTGAGGCCGGCAAATCGTTGGCGGCTTTGTACATCCAACAGAAACAGGTGGCCAAAGCCATACCTCTGCTTAAAATGGTACTGCAGTTCATTCCGTCCGACGCTGACAGCCATTTCGAACTGGGCAGGATATGTATGCAGCTTGGCAGCCTGGAGCTTGCCCGCCAGCATCTCAATATGGCGATCGGCAACGGGACTGCATTTGAAAGCGAGGCCGGCAAACTCCTGGCTGATCTGGCCAAGATGATCGAATAAAGGCATTATGGACAATGATTGACGAGAGTTGCTGTTTTGCAAAAATATTTTGTTTTTATTATACTTTTTCAATGATCAGTAAATATTTTTTGAATAGTACGAAGAGTTGATGGCTTATAAAAAACCGCAAGGGTTTCTCATTTATCTGCTCTTTTTCTTTTCCGGGATCAGCGGCTTGGTCTACGAAGTCATATGGGTGCGGATTTTCGGCAATTTCTTCGGCAACACCATCCATTCGGCAGCCATCGTCACTTCGGTTTTTATGCTGGGGCTTGGCATGGGGAGTTACTTTGCCGGCATCTGGAGCGATAACAGGTATAAAAAAGGAAAAGCGCTCGAATTCTTCAGAACCTATGGTTATGCTGAATTGGCCATTGCCATCCTGGGATTGACCATTGCCCTGGCCTTGCCGGTTCTCAAGGGATTCTCGGCATCCTTCGCCCGCTACTCCTCGGGTGCGCATGGCTGGCAGTATTTATCATTTTTTTCCCATCTTGGCCAATTTTTGGTCGCGATCGTCCTGATGCTGCCGGTCACCACGCTGATGGGGGCAACGCTCACCATCCTGATCCGCCAACTGGTTGCCGAAGATGTGCAGGCGGCGGGCTGGAGGATCGGTGTTTTATACGGCTTCAATACCGCCGGGGCCGCCTTGGGCTGCTTTGCCACCGATCTTTTCCTGGTCCCGAAACTGGGCCTGTTGCATACGCAGCTCGCTGCCGTTTCGATAAATACGGCTGTGGGCGTGGCGGCAATTTTCCTCACCCGGAAAAGATCCGGCCTGGGATCCCAATTTGTCCTTTGCCCAACTCCCGTTGGCGGGGCCGGGCCGGCCAAGTCCTGCCTGCCTCGCGGATTGGTGCGCTCCATGGCCCTGGCCCTGTTTTTCTCAGGCTTCTCTTTCATGGGCATGGAGATAGTCTGGTTTCGCTTTCTGAGCGGTTCCCTGGGGGGCTACCGGGTGGTTTTTTCGCTGCTGCTGACGGTGATCCTGGTCGGCATCTGGCTGGGCTCGCTGGCCGGGGGGTATTCGGTCAGGCGCTGGGGCAAACCCCTGGAACGCTATATGCTTGTCCAGGTCGTTTTCATCCTTGTTACGCCGCTCCTGCTGGTTGCCTTCAATGGCAGCGCCGCTGAAGCGTTTTTTTTGAAACGTATCCTGGGGCTTCCTGCCGATGTGGGCTTGCCCAGGCTCAGCCAAATTTGGGGTATCGCGCGTCCGATCCTGGCGGTCATCGGCCTGCCCTCATTTCTGATCGGCTTCTCATTTCCATTGGCCAATGCCTATGTCCAGCGCCTGGAGCAAAGCGTGGGGCGCCGGGCCGGCGGCCTGTACCTGGCTAATACGCTGGGAGCAGTTTTGGGAGCGATTAGCGCCGGTTTCATCCTGCTGCCCAACCTGGGCAGCCAACGCAGCGTCCTGGTATTCTGTTTTGTTTCAAGCCTTGTCATATTATTCCTGCAGGTCTCGAAGCGGCAAGAGCAGCCAGCTGCGCCCTGGCGGTCGAAGCATGGTCTTTTCATAGTTTGTCTGATCATTGCCTGCGGCACATTGGTTTCCTGGAGCCTGCTGCCGGCGGACTATCTCACCATGAAGAGCTTTCCCTTTGTTTCAGCCGGGCAGCGAATTATTACTTCCGGCGAGGGACTGAATGAAATGCTGATGGTCATCGAGAATCCCGGCGGTGAGCGTTTTCTGCTCACCAACGGCCATTCGATGTCGGGCACCACTTTGAAATTGCAGCGTTACATGAGGGCGTTTGTTCATATCCCGCTCTTGCAGATGAATTCGCCGCGCTCCGTGCTCGTCATCTGTTTCGGAGTGGGCAACACCCTTCACGCCGCTTCCCTTCATCCGACAATCCAACGTCTCGATGTGGTCGATCTCTCGGAGCAAATTCTGAACCATGCCCCCTATTTTCGAAACAGCAACCGCGATGTCCTTGAAGACAAAAGGGTCTCGGTGTTCATCAATGATGGCCGGCTCCACCTGCAGATGATGCCGCCCGCTCACTACGATCTGATCACCCTTGAGCCGCCGCCCATCGCCTTTGCCGGCGTTTCTTCGCTTTATTCCCGTGAATTCTATGAGTTGGCGCGCAGCCGCTTGAAGAGCGGCGGCTTTGTGACCCAATGGCTGCCCTTGTATCAGGTTCCCGCGGCGACCGGCCTGTCCATGATCCGGTCATTTCTTGATGTCTTTCCCAATGCCGTACTGCTTTCCGGAATGCAAAAGGAACTGATCCTCATGGGCCGGGCGGGCCCTGATGCCCTTATTGATCCCGATTTGTGTTCACTTCATATCAGCAAGGCCCCCTTGGTTCAAGCCGATCTCAAGCGCATCAACATGGGAGAATTGACGGAAATGAGTCGGGACATTTGTGGCCAACAGCGATGATCTGCGGCGGGCGACGCTCGCGGTCGAAGCGGTAAGCGATGACAATCGTTCCATGGAATACGGCATGATCTCGAAATTTACCGATGCCAGCCTGCCGCCGGAGCTGTTTCGGGTCGATGGCATCGCCGCCTGGTGCCCCGGCTGTTTCGTGAACGGCAAACCGCGATCCAGCGTCATCTCTCTCGACAAATATCTGGCGGCGCTCAACTTGCTTTATCGCAGTCCGGCCTTTCTCTTTTTCAGGAGAATCTGGGGGGCCATGAGCGGCAGCGACATCGATTTCATTGACCCCGACGGCAGCCTGGGAACGGTCGTCAGCCGCAGTCCGTATCTTAACGAGGTTCTCGCTTCGCCTTTGAGCGGTTCCCTGAAACAGATCGTGCGCCGCAGCCCGGACGGCCCCTGGTCAATTCAAGGCGTGAGTGAAAAATTCTATGCCGATGCGGCCACAAATATCCGCATCGCCATGAAGCTGCTGCGCTCCGACCGTTTGGCCGATGCCAGCTGCTGGTTCAAAAGGGCCGTTGAATTGGAACCGGGACATGTGTCGGCGCGTTTCGGCCTGGGCTATGCGCTTTTTTATGGCGGGGATTATAGCGGGGCCCGGGAGCAATATCAAAGCGGCCTTGAACTTGCCCCGGGCAATATCGAAGCCCGGCTCAGCTTGGCGACCGTTTTCCACTTGCTTGACCGTTTGCCCGATGAGCGCGAAGAGCTAATGCGCATCCTGAGCATGGATGCGGAATGTTCGCGAGCCGCGGCCAGGCTCGGCCGGCTCTAAAAGCAAAGCGCCGCCAGGAAAGAATTTAAACCGGGCCGCCCGCGTCGGAGCGGGGCGGTACGGCGGCCTCAAACATGATCTGCTGGATGCGGGCGATGGTGGCCTCGGTGTCGCTCAATATGCCCTCGCGCAGCTTCATGTTGTCCAGCAATTGCAGGGCCAGGGTTTTCAGCAATGGTGCGGCCGGGTCCTGCTTGTGCAGGGCCACCATTTTTTTTATCAGGGAATTTTCGGGATTGATCTCGAAAACGCGCTTGCCGAGCTGATAGTCCTTGTTGACCATTTTCATGATCTTTTCCATCTGCACGGAGGGGCCGTCGGCCGGGTTGAGCAGCAGGCAGGGGCTGTCGGTCAGGCGCTTGGATATTCTTACGTCCTGGATCTGTTCACCGTAAATGGTTTTCAGGTAGACCACCAGGTTTTCCGCGTCCTTCATGTAATCCGCATCCGCGGCCTCGTTTTTTTCCTCCAGGGGAATATCGGCGCTTTCGGCCATCTTGAAGCCCTTCTTGTCGAACTCGCGCAAATGGTCCAGGACGAATTCGTCCATGGGATCGGTCAGGTAGAGCACTTCATGATCCTTTTTTCGGAAGATCTCCAGGGCCGGGTTTTTTTCAATGGCCAGGCGGTCGCTACCGCCCAGGAAGTAGATCTCCTTTTGCCCCTCGGGCATGCGCGCGACATATTCTTTCAGGTCGGTCAACTGGTCGGCGCCGCTTTTGGAGCTGGAAAAGAGCAGGAGCTGGGAAAGCTTTTCCCGGTTATCGTAGTCGCTGACAATGCCTTCCTTGAAGTTCTTGCTGAAGTTTTTCCAGATGCGTAAGTACTGTTCGCGGTTTTTGCTCTTGACGCTCTCCAGGTGTTCCAGGAGTTTTTTCAGCACGTGTTTCCTGATCTTGTCGATGCGCACGTTGCTCTGGATTGTTTCGCGCGAGATGTTCAGCGGAATTTCCTCGGAATCGATTATGCCTTTGACGAAGCGCATGTACTCGGGCATGATGTCCTTGGAGCCTTTCTGGATCAGGATCTTCTTGGAATAGAGGTCCACGCCCGGTTCGGTCTTCATCAACCCCAGCAGTTCGAACGAGGTCTTGGGCACGAACAGCAGGGAGGCGAACTGCACCGGGGCGTCGGAAGAGAGATGCAGGTACGTTTCCGGGTCTTCCTGGGTGTTCTCGAAAAACTTGTAAAATTCGGCGTAGTCCTTCTCTTTCAGTTTTGACTTGGGCTGGGTCCAGATGGCGTCCTGGCGTTCGATCTTTTCCCCCTCCAGGTAGATGGGGAAGGGCACGAATTTGGAATGCTTGAGGATGATGTTCTTGAGCTGGAAGGTTTCCAAAAACTCCTTTTCTTCTTTTTTCAGCAGCAGTTCGATGCGGGTGCCGCGGCCGGCTTTTTCCGCCTCTTCTATGGAATAGCTGCTTTCGCCCTTGGACTTCCACAGCCAGGCCGGGCTGTCTTTCTGCCAGGACCTGCTGAGGATGTGGATCTCCTTGGCCACCATGAAGCTGGAATAGAAACCCACGCCGAATTTGCCGATCAGGTCGACCTGGTTCTTGGCCGGGGACTCGCCGATCTTTTTCAGGTAATCCAAAGTGCCGGAATGGGCGATGGTGCCGATGTTGTTGATCAGCTCTTCCTTGCTCATGCCGATGCCGTTGTCCTCGATGACCAGCTTGTTTTGTTTTTTGTCGACGCTGACGGTGATCTTCAGCTCCTCGTCCTTGTCGGAGAGCCCGGACTCGGTCAGGATCTCGAACTGCATCTTGTTCAGGGCGTCGGCGGCGTTGGAGACCAGCTCGCGCAGGAAAACCTCCTTGTTCTTGTATAGCGAATAGACCAGGATGTCGAGCAGCTGCTTGACCTCCGATTGAAATTCGAATGTTTGTTCTTTTTCGGTAGCCATTTCTTTCTCCTTGCTTGGTTTACGTTTCATTATACCATTTCTGTCAAGGGGCACATTCCTTTGCAAGGGAGGAATATTCCTGAAAACGGTTGCCAAAAAGCGCGATTTTGCATACAATGACATTTAAAGAAAAAATTCATCATAAAATAATTTAGGAGGACAAATGGCGATTGTCGTGACCGGGAAAAATCTGAAAGTCGAAGATGTGTATAAGGTGGCCTACGGCCTGGAGAAGGTCGAGCTCCATGCCGATGCCGTGGAAAGGATCAAGAAATGCCGCGCTTTCATCGAGAAGCGCATCGAGGCGCGCGAGATCATGTACGGCGTCAACACCGGCATCGGCGAATTCTCCGAGGTGGTGCTGACCGACGAGCAGGTGGGGCAGTTCCAGAAATACCTGATCTACAACCATGCGGCCGGCATCGGCACGCCGGTGCCCATCCCCGAAGTGCGGGCCGCCATGCTGGGCCGCATCAACGTCCACGCCAATGGCTATTCGGGCTGCCGTCCCGACATCACCCAAACATTCGTGGCCATGCTGAACAAGGGGCTGACGCCGGTGGTCTGCAACAAGGGCAGCGTCGGCGCCTGCGGCGACCTGGCGCCCATGAGCCAGATAGCGCTGCTGCTCATGGGTGAGGGCGAGGCCTTTTTTGAAGGCGAGCGCATGCCCGGCGCCGCGGCCATGAAGAAAGCCGGCATCCCGGTGCCGGGGCTCAAGGCCCGCGACGGCCTGGCGGCCATAAACGGCAGCAACCTGATGACGGCCATGGCCGCTCTGCAGATCTATGAAAGCGAGCGGCTGCTCAAGCAGGCCGAGATCGCCGCGGCCATGACCCTGGAGGCGCTGATGGCCAACATGAAGCCCTACGACTCCCGTCTGCATACGCTGCGCGGTTTCCAGGGCGCCGTCACTTCGGCCGAGAACATCAAGCGCATCATCGAGGGTTCCGACCTGCTGGGCAAGGTCAAGGTCAAGGTCCAGGACGCCTACAGCATGCGTTCCACGCCGCAGGTGCTGGGCGCCTTCCGCGACCAGCTGCGCTGGACGCGCAGCCAGATCGAGATCGAGCTGAACGGCGTGGGCGACAACCCCATTTTTCTGCCCGACGACCAGGTGGTGCTGACCGGCGCCAACTTCCAGGGCTCGCCGATCTCCGTGCCCCTGGACATGCTCGGTGCCTGCGTGACCATGGCCTGCGTCATTTCCGAGCGGCGCCTGAACCGCCTGCTCAATCCCGCTCTAAGCGTGGGCCTGCCCGCCTTCCTGACCAAGGGCGCGGGCATGTATTCCGGGCACATGCTCAGCCAGTACACGGCCGACATGATGATCGTCGAGCAGCGCATCCTCTCCATGCCCGCCTCGATCCAGTCGATCCCGGCCGCCGCTGACCAGGAGGATTTCGTCTCCATGGGCATGAACACGGCCCTGAAGACCCGGCAGATCATCGACAACGCCTACGGCATCCTGGGCATCGAGTTCATCGCCGCCGCCCAGGCGCTCGATTTCCGTGATTTCAAGCCCGGCAAGGGCACCCTGGCCGCGAAAGAGGCCGTGCGCAAGGTCGTCGCCCACCTGGGAGAAGACCGGCCGCTCTACCCCGACCACAACGCCATGATGGAAACGGTCAAGAATCGCGACATCCTGCACGCGGTCGAGAAGGCCATCGGCGAGCTGAAGACGTATTAGAAATAGGTTTGGTAGGGACAGGCGGTCCCAGTGGGGATCGCGACCTGTCCCTACTTATTCCCCATGCGGGGATCGCCACCTGTCCTGTGACTCTGAGGCGCTGCAACTGCGCAAAGGTCGCAGCGATTGACATTTGCCCAGGGACTTCTTTACAATAAGGCCTGGAAACGGTTAAAATAATTGTTGGCAAAGACCATCCGTTCGTTGCCAATGCGGTAACGGGATATGAGGCGGGAATAAGATTCAGGAGGCATACGAACATTATGAGCGAACAGCGGGTCGTGGTGACCGGAATGGGCGCGGTAACCCCGGTTGGCATCGGTGTGGAAGCGTTCTGGCAGGGATTGCAGGCCGGGAAAAGCGGCATCGCCAGGGTCACTCATTTCGACCCGACCGATTTCCGCTCGCAGCTGGCGGCCGAAGTTAAGGATTTCGATCCCCAGGAATGGATCGACAAAAAATCTATCGAGCGCATGGACCGCTTTACTCAATTCGCGGTGGCCGCCGCGGCCATGGCCATGAAGGATGCCGGTTTGGACAACCATGGTTTTGACAAATGCCGGGCCGGAGTCATTATCGGTTCGGGAATCGGCGGTTCGGCCAGCATCGAAGAAGGCCATTATCGGGTCCAGGAGAAAGGGCCCAATTCCCTGACCCCTTTCTTTGTGTCGAAACTGCTGATCAACATGGCCGCCTGCATGGTTTCCATTCGCTTTGGTTTGCAGGGTCCGCTTTCGGCGCCGTCGGTCGCCTGTTCCACCGGCGCCAATGCCATCGGCGATGCCTTGCGCATCCTGCAGCGGGGCGACGCCGAGGTCATGCTGGCCGGAGGTTCCGAGGCGGCGGTGACCCCGCTGGCCTATGCCGGTTTTTGCGCTACCCGGTCGATGTCCGCGAATGCGAATGCCGAAAATGCCAGCCGGCCTTTCGATCGCAACCGCGACGGTTTTATCATGGGCGAAGGGTCCGGCGTCGTTGTCCTGGAAAGGCGCGAGCATGCCATCAAACGTCAGGCAAGGATCTACGCCGAACTGGTCGGCTACGGCAACACCGCCGATGCTTTTCACTTCACCGCGCCGGAGCCCAGTGGCGACGGCATGATCAGGGTCATGAAGGCAGCCCTGAAGGACGCGGCGCTTGAACCCGCAGCAGTGGACTACATCAATGCCCATGGCACTTCTACTCCTTTGAACGATAAAATCGAAAGCGCCGCCATCATGAACGTGTTTGGCAGCCATGCCAGGGCGCTGAAAGTCAGTTCCAGCAAATCGATGATCGGCCATCTGCTGGCTGCGGCCGGGGCGGTGGAATTCATCGCCACGGTGATGAGCGTGCACAGCGGCATAGTGCCGCCGACCATCAACTACACGGAACCCGACCCCGACTGCCCCCTGGATTACGTGACCCGGGGGGCCGAAAAGCTGGCGGTGCGCTTTGCCGCCAGCAATTCATTCGGCTTTGGCGGCGGCAACGCCTGCCTGGTCGTCAAGAAATGTGAGGATTAACATGACGATTCCGAAACTGAAAATCGGCAACATTACGGTTGAGATCCCGATTGTCCAGGGCGGCATGGGCGTGCGGGTCTCGCTTTCCTCCCTGGCATCGGCAGTGGCCAACGCCGGGGGCATCGGCACCCTGTCCAGCATCGGCCTGGGCGATTTCGTGGAATCTTTAAGCGAATACGAAAGGATTTCCCGGGAAGCGCTGGAGCGCGAGATCCGCCAGGTGAAAAAAATGACGGACGGCCCGGTCGCCGTGAACTTCATGGGCGCCCTGAGCAACGTCAACGACCTGATCGTGACGGCAGTCGCTGAAGGGATCAAGATCATTGTCTACGGGGCCGGCCTGCCCACAGCTCTCCCCGAACTGGTTCCCGATCCTGAGGTGAACCTGGTGCCCATTGTCAGTTCGGCCCGCGTGGCGGAACTGATCCTGAGGGTCTGGGACAAGCGCCATGGCCGCATCCCCGACGCCTTCATTCTGGAAGGGCCGTTGGCCGGCGGCCACCTCGGTTTTTCCAAGGATCAGCTGGCGCAGCCGCAGGAATTCTCGCTGGAGCGCCTTTTGCCCGATCTGCTGGAAGCGCTGAAGGGCTACGAGGACAAATACGGCCGGAAAATTCCCGTGATCGCCGGCGGCGGCATCTTTGACGGCCGGGATATCGCCCGCATGCTCAGCCTGGGCGCGTCGGGAGTGCAGATGGCCACCCGTTTCGTCTGCACCGTGGAATGCGACGTCGCTGCCGAATTCAAGCAGGCCTATCTGGATGCCAAAGAGGAAGACATCGTCATTATCGACAGCCCGGTGGGCATGCCCGGCCGGGCCATCCGCAATGATTTTTTAAAGGAGCTGGAAGCCAAGGGAAAACTTGCGGTCAAATGTCCATACCGCTGCCTGACCGCCTGCAAGGTCGAACACGCCCATTACTGCATCGCCAAGGCGCTGTTGAATTCCTATTTGGGGGATGTAAAAAACGGGCTTATCTTCTGCGGCCAGAACGCCCATCGCATTGACAAGATCGTGACCGTCAAGGAGCTCTTTGCCGAATTGATCGCCGAACTGCAGGCGCTGTAAGCGATGAGGCTGGGCACGGCGCGCCGTGCCCCTACGTTTTGCAGGAGAACTGTCGTTCCGTCTTGACAATCTTTTCCGGTCGGCATAATGATAACCGTGCTTCCGCCGTGAAACAGCCAGGAGGTTAGGCCCGATGAAAAAGATCGATTTCAGGAAAGAACTCAAGCATCTATATCAGCCGTCAGCCAAAGAGGTGGTTCTGGTCGAAGTACCGGCCATGAAATTCCTGATGATCGACGGCCAGGGCGACCCCAACACGTCGCTTTCCTACCAGGAGGCGGTCGAAGCGCTGTTCTCAGTGGCTTACGCCATCAAGTTCAAGGTCAAGAAAACCCTGGCCATCGATTACGGCGTGCCGCCGCTCGAGGGGCTATGGTGGGCCGACGACATGGCCAGGTTCTCGGTGGACGACAAGTCCGCCTGGAAGTGGACCATGATGATCATGCAGCCCGAGTTCGTGAGTGAAGCACTGGTTCGCGACACCATTGCCGAAGTGAAAAAAAAGAAAAACCCGGCCGCGCTCGCTCTGCTGCGTTTTGCCACCTTCCATGAAGGCAAGTGCGCCCAGATCCTGCATGTCGGCCCTTTCTCCGCCGAGGGCCCCACCATCGCCCGGGTTCATGCCTTCATCGCCTCCCTCGGCAAACTTTCCGGCAAGCACCACGAAATCTACCTCTCCGACATCCGCAAGGCCGACCCGGCCAAATGGAAAACCGTCATCCGCCAGCCGCTGCGGTAGCGGAATGCCGTGAGCTGCAAAAAAATTCTGAGCAAGTTGACAGAAATGTATAACAACGTTATACTTTCTTTGGGAGAAGCGAAATGTCAATGATTGCGATAAGGCTTAGCGATGTTCTAAACAAAAGGCTCGAGGAGATTGCCAAGAAGATCGAAAGGTCCAAGAGTTTCATTATCCGCAAGGGGATCGAGAGTTACCTGGAGGAGCTGGAAGACGCCCAGGACGCGTTGAACATCCTGAACGATCCGACCACCAAGTGGCTCGATTATGACCGCGCCAAGAAAAAACTCGATATCGGTTAGGATCAGCGACAAAGCATTAAAGTTCCTGGAAAAGCTGGACAAACCGGACCGTATCAAAATAGACAAGGCGATCGAAAAGATACGCCGGGATCCGCTCTCGGGAAAACCGCTCACCGGCGTCAAGGAGTTGCGCAAGATCCGCGCCGGGAATTTCCGGGTGATCTACGCTTTCCGCAAAACTGAGCTGCTGGTCTTGGTCATCAAGATCGGCCAGCGCCAGGATGTCTATAAGGATTTGAATTAGAAATCCCTTCGGAATACTTTCGCCGATGCTATCTTAATAACTTTACTGCATATGTAGCAAGCTGGGAATAATTGTTAAATGTTCAAGTCGAAAAAAGCGTAACCTTTCTTGTCCGCGATCCGTTTGCTACAATATAGCGTCTTCAAGAATCAGAAAGTAAAATCTATGGAGAAATATTGATGCGAGCAAAACTTGTTTTTCTTTTAATCTTTTCATTGGTCGGGATATTAACCGCGCAGACCGTGCCGGCGTCCAGCGACGCTACTCAGCAGCCCCGCTACTATGTCTATAGAGAGGTCGGCGGAGAGCCGCTCAACGCCTACGTGTTTCCGCCGCAAGGCGAGAACCTGGGGAAACCGACGGCGGCCGTTCTTTGTTTCCATGGTGGCGGCTGGGTAGCAGGCAGCGCCGAGTGGACCGCGAAAGAGGCCAAGCGCTTTGCCGCTCTCGGCTTGACGGCCGTTGCGATCGATTATCGCCTCTCCAAGGGAAAGATCACGCCCATCGAGGCCCTGGACGATACGCGGGCCGCCTTTCGCTGGCTGCGCCGGCACGCGGCCGAGTTCAACATCGATCCAAAGCGCGTGGCCGGGTACGGTGTTTCGGCCGGCGGCCACCTGGTCGCCGCTGCCGCAACCCTCGAAGCCCCCGGCGACGGCAGTGATGACACGAGCTCCAAACCCGATTTGCTCCTGCTGTGGTCGCCGGCGCTGGATGTCGCGGCCGACGGCTGGTTCGTGCGACTGCTCCAGGGCCGGGCGAGTGCCGCCGATTATTCGCCGCTGCAGCATGCCGGCGCTGCGACGCCTCCCGCCTGCATCGTCAATGGCGATAAAGACACTCTGACGCCGCTTTCCAGGGCGGAACGCTTTCGTGATCGCATTATTCAGGCGGGAGGCATCTGCGAGCTGCATGTCTACCCGGGCGTGGGGCATCTCCTGACCCGCAACCTAGCCAACCAGGAAGACAGCTTCGACCCGGACCCGAAATTCAAGGCGGACGGCATCGCCCAGCTTGAACGATTTCTGAGAGAACAGGGCTATCTTTCCGAAAAATAATCCGGATCCACATCTCCGGCTTTTCCAATCCGGTTCACCGGCGATCTTCAGCGTTTGCGCTCCTGCAATGAGGCGGCAAAATTGAAGAAAGTTGATTTCCACTGAAGATTGTTCCATACTGAAACGTCTTATGATAGGCGGCACTTAGAGAGGGCTAGTTCAATGAAGAAGCATTTGCAAGGCAGGCTGCCGGTGCTCCTGGCGCTTTTAGCGCTGCTGGTCTTCCCGGCCGGCTGCCGGCGCGACGGAGACGGGGATACCGGAGAAAGCCGTGAGCAAACGCTGGACCAATTGCTGCAGACCCATGACCGGCAATTCCAGGAATATCTGGCCGCGGCCCAGCGGGAGATGGGCAAGGAGATCCTGAAATATTCCCCTGTTGCCAGCGGCGTTTCCATCCCCAAGCGCATGGATGTTTCGGGCAGCCATTACGAATACGGGAACCTTGTCGGCCGCATCGCCCGTCTCTACGGACAGGAACCGAGACGGGCCGCCGCCAATCGCCGGGAGTTCAATGACCGCATCATGGAAATGTACCGGCGGGTCTACCCGCAGTATCTGGAGTTGGCCCGCGGCCTGGGAGAGGTGTTCGGCATGGCGGCGGCGGAACTGGATTTCATTTACCTGGAATACGATTTTTTCATCAATCTCTGGTACCGTCTATTCAAATATGACGAATTCCGGTCATTGAGCGACACGGCCGCACCCATGTCCGCTTCGACCAGCACCCATTGCAGCATGTTTTTCGCAAAAATAGGGGAAGATGTCTTTGTCGGGCGCAATTTTGACGATGACCATGAAAAACCGCAGTTCGTCGAGTTCAGTTCAATGGATGATGGATACCGGGTTTTGGCCAATGCCTGTTATATCCCTTATCACTGGGTCATGGACGGGGTCAACGAAAAGGGTTTGTTCATGGGCACGGCCAACCTGGTCGACCCCCCGAAGTATTACTGGACCGATCCCTATCCCGATGTCCCCGCCATTTGCGAGCATCACCTGTTCCGCGTCGCCCTGGAAACGTGCGCAACCGTGGCCGAGGTGATCTCCTTGTACCGTTCGGTGCGCCCCTGGTCGCATGCGACCGATCACCTTCTTGTTGCGGATGCCCTGGGGAATTCGGCCGTGATTGAGTTCAATTTAAACAGGGAAGCGGTTTTCTTCCCGGCGGACAAGGATTATCAGGTCATGACCAACAGCGCCTACCAGGAAGGCATCGATTACTTGCTGCGCAACTGCTGGCGATTTTCGCAGGCCAGCCGCATGGCGGAAAGGGGGATCCATTCCTTTGCCGACGTGGAGAACATCACCCGCGCCATTCGCGGCAGCGACCACGGCTACACCTCCTTTTTCGACCTGCGCCAGCGGTCCATGCGCCTGTACCGCCGGCTGAATTACCACACTCCTTTCGATTTCTCCCTGCCTCGCTAATGGCAGAGATATGATTTCCTGCTTGCCGCCTGGCTTCCTTGCGTTCCTTTACCATGCGTCATGTTAAGGGTATAATGGTCGGCGGAGGATGCCCATGATGATATTGGCCCCTGAAGAATTGGTCGCCCTGGTGCGTTCCGTGTTCCCGCGTTTCGAGAGCGACCGCGCCCTGGCCATCCTGGTCGATGTCCCGCGCGATGCCCAAAAGGACAACCCGGACTGGAAAGAGCGCCGGCGCCTGGCTTACGAGTGGTATGCCCTGCTGCAGGCAAGAAAGCAGGAGGTGCCGCTCGCCGAGGTGAAGCTGCTCGCCTACGCCGACGTCGGTTCGAACAACGCCGATCTTCCGGAGGATGGATTCCTCGTGGACGGGCCGCTGCCGGAGATCGCCGAGGAACTGGAGCGGGCGGGGACGCGGGTGAGTTTCGAAAAGGTCTTCTCCGCAACCCAGTTATTCCTGGCGCCGACCGAGTTCTCGACCACCGCGCCGCTGAAGGTCGCGGCCCGGCGTTTCCGTTTCCGGGCGGCGACCATGCCCGGTTTTGCCGCGTCCATGATCCCGGCCCTGCGCATCGACTACGGCGAGGTGGCGCGGCGCGTCGACGCCCTGAAAACAAGGCTCGACGAAGCCGATCATGCCGACGTCTCCTTCATGGTGGACGGCAAAAGTGAATACGCCATCCACTTCGATCTGCGCCACCGCACGGCACACGCCAGTTCGGGGCGTTTTCCGGAGCTGGGCACAGCCGGCAACCTGCCCAGCGGCGAGGCCTACATCGTGCCCTACGAGGGGGACGCGGGCGAGGCGAGCCAAACCGCGGGCACGCTGCCGGTCGAGATCGACGGCGAGGTGGTTCTTTTCACCATCCAGGCCAATCGTGCCGTGGCGGTGGACGGCGACGGAGTGGCAGCGCAAGCCGAACGCGCGCACCTGCTTGCCGAACCGGCCTACGGCAACCTGGCCGAACTGGGATTCGGCGTATTGGCCGACTTCGGCCTGGAGCCGATCGGCGAGATCCTCCTTGATGAGAAACTTGGCCTGCACATCGCCTTCGGCCGCAGCGACCATTTCGGCGGCGCCGTGGGACCCGGCGATTTTTCCTCGGCGGCGGCGGTCATCCACCTCGACCGCATCTACATCCCGCAGGCGCAGCCGCGCGTCGCGGGGCGCGAAGTCACCCTTGGCTATTCTGACGGGCGCAGCGAAACCATCATGGCCAACGGCGCCTACACTATTTTCTGACAGGTTTCGCAAGCTGATGATGAAGCTGGGAGGCGATAAAAATTAGTTGTACGATTTTCGGTTGCGGCGGCCGGCAAATGGCTGCATAATGGCCATGGGTGAAAATGAAAAAAACACAAAAATTGCAAGACAGGAATGGTGAAGCCATGAAGCGCTCATTGCCCGACAGCGAGACATTGTACGCGGCGCTGGTCGAAAAAGACAGCAATTTCGAGGGGATATTCGTGGTGGGGGTCAGGACCACGGGCATATTCTGCCGACCCACCTGCACGGCGCGCAAGCCCAAGCGCGAGAATGTCGAATTTTTCGCTTCGGCCCATGACGCCATTTTGCACGGCTACCGCCCCTGCAAGGTCTGCACGCCCCTGGAACACAAAGGAACCGCCCCCGGCTGGCTGAAACCGCTGCTGGCAGAGATCAATAATGACCCGTTGATCAGGCTGAAGGACAGCGACCTGCGGACCAGGGGCCTGGAGCCCAGCCGGGTTCGCTACTGGTTCAAGAAACACCATGGCATGACTTTCCAGGCCTATTTGCGCGCCTTGCGCATCGGCCAGGCCTTCGGCAGGATCAGGCATGGAGAACAGGTCAGCGGCGCGGCTTTTGATTCCGGCTATGAATCATTGAGCGGTTTTGCCGACCAGTTCAAAAAAACGGCCGGCTTCTCTCCGCGCCAAAGCCGGGAGAGACAAATTATTGCGACCACAAGGATACTGACTCCCCTGGGGCCGCTGCTGGCCGGGGCAACCGCCGCAGGCATCTGCCTGCTGGAGTTCGTTGACAGGAGAATGCTGGAGACCCAATTAAAGAGATTGAGCAAGCTGCTGAACGCCGAATGTGTTCCCGGCTTCAGCACTCACTTTGACGAACTGAATGAACAATTGCGGAATATTTTGCCGGAAAGATAAAGGAATTCGACGTCCCCCTGGTGCTGTCCGGAACCCCTTTTCAGCAAAGGGTGTGGGCCGGGTTGCAAACCATACCCTATGGATCCACCCGTTCCTACAAGGAGCAGGCCGAAGCGATCGGCCATGCCAGCGCCGTGCGCGCCGTGGCCAAAGCCAACGGGGACAACCGCATCGCCATCATCATTCCCTGCCACCGGGTCATCGGGGCGGATGGAGAACTAGTCGGCTATGGCGGCGGCCTGTGGCGCAAGCGCTACCTGCTGGACCTCGAATCTGGTCAAAAAACCTTGCTTCATACTTGACTTTTCCGGCAGGGGCGAATCAATTTCAGCGCCATTCCCCTGTCGCCCATTTTCAGATACAATAGAAGGACGATGAGCCAACCATGGGAAAATCCGAATTACAGGAATAAGCGCCGCCGGCTGCGGCTGGCGCTGCTGCCGCTGCTGCTGGTTGCGGTCGCGGCCGCCGCATTCCTGCTGCTGCAGCGCCCTGCCCCGGAGAAAATTGCTGAAGCGGTGCTGAAGCCGCCGCCCACTCGCCTGGCGGCGACCGCGGATGCGCCCACTCGCCAGGAGCCAGAACTGCCTGAGGAAATCACGGCCGGAGATTCCCCGGCAGCGCCGCTGCCCGGGGACGACAGCAGTGGCGGAGCGAGCGCGGCCCGGCAATGGGCCGAGGCGCTGTTTGCCGCCGGGAAATTCAGCGAAGCGCTGGAGGCCTACAAGCGCCTGGCGCCGACCGATCCTGTCAGCCGCGGCCGTGCCGGCCTTTGCCTGTCCCGACTGGGCCGCTGGGACGAAGCAGTTGCCGAAGTGCAGAAGGCGCTGGACGCGCAACCCGACAATTTCGCCATGCGCAAGTGGCTGGCCCAGGCACTCTACCGGCAGAACCAATTGGAGCCGGCCCTGGAGCAGGTGCGGGCCGCCCTGGCCCTGCAATTGGATGAAGCGCTTCTCGAAATGCAGGCCAAGCTGGAGAAGGAAATCCGCGTGCAGCGCAATTATGACCATGCCCGAACCGCGAATTTCGTCGTGCTGTTTGACGGTTATGAACACGACGAGATGAAGCACACTGGTGCTGGACATTCTAAAAAGCGCCTATGCCGAGATCGGCAAGGAGCTGGATTATTTCCCCAGGCAGCCGATCAGCGTCATCCTCTACACGGGCAAGGATTTTTCCGACGTCACCCGCGCCCCGGAGTGGGCCGGCGGCATGTTCGGCCAGCTCGACGGCAAGATCCGCGTGCCGGTGCAGGGCGCCGCGGGCCGGGAGCGGGAGTTGCGCCGAGTGCTCAACCACGAGTATACCCACGCCCTGCTCTATGCCATGGCGCCGAACTGCCCGTTCTGGCTGCAGGAGGGGCTGGCCCAGTACTGCAGCGGCGACCAGCCGGTCAACGCGGCCCAGGTGATCCCCCTGAAACTTCTGGCCAAAGGCTTCCCGCGCGAGCCGCGCGCGGCCATGGTGGCCTACCTGGAGAGTTTGCAGGTGGTGGATGACCTGGTGAGTGAGTACGGCATGGCGCGCCTGCGCCGCCTGCTGGGCAAGCTGGGCGACGGCAGCGACCTGGAGACGGCTTTCGCCGCCGCCTACGGCCAGCCCTTCAGCCGCTGGGCCGAGCAATGGCGCCCGGTGAAACGCGAAGAGTAAGGAGAGATTGATGGATAAAAAAGAGATCAAAGACGATACAAGCAGAAGCCGCCGGACATGGGGATTTACCAGATAAAAAACCTGGCAGCGGCAAGATCTACATCGGCCGTGCCCTGGACCTGCATGGCAAGCTGAACAGCGAAAAGTTCCAGCTCAAGAACAACCTGCACATGAACCGGGAACTGCAAAAAGACTTCAATGATCTGGGCGAAAGGGAATTCTCATTTGAGATCCTGGACCGGCTGCAGCCCAAAGCAAGCCCGGATCATGACCATGGCCAGGAACTGAAGGAGCTGGAAGAATTGTGGCTGGACAAGTTGCAGCCTTATGCCGGCAAGGGATACAACAAAAAAAACCTTGATCTTGCCGCGGGCGGCGCCAAAACGGCGTTTGTTGTATAATCAGGGCGGGAGGATGAAATGGACACAGCCTGGTTGAAGGGCACGAGCCCGATCGTGTTGGCGCTGGGGGCGACACTTTTCACCTGGCTGGTCACGGCCCTGGGCGCGGCCACGGTTTTCTTTTTCAAAACCCTGAACAAAAGGACACTCAACACCATGCTGGGTTTCGCCGCCGGGGTGATGATCGCCGCCAGCTACTGGTCGCTGCTGCAGCCGGCCATCGAGATGTCGGCGGCGGACGGCGGCTTGCCCTGGCTGCCGGCCGTGGTCGGTTTTTTAAGCGGCGGCGTCTTTTTGCTGGCCATTGACAAGATCCTGCCCCACCTGCACATGGGGCTGGAGATGAAGAACGCCGAAGGCATCAAGACATCCTGGCAGCGGAGTACCTTGCTTATTTTGGCCATCACCCTGCACAACATCCCCGAGGGACTTGCCGTGGGCGTAGCTTTCGGCGCCCTGGGCCAGAACTGGTCGCCGGCGGCGCTGGGCAGTGCCCTGGCTCTGGCCTTCGGCATCGGCTTGCAGAATTTTCCCGAGGGGGCCGCCGTTGCCATCCCCCTGCGCCGCGAAGGATTTTCACGGTTGAAAGCATTCTGGTACGGGCAGCTGTCGGGATTCGTCGAACCGCTTGCCGGAGTGGCGGGCGCCCTGCTGGTCTTGCTGGTCAAACCCCTGCTGCCCTATGCCCTTGCCTTTGCCGCCGGGGCCATGATCTTCGTGGTGGTGGAAGAACTCATTCCCGAATCGCAGCGGGGCAACGAAACCGACCTGTCCACCATCGGCGTCATGCTCGGCTTTGCGGCCATGATGTTTTTGGACGTGGCGCTGGGATAGAAAAAAGCTCTCGGTGTAGGGCGTACGGCATACGGCGTAAGGTAAGAATTAAAATCCAAGCACCAAGCACCAAATCCCAAACAAATGCCAATTTCCAATGACCCAATGACCAAAACAAAGAGAGCCTTCGCTAGTTGATGGGTAGAAGGGTAAACGGGGCAATGGCACTGACAGAAATCTCTCCCAGCGTCGCTATCTCTAAGAGATCGTTCTTTTGCTTGCGGCTAACACTAACACTATTGGATCGTTACTTTTCTCGCCCTTGGCCGGCCAGGAATTTTTCGCGGCATTCGTCGCTGCAAAAATAAAAAGTTTCCTTTTCCCGGGTCAGGGGCAGGGCCTGCCCGGCCGGGACATAGGTTCCGCAAACCGGGTCCTGGACCATTTCTTCTATGGCCTGGCCCTGGCGGTCGAAATTTCGTGGTCTTGGTGCGGGCCGAGGGCTTTTGAACAGCCATTTGACAAGCAAATAAATGATCCCGGCCAGCAGGAGAAAACGAAAGAAAGTCATTATTGGAGCTGCAGTCCCGACTTTTCAGCGGCCGCGACAAGCTGGCCGCTTTGGATCAGGTCGGCGATATGGCGGATATGGATGTCCATGCGGGTATCTTCGTTTAAAAAAGGCACCTGTTTGCGGATCAGGGCCTTGACGTGCTCCAGCGGCGGCGAGCTTTTCAATTCATAAAAATCCAGGGCCTGGGCCGCGGCCATTAATTCAATGGCCAGGATGTAAGTAAGGTTGCCGATGATATCACGCGCCTGGCGGGCGCCGATGGTGCCCATGCTGACGTGGTCTTCCTGGTTGGCCGAAGTGGGGATGTTGTCCACCGAGGCCGGGTGGGCCAGGGATTTGTTTTCCGAAGCCAGGGCCGAGGCCGTGACGTGGACGATCATGAAACCTGAATTCAGGCCGTTGTCGGCGATCAGAAAATTGGGCAGACCCATGTTGGAGGCGGGATTGATCAGGCGGTCGATGCGCCGCTCGGAGATGTTGCCCAGTTCGGTCAGGGCGATGGCCAGGAAATCCATGGCGAAAGCCACCGGCTCGCCGTGGAAATTACCGCCGGAAAGGATGAGTTTTTGCTCAGGGAAGATCAGGGGATTCTCGGTGGCCGAGTTGGTCTCGATCTCCAGGACGCGGCGCACGTACTTCAGCGTGTCGCGCACCGCCCCGTGCACCTGGGGAATGCAGCGGATGGAATAGGCATCCTGCACCTTTTTCTTGCCCTGGTGGGACATCCACAGCGGCGAGTCCTTGATCAAGTGCAGGATATTGTTGGCGCTCTCCAGCTGTCCGGGATGGCGGCGGACATTCTGGATCTCTTCATAAAAAGGCGAGGGATTGCCCAACTGGGCTTCGAAGGTCATGGCCCCGGCGATATCGGCCACTTTGGCCAGGTTTTCGGCTTCATGCAGATTGAAAATGCCGATGGCGGTCATCACCTGGGTGCCGTTGATCAATGCCAGGCCTTCCTTTTCCAGCAGCACCAACGGCTGCAGGCCGGCTTTTTTGAAAGCCGTTGCCGAACTCTGCTCATGATTCCGATAAACGACCTCTCCTTCCCCGATCAGGACCATGGCCAGGTGGGACAACGGTGCCAGGTCGCCGGAAGCGCCCACCGATCCCTTGGCCGGGATCAGGGGGACGACGTTCTTGTTCAACAAGTCAAGCAGCAGCTGAACCACTTCCAGGCGCACGCCGCTGTAGCCCTTGGCCAGGACGTTGGCCCGCAGCAGCATGATGCCGCGCACGATATCGGCAGGCAAATTAGGGCCGACCCCGGCCGTGTGGCTCTTGATCAGGTTTTTTTGAAGCTTCTTCAGGTCTTTCTTCTCGATGCGGCGCTGGGCCAGGGCGCCGAAACCCGTGTTGATGCCGTAGTAGGGCTTGTCGGAATGGATGAATTCTTCCAGTACCAGCCGGCATTTTTTTATTTTGGCCACGGTGGCGGACGAAAGTTCCACCCGTTTTTTTCCGCGTGCCACCTGATCGAATTGCTCTAAGCTTAAACAGTCACCGTCAATTTTTATTGCCATGATTTTATTTCATCAGTTCCTGGCGCGAGAAGTCGCGCTCCATGCTGAATTCCGACCAATCGAACGGGTAGCGGCCGTCCAGGATGATCTCGCTGATATAGCGGCCGATGGCCGGAGCGAACATGAAGCCGTGGCCGCACATGCCGTTGGCCACATACAAGCCCTTTATCGCGGTCTTGTCGATAAACGGGCTGCCGTCCGGGGTCATGGAATAGCAGCCGCCCCAATGGCGGATGACCCTGGCCTTGGCCAGTTCGGGGACCAGGCGTACGGTGCGCCTGGACATCTCCACCAGGAATTCCAGGGAAGATTCTGTGTGAATGCCGGGCTTGTTGGGCACGGGACTGTAGCAGCCGATCACCTGGCCGTTGCTGCGCTGGCAAAAGTAGCAGCCGTCCGGACGATAGTCGACCACCATGGGGGTGAATAGGGGCGGCAGGCGATCGGTGATGAATGCTTCATGCTCTTCGGGTTCGATGGGCAATTCCAGGCCGGCCAAGCGGGCTACTTCCCGGGCCCAGGGACCCGAGGCGTTCAGGATGACATCGGCATGGAATGTTTCTCCCGCCGTGGTGCGCACGCCCTTGGCGGTTTCCTTTTCGACGATGATCTCATTCACTTCGCTGAAAAAACGCACTTGCGATTTTTGTTTTTTTATTTCCTGGATGTAGCCTTCCATGACTTTGAACGGGTAGGCCTGGCCGTCTTCGCGAGAAAAAACCCCGCCTAGAAGCCCCTCGGGATTCAACTGCGGAACAATTTTCAGGCAGGCGCCGGC
Source organism: Chrysiogenales bacterium (assembly GCA_963700535.1). Lineage (GTDB taxonomy): Bacteria > Acidobacteriota > Aminicenantia > UBA2199 > UBA2199 > UBA2199. The sequence goes on from CAVOXU010000014.1 coordinate 63,893, forward strand.
ATCCAGCATCTCGACCTTGAGCCCCAATTCAAGTTGCAGCGGCAAGATGGTTTTGAAGGTTTGCAAGTGCAGCGGGTCATGGGCCAGGAACAGGTAGCCGCCTTCGTGGTACTCAACGGAAAAACCGAAATCCTCGCGCATGCTGCGGAACTGGCGAACGCTCTCCTGCATCAGGCGGATCGCACCCGGGGTTGAAAACTGCTGGCGAATGCCGCCGATGCAGCGGCCGGTTGAGCCCGAGCCGGGATATTTTTTCTCCAGGACCAGCACCTTTTGTCCGCTCCGGCTCAGGTGGTAAGCGGAGGCCAGACCGATGATGCCACCGCCGATGACGATGACATCGAATTGCCGGTTCATCAATTCAACCGACGTTTTTTACCGATCCCAGCAACTCCAGCGAAATCACGTGTTTTTGGATCTCGTTGGTGCCTTCGTAGATTTGCAGCAGCTTGGCGTCGCGCATCATTTTTTCAACCGGGTATTCCTTCATGTAGCCATAGCCGCCGAAAAGCTGGACAGCGTCGACTGTAACCTTCATGGCCACGTCGGTGGCCATGACTTTGGCCATGGCCGATTCCTTGGAGGCCTTCAGGCCGTTGTCCAGCATCCAGGCCGAGCGGTAAACCATCAGCCGTGCCGCATCTATCTCGGTGGCCATTTCGGCCAGTTTGAAGGCGTTGTGCTGAAATGACGCAATGGGCCGGCCGAATTGCACACGGTTCTGGGAATAATGGAGGGCTTCCTCAAAGGCGGCGCGGGCCACTCCCACTCCGCCCGCGCCCACTGCCGGGCGCGCGTAGTCAAGGGTTTTCATGGCGATGATGAATCCAAAACCTTCCCGTTTCAGGAGATTTGCGGCCGGAACCTTGACCTCATCGAAATAGATCTCGGCGGTGTTGGAAGCCCGGTGTCCCATTTTGTTTTCATGCTTGCCCACGGATATGCCGGGCAGGTCCATGGGCACGATGAATGCGGACAGGCCGCGGGCGCCGCGGCTCTTGTCAGTAGAGGCGAATATCACGCCAATCTGGGAAACGCCGGCGTTGGTGATGAATGTCTTGGAACCGTTGATCACGTATTGATCGCCCTGGCGCACGGCCGTGGTCTGAATGGCTGAGTTGTCGGAACCGGCCTCCTTTTCGGTCAAGGCGAAGCAGGCGAAGGACATTTTCTGGGTCAGCGGCTCCAGGAATTTCTTTTTCTGTTCATCACTGCCGAACAGGACGATGGGGGTGGTGGCCAGGGTATTGGCCATGATGGATGTGTACATGCCGGCGCAGCCCCAGGCCAGTTCCTCGCAGATGATGGTGTTGACCAGCGATGAAAGACCGGCCCCATTGTATTCAGATGGGATGCCCGAAGTGAGAAAGCCGGCGCTGAAGGCCTTTTGCATGATTTCGAAGGGGAATTCATTTTTTTCGTCATATTCCCTGGCGTTGGGACGCATTTCCTTTTCAGCGAATTTGTGGGTCTCTTCCTTGAATGCCAGGTGTTCTTCGTTCAGGGAAAAATCCATTTTCTACTCCTTATATTTTGATGGTCTTCATCTCGTTCAGTACTTCCATGGCGCTTTGGAACCTCTGCTCACGCTTCTTTTCCATGCATTTCTCGATGATATAACATAATTTTTCCGGAACATCGCTGCGGTATTTCTTGATCGGCGGCACCGGGTCGAACAGGTGCTGGTAAAAAATATTTTCGCCCTTGAAGGGGACGTGCCCGGTGGTCAGGTGAAACAATGTGGTCCCGGATGAATAGATGTCGGTGCGGTGGTCGACCGGGATGCCCTGGATCTGCTCCGGGGACATGTAATAGGGGGTGCCGGTGATAACCCCGCTTTCGCCCTTTTTCTGGTCGCCGAGGATCACGGCCAGGCCGAAATCCATGATCTTGATCTCTTTTTGCTTGGTGATCATGATGTTATGCGGCTTGATATCACGGTGAATGATGCCCTTGCGATGGGAATAATCCAGTGCCTTGAAAAGCTTGATGGCGATGAACACGATCTGCGACGGGGAAAAATCTTTTTTGCGGCGGATGAGGTTCATGAAGTTTTCGCCTTCAATGTATTCCATGGAGATGAAGTAATCGTCCTTGATCTGGCCCACGTCGTAAACGGTGACGATGTTGGCCTGGGTCAGCGATGCCGTGGAACGAGCTTCGGAAAAAAAACGCTCCAGGTTGCGCTTGTCGGTGACCAGGTTTTTGTTCAATATTTTCAAGGCCACCACCCGCTTCAGGACCGTGTCCTCGGCCTTGAACACCACGCCCATGCCGCCTTCGCCGATCTTTTCGATGATACGATACCGTTCACTGGAATCTTCGCTGATCAGCTCCATTTCCTTGTATTTCTGGATCAGGCTTTCCACGTCCTTTATTTTCTGGTGCACGTCCTTGAAGGAGTAGTCCTCGGTCAGGATCATCTGGTAAATTTCAAAAGCCTTCTTGAAATTGCCGGCGTTTTCATAAGCCTGCCCCAGGACATAAAACCACTCGATGTTGGATTTATCTATCTGGTTTTCTCCAAGCAATTTTTCGATTTTTTCGATGACCAGTTGCGGTTTGCGGTTTTTTAAAAAAATGTTGGCCATGTGGGTGATGGCGGCATTGAAATCTGGCGAGTCGAAGGGAACGAGCTGGAAATTGGCCAGGGCCCGGCGGTCGTCATCCACTTTTATGAATGAAGCGCCGGCCTTGAAGTATTCCTGGGCATTTTCGTACAGTTCGCCGGCTTTTTGGAATTTCCCGTATTTGAGCGAGATGTTGGCCGCCATTTTCCATTCCCGGCCCATCTCGAACATCTTGGCCGCTTCCTCTTCGTTGTTATCCTTCAGGTAATTATCGGCCGCCCCTAAAAAATTCTGGTTCATGAAATAGCAATGGGCCGCTTTGGCGAACTTTTTGTCCCATTCGAAAAGCTCGGCTGCCCTGGTATAATCCTCGCCTTTCAAAAACCACTCGGCCGCCTCCAGCGTACCGCCCTTGGCAAAGGCATTTTCACCGCGTAAAAGAAAGGCGATCTTGGGCTGGGCCAGCTGTTCGTACATTTCGGCGGCTTTAAGAGGCAACTGGGCCTTTTCAAAGTTCTTGGCAGCATCGCTGAGCTTGTTCATTTTAATCGCGAGTTCGGCAGCTTTTTCGAATTTTCCGTACTTGATCAGCAGGTCGTATGCTTTTTCCAATTCGTCAAGCTGGGAATACAGTTCAACAGCTTTGAGCAATTCCTGCTCCAATTGCTTGGAGTTCTGGTAGCCCACCGTGGTGTCGAAGCTGGTGATGAACCATTTTTCAAAGTTGATGGCGGCTTTTTTTAAATTGCCGCCCTTTTCATAAATATAAGCCGCTTTTTTGTAAAATCCCTTTTTTTCATAAATCTGGGCGGCCTTTTCATACCTTTCATGGTTGTAGTAAAGTTCGGCAGCCTCCTGAAAGCGGTTGTTGCTTTCCAGAACGACTCCGGCGGCTTCGATATTTTTGCGTTTGAGCAGTAACTTGACCAGGTTGTCGCTATTGCCGCTTTTTTTATATATTTCGATGGCTTCGCTTTCTTTGTTCAGTTTTTCCAGCAATTCGCCCATGACATCGAATTCCTGGCCTTCGCTATAGGTTTGCAGGGCTTTTTTGAATTCGCCTATTTCCTCGTATATTTTGCCGGCTTTAAGGAACATATTCTGCTTGCGGGCCCTTTTGGCGTCCCGCTCCATGTAGGCTTTCTTGGCCAGCAGGTAAAAAAACGATTCAAAAAACGATTTGTTTTGAAAGGCGGAAACTTTGGCGGTTTTCAGAACCTGGTAGATGACCTTCAAAATCAGCACCATGGCGCCGACAATGATGATCAGTTTTGTCCAGGGGTTGCTGCTAATAAAACTCAGTATTTCATCCATATTTTCGACAAAAAGTATAGCAAATCCCGGCCTAAAAAGCAATTGCAAATTGACATTCTCATAGATTGCCAATATAATCAGTCAGCAGCGAAAGCAATTGGAGTACATGATGGACCCTTATTTCGGACAATTTGGAAGAATGGGCTTGTTTTTGTCAATTTTTCTGCCCGATTTCAAATTTGACAAGCGCGAATTCAATAAAGAAAATTCAGAGCGATTGATTTTTTTCATTGTCAGCGTGCTGGACGCCCTTTTCAAGGCTGAAAACCTGGCTCGCAAAAAGAATTTTCAACTCCCGGCCGGGAAAGTGTTTTTCAGCAACGATATTCTGCAGACCCTGGAAAACATCATCGCTTATCTGCAGATGTTCAATACCCAGGTTTTGAGCATGAGCAAGACTGAGCGGCAGACGCTGGTATTCATTTTGGAAAATTTATCCGATTATTTCAAAAACAGCCGCATACAAAGCGAAGAAAAGGATAAGAAGAACCTTTTTGCCGACTATAAATTCTGGATCGAGAACCTGTTCAAGCTTTTCGATCAGAAGATCAGTGGCGCAGTGACGGCCAGCAAGGGACTGTCTGCAAAAAACCTTTTTGGTCCCCAGGCCGCCCTGCCTGACGAGCCGATCTACAGCAATGCCACGTTGAATTTCAGTCTTTTTCCCTTTGTGATCTTTCAAAACGAGCAGGTCCTTTTTTTGTCGCATCATGCCGAGCAAGCGGTGATTTTCCGCAATATAGACAGCGGTGCGGAAATCAGCATGAACGCGGATGGCATTTGGCTGAAAATAGCAGAATTCTATCTGGCCAATTTTTGTTTTAGCGAACTGGCGCGCTTCCAGACGCAATTGCCGAAGGATGTCGGCAGTTTTTTAAGCAAATGGCGCGAAGTGGAATCGGCCTTCCGAAACCAGCAACTGAAACTGTTCACTGAAAGCCTGCTGCAGCTGGAGGAGCTCGCTTTCGAAGATTTCAACATGCCCTTGATTTATCTCTTGCAGATCAGGAACCTGGCAAATTTGAACCGCGCTCTGGAAATGAAGCGCTTATTGCAGAAATTCCTGCTTTTTTATCCATTTTATGCCGAAGGGCATGAAATGATGGGCGATGTGTATGCCAAGGAAGAAAACATCGAGCTGGCCCTGAATTTTTATGAAAAGGCGCTGCTGATAGCCCAGAACAAAAGCCTGGGTGAAAAAATCAAGAAGATCAGGGAAAGCATCGACAAAAGCAAGAACAAGCCCGAAGCCCAGAAAAATGATGCTTTTTTTGATATCACCGAAGCGGTGATCCAGAATGAAGAAAGGATCATCGGCCGCAGCAAAGAACTCCGGCAAATGATCGAGATTCTCATATCCAATTCAAAAAGAAATCTGCTGTTGATCGGTGAACGCGGCGTAGGCAAATCGGCCCTGATCCGCCTGCTGGCCCAAAAGATCATATTCGAGGAAGTGCCGCCGGCTTTGAAGGAAAAAAAGATCAAGGAAATCAATTTTGTCACTTTGCTGACCGGCTCGAAATATCGCGGCCAGTTTGAGGAAAAGGTCTTGAAACTTCTGCAGGAATTCAAGGCCCAGAACGCCATCCTGGTGCTGGAAGACATGCATTTGATGATGTCCACCGGAGCGGCCCGGGGCACATCGTTGGATCTGGTCAATATCCTCAAGAATTTCCTGCGTGACAATTCCATTCAGGTCATCGCCAGCACCGATTATGAGGAATACAAGAATACCATAGAAAAGGACAATTCGTTGTTGGGATATTTCCAGAAGATCATTGTCAACGAGTTATCTCCGGAAGGCACGCGAAGAATCCTGAAGAATCTGGTGAGCCAGGTGGTCAGCGCCGATAACCTGCTGGTCCCCAACGAGATAGTGGCTGATATCGTCGAAAGCGCCAAAAGGGATATCCGGGAAAGAAAGCTGCCCGATTCGGCCATCATGCTTCTGGAAAGGTGCATCGCCAAGGTCAAGCTAAAGAATATTTCCACACAGGAGGGGCCGCTTAAAATCGAAGAATCAGATGTGGTTGAAGTATTGGCCGATATCGGCAATCTCCCCGAAACCAACATTTCGATTTCTTTGAAGAGCCGCTTGACCTCGCTGCGGGCCAATATTTTACAAAGAATCGTCGGCCAGGATGAGGCGGTGGCCAAGATGGTTTCGTCGGTGATCACTTCCAAATTGGGTTACGACATCAAAAAAAACCGGCCGGACGGCGTGTTCATGTTCATTGGTCCCACCGGAGTGGGAAAGACCGAAACCGCCATTGCCTTGAGCGAAGCCCTGTATGGCAGCCAGGATTACCTGATCCGCATCGATATGTCCGAATACATGGAAAAATTCACCTATTCACGCTTTGTCGGTGCTGCGCCCGGCTATGTGGGCTATTACGATTCCAACCAGCTGACCGACAAGGTGCGGCAAAATCCATATTCAATAATACTCCTTGATGAAATTGAAAAGGCCGATGCGCAACTGTTGAATATTTTCCTGCAGGTTTTCGATGCCGGCCGCCTCACCGACGCCCGCGGCAACGTTATCGATTTTTCCAAAACCACCATCGTCATGACCTCAAATATCGGCACTTCCCTGTTTTCCAAGGCCAACATGGGCTACAAGGGCAGCCAGGAAGAAACACAGGTTTCCCGGGCCACGCTGATCAAGTCGCTGAAAAAGTATTTTTCTCCGGAATTCCTCAACCGCATCGATGAGATCGTCATTTTCCGCCACCTGCTTGATGAGGATATCAAGGCCATAATTGACATCCAGCTGCGGGAAGTCCGGCGGGACCTGGAAAAGCAGGGCAAAGAGCTGGTTATCAAGGATGATGTTCTGGCCCACATCGCCCGCAAGGGGTATTCGCTTGAATACGGGGCGCGCAATCTGACCCGGGTTCTGAAAAAAGAATTGCTGGAAAAGATCGCTTATCTGTCGCTGGAAAAAGAGTGGGACGATGCCCGTTTCCTGGTCTGCCGGCTGCAAGACGATGAGATCGAAATCATCCCCGAAACGGCCGCGGCCGCGCTTTCGGCCGAGCAATTGCTGGCCGGAGCCAAGGAAGAGTAGCCGGAGATTTTTAAAGACCGCCGCGCTTCTGTAGATGCATCCCTTTCAGTCGGAAATCGTCAGCATTTCGTAGTATTCAGGCGGGGCTTCGCGGATGACGATGCCGATATTGTTGGAAACCTGGTTGGAGACCATTCTGGTGATCCAGCGGACATCTCCTTTCAGTATGATGACCTTTTCGCCTACCTGCAGCTTGATGTCAACATTCTGGGTGCGCGGCGGCCGGCTCATGGAGAGCTTGATGCCGCTCAGGGACATGTCGACCACGATGGCCGGTTTCTCTTCCAGGCTGGAGAGTATCCTCTTGCGGATGCGCAACTCTTTCCGTTTTTCCATGCCCACCTCCCGATTCTGCCGATAGTGTGAAAGCTTGACTATTGTGATTATAATCTTATTTTTTGTTTTTTTCAAAAGCAATGGTCCCCGGCCCCGTTTTCAAGCCTTCGGCCAGGAGCAAAAAACCGGCGACCAGCAGGCTCAGGCAGGCCCCGGGCAGGATGACCATGGCCGGCTTGTCGAACAGGTGGCCGCGGCCGGCATCGATCATGCCGCCCAGGGTCGGCAGACGCGGGTCCAGGCCCAGCCCCAGGAAATTCAGGCTGGATTCAGCCATGATGATCGCGGCAACGCCTGAAACGGCCTGGGTCAGCAGCAGGGGAAAGATCAGGGGCAGCATGTGGCCGCGGGCGATCTGCCACGATGAAGCGTTGAAACCCCTGGCCGCCACGATGAATTCCTGGTCTTTGATCTTCAGGACTTCGCCGCGCACCAGGCGAGCATAGCCGACCCAGCCGCTGACCACCAGTGCGAAAACGAGATTGATGACCCCCTGGCCCCAAAAAGCGATCAGGGCCAGGGCCAGCAGGATGCCCGGAAAGGCCAGGATAAAATCGGCGCCGCGCATAATGCATATGCTGAGCAGGCCGCCATGCCAGCCGGCCAAAAATCCCAATCCGGCGCCTATGGCGGCGGCGATAATGACCGCAGCCAGGCCGATGGCCAAAGAGACCAGTGTGCCGAACAGCAAGCAGGAAAGCATGTCCCGGCCCAAAGCGTCCGTGCCGAAGATGTGTGCCGCCGATGGAGAGTGCAAACGCTGATCGATGTGCAGCTGCAAGCTGATCCCCTGGAGAAAGGCCAATCCGGCCAGGGCCATGCCCAGACCGGCAAGAATCATGCTGCCCAAACGGAACTGCAGGTTTTTCTTATTCAGCCGCATCATGGCCGATTCTTGGATTGAAGAACGGATAGGACAGATCGATCAGGAAATTCAAGATGAGATAACTGACTGCCATGAAAAGGACCGTTCCCTGGATCATGGGAAAATCACGCTGGCGGATGGCGGTGATCAGAAGGGTGCCGAGTCCTGGGCCAGGAAAAGATGCTCTCGACAATTATGGCTCCGCTCAATAGGGCGCCCAACTGCAAGCCGATGATAGTGACGATGGGAATCGCTGCATTTTTAAAAACATGCCGTCTATAGATTCGCGCATTGGAAAGCCCTTTGGCTTGGGCCAGAAGCACATATGGCTGCTGCAATTCCTTGCTAAGAACCGCGCGGATCATGCGTGTCAGGAAGGCGCTCAGAGAAATTCCCAGCGTCAATGCGGGCAAGACCAGAAATTTAGCGCTGCCGCTGCCAGAAACGGGAAAAAGCTTCCATTCCACTGAAAATACTATTGTCAGTAAAATGCCGAGGAGAAAACTGGGTACAGCGAGTCCTATTGCCGAAAAAATCAAGGCCAGACCTTCCCAAAATTTGTTTTTTTTTAATACAGCCATGACAGCCAGCGGAAAAGCGATCAAAATTGAAATCATTATGGCGGCCAGAGTCAGGCAAAGGGTATTCGGCAAGTATTTCAGGATGGAAGTCAACACAGGCTTGCGGTCGATCAGGGATTCTCCGAAATCCAAAACAAACAATCTTTGCATGAAGTGCACATACCTTGCGGCCAAAGGCAGGTTCAGTTTTAAAGAATCCTGCAAGCGCAGGATGTCTGCCGAACGCGGGGTTTGCCCCAGAATCGACAAAAGCGGGTCGCCGGGAACCGCCTGAACCAAAAAAAATATCAACGCTGCCGGCCGCCCAGAGAAAAAGCAAAAGCAAGCCGGCTTTTTTCAGCAGCCAGATTGGCATTTTTTTATTTTATATTTTTTCAGCATGTTGAAAAGAGCCATGCGGCTGATTCCCAGCTTTTCGGCGGTTTTGCTTTTGTGCCATGACTGTTCAGCCAATGTGTTCAACAGCAAATTCCTTTCAAATGCCTGTCGGGCGTTTTTCAAGCTGAATAATTCCCGCTCCTTGATGCCGGGAGCCTCAAGTTCGGGGTTGAATGTGATCATTTTTTTTATTTTTGATTCCAGCTCTCGCACATTTCCCGGCAGGCGGTCATTGCGGAACAGGTCGCTCATGGCGTTTAATTTGTCCTGGTTCTGCTGGGGATATCCGAATTTTTTTAAAAGAAAATCAATGAGCAGTGGAATGTCTTCTCGCCTTTCCCGCAAAGGCGGAATATGGATCACCAGGTCCTGAAGCCGGTAAAATAGATCCGCGCGGAACAGATTTTTCTTTATAAGACCTTCAAGGTCTTTGTTGCTGGCGGAGATCAGGCGGATATCGATTTTGCTGGTTTTGTTCTCCCCCAGGCGGCGAATTTCCTTTTCTTGCAAAACTCGCAATATTTTTGCCTGCAAAAGCAGGGGCAGATCGGCGATTTCATCCAGAAAAAATGTGCCGCGGTCAGCCGCTTCCAGCAAACCGATGCGACTCTCGGCAGCGCCGCTGAATGCTCCTTTTTTATATCCGAATAGTTCCGCTTCCAGCAGGGTCTCGGGAATGGCCGCGGCATTGACGGAAACAAAAGGCTGGTTGGCCCTGGGGCTGAGCAAATGCACGGCATTGGCCACCAGCTCTTTGCCGCTGCCGCTTTCGCCGGTGATCAACAGAGAAAAATCCACCTTGCTGACCTGGGCGATCATGGTTTTCAATTGCTTGATTTTTTCAGATGCGCCAACAATGAAATCCAGTTTTTCGTGGATGCGGTACTCATTTTGCAAAAAGTACCTGAACAGGATTTGGAATTTTTTTAAAGTTTCCTTGTGGCGTTCGGAAAAATCCTGAAAAAAACATTCTGCGTCCTTGAAGCCGAGGACCATGCAGGCAAGAAGTTGATCCCCCAGCGGCCAACGGATCATTTTGGTATTGGCGAACGGATAAAAAAATTTTTCCTGGCTGCTGAATATTTTTTTTATTTCGGACAGGTCATAATTTTTATTTTCAGGCATCTCCAGGGTATGCTGCAGCATCTGCTCTGCAAGTTCCTTGAAAAGTCCGGAACTGGAGAATTTAAAAAGCGGTTGGCGTTTTTCATGGATGGTCATGACCAGCCAGTCAATTTGCACCGGCTTGTTGATTTCGTAAAAAAAACTGTTGAAAAAGTCTTCGGGAAGCCTCCATTGCCTGTAATTTCCGACCAAACGGGCATTCTCAAAAAGAGCGTGGCGGTTTTCGTTTTCTTCCGCCTGCAGGCGCAAGCGGTTGAGTTTGGCTGAAATGGTTCTTTTGTTCATGGTAAAGAAATCGTGCATGGCCAGGAAATTTTCTCCAAGCTCGGCGTCGCCGGGAAAAGTATCGCCGCTCAGGTCAAAATACATGTACCAATACTCATAATAGAAATAATTTTTCGCTTTTTGGGACAGTTCCCAGGCGATTTCCTTGAACAAATCAAGCCAAGCGCTTTTTCGGTGTTTTTTCAACAGCAGGCGCAGGGTATCAAACTTGATTTTTTTTGATTCAATGTCGTCGAGCATTTTAAGCGTGGCGGATCCCAGTTTTTTGTCGGATGCCATAGCGAATTGCTTGAAAATCTTGCAGACCGTTGTTTGATCTGCATTGAAGCATTTTTCCTCAATCATTCTGGCGGGGAGAGATTTTTCAGAAAAATATGATATTTTCCCTTTCAGGAAAGCGCATTCGGTCAATCCCTTGCTGTTGCCCACGGTTTTGAAAATCTCACTGGCATGCTCGAGTAATTTCATGGCTTTGTCGTCATGCAGGCGTAAATCCTCAAGATTGGCCCAATTCAGATAGTCAATGGCACAGGAATTGAGCAATTGCTTCTTTTCGTTGGTCGCTAGAATATAGCGTAAAAGTTTTTCGGCTTCCAGCCAATTGCCCTTGGTGAAAAGAATATTTATCAAGTTGGAATTAACCAGCATAATCCCATCGGCATTTTTTTCTTTTTCAAACAAACGCAAGGCTTTTTGATACCAGCATTCGGCTTGAAAGTCATCATCTTTTTCAAAGTATAAATTGCCCAGGTCCACGGCGATGAATGCCGACTCCAAAGCCAGGCCTTCGGCTTCACTTTTAATGTAGATGGTTTTGTACAGGGATTCGGCTTCCCTAAAATTTCCTTTTTCTCTCAGCAATTTTGCCATTTGGCTCTGGATTCCGATCTCCTCGCGGCATAGGCGGTGAGTTTCGAAATAGGCCAGGGCCGTGCTCAATTGATCCTGGGCTTTGACAAAGTCCCGGTTATAAATGTTCCGATCACTCAATTGCATGATGCTAAGGTTCCGATAATACGGGCTCTTTATTTTATTTGCATATTCGTCGGCTTTTTTATTCTGGGAGATCTTTTCATGATAAAAAAAATTCAGGTAAAGCCATTCATCCTTTAAGGCTTCCGGGACTTTGCTCAAACCGGAAAGCAGGTTGCCCAGTTTTTGGTATTCTTTTTTTCTCATGGCCAAGTGGGCTGTTTTCAGCCGGTTGAAAACTGAGTCCGGGACATGCCCATTCGCCAAGTATTTTTTCGGCCAGTGGCAGGCGGTTGCCCAGGATCAAAATTTCCACAAAATATGCCAGAATATTATTAATCGGCGCCAATTGCGGCAAGTGACGGATGATCAGGTCGGCGGCCGGACCGGATGCGACCAATCCGGGGGATTCGCCAACCCTGATTTTTAAATATTGTTCCAGGGCTGCCCATTGCTTACTGATGATGTAATGATCTAATTTCGCATAATGCCAATCCGACTGCACCGCCAGCATTTGCCAATAATTCCTTTTTTTCCTGCAAGGTTACGCCAGTGATATCACGGGGAACATTCAAGGTAAGTGTTTGCTGGTTGGTGTTTTCGATCAGGTATTGTTTCTTCAGTAATGTCGTGATCTGCCTGTCGCCACTGCCTCCGGCCAGGAAGCGGACAACGGCTATGGGCACCGGGGCCTCGATCATGGCGATTTTTTTCAGCAATTCTTTTTCAGTTTTGCTCAAGGCAAACTTTTTTTGCCCGGGGAATAAGGCGGCATAGTGTTTTTCCAATTGGTTCGGCGGGTTTTCATGCAATTCAAGATCGCAATCAAAGGGCGCGGAATCGTTGAACAGGATAGTGGTCAAACCTGAGATGTCACCGGCTTCAAGCAGGAATCTGAGGAAGCGGATGTCTTCTTTCTGGGCCAGGTTATCGATCAGCAAAACGATTTTTTGAAAAACCGATTGCTTTAAAAACAAACGGAATTCCTGCACTTGTTCGCAGGGATTCTCTTTTTCTGTTTTTTTCTAGCCGCATAGGACCGAGAAAAAATCGCTTAAAGGCGTGCGGGCGTTGTCAATTTTCAACAGGAGAATTTCTTTGGCGTTCAGGGTGTGGAACAAGTTGTTGCGGATGATCGTTTTTTGGCAAGGGGAATTGGTGTTGATCCTGATTGTGACATTGGATTTCATGCTGCCCAGGGATTGGCCATGCAGCAGGTTGGAGGTGAAATCATCATTGCGGTATAGGTATCCCGATGGCAGGGCAGCCACTGTATTTTTTTTTGATTTGCTCAAGACTGAAAGATAATTATTTTCAGTAAAAGTGCGCAAATGGCGATTTTTATTAAAAATGGCAAGGAATGCGGCCGGAGCCGGGAAGTTTTGCCTGTTTAGCTCCCAGCAGAATCGCAGGCTGGGGCCAGGCAATATCTGAAATTTTGAAAAATTGACAAAATCCATGTCCCACTCCCTGGCGGCGTTCAGGAAAACAAGATATTGCCTGAAAATATTTTCCGCCGCGGCTGCCGATTGTCCTCGCAGAATTTCGGGACTGCAGGGAATGAAATGCTGTGTCAGGATGTCGATCTGGAAGTTGCCTGGAGTGAAAGCGATGATATTCTGCATGAAATTGGAATGGAAAGTGAAAATTTTATGGAGGCGGGCCAAATTTTCCGGAGAATTCGCAACTGTGACCAGGCTGAGTTTTTCGTCATGCCATTGGTCGAGGGCCTGGCCGCCCTGGATTATGAAACGTTGGGAAAAACTGGCGGGTTTCAATTTTGGTTTTGAAAAAAGTTTTCCGGCTCGAAAAAATTATTTGTCTTTGAGTTCTTCAAAAACTTCCTTGATGTCCCGGTATTTGGGATCATTTTTCAGGATCTCGAAGGCCAGCTTTTTGGCGTACAGATAGTCTTCCTTCAGCTTGGCGGTCTGGACCAGTTCGTATTTGACGGCGTTGTATTCATCGTCCTTGCGGCCGGATGTCTGCAGCGCCTTCTCGAACCAGCCGATGGATTCGTCCATCATGCCCTTTTCCCGAAAGCAGATCCCCAGCAGCCCGGCTGAATCAAAGAATTTCAGGGGGTGCTTGGACGAAATCAGGAATTCATGGATGGCTTCTTCGATCAGCCCCATTTCCTTGTAGGCAATGCCCAGATTGTAACGGGTATCATAATCTTCGTGGCCGATCTTTTCGTCTACCCCCTTTTTAAATTCCTTGAAGATCTCCATCATATTCTTTTCGATAGTTGAAGTCCGTTGTTTCTGAAGTTCCTCGACCCAGTATTTGATAGCACTCAATTCGCCCGGAACGGATTTTTCGGTTTCGTAGAAGTCCTCTTCTTCTAGGAAAAGGCTCTCGCTTTTTAATATGTCCATTTCGCTTTCGGCCAGTTCGTTTTCATCGATATCCTTGAACGGGGATTCACTGCTGGCCGGAGCTTCATCACTGGTAAAAATATTGTCGATGTCCAAAAAATCGGCGCTGGATCCAAGGTAATTCGGATCGGCAGTGCTGCTTTTTGGGCTGCCGCTGGGAGCTTGAATGATCTCTTCCTGGTCGACTTCGATCATGTGGACCGACTCCTTGCTTTCCGGTTCATCCATTTCAATTTCAAAATGGACGTTGTCCATTTCAGCGAAAGCTGCGGAGTCTATTTTTTCATCGGATTTGTTCAATAAATTGTCGAGCTTGATTTCAATTTTGGAATCTTCGAATCTTTGCAGGAGGTCGCTTTCCTGAGCGATTGATGCTTCGATTTCGATTTTTTCAGTTTCTCCGGGCTTGACTTTGATGGAGTCTGTTTTGCTGGGTTGGATTTCCTTGGCTTTTTTTATCCGGGCCAGACGGGAAACGATTTCTCTGCTTTCCGGATACTCTTTTTTTAGTTTTTCCAGAATTTTTTCAGCGTTGCTGAAGTATCCTTCACTGATATAAAAATCGAGTTCAGCCAGATGGGAAGACAAGCCCTTTTTGCTTTCGGCATCGGTTTTTATCTGCAGGCTGTCTTCGCCCTTGAGCAGGAAAATATCTTCCTCTTCCGATTTGATCCCGGAGATTTCCATCTCACCCATGCTTGGTTGCTGCAGTTCCTCGATCTGTTCGATCATTTCGGCGTGATCAAAATCAATTTCGATATTGGTCCGCTCATGACCGCTCAGATCCAGCAGTCGTTCGTCGTTGGGTTTGAGCTTGGTCAACTTGTCCAGCATGACCTTGTATTCTTCGTCTTTATTCTCTTTCTTGTAGATCTTCAGGAGTTCGATGCCCTCGCTAAGCAAAGCTTCGATATCGTTGCTCATCTGGTAGACGTCGAACAATTTGAATCTGATATCGGTATTGTTGGGAAAAGCGTTCTGAGCCGTTTTCAGAAGATCGATCGCCTTTTTAAAATTGTTTTTTTTCAAAGCCTGATCGGCATTGTTCAATTGAAAGGAAATGAACTCTCGCTCCTGCTGGTCGTCTTCTTCGCCGGCCGAGGATTCTCCGGTCAGTTTTCCGAGCTGCTCCTGGTATGCGAAAGGCGAATCCGATAATTCGATCAGCTCCTTCAGTACGGATATCAATTCGCTTTTCATGTTTTTCTGCTCATAGATCGGGAGCAGGGATTCATACATGGCGATCAGGCTGCTTGTTTTTTTGGTCGCCTTGAATATCGAGGCCAATTTGTTCAAGGCCGGCAAATAGGCATTGTTCGAAGTTATGATGAAACGCAGCAGGGAATTGGCTTCGTCGAATTTTTCTTTTTCAATGAAATGGTTGATGGTGGGGAGAAACAGCTGGTAGGCCTTGTCAATCTCTTCCCTTTGCAGGTAAACCTTGCCGAGTTTCATGATCACTTCGGTTTCATTGGAATCGATCTCGGCGATTTTTTTATAGATCTGCTCGGCGTCTTCAATGAGATTGTTCTTAAAATAAAGTTCACCGAGAATCTTCAGCAGGTTCAGGTGTTTGAATATCTCATCGCCCAGGTTCTTGAGCATTTGAATGGCTTTGCCGCTATTGCCCTGGGTGATGTAGCAGGAAATCAATTTTTCAAATACCTTCAGGTGTTTGACCTTGTTGTAGGTCTGCATCAATAGCTCTTCGGCGGGAGCAAATTCCTTTTTCTTCATAAGGATGTCGCTGGCGGTAAGATATTCGCTGACCGCCTCATCCTTCATTCCCTCGCGCAGATAATTGTCGGCCAGAAGAATGCGCATCTTGATGTTGCTGCGATCGAATTCAAGGATTTTCTTGTAGATGCCCAGTGCTTTTTTCTGATTGTTCTGCCGTTTGTATTCTTCGGCCAGTTCCAGGTATATTTGCTTGGCCTCGATCGTCAAACCCTGCTTGGAGTAAAGATCGGCCAGTTTGAACGAAACCCCTTCATTCTGCGGATCGAGGCGGGTGATCCTTTTGTACATGGCTATGGCTTTGGTGAAAAAGCCTTCCTTCAAATAAAAATCAGAGATCCATTCAAATTGCTTGAAAGCTTCGGGAAGCCGGTTCAACTTGAGATTCAAATCACCGATGATCCTGCGTACCTCCAGGTCGTCGGGTTTCATTTCGATTATTTTTTGATACTCTTTGATCGAAGCCTCGACCTTTCCCTGCTTGAACAGCTTGTCCGCCAGCTGCAAAGTTTTTAAGCGATTTTCAGCAGCCATTTTTTAGTTTAAAGCTCTTTCTGTGAAAAATAGTTACCTCTTTGAATAATAGCATATTTTTGTGTTTTTTGGTAGGATAGCCCTTGTTTTGGGCCAAATCGAAATCCGGAAAAAATCCCGCAAATTTTTCGAGTAGCAAGTCCCGGAAAACCTTGGCGATGATCGATGCCGCGGCGATGGAAAGGCTCTTGTCGTCTCCCTTAATAATGGACCGGCCGTTAACCGTTAGAAAATCGGGAACCATGGCGTCGACCAGGACATAATCCGGCTTGATCTGCAGATGCTGGACGGCCTGGCGCATGGATTGCTTGGTGGCCTCAAGAATATTGCTGCGGTCGATCTCATCGTTCCAGCACCAGCCGATAGAATATGCCAGCGCTTTTTCATAAATATCGTGTGCCAGGCGCAGTCTTTGTGCGGGAGTGAGTTTTTTTGAATCCTCGATATTGGTAGTTAAGGCGTCCGGGATGCAGAATTACTGCCCCGGCGACCACGGGGCCAAACAGGCATCCCCGCCCCACCTCATCCACACCGCATATGCGGCGATAATTTTTTTTGATTAATTCTGCTTCTATGGCAAAATCAGCCATTACCTGAGTTCTTTCAGGCGGGATGCCTTGCCTTTAAGCTTTCTCAGGTAGAATAATTTCGCTCTTCTGATTTTGGTATGTTTCTTGATTTCAATTTTCTGGACCAACTTGGAATTCAGCGGGAATATCCTTTCCACGGCGATACCGAACGAATTTTTTCGCACGGTAATGGTTTTGGAAATTCCCGAATTCTTGATGGCGATCACCGTGCCTTCATAGATCTGGGTCCTTTCCTTACCGGCTTCGATGACCCGGTAAAATACCTTGAGTTCGTCTCCAGGCCTGATTTCGGGAATATCGCTGCGCAATTCCTGGAAATTTTTCATGTCCTTTTTTTCTGTGGGCTCATTTGGCGTGGCTTCCTGGGCTGGCTTATCTTTGACGCTGGCTTGCGGTTTTTGTTTGGCTTCAGCTTTTTCAACCGGGCGCTTTTTGCTTTTTTTCTTTTCTTCTGTCATTTTTGGTCTCCTAAATTGGCAGTGAGTTGATTGATTGCTTATTATACTATTTTTGGGGGGATTTTTCAATATGTCTTTATCGTCAGCCCTGGAGCGAAGACATAAAAAAAAGAATGGCAGGACCGCCGGCTGCGGCGGCCCTGCCAGGTTAGAACGTTAAAAGGTTAGTTGAAATGATAGGCGATGGTGATGCTGGGCACTACGATGTTCATGTTATGCACGCCCGGCATCTTGGAAGTGGGTGCCAAGGGAACAGTTTGCTCCTGGCCGCGGAGGATTTCCAGCGCAGCGTTGACGCTGAACTTGGCGCTCGTATAGCCAACGCCGAAGGTGAACATGTTGTAGGGAATCTGCGGCAGCAGGATGTTCATCGTGGCTAGCGGCGCGGGTGACGGGTCCCTCATGTAGCCAAGGCGAACCGCCCACGTTTCACAGAACATGTATTCGGCGCCGATGCGGTACTGGATGCAA
This sequence comes from Chrysiogenales bacterium, assembly GCA_963700535.1. GTDB lineage: Bacteria > Acidobacteriota > Aminicenantia > UBA2199 > UBA2199 > UBA2199. Next base: position 81,557 of record CAVOXU010000014.1, read on the forward strand.
TCCTTCCAATCCAGCTCGAGGGTCTGGTTGAAGGCGCCCTTGTAGAGCGGATGGCCCATGAGCAGGGTCCATGTTGTGTCGGAGAATTCGACCGGAATCTCGTTCAGCTTTTTCCAGTTGGTCCAGTTGACGTCAACGGCCAGCCGCAGCTTGTCCATGGGTTTGAAGCTGACGCCGGCGCCCAGCCACATGGGCAGTATGGTCTTGCGCGTGATCTCACTCTCGGTGGCCGCGCCCAGCAGATTGGCCGAGGCCATTGTGGCATCGCCTTTGAGGGTGACATTGACCGGGAGCTTGTAGCTGAGGCCGAAAGCCAGCTTATCGCTGGGGGTGAACTGCATGCCGAAAGTGGCGCCGAAGCCGATACCGGTAAGGCTCTCCTCATACTGGCCGACGCCAGGGCGCTTGATGTGCATCATGCCGTAGTTAAAATTGAGCGTGGCGCCGACAGCCAGCTGGTCGCTGATCTTGTAGGCCACGAGCGGGGAGACGGTTACCACGCCTAGAAAGCTTTCCCAAGTGTAGACCTTGCCGCCGGCGAGGTTCTTTAGCTGGTCGCCGTCCCAGGAGGCGCCGGTGCCAGAGGGCGTGTAGATGCCGAGGCCGAAGGTCAGCTTGTCCGACACCGGCTTGACAAAGCCGAGGGCGCCGGCGGGGTAGAGCTTGCTGTCTGTTTTGGCGTCGACGCCAAAGGCGGCGGCGGAGTAAGTGCCGCTGGGCAGCAGGTTGGTTTCGAAGAGCGAGATCCATGTGCCTTTGGCGTTGGCCGCTCCGGCGGGGTTGAAGTAGAAGAGGCTGACGTCGTTGGTCCAGGAGATCACCGCCCCGGCCATGCCCATGGCGCGCGAACCCGAACCGTTAAGGTTCAGCCCGTTGGCAGAAAGGGCAATGCCGGTAAACGCGATCAGGACGACGGTCAAAAGAAGCCGAACACTGTTTCCTCTTTGTTTCATTTTTCCTCCAAAAATTTAGTTGAAAAAAAACAATAATATATTCCCTTAAAAAAGTCAACCATTTTTTGAGTTTGAAGAATCCAGGATGATTTTCCCGTAAACTCCGTCGTAACCCGGGATGCGGCGAACGCGGTTTTCACGCATGGCCTGAATGGCGGCGGCCAGTCGTTCGTCGGTCCTGGAGATCTCCGGGATCGGCAGGCTCTGCAAAATATGGAATTCCGGACCCAACAGATCGATCAATGAAAAATAATACTGGCAGACTTTTTTTGAGTTTTCTCCGCAGTTCATGATCTGGGACAGTATCTGCTTCAGGGGGATCTGGTAGGTGAAGGGTATCGGATTTTCCGCTTTGCGGTCGGCTAAGTTCCTCTGTACGGTACAGAACTCCCAGGGTCAGGGCCTTGCCGCAGACCGGGCATATTCCGCCCAATTTCCGGGTTTGAGACGGGGACAGGGATATCCCGCAAAGGCGGTGCCCGTCATGGTGGTATTTGCCTTGTTCTGGAAAGAATTCAATGGTACGGACAATGCTGCCGCTTTGTATGGCCTGGGAAATGCCGTTATAGCTTAGCGGGCAGTCGAATTCGTTGGCTTCCCGCCCGAGATTCTGGGCAGAATGGGCGTCGGAATTGGATAAAATCGTGTAGCGCCGCAGGGATGATACCCGGGACAGCATGGGGGGATCGGCTGACAATCCCGTTTCCACGGCATGGATAAAAGGTGCAACATCCTCGAAACATTCTTCCAGACTGTCGAATCCGGATTTGGATCCCAACAGGGAAAACCAGGGGGTCCAGATATGGGCGGGAATGATCATTGCCCGGTCATCGATATCCAGAATTTCAGCGCTCAGGTCGCGGACCGCTGCGCCCAGTATGGGACGGCCGTCAGAGCGAAGGTTGAAACGCCGGCCCAGGCTGGCATTGATTTTTTCCACTGTGGCCAATGATGGCGCCAGGACGAGAAGGTGAACCTTGCGGACCCGGTTGTTCTTTTTGTAGATCAGGGAAATTTCCGTACTCAGGATAAAATATGCCCCGGGCTGACTTTTTTTCAGGCAAAATAACCCGGGGGCGCTTTCGTACAGTGATGATTTCAGGCTGTGAAACCAGAGGGGGTGGGTGAAATCGCCGCTGCCCACGACCGTAAGACCTTTGATCCCGGCCCAGCGGGCCAGTTCCGGCAGTTCGAGTGCCGGAGAAGTGCTGCGCGAATGGCGTGAATGGATATGAAAATCGGCATAAAAACCCATTTAGCGGATTTTCTTGAATTTTTGAATATCCTCTTTTAAATAAAATTCCAGCAGGTCGTGCGGAGCCATTCTGCTGATCATGACCAGGTTTTTATCAACCAGCAAAGCCAGGGGGGCAAGCGGCGTATCAAGGTATTCGGTTTTTAAAATTCCTACCAAATCCTTGGTTTTACGATATAAGGCTTCGGGAAGCGGCTGATTCATATCGATCCAGCCGTTTTCAGAAAGCAGCGTCAGCGCTTCTTCCAGTATTCCCCTGCCCAGGTTGAAAACTCTGGAGTCGGCCAGGGCGATTTTCAGGAATTCTTCGTTCAGATCGTAATACATATCCACGGTTTTTTTAGCGTTGGCCGAATAGCCCCGCAAAAAATCACTGGTTTGGCGCATTTTTTGCAGCAGCGGGTTCTGGGCAGCAGGAGCACCATTGTTAATGGTCTGCTCGGCATAGCATTTGTTATTGATTTTTCCTTCGTCAGGATCGCCCGGATCGGGAATGAGGCCGGCGATATAATCCTTGTAGGTCGAGTATGCGGGTTTGTGCTCCAGGTTCCGGCGCAGGATGCCCCAGGGCAGAACGGCGGGGTTGGGGTCGTCGATGATCGCATAAAAAAATACTTTTTGCGGGTAGTTCTTGCGGGCCCGGGTGTGCAGCATGTCCAGGTAGCGGTTGGACTGCATGATTTCCGAGTATTTGCTGGTGTTCCATCCGGTTTCGGTGATCCAGAAAGGCTTGTTTTCCTGGCCAGATTCCTGAATGATGGTTTTCACTGCCGGAATGAACTTGTCGCCCTCTTCCAGCAGTTCGTACATATAATATACTCCATGATCTTCGTAAATATGGTGGGAAATGATATCGAAATAATTGCCGGCGTTGTCCAGAATGTATTTCATCCAGAAATACCATTCCGTCCCGGCTTCGGTCTTGTGGCTCAAGTCGGGGCCGACTATGAAAGCCGCCGGGTCGGCAGCTGCGGATTGTTTGCGCGGCCGGAAGCAATATCTGCTGGACGAATTTGTCTTTGCCCAGGGCAAAGAAAATTTTAAGATTTGGTTCATTCCATATACCCCAATACTTGATTTTGCTTTTATAGCGAGCGATGGTGCGGGACACAAAATTTTTCCAATCCGCGACATTGCTGGCGGGATAGGTGCTCCCCTTTTTGCCGTTGGCCCAGCCGGGTGTGAAGCTGATGGATGCGTAAATGGATAGTCCGTTGGCAGTTGCGTAATTGACCACGCGGTCCACTTCATTGTAGTAATACTTTCCTTTGCTGGTTTCGATGGCGCTCCAGTTGATGTCGATGCGTATCCAGGCGATCCCGGCTGCCTTGACTTTGGCAAGTGTCTCGTTTTGGGCCAGGTGGACATTTATGCCGTAAGGCAGGGGAGAAATGGTGATAGCTGCCAGTTGGATCGCTCCCAGCAGGACAATCACGGTGTAAAGCTGCAATTTTTTCATGACACTATTATACATGGTAAGTATGACCTTATGCAACTTTCCAAGGTCAGGCGTTGCCGCCTGTTGTGCTTTGCGGAACCTGGGGTCCTCAGGATGCCTGGGGTGGATGCGCAGCGTGGTTTTTGACTGTGGTTTCCCTGTTGAAAGTGAAGGAAAAAGCAAACAGCAGCAGCCCGATCACGCATACGGTCCCGGCCACGGTGATGACCGGTGAAATGAAATGACGTGAAACCACCAGGGCCAGGCCGCCCACATGGTCAGAGAATATATCCTGCCAATGTGTCCAGGAAGAGGAATAATTGACCGGCCCGATGCGCATGGCCCAGGGGATGAGCCCTTTGACCAATGAGGTCATCGCCAGAACCAGTCCCCCGCCGATCATGGTCGCGCCGCCGCTCCAGCGTAAGAAATGGATTTTGCTGCGAGCAGCGACCAGGGCCCCCAAAACAATGAAGGCGGCCGGGATAAGGAACAGAAGATACGTGAACGATATCATGGTTTTGGCGATGTTGAAGCGGCGGTGCGGGAAATGGGATCTTTCCGTTAAACTGATTTGGTCCGGGATATCGCGGATGATGTGGCTGCGTATAAGGGCGATGGCGGTCGCTTCCTGCCCGGCCATGGGACGGCAGGGAGGGAGCGAGTCGTAGCGATTTTCTCTGAGCATGATCCGTTCCCAGTCGTGTAATTGGCTTTCAGAGCATGGGGGAAGCAATTCCAGAACTTGGGACAGCCAACGCTCCATGGTTGGGTGGTTGAAGGCCGCTTTGAGGGGTCTCATGTCCAGCCAAATATCCCGGGCCGCGGTTTTGCCGTTCAGGATGTCACCCATAGTGCGCAATGATCCGGAAAGCTCTTTTTCCAACCAGTCATTCAGTCCGGTTTCTTTCATTAGTTCCCTGGGGGTCGGGCTGGCCCCGGCCATGGCCGTCAGCCAGATCCGGGAATCGTACTCGAGATCGGAGTTTTCATCACGCGCGGCCAGCACCATTCCGTCCAACAGATCGGGAATCTCGGCGATGATTTCTCCCGGAAGTTCGGACAGTGTTTTCTGCGAGACTACGGCCTGGGTCAAACCCACGGCCCAGATAATCCCGAAAAGAATCGGGATGGCGAAAAAGATCATGATTAAAAGACCGAGAATGCTTCGCGTTTGATTCATGGGCATCTCCTTTTCTTAAAAACGAAAAAAAATCCAAAAAGTTCCCGGCCCGGCCGCACCTCCTGTCCGTGTTGGCTAATCGCGCCAATTGCCAGAATCACGAAAATCAGTTTTTTCATGCTTGCATTTTAGCGCCTGGAGGCCTGAAAGGCAATGGCTTCATCTCATTTGAAGTAAGGCCGGAATAGTTATTTCAGAATGGCGCCGACCGGGGTGTCGTCGGGCAGGATGGGAATATAGGGGCGGTTGCCGGCGTCGGAGGCGGCCAGGATCATGCCCTGGGAAAGGATGCCGCGCAGCTTGGCCGGCTTCAGGTTCTTGACGATGATGATCTTCCTGCCGACCAGGTCTTCGGGCTTGTAATATTGGGCGATGCCGGCCACCAGGGTGCGGGTGCCGTCGCCGGTGTCTATTTTCAGTTTCAGTAACTTATCGGCTTTTTCCACTTTCTCCGCTTCCAGCACCATAGCCACGACCATCTGCACTTTTTTGAAATCTTCTATTTCGATGATGTTGGCATTGGCGACATCCTGGCCGGTTGACAACGGCGGACCAGCTTCAGTTTCGCCGAAAAAAACCTTGCTGTCCACGCGCGGAAAAAGCTGTTCGCCGGGGTTGATGGCAAAGGCTTCCGGAAGTTTTTTCCAGCCGAGTTCGAGGTCAACGGAGTTGAATATGGCGCGCACCTTGGCCGTGGTCTCAGGAAGCACAGGGCTAAGCAGGGTGTTGACGCTCAGGATGGCCCGGGCCAGGGTTTTTAGAACTCCGGCCAGGCGCGGCAGGTTGTTCTGGTCTTTGGCCAGGTTCCAGGGCTGGGCATCGACGATATAGCGGTTCAGGCGGTTGATGAATTCAAAGATTTCTTCAAGGCCGCGGTTGAACTGGTACTGATCGAAATTGTCCAGCACTTTCTTTTCCAGCTCGAGGTAGCCGTTTTGGATGTCTTGCTCTTTTTCCGTGTACAGCCCCGCATCCTGGAAGCTTTTGCTGAAATATTTTTCGATCATGCCGGTGGTCCTTGAAACCAGGTTGGCCCAGTCATTGGTCAGATCGGTGTTGACGCGATTGATGAATCCCTCGTGGGAAAAATTGCCGTCGGCGCCGATCGAGGCCTCGCGCATCAGGAAATAACGGATGGCGTCGGCACTGAAATGCTTGAGCAGGATATGGGGGTCCAGAACATTGCCGCTGGACTTGGACATTTTTTTCTCATCCTTCAACCACCAGCCGTGGATCAATTCTTTTTTGGGCAGAGGCAGTCCGGCAGCCAGTAAAAAAGCCGGCCAGTAAATGGCGTGGTACTTGAGGATGTCCTTGGCCATGATGTGCAGGTCGGCAGGCCACAGGGCGGTGAAGCGTTCGCCTTCGTTCAGGTAATCGATGGCGGTGATATAATTGGCAAGGGCGTCGAACCAGACATATATGGTCTGTTGCGGATCGCCGGGAACCGGCACGCCCCATTTGACGGTGGAACGCGTGACACTCAGGTCGCGCAGCCCCATTTTCACGAAGGAAACCACTTCGTTCATGCGTGAGCGCGGGGTGACAAAATCGGGGTTTTCCTCGAAGAATTTCAGCAGCTTGTCGCCGTAAGCCGAGAGGCGGAAAAAATAGCATTTCTCCTTGACCCGGTTATCGGTCGGTCGTCCGCATTCAGGGCAGGTCCTTTTGCCGTCGGCCGTTTCTTCGGCGCTTTCCGGGATGAAGTTTTCGCAGGAAATGCAATAATGGCCGGCATATTCCCCCAGGTAGATATCGCCTTTTTCCTTGACCCTGGCAAAAATCTTCTGCACTCCCTTGATATGCTCTTCGTCGGTGGTGCGGATGAAACGGTCATAACCGATGTTCAATACCTGCCACAGTTGCTTGAAGTGCTCCACCATGGCATCGGCGAGTTGCTTGGGGGCCAGGCCCTGCTTGAGGGCGCTCCTTTCGATTTTCTGGCCGTGTTCGTCGGTTCCGGTCAAAAACATGACCTGAAAACCCCGCAAGCGCTTGTAGCGCGCGATGACATCGGCCAGGACAGTGGTATAGGCATGGCCGATGTGCGGCACATCGTTCACATAGTAGATCGGAGTGGTCAGGAAAAATTTCGCCATGGCGCTCTCCTGTTGGCTTGAAAGAAGGATTGAATTATAACACAAAACAGGCGGGCCAAAAACAGGGTGCCCTTGGCATGGAAACGCCGCTTATTTAAAACTGATTTTCAGCGGTTTGGTATCTTCTTTTTTTTCCTTGCCTGGGCTGCTTTTTGTTTTCAGGTCGACATCCATGGCCGCGTCGATCTTGCCTGGCAATGGCTCGCTGCCGCCGCTCAAGGAGCTCGCTTTTTGCCAGAGCGCGAGCATGCGTTTTTCGATGTTCTCCAAGGTCGGGATATTTTCTTTTTCGATTTCCCTTTCAGCTTCGCGGATCAGGGCGGCGATTTCGCCCTTGATCTCTCCCGGCAGGCTGCTGCCCCGGCTCAGCTGGTTGAGGGAATAAATCTGGTTGATCACTTTGTTCTTTTTGAGGATCGTCTCTCTTTTTTTCAGATCCAATTCGGACAATTTCTTTGCTTCTTCCCGAAGTTTTTCAACCTCTTCCTTGCTCAGCAGGCCAGACTGGGTGATCAATATCTCTTTTTTGTTTTTACTGGAAAGATCCATGGCCGAGACATTCAAGATGCCGTTGATATTGATGCTGAACGTCACCTCGATGCGCGGGACTCCGCGCGGGGCGCGTTTGATGTCGAGCAGAGTGAATTTCCCCAGCAGCTTGTTTTCCTCGGCGATCTCCCTTTCGCCCTGAAAAATCTGGATGTCCACCTCGGCTTGGTTGTCTTCTACGGTCGAAAAGACCAGGCTGCGGCTGACCGGGATGGTCGTGTTGGCGTTGATGACGCGGGTGAATGCCCCGCCGAAGGTCTTGACACCCAAGGACAGCGGCGTGACATCGAGCAGCAGTATGTCCTTGCTGTCGCCCTTGATGATTGACCCTTGCGCCGCGGCGCCCATGGCCACGATCTCGTCCGGGTTGACCTTGCGGTTGGGTTCGCGCTCGAAAAATTCCTTGACTTTTTGCTGGATGTAGGGGATGCGCGTCGATCCTCCGACCAGGAGGAATTCGTCGATGTCGTTGATCTTCAAATTAGCATTGTGCAGAGCCCGGGAGCAGATCTCCAGGGTTTGATCCACGTCATTCTTGATCAGGTTTTCGAATTCGGTTTTGCGCAGGTACTTGATCAGGTGGACTGGGCCGTCTTCGGATTCGGCAATAAAGGGCAGGTTGATCTCGCATTCGTCTACCGCCGACAATTCGATCTTGGCGTTTTCCGAGGCTTCGCGGATGCGCTGCAGTGCCGCTTTGTCCTTGGAAAGGTCTATATGATTTTCGTTGGCGAATTCCTGGGTCAGTTTTTGGGTCAGGGCGATATCGAAATTGTTGCCGCCCAAATGGGTGTTGCCGGCCGTGGCCAGCACTTTGATAATACCGTTCTGGACATCCAGGACCGAAATGTCGATCGTACCGCCGCCGAAATCATAGACAATGATTTTGGCTTTTTTCTTCAGGTCGATGGAATAGGCCAGCGAAGCCGCCGTGGGTTCATTGATGATGCGTTTGACGTTGAGCCCGGCGATGCTACCGGCATCCTTGGTGGCCTGGCGTTGGGAGTCGTTGAAATAGGCCGGGACGGTGATGATCACGCTGTCGATGGGATCACTCAAATAGCGGTCAGCCGCGTCCTTGAGCTTGATAAGGATCATGGCCGAGATTTCTTCCGGAGAAAAGACCTGGTTGTTGATCTCAATCCTCAGCAGGTCGTCGCCGTGCTTGATGATGTGGAAAGGAAACTCCTGCAGATAGGGCTCGACTTCCGAATATTTTTTCCCCATCAGGGTCTTGACCGATGAGATGGTGTTGAGCGGATTGGTGATCATCTGGCTTTTGGCCGGCTGGCCGACAAGCCTTTCGCCGCTGGCGGTAAAGGCGACGATAGACGGCAGCAGCCGGTGTCCCTCCGGGCTCAGGATGATCTCCGGAGTGGTGCCCTCCAGGTAAGCGATGGCCGATTTTGTCGTACCCAGGTCTATTCCCAATATTTTACCCATCTCGCTGATTTTTCTACCATATTGCATTTGAAAAGTCAATCGTTTTCGAATCAGAGCCGACTGCCAAGTGGGGAGTATTGCGCCTGTTTTCATAAAGGCGCTGGCAGCGGCCGGCCCTTGACTATTGGCAATTTTTGAGTTATTATTCCCATCCAGTGCCGGGATAGCTCAGTTGGTAGAGCGGTAGACTGAAAATCTGCGCGTCCGTGGTTCAATTCCGCGTCCCGGCACTTAACTTGACTCCATCCCGTCGATTTGCTACTATTTTTCTATGCAGCCCACGCTAAAATCCGTTGTTTCCCGGTTTAAAAACAAGAGGATCGTTGTTTGGGGCGATCTGATCCTTGACCAGTATGTGTTCACTTCGGCCGGCAGGGTGTCGCGCGAAGCACCGGTGCTGGTGACCGAATTCGAGAAAAGCGAATATCTGCTTGGCGGTGCCGGCAATGTGGTGATGAACCTGCTGACCCTGGGGGCCGTGCCATTGCCGGTCGGCTTCGTGGGCAAGGATGCATCGGGAGAAATATTGCTGAAGCAGCTCAGCGAAAAAGGGATCAGCATTGACAATCTGGTGATGACCGATTGCTTTCAGACGCCGCTGAAAAGCCGGATCCTTTCCGGAGGCGACAACACCAAAAAGCAGCAGATACTGCGCATAGACACCCTGCCCCCGGCTGCCATCAGTGAGCGGGCGCAGAAAAAACTCGCCAAGGCCCTTTTTTCTGTGCTGGCGGACAGCGATTTGCTGATCATGTCCGACTATCTCGCCAAAACGGTCACTGCAAAGATTTTTAAAAACATCAGGGAAATGTTTCCCGATAAAATCATTGCTTTGGATTCGCGGCACAATTTGCTGGATTTTCCGGGTGTGACCCTGGCCACACCAAACGAGCCGGAAATAAAAAATATTTTTCCAGAAAAAAAATTTCTCAGCGATGGTGATTTTTTAGAAGCCGGAACTGAATTATTGGACAAACTGGACGCCAGCGGAGTTGTCTTGAAAAGGGGACACAAGGGGATGCTTGTTTTCAGCCGTGGTAAAAAACCGAGTGTATTGGATATATATGGAACTTCGCAGATCGTGGATGTGACCGGTGCCGGAGACACAGTTCTGGCTGTTTTGGCATTGGGGCTGGCCGCTGGCGCTGATTTGCACGCTTCGGCGCGCCTGGCCAATATCGCCGGGGGCATTGTGGTCATGCACGAAGGGGCTTACCCGCTGCGCCTCCGGGAACTTCAGGATGCCTTGCCGTAAAAAGTTTTTCCGCTTGCCGCAGTTGGCCGCAAAAATCGCCAGGGAAAAGAAAATGGGAAAAACCATTGTCCTGGCCAATGGCGGCTTTGATCTCATCCATATCGGCCATATTCGCTACCTTCAGCAAGCCAAGGCCATGGGCGACATCCTGGTGGTCGCCTTGAATTCCGATTCCTCGCTGAAGCAACTGAAAGGCGCCGGGACGCGCCCTGATCGACGAGCGCGGTCGGATTATGATCATTTCCGCCCTGGCTTGCGTGGATTATGTGACCCTTTTTGCTGAGACCACAGTCGAAAGCGTGCTGCTGGCCATCACGCCGCATTTTCATTGCAAGGGTTCCGATTATACGATTGATTCCATCCCGGAAAGAGACATTGTCCGCAGTTATGGCGGGGAAATGGCCATTGTTGGTGGCGACAAGATCCGCTCCACATCGCTGATAATTGAAAAGATCAAGGAATTGCACGGCTAAATATCAGATTCTCGAAAAAATGCATTTGATATTGCATTATCCATTATGAGTATTCTCTAAGGTAAATCATCACCGAATGAGAAAGCTAATAAATGGAACATATCGAAAGAAGATATATCTGTCTTTCATAAAACATTCATGGATGGTGGGATGAAGGCGACTGCCGAAAAGATGAAAACTTATTTATTCAAGTAGTTTTTATTATTTGAAATCGGTGCCGAATACGTTTTGTGAAGACGTTAAAGAAAGAATAGAAAAGGAAAAGATCAGGAAAGAGGAGGAAGACTGCTAATCTCCTCCCCCAAAGGGGCGGACCCGCTGACGGTGGAGTTCACGTTGCTCAATGGCAGCGGGGCGCAGATCGGGGCGCAGTTCAGCAAGACGTTGGCCGGGCACGACTTCCAGGCGTTCAATCCCTTTATCCAGGCCGGCGTACCCTATCCGGGGAACTCGTACGACAACGTCATTTTGCGGGTGCGGCCGACCTCAGGAGTAGGTGAAGTAATGTGCTTCGGGGCATCGGCGGACAACACGTCGAACGACCCGGCCTCGCATCTGGCGGTGCAGGGGTAGTGATGAAATATAATGAAATCGGTATCAGGTTAAGGTCATAAGGCGCAAGGGAAAAAAGGCAAGAGTAGGGGCGGGCCTTGCGCCCGCCCTTGTTTCCTTCAATAAGGTCCAAGCGATCATGGCGCAGTCGTAATTTTCAGCAGGTCGGGTTTTTTTTACTGTGGGGGTGGAAAATTATTAGTTTTTATAATACATATACAATAGGGGTGAGTGAAGGGCAAACTGAAATCAGTTGCGTCCAGCTTGTTTTTTCATTTTTACAGAAGTTTTTACATGACTCAAACCCTTTGGCTAGACCCTGACCAGTAGCCCAACATGGCAACGCAGGCCATGAAAGTTAGGAGGGTAGAGAATGAACAATTCCGTCCTTGAACAAAAAATCCTTGTTGTGTTCGCGTTATTTTGCCTCCTGGGCATGGCGGGTACCGCCTGGGCCACTTCGGCCAACGACGGATTCGACCCGGGGGCAGATGGCACGGTTTATTCCATCGCCATCCAGGCCGACGGCAAGATCGTGGTGGGCGGCAATTTCACCACCATCGGCGGCCAGGCCCGCAACCGCATCGCCCGCCTGCATGCCGATGGCAGCGTGGATGCAAGTTTTAACCCCGGGGCAAATGATTGGATTTATTCCATCGCCATCCAGGCCGATGGCAAGATCGTGGTGGGCGGGCTTTTTACTCAAATCGGCGGCCAGAGCCGGAACTACATTGCCCGCTTGCATGCCGACGGCAGCGTGGATACAAGCTTCAATCCCGGGGCAAACAATTCTGTTGATTCCATCGCCATCCAGGACGACGGCAAGATCGTGGTGGGCGGGCTTTTTTCTCAAATCGGTGGCCAGAGCCGGAACTACATTGCCCGCTTGTTTGGCTCCGGCAGCGTGGATATAAGCTTCAATCCCGGGGCAAGCAATTCTGTTCTTTCCATCGCCATCCAGGCCGAAGGCGAAATCGTGGTGGGCGGCTATTTCACCACCATCGGCGGCCAGGCCCGGAATCGCATTGCCCGCCTGCATGACGATGGCAGCGTGGATGCAAGTTTCAACCCGGGGGCAGATAATTATGTTCTGTCCATTGCTCTTCAGGCCGACAACAAGATTCTGCTGGGTGGGGGTTTTACTCAAATCGGCGGCCAGAGCCGGAACTACATTGCCCGCTTGCATGCCGACGGCAGCGTGGATGCTGGTTTCAACCCCGGGGCAAACAATTCTGTTTGGTCCATTGCCCTCCAGGCCGACGGCAAGATCCTGGTGGGGGGTTATTTTACCACCATCGGCGGAGAGACCAGAAACCGCATCGCCCGCTTGTATGGCTCCGGCAGCGTGGATGCAAGTTTCAACCCCGGGGCAAACGCTTCTGTTCGTTCCATCGCCCTCCAGGCCGACGGCAAGATCGTGGTGGTCGGCAATTTCACCACCATCGGCGGCCAGGCCCGGAACTACATCGCCCGCTTGCATGGCTCCGGCAGCCTGGATGCGGATTTTAACCCCGGGGCAAATAATTATGTTTCTTCCATTGCCTTCCAGACCGACGGCAAGATCGTGATGGGCGGTGGTTTTACCACCATCGGCGGCCAGGCCCGGAGCTACATTGCCCGCCTGCATGCCGACGGCAGCGTGGATACAAGTTTCAACTTAGGGGCAAACGGTCAAGTTTTTTCCATCGCCATCCAGGACGACGGCAAGATCCTGGTGGGCGGCTATTTTACCACTATCGGCGGCTACGGCCGGAACCGCATCGCCCGCCTGAATAGTGACGGCAGCGTGGATACAAGCTTCAACCCCGGGGCAAACAATTCTGTTTGGTCCATCGTCCTCCAGACCGACGGCAAGATCCTGGTGGGCGGCGGGTTCACCACCATCGGCGGCTACGGCCGGAACTACATCGCTCGCTTGAATAGTGATGGCAGCGTGGATGCCGATTTCAACCCGGGGCAGACGCTTCTGTTCGTTCCCTCGCCCTCCAGGCCGACGACAAGATCGTGGTGGGCGGCAGTTTCACCACCATCGACGGCCAGGTCCGGAACTGCATCGCCCGCTTGCATGGCTCCGGCAGCCTGGATGCAGATTTCAACCCGGGGGCAAGTAGTAGTGTTCAATCCATCGCCCTCCAGGCCGACGGCCAGATCGTGGTGGGCGGCTGGTTCACCACCATCGGCGGCCAGTCCCGGGATCGCATCGCCCGCTTGCATGCCGACGGCAGCCTGGATACAAGTTTCAACCCGGGGGCAAATGAAAGGGTCTATTCCATTGCCCTCCAGACCGACGGCCAGATCGTGGTGGGCGGCTATTTCACCACCATCGGCGGCCAGTCCCGGGATCGCATCGCCCGCTTGCATGGCTCCGGCAGCGTGGATGTAAGTTTTAACCCCGGGGCAAATGATTGGATTTATTCCATCGCCATCCAGGCCGACGGCAAGATCGTGGCGGGCGGCGGGTTCACCATCATCGGTGGCCAGACCCGGAACTACATCGCCCGCCTCAGCGCCGACGAGGCCGCGCTGCAAAATCTGGCGGTTTCCGCCGACGGCACTGCCGTCACCTGGACCCGGGGGCAATCATCGCCGGAGATCCATGACGTGACCTTCGAGCACTCCGCTGATCTGGCGACATGGACACCCCTGGGCGCGGGCACACGGATAACTGGCGGCTGGCAGCTTGGCGGCCTGTCGTTGCCGCGTGGCGTAAGCGGTTATGTCAGGGGCCGTGGCCAGGTGCTTGGGGGATTTGACAACGCTTCCACCTCCCTGATGGAATCGGTCAGGCTCTATCATTCAAAGACCATTACCGTCACCTCTCCCAACGGCGGCGAGAGCTGGACAGGGCGCGACAGCCACGATATCACCTGGACGTCGTCTGGCTCGGTGGGCAACGTAGACATCCTCTGCTGGTTCGGCGGCCTCTCCGGCTATAGCTATAACGTTGTTTACGACACTGCCAATGATGGCGTCTTCAACTGGACTGTTCTCGATTATCCGTCAACCAACTGCTTCATACAAGTACGTGAGCATATCGACCACACGACTTACGACTGCAGCGACTCGGCCTTCACCATTGTTCCCGAGATCGCTCAGACCATCACCGTGCTGTCGCCTAATGGCGGGGAGTACTGGACGGTGGGCAGCACGCAGGAGATCAACTGGTCCTCGACGGGGGATGTGTCTTTCGTGAACATATTTTATTCGACCAACGGTGGCAGCGGCGGCTGGTCATTGATCGTGGCGAGCACGGCCAACGACGGAATTTGCAGTTGGACGGTGCCGGCCATGTTGTCGGCGAACTGCCTGGTGCGGGTCAGCGATACCGACGGTGATCCTTCCGATACCAGCGACGCAATGTTCACCATCGCGGAAGGGGAGACCGTTTCCACGCCAACCACGCCCACGGGCCCATCCACGGGCTTGATCACTACCAGCTATGACTTTGCCACCGGCGGCTCCACGTCGTCGTTCGGCCACGACGTGCAGTACTTCTTCGATTGGGACGACGGCAGCGACTCGGGCTGGCTGGCCGCAGGAACGACTACGGCAGCGCACAGCTGGGCGGCGGTCGGTACCTACGATGTGCGGGCCATGGCGCGTTGCGCCGACGCATACCTCGGTAGAGTCAGCATGGTCGACCACCTACGCGGTCATCATCTACGATGGCAGCGTTACGGGCCATTACAATGCCCCGGCGCAATATAAGGTGCTGCCCGAGGTGATCTGGGCGCTGGCGACCGGCGGCGGCACCTGGATGTCCAACGTGCAGGTGACCGACGTCAGCGGCGGTTCGCAGGTATATGTCTATTACAATACGGCGACGGGGCGGCGCGGTCCGTTCCTGCTCTGGGACAACAGTGCCGGCGCCGCGCTCAGCAGCGTCAAGTACAGCAACCTGCTGCAGACCATCGACGGCCTTGATACCGAGACATTCACCTATTACGGGACGGTGGGGGCGGTGGAGTTCGTGACGCAGGACGGCAGCCACCTGCTGCAGGCGGCGGCGCGGACGCTGAACGGCAGCTACGCCAAGACCTTCACGGCGCTGTCGCTGCACGACGCCAACACGGCCGACACCGGCCGGGCCATGATCGTCGCCAACCTGAGCAACAATGTTTCCTATCGCTCGACTGGGGGTTCTTCAATCCAACGGCGGACTCCATAACCATGGAGTTCACGCTGCTGAACGGCAGCGGCGCCCAGATCGGTGCCCAGTTCAGCAAGACGCTGGCCGGGCATGCTTTCCAGGCGTTCAATCCCTTTATCCAGGCCGGCGTGCCATACTCGGCTTATTCTTTCGACAATGCCATCCTGAGGATACGTCCGACCTCTGGGGCGGGCAAAGTGATGTGCTTCGGGGCAACGGTGGACAACACATCGAACGACCCGGCGGCGCACGTGGCGGTGCAGGGGGCGACGGGCTACGACAACGGGCCCGGCAGCCAACAGGTGCTGCCCGAGGTGATCTGGGCCTCGGCCACGGGAGGCGGCACCTGGATGTCGGCGGTGCAGGTGACCGACGTCAGCGGCGGTTCGCAGGTATCGGTGTATTACAACACGGCGTCGGGTAGGCGCGGGCCGTTCGTGCTGTGGAACAACAGCACCGGGGCCGCACTCAGCAGTTACAAGATCGACAACCTGCTGGAGACGATCGACGGCTTGGACAGCGGTACGTTCAGCTACTACGGGACGGTGGGGGCGGTGGAGTTCGTCAGCCAGGACGGCAGCCACCTGCTGCAGGCGGCGGCGCGGACGCTGAACGGCAGTTACGCCAAGACGCTCTCGGCGCTGAACCTGGTGGAGGCGGAGACGGCCGACACGACGCGGGCCATGCTGATCCAGAACTATACGAACAACAGCAGCTATCGGTCCACCTGCGGGTTCTTTAATCCGACGGCGGACTGCGGTGACGGTAGAGTTCACGCTGCTGAACGGCAGCGGCGCGCAGATCGGGGCGCAGTTCAGCAAGACGCTGGCCGGGCACGACTTCCAGGCGTTCAATCCCTTCATCCAGGCCGGCGTACCCTATCCGGGGAACTCGTACGACAACATCATTTTGCGCATCCGTCCGACCTCGGGAGCAGGGCAGGTGATGTGCTTCGGGGCGATCGGCGGACAACACGTCGAACGACCCGGCCTCGCATCTGGCGGTGCAGGAGCAATAAAACTTAACGGTATCAAAATTAATTATGAGTTGAAGGTATAGAGGAAAAAACCGATACTATTAGTGCACTCGGCAGGACTCGAACCTGATACCCGCTGATTAGAAGTCAGCAACCTATAAAGACAGAAAGCGGTTTGATCCAGGCGCGCCCCCGGCATTGACAATGTTCCCATTTATGAAATAATGAATTTGGTGGAAAAAAAAGACCGTTGCAAAAGCGTTGCTTGTAACATGCAAAAACCCTATGTCAAAGGTTAAAACAGGTTCTACGTAAATTGAAAAGCATCGCCATTATTCGTTTGTCCTCGCTGGGGGACATCGTGCATGCGCTCCCCGCATTCCAGGCGCTGCGCCGGCATTACCCCGAGGCCCGGATCAGCTGGATCGCGGAAGCGGCCGGGGCCGCATTATTGGAGAACTTTCCGGGTATAGACCGGATTATTGTCTTCGATCTGAAAGCCCGGAAAGGCTCGATCGCCAGAATGAAATACCTGATCGGCTTTGTACGCCGCTGGCGAGGCCAATTCGATCTGGTTCTGGATTTTCAGGGATTGATCAAGTCGGCACTGCTTGCCTTTTTGTTGGGCGGCAGTCGATTGGGATTTGCATCCGGCAATGCTCGCGAATCCATGGCAGCGCTTTTTTATTCGCGCCGGGCCGTTTATTTCCCCGAGGATCGCCATGTTATTTACAAAAACATGCATCTGCTCTCTCTGCTGGGCATGCAGTTCCGCTGCCGTCGAATATCCCGTGCAAGAGTGGGTGCCATCCCGGCAGCTGAGCGAATTTCTTGAGCAAAATAATTTGCACGACAAGGGCTGGATCATTCTCAATGTCGGTGGTGGCTGGCCCAGCTAAAATTCTCTCTGAAAAGCAATGGCTGCAGATCGCCAGCGGCTTAAAAGATGACTACCGGCTGGTGATGCTCTGGGGCAATGAAAAGGAACGGGAAACAGCCGCGGCGGTATCCCGGCAAAGCGGAGTACTGCTCGCACCATTCATGAATTTCAGCGATCTGCTCTATTTCATCAACCATGCACGGCTGGTTATTTCGGGAGACACGTTGGCCTTGCATCTGGCCGACTTGACCCGCACTCCCGCAGTTGGCATATTCGGGCCGAGTTCACCGCAGCGCAATGGTCCGTTGTTTCTCGGAAAGTCGTGCGCTATATCGTGAAGCTCACCTGCAGTTTTTGTTACCGGCGCAAATGTGATACAATGAGTTGTATACGAGATATTGTGACCGAGGATATCATAGAGGCGGCAAGAAAAGTTGATGCGCAACACAACCGAAATGCTGATTAAATACCGTTCTTTTATCGGCATTTTATGTCTGATCGCCGTCCTGTGGTTGGCCACACCAAATGCCCGGTCGATCTTCATCGGATTTTTCTTCATGATGATCGGCATGTTCTTCCGGGGCTGGTCTTCAGGCTACATCAATAAGGACAAGGAATTGGCCACCGATGGCCCGTATTCCCTGACCAGAAATCCGCTCTATTTTGGCAACCTGTTCATCGGATCCGGAATTGCCATAGCCAGCAACAATGTGCCCGCGGCGCTGATCTTTCTTGTCTATTACTTCACTTTTTTTACTTTCCTGATCATCGTGGAAAGAAAACGCCTGCGGAAACGTTTCGGTTCACAGTATGATAAATGGGCAAAGCAGGCCAATCTATTTTTTCCGAAAATCAAAAAAATAAGAAAATTCAATTTTAATATCTCTTATTACATGAAAAACAGGGAATACCGGGTGTTGTTCTACTCTCTTTTCGTGATTGCGGTGTTAATCATCAAATTTCTCAAGAAAATCGGCTTCATCGATGGCATAGGCAAGTGAGATTTCTTTTAAAATTCGTTAAAATTGATTTTTAGAGTTAATTTTGCTACTATACAAACATGACTAAACTCAGGGTGATTTTTTTAGCGAGTTCTTTTTTAATCGCCATTATCGGGTTTTTTTGGCTGAACCATCCTGATTTTTCACTCTCTTTTTCAAGCAAGCAGTTCCTCCCTGTCGCCCCTGGTTTTCAAATCACAGGCATATCCGAAAAAGGCAATCTCTGGCTGGACAATGATGAAATGCGCCCGGTGAATATCAAAACCCTGAATTTCGTTTCTGAAACCCAGCTCAGATCCGACGACCAAACTGCTTGGGAATTCTTTTTTGAAGGTTTCCTTTTTACGGCCCTGCCTGGAAGCGCCATTCATTACACCCCGCAGACCCGGGAACTGATCCTGGAAAAAGGGGAATTTTACTGGGACAAAAAACTCGCCGCTCAAAAAGTCGAAATATCCCTATTCAAGGCAGGCAATATTTTCCGGCTATCCGCATCCGGCCGCATTCGCCTGGGCTTCAGCTCGATTGAGATCTGGAATTTTTCCGGGCAACTCGATTTTGATTACAACGGCAAGTTTTTTCAATTAAAGGAATTGCAGTACCTCGACACAAAAAACGGCAACAAAATACCGCCGGCCAATCTTTTCCCAGCCCCGCCTTTTGTTTCACCACAGGCGGAAACCATTGCCCTGACCCTTGCCAATGATACCATCATCCAATTCAAATGGAAGAATGTCCAGGGAGCGAGGAATTATCTGCTGAAAATCTATCCTTCAGCCATGCGGGACAATCTTTTGTTGAGCAAGGTGGTGGCTAGCAATTCCATCGTGTTGGATATCATGTCTTTCATTGAATACAATGAGCTGTACTGGGAAGTGGCAGCTTTCGATACGGCGAATCAAATCGAATCCGCGCCGGCCAAAATGGGCGTGATCAAGATCAGCAGTTCGCTTTTGAAAAAAGGGCTATTGCCCCAACCGCCGCAAATCGAGGTCGATTCTTTATCGGTCAGCGGCAATATGGTGCTGATCAAGGGTAGAACCGATCCCAATGCCCAATTGTCCATTGATGGAGTTGCCGTCCAGCTGGCCAACGAAGGAAAATTTATCCACACCATTTCCTATAGAAGTATCGGGGTCAAGAGCATTGTATTCAGGGCGGTAGCGCCTTCGGGGTTGGAGTCGGTTTTTTTAAAGCAAGTGACCATTTTTGATGAATAGTAACAAAGTGCGGCCGGAATTTTTTTAAGGAGTATGCCCATGGGATTAATGGCAAACATGTACAATTATTTTTCTTCCGATCTGGCTATCGATCTGGGTACGGCCAACACTCTAGTGTATATCAGGGGCCGGGGGATCGTTCTGCGGGAACCTTCCATTGTAGTGGTTGATGACCGAAACGGCAGGATCCAGGCGGTTGGAATGGAAGCCAAAGACATGCTGGGCAAAACTCCGGCCAATATCCGCGCCATAAGGCCCATGAAAGACGGAGTAATCGCCGATTTTGAAACCACTGAAAAAATGCTGCAATATTTTATTAAAAAGACAAGAACCGGGAATCAATTCCTGAAGCCGCGCATCGTGATCGGCATTCCTTCCGAAATCACCCAGGTGGAGCGGCGGGCTGTGCGCGATGCCGCCCTGCGGGCCCGTGCCAATGAAGTTTTTCTTATTGAACAGGCCATGGCCGCGGCCATCGGCGCCGATCTGCCGATCACCGAACCAGGGGGAAATATGATCGTTGATATCGGCGGCGGCACGACGGATGTTGCGGTCATCTCCCTCTCCGGCATCGTGATCTCCAAATCGATCCGCATTGCCAGCAACGAAATGGACGAAGCCATCATTCAATACATCAAAAAGAAATACAACCTGCTGGTAGGTGAGAGAACGGCGGAACAGATCAAAATCAAGATCGGGTCTGCTTTTCCCCTGGATGAGCCTTTGGAAATGGAGATCAAGGGCCGGGATCTTACCTACGGGATCCCCAAAACGCTCAATGTCAATGACAGTGAGATCCGTGAAGCGCTGGAAGGGGTAGTGCAGACGCTTATTGAGGTGGTGAAAAACACTTTGGAGAAAACCCCGCCGGAACTTGCGGCCGATATTGTCGATCGCGGCATCATCATATGCGGCGGCGGAGCTTTGCTCAAGAACCTTGATAAACGACTGCGGGAAGAAACATCACTGCCGATCTTTATTGCCGATGACCCGCTGTCTTCCGTGGTTTTGGGAGCAGGGAAAATTCTGGAGAATTTACCGCTTCTGAAAAAAATAGGCAATGCGCTATAATCCCGGCAAGAGCGAACTCAGCACTGAAAAAAAATCAGCTGTTCTGGTTCTGATACTTTTTGTCAATTTGATCCTGATCTCTTCTCAGATTATTTTAAAAAATCGCCAATCGCTGCTGCAATCGGTGATTGCCAACATGATCATGCCTCTGCAGATCACGTTTCAAAAATCATCCGATTTTGTCAGCGCCGAGCTGGACCGTTATTTTTTTTTGCGGAATATATTTAAAAAATACCAATTGCTGAAAAAACAACATTTGGACCTGCGGATTCAAATTTACGCGCTGAAGAGCGAGCTCCGCGATCTGAATGTTTTGGCCCAGGTCAAGGAAAATTCCCATAAATTTGTTCTGGCCACCGTGGTTTCGGTTGACGTGAATTTCCCCTACGCCCAGGTCATGATCGATCAGGGAATGCGCGCCGGTCTGGCGGAAAATGATGTGGTGCTGAACACCGATGCCGAATTGGTCGGGAAAATAATCAAACCACTGACCGCTTTTTCGGCCCAGGTTCGCCTGATAACCAGTTCCATCGGCGGCACCGGAGCGTATATTGAGAGCAACATGCTGGAAGGTCTGCTCAAGGGCGACAATCGGGCCGAATGCAGTTTCCAATATCTCCTGGCCAACAAAGCCGTGCAGCCTTGGTGATACCGTGATCACTTCTGGAACCGATTTGATTTATCCCAATTACCTGCCGATCGGCAAGGTGATCAAGATTGACAAGGATTATTTGACCCAAAAAATTCAGGTAAGGCCTTTCTTTGTCGACAAGCCTCTGAAAAAACTGATGGTATTGCTTCATGAATAACCGTTTCCGGAATATTCTTTTTGTTGCCTTGGTCATCGGCCAGTTCGTTATTTCCCGCAATTACCATTCATGGCGCCTGAATATTGACCTGCTTTATCTGATCATCTTTTATATTGCCATCAAATCGGGTTTCATGTCCAGCGTACTCAGTGCGGCTTTCATCGGTCTTTGTTCCGATTATCTTTCCGGAGGCGTCTTGGGCGCTTTTTCATTTTCACGCACTCTGGCCGCCTTTTTTTTGAATGCCCTGGCCAGATTCCTGGATTTAAAAAAGAACGTGTTCATCTTTTTGCTGATCTTCGTCTCCCTGTTCTTGTCCAATTTGGTGGCCTTTGTTTTTCATGTTCTGATCTTCAATTTGAAGATCACGACCAGTCTCCTCTTCTATCAGCCGCTGACAACCGCTGTTGTCGGCACGATCATTTTGGGATTAAAGAAAGTGAAATCCCTTCTGGATGTATCTTAGCAAACGGAAAATCAGCTCCGACTTTGTGAAAAGGGCGGCCATTGTCTCGACTGTTTTTCTGATTTGCATATTTTTTTTCATTTTTGCCGCTTTTTGGAGCATCCAGATCGTTCACAATGAAAAGTACACCCAGTTGGCCATCAAAAACATAACCCGCGTTATTGACTTGCCGGCGCCGCGGGGCATGATCGTCGACCGATTGGGAAGGGTGCTCGCCGAGAACAAGATCAATTTTACCCTGTATCTGGTCCGGGAAAACGTGGAAAACTTGGAAACAACCATTGAAAAAGCCAGTTATTTTTCCGGCAAGAGCGTTGCCGACATAGGCCAGATCATCGACAAATACAAAAAATACTCCGGTTTTTACCGTATCCCCATCAAAGGCAATCTGCCCCGGGAGACGGTTATTTTTATCCAGAGCCGGCAGGACGAATTCCCTGAATTCGAGATTGGCATGGAACCCAGCCGGACCTATCCGCTGGCCCACCGCGCCGCCCACCTGTTGGGTCATATCTCGGAAATAACCGAAAGCGGAATTGAATGCAGACAAGTCCGGAATTTACGATTTTGGGGATCTGGTCGGCCGCAGCGGCATCGAGAATCAATACGAGACGTTTTTGCGGGGAGTGAAAGGCCGTCAGACCGTGATCAAGAATAATGTGGAGAGGATCCAGCGCATCAGTTCTGAAGTCAAGCCCGAAATCGGCGAGACCGTTGTCCTTACCCTGGATTTGCGTTTGCAGGAATTCATTGAAAATCTTCTCGCTGACGAAAACGGCGCGGTCGGAGTCCTGGATCTGAAAACCGGCGGTGTCCTGGCCTTGGTCAGCAAACCCGATTTCAATCCCGAAATATTTTCCCGGGAAATGGGGCGGGAAGAATGGCAGGCGATAAGCAATGATCCGCAAAAACCTCTGCAGAACAAGTTTTTACAGGGGATTTATTCGCCGGGTTCCGTCTTTAAAATCATCATGGCCTTGGCCGGGCTGCAGGAAAAAATCATCTCTCCCAATTCAGCGGTTTTTTGCTCGGGCAGCCAGGTCTTTTATGATCGCGTGTTTCACTGCTGGAATCCGGGCGGGCACGGGACGGTAAACCTCTTTGCCGCCCTGCAGAATTCCTGCAATATTTACTTCTACAATCTGGGCATGAAAATGGACATTGATACCATTGCCAGCTTATGCCCGCCTCATGGGCCTGGGAAACGAAAGCGGCATCGATCTGCCCAATGAAAAAGCCGGGCTCGTGCCCAGCAGTGCCTGGAAAATGAGTACTTTTAACCAGAGGTGGTTCCCGGGTGAAACCATTTCGGTTTCCATCGGTCACGGCAGTCAAAACGTTACACCTGCGCAAATGCTCAAAACTGATCGCCACCGTGGCTTTGCGCGGGCGTATGCCGAAATTGCATCTGCTGCAAAGAATTGAAAAACAGGGAAAAGTCGTCAAGGAATTCGCAGCGGAATTTTCCAGGGTTCCCATAGACGAAAAAAATTTCGAGCTGCTCATTGAGGGCCTGTTCCGGGTGGTCAACAGCGAAGGAACCGGACGGGCGGCCAAGATCGATGGTCTGGACATCTGCGGCAAGACGGGCACTTCCCAGATCATCGCCAAGGATAATCCCCGCTACAAAAAGTTGACCCAGGAAAAAAAATTCATGCCTCATTCCTGGTTCGTGTCGTTTGCTCCCAGAGTGAATCCGCGTCTGGCCATGGTGGTCCTGGTTGAAAACGGAGGCGATGCCGGTGCGATTGCCGCGCCGCTGGCGGCCCAGATCTACAAAAAGTATTTTGAAAATGAAGGACTACTTTAAATATTTCGACAAGTTCACTTTTGTTTTGCTGCTGCTGCTTTCGCTGATCAGTATTTTCCTGATTTACAGCGCCGGTTATTCTTCACAGGAAACCCATTATCTGAAACAGGCGGTTTGGTTGATTGTTTCCCTGCTGGTTTTTTTTATCGTCTTTTCACTTAAAATCGATTTCATTTTCCGCAATGCCTTTGCTGTATATCTGGCTCTGATTGTCATCCTGGTCATGCAAGTTGTTTTGGGCGGCACTGTGGCCAGGACCAAAAGCTGGTTCCGGCTCTGGGGAATCGGTTTCCAGTTTTCCGAATTCGTCAAGATCCCGCTGGCATTGTACCTGGCCAAGATTCTGACCCAGTTCGAAGTGATTGATTGGAAAGCATTTGTCAAATTGGTGGCGGTCATTGTTGCCCCGGTGGCCTTGATCATCCTGCAACCCGATATGGGCGTTTCGTTCATTCTTTGTTCCTTCGTCCCTTTGGTAATCTTGTTGAAAAAAGTCAAGCCTGCCGTGCTGGTGATCTCACTGTTGCTGGTCATTTTCAGCGGTATTATTGGCTGGTATTCCATTTTGAGACCCTACCAGAGGGATCGTATCATCTCCTTTCTGAATCCCTCTGAATACAAAACCTCCACCGGCTATCATGTCATCCAGTCAAAGATCGCCATCGGTTCAGGCGGGCTGAGCGGCAAGGGTTACCTGAAAGGCTCACAGTCGCAATACCAGTTCCTGCCGGCCCGGCATACCGATTTCATCGTTTCGGTGATCGGTGAGGAGTTCGGTTTCATCAATACCAGTTTGCTGTTTTTTGTGTTCTTTGTCTTCTTTTACCGTCAATTCAAATTCAATTTCAAAAACGACGAGGAATTTTATTTCATCTACCTTTTCAACGGTCTGATCCTGTTCCAGTTCATAATCAATGTGACCATGGCCATCGGCTTTTTCCCGGTTCTGGGAATATCGCTGCCCTTTGTTTCTTATGGTGGTTCATCGCTGCTCTCCCTCTTCATCGGTGAAGCGATTGTCTTCCGCATTAAAATCAACAATTATCTGACATGAACAGCCGTGAATTATTGGGCCGCTTAAAAAATCCCCAGGCATTCGTAGGCAGGGAGATCAATGCCGACCGCCGGGAATTCAAGAGCAGTGATATCAACATCTGCCTGGTTTTTCCCGATACCTACGCCATCGGCATGAGTCATTCCGGGTTGAAGATTCTCTATCATTTGCTCAACGGCATGGATGGCGTGCATGCCGAGAGGGCTTTTGTTCCTGAGCCGGAAAATATCGCGATTTTCAATGAAAACAAGGTGCCGTTGTTTTCTCTGGAAAACAAGATACCACTGGCAAGTTTCGATCTGATCGGCTTTTCCCTGCTGAGTGAACTGAATTTCACCAACGTGCTCCAGGTCCTGGAAATGAGCGGCTTGCCGTTGCTTTCCGCCCAACGCCAGGAAGGGGCCCCCTGGGTGGCTGCCGGGGGCATTGCCGTGGCCAATCCTGAGCCCCTGCGCGCCTTTATTGATCTTTTCGCGTTTGGTGACGGTGAAGCAATTTTTCCGGATTTGATCGCCGTATTGAAATCGGCGCGGAGCCTAAAAAAAAACCGGGCCGCGGTGTTGAAGGATTTTGACAGCGTGGATGGGGTTTATGTCCCCAGCCTGTATGCTTTGAAAAAAGTGGGTCCCTTCATGGTTCCCGATCTCGGCGGCAAGCAGATAAAAAAACGGGTGTGCCTGGACCTGAACCTCATCCAGGCCGAGCCAGCGGAGATCGTACCCATTTGTGATGTGGTCTTCAACCGTTTGAATGTGGAGATCGCCCGCGGATGTCCGCAAAATTGTCGTTTCTGCCAGGCCAAATCTTATTATGCGCCCTTTCGTTTCCGGGAACCAGCTTCCATCCTTGATTTCATTAAAGAATCTCTGGCTGCGACCGGGTATGAGTCTTTTTCTCTGGCTTCGCTGAGTTCCGGCGATTATCCCGGCCTGGCTGAACTGCTGCAGCGGATCCCAACCATCGTTCAGCCGGATATTTCCTTTTCCATCCCCTCGCTGCGCCCTTCGACCCTAAGCGACGAAATGCTTGCCATTTTGGCCATGTTCCGCAAAACCGGAATCACCATCGTCCCTGAAGCAGGCAGCGAGCGTCTGCGCCGGGCCATCAATAAAAATGTCACCGATGCCGAGATTTTTCAGGCCCTTGATATCGCCTGGCGGCACCGCTGGCAGAAAATAAAAATGTATTTCATGCTCGGCTTGCCCGGTGAGACCATGGAGGACATTGAAGCCATTGTCCT
Source organism: Chrysiogenales bacterium (assembly GCA_963700535.1). GTDB lineage: Bacteria > Acidobacteriota > Aminicenantia > UBA2199 > UBA2199 > UBA2199. The sequence goes on from CAVOXU010000014.1 coordinate 107,434, forward strand.
GTTGTTGGAAAAGATACTGGCCAGGGCCCGGACCCGCCAGGCGCGGATCAATATCCATGCTTCTTTCTCATCCTTCGTTCCCAAACCGCATACTCCGCTGCAATGGGCGGCCCGGGCTCCTGTGGCGGAACTGGAAGAAAAAATGGCCTTGATAAAAAAAAGGCTGAAACGTCACAAAAACCTTGACCTTGATTTTCATTCTGCCTCCCGGGGCATGATCGAGACCATTTTGGCGCGCGGCGACGCCCGTGTTGGCGAGATTTTGCTGCAGGCCTTCCGGCGCGGGGAGATCTTCAGCGCCTGGGACATCCATTTCCATTTGCCGGTATGGGAGGAATTGATCGGACTGGAGGCTGGAGCTGATTTTCTGTCCGAGTTTCCGTTGGATACAGAATTCCCCTGGGATTTCATCCAATTGAATTTCCATAAACCATTCCTGGTCGAGGAGTACCGGCGCAGCCGGGATGTTGAGGTGACACGGCCTTGCAGCGGGCAGGATTGCGCCGCCTGTAATGGCTGCCTGTTCGGCCGCAGGGAATTTCCAACTCCACTCTGGGCAAGCGCAGCCGGACCGGCACTCACCCCCCCCGCTGTGTACCGGCGGCTGCGCCTGCGCTATGAGAAGAAAGACGACCTGCGCTTCCTTTCACATTTGGCCATGATGCAATATCTGGAACGGCTTTTGCGAAAATCAGGCCTGCTTTTCAAATACAGCGCAGGGTTTCATCCGCGTATTAAAATGGCCGCTCTGCCGCCGCTGCCTGTCGGCGCCCAAGGTTTTGACGAGGCGATCGAGGTCTTTGTAGCCGGCAGCCTGGAGGCCAGGGAAGTTCTGGAGGCATTAAACCGGTCGCTGCCGGACTTCCAGTTCCAAAAGGCCTCTTTTGTCAATGCCGATACTTCATTTCACAAGGAACTGCAGTTAGTCGAATTATTCTTTGTTTGGGGAGAAGTCGTGCCCGACCATGAGCAGATCGCGGCCCTGCTGTTTGCCGGCGACAGTTTTTCAATTGCCGAAAAAGGCCTGACTTTGAGAATGGATTACGCCCATGGAGGCCAGGAGCGTTTCGCCCGTATATACAAGCTGCTGGACCCGGAGCGGAAATGGACATCCCATTTGAGCCGGACAGCGGTCAGTTTTAAAAATGAAAATTGAAATCACTTCCCGCGCCAATCCCCGCTTGAAGGAATTGCTGGCTGTGAAGGAAAAGCTTTTCTTTTTTGAAGGGGAAAAATTGGTCTGCGACATCCTGGCCCGCCAACTCATTGTGAACCAACTGCTTGTAAGCCAGCAAGGAGAAAAATATCTGCCCGAGATCGCGGCCACGGTCAAAGAATACTGGCAGGTCAGCAGCCCGGTACTGGAAAAAGTCTCCGACCTGAAAAGTTCGCCGCCGCTGATCGCCGTGCTGGACATACCGCAAAGAGAAATCGATTTCAGCCTGGAAAAAATCGCCTTGGGTTTTGTCGGCATCCAGGATCCGGGCAATCTGGGAACGGTATTCCGCTGCGCTTCGGCCTTTGGCATTTCTGCTTTGGCCCTGGCCGGCGGCTGCGTGCGCGCCAACCATCCCAAGGTGATCCGCAGCGCCCAAACGGCCATTCTCGATGTTGCCTTCCAGGTTTTTCCCGATGTGGATGCGTTGATCGCCAAGGCCCTGGCCCAGAACGCCCATGTCTATGTGACCGGTTCTCATCCTGGCGAATCGCCCCTGGACTTGGCGCAAATGAAATTTCCCTGCCTGTTGCTTTTCGGCAATGAGGGGCAGGGGATTGGAGCCGCGAACTGCTCGAGCGTTTCCCCTTGATCCGCCTGGAGCAGAAAGAGCGCATCGATTCGCTCAATGTCGCCGTCAGCGCCTGCATTATGATGCATGAGCTGCAAAGGCTTCACGGCCTGTGAAGCAAAAACTGCTGGTCCATGTCTGCTGCGGGCCCTGTTCGCTGCATGTGCTGCAAAAGCTGCAGGCGGATTTCGCTGTCAGCGGCTTTTTTTACAACCCCAATATCCAGCCGTTCCGCGAATATGAATTCCGCCGCCGGGAACTGGAAAAAATAGCTGATCAATTCGCCTGGCCGATGATCTGGCCTGCCCATGACATGCGGGAATGGTTCGCCGCCATCCGCGGGCTGGAGCGGGAACCCGAACGGGGCAGGCGCTGCCCGGTATGCTTCCGCTTCCGGCTGGAAAAAACCTTCCTTTACGCCCGCGACCACGGCTTTGACTGCGTGGCCTCGACCCTTTCGATCAGTCCCCATAAGGTGACCGCCCAGATCAACAGCCAGGGACTGGCCCTGTCCCAGAAGTACGGCATCGCCTTTTTGCCCGAGAATTTCAAAAAAAACGACGGATTTCTCAATATCCCGCCGCCAGGCGGAGTCCCTGGGGGTCAGGCATCAGGATTATTGCGGCTGTGTTTATTCCAAGGTGGAAAGGCTGCTGCACCTGCGCAAATGACCGTGGAACGGCGACTTTGCCGGATTGGCCGGTTTGCATTTGCGCCGCCGATATGATAAATTAGGCCCAGATGAACAAGAAAGTTGTGCTGGCCGGAAAAATTGCCGGGATTGTCCTTGGCTATTTTCTGCTTTTTTTTCTGGCGGTTTTTTCGACCGTCAGTCTTCTGGTCAAAGGCGATGAGGTCATGGCTCCCGACCTGTTGGGCAAACCTCTGCAGGAAGCGTATGCCAGTGCTGCCAAAAAGGGAATCTATCTAAAAAAAATTATCGGCGATTTCGGCGGCACTTATGCTCCAAATACCGTGGTCAACCAGTTCCCGGCCCCGAAGACCAGCGTCAAAGTGAAATCCATAGTGAAGATCTTTGTGGCATCGGAAGTTGGGCAGACGGTCGTACCCATATTGGTCTCGCGGAGCCAGAAGGAATGTGAGGAGCTGCTGAAGAAAAGCAAACTGAAAAAAGGCCACAGCGCTTTCATCACCTCCTCCGAAGTCCTGCCGGACTGTGTCATCAGCCAGTCTGCTCCGGCCGGCAGCCGCATGGCCGAGGGCTCGGCCATCGATCTGCTCATTTCCAGGGGCGGAGAAAGTCGTTCTTTTGTCATGCCCGATCTGATCGGCAAGGAAGCGGTCAAGGTGCTGGTTTTCTTTGAGAACCAGGGTTTGAAAATATCGAAGATCGAAGAAGTGCCCTATTTCGGATTGAAGCCGGGCATTGTCCTCAAGCAATTTCCTTCGCCCGGGTTCGAGATCAGCGTCAAAGAATCTGATCGGCATTCAGGTCAGCAAATGAACCCCCTCTTCCCCTCTATCCTGTCCACCAATTTTTTCAATCTGGAAGACAAGCTGCATGAATTTGAAACAAGCCGTATCGATTTCATACATCTGGATGTTATGGACGGTCATTTCGTCGATACTATCTCTTTCGGACCGGGATTGGCCCGGGCGCTCAAGGATAAATTTCGCTTCCGCCTTGACGCGCACCTGATGGTCAGTAACCCGGACAAAGCGATCCCGCATTTTATCAAGGCTGGAGTGGACTGGCTTTCCTTCCACAGCGAAACATCCAGTGATACACCGGGCCTGCTCAAAATGATCCGGGACGGCAATTGCCGTGCCGGCCTGGCGCTGAATCCTGACACTCCCCTTGAGCAGGTGCGACCATTTTTAAGCGCGGTTGATTATATCCTGGTGATGAGTGTTTTTCCCGGATATGGCGGCCAGCAATTCATTGCTTCTTCCCTGGAGCGGGTGGCACTCTTGAAAAAGGAAATCGTCAGTCAAAAAAGCCGCTGCCTGCTGCAGGTCGATGGCGGCATCAATGTCAGACAATGCCGGGCCCTTGAAAGAAGCCGGCGCCGACCTGTTCGTGGTGGGAACATCTTTATTTAATGCCGACAACATAGAAGAAACAGTCAAAAGATTTTTAAATCAGATGCAATGGAGTCAATTATGAAAAAAAATGTTTTGTTGCTGCTGCTCATTCTGCTGGTCAGCGCCGGCGGCTGTCGTTCCAAGAAAGGCCATCAGCATTGATCCGAGCGATAAAGGTTCGGATAAAAAAATGTACGAGAACGCCATGAAATACATGAGCAAGGACCCTGAAAAGGCCCGCCTGCTTTTCAAGGAGGTCGCGCAGCTCTATCCCGATTCCATTTACGCCAACAAATCAAAGCTGGGTATCGGCGATTCATATTACCGGGAACGTGACTCCGCTTCACTGATCATGGCGGCTGTTGAATACCAGGAATATGTCAACCTGTATCCCTATTCTCCCGACGCAGTGTATGCCAAGTATCAGATCGGCATGTGCTATTACAAACAGATCAGAAAGCCGGAACGGGATCAGACCAAAACTTTCACGGCCCTCAAGGCCTTTGAAGGGGTGATCCAGCAGTATCCCGGAACTCCCGAAGCCGAAGAGGCAAAAAAGAAAATCGCTGAGTGCCGCCAGAACCTGGCCCGGCATTATTTCCTGATCGGCTATTACAATTACCTGATGAAATCCTTTTCCGGAGCCATCGCCCGTTTCAAGCAGGTCATGGACGAATATCCGGATTTCGCAACCAACGACAAGCTCTTTTATTTTACCGGCAGGACCTATATGGCCATGGAAGACTATGATTCGGCGCTTTCGTTTTTCCAGCGTGTGATCGGCAGCCACGCCAAGTCCAAATATGCCAAAAAAGCGCAGCGCCAGATCAGCAAGATCAACCGCCTGGCGGCAAAAACGAAAAAAACCGTTCCAGGTGCTGAAAAATAAAGACGACCTTCCGGAAGGTCCGGGGATATATATTTTCCGGACCGCTGTCCGGCAAAGCACTGTATATCGGCAAAGCGATCAATTTAAAAAAACGCGTCGCCCAGTATTTTCAAAAAAAAGACCAGCCAATGATCCGCAACCTGCTGGAACGGTCGGCCGTCCTGGATTTCATTGTCACCGATGATGAAGCCGATGCCTTGCTGCTGGAAAGCGACCTGGTGCACAGTTATCAGCCTCCTTTCAATATCCGGCTCAAGGATGACAAGAGTTTTCCGTCAATCGAGATCACCCTCGGTGAGGATTTCCCCGGCATTTATTTTTCCCGGAAAGCCAAAGCCGGCAGTTTTGCCCTGGGACCGCTGGTCAATGCCGGGAAAGCGAAAAATCTCATTGATACCGTCACCCGGCTTTTCCGCTTGCGCTCCTGCAGCAACGTGCCTTTTTAAAAAAGGAATACCCTGCCTGTACTACCATATCGAGCGCTGTTCGGCGCCATGCGCCGGAAGGATCGAGCGCTCTCTTTACCGGCAGCAGGTGGAATACGCCATTGATTTTTTAAAAGGACGGAAAGGGAAAATCAAGGCCGAGCTGGGCGAGCGTATGCATCAGTCTGGCCGCCAGCCAGAATTTTGAACAGGCGCAAAAGCTCAAGGAAGACTTGGAGCTGATGGAGAAATTTTCGCTGCGTTCCTATATTTCCACCCGTGCGCGCGGCGATTTTGACGTGCTGGCCGCCTGCGTCCTGGGGCAGGAAGCATTTTTTGTTCATTTTGCTGTTGCCGGCGGCCGGGTGCGCAAGAGTGATTATTTCAACCTGCAGACGCTCCACGACGATGAAGATGAGGTTCTAAGAGAATTCATGATCGATTTCTACCGCCGCCGGCCCTTGCCCGGAGAGATCATTGTCTCGCGGCTGCCGGCTCAGGCCGAAGGAATGGCCGGCCTTTTTTCCGCCCAGGCGGGCCGTACCGCCCCCGTCGTTGCGGGGCGATTCGGCCCGCATCGACGGGGCCGCCGGGTCACCATACGGACCGTCCGCCAGGGGAAAAAAAGAAAGATTTTGGACCTGGCCCTGAAAAACCTGGCCCTGTTCGTACAGAAAAGCGATTATCGTTCATTGGGGGAAAAAATAAGGGAAATGCTGCGTCTTGATAAATTTCCCTCTCATATCGAAGCTTTTGACATATCCCATCTGGGCGAAAAAAACCGCGTGGGCGCCCTGGTGGTGTTTCAAAACGGCAGACCGCAAAAGCGTCTTTACCGCAGCTACATCATCCGCAGCGCCGCGGCCGGCGATACCGAAGCGTTGAAGGAAGTGCTGACCCGGCGCTTCCGCGATGAACCTTCACCCCCCGACCTGCTGCTTATCGACGGCGGATTGCCGCAGCTGGAGGCGGCCCGGCAGGTCAAGATCCAGCTGAAACTGCCATGCGACCTGGCAGCGCTGGCCAAGAGGGAGGAACGGGTCTTTCTGGAGGACGGCTCTTCACTCGTGCTGGAACCGGGGACGCCGGCCAGGCACCTGCTGCAGAATATCCGCGACGAGGTGCACCGCCGGGCCATTGCCCATCACCGCCGCCGCCGCGAAAAAATTCCCGGCTGACCTGTTTGATCTTGCTCCTTTAGCTGGATTGCTTGGCTTGCTATTCTGCCGCGGCGGCACTGAGCAGGGAATTGAACATGATCTTGTAGGTGCCTTCGCTGTGGGTGCGGTGGATGATATCGGGGCCGATGAGTATGATCCGGCCCTTGCCTTTGCGGTAATCGACCAGCAGGGATTTGCGTACCAGCTGCGCTTCGCCTTCCAGCCAGCCCGAAAGCAATAAATCCCGTTCGCCAAAAACCAGTGGCGTATAACGGCTTTCAAAGGCGGTTTTGGGCAGAGAGGTTTCGAAGGTCGGAGTGTCCCTGAAAAAGACGGCGGCCGTTTTGTCCATGCCCGCCGTCAATTCGGAATTTTTCACCTCCACGCTCAGGTATGAACCGGGGCAGACCACTTTGCTGTTTTCTTCCATGATGTTGGTCACCGGCATTTTGAATTTGTTGATGGCGTAATTGCACGATTCTTCCATGAAAACCAGGGTTTTTCCGTTTTTGACCATCTCCTTGAGCAATTTTTCGCCGTTTTCGCCGATGCCGCCGGAATATTCGGGCGGAGCCGGGGTGGCCCATTTCTCCCACTTCTTCGGCGGCTTGTCGTTTTCGATCTCGGTTTCCGAAGCGCCGACAAAAACCAGGATGTCAAATTTGTCGGCAAAGCCCTTTTTGGCCACGTCCTTGGGATGAACCGTTTCGTAGGGGATCTTGTATTCATCGAAGACGTAACGCAGCCAGCCCTCGGTCATGTTGTGTCCCCAGTTTTGATACAGTCCCACCTTGAAGGGCCGCAGGCGGCGAAACTGCTGCAGCGATAATTTTTTCCTGGAAGTCATGGTCAGCGGGATTTCGGCGTGAATGCTCTTTAAAATTTCCCGGGTTTCGCTTTTCTTGACCAGGAAGGAACCAGTTGGGAAATCGGGGCAATCGATGTTGCGGAAAACTGCTTTGCCCTTGCCCAGCAGTTCAAAGGCGGCCCGGTAGGAATGGTTGGCGCGGGAATCGAGGACGATGTATTCTTCAAGCTCCTCCGGGAATGCATTTTTGGCAAATTGCGCGGCTTGGACCGGTTCCATCATGGCTTTCAGGGGTTCGTTCACCGGGATGGATTTGACTCCCATGCCTACGGGCAATGTCCAGGCCGCCATGTCATAGGGAAGCTCAGGCTCGGCTTTGAGGTTTTTGCGGATGTCGGGATAGTGCTGGTTTTCAAAAATATTTTTCACGAAAGCGCGGTAGGGTTGGGCCAGGGGAACCACATAGGATCTTTTGTCGAACATGGTGTCGCCGACCCGCAGCGGGTGAGTAAGCTGAAACACCCGGATATTCGATTTCAGCAGGATGCGAATGAAACGCTCGGCTGCGGCCGGGTCGTGCTGCTGGCGCGGAACAATGAAAGCGTAGGGAGCTTCGCTTTCGCCCCGGGCCATGTTTTCGCGGGCGATCTGATAGGTATTGAGAAGCAGTTCCTGGCGCTGGCGCGCGGCGCTGTTCAGCACCGACAGCGTGGCTTGCAGGTCATAGGTGACCAGATCCGCAAGCCGCCACCAGCCGCCCTTCCAGGGATTGGGACTGAAGATCCTTTCTTCGTTTTTAAAACTCTCGCCGCTTTCCACTTCTTCGGGTTCGATGTAGATCGGGCTGGCCAGGCGCGTCGAGGCGCCTTCGAAGAGAATGCCGGGAATGTTATGGAACCAGGCCGAATCGTCAAGCGAACCGATCCACCAGCCGGTAAAATATCCCCGCGAGGCGACGCCCTTCAAGCCCAACTTTTCCAGGTCGTAGGCGATGCGGGAACCGATGAGATTGATGCTGCGCCAGACCAGGGGATGTACGCCGGGCGTGGACGGATCCTGATAGGGTGGTATGAAAAAGCGGTCGCCGCTGCTTCCCATCTGGTGTTCGTCGACAAGGATCTGCGGGAACCATTTTTGATAAAGCTCTCTGGTGATGAGTTCTGTTTCTTTCAGACTGATCTTGAACCAGTCGCGGTTGTTGTCATGGCCGGCATACCAATGGTACAGATATGGCGTTCCGCTGCCTTCATATTCCGTGCCCTTGGTTTTATTGTACCATTCCACTTCCATGATCTGGCCATCGGGATTGACTGTAGGGAACAGCACCAGGATGACGTTTTCCAGAATATCCTGAATGTCTCCGCCGCTGCCGGCAGCCAGGAGGTATCCCAGTTCCATGGCCATCTGCGTAGAGGCGATCTCGGTGGAATGCAGGTTGCAGGTTACGAAAACGATGGCTTTGCCGCCGGCGGCCAACTGTTCGGCCGCGGCCGCTTCCACTTCACCCTGGGCCAGCTTGCGGGTGATGTTTGTATATTTTTCCAGTTCTTTCAGATTGCTTTCATTGGATATGACGGCCATGAACAAATCGTTGCCCAGGGTGGTTTTTCCCAAAGTGAATGTTTTCAGCCGCGATGATTCCCGGCTCAACTGCTCAAAATAGGCTTTTATCTGGTTGTAATGAGCCAGGTTGCGGTCGCTGCCCGGTTTGAAACCAAGGAACTGTTCGGGGGTTTGCAACGGCCATGTCAGCGCGGCCAGTGTAAACAAGATAGCGCTGAAAAACAATGGTTTTTTCATCATGCCTCCTTCAAAAGCGGATTATAATCCCGTAAAGAGATGATTTGCAAGGGCGGTTCATTTTTTGCGCGGGCCGGCGGCATGATTGACAAAAACGCCGCTGCTGATTATAATACTACCTTGATTCGAGCCGGAGTGGCGGAATTGGCAGACGCATCAGACTCAAAATCTGACGGGGTTTATCCTTGTGAGGGTTCGATTCCCTCCTCCGGCATTCTTCGCTGCAACATTCAGCGGCAAAACGATCCACAGTGTTAGTGATAGTGTTTGCAACAGCAAAGTAACGATCTGTTAATTCTTTTTCGAGTCACTCGTCACGATAGATCATTTCTCTTCTAGCCGTACGCCGTCCACCGTGCGCCTTACGCCGAGTGCTGGTTTCTCAATCCAGGTTGCGTTGTTCCACCATGCCCCTTTCCTGAAAAAAAATGGAAATAATGGTATAGGGGACGTTCTTGTCGCCCAATAAGGCGCTGACCGTGCTCTGGGTGACGTGCAGCAAATCGAGATTCGGCTTGAGCCACTCGTTGATCTTTTTTTCCAGTTCGGCCCCCTGCCCGGAAAACATTTTGTATTTCATGGTTCACCCCCTTGTCTTCGCCAGGGAATTATACCACAGGCGCAAAGATCAGAAAATGATTTCCAGCGCCCGCGGCATGGAAGCGAATTCGAGATTGTGAAATTGGCGGGGGCGCGCATTTTCGCTCAGGACTTCGCCGTCGATCTGGATGGTGAAAGGCTTGTCGGAACTGACCGTAAATTTCGGGGACTGGATGGTGATTACTTCCTTTTTATCGGCGAAAGTGGCGGGAGGAGTCAGAAGTGTGATATAGGCCAAACGGGAAAACGAGCATTTTTTCACCAGGAAAGCGTCCAACAGGCCGTCGTCGGTGCGCGCCCGCGGCGAAGTCATTTTCCCGGCCGCGTAATAGCGGATGTTATTGAAAACTGCCAGCATGAATTCGCCGCTGACTCGGCCTTTATCAAATTCCACATCCAGATTGAGCGGGACCTCGGCCGAACGGCAGGCCTGCCAGCCGCCGCGAATGCCGGAAATGGTCTGGTACTTTCCCAGACGCGGGCTGCGCTTGACCACCTGCTCCACATATTGGTTGACCAATACGGCCAGGCCGATCGAGGCCTGGCCCAGGTAATAGCGCAGGATCTTGTTGCCCTCACGGACCATGCCCAAGTCGACCTGACTGGAACGATTGCGGCGGATGGCCCGGCAGGCATTTTTCAGGGAGTGGACATCGAATTCCTTGACCACGTCGTTGCATGAGCCCAGGCCGATCATGCCCAGGGTGTTGTCTGCCTTCAGGCGCATCAGTTCATTGATCACGATCAACAAGGTGGTGTCGCCGCCGGCGGCAACCAGGGTCGGATAATCCGCGGCTGTCACTTTGACCAGGTCCCGCAAGTCGTCCTCGTGGCGCGACTCGAACCAGTCGTAGGCGACGCCCTCTTCATTAAGGCATTTTTGCAATGTCCGTGCGTTTCAGTTCAGCCCGGCCCTTGCCGGCGCTGGGATTGAATAAAATGGCGATCTTTTCCATCAATTTGCGCCCAGTTCCGCAAGCACATTGACCGCCTGGTTGACCTGGTCGGCCACAAACAGTACATAGCGGATATCGACATGTATGGAACGGCTGAGATCGGGTTGGTAATTGAAGTCACTGTCAAGCGCTTCATAATTGCCGTCAAAGAGCACGCCGACCAACTCACCGCGTCCATTGAGCACCGGGCTGCCGGAATTGCCGCCGCTGGAATCGTTGCTGGTCAGGAAATTGACCGGGACGTCGCCTAAAAACGGATCGTTGTAGCGGGCCCGGCCCGGGCCATTGATTGCCGTGACCAGCTTGGCATCGAGGTCAAATGGAAATTTACCGCTGTTTTTAGCCAGCATGCCGCTTAAGGTAGAGAATGGGGCATAGCGGACAGCGTCGCGCGGCGTGTATCCTTCGACCCGGCCGTAGCTGAAACGCAGGGTGGAATTGGCGTCAGGATAATAGAGCGCTTGCGGGTGCAGTTCCATCATGGCTTCGATATACAGGGGTTTGAGCCGGAGCCAACTGCCCTCAATGCTGTTTTTGCGACGATTGAAAGCATCGATATCGGGTTGAATTTTTCCGGCCAGGGTGATGAAAGCATCACGGGCAGCGGCCAGGGTTCTGGCATCGGCGGCGAACATTTTCAGTTTAAAATCCGGATCGGCAAGGCGCGTGTTGCTGTAGAGCGCATCGACAAAAGCGGCGATCTTTTCGCACCGGTCCTCACCGGCTGCATGCTGGACTTCTCTGGCCAGGCTTTTGAAGGCACCGGCGCTGTCGGCAGTTAAAAGTTCATCCAGAAAAAAAGAAAAAACCGCTTTATCTGTGGCCAGGTCGAGATTCCTCTGGCTGACCCGCAGCCGTTCTCTTTTAACGGCCATGTCCCGTTCCATGAAGCCGCGTTCGCGGTAAATATCCTTCTTGGTCTTCTCATGGCTCCACTTATTAAGGGTCAGCGCCCAGTTGAGCAGCCGGCAACCGCGGCTCATCCAGCTGTAAATGGTGCTCAGTCTCAGTATCTCGCGCTCTGCCGCGTTCAGGCGCTCGATGTCGTCCAGCAAGCCAGCGAATTTTTTCTGCAGTGCGGGTTTGGCCGCTATGAAAGCGGACAGCTGTTTTTCCTTGGCCAGCTTGGATTCGTAGACCTGGTTTCTTTGCAGCCCGGCCAGCAGGCCGCGGTTGTTCTTGATCGAATTGTAGAGCCCCTGTAAAATGCCGGCGTTCTTGATCTTCACTGCTTCGTCGGCCGTCGAAAATTTTTCGAGCAGTTCGATATATTTGGCCAGCAAAGCGATGCGTTCAGGATAATGGGCCTGGACCTGGGTGCCGATCTCGGCGGCAGTGTGCCAGCGTTTAGTGGAGCCGGGATAGCCCAGGATCATGGTGAAGTCACCGGAACTCAGGCCGGTTTTGGCGACAGGGAAATGATGCAGCGGCCGGTAAGGGACGTTGTCCTTGGCCCAGTCGGCCGGGCGGCCGTCCCGGCCAACGTAAGCGCGCAGAAAAGAAAAATCGCCGCTGTGGCGCGGCCACATCCAATTGTCGATCTCGCCGCCATAGGCGCCGATGGAACGAGCCGGCACGTAGACCACGCGCATGTCCCTTATTTTAAAGTAGGTGACCAGGTAGAATTCCCTGCCGCTGTAGAAGCGGGCAATGGAGCATTCGTTACCCGGGACCTTCTCGCCGTCCCGGATCAGTCCCTGGGATATCTTTTCGATCAGGCGCAGGCGCTTCTGCGGGTTGAGTCCCGGGCGCAAGGCAGCATGGAAGCGGAATGTGACGTTCTCAAAACCGCTCATGATCCTGACATTATATCCGGGGGCCGGAATTTCTTCACTGCGCTCGCGGGCCAAAAAGCCGTCGCGGATGTAGTTGTATTGCGGAGAGGAAAGGCTTTGCACGGCGCCGAAAGCCACGTGGTGATTGGTGATGATCAGGCCATCGGCGGAGACGAACGCGCCGCTGCCTCCGCCCAGGCGGACCACAGCCATGGCCAGGCACTTTTTCCCGGGTTGCCAAATGTCGGCCGGGTCAAACTGGCAGCCCATGGTCTTCATGTCGGCGGCCAGGCCGGCCGTAATGCCATCCAGACGGAACATTCCCTCCTTGGCTGTCAATGATAATGCGCTGAAGAAGATGAGAATGATAATGGCTTTTGATCGCATGCGCGGCTCCTTTCCGGCCCGGAGTTAACCGCGTTTCTCACAAATATTTGCTGCAATTGCGGATATGGGCATGTCTTCAGCGTCAGGCTCGGTCGCCTTCCTGGCATCATACCCATCTGGCAATTTCGCGACAATATCTTGAGCAATGTGGTTAAATGAATTATATCTTGTTCGGGTTGGAATTTCAATCCCATTTCGCCTGCAGGTTCCGGTCAATTGCAATCCATTTCCGCCTGCGCCATGAAATATTCAGACTGAATAAGCAACCATGCCTGATGGAAATAACAGGGTGCGGTAATTTAATTATATAAAATTAAAAAGAACATGAGACCCTGTGCGGAACGCTAATTCTGGGACAGCAGCTTGCGGGCGGTCCGCAGTTGTTCCTGGCTGAGGTCCTGGGAGTGCTTTTCCATGGCCGCAGCCAAAGTGGCGAGAGCGGCCTCGCCATCTCCTTTTTTGGCCAGGATCAACGCCAGATGAAAAAGATAGCGGCCGTCCTCTTTTTTGGCAAGCGCTTCACGCAGCAGGCTTTCGGCTTCAGCCAGGTCCCCGGTCTGAGCCGATAGAGCGGCGACATTGAACAGCAATTCCGGGTTCCTGTCGCTGGCTTCGCCTTGGAGTATCTGGCGGTAGACCCGTAAGGCCGCGCCGATATTCTTATCCAGCAAAAACAATTCGGCGAGTTTTTTTTTCACGGCGACATTGTTGGGTTCGAGCTTTTCAACTGCCTGCAAAAATTCCAGCGCCTTGTCCGTTTGCCGCCGCTTTTCGGCGATCTCCGCCTTTACAAGCAGCGAAGCGACGTTGCCGGGATCATCCTGCAGGATCAGGTCGGCAAGCGACTGGGCCGCTTCGATTTTGCCCGTCTGCAGGTGCAGGCGGGCCAGGTTAATGCGGAAATGGTTTTCCATGGCCGTGCCGCGGAAAACGATCAAGGCATGGTTCAAGTGGTTCAACGAGCTTTTCAGGTCCTGTTTTTGCTTGTATATCATCGTCAGCATCATGTAAACCGAGGGCAGCTTGTTTTGCGGATCCTTGACCATGGCCTCCAGCTCGCGCTGGACCTGGTCGATTTTCCCCTGCGCCATTTCCCGCCCGAATTCCTCCAGGCGGTTGGACAGGCGAATGCCGTCCTTCGGATCTAGGCCCTTGCTGCCGGCCTTGGAAAATGAAGATATATATCCCAAAGCTTGCAATTGCTTTTTATCGGTGCTGGATAGTTCCATTCGCCCGGGGCCGCTTTGCTTGCCGTGCTGAATGACGAATTCGGCCAGCTGGCTGTCCATTTTCCTGGCCAGGGCGTTTTTTTTCAGGAAAAGGTTCTGCCTTTCCCCTGGGTCGGCGCTCAGGTCATACAGCTCCGCCTTGGGCAGGGAGAGATACTTGTAGCCGCCGGAGATCATTCCCGTCAGCGGCGCCCAGTTGTTTTCTTCGTTGCCGTACATGCTCTCCAGGTAAACTTCGCGCGGGGCACTTTCCCGCCTGCCTGCGAACAGCGGTTTCAATGACCGGCCCTGGACCGGTTCGGGAACGGGCATGTCCAGCAGCTCCAGGATGGTCGGCATGATATCGATGAGGCGTACCCGGTCCTTTACCAGGCTTGGCCGGCTGAGCCGTTTCGGGTTCGAAAAAATCAGCGGCACCCTGACATCCTCCTCGTAGCAGAATACGCCGTGCCCGTATTCTTCATGCTCTCCGAACGCTTCCCCATGGTCGCCGGTGACAACGACCAGGGTGCTTTCCATCAGCCCCTTGTCCTTGAGGTCTTGCAGCATTTGTCCGATGATCGAGTCGGTGAAGGCGATTTCGCCGCGATAGGGGTCGCCGGGGAAGCGCTTGGCATGCTGGGCAGGAGGGGCGTAGGGCTTGTGCGGGTCATACAGGTGGACCCAGAGGAAAAACGGTTCCATTGATTCCTTGGCCATGAATTTTTCGAATTTCCTGTAGACGCGGTCGGCGGGGATCTCGGAATCGAAATCGCCGGCCAGTTCATCGCTGCGCAAGGTGTCGTCGTACCAGTCGAAACCATTGTTCAATCCGAATTTGCCCATGAGCACGTAAGCAGCGATCAGGGCGCCGGTGCGGTATCCCTTTTCCTTCAAGAGTCGGGCCAAGGTCGTTTCATCGCTGCCCAGGCTGTAAAAACCGTTGTTGCGCACACCGTGGCTGATCGGCAGCCTTCCGGTGAATAGCGAGCAGTGGGAGGGCAGGGTGAGGGGCACCGAGGTATAGCAGTCGCGGAACACGATGCCCTTGCGGCAAAGGTCGTCAAGCACAGGGGTCTGCGCTTTTTTGTCGCCGTAGAAACCCACGCGATCAGCGCGCATGGTGTCGATGGTGATCACCAAAACGTTCATCCTCTCCATGGAACTTTTCTGCCTGCAGCCGGGGAGAATGGCAATGGCCAGCAGCACAATGAAAATTATTTTGGCGGACATTCGTTTTTGCATGTCAGGAATTATATGGAAATACAGTCATGTAAACAAGAAGGGGCTCCCGGAGGAGCCCCTTCTTGAGGATATTGATGGAGGATCAGAAGTAGAGGTTCACGCCGAACATGAAGAGGCCGGGGTTGAGGATGCGGGTGGGATTGCCGCGGTTGGCGGAGCCGAGGGTGGTAACCTGATTGAGGGTGGTGTTGTTGTTGGTGATGTTCATGCCGTCCACGTGCAGCACGGCGCGCGTGCCTTCCGAGAACCTGATCTCGCGTTGCAGGCTCAGGTTCAGGGTCCACAGCGTCGGCAAGCGGTCGTCGCCGAGCTTTTTGCCCTGCATCATCATGTTTTTGCCGGCATAGCGCGCGTCGAAGAGGTTGACCGGGTAGCCTTCGCGGGCCGCGAACGAGGTCGAAATATCAAAACCGAACGGCAACTTGTACAGGGCCGACAGTTTGACCATCCAGCGGGAATTGGTCAGCACTCCGGTCATGCCCGAACCGCCGGCGGCCGGGGCGAAGGCGCCTTTGTTGAAATAGTCGAAGTTGGTCAAATCCAGCTCTTCGTCACGGGAGAGGTTGTCCGACCAATCGGCATAGGTGAAGGACAGGTCGCCCATCCATTTGCTGGTAAGTTTCTTGGTGAACAGCAGCTGCAATGCCATGTACTGGCGGTAGCGATCCTTGTAGTTGGTGCGGTAGAGGCCGATCTGGTCGAAGCGGTTGCGGGACCAGGCTTCGCCTTGGGTTACCGGGTCGATGCCGGCCAATGTCCAGTCGGCTTTGGATTCCAGCGTGCCGTCGGACCAGATCCTGAGGTTGCGCTGGATGTTGGTGCTTTTTTTGTAGATGCCCTGGATGGAGACGGCCATGTCATCGCTCAGCGCGTGCTCGTATTGGAGAATGAGTTCGGTCATCAGCGGCGATTTGAAGTCGGGATCGAATCGGTTGGAGCTTTGGGTGTTGTTGGGATCGGTGTAATCGAAGCCCTGGAAGGTGATGATCGGATAGTAGCCGCCGTAGAAGCTGTACAGCGGATCGTAGGGCTGGACCGGCCAGTCGCCGCCCCAGGTTTCGGGATTGGCGTTCTGCATGTCGATGATCTGCTGCGGGGTCAGCACGGTGATCTCATTGAGTTGAGGACTGCCGTCGTGGTTGGCGTCGCTCCAGGGAAGGCGCATGAAATGCGAGCCGGCATTCCAGATGAAAGTGGCCAGGATGGTGCCGGCCGGCTGGCTGTACCTGGCTGCCGACAGTTTGAGAACGTTCTTGCCGTCGCCGTTGATATCATAAGTAAAGGAAAGGCGCGGGGCAAAGGTCTGCCATTTGGCCGGGGAGTCTATGGCCGGAAGGTCGCGGGCGCCGACAAAAGGTTCCAGCGCCGGGATGGTCGCGCCGTCCAGGGTGAATCCCTTCACATTCTTGGCATTCAAGCGGCCCCATTCTGAGTCATAGCGCAAACCAAAGCTGACCACGAGCTTGTTGAAGGAGATGGTGTCCGAGAGGTAGCCGGACATACGGAAGGTCGTGGTGTCGGTCGGGCCGTTGGTGGCGATCAGCACGGTATCGGGCCAGGTGAAGCCTTCCACCGGGGCGATATCATTGAACTGGCTGGTATACAGCACGCCGCGCATGTTCGTGTAATACTGGTCGGTCATGGTATGGTTCGAAAAATAATCGACCCCGAAACGGATCTCGTGGTCGCCGCCCAGCTTGTTTTCGACGAACAGGTTGCCGTCGAGAATGAAGTTGTCGGTGATGCGGTTGATGTCCTGCCACAGATAGCCGCCCGAGGCATAGAACCCGGCCGGGTTGTCGAATCTGAATGTCATTTCCGGGCCGACCACCATTCTGTTGGCCGCGTCGAAGGTGGATGAATTGGGATGCAGGTTGAAGGGATTGGTGGTGTGATTGTACTTGACGCTCAGCAGCATGTTGCCCAGGGTCTGCTGCAGGCTGCCCATCCAGGTGTAGCCGGGGCCGGACTGGCGCCACAGGGTGCCTACTTCCTGGAATTCCGAACCCCAGTCAGTACGGTTCCACTTTTGCTTGTTGTTGTTGTGCAGGGTGAAGTCGGCCTGGGTATTGCCCAGGTTGGCGGTCAGCTTGGCATAGGCGGAATTCAGCAGGGTGGTATCTTCCAAGCCCGAGGTGGTTTTGGAATGGATGTCCTGGATGGACCAGGAGCCGGCGAAAAACAGCTTGTCCTTGATGATCGGACCGCCAATGTTGAGACCGTACTGGTAGAGGCGCAGGACGCCCGGGGAAGTGTAGCTCGCAGGAAGACCTTCCTTGGTTTTGGGGGTGAATTGCCAGCGTTCATCTTCGGCAGAAAGGTGAAAATCGCCGGAGAATTTGTTGCCGCCCTTCTTGGAGACGAAATTAAGCTGGACGCCGCCGGTCTGGGCCGTAATGTCGTTGGAAGCGAGAGATACCTGGATCTCGTCGTAGGCGTTGGGATCGAGGTAGGCCGGAGCGCCGAAAGCGGAAACATCGGTGACGTTTGAACCGTCGATGTTCCAGGCCACGTCATTGGAGACGCCGCCCTGGCCGTAGAAGCCGGACTGCTGGCCAGACTCGTTGCCGCCGACGTCCTCGCGGTCGACCATCATGCCCGGGATCAGGTTGATGATCGACCAGGGGTTGCGCGCCTGGGGCAGGCGGTTGATGTCTTCCTTGGAGATGTTGACGCCCACTGAGGTCTTGCGCGTGTCGACGATGTTGGCCTGGGCCATGACCACGATCTCTTCTCTGATGGTCGTGGTTTCCATGGGCACGGTCAGGGTGACGTTCTTGCCGACATACATGCGGATGCCCTTGCGGATGACGGTCTTGAAACCATCAAGCTCGAACTTGAGCTCGTAGTTCGCCGGGGGCAGGCCGATGAAACGGAAATTGCCTTCCTCCGATGTGACCGCCTTTTTGGTGGCGCCCACGTCGCCGCTGAGG
Organism: Chrysiogenales bacterium; assembly: GCA_963700535.1. Classification (GTDB taxonomy): domain Bacteria; phylum Acidobacteriota; class Aminicenantia; order UBA2199; family UBA2199; genus UBA2199. The sequence goes on from CAVOXU010000014.1 coordinate 125,453, forward strand.
GTCACGGCAACGCCGGGAATGGCCGAACCGTCGGGCAGGACCACGGTGCCGTAGATATCGGACGTGGATGATTGCTGGCCGAATGCCAGTGCCGACAGTACCGCCACTGCGAAACACAGTGTAAGTAACTTTTTCATTTTTTCCTCCTTGAAAAAAGTTTTCACTAAGTGGCAGCATTAAGTATGCCAAACAAGTTAATTTCCCTTGTTTTAAAAAAAAGGTGCAGAAAAACAAAAAATCGGGACAAAGTGAAAAAAATCAGGGACGAAGCACGGGAAGCCCGGGGCAGCGTTCGCTCAATTCAGCCTGATTTCAAAATATTGGATTTTTTATTCAATAAAGCAGATCCGTTTCTGGGTCTGTAACAAAATAACCTGCCGGGCCAGGAACCGCCCTATTGGAGGTATTATTTTTTGGCTTTGGTTCGCAGCAGCAGGTCGCGCCTTCTGTTTTCAGGAAATCGTTCAATTGCATAGCGCAGGGTGATGCGCGGAATGGCCGGGCCGTTGGCCAGGAGAAATTTTTCCAGTCGCTTCATGTCGCGCTTGCCGGCCTCGCGCAGCAGCCAGCCGTTGGCTTTCTGCACCAGGTCGTCGCGATTGGCGAAATGCCGGGCCGTCATGGCGTAGGCCGCGTTCAGGTATTCGTCCTTTTTGACCAGTTTGAGAAACGCGACGATCGCTGCCCGCTGCACCCAGCGGTTTTTTGCTTCGGCCCATTTCTCGATCTCGACGAGAAGGTCGGGATACCTTACCAGCAGCGCGCCCAGCACCTGGGGACAGAACACATCGACCGAAGCCCAGTTGTCCAGGTAGTTCTTTTCCAGCCAGGAGCGTACGGTCCGGAACAAGGAGCGCGGGAAACTCTTGTGATAGCGGGCCAGGATCAGGGCGGCCACTCCCTTGGCCTCGAGCTCGGGCCGCGGGAAGAGCAGGTCGCACAGTTGGATCGCGTCCTGGATGGACCATTCTTTTTTTATTTTGTCATGCAATTCTTTGGCCAAAGCCCTGACTTGGGGGGAAGAGACGCCGAAGGATCTGACCGTTTCCCTGAAATATTTCTGCACCTGGCGGGCCCTTTCCGCATCGGCCAGGGCCAGCAGCTTTTCCAGGGCCGCGGCGGCGATCGCGGCCGCTGTCATCGATTTGTCGCCCATTTTCCCTCCTTGGCTCGATTTTCCTTGAATTTTACCCCTTGTGCTCAATTCAGGCAAGTCGCCCGCGACCCTTGAAAAAAAAGTTTTTTTGTGGTAAAAAAAATACGCGGGAGGTTTTAAATGAAAAAAATTATGCTGTTGGTTTCGGTAATACTGATTTTTTCAGCTTGCATATGTAAGCCGGTGATCGGCGGTCTGCCAGAAGGCCGGAAAGTCAAGGTGAACATTGAGGACAAGACTTTCAAGGGCGAACTGCTTTCGGTAACCCCCGAACTGATCATCATCCGCTTCCGCGACGAGGATAAGAAAAAAGATGTTTATCTGGGCTGCCCCGTGCCCGAAACAGAAATCGTCAAAGTGCAGAAGGGCTGCGGCCCGATCGGCAATCTTTTCGCCAAGAACAGGAAATTCGTCTTCAAGAAGAACACCGAGGCCAAGATCAAGGAGAATATCGTCATCCTTTCCCATGATGCCCTTTACGCATCCAAGATCCCCGATCACGTCAAGGAGCAGTTGCAGCTTTTTAACCAGCTTTAAACACCGTCTTTGTCCCATAAATCCTCAGCCCGGCCATGAAGCGCTATTTATTTCTTGGGCTGAATTTCGCCATCGTTGTTTTTTCCCTTTGGGTCCACGACAAGGTGCGCATCTGGATGGCCCGCCGCCTCGGCGACTCCGAAGCCGCGGCCCGGCAGCGCTCGGCGGACAATCCCTTCTCCCGCGTCGACTGGATCGGCAGTGCGCTGCTGCCGCTGTTTTTGCTTTTCCGCGGCCTGCCGGTCCTGGGCTGGACCAGGCCGCTGGAAATCAATATCGAGAACCTGCGCCGCCCCGGTCGCGACGGCATGCTGATCGCCGCCGCCGGCCCGGTCGCCAACCTGCTGCTGGCCGCTGTCCGGCATCGGCCTGGTCCGAAGCTTGACGGCAGCCGGCTGGCTGTCCTCGCCGCTTTTGCTGCAGGTGCTCATTTCTTTCTGCCTGATCAACGCCTGCCTGGGAGTGTTCAACCTGCTGCCCATTCCGCCACTGGCCGGCGGCGCCGCGGCCGAGCTTTTCCTGGACGGCGACGCCCTGTCGGCTTTCGAGGACATCAAGCCGTACGGATTCCTGCTGCTCCTGGCCGGAGCGTTTTTCAATTTTTTTGATTTTATTACCATACCGCTGAGCCGTTTGGTCAATGCATTACTCGGTTTTTAATAATGGTGTACGGTTGACGGTGTACGGTAAACGGTAAGAGATCAGAAGGCCCTTGAACTCCCGAACCTGTTGAAGATGTTAAGCTCATTTCAGGCTGTAGGACGGATTCTTTTCTTCACTAACACTAACTGAACTATCACTAACACTTTTCTTTATTTTCAGCTCTGAACATTCTGGCTGCGCAGCAGCGACTGGTAGTAAGCGCACTTTTCGCGCAATTCGTCGTGGCTGCCGGCACCGACCAGTCCCTTGTCGTTGAAGCAGAGGATGCGGTCGGATTGGCGGATGGTGCTCAGACGGTGGGCGATGATGAACAGCGTCTTGCCGCGCACCATATCCGGCAGTGAGGCGAATATCGATTCTTCGGTGCGGGAATCCAGGGCCGAGGTCGGTTCGTCCAGGACCAGGATGTCGGGGTCTTTGACCAGGGCGCGGGCAATGGCCAGGCGCTGCTTCTGCCCCTCGGAAAAATTAACGCCGCGCTCGCCGACCGCGGAGCCATAGCCATCGGGCAAGGCGGCGATAAAATCATGGATGCCGGCGGTCCGCGCCGCTTTTTCTATCTGCGCGGCATTTGCTTCGGGGTCGCCGTAGCGCAGGTTCTCCTCGATGGTGCCTGAAAGCAGCGTAGGCGACTGCGGCACGTAGCCGATGCGCCGGCGCAGTGAATTCAATTCATATTCTGTTGCCGGACGGCCGTCAATAATGATCTGCCCTTTTTGGGGGCGGTAGAACTGCAGGAGCAAGCTGACCAGGGTGGTCTTGCCCACGCCGCTGGGGCCGACCACGGCCATGTGCTCGCCCGCCCGTGCCAGGAAGGAAATATCCTCTAGAACCGTATCGATGCCATTGTAGGAGAAAGAGACGTTGCGAAATTCCACCTCTCCGCGCAGCCGCTCGCTTTTCATTCCAACCCCGGCCTGCTCTTCGGGCACGACGTCGAACAGGGCCGAGACACGCTCCAGCGAAGCCACGGCGCCCTGCCACTGGAAGTTGGCCTGGGCCAGGAACTGGGCCGGCCCGTAGACGAAGCCGACGTAGGACTGGAAGGCCAGCAGCGAGCCCACGCTCCATTCGCCGCGGATGATCAGGTAGGCGCCGCCGGCCATGACGATCAGGTGGGCCAGGTCGGGAGCGAAGTTGATGGCCAGGTTGGCCACTGCGCCCAGCGTGTTCTGTTCCATGCCCACCTGAAACGAGGCGCGCAATTTGCCCATCAGGCTGTTCAGCGTCCGTTTTTCGGTGGCGAAGGCCTTGATCAGCGAGGTCTGGGCCAGCGATTCCTGCACCGACTGGTAGACCTCGGCGTGGCGCTCCATGCCGTGGTGGCTCAGCACGCGGATCTTGCCGCCGAAAAAACGCACCGAGAGGAACATCAAGGGCAGCACCACCAGCACGGCCAGGGCCAGGCGCCAGTTGAGGTAGATCAAAAAGACCGTGCCGCCGGCGAAGCGCAGAACCGAGCTGAACATGTGCACGATGGATGAGGAAAAGAACCAGCGCAGGCCGTTGACGTCGCCCAGCAGGCGCGACATCAGGTAGCCGGTCTCCTTGGCGTCGAAAAAGGACTTGGGCAGGTGCAGGGTGCGGTCGAACAGGGCCTGCTGGATCTCGAGCAGCACCTCCTGCTCGAAGCGGGTGAAATAATACTGCTGCAGCAGGCCGAAAAGGACACCGACGATCTTGATGCGGCCAGGAGCATGATCACGCCCAGCAGCAGCGAGAGCTGCTTGCCCAGGATGACCTTGTCGATCAGGAAGCGGGTGATCAGCGGGCCGGGGAAGGTGAGCAGCGAGGTCAGCAGGATCAGCAGCGCTCCCAGGGCGCCCTTGCGCCAGTGGCGCTTGATGAAGGGCAGCAGATTTTTCAGATTGCCGCGCAAGCGGTCCTTTTTTTGCCCGCTGGAGATCTTGTCTTCGGGCAGGCGGCGGCCCAGGGCGCCTTTCAGGTATGCGAACCAGGATTTCATCACCTGGGATTATAGCTGATTTTGGCTGAAGAAAGAAATTGACAAACAAAGAGATCCCCCCTTTGTCTCCCCTTGGGTAAGGGGGGAAACGAAGATAGCGCAAGATTTCGAAATTAACCCCCCTTTATTTAAGGGGGGTGGCGAAGCCGGGGGGATCTGAATCTCACTTAAAGACTTGTTCTTGTCAGCTATTTGTTTTTCGGCCTTATGACGAAATCATACGGCCTCTTGAACCACCAGCGGTTGCCTTCCATCCAGCAGCTGGCCACGGTCCTGCCGTTGTGAACGTATTTGACCAGCGGGCCGTCCTGGGTTTCGAAATAGATCGTTTCGATATCCGGCCGCCAGAGCTTCGCCACGATGTCCGTTTTCTTGATCAGGCGGTACGGCTTTCGCAAAAAAAACTTCAAGGCTCTTAAGGCATGCAACCTGCCATGCAGCACCCTGGCCCGCAGCATGCCCAACCGGCCATTCCAGACTTTATGGATCTTGCCGTTGCGTTCGTAATGGGTCACCCGCCCGATTAGATTTTCAACCAAGACATGCTGATCATCGTTTACCTGGTTGTTATCGCCACGACTAATGATGTTCAAAGAGGTGTTATGGACAATACGATGTACATATTGATTTTCCTTGCTGCCCGGTTTCTGATTTTTTATTACCACTACATCACCGCAGCGCAAGTCACTGACAAAAGCCCTTTGGATATGAAGATAGGCTCCGTTTTTAAAAGTACCAGTCATGCTTCGGCCTTGATAAAAAAGAATATTAATTGATGGCAAACTTACTTGCATTATAAGTGATATATTGAAATCCTTGTAAGCTTATTGAGTGACATATCAAATCATTGCGTGGTCAATGGCCTGCCAGTTGATGTGATCTTTGGGAAAATGCATGATGTAACTAGGTACTTCTCGGCAGATATCAAAAAGAGTATTGAATGACCGTTTTTTCATTTCATTGAGAAAGTTTTTTAAAGATCGATTGTTATCTTTCCAAATCAAGATTAGAGCTTCTTGGGGAGTAATTCGCTTCAAAGAAAAAGTTGATGCTTTTTCGAGAAAAAAAAGGCCTCCAAGAGGTCCGGAAATTGGGCCATTGCATATTTTCCCCCATGGGGTAGAATGAGCTTCACAAACTCCATGGCGTCGGCTTAAGATATTGTAATCGTCACATAGAATATTTTTTCTCTCTCCTAAATTAACCACAGTTGATTTTCCTCCACCATCTTGAGCCAAAAAAAGGGCAACGCGACCATCAATTGTTATTCCTGAACTGTGTATCAATAAGGAGTCATATGCAGATAAAGAAGCTGAAAACAGTCTTCGGATGCCATTGAAAGATAGGTCGAGCAGCAGCATATAGGCTAGACTGGAGTGAAAAAAAACTTGGAATTCCATATGCTCGTAATCAAAAATTTCTATGACAAGTTTATGAAGTTGTAACCGAATTTTTTTTGGCTTGGATAATTTCGTTAATACCGTTGACCGTACTGCTTCAGAATTAAGCAAGGGATAGCTGGGGTCATTAAAACTAAGGGATTTTGCTAATTTCTTAGTTATTTCTTGAGGCAAAGTTGGGGAGATTATTAAAGTATCGCCGTAGATTGATGTTGTATGATTATGTCGACAAATTTCTGTGAACTTTTTTTCTTGCAACGGAGCTAGGATCAACTCTTGGTCAGTTACTGACAGTAGAATTTGAGTTATATCGGTGACTCCGTGCTCAAACTGAAAAAGTTGCATTTTAATATCATTAAAGAACTCACATGGGACATTTAATTTAGTAGAAAAACAAAGTCTTGCAATTGAGTGATGTGAAGTGATCAAAGTTTAAAAGATAAGTTTTAATAGTTAATACTATTTATAATATGTTCCAGTTGCACATCCTTCTAATGCACTTATTCCCCCCCTGCAAGTTGGCCATGGAGTATCTGGACTGATTCCAGCATTGCAACCTCCAACTCCAGCATATGTTCCTGTTGGCGAGCAATTTCCCACACCGGTTGGAGTCGGACCTACAGCACAAGTTGGGGAAATTACACTTGGCCCATTAGTGCAAAATGCATTGGGAGTAACTTGTCCTTCGGCTAAAAATCCAGATAAATCTCTCGCAATTGGTACTTCATATTGACGAAGTTTCACTTTTCCCATTGTTTTCTCCTTTGTTTATTTTTTGCCGGGACATCGGAAAAAGTCCTTGTTCCCTAGCTTGTCTACAAAAATAGTAGGCGGCATTTAGTTTTCCTGTTTCATGAAAATTATTGGCCACACACATTCCAAGGCATATATCGTGGTGCAGGCATAATGTGCAGATGCCTTCAAGCTTGCTGGGAATTTGCTCTCTTAATTTTATCAACCTTGGATTTTCTTTCCATACTAGTTGCAAATCGTCTGCAATGATATGGCCGTAGATTAGTTCAGGCTGAGTTGTCCCAATTCCGCATAAGGCTATTTCACCACCTGATAGCAAGCCCAATACATTCAAAATAGAACACATTCCTAAACCACTTTTTAAAAGTTTAGAAATTGAAAAAAAAGCCATGGGGATGTCAAAATAAACCTGAATTTTATATTTGGGAATGATTTCGGTTTCCAGATGACGATGGATATGAATAATTTCGTCTATTCCAAGACCTTGCTTGGCCGCCAAGTCCTGCCCTCTACCGATTTTTTGGATATGGTTGAATTTAATTGATCCGCATCCAAGTTTTTCAGCAAATATAATCATATCTTCGATATCATTTATGTTGTCCTTATGAAGGGTGCAGATCATTTGTGGATGAAAGCCGGCCTTGACTAGTGCCTTGATACCCTTGATGGCTTTTTGGTAGGACCCCTTCACTCCGCGTAGCTTATCGTGAGTTTCGGGTTTGGCGCCATCGATGGATACGGAAATAAAGTTGAAATACTTCTTAGATTTTAGGAATTTAGCCACTTCGTCGTCTATGAAGGTGCCATTGGTCTCCATGATCATGCCGATGTTTTCCGATTCAATAATATTAACGATCTCGCGGAATTGTGGGATGCAGCATGGGCTCACCGCCGGTCAGCTTAACCGATTGCAGGCCGAGTGGTTTGGCTTCTCTTATGGCTTTTTTCAGGTATTCCAATTTTAAGAAATTTGCCGTTTCTTTTTTCAGCTTGAAAGTCAGGCTCGATCCAGCAGTGGCGGCAGGCCAGGTTGCAGGAGCCGGAAATATACATGTAGAGCGAGGTCAGCGGCGGCACGCCTTCGGAGGGAGGTCGAGCTTCCGCGTCGCGGTCTGGCATGGCTTCCTTTTTCAGCAACTCAGGCTCGCAGCCCATAACTCGCTCCTGTTTCTTTCAAGAAATTCTTAAAACAATCTTCAGGATTGGCACGATTGAAATCGCCGGTCAACTGGTGGGCCAGGCCCGGACAACTGCCGTTGCAGTACTGGTTCCATTCGCAGTTTTCGCATCCCGGTACTTCACTCATGGGAATGCTTCTCCGCTCGCGCAAGGCAATCATCGTAGGATGATGATACCATATATCGAGCAGGGAGTCACTGGTGATGTTACCCAGGACCAGGCCGGGCAGCATGCAGCAGGGTACGATCGAGCCGTCATGCAGGACATCGATCTTGGAAAAAACGCAGCCGCAGGAGGTCAAATAGCCCATGGTCCAGGTGTGCGGCTTCTCGCCGGTGCGCCGGGCATGGACCATTTCGGCATACATCTTGCGCTTGGCCTGCGGGCCGGCCTGGGCTTGCAATCGTCCGGGATAGCGACGCTGCAGGCGGCCTATGGTGGCCATGGCGATCATTTTCTGCTTCGAGGTCAACGCCATTTCGGCGTTGCTGCGGCAGCCCGAACCGATAGGCATGGCCTCGTTGGTGCCGAAGGAATGCAAGCCTATGTCTTCCAGTAAAAGTTTGGCGATGTTTTCCAGGTCGTTGAGGTTGTGGCGGTTGATGGTCACGCGCACGGCCAGCGGAAATCCGGCTTCCTTTAAAAGTCTTAAGCCGCGGATCGCTTTGTCAAAAGAACCCGGGCGGCTATTATTGTGGATCTCGGCGCGCGAGCCGTCGATGGATACTTGAATATAATCAAGACGCAAACGTCTTTTTCCAATTTCGAACTTTTTCAGCAACTTTTCATCGATCAGGGTGCCGTTGCTCAGGATATTGTAACGCATGTGGTTGGCGATGATGCCGTCGATCAGCTCAAAAATATCGGGTCGCAGCAAAGCTTCGCCGCCGGTCAGGGATGCATCCATGATGCCGATCTTTGCCAATTCCTCAAAGAATTTCATCCAGGTCGATGTGGGCAGGTCCTGCAAGCCGGTCATTTCGTTGGCGTAAAAACAATAATGGCATTTCAGGTTGCACTTGCCGGTGATGGAGATGCTGACGCTCTTGGGCGGCGGCAGTTTTTTGTTTTTGCTTTTTGAACCCAAATTTATTTCTCTTTTGCTTCCGGAATTCCCAAAAAACCGTTGGCTTTCATATCGTCAACAAACGCCTTGACCTGGTTGTCCACTTCGGCTTCGGGCACGCCGTCAAATGTTTCTTTCAGACTGGAGACTATGGAAGGTAGGTCTTTTTTGCCGTCGCAGTGCTTCCAGATGAACAGGCCGGTGGTGTTGATCACGCGGATCTGGTTGGTGTCGGGATTGAACAACAGTGCCCCATCCGGGTCCTCTTCGCGCAGGACCACGTCGGGGTTACGAATGAGCGAAATTTTTCCATTTACAGTGCTTTTTGCCATGTATTTCTCCAGAAATGAAAAGTATAGGAATTTTATTGATCTTTGTCAATAAGAAAAAACGATAAAAATTCCCCGGGAACAATATCCCACAGCATTTTCCGTTCAGAGTTATTTTTGAGTAATAGTTTTGTGAAATAGATTTTAATGAATCTTATTGAAGAAGGAATGAAAAAAATATCAGGTTGTATCCACAAAAAAAGCAAACTGCGACCATGCCAATCTCACTTTGTTGACACCAATGCCAATATATATTATAAGTTAAGTAATATGGGAGTGTGTGAAAACAGGATAAAAAAGCAAAAAAAGTGGTCAAAACCGCACTTGGTCATCATCGGCCGGGGAAAAAGTGAAGAAAATGTGCTGGCCACATGCAAATATGCCGGAATAGCCGGGCCTTCCAGGCCGGCGGTCCAGGCCTGCAGTCATCCGGCGCAAGGCGTCTGCTCGGAAGTGCTGCCTTCGTGAATCAGCCGGGAATTTCCCTGACGCGCCCTTTTTTGTTATCCAGTGCCATATGCGGCAGCATACTGACGGTAACCCGAGTTTTTCCCTCCACGATATTAAGAAGTTAGTGAAATGCCAATTCACGGTGCAGGAAAAATGATTCCCGGTTTTTCTGGAGATGATCTTACCTGTTGCCGCTATTTCCAGATCGCCGGGATCACTATCCGCGTTGAGGCGGACCTGCCCATCAGCGATTCCACTTTTGCCGACAAATTCAAAAAATTCCAGATGGAGAAGCCGGGCGCGGCGCAGGTAAGGCTCACGCATCATTTTTCACTGCCACGTATCCTGCCGGCCAGACTGGGACGGGAAATGTATCGCCAGGCCCCCTGGGCGATCTACCGCAAAGGCTCTTCCTGGTCATACCTGGGCATCAAACCCGGCCGCAAAAAAATATTCCGTCTATTGCCTGGCCATATTCAATGACGCGCATACGCGCGGTGAAATATACCACCAGGATAGCTGTATCTTCAGTGAAGGTAACCTGCATTCCCTTAGCTTGTTTCCCACCGACCAGATCTGGCTGGCGCCATTACTGTCCCGCCGCCAGGGCTTCATCTTTCACGCTGCCGGCATGAAGATCGGCGGCCAGGGTCTCCTTTTTGCCGGCCATTCCGAGGCCGGAAAATCGACCACAGTCACCTTGTTGAGAGATGCGGGTGAAATTTTGTGCGATGACCGCATGATCGTCCGCCGCTGGCCGCAAGGATTCCGCATCCATGGCACCTGGAGTCACGGCGACGTGCCGCACGTCTCGTCTGCCGAGGCCCCGCTGCGTGCCGTTTTGTTCCTGGAAAAGGCCAGAACAAATCGGCTCATTGCCATAACGGATCGGCAGGAGGTCCTGAAGCGCGTTCTGCCCCTGCTGATCAAGCCGCTGATCACCGCCGACTGGTGGAAAAAAACGCTGGCCGTGGTTGAGGAATTCGTTCGCGCAGTACCGGCCTATCGCCTGCAGTTCGACAAGAGCGGAGGAATAGTAAAAATCCTGGATAAATTGGATTCGACTCACCAGCACAAAGGCCAGTTGCCTTGAAGCGGGCCTGCTGATACAATAAAAATGCCATGAAGCGCCCGACCGCTTTCCCGCAAAACCGCCGCATTCCTGACAAGCCGGACTTTGTAAAAAAAAGGGATTTGCGCAGCCAGGCTTTATGGAAAAGCAGAAAGCCGGCGATATCCCATCTCGATATCGAATTGACCGAGCGCTGCGACAACGACTGCATCCACTGCAGCATCAACCTTCCCGAACATGATGCCCGGGCAAAAAAAAAAGAGTTGAGCACTGAACAATGGAAAATAATCCTTGGCCAGGCCGCAGACCTGGGAGCCCTTAGCGTGCGCTTCACCGGCGGCGAGCCGCTGCTGCGTCAGGACTTTGCCGATTTGTATGTTTTTGCCCGCCGCTTGGGAATGAAGGTCATTTTGTTCACCAATGCCCGGGGCATCACTCGGCAATTGGCCGCCTTGTTCGTCAAGATGCCGCCACTGGAAAAGATAGAAGTGACGGTTTACGGAATGAATCGAAAATCATACGAGGCGGCTACGCGCCAACCCGGCTCCCACGCGGAATTCCAACGCGGCATCGGTCTGCTTTTAAAAAACAAAATCCCTTTTGTTGTCAAGGGCGCATGGCTGCCCGCCAACAAAAGCGAGCTGGATGAATTCGCATCATGGGCGGCTTCTATTCCCGGGATGGACAAGCCCGCCTCCTATTCAATGGCTTTCGATCTGCGCGGCCGCCGGGATCTTCCCGGGAAGAACAAGCTGATCAAGACCTTGCGGGCCGCTCCCGGGGAAGTTGTGCGCATCCTTCAGCGCAACCGGGAAGCCTATCGCAAAGAAATGAACCAATTCTGCCGCATGTTCATCGGTCCGCCGGGAAAAAAACTTTTCCAATGCGGGGCCGGGTATAACGGCTGCGTGGATGCCTATGGCAAATTTCAACCCTGCCTTTCCCTGCGGGCTCCGCAGCTGACCTTTGATCTGAAAAAGGGGACATTGGCCGATGCCCTGGCCTGCATCGTGCCCAGGTTGAAAAAAACAACCGCGGCTCAACCCCAGGTATTTGGAGCGCTGCAGCCGTTGTTTCCTGAAAGGACTCTGTGAACAGTGCCCGGCCAAATCCTGGGCTGAACATGGATCATTGGATACTCCGGTCGAGTACTTATGCGAGATCGCCCATGCCCAAGCCAGAGACTTGGGGTTGCTGTCCGCAGGCGAAGGGGGATGGGAAGTTGACGATTGGCGAACCCGGATCGCTAAAATGAGAGGTGATTGATGAAAGGTTCGGCAAAACCTGACAGCGTTTATGTTCCTTCGGAAGATATTGTGGCCCGCGAGATCGAGGGCGAGATCATCATCGTACCGTTGAGCGCCGGCATCGGTGATGCCGAAGACGATCTTTTTTCGCTGAACGAAACCGGCCGGGCCTTTTGGAAGATTGCTGGACGGGAAAAGGACACTGACCCAGATCGCCATGGCACTCGCCAAAAAGTATGATGCCTTGCCAGCCGCGATCGAAAAAGATATCCTTGGCCTGGCAACCGAACTGCTCAAGCGCCGCATCATCAGTGAAAAAAAACGGGGCTGAAATGGACAATTGCCAAAACCGGGATGAAGGCATCTCCCTGTCGGCGCCGGTGATCATGGAGCTGATCGAGGCGGTCCATGAAAAAGGGGCGTCGTTCAGATTTCAGGCCAAGGGGCACAGCATGACGCCGGCCATCCGCGACAGCGACATCATCACCGTCTCACCGTTGAAAGACATCATGCCCCGCCGCGGCGACGTGCTGGCCTTCCGTCACCCCGACCGGCCGCAGATGCTGGTCCACCGCGTGCTGCATACAATGGCCAGGAAATATTTCATCAAGGGCGACAATTGCCCCGATGCCGACGGCTGGATCCCGGCGGAAAACATCCTGGGCCTGATCACCAGGGTGGAGCGGCGGGGCAAGGCCCCGTTTTTGGCCGAACCGTTCCGCGCCTTCCTCCTGGGTGAATTTTTATTTGCTGCTCTATCCGCTCTGGCCCCCGCTGCGCCGCATATTGGTCAAGGTCCGGCGCCGCCTGCGCAAGTTGATCCTTCCGGGAAAATGAAAAAAAAATTCACGGTTGCCACTGCACTTCCAGAATTCCAGTTATGGAAGCAGGTCGAAGCCAAGCGTATCCCTTTATCCTGCGATCTTGAGATTACCGCCCGCTGCAATAATGATTGCCGTCACTGCTACATCAATCTGCCGGCCGGGGATCGGGCGGCTCGAGAAAAAGAATTGACTCTCGGGCAGATCGGCCGAATCGCCGACCCAGGCTATTGAGTTGGGTACCTTGTGGTGTCTGATTAGTGGCGGCGAACCCTTGCTGCGCGAAGATTTTGCCGATATTTATCTCATGCTGAAAAAGAAAGGCCTTTTAGTGTCGGTATTTACCAATGCCTGTTTGGTAACCAATAAACATATCGCTTTGTTCAAAAAGTATCCGCCCCGGGACATCGAGGTCACGGTCTACGGCGCCACGAAGGAAACTTATGAACGGGTCACCCGACTTCCGGGCTCCTACGCCGCTTTTCACCGCGGATTGAACCTGTTGCTGAAAAACGGCATCAAGGTGCGCTTGAAGGCCATGGCCTTGAGGTCCAATTTTCATGAACTTGCGGAAATGGGCGCATTTTGCCGGCAGCATACCAAAGACTTTTTCCGTTTTGATCCCTTGCTGCACCTGCGCTTCGACGGGAATACGGATCGCAACGCCGAGATCATTGGTGAACGGCTGACTCCCGAAGAGATCGTGGCCATTGAGCAGGCCGATGTCAGAACGCTCTGAATCCCTGCTGAAACATTGCCAGCAATTGATTTTTCCCGAACAGGATCACCAGGGTTGCCAGCATCTTTTTCATTGCGGTGCGGGCAACAGCGGTTTCACTATCAGCTATGACGGCTATTTCCGCCTGTGCTCTTCACTGTGGCATCCCGATTGCGTGTACGACCTGAAAAAGGGAACCCTGGCCGAGGCTTGGCGGCATTTCGTTCCCCGGGTGCGCGCTCTGACCTCTGCCGCGCCGGAATTTCTGGAAAAATGCCGCTCCTGCCCGATCATCAACCTCTGCCTGTGGTGCCCGGCCCACGCCCATCTTGAGAACGGCCGCCTCGACGCCTGGAGCGAGTATTTCTGCCAGGTGGCCCACGCCCGCGCTGCCGCCATCAAGACGAAACCGCAAAACCCTGGCTGACCATTCCGGGGATCCCTTTGGCTCTGCTTTTGCTTTTTGGTTGCCGTTGTGATAAAAGAAAAGATGCAAGAAACATCTCCCGCCACATTATATCAAACTCGATTTCGAACAGAGCACCGAAGAATGGCTCTCCTGGCGGCGCGGCGGCATCGGCGCTTCCGACGCTCCGGTGGTCATGGGACTTTCGCCCTGGCAGAAGGCGGGCGAGCTGCTTTTGCTCAAGACGGGGCAGCAGGCCGAGCGGCCGGCCAACAGTTACATGCAGCGGGGCAAGGATCTCGAACCACTGGCCCGCGCGGCCTTTATCCGCCACACCGGCATCGAAGTCGAACCCGTCTGCGTGCAGTCAGCGGACCACGCCTGGATGCGCGCCAGCCTGGACGGGTTGAGCCTGGACGGGCGCCAGGTGGTGGAGATCAAGTGCCCGGGCGAGAAGGACCACCGGTTTGCCGCGTCCGGTCGCGTGCCCGAAAAATACTTCCCCCAACTGCAGCATATCCTGGCCGTTACCGGCCTGGCAGAGATCCATTACTGGAGTTTCCGCTTCGACCACACCGTGCTGCTGAAGGTGGAGAGGGATGAATCCTTCATCGCCGACCTGATAGAAAAAGAGATTGATTTTTGGACCAGAGTCTGCGCGACTGCCGACGGGATTGCCGCGTTCACTGCCTTATAGAAACCGATCCCGATCAGCCAGAATCGGGCAGGTTCACCGGAAAGATCAAGGCTTCCCTGATTTGGAATGTATGCAGATGAACCTTTTTCCGACTGTTTTCGTTTAATATTCCTGTATTATTCAAGCGAGGTAACGCATGAAGATGAAAAAAGTATTGATCGGTGGATTTCTTGTGCTGTTGGTCGTGGTAGCTCTGTTTTTTCTTTTCTCCCCCAAGAACGATAAAAACGGCGGCCTGAAATTCGTCGCGGTGAAAAAGGGCGACATCTCCGAAAAGGCATTGGCGGTGGGCACCATTGAACCGGAAAAGGAGATCAAGGTGAAATCGACCATCCCGGGCCTGGTCGAGGAAGTATACTTCAAAATAGGTGATTGGGTCGAAAGAGACAAGCCCCTGTTCAAGATATCCCCCAATCCCACCCCCCTGGAGTACGTCGAAGCCCGGCGCAACATGGAAGTCGCGCAAATACTCATGGAAAAGATCCGCAATGAACGGGACCGCAAGGTGAAGATGTACAAGGCGCAGCTGGTCTCGGATTCGGACATGGAAGAGACCGAGTCGCGCTTCAATGAGATTTCATTGCGTTACAAGATCGCCCAGGAGCGCTTCGAATTGCTTGAAAAAGGCCGGATCCAGATGATCAACCGTTCGGTGGATTCCATCGTGAAATCGCCGATGTCGGGGATCGTCCTGCAGCAGGACGCTTTCGAGGGTGATGCCGTGGTGCCCCTGACCAATTTCCAGCCCGGTACGGAAATGTGTTCCATGGCCGACATGAGTTTGCTGCGTTTCAAGGGCAAGGTCGATGAGATCGATGTCGGCAAACTGCTGCCGGGCATGATCGCCGACATCCAGGTCGGGGCGCTGCTTGACGCCAAGGTGACGGGCCGCCTGGAGCGTATCTATCCCAAGGCCGAGAAGGAAGGCAATGCCACCATGTTCGGCCTGGAAATCGCCATTATCGATGCCGGCAAGATCACCCTGCGTGCCGGGTATTCGGCCACTGCCTACCTCAAGATCAAGGATAAAAAGGACATTCTGATCATCCCCGAACGCCTGATCACCTTCGAAAACGACAAGCGTTTCGTGGAAACGATGCGGGATGGGAAAATTACAAAGAAGGAGATCCAGGTCGGGCTTTCCGACGGCTTGAATATCGAGATCGTTTCCGGATTGCAGGCCGGCGAGCAGGTTGTCGAGCGGCCGCCCAGAGAGATCGAATGATCCTGGCCTTTTTCCGCAACCTGTTCCGCGACCTGGTGCGCCAACCTTTGCGGACATTCCTGACCCTTTCCGGAGTGACCTGGGGAACTTTCGCCGTCATCCTGCTGCTGGCCTTCGGCACCGGCATCGGCAAACAGCAGATGAAGCAATTCCGCGGCATGGGACAGAGCATCATCCTGGTGTTTCCCGGGCAGACCACCATGACCTACAACGGGCTGCCCAAGGGCCGCCGCATCCAGGTCACTCCCGATGAACTGGAGCTGGTCAAGAAACGGGTGCCTGGAGTCCAGACCCTTTCGCCCGAATTCATATCGAGCCGAAATATCCGCTATGGCCGCGAACAGCTGCTCAATACCGTGCGCGGTGTCGCTGTGCCGTTCGAGCGCATCCGCAACACCATCCCGGCTCTGGGCCGCTTCATCAATGAGTATGATGTGCAGCAGCACCGGCGCAATTGCTTCCTGGGCGCGACCATCGCCAAGAACCTCTTCAAAGGCATGGAGCCGGTCGGCAAGCAGGTGATGATCGAGGGTGTGCCCTTCACCGTTGTCGGCGTGATGATCGAAAAGGACCAGAACAGCAATTACAACGGCATGCGTGACACGCACTGCGCTTTCATTCCCTGGACCACCTACATGACCCTGTATGGCGTGAAGTATGTCCAGAATTTCATTGTCCAGCCAAGCGATCCGGCCTTGTCCAAACAGACCATCGCCGCCCTGCGCAATTACTTTGGCGGGCGGCTGGGATTCAATCCCCTGGACAAGGATGCTTTGTTCGTTTGGGATTTTTCCGACTTCGAGCGGCAGTTCAACATGTTTTTTACGGCTTTCAATATTTTCCTGGGCATCATCGGCTCCTTTACACTGTTGGTTGGCGGCGTGGGCGTGGCCTCGATCATGCTGGTGGTGGTGGAAGAACGGATACGGGAGATCGGCATCAAGCTGGCGGTCGGCGCCAAGCGTCGCGCCATCATGTGGCAGTTTTTTGCCGAAGCCAATTGCATCATCCTGATCGGCGGCGCCATCGGTTTCTTGTTGGCGGCGCTGCTGCTGGCCCTGCTGCCGGCCAAGCAATTGGAGGAGTATATAGGCATCCCCAAGCTCAATCCCCTGGTCGGGATCGTCACCGTGTTGATCCTTTTGGCCATCGGCACCCTGTCCGGCTTGACGCCGGCGCGGCGGGCCGCCGCCACCGACCCGATCGTCGCACTCAGGAAATAACCATGCGCATGCAACTTCTGCATTTGTACTGGAATGAATTTCGCAAGCGCCAGAAAAAGACCAGCTTGATCACCTTCGCCATCGCCTGGGGGGCTCTGTCGCTTTTGCTGTTGATGTCCTTCGGCCGCGGGCTGTCCAACGCCGGCAGCGTCAGTTTCAAGGGATTGGGCAGTACCATGATCATGGTAACCAGGGGCCAGACCAGCAAACCCTTTCAAGGTCTGCCGCGCGCCCGGCGCATTCACATCCACATGGAAGACCTGGAATTGCTCAAGCGGCAAATACCGGGCATTGCCTTGATCTCTCCCGAGGCCAACAACAGCCATAATATTTCCTATCGCGGCAAGGAGTCCAACCGCTCGGTCAACGGTGTGTACCCCTGTTTTGCCGAGATGCGTTCCCAGATCCCTGCAGCCGGCGGCCGGTTCATCAATGACCTGGACCAGGAAAATGCCCGGCGCGTGGCCTTTATCGGCTGGAACGTGGCCAAGGAACTCTTTGGCGACAGCAATCCGGTCGGCAAGGAGATGCGCATCGAGCAGACACCTTTCACCGTCATCGGGGTCATGAAGAAAAAACAGCAAAGTTCCATGTACCAGGGGCCCGATTCGGAAACGGTTTATATCCCCTTCTCCACATTCTGTCAAATCGACTTCCAGCGTTTTTTGGACCGCATCCATATCCGCCCGGCCGATCCCGGTGATGCCCTGTTCATGGAGAACCAGGTGCGCCGCGTCCTGGGGCGCAAGTACCGCTTCGCCGATGATGACGCCAATGCCGTGAACTTCTGGAACACGATCCGCGATTACGAGACCGGGGCCAAGATTTTCAAGGGCATCGAAATTTTCCTGAGCATCATCGGGGCACTGACCTTGCTGATCGGCGCCGTGGGCGTGACCAACCTGATGTATGCCGTGGTCAAGGAGCGCACCCGCGAAATAGGCATCAAGATGGCACTGGGAGCCCGCCGGCGCCATATCGTCATGCAGTTCTTTCTGGAAACCTTCGCCATTTTCTTCAAGGGGACGCTGTGGGGAACCCTGATCGCGTTCAATATCGTCAGTCTGGTGAACCTGGTCCCTGTCGGTTATGAGGATTTCGGCATCAAGGCCTACTTGCTGCGGCCGATTTTTTCGTTCGACATCCTGATTGTCTTCCTGGTGGTCCTTTGTGTTTTGGTTTTTGTCTCGGGAATTTTTCCGGCCTTGCGGGCTTCGCGGCAAAATCCCATCGAAGCCCTGCGTTATGAATAGCATCCGAGGTGGATTATGATCGAATTTCGCAATATCTCGAAAGTGTACAAGATGGGCGAGGTCGAGTTCGTCGCCCTCAAGGGCGTCTTCATTACCGTGCAGAAGGGCGATTTCATTTCCATCATGGGCCCTTCCGGCTCCGGGAAGTCGACCCTGATGAACATCATCGGCTGTCTCGATACGCCGACCGAGGGTTCTTATTATCTCGAGGGTAAAAATGTTTCCGGGCTGACTTTCGATCAACTGTCGACCATCCGCAACCGCAAGGTCGGTTTTGTTTTTCAGAATTTCAACCTGCTGCCCTACGCCTCGGCCTACGAAAATATCGAGCTGCCGATGCTGTTCAACGGCAAGAAAGGCGCCGAGCGCAAAGCGCGGGTCAACGAATTGCTGGAAATGGTGGGCTTGGCGCCCTGGGCCAAGCACCGGCCGACCGAGATGTCGGGAGGGCAGCAGCAGCGGGTGGCCATCGCCCGGTCCCTGGCCATGGATCCGCCGATCATTCTGGCTGACGAGCCGACCGGCAACCTCGATTCCAAGAGCGGTCACGAGATCATGGAGATCTTTTCCCAACTCTGGAAAGGCGGACGGACCATTCTCATGGTGACCCACGACCCGGCCATCGCCGCCTTTTCCAAAAGCACCATCCGCCTGCTTGACGGAGCCGTCCAGGACAACGGCGCCGCCCATTGATCCCGGGCTTCAGGTCCGTTGAAAGGAAGCGAATCCTCTCCAACAATCAGTGTCCAGGCCGGCCGGCAGCATAAAAAAAATATTTCAGGACTTGGTCGTGCGCTCCAGGCGTTTCATTATCGAGAAAATGAACGCGGCCGAAAGCAGGCAGCAGATGACGAAAATGCCCCAGATCTGCCACAGCTCGATCTTGTCCCAGAAATAACCGCCCACGAACAGCAGCTTGTTGCCCGTGGCCGTGGCCAGCAGCCAGCCGCCCTGCATCAGCCCCTGGAAACGGAGCGGCGAAACTTTTGAGACGAATGAAAGACCCATGGGGCTGAGGAAGAGCTCGGCGATGGTCAGCGTCAGGTAACTGCTGATGAGCCAGGTGGGCGAGACGCGCCCCCATTCGGTCATGTTGGCGCTGGCGATCAGCTTGGGTGCCACCAGTTGCAGCGAGCCGACCAGCATGATGACGAAACCGACGGCGGCGATGACCATGCCGATGCCGATCTTTCTCGGTGTCGACGGTTCGATGTTCTTTTTCCTGAGCCAGGCGAAGATGCCCATCACCGGGAAAGTGAGCACCACGATGAACAGGGGGTTGAACGATTGGAATATTTCCGGCTCGATAGGGTTCATGACCTTGTACCCGGAAACGAAATAGTAGGTCAGGGCGCCAAGTCCCGCGAACATGGCCAGCCCGATGGTGCGCTGGGCGATCTTTTTCCTGGTGATGAGCAGGAAAAGGCCGGCGAGGCAGCCGATGAAGGCCAGCATGGAATTGAGGTTGAAGAAGATGTTGTTGATCGGGCCGACCTCCTTCACCGTGTAATCGCGGGCGAACCAGGTCTGGGTCAGGCCGTTCTGGTGGAAGGACATCCAGAAGAAGATGACCACGAAGAACACCAGCACCAGGGCCACCACCCGCGGTTTCTCTTCATGGGTCGATGTCTTGAATATGAAGGCTACGAAGCCGAAGAAAAGGCCCAGCGCCATGCCCAGCGCGAACTGGTTGAAAATGAAGTGGAACACGGCCGCCGTGGCCGCGATAAATAACGCGCCGGTGACCAGGCTGGGCAAATTGGCGATCTGCTGGTACCCCGACTCCTTGGCGCTTTTTTCGGCAACGCTTTTGGCCTTTGCCGGCAGGTGCTTGTTGAAGATGATATAGACCAGCAGCGAGATGATCATGGCGATCGCTGCCAGGCCGAAGGCATAATTGTAACCCTTGGAAAAGGCGGCGATGTATTTCGCGGCGAAGGCTTTGAGTGCATCGGCGCCGCTGACCGTCAGGCCCGATACTTTGGAGGCCAGGCTCTCCAGGCTGGCGATCGAGGCGCCGTCGGTCATGCGGCCATCCAGGAAGGCATGGCACATGGCCGGCAGGCTGCCGTCGTGGGCGAAGCCCTGCGTCCGGAGGAACCAGTTGCGAATTGCGTTGGCGGCGAAGGGGGCGAAGAAAGCGCCGACGTTGATGCCCATGTAGAAGATCATGAATGCCGTGTCCCGAAATTTTGAATATTTCGGGTCGTCGTACAACTGGCCGACCACTGCCTGCAGGTTGCCTTTGAAAAGGCCGTTGCCGAAGGCAATGACGAACAGACCGATCAGGGTGATGTGAAGAGGCATTCCGGGTACAGCCAGCACGCCATAGCCGACGAACATGATGATGATGCCGAACAGGATGACCAGTTTATACTTGCTGGTGCTGTCGGCGAGCACGCCTCCGAACAGCGCCAGAGCATAAATTGCATAATAGAACCAGCTGTAATAACCGCTGGCCGCTTCGGCGGAGAGGTTATACTTGGCCTGCAGGAACAGGATCAGGATGGCCATCATGGTATAGAAGCCGAAGCGCTCGCCCATGTTGGCGAAAAAGGCGACGAACAATCCTTTGGGATGATCTTTGAACATTGCGGTTGACCTCCAGGAACGATTTTAATGCTTTTTAGGAAGAACATCATAACCGGCTGTTATTTTTATTTCAAGAGGGGTCATGTTAAAATCGGTATCAGGCCCGGGGCCGCTCGCCCGGCCGGGGAGGAGACCATGGCCAACCAGCGATTCTCGTTCCAGAGCATGAAGGGAGAATGCCCGCAGTGCGGGCGTGGAGAAGAGCCGGAAGCGCCAGTTCCTGTTCCATTTTACGATCGCCGGCGTGGCGTTCGCTATCAGTTTGTTGTACCAGGCCATGCGCCCGATCATGCGCCTTGGCGGCATGGTCGCCTCGGGCGGCCCCTATGCCATCGAACACCCCGCCCCTTCCTGGGTATGGATCATGCCCGTCTCCATTCTCTTTGGCATGGCCTGCTTTTTCATCAACCTGTTCTGCACTCCTCCCCGGGGGGTGAACCTGATGCCGCTGGCCTGGCCCGGCCTTTTCCTGTCTCTGGGCTGGAATTTCCTCGAGTTCGCCTTTGCGCCGCCGGGCGGGGGGCTGGCCTGGGGCTGGCTGATCTGCGGCGTGCTTTTTGTCCTCATGGGCGGCCTGCCGCTGCTCCTGGCCTTCAAGCCGGTGCGCGAAAAGATCAGGACACGGCTGCAAAATGGAGAAGGGCTCGGCCCCTACGCGTTCCAGTGGCTGCTGGTCGCCGGCGGCGTCTACCTGGGCATCGTTTTTTTCCGCAGCGTTGTCGGTTGAACTGAAAAAGGAGAAAGGAAAATGAAAACAAAAAAAACGTCGACTCCGGCCGCGTGAATATGAAAGGCGCCACCCCGATCACGTTTGGGGGAAATGTTAATTGGGGCGGCCAGGACTTCGCTCGGGATCAAAAAGCAGGCCGCCAAGAGCGGGGATTCCTGCGACTGCCGGCGATCCTTTCTGCGCTTCTGTTCGTGAATGGATCGCCGCCATCCCGCCTGGAAAGGTAGTCACTTACGGCCAGATCGCCCACCTGGCCGGCAAGCCCTGGGGGGCGCGCCAGGTAGCCTGGATCCTCCACTCGCAGTCCGACAAATATCGGCTGCCCTGGCAGCGCGTGATCGGCGCCAATGGCCGCATCTCGCTGCCTCCCGGGAAAGGGTTCTTTGAGCAGCGTCGTCTTTTGCGTGAAGAAGGGGTAATTTTTGACCGGAGCGGCCGCGTCGATTTGAAAAAATTTCGCTGGCTGGCGGCAGCAGAAACTTCCTGATCATTAAAAAAAAGGGACCGGCCGGGCCGGTCCCTTGAGGATGGTTGTCTCTAAAACTTCTATTTGGCCTTGCGCAGCAGGATATCGCCGTTGAAGGTCTTCAGGGTGATCTCCTGGCCGCCGCCGTTGATGGAGCCGAAAACGGTCCTGTCGATTTTCACCCGGTAGCGGCCGCCGTGGCTGCGTTTGTCTTCGACGGTTTTTTCGCTCTTGTTCTGCAGCTTGAGTTCGAAATCGCTGTAGATCTCGCCATGGTTGTCGATCTTGAGCTTGAAATCGACCTTGGCCGTGGCGGGAATGGTGATATCGACGTCGCCGTTGAGGGTGATCAGCGACAGCGGTTTTTTGCCGTCCAGCCGGGTGAAGCTGGCGGTGACATCGCCGTTCACGGTCTGGGCCACGGCCGAACCAGCGATGCGGGACAGGATGATGCCGCCGTTGACGTTAGCCACTTCGATATCACCGTTGACGTTTTCCACCTTGATGCCGCCGTTGTTGACGGCGCGCAACTTCAAGGACGTATTCAGCGGCACCTGGATGGTCAGGTCGATATCGGCCTTCCAGGAAGGGACGCTGATCTCCATGACATTCTGGCTTTCCTCGACGGACAGCCCGCCGCCGCCGGCCTTCAGGCGCATCATGCCGGCATGCTTGTCCTGCTTGCCATCTTCGTCATCGTCATCCATCTCGTCTTCATGCTTGCCAATGATATGTCCGCGCGGCTTGGCTTCGACGATCACTTCCTTTCCTTCATAGCCCTTGACCACGATACCGCCGTTGATCAGATGGGCCTTGATCAGGCCGGGTTTGCCCGGATCGCTGAAAGGAATGACAACGCGGTCGGAAGACGCATCCTGCCCCCGCAGCGCCAGGGCTGAGGATACGAGGATCAATACCGTGAACAGAAATACTTTAATGGTTTTCATGTTATTCTCCTTGATTTACTTTTTATGGTTGGCGATCATGATGTCGCCGTTCAGTGTTTCCATGGTGATCTCGGGCCCGCCCCGGCCTACGCGCACGCCCTGGAAACGGTGGCTGCGGTAGACGTAGCGCCCTTTTTCCCGCTTGGCTTCTCCCGGTTTGGCCGACAGATAGCTGACCGGAAAGTCGCTGAATATTTTGCCGTTCATGGTTTTCAGCTGGAAGTCGGCTGCCAGGGCGGGGATGAAATATATATCCAGGTCGCCGTTGATGGTGGTGAAAGAGCAGGCGCCGGCGGGATTTTTTTGAAATTCGGTCCGGATATGGCCGTTGACCGTTTTGCAGCTCCCGGAGCCTGCCATGCCTTCCATCTCGATATGGCCGTTGACGTTGCGGATGGTAAAATCGCCCTTGATGTTGCGGACCACGATGTCGCCCTGGTTGACGGTTTTCAGGATCAGGCTGGTTTGCTCCGGAACCTCAAGCTTGAAATCATAAACCGCGATGTAGTCGCGCTCGGACCAATTGATCGAACCGTTGCGGCAGCGGAAGGGGCCGTCAACGTAGATGTCCAGCAGGTTTTCCTTTTCGGCCATGTTTAATTTCACTTCGATTTCGGCCCTGGCCAGATCCTGCTGATTGTCGGCGCGCAGGCTCTTTTTGGCCTCCAGGTACGTCGTGGCCCTGGCCGTGCCGCTGACTGAGATCGAACCGAAAACATTGTCGATCCTGACGGTTTTTTCCTTTTCCGGAATGCTGAAGCGGAATTCCTGATGTATGGTGTCGTTCTTTTCCAGGCGGAATTTCTCGTGGCCTGCTGACAGCGCCGGGATCAGTAGAACCAGCAATGGTACCAGTAACATTCTGTTCATTTTACCTCCTCGCCGCACGGGCGTTCAGGAAGGTAATACCGGTCTGCGGGCGAAAGGTTACGGCGATCGAAAAGAAAACACCGACCTTTTTCATGATGGCTTACAGGATCTGACTGATGCCCGATTTGGCCCTTTGCCGGACTTCGGGAATGATCTGCTTGTCGTTCAACAATTCTTTAAGAGCGGCGGCAGCGCGCTTTTCCTTGAGCGAGACCATCAGGTCGATCAATGCGATCTGCACCAGGGGCGATGCCTGCCGGGGCAGCGATGCGGTCAATGCTGTTCGCACCTGCTCGCGGTCGGCGAACAGGTACAGGGCGTCAATGGCCGAAAGGCGCACGTTGACGCTGGGGTCGTTGTCCAGCAGGTCCAGCAGCATCTTCAACACTGCCGGATCGGGGTCCTGCATTTGCGCGGTCATGGAGAGGCCCTGAAGGCGGGCGGAAGCAGACGGCTGGCTGAGCAGCTGCAGCGATACCTGCTGCTGCAGGCGTTCAACTTCCTGGTTCAGGCGCGCGAATTTTCCGGAGTTCCCGCGGCTGCCGCCGGCCATGAAGCCAATGCCAAAACCGATGGCAACGACCATGACCGCTGCCGCCAGGCGCATGGTCGGAAAAGCAAAATGCCAGTCCGTGAGCAAACGGCGCCAGCGCTGCCGCCATGGTAAAATTCCCCCTGCCGTCATTTCAATGCGGCTGGCTTCCAGCTGGCGGTAAAAATTGCGCCGCAGTTCCGGGCTGGGCTGCTCCTCGGGCAGGATGCCCAGGCGGGTCCAGGTTTCGTGCAAATCCTGCCATTCCTGCCAACAGGCGGGGCAGGAATAAAGATGATCCCTGTAGCGTTCGTCCTGGCTGCTTTCCAGACCATTCTGGAGCAGGTCCGGTATCATTTTCCTCATTTCCTGGCAATTCATTGGGTTCCTCCTTGCAGGTCCAGGTAGTGCCGGCGCAGTTCCTTGAGCGAGCGATGCACCTGCACTTTGACCGATTCCACGCTGCAGGCCAGCAGGGAAGCGATCTCCTGGTATTTCAGGTTCTGAAAACGGGCCAGCAGCAGCACTTCGCGTTTACGCAGCGGCAGCCTTTCCATGGCCCTGGCCAGCAGATCGGTCTCCTGTTCGCTTTCCGCCTTTTGCGACGGCTGCGGCTGTCGGCTGGGTTCCTGTTCCCAGACTTCGTCGATGGAAATTTCCGGGCGGCGGGCACGCAGCTGGTCAAAGTGGGCGTTGCGGCCGATCTGGTACATCCAGGTGGTGAATTTGCTTTCGCCGCGGTAGGTGCGCCGGTATTTGAGTATGCGCAAAAAAACCTCCTGCACCAGGTCCTCGCTCGCGGAGCGATTGGCGGTCAGGCGCAGGAAAAAATTGAACAGGCGGACATGGTGCCTCTCGAACAGAATGGCCAGCATTTCCACCCGGCCTTCCCGCACCTGGACCATCACCATTTCATCGTCCGGCATCGGCGCTCCCTTGCAAACGATTTTTTTCCATTATAAAAGGAATACCTGGTTTTGGCAAAAAGGTTACAAAGAAAACAGCTTGTGCAAAACATGGGTTTGACAATGTTTGCGCTTGATGCGTATACTTGCTCCATAGGAGGGGTAATGTTCAAATGGAAGGTGCTTTTGTTCTTTGTGACCGGAATTTTGATCATTGGCCTGAGCGGCTGCAATAAAACATTTACAATTGCCGGGATCTGGTATTTTTATAAAAATGGATCCTCGGAACCTGTTAACTATGAATTCATTGGCACGGCTGAATCCGGCAAGGTGGCTCTGGTCGGTTCCAATTATGGTGGCGGAACCTACGAAATTTCCGGCAACCAGATCATAATCAAAACCAGCATGGTCCATGGTTCCATGTGGAGCCGGACCACCTATACGGGGCAGATCGATGAGGACGAAAAGCGCATGGCGGGGACATATTCCGGCCAAGTAGGCGGCAACCCTGTCACTGATTTTTCCGGGACCTGGGTAGCCCTGAGAAACCGGTTATAAAGCCAATTCGGCATTGTCCCATCCGGGAATTCCGCCCGATTGCACCAGGCGCGATTCTTTGGGATAATCTCGGTCCAGGAGCACCATGTCTGCCACATTGAAGTTGCCCGGGTCACTTAGGGAGTTTATTGCCCGCCGGCCCGGGGCAAAGTTGAGCCGCATCCGTTCCGAGGCGTCGCAACGGTGTTTTTATCGCATCAGCTGGGGCAGAAAATCCCTGGTGGCCATGGTCTATCCCGGACCCTCGCTCCTGGAAGTGGACCGGTTCCGAACGGTTCATAAAATATACCGCAACCACGGATTGCCTGTTCCCGGCATCGAAACAATTCTCGCTGACCAGGTAGTGATCCAGGAGGATGTAGGCAACCTGCTCCTGCAGCGGGCCTGGCGTGCAAGCGGCATGGACGAACGCCGCCGCTTGCTGAGCGCCTGCCGGGATATATTGGACAAGCTTGCTGCCGTAGCTCCGGCCCTGGCCACGCCCCGCCTTGATCGGGCCCGGCAAAAAGGGGAGATGGATTTTTTCCTCCGTCATTTTTGCCAACACTATCCCGTTCGCGGTTGCGCCGCGACGGATCTGGGCGCGGCGCTGACCGTGCTGGTCGAAAGTCTGAAAGCGGAATGCGTTTTTGCCCACCGTGATTTTCATTCACGCAACCTGCTGGTTCATAAAGGCGGGATCGTCATGGTCGATTTCCAGGATTCGCTCCTGGCCCCGCGCCATTATGACCTGGTCTCCCTGGCTTTCGACTCCTATTTGCATCTGGGCCGCTTCCGGGAAATTCTGTTGTCAGGACGCGAATGGTCGACAAATGAGCTGCGGCAGCTGCGTTTGACCGCCCTGCAGCGCAACATCAAGGCCCTGGGCACATTCGCATATCAAACATATGTATGCAAGCACCCAGCTTATCGGCGCTATATTCCCCGCACCATCCGCCATATCCAGGGCCATTTGCAGGAACTGGATGATCCAGAATTAGATGTCCTGTCCAGGTATTTCTCCTCCGTGACGCGTAACGCGTAATGGGTGAGGCGTAACGAGGGAAGAGAGGCCATAATGTCCTGATCCCCCCGGCTGCACCACCCCTTGGGCAAGGGGGGTTTAAAGTTGTAATGATTACTCAAGTTAACCAACCTCTGAATCCCCCTCTTATCGAGGGGGGACATGGGGGGATTTTATTATCTTTTGCAGGCATTTTTTTTGGGAACAGAAGGGTCAGGAATCAGTTAGCCGAATCTTATAGCTCTGGCCATGGTATAATCATTACATGTTGAAGATCGGCAAATTATCCCTGGAACAACCCACGGTCCTGGCTCCCATGGCCGGGCTGACCGACCGGGTCCTGCGCCAGCTCATGGACGAGATCGGCGGCTGCGGCCTGCTGGTCTCGGAAATGATCGCCGCCGAAGGGCTGCGGCGCCGCAACCGCCGCACCATGGAAATGATCGCCGATTTTGCAACGCGGACGCCGCAGTTCATCCAGCTTTTCGGGGCCAATCCCGAGGCCCTGGCCGAAGCCGCAACCATCGTCTCGGCCGAGACGGCTTTTGCCGGCATTGATGTGAACATGGGCTGCCCGGTCCCCAAGGTCGTGCGCTCGGGAGCCGGCGCCGGACTGCTGCAGAACCTGCCGCTCCTGGCGGCGGTGGTGGCCGCCATGCGCAAATGCACCAGGCTGCCGTTGACGGTCAAGGTCCGCCTGGGTGTCAACAAGGTCAATGTCCTGGAAACGACCCGGATCATCGAGGAGCAGGGCGCTGACGCCGTGGCCGTCCATTTTCGCCTTAAAAGCGAAGGTTATACGGGCAGCGCCCACTGGGAGTTGGCCGCGGCCGTCAGGGAAAACCTGCGCATCCCGCTGCTGGGCAACGGCGACATCATGACCGCCGCCTTCGCCCGGGAAAAACTGCAAACCGTCGACGGGATCCTGATCGGACGCGGAGCCCTGGCCAATCCGTTCATTTTCAGGGAGATCGCCGGGCAGGCTACCGCCGCCAGCGATCTGGCCGCGTATGTGCGGCGCCTGGGCGCGTTGATCGAAGAACTCTATCCCGAAAAAAAACGTCTGGGCAAGCTCAAGGCCTTCACCCGCTTCCTGGTACTGAGCCGCCCGGGCTCGCGCTCCTGGAAGCGGCCTATCTTCCTGAGCCAGGATTTCCAGGAGGCTCGATGCCTTCTTGAAGAGTCCTTCCCCGGTTTATCATGAGTTGTGAAGCGGTGACCGTGGCCTTCTCCGGCGGCAAGGATTCGACCGCCGCCGCCCTGCTCCTGCGTGAACAGGGATACGAGGTGCGGGCGCTGACCATGCGCCTGGGCCTGGCCGGCGAAGAAGAGAAGCTGGCCCGCATCGAGAAACTGGCCCGGGTGCTGGATATCCCCTGGCGGGTACTGGATGTCCGGGCCGCCTTTAAAAACAAAGTGCTGGATTATTTTGCCGACGCCTATCGCAGCGGCCGGACCCCCAATCCCTGCGTGCTATGCAACCGCTTCATCAAATTCGGACTGCTCCTTGAAGATATTAAAAAAAACGATCCTGCCGCCCTCATTGCCAGCGGCCATTACGCCGCGAAAATTTTCCGCAACGGCCGCTGGTTTTTGTGTGAGCCCGCCGACCGAAGCAAGTCACAGATCTATTTCCTGGCCATGATCGATCCGGCCGTTCTGGCCAAGGTCCTTTTCCCAATCGCCCCTTTGACCATCGGTCAAGTCAGGAAGAAAGTAGCCGGACTTCCCCTGGCCAATATTGAATGAGAGCCAGGATGTCTGCTTTTTGCAGGATGAAACCCTGGCTTCTTATTTGTCGCGCCAAATTCCGGAAAGCTTTGCTCGACGGCGATATCATCGATGTCGGCGGCAAGAAGATCGGCCGCCATCACGGCGTGAGCCATTTTACCGTGGGCCAGCGCCGCGGCACGCGACTCGCTTCGGACCGCAGGCTCTACGTGGTCGGCCGCGACATGGCGGCCAACACCGTCACCCTCGGGGATGAACGCGACCTGCTGTCTCCAGCCGTAACCGTCGTCAACCCCGTTTTCTGGCGGCCGCTGCAAGTCGGAGAAAAGCTGACGGTGAAGGTCCGCTACCAGCTTCACGGTCACGAAGCGGAGATCACCGAGGTGACCTCCGACCATATCCGCGCTGTTTTCAAAACTCCGGTCCGGGCGGTGACCCCCGGCCAGTTCGGCGTATTTTACGACGGCGACATTATCGTCGCGGCTGGAGAGATTGCGGCAGAAAAATAACGAAATATCGTAATGCGTTATGCGTAATGCGTATTGAGAAACGGCATTCTTTTGAAATGATTAAAATTTCTTTTCTTTCACGTCACGCATAACGGAGAACTGGAAGCTCGTTCACGCATCACGAAGGTTCGCTTGCTTTACTTCGTTGCGACCTTGCGCTAAAATCACATTTTGAGGTGAAGGAAATGCCTGTTTATGACTATAAATGCCAGAAGTGCGGTCTTGTCTTTGAGAAGTTTCTGCGCACCATGGCGGCCGCCGGCTCGGTGACATGCGAAAAATGCGGCAGTGCCAAGGTAGAAAAACTGATCACCTGCTGCGCCATTTCATCCGGGGGAAAAAGCGAAGGCGCCGCAAGTTCCGGCTCATCCCATTCCTGCACCAGCTGCTCGAGCCACTCCTGCAGCACCTGCCATTAGGCCGAACAGGTACTCGGTTCACGGCACACGGCGTACGGCAATTAACATGGAAATTAATCATGGCACGGGAGTACTTATTTCTTTTAGTTGCCCTTTTTTCTTCCCTGTACCCTGAACCCTAGACCCTATACCCTGTTCTTCCAGCTATAGACCACGTTGCCGGAAACGATGGTGTGTTCCACCGCCCCCTGCCCTTCCCAGCCCAGGAAGGGGCAGTTGTTGGCCTTGGAGCGGAAATCCCTGGCTTCGATCTTGAAGTGTTTTTTCAGGTTGAGGATGGTCAGGTCGGCCGGGAATCCCGGTTTGACGCGGCCGCGGTTTTTCAGGCCCAGAATGCGGGCCGGGTTGGTGGAGAACAATTCGACCAGGCGGTTGATGGTCAGCAATTTGCTGCGCACCAGGCGGTCATGCACAACAGCGAATGAAGTTTCCATGCCGATGACGCCGAAGGGGGCGAACTCGAATTCCTTGTCCTTGTCGTCACGGGTATGCGGGGCGTGGTCGGAAGCGATGCAGTCGATGGTGCCGTCCTGCAGGCCGCGGATCAGCTCCAGGCGGTCGGCTTCGGTGCGCAGCGGCGGCTTGACCTTGTAGACCGGGTTGTAGCTCAGGATGAGTTCTTCGTTGAGCAGCAAGTGGTGCGGGGTGGCGTCGGCGCTGACCGGCGTTTTCATTTTGCGGGCGTTGCGGATCAGTTCGACCGAGCCGGCGGTGGAAATGTGGGTCAGGTGCAACCGCGATCGGATTCGCTCCTGCAGGATCAGGTCACGGGCCACGATCACTTCTTCGGCGGCTTTCAGTATGCCGCGCAGTCCGTATTTGTAGGAAATGAAGCCCTCGTTGACCTGGCCTTCGGCCGAGATCGAGTGGTCCTCAGGGTGTTCGATGATGGGCACATCCAGCATCTTGGCATATTCGAGCGCCTTGCGGATCAGGTCAGCCTTCATCACGCAATGGCCGTCGTCGGAAAAGGCCACGGCGCCGCCTTCGACCAGGTCGGCCATTTCCACCAGGTTCTCTCCCAGCTGGCCTTTTGATACGGCGGCGATCGGAAAGATATTGACCAGCCCGACCTGGCGGGCGCGGGCAATGATGAATTCTGTCACTGAGCGGTTGTCGTTAACCGGCTCGGTGTTGGCCATGCAGGCAATGGAAGTGAAGCCGCCGCGGGCCGCCGCAAGGGAGCCGCTGGCGATGGATTCCTTGTTCTCCTGGCCCGGCTCGCGCAGATGGGTGTGCATGTCGATAAAACCCGGGGCCACGATCAGCTCCTTGGCGTCGATGACCGAAAAGCCGCCGGCCTTTTTTATGGACTTGGCGATCTCTTTGAACTTGCCGTTTTCGATCAGGATATCCATGACCTGGTCCACGTTCCCGGCCGGGTCGACGAGGCGGCCGTTCTTAATTAAGAGCTTCATGGATCTCTCCTTTTAAAAGATACAGAACGGCCATGCGCACGGCGATGCCGTTGGTCACCTGCTGCAGGATCACCGACTGCTTGGAATCGGCCATCGAAGTTTCGATCTCCACGTCGCGGTTGATCGGCCCCGGGTGCATCAGGATGGCCGACTTCCTGGCCAGGGAAAAGATCTCGCGGTTGATGGCGAAACGGTTGCGGTATTCGCGGATGGACGGAAAATAGTTCCTGGAGCCGCGCTCCTCCTGAACGCGCAGCATCATGACCGCGTCGGCGCCCTTGACGCCGCGGCGGATATCATAATATATGGAAGCGCCCATTTTTTCGAATTCGCGCGGCACCAGCGAGGGCGGGCCGATCAGGGCGATCTCGTTGCCCATTTTCTGGTGCAGGATGATGTTGGAGCGGGCCACGCGCGAATGAAGGATATCGCCCACGATGGCGATCTTCAATCCGCGCAGGGTCTTCAACCGCTGCTGGATGGTCAGGGCGTCAAGCAGCGCCTGGGTCGGATGCTCGTGAAAGCCGTCGCCGGCATTGATGATCGAGGAGCGGGCGAAGGTGGTCAGGTAGTGGGGCGAGCCCGAGGCGGAATGGCGGATGACTATGATGTGCGGGTTCATGGCCTCCAGGGTCAGGACCGTGTCCTTCAGGGTCTCGCCTTTTTTCAGGCTCGATATCGAAGAGTTGAAGTTGATCAGGTCGGCGCTCAGGCGTTTGGCCGCGATCTCGAACGAGCTGCGGGTGCGGGTCGAGTTCTCGAAAAACAGGTTGACCACTGTTTTTCCCTTCAGGGCCGGCACTTTCTTGACTTCACGGCTGGAAACCTCAATGAAGGCCTCAGCCGTTTCCAGGATAATTTCGATGTCGTCGACGCTGAGCTGCTCGATGCCCAGCAGGTGGTCCTGGCTGAAGGTCCTCTCTTTCATTTAAAACCCCTTGGGTTCCATGATCAGCACCTGGTCCTTGCCGTCGGTTTCCTGAAGCATGACCTTCACCCGCTCGCGGCGCGAAGTGGGCAGGTACTTGCCCTTGAAGTCGGGACTGATGGGCATCTCGCGGTGGCCGCGATCGATGAAGGCCGCCAGCTGCACCGATGCCGGCCGGCCCAGCTCGAAGATCGAATCCATGGCGGCGCGGATGGTGCGGCCGGTGAAAACCACGTCGTCGATCAGGATGATGTCGCGGTCCTCGATGCTGAAATCGATCTTGGTTTTCTTTACCGCCGGCTGCTGCTCGTGCTTGTGCAGGTCGTCGCGGAACATGGTGATGTCCAGGATGCCCAGCGGTACGTCGATGTTCTCCAGTTCCTTTATCAGCTGCTGGATGCGGCGGGCCACGTGTACGCCCCGGGTCTGAATGCCGATCAAAACCAGCTTTTCAGCATCGCGGTTGCGCTCCAGGATCTCGATGGCCAGGCGCTGGAAAGTGCGCTTCATCTTTTTATCGTCCATGATCTTGGCCTTGATTTTTTCTTCCATGATTGTCTCCTTTGCTGGTAAAACCAATTATAGTAAAAATATAGAATTTTGCAAGCCGTCGTCATGCCTTAAAAAGCGGGGCTTTTTCCGCCACCCCCTTTCGCTTTTTCCCGTCCGCAATCCGGCCGGGAAGCGACTCCGGCCATTTTTCTCTAAAATGGCCTCCGCAAGCCGCTTCAGGCCGCGAAGCGTCCCCACCGGGGGAGGGTGAGCGAAAGCGCGCCGCAAGATAATTTTTACTCTTTTTCGGCCAGGCCGGACTGCAACAGTTCGCGCACTTCATTGATTTTGGAAAAATCCTCAGCGCGGCCTTCGATCAGGTTGGCGCTGCCGCCGCCCTTGCCGCCGAGCAAGGCGAAAATGCGGGCACTGAGCCGCTGCAGGTCGAAACGACCAGAAGCACAGCCGACAACAATATATTTTTGCGGGGATTGCGAGTAGGCAAGCACATTCCTGCCCTGGTTGAGTAGAGAGGTGGCGAAAAAGCGCAATTCGGGGATATCGAGCCCGCTGAATTCGCGGATGATCAGTGATTGGTCGCCTGCGAGCTCGGCGGCGACCTCATTTTCCAATTCGCGGCGCTGCGCTTTTTTCAGGGCCCGGCGCAGTTCTTCTTTTTCCTTGAGCTGGTTTTCCACCTGGACGGGAATGTCCGCCAGCGGCAGGGTGACCAGGCGCTGAAGTTGCTGCGCGACCAGGTGCTTCAGCTGGTAATCGCGCAGGGCACGGTAGCCGGCCGCGTAGTACAGGCGGATATTGCTGCGAATGCGCTCCGTTCTGATGATTTTGAGCAGGCCGATCTCGGCGCTGCTTTTCAGGTGGGTGCCGCCGCAGGCCGACTGGTCGAGGCCCTCGATTTCCACCACGCGTATCTCGCCCTGGCGCTTGGGAGGTTTCCGCAAATGCAGAGCGGAAATGTCGTCACTCCTGAAAACAAGGACGGGAAGGTTGGCGAAGATCAGGCGGGCGCATTCCTCCTCCAGAATATTGATCTCTTCTTCAGTGAATCCGCTCCTGCCGATTTCGATCGAAGCGTGTTCTGGTCCGATGGCAAAGGACAGGGTGGGAGCGGCGAACCGGCGCAGCAGGACTTGCGACAGCAGGTGCTGGGCGGTATGCTGCTGCATGTGGTCGTAGCGGCGCGTGAAATCGAGGCGCAGGAGGGCCTCACCCGGGCCCGGGGCTTGCTCCAGCACGTGGATGATGTCATCATCCACGCTTGCCAATTCCAGGACCGGAAAATTGTTGATGGTGCCCTGGTCGGCGGGCTGGCCGCCACCGGCAGGACAGAAGATCGTGCGTTCAAAACGAATGTGGAAACGCCCTTCCCGCTGTTCCAGGTCGCTTATCCGCGCCGTTATTTCTTGGCAGTAGGAGTCGCTCTGATAAATTTTTTCGGTCATTTCCGGGTTTGGGACAATTGTTTTTCTTCCGCCGCCTGTTTTTTCAGTGCCGCTTCCACCAGCGGTTTGATGGCCGAGGTCGCTTCATTGGGAATACTGAAAGCCAGGTTGTACTGGCGGATCCGCCATTTTCCGGCGATCTTTTCCAGGACGCCAGAACCGCGGCAGGGCCAATAGGACTCGGAAACCAGGTCTTCATCGAACCAGGCAGTGTTGCCGTTGCAGACAGGGTTACCTGGCGCCGGCTGGCGCGAAAAGTCCAGGCCGACGGGCGTTTGAAGTATGGCGCGGCCCACTTCTGGAATTCTTCCTTGGTCCAGCGCTCGCGGATGTCGGTACCCAGAAAAATGGCGCCTGCGGCCAATGAATCGAAGTAGGTCACGGCGTCGGCCTGGGCCGCAGCCAGGTGCCAGGCGCTCATGAAACGGTCGATATCGTGCGTACTTTTTTCAGCAACACCGGGTGCGGCCAAGGCCAGCGTGGCCGTCAGGCAAAATGTGGCAAATACTTTTTTCATTGCATGGCTCCTGCTTTTTGCACTCACTACTTATTATTTTTAGCCGAATCGGTTCCCATTGTCAATCGCAGTACCTGGGCTGAACTTTTGATTAAAAATTATTTTTGTTTTAGAATAAAATTTTTCTCGGGAGGTATCTGCATAGAACCAAAAAAGCAAATGTTTGCCTATCAAAATGACGGCCGGTTTTTCGCCCAGGCCGGCCGCGGCCTTGAGGAATTGGCCGCTGCCGAATTGGCGGAACTGGGCGCCCTGGATGTTGAATCAGGCGGTGGCGGCCTGCATTTTCGCTGCGACGCGGCGGGGTTGTACCGGATCAATTATTGCTCGCGCCTGGTCTCGCGTGTGCTGGCTCCCTTGGCCGTTTTTCCCTGCCTTTCCGATCAGGCGCTTTACGAAGTGGCGCGCACCCTTGAGTGGCAGGCGCTGCTTTCAGCGGAAAAAACCTTTGCCGTGTTCGCCAACGTTCGCGAGAGCCGCATCAACCACGCCCACTTTGCCGCCTTGCGGCTGAAGGACGCCATTGCCGATCATTTCCGTGAGCGCATCGGCCGCCGCCCCGACGTGGACACCGAGCATCCCGACGTGTGGATCAACCTGGTCATCCGCCAGGACCAGGCGGTCATCAGTCTGGATACGGCGGGCGACTCGCTGCACCGTCGCGGATACCGCGTGCAGTCGGTGCCGGCACCTCTGCAGGAAACGCTGGCCGCGGCCTTGGTGCGCTTGAGCGGCTGGCAGGGGGAGCGGCCCCTGGTCGACCCCATGTGCGGTTCGGGAACCATCCTGGCCGAGGCCTTCATGCAGTTTTGCCGCATCCCCGCGGCTTTCAAGAAAGAGAAATTCGGCTTTGAATCCATGCCCGATTTCGATCCCCGGGTCTGGGAAGAGGTGCGCCGGGAAAGTGACGCCGCGCGTCGGGAGATGCCCGATCAACTGATCCGCGGCAGCGATTCAGACCGCCAGGCTATCGATGCCGCCCGGCGCAACCTGCGCGAGATACCGGGAAGCCGCGGCCTGCCCCTGGAACGCAAGGATTTCCGCGAGCTGCCGGGCATCAGCGGCGCCACGATCGTCTGCAACCCGCCCTACGGCATCCGTGTCGGCGAATTGGAAGAGACCCGTTTCCTGTACAAGGAATTCGGTGATTTTTTAAAACAGCGCTGCCAGGGTTCGACCGCTTATGTCCTTTGCGGCAACCTGGATCTGATCGCGCCATCGGCCTGAAGCCTTCCCGGCGCTTCGTGCTGTTCAACGGACCGATCGAGTGCCGGCTCTTAAAAATCGAGATTTATTGAGTGCCGGCCGCTTCAAGGTTTCGGCCTGCTCAGGCTGCGAAATGCTTCCACGATAAGCAATACGGCCAAGAGCGTGAGCACCATGGCGATCATGCCGATGGCCGAAAAACGATACAGGCTGATCAGCAGCAGCAGGGACCAGAGGGTCATGGTGATCATGAAAAGCATGGGCAGCAGGGTGAATATGAATTTTTTGCCCATTTTCCTGATCCAAAGGGTAACGACCAGCAGGGTCAGGGCTGCCAGCAGCTGGTTGGAGGCGCCGAACACCGGCCAGATCGCTTTCCAGGCAGGGATGGTGTTGCCCTGGGCATCCTTCAAGTTGATCAGCACGAACAGTGCGGGCAGGGCCAGGGTGGCCAGCGTGGAAATGTAGCGATTGCGCATTCCCCTGATATTGAAAAACTCTTCGAAAATATAGCGGCCCAGGCGGGTGCAGGTATCCAGGGTGGTCAGGATAAAAGTGGATAGGGCAAGCAGCCCGAAGGAGTAGCCCAGTTGTTCAGGCAGTCCCAGCACGGCCAGAAACTTGCCCATGCCCCGGCCGAAGATGGCCAGCGGCGCCTGTTTGAGCAGGAGATCGTTCCGGGCCAGCACCATGACCGTGACCAGGGCCATGACGGCCACCAGCCCCTCGATGAGCATGGCGCCGTAGCCCACCAGGCGGGCGTCCGATTCCCGGTTCAGCTGTTTGGACGAGGTGCCGGAGGCGACAACGGCGTGAAAGCCCGAACAGGAACCGCAGGCCACTGTGATGAACAGGATCGGGAAAAGCGAACCCAGCTGGGGGTTGGACCAGGCGGTGAAGGCCGGGAAATGGATGGCCAGGCCGCCGAACAGGATACCGATGAAACCACCGGCAACCGCTGCGTAAAGAAGATAAGATGAGAGGTAATCGCGCGGCTGCAGCAATACCCAGACCGGAGTGGTTGAAGCAATAAAACAATACAGGATCAGGATGATGTCCCAGGTGTTGGCCGGGTCGCCGCCCACTAGCAGCGGCAGGGATGCGGCGGTCAGGGGAACCTGCTGGCCGGTCCAGACGGCCAGGAAAATAAGGGGGACGAAAAGCAGTGAGGCGCGCAGGATCGAAAATTTCAGGCGATAGACGGACATTCCGAAGCCCATGGCCAGAAATATGAACATCAGGGAGGAGGAAGCAACGCCGCCGTTGGCCGTGAAAGTGGTCGAAGTCAGGTCGGTGAACACCACCAGCACGTAGACCAGTGCCAGCCAGATGAAAACCAGCATCAGTTTGTAGGCCAGGGGGCTCATGGTTTCCCTGGCGATCGTGGCGATGGAGCGTCCCTGGTGGCGGACCGATGCGATCAGCGCCGAGAAGTCATGGACGCCGCCAATGAAAATGGCTCCCAGCACCACCCAGAGCAGGGTCGGTCCCCAGCCGAAAGCAGTGGCTGCCACGATCGGTCCGACGATCGGTCCGGCGCCGGAGATCGACGAGAAATGATGGCCGAGCAGGACCGCCTTGTGGGTCGGCACGCGGTCCACGCCGTCGTATTCGCTGTGGCCGGGCGTGGGCCGGTTGTCGTCCAGGTCGAATTTATTCTGCAGGAAGCGACCATAAAACACGTAAGCCAGGGAAAAAGCGGCGACCACTGCCAGGAAAACCATGGGAAGCATGGGCGGCTCCTTAATAAAAAAAGAACGTAATGTAGCAGAAATCCGGCCCGGCTGTCAAGAAAATTCCGCCACTCCTGGCTGGCGCCGTGGGGTGGCATTTAATAAACTTTTTTTTGGATAAAATTCCATTTAAGGCAGAGTGCGCAGAAAGGAGCTGCGGGTTAGGCATGGACTCGGGTTTCGCCGAGAACCACCTCTTGAATTGAGCGAAAATCGACCGCTTCCTTATTGTCTTCAAAACACAATTCCAGAGCTTCTTTTAAATTGGCCACGGCCGCGTCGAGGGTTGTGCCGAAGCTGGAAACATCCACGTTCAGGCATTGGGCCACATAATATTTGTCTTCCCGATATACGACATATTTTATATTTTTCATCGATCTCTCCTGGATAATAATAACCTCAATTCAGTTTATTTTCAAGCCGAAATGCCAATCAATACGGTGTTTGCTTTCATTCGGGCAAAGCGCTTTTTGTTGCAGACAGAAAATGGTTCATGGCATCCCAGAGTCCGGGCCAGGAAAGGATGGAGTTATGATTGTATCCCGGAACCTCAATGGTTTGTGCAGGCCCTTTCCAGGCCGCCGCCAGCCGACGTGAACTTTCTGCAGGTATTATTTCATCGTTGCCGGCGATCACACATAATAACGGGCAGGCCGCAGCGGAAGCGTATGGCAGCGCTTCAAAAGGGTGTTTCAGTAATAGGCGGACCGGGAAAATGCCATAATTCTTTTTTATGACATTCAGGAAACTGTCGAAGGGAGCGATTAAAACGACCCCGGCAACCGGCCTTTTGCTGGCCAGGTAAGTGGCTACACCTGTGCCCAAGCTGAAACCTGCAATGACGATATGTCGTGGATCGACATCGGGCCGGGTCGCTAAGTTATCGAACAAGGTCAAAGCGTCGCGGAACAAATTCTTCTGTGAGGGTTTCCCCTGACTATCGCCGTAGCCGCGGTAATTCAGGGAGATGGCAGTCCAGCCGGAGAAGCGGCCAAATTCCGACACCCGACAGGATATTTCCTCGGCATTGCCGCCGAAGTAGAGAATAACCGGTTGCCTGGATGCACTCCCTGTCGTGCTGTTGATCCAGCCGTGCAATGTGATATCGTTGTCCGCTTTAAGTGAAAATGGACTGATGCCCGGCTGGCGCTGCATCTGCATGCGAGTCTCTTCGGGCAGAGGCATGGGATAGAAGATAAATTGATCCTGATTGAGGTAGAGATAAAGAGATGCACCGCCATAAAAAAGAATAAATGTCACTGCCAGGCCAATACTATATTTTGGAATAAAAGCCAGGAATTCTCTCATTTGATCTCTCCGGAATATTAATACCCGCAATTCAATTAATTTTCAAGCCGAAACAATCCAGCGCTAGGGGCGGTTCGAGAACCGCCCTTTCTTGCGTTTGCCAACCGATCTTTCATTCTCAGGGCAATGTCCTCAGGAAAGAGCGGCGGGCGGTTTCGACCAGCAGGAGAATGAACAGTCCCAGGGCGATGAAATAGGGGAACAGCTCTGTGGTCTCGTAATAGTTTTTCGTCTTGAGCTTGGTCTTTTCCCAGCGGTCGATCTCGCTGAAAATATTGCGCAGGGAATCGGGATCGGTGGCCCGGAAGTAGAGGCCGCCGGTGGTCTTGGCGATCTCCTGCAGCAGAAGTTCGTCGATCTCCACGCTGACCATGACGTGCTGCTGGCGGCCGAAGGAATCGAGGACCGGGTAGGGGGCCTGGCCGCGGGTGCCGACGCCGATGGTGTAGACCTTGATGTTGAAGTTGCCGGCCATCTTGGCAGCGTCGCGCGGGTCGATCTCGCCGCGGTTGTTCACGCCGTCGGTGAGCAGGATGATGATCTTGGTCTTGGCCGCGGAATGCCGGATGCGGTTGACCGACGTGGCCAGGGCCATGCCCAGGGCCGTTCCATCCTCCAGTTCACCCAGATCGGTCTCCTGCAGGTAGAATTTCAGGATGCCGTAGTCCACGGTCAGCGGGCACTTGGTGTAGGAGCTGGCGGCAAAAATGACCAGTCCCAAGCGGTCGCTGCTGCGCTTCTCGATGAAGGAAGCGATCACTTCCTTGGCAACTTCCAGCCGGTTTTTTGGCTTGAAGTCCATGGCGGCCATTGATCCCGAGATGTCCAGGGTCAGGAGGATATCCATGCCCTTCTGTTCCTCGATCTGAAAGGTATTGAGCAACTGCGGCCGGGCCAGGGCCAGGATAAAGCATAGCAGGGCCGCCATTTTCAGGCGGTTGAGATTGCGGATCAATGTTGTTTTCAAAGCCGGGGCCGGGGCGGAAAAAAGTTTTTGCGATGCGAACCAGATGTGGCGCTGACCTTTGCGGGCCAGGAAGCGGTTCCACCATACAAGTCCGGGCAGCAGCAGTAGAAACAGAAGGTGGATGCTAGCTGCCAGTTTGAACATGGGCTTCCGCCATTGCCGTTTCACGGCGGTTTTTGTGTTTTTCGATCAGAGTGTCGATCATTTGAAAAACCACGTCAACTGCCTCCTTTTCCGGGACCTGCCGGGCGAACTTCACCAGGTCGGCCTGCCGGAACAGGGATTCCATGTGGACCAGTATTTCCCCATCAGTTTCACTGTTTTTTAATTGTTCAACGGTTTCGACAGTGGTGAAATCTGCGGCGTTGAATTCGTAGGCGCGCTCGATGAAATGCTTGATCATGTCGCTCAGGGAGATGAAAAATTGCCGGAATTCACCCAGCTGCGGCAGGTTTTTTTGGCGCAGTTCCCTGATGCGCATTTCCAGTTCGATTTCAGGCGGCAGCCATGGAGCGGTCTCCGGCATTCGCCTTTGCTTCATTTTTTTCAACAAAAACCAAAGCAAGGCCCCCAGCAGAATGAGCATCATGAAACCGGCAGCGTACTTGAGCAGGTGCCTGGGATTGCCGCGCATTACCAGCAGTTCTTTCAGAGGCTTGATGTCGCGGTCGCTTTCGGTCAACAGGGAACGGATGCGGATGGTCAGCTGGCCGGTTTGTTCATGTTCCGGGTCACCCTGCTGCGGCAGCATTTCGACATTGAAGGGCCCGACGTTAAACTCACCGGTCTTGAAAAAAGCGATGGTGATGATTTCCTCAAAAGTGGTGACGCCGGGAGCTTTGCGCGTTGGCCGCTTATTGCGGCCGATGATTTCATAAGGGCCGTCCGTGACCTTGATATCAATGCTGTCGATGTCGCTGTCGGTGCGGACAACCACCCGCAGATCGATGTGCTCGGCAATGGTTGCGGTTTGGCCGGAGGCCGACATGGTCACCTGGGCGGGAACCGCGGTCAGCGGCAGGAGCAAGAGCAGCAGTATGAATGGCAGCGGTTTCATCGGGCGAATTTTTTCTTGCGTCGTAAAAAAAGATCGAAAAGGGGCTTTTCGTATTCCCGGTCCGAACGGATGGTCAGGAAGTCAATTCCGTTCTTGCGGAACAGTTCGCTCAAAGCAAGACCCTTTTCGTTGCGGATTTTTGCAAATTCCCGGCGTAATGCGTTGCTGGTGAAATCGGCGCTGAAGTCCTGGCCGCTCTCAAGATCCCGCAAGTGAAAATGGCCTTGTTGCGGGAGCTCCAGTTCGCGGCGGTCGGCAATATTGATGGCGATCAGGTCATGCTTGCGGCCGGCGATTTTCAACGCCGTGTCGAAGCGCTCGTCCAGGAAGTCGGAGATCAAAAATACGACCGCCTTTTTTTTGATCAGCGATGTCAGGTAAACCAGGGCGTTGCTGATCGAGGTCCCCCGACCCAGGGGCTTGAATTCTATGATGTCACGGATAAGGCGCAGCAGGTGGGTGCGGCCTTTTTGCGGCGGAATGTACAATTCGATGCGATCGCTGAAGAGCAGCAGCCCGACCTTATCGTTGTTGAGCATGGCTGTGAAAGCGATCAGTGCCGACAATTCGGCGGCGATCTCCTTTTTGCTTTTGGCACTTGAGACGAATTGCAGCGATGCGGAAAGGTCGAGGGCCAGGATGATGGTCAGCTCTCTTTCTTCTACAAATTGCTTGACATAAAGTCGGCCCAGACGTGAGGAAACATTCCAGTCGATAAAACGTGAATCGTCGCCCTGCTGGTACTCGCGGACCTGCGAAAATTCCATGCCCCGGCCTTTGAAGGCTGAATGATATTCCCCGGCAAAGACATCACGGGCCGCTTTGCGGGAGATGATCTCGATCCTTTTTATTTTCTTTAAGGTTTCTTCAGCGATCATGGCCGGGCCTGGTCAGGCAAAATTGCGCTCACATGGACTCAATGGTGATCCTGCCGCTGTAACTGATCTTGAAATTCGTGGGGTAGCCCAGCTTCATGTTCCAGACCTTGGGCAGGTGTTCAGCCAACTGCATGAAAGAACTTTTCAGTTCCAGGGGTATCTTGGCAATTAACTCGATCCCCTCGACATTGCTGAAATTGAGTTTGATGTTTTTATTGCGGCAGTAGAATTCCAAACTGTAGTTTCCGGCTGATGTGTTCTGGATGTAGATCATGGTCACATCAAAAACCTTTTCATCCATCGCAGTGGCCTCCCTTGTCCGGATTGTGATAATTATGCAAGCCTGAATTCTAGCAAAAAAAATGCATTTTGCACAACTATCCGCCTGAGCGGGCGTTGAATGCCCGAAAAAATCAGGCGCCGGTCCCGCGGGCCCCCAGCTGCTTGTCCAGTATCAACATTCCGCTGACGCTGTCCTTGATCTGGGTCAACTTGAAAACAATTTTGGCCGCCGTGGATTCCTCCTCAACCTGCTCCTTGATAAACCAATGCAGCATGATCTGGGCAGGGTTGTTCTTTTCGCTGCCGGCCAAACGGTAGAGTTCGTTGATGCAGCTGGTGATATACTGCTCATGCCGGTACACGGCCGTGAAAGCCGCCAGGGGAGATTTCCAATTTTTTTCGGGTTCCTTGACGGCCAGCAGCGATACGCGGCCGCCCGTTTCGTCCAGAAAATTGAAAAATTTCATGGCGTGGGACATCTCTTCCTGGGCCTGGCTCTTCATCCAGGCGGCAAAACCGTCCAGGTTCAGTGACAGGAAATATGCAGCCATTGACAGATAAAGATAAGCGGAAAAGATCTCCTCATTGATCTGTTTGTTCAAAGCGGTCTCGAGTTTTTTGCTGATCATTTTCGGCCTCCAATTTTAAAAATATATCATAAACGGCAACTTTTTACCAACAGGTTTTGTGATTTTCCTGATTCTGCTTGCTGGTCAGGAATTACCTGATGGAGCGAAACTATTGATTTTTTTATTCCGCTTTGTTATAAATGCGTGAAGCAGGTGATTGTCGAGATAGCGTAATGGTTATGAGCAAATCATACATCGTCAAGTGTTGGCATTGCATGACCGAATTTGATGCGGTGTCGGCCGCCGACTGCAGCCATTCCACCCCGACAAAAATTTGCCCTTTCTGTCTGAAGTGTTTTTGCAACGCTTCAGAAGATTATAAAAAAAAGTATGTGAAGAATTGTCCCAAGGATATGCTGGCCGAAAGCAAAACAACCCGTGATT
Source organism: Chrysiogenales bacterium (assembly GCA_963700535.1). Taxonomy (GTDB): domain Bacteria; phylum Acidobacteriota; class Aminicenantia; order UBA2199; family UBA2199; genus UBA2199. The sequence goes on from CAVOXU010000014.1 coordinate 168,138, forward strand.
CCCTGTATTTGAAGATCGGAGAAATATTGGTGAAGGCCGGCAAAATTTCCATTGAGCAGTTGGATACGGCCCTGGACAAGCAGCGCATCGTCAACAAAAAGCTTGGGGAAGTCCTGATCATGATGTCGCTGATCACCCCGGACGAGCTTCAGCTTTACCTGCTCAACCAGAATAGCATCGAGAAGATCGACTTGAAAAACATCACCGTGGACACGGGATTGATATTCCAGATCGGCAAGGAATTCTGTCTGGACCAGAAGATCGTGCCCATTGAGATCCAGGAGATCGCCGGCGGGCATGTGCTGCGGTTCGCTTTTTATTCGGTCAATGATCTTCCAAAATTAAAAAATCAGGGAGAACTGCAAAAATATAAACTGATCCCCTACCTGGCCCAGAAGGAAGAAATTGAAAACCTGTTGAAAAACCTGAAGAATACTGAAAAGGATATCAAGATTTATACTTCGCTGGAAAGCACCAAATATATCCGCATTTTGAATTCGCTGGTCAAATCTGCGGTGCAAGCAAAGGTTTCCGATGTTTTTTTTGAATTCAAATCCGGCCAACTCGCTATTTTCTTTCGCAATGGAGAATCGCTTTCCCGCATCGACCAGCCCATCGATGACCCGATGGAATTTTTTAAAAAGATCAAGGAAATCTGCGGATTCAAGCGCGAGGAAAAGCAAACGCCACGGGAATCCTGGCTGAACTTGAGCAAAAAATTCAGCCATTTGAAAATCAAGGTGCTGTACTATTCAGGCGGCGCCCAGGAAAATATACGTTTTAAATTCAACAACCTGAAGGATTTTGCCAAAAAGATCACAGAGTTGAATCTTGAGCGCGACGAAGTGGAGCGGATCCAGTCTGTCTTGCAGAAACCAAACGGCTTGTTCATTGTGGCCGGGCCGGCCTACAACAAGGCCAATGAAAGCCTATATGCACTGATGAATACCTTGAGCGACGAACGGCTTGCCACTGTGGAAAGCGCCGTGGTGCTGCGCAATGAGCGTTTCTTTCAGATCGAAAACCAGGGCGGCGACGTCAGTGATGCCGTTTATAAAAACCTGCTTTTTTTCAAACCCGATTCCATGTTCTTGTTTGATTATTTTCAAAAAAGCTACAATCGCCAGTTTCTGAATTTCGTGGAAATGGGCAAGCTTTTCATCGAATTGCAGGGTTTTTCCTATGAGGAAATTTTTGAAAAAATGCAGATTGAAAACGAAGTTCCGCCGTCCTTTCTGGTAGAGAACCTGCGCCTGGTCGTATTTCAGCGCCAGGTAAAAATTCTTTGCCCGCACTGCAAAACAGCTCATCCGCAATCGGCCCGCGAACTATTTAAAAACAAGAAATTGACCATCGACTACAAGATTTTTCAGGAAAAGGGCTGTCCGGAATGCCAGTCCAGCGGCAGCAGTCATGATGAAATTTTCTACGAGATCTTCACCATGGAAAACAAGGATCGGACCCATTTCCGGGAAAACCACCTGGCCAACCTGGATAAAAAAATCTCCGAAGGCGGGAACCTGACCATTGCCCAGAAGGTTTTCAACCGGGTGCTGAGGGGCGAAGTCTCCTACAAGGAAAGCACCCGTTTCTTTTGATCACGCCCTGAAATTCCGGCTGCAATCCAGACATACAAAGGCGTGCTCCGGCCTTTTCGCTTCCCGGTGCTTTTCCTTTTTACGGCGCCAAAACAAGAAACCCGCCAGGATCATGATTATGGCGAACGGGAGACTGGCGCGGCTCAGCAGGAAAAGCAAAAAGACAAGGAATAGGGCCAGGAAAAAAATGAATACTGTGAGCATAATCTCGGTAAAAGATTCGTTTGCGGAGGAAGCCTCTTTTTTTTCGAACGGCAGGGTGGCGCTGGAGCCGCAGGCCGGACAGCGTGGCGTTGGCCCGTTCATTTGTTCAAAAGTATCCGGGTTCCCAATACCTGGTTGAAATCTGAAAAGAGTTTTTGGGCTTCGCCGTTCTTGAGTTGTTCGTTGAAAATGTTAAGGCGCGAGTCCAGCAGGTCAAGCAGGTGCAGAAGATAGGCTTCCTTTGTTTTGGGAACTTCGGGTGAGCCATATTCCTTTTCGCCGTGGTGGGAGACGATCAGGTGCTGGATATGGACACTGAGGGCTTCCGGGAAATCGGCGACCTTGTTTTTCATTTCCAGGAAAATCTTCAGGCTGATGACCAGGTGGCCGAGCAGTCCACCGGCCAAGGTTGTCTCCAGGGCCGGTTGGGTCTTGAATTCGGCGGTTTTACCGATATCATGAAACAGGGCGCCAATGAGCAGCAATTCCTTGTCCAGATCGTAATGGGGGGCAATAGCCAGGATCATCTTCAGCAGCGAATGGGTGTGCTGCAGCAGGCCTCCGGCAAAGGCGTGATGAATTTTTTGGGCACCGTAGGCCTGACTGAAGACCGGCCCGTATTCTTCTTTGAACAATTCGCTCAGTCTGCGCAAGTGTGGATCTTTGAGGTTGTCATCCAGCAAAGAAAAGGTCTCGGCCAGAAGCGCCTCGCTGTCAAACGGCGGGGTTTCATTGAAATCGCCCGGATCTAAGCCGGGATCTCCGGAAACAATTGCCCGCAAGTGGTTGACGGTGAGCTGTTTTTTCCCCCGGTAATCCCTGATTTCACCGCTGATCCTGTAGATGTCTCCGGCCCGGAGAAGCTTGTGATATTCTCCAACATTATTCCAGACCTTGGCCGGCAGGCGTCCGGTCTTGTCCATCAGGGTCAGGTCGAGAAAATCGTCGCCGTTCTTGGTCTTTTTTTTTGCAATTTCCTGGACGCGGTAAAACCAGTTCACATTTTCGCCGCTCTGCAGGCTAGCGATGAAACGGGGGACTCCCTGGTTTTTATCAAAAAGGTTCATTGGGGACTCCTGAGCTTGGTCTCGATCTTGTATGAGGAGCGAATATCGTTCAGCCAGGCAGAGAGCTGCTTTTCTGTTTGCAGCTTGCGCAGGTACTTTTCGATCCCCGGAGCCATTTCGACCAGGGTCCGGGGTTCCAGGCCGAGCTGCTGCTGCGAGGGCAGGTACTCGCGGTTGAAAAACTCCTCAATCTCATTGAAGGGTATCGTGATCTCAATCTGGAATTTTTCCCTGAGCACTTTTTCGTAAAGGACTTTTTCCCTGATGAATTCTTCAAAATCGCTCCAGTTCATGGCAAAATTGTTCAGCAAGGTCAGTAATTTTTCCAGGGATCCGGCCTTTTGCAGGATCTGCCTTTGCACCATTTCGAAATCTTCTTCACTGAGGCTGAATTCATCGCCGAATTCGAGGGCGATCGTTTTGTAAGTTATCAAGTCGCCCAGGATACGGAAATAGAAATTATCTTCCGATTCATTGTTTTGCCTGAGCAGGGGGAAAAAGGCGATAGCCCGCTCGATATCGTGGATGGTGATGATCTCCTCGTTGACCGTGGCGGCGATCTTGTCGACCAGGATCGGTCCGGGTTGGAGCAGGATGAACAGGCTTAGCAGGGCTTTAGCGAACATGGTCGGACCCCTTGGCAGTAAAGAATCGTGCGATTTGGAGCATCATGATAATGGTAGCAGAAAGCAGTCTTTGCCGCAACGGTTTGCACCTGTTTGTTAGTCGTGGTCTCCGGAAAATTCCTGAAAACCCCGCTGGAAGCGCATTGCAAAACCTTCCGGCTTGCTTTAAAATCGAGAAACCGTCGGACACAGCAAGGAGGTTCCCGTGCCGCAAGACAATCGTTTCAGCGTCTGGATCCAGCAGATACGAGCTCCTTTTTTGATCCTGTCGGTGGTTTTGGCCCTGGTCGGTATCGCCACGGCGCACTGGCATGGCTTCGCTCATCTCGGCCATTCCCTGCTGCTGCTGGCCGGAGTGGTGCTGTCCCATGTGGCTGTGAACCTTTTCAATGAACTTTCCGACCATGAGACCGGGATAGACGAAAACACCGCGCGCACGCCATTCAGCGGCGGCAGCGGCATGCTGCAGGCGGGAAAGACAACAGTGCCCCAGGTAACGCTGGCCGCTTATGGCTCCCTGCTGGCTGCCGGCATCATCGGCCTCTACTTCTGCCTGGTCAGCGGCTGGCCGCTATTGGTGCTCATGGTCTGCGGGGCTCTGGCCGTCCGCTTTTACACATCGCACCTGTCCAGATGGCTGATCGGTGAATTGGTCAGCGGCCTGACCCTGGGAAGTTTTGTGATCATCGGCGTCCATTTTGCTCTGACCGGTTTTATGACCATGGACATCATCTATATTGCCCTGGTGCCGGGATTGCTGACAGCGCTTTTGCTTTTTTTGAACGAGTTCCCCGATGCCGATGCCGACCGCCGGGGCGGGCGCCTGCACCTGGTCATTTTTTTCGGCAAAAAGAAAAGCGCCGCGATATATGCTTTTGCGGTGCTTCTGCTTTTTGTCCTGATCGCCGCCGGACCTTTTGTCCAGAATATTCCCTATACAGTGCTTATCGCCCTGGCCACCCTGCCCCTGGGCGCTGGCGCAGCTTTCCTGACCCTGAAACATTACAATGATCCGCTCCGCCTGGTGTCGGCCCAAGGGTTGAACGTTGCCCTGGTGATCCTGACCGATCTGCTGCTGGCCGTCGCCTATTTTTTGTAAGACGGAAGTGTGGGATCACTCCCAGGCGGTCCAGCCCATTTTCCTGCCCAAAGGATAAAAAACAGCTGGAAATGGCCGCGGGAAACTTTTTAATCCTTTTTTACGTCTAACTATATATAATAAATCAATCCACTTAGCCAAGGAAGTGCTTTGATCATGAAAAAAATCAGTCTTGCGGTTATCTTGATAGTTGGCGGAGTTTTGCTGGCCGCGGCACAGACCGCCCCGGCCGCGGATCGCGAAGTTCAGGCCAGGAGGGCCGAAGCAGCGGTTCATATAGATGGCCGGCTTGACGAAGCGGTGTGGCAGGGGGCCGGCGTGGGCGATTTCACCCAGCGCAATCCGCTGGACGGCAAACCGGCCAGCGAGCGCACCGAGGTCTGGGTTGCCTTTGACGACAAAGCCCTGTACGTGGCCGCCCGGCTGTACGACGCCGAACCGGCTAAAATCGTCAGCCTGCTCGGGCGCCGCGATGACGAATCTCGAATCCGACTGGTTCAGTTTCGCGATCGACCCTTATTTTGACCGGCGCAGCGGCTTCCAGTTCAGCGTCAGTCCCGCCGGCTCGATCATCGACAAGACCCTTTTCAATGATGAATGGAGCGATGACACCTGGGACGGAGTATGGGAAAGCGCGGCCCGGATCGACGAACAGGGCTGGACCGTGGAGATGCGTATCCCTTATGACCAATTGCGTTTTCCCGTCCGCGAAGAATATGTCTGGGGGGTCAATTTCAAGCGCACAATCCAGCGTAAAAATGAACAGGATTATTTTGCCTGGGTGCCCAAGGAAGAAAACGGCTTCGTTTCACGCTTCGCCCGCTTGACCGGTATCCGCGATATCCGTCCCGGGCGCCATTTTGAAGCCATGCCCTACTCGGTCGCGCGGCTGACTTTCAGCCCCGAGGAAGCTGGAAATCCTTTCCGAACCGGCAGCGACCTCTTCGCCAGTGCCGGCCTGGACCTGAAATACGGCCTGAAAAGCAATTTGACCCTTGACCTTTCCCTGAATCCCGATTTCGGCCAGGTCGAGGTCGATCCGGCCGAGGTCAACCTCTCGGTATTTGAAACTTACTATTCCGAAAAAAGACCGTTTTTTATCGAAGGGTCGAATATTTTCAACTTCGGCTACGGCGGCGCCAACAACAATTTCGGATTCAACTGGGGCAATCCCGAATTCTTCTACAGCCGCCGCGTCGGCCGGCCGCCGCAGGGCTGGGTCGACGGCGATGACTATGTCCGCTACCCGGAAATGACCACCATCCTGGGCGCGGCCAAGCTGAGCGGCAGGGTGGCCGGCAACTGGAACATCGGCTTCCTGAATGCCTTGACCGCGCGTGCCTACGCCGACGTGGACAGCAGCGGCCGCCGTTCAAATCAAGAGGTAGAGCCGTTCAGCGACTACAGCGTCCTGCGTGTCCAGAAGGAATTCAACCAGGGGCGACAGGGACTGGGATTCATCGGCACCGGGGTCTTTCGCGATCTTGATGATCCGGGGTTGCGTGACATACTGGGCAGGCAGGCCCTGGCCCTGGGGGCCGACGGCTGGCTGCAGCTTGGAAAAACTCAGGAATGGGCCTTGACCGGCTGGCTGGGTGCGACCCGTGTAGCCGGCAGTCGCGACTATATTCTCGAGCTGCAGCAAGCGCCTTTGCATTATTTCCAGCGTCCCGACGCCGATCACCTGGCGCTCGATCCCGAGGCCACTTCTTTGAACGGCTGGGCCGGGCGCCTGGCCCTGAACCGCCAGAAAGGGAACTGGATCTTCAACGCCGCCCTGGGCGCCATCTCGCCGGGCTTCGAAGCCAATGACCTTGGCTTTCAATGGCGCGGTGATTATGTCAATTCCCACCTGGCTATTGGTTACAATTGGCTCCATCCCGGCAAGGTCTTCCGCAGCGCTTCGCTGCTGGGAGCCATGGCCCGGGGCTGGGATTTCGGCGGCAATGCCATCATGAAAAATTATTTTCTCTTTTTGAACGGCGAGTTTTTGAACTATTGGGGGGGCAGCCTCGAATTTGGCTTCATTGACTCGGCTTACGACAAGGAATCGAGCCGCGGCGGACCGCTGCTGCGGCTGCCTGCCGCTTACTGGATGGAATTCGACGCTTACAGCGACAGCCGCAAACCGCTGGTGCTCTCTTTGCGAGGGGAAGCGTCTCGGCGCCGGGACGGCAGCCGTCGATTTCGAAATCGGCCCGCGATTGCGCTGGAAGCCGCGCAGCAATGTCTCGTTGTCGGTTCATCCCGAAGTGGAGTTTATCCACACCTACCGCCAGTGGGTGGCCAATGTGGACGATCCGCTCCATACCGCCACTTACGGCCGGCGTCATGTTTTCGCCTACCTGAACGAAAAAGTGCTCTCGGCCGAGATCCGGCTGAACTGGATTTTTTCTCCGAAGATCAGCCTGCAGGCCTTCCTGCAGCCGCTTATCGCCGTGGGCAAGTATGGCGAATTCAAGGAGCTGGCGCAGCCGGCGTCCTATTCGTTCAACTTTTACGGCCGCAACGGTTCGACGATCTTCCGGGATAATGATGGCTATACGGTCGATCCCGATGGTGGCGGTCCGGCCCCTGAATTCACTTTCAGCAATCCCGATTTCAATTTCAAGTCGCTGCGCGGCACAGTCGTGTTTCGCTGGGAATACCGTCCCGGTTCGACCTTCTATTTCGTGTGGACCCAGAACCGCCAGGATCTCGCCAATCCCGGCGACCTCGATTTCGGCCGTGATTTGGGCGACCTGATCTCGGCCCAGGGTGACAACATCTTCATGCTCAAGGCCACCTACCGCTTCAACCTTTAGTTTTTCAACATCTCTCGGTATAAGGTGTAGGGTATATGGTGTAAGGTCAAGAAAGAAAGCCTGAAGCGAGTATTATTTTTATAAGTGCTTTTCCCCTACACCGTACACCTTCAACCCTATGCCGAGCTCTGGCAAGATCAATACACGTTGCCGATGCCGATGTGAATGAAGAAATTCTGCTCGGCGGCTTTGCGCAGGTTGAAGCCGAAATCGAGGCGGATGGGTCCGAGCGGGGTGCGGTATTTCAGACCGAAGCCCAGGGCCCGCTCCATCTTGTTCAGATTGAAGTCGCTGGACTTGCTGAAGACGTTGCCCACGTCGGCGAAAAAAGTGTAATACAGGTTTTCCATGGGGATGAGCAGGCTGGGCACGGTGACTTCCAGGTTGAACAGCAGCAGGATGTTGCCGCCCTCGGGCCGACCCTCGGGCTCGATAGTGTCCAGGTTGATCGGGCCGAGGCGGTCATTGCGCGTGCCGCGGAAGGAATGGGAACCGCCGGCGAAAAAGCGCTCGCTGATCGACATGTCGCCGAAACCGAAGCCGTTCTTGACGGAAAAGGAAAACGTGCCTTCGCGCAGGATGGGATAGTGCTTTTGGTAATTCCAAAAGAGTTTTACAAACGTGTAATCCTTTTCGAAAACCGGCAGGCCCAATTTCATTTCGGCGTTGAGAAAATGGCCTTTGTGGGGATTGAAGGGGTTGTCGCGGTTCTCATTGACGAATGAAAGCGAAAGGGCGGTGGTGTCGAAAGGCTTGTGCAACTGGTCGACATTGAACACCACCGGGATGGCCAATTCGGTCAGGGTGGTGCGGTACCACTTTGCCGAGCCCAGGAAATACAGCTTGTCCGAGAATTTCTTGACCAAGGTGGCGCCCAGTCCCCAGCGGTTAAAGCGGTAGCTGGGATAGGTTTCGTCTTCTTCCCAGATCTTGAACGAAGTAGTGATCAGGTTTTTGAAAAAATAGGGGGTGTCAAGGGACAGGATGCCGCGGCGCTCGTTCAAGCCCAATTGCAGGGTGGCGGCCACCGAGGAGATGGAGTTGAACAGGTTCTTTTCCTGGTACTCCAGAGTGCCGCGCGGGCCTCGTCTTTCCTCCCAGCCAAAGCCGAAACCGTAGAAGCGGCTGCGGTCGGGAGTGACTTTGGCCAGCATGTCGATGGTGCCCTGATCATTTTCGACCTTGTCCAGCCTGAGCTCGGAAAAAATAGCGCTGTTTTCAATTTCGGAGCGGAAGGCGTCGATCTGATTGCGGCTGAACGGCTGGCCTTTGCGCAGGGGGAATCGTTTTTTGATCAGGTTTTTTTGCGGAGCGGATGCACCGATGATGATCAGCTCACCCATTTTTTTCAATTGTTTTTCGTCGATCTTGATCAGGAGCGATTTTTGTTGTCCCGGTGACAGTTCGTAGCCAACGGTCGCTTCATCATAACCGCGGTCCCAGTAGAAATTCCGCAGCCGGTCGATGTCTTCGCTGAATTGCCGGGGCACATAAGGAGTGCCGGACTTGCTGCGCATCAGGCGGTATAGCTCCCGGCTGGGAAAAGCCCGGTTGCCGCTGAATTCGACGTTGTCGACAAGGAATTTCCGGCCTTCGCTTATGACAAAGTCGATATCGGCGTACTTGCCCCGGAAACTCGGTTCGAGTTGGATATCGATAGGTGATATCCCCTGGTAGTAATAAAAAAGCTTGAGCACTTCCATGTCGGCTATAAGTGAATTGAGCCGCAGCCAGAATAGTTTATGGAAGATCAGGTCATCGGTCTTGATGATCGCCCTGATTTTTTCATCGCTTACCGACTGGTTGCCGCGTATGGTGATTGTTCCCAGCCGGTAACGTCTGTTTTTTTGGACCGTGAAAAATATGGTTTTGTTCACCCCGTCCGTGCTGATGGCGGATGTGATGCGGGCGTCGAAGTGGCCTTCATTTTTCAGATAGTTCAGCAGCCGGGCCCGGCTTTCCTCTTCGGCCCATTTTTCGAAAACCTGGCGTTCCCAGACCTCGGCGATCAGCGGCATCCTGGCGTGCCATGCCCTGAAAAACGAAATTGTATTTGTAGCCGCAGGCGATGTCGATGGTGATATTCAAAACCGAGCGTTCGGGATCGAGGAAATCTTCCTGCACTTTTATATCCGGGAAATAGTAGAGATTTTTTTTCAGAAGTTTCCTGGTTTTTTCGACTTTTTTGGCGAATTCGTTTTGGATATAGAAAACGGAGTTTGCAAAGTAACCCGTGATTATCCGCGCGAGCTCATCGTCGTTGACCTGGACCAGCAGTTGCCTGATGCGGGCGATCTTGCCATAGGTGATGACGAAAAAGATGGTGCAGCCGGAACGGTTTTTATCGAGGTCGACCCGCGGTGATATGCGGGCGTTGAAATAACCCTTGGCTTTGAGCAGGGTTTGCAGTTCTTCCACGGCTTTGGCCAATTTGCTCTCTTCGAACAGATCGTTCGCTCGCAGCGAATAAATGGCTGCCCGCAATTCCCGCTTGCTGATGAAGTCGGTTTCACTGAATCTCAGGGTGCGGATGACCGGTTTGTTCTGCAGGATGAAATAGATGTCCAGCAGGTCGTCGGTCCGCATTTTGACCTTGACTTCAATGCCGGCAAACACCCCGGTTCTAGACAAGTTCTCGATGCTTTTTCTGACATTGCGGTACTTGTAGGAGTCGCCGTTGCCTATGCTGATCAGGGCGCGGTAAGGGAGCAGCCGCTGATCGCTCTTTAGGTCCCTGTTCAGCATCAGGATCTGTCCGACCTTGACATTTTCCCAGGACGGAGCGGCCGCCTGCCGCCCCGGCTGAAGCAAAAGCAGGCAGAATACGGCCGGGAGCAATTGCCGAGGGAAGATCTTGCGGCAGTTCACGGCCATTTCAGCGCCGGGTGCGCAGGCGCAGATCGAGGCTGTAGCGCCCTTCTTCGTTTCTCATGGCGATCAGGGAGATGGCCGGGGACAGCTGGTATTGCATGTAAAGGATTTCCTGGCGCGATGTGGACAGGTTGGTGGAATAGACAACGATCAGATCCTTGGAGATGGTTTTGCCGATGGTCAGCCGCGAAGTGTCCAGTTCCGATTGACCGGAGAGGATGGGGTCGATGCGCAGCAGGTTGATGCCCAGCAGTTTATTGGCCCGCTTCTTGATCTCTTCGGTCAGCTTGGTGGTAACCATGGCCGTGCTGCCAAGTTGCGAACTGAGTTCAGTCGAACCTGTTCTTTTAAATCCCTCGCCCAGGGAGACCAGGGCCAGGATATCCTGGGGCGGCAAAGGCGGTGAGGAGACCAGTTCGGGTTTGGCGCGTGAGGCACTGCCGCGGATGTCGAAACGTATGCGGTAATTCTGGATGAACGCTTCCGATTCGACCTGGATCAACGGATCGATGAAAAAATTGTTTTTGAAAACCAGTTTGGCTTTCAGCAGGTTGAAGGAACGGTCGGAAAAATAGATCTCTCCCTGGCTGCCTTCGCAGGTCCCGCTTAAAATGGGGAAATTGGCATTGCCTGTCAACCGCAACTTGAATTTGCCTTTGACACGGCCCAGGGAATTGTTCATCAGGATGTTCTCGCTGTTCAGCCCGATATCCAGCTGCAGCATTTCCTGGATCTTGGATTCGGCAGTCGACAGTTCCGAACGGGTGTTGAAGATGAAGCGCTCATCGATCTCTCTTTGCCAATCGACCGACTGGAATGCCAGGGTACCGGACAGCAGCAATTGTTTCTGCCGGTATTTCAGGGTCAGGTCGGGATTGACCAGGCAGAAAGTGCGGTCCATGGGATAAAGGCGCAGGTCTTTTCCCTGGAGGTTGAAGGTCATGCTTTGCAGGCTTTTTGGGCCGATCACCAGGCGGCCATTGCCTTCCACCGTGCCGCCGCCCATTTCACCGCGCAGCGACTGCAGGATAAAGCTCTTATTGATAAAAGTGACCGTCCCCTGGAAGTTGTCCAGTGAATGGGAGAAGTTCGGCAGCGAGAGGGTCTGGCCGGAAAAGATGGCCACGCCCCGGCTGTTGATGATGCCGCCGCTGTCCGAATAAATTTGTCCCAACAAGCGCATGCTGCCGGCATTGTTTTTCCAGGGAATCAGCAGGTTGAGATCCATCAGGTTCAAATTGAATGTCCCGGAATAACGCGAAGCTTTGCGGCTGATATCGAGCGCAAACGGGGAAACCCCGTCCTGGTTGAGCAGTTCACCACCCGTGTTCAGGCTGAAATCGGAAAAATCGGTCATTATCTTGGCGCTGCCGTTGACGCTGAATTCACGGTCGAGGTAAAAATGAACGTTGCTGAATCGGTAGGAGAGCGCCAGCGGATCTTTCAGAAATTCACCGCGGCCGTCGATCTCCAGGTCGGCCCGGCCGCTGAATTCTCCATGCAGTCGTGCTACGTCCATGCCGTCGATGCGGCCCTTTAAGTCGAACTTTTTCTGCCCGTAATCGATGCTGACCTCGGCATGGGCCTGGCCACCTTTGTATTTGAATTCCAAACCGTTCAAGGCTATATTTTGCAGATTGGAGTGCAGGGCGCTCTTGACCTGTGTGAGTGCGTATCCCATGAAATTCAGTCGCGGCGCCGTTAGGGTACCGGACAGCTCAGGTCGAGACAAGGCCCGGCCCGGGCTGTAGGTGAAATCACCGCGGATCATGCCCTGCAGGTCCAGTTCCATGCTCAGGATCTTCATGATCTTTTGTGCTTCGCCGGCCACATCCCGGAAACGAATGGTGGTTTTTTGGGCGGCGATGTTCAGTTCGGCCCGGCTGTGCAGGTCGGGTGCGCTGATAAGGAATTCTCCCCGGCTCAGCAGCGGCGTGCTGCGGACTTCGCCCTGCAGGGATGAGATCCTCTGCAGGTTGGCCAGGAAGTCGGAAAGTGTGAAACGGCTGTCGATCTGCTTGTGGCCCGGCCGTTTGTCCAGAGCCAGATGAAACGAACCGTTTCCCCGGCTCAGCTTCCACGGCAGCAAATCGATGCCCAGGTAGTATGCTGAATAGGCTGTCATGTTTTCCAGGTTCGTCAATTCGGCGTCAATTTCAATGTTGGTTGTCCTGGCCAGCGAATTGGTTTTGCCGCTGATGCTGACCTGCCCGCCGTTGAACTGCAGCCGCTGTCCGGAAAACGAAGTCTGTTTTAATTTCTTTTCGCGCAGGAAATCAATGGTGCCACGGGCCACGAAAGGCTGGCTGAAAGAATGGGACGGTCCGGCATCCATTTCGGCCCGGCCGCGGATGAATTCACTGTTGAGTTGCAAGGTGCCGTTTGTGATGATCCCGGCCAGGGGGGCGTCGTTTTCAATTTCCAATATCCGGGATACGTACGCGGCCGGAATGTCGCGGAGCACGATATTGGTTTCCCCGCTTTTGTTGCCGACGCGCAGTGAGCCCCTTGCCAGCGGCGTTGTCGAACGAGGCTTCCAGGTCCAGGTTGCGGCTCTGGCTGTTCCAGTTCAAATTTCCGGAAAAGTTAGTGACCGGAGTTTCCCTTGATCAGGAAGGAAGGCGATGTGAAATCGGTCTTGATCTGCACCTTGCCTTTCACGTTCCTGGCGATCTTGGCGTTCACATAGGCCAGGCCATTGACGGTCAATTCTCCCAATAGGGGGCGCAGGATATTTTCGGGATTGCCCTGGGCGAATGTATTGAAATAAAAGGAACCGTCTTTCAGGATACGGCCGTTAAGGTTGAAGAGAACTTCCCGGGTCTGCCAGACGAACTGGTTGATCCTCCAGGAAGTCCCCTGCCGGCGGACCTCGCCGCTCAGGTTGCCTTCCAGGGTGACCGGTTCGCCGCTGACGGGAATAGTGACTTTCAAATGCGGTGATTCCAGGCGCATGGCCAGGGCGGCGTTCAGGATCCCTGACTGCAGATTGAAATCGAGCATTTGCACCTGCACGTCCTTGCCTTTGTAGGCGAGTTCGCCGTGGCGGATGCTGACGCGGTTGATGGTAAAGGCTGAACCGAGCGCTTTGTCGCCGGTCTTGCTTTTCAGCAATTCGTCGTTGAGAATAAAAAGCGGTTTTTCGATCTCAATGCTGACAGCTTTTTTTTTCATGAACAGCGAGGTCGGCGGCAGGTAAACATTGACCGCAGAGAATGAGACCAGGTTTTCGTTTTTGATCGGGAAATTTTTGATATTGCGGATCTCAAGCCCCAGAGGAAAAAGGGAGAGGCGCAGATCACTGAAGCGGATGTCGACGCGGCTGCCGGAAACGATCAAATGGTATATATAGTATTTGGCGGCGTAATAAGCGCCGCCCAAAAAGAAAAGTATAAAAAAAAACTGATCAGGATTTTTATTTTTTTCTTCATCCGTCAGGGCTTGACCTTTTGCCAATCCTTTAAAAAGCGTTCCATGCCGCTGGTGGTCAAGGGGTGGTTGAGCAGCTGGGCCAGGGTGGCAAAGGGGATGGTGGCAATGTCGGCTCCGATCTTGGCCGCCTGCACGAAATGCAGCGGGTGGCGCACCGAGGCAACGATGATCTCGGTGGCGATGTTGTAGTTGTCGTAGATAAGGGCGATGTCCTCGACCAGGGCCATGCCGTCGCCGGAAATGTCGTCGATGCGGCCGACGAAGGGCGAGACATAGGTCGCTCCCGCCTTGGCGGCCAGCAAGGCCTGGGAGGGGGAGAAGATCAGGGTTACATTGGTCTTGATGCCGCGGCCGGCCAGGTCCTTGACCACCTGCAGGCCTTCCAGGTTGATGGGCACCTTGATGACCACGTTGGCGGCGATGGCCGCGTATTTTTCAGCCTGGGCGATCATTTCTTCGGGTTTGCTGGCCGTGACTTCGACCGAAACCGGTCCGGGGATGGCGGCGGTGATCTCTTTGATCAGAGGGATGAATTCCCGCTGTTCTTTGGCGATCAGGCTGGGGTTGGTGGTGACGCCATCAATGACCCCGAAGGCCAGACCCTTTTTGATCTCAGCGATGTTGGCCGTGTCCAGAAATATTTTCATGCCTTTTCTCCATGACAAGCACAATAGCTATTATAGCAGAAGCTCGGAATTTAGCAAAGACAACCAGCGTTTTCCACGGTCAATCGGTCAGCGGCTGCGCCAGTCGGCAAGGTAGCGGCGGGCCGCCTGGGCTTGGGCCGATGCGGCCGGAACTGCGTTCAGGAATTTTTCCATCATGGCCGCGGCTTCGGCAAATTGGCCCAGGCGGGCCAGCAGCAGCGCAAAATTGTAATGCAGGTTTGCGTCGGGCGAATGCTGCAGCGCCCTGGTGAAATAGTCCCGGGCTTGTTCGAGATCGTTCATCTGGGCGTAGACGATGGCCATGTCGCGGATCAACTGGATGTCATCCGGTTGTTTTTGTTCCAGGTTGCGGTATATTGCCAAGGCTTCGCCAAAGCGATTGGTCCGGTGCAGGAGGAAGGCCAGCTTGCGGGCGTAGTCATCGTTGTCCGGTTCGCTTTCATGAGCCTGGCGGTAATAGGTTATGGCCAGGGGCGGATTGCCCTGTGCTTCCGCTATGCTTCCCATCTGGGAATAAACAAAGGCCTTTTTGTCTATTAAATCCATTTTTGTCAATTCCTGCAATTGGCTCATGCCCTGGTCAAGGCGGTTCATTTTGATCAGCAGGACCGCGTACTCGGTTTTCAGGGTGGTATCGGAGGGGATGCGGATCAGGGCGTCGCGGAACAGGGCCAGGGCCTTGTCGCCCTGGCCGTTTTTAAAATAGATATTAGCCAATATGGTGTAAGAGCCGGCGTAATCGGGAATGAGTTCTATGGCCTGAAGCAGGCTGGCTGCGGCTGCGTCTGTTTGCCCCCGGGCCGCCTGCTCGGCGCCGCGGTTGAATACCTGCCAGCCGGCGATCTTGTCCTTGGGGTCGGGCAGCGGACCCGCGCTTTGTGCGGCCGGGGCCGAAGTGATATAACCGAGTGAGGCCAGGGTGTTTTTTTCCGCGTCGGTCATGCGGCGCTGGCCCTGCATGTCGCTGCCGCCCAGGCGGCGGGTAAGTTCGTGCAGGCTTGCTTTCATTTTTTGACCCAGCACGGCTGAGCCGGAGATAAGGTTTTTTCTTTCTCCCGGGTCTTGCTGCAGGTCGTACAGTTCGGGCTTGGGCAGATCGAGATATTTGTGATTTTTCTGGATGATGCCCTGGATCGGGGCGCAGTGAAAGGCTTCGAAGGCAAAAAAACTTTCCAGGTACAGGTCCGCTTCGACCGTGTCCTTTTTTTGCATGAGCGGCAGCAGCGACCGGCCCTGGAGCCCGGCGGGGACGGGTATCTGTAAAAAATCAAGAATGGTGGGCATGACATCGCTCAATCCGACTTTCTGCTTCAGGCGCATGTTTTCCGGCAGGCGCTTCAGAGCGTGGAAGATCAGCGGTACGCGCAGGTTCTCCTCGTAGCAGAAAACCTGGTGCCCGGTTTCGCCGTGCTCTGCGAACGCTTCGCCGTGGTCGCCGGCGATGACGACCAGGGTGTCTGCCATCAAGTGTTTTTCCCTGAGCAGGTCGAGGATGGCGCCAATATAATGATCCATATATGCGATCTCGCCGTCATAGGGATTGTCGCTGAAAGAACTGCGCAATGGTTCGGGGGGATCGTAGGGGGCATGCGGGTCGAAAAAGTGGACCCAGGCAAAAAATTTTCCCGGGCCGCGCCCGGAGAACCAGCTGGAAAAAGCTGTGAAGACAGCCTCAGCATCCCTTTCCGATTTGTAGGTCTTGGCCCCGCCGCCGGCAAGTTCATCATTGTAAACGCTGAAGCCCTGGTCGAGGCCGAAGCGGGAATCCAGGACAAAGGAAGAGACAAAGGCTGATGTCTGGTAGCCGTTTTGGCCCAGTATCTCGGCCAGGGTGAGCACGGGTTCGGGAAGGAAATAACTGCCGTTGTTGCGGACCTTGTGGGCCGGGGGATACAAGCCGCTGAGCACGGTGCAGTGGGCCGGCAGGGTCAGGGGCACCGGGCTGTAAGCGGCCTGGCAGTGTGACGCCTTCTGCTGCCAGGCGGTCCAGGTTCGGTGTTTGCGCCGCAACGTAGCCGGAGCAGCCCAGGCGGTCGGCGCGGGTCGTGTCCAGGGTAATGAGCAGGACATTGCTTTGGGGATCCCTTTTTACTTCCTGCCGCTTGTGGCGGAAAAAAATAAAAAAAGCAAGGATTAGAACGATCACGAACAAGGGCAGCAGAAAAAACATTTTCCGGGTAAGGGGCTGGCGGGGAATGATTTTATTTTGAGTTTTGGCCATTGTCATTTGCCTTTAAAAAATATTATAGTTTTTGGCGGCTGTGAAGTCAAGAATAGGGCGCGGCCAGGCTGCCGGCTATTCAAATAATTGAATTCAGCCACTCGCCAAATCCAAATATTTGAATCCCGGCACCGGTTTGCGCCTGTCAATGCCTGTATCAAGGACATACTGCAAATGGCACGGTTATTGCTTAAAAAAAGTGTCTCTAAAATTTTTAGGAGGTACGAATGAAAAAACTCGTGCTACTTTTTGCAGCCCTGGCACTGATCAGTTCAGTCGCCGTGGCCCAAGTGCAACTGGCCGACATTTACGGTACAGTTGTGCTTCCTGACGGTTCCTCCATTCCCGGAGTGACGATCACCCTGACCGGTGACGTCATCGGCAAGAAAACAACGGTCACTTCGGAAGAGGGCAACTTCAGGTTCCTGAAATTGTCCCCCGGAAACTACGAGCTGATGTTCGAGCTCGAAGGTTTCAAGACCATCATCCGCAAGGGCATCCGCCTTTTCGTCGGCAAGAACATCACCCTGACCGTGCCGATGGAAACCACCACCATCCGTGAAGAAGTGGTCGTTACCGCCAAGGCCAGCGTGGTGGATACCAGGAAAACCACGGTGGGCGTGAACATTTCCAAGGAAATGATCCAGTCCCTGCCCACGGCCCGCAACCCCTTCACCATCCTGTCGCTGGCTCCGGGCATGATGGTCGACCGTGTTGACGTCGGCGGCAACGAATCCGGCCAGCAATCCAGCTTCTATGCCGGCGGCGCATCCAGGGATGATACGACCTGGAACGTTGACGGTGCCAACATCACCGACCCGTCCGCCATCGGCGCCGCGCCCAGCTACCTGAACATGAATGCCTACGAAGAAATGCAGATCACCGTGGGTGCCAACGACATCGGTGCCCAGACCGGCGGCATCCAGCTGAACTTCGTTTCCAAGCGCGCCGGCAACCGTTTCGCCGGTGATTTCCACCTGCATGTGCAGGACAAGGCCTGGGAAATGAAGCAGGACCTGACCCCCTACATGGTGCGCAGGAATTTCGTTACTCCGGGCATCAACCGCCTTTACCAGTACGGCGTGAACTTCGGCGGCCCGATCGTCAAGGACCATGTGTTCTTCATGGGTTCCTACGCCATCCAGGACATCCACGGCCGCACAATCGTCGGTGACGAAGACGCCACCTGGCTGCTCTCCGGCTACGCCAAGCTGAACTTCCAGTTCGGCAACACCAGCGGCGACCTGAACCTTTCCCATGACGCCAAGAAGAAATGGGGCCGCACCGTGCTCTCCGCCGCCCAGCAGAACGACGGCTCGCTGTTCGACCAGGACGGCCCGGGCTGGGTTTATTACGGCGCCATCCAGCAGATCCTTGGCAACCTGATGCTCGACGCCAAGGTGGCCTACACCGACGGCGGCTTCATCCTCGACCCCCGCGGCGGCACGATCAATGCTGAAGGCGACCACGTGGGCGCGGACTGGCTCTACACTTTCAGTCCACTTAAATACCTGAACAACTGCTACCATTACATCACCAACCGCAACATGATCAACCTGACCTTCAACGGCAACTACTTCGCCGAGAACGTGCTTGGCGCCGACCACGAGATCCGTTTCGGCGTGGACTACGTCAATGCCACCACCACCTCGCAGTCACTCTATCCCAACCAGAGAATCGCGGTCAAATATTCCGAGGGCGGAAAATGGGGCGAGGTCTGGTTCACTCCCAACTGGGGTCTCGACGTGGGCTTCGACAGGATGTCATTCTACCTGTCCGATACCGCCACTTTCGGCAAACTGAACGCCACCATCGGCGTGCGCTACGACAAGGAAAGCGGCAAGGTGAATCCCTTCCTGCAGAAAGGCCTCTACTGGCAGGAGCCGGGCACTGTGCACCACAAGGAAAAACTCCTGCCCGCCACCATGGGCGACCTGCAAGTTCCCGGCATGGACGCGCCGGTAGCCTGGAGCACCATCTCTCCACGGCTTTCGCTGACCTATGACATCACAGGCGACGGCAAGAACGTCCTGAAGCTGGCCGTGGCCCGCTACGGTTCACAGAGCGGTAATGACCTGGCCAGCAACCTCGTGCCCCGCCGCGAAACCGATTTCTACTGGTACGACAACAACAATGACGATACACCCCAGTGGAACGAGGTATTCAATTGGTATTATTATGCCTACGGCCCCGGCTACTCCGGCGGCTACCAGTCCTGGACCAACACCCAGCTGGTCGATTACAGCAAGGGGATCAGAAGGGTGCAGTACAATGACAGCTACAACACGCCCCTGCTCGACGAGCTGACCCTCTCCTTTGAAAAGGCCCTGGGCGAAGACATCGCCATCAGCGTTGCCGGTTTTTACAAGAAACGCCACAACCTGACCCGGGCCATCGGTATCCTGCCCGGCGGCGCCATCGAGACCGCGGCCAACTGGTACCAGTCCGGCACGCAGACGGTCGGCGACCACCCAGGTGCCCAAGTGGCTGCGTTATACGAGACCCGTCGGCACCTATTACACCAACTATGAAAAGGATTACGAAAAGTACATGGCCGTGAACCTGGTCATGACCAAGAAGATGTCCGACAAGTGGATGGCTGACATCTCCTTCACCTACAGTGATTGGAAGAGCTATATGGACAAGAGCGAGAACTTCAACCAGAACAACTTCGACTTCTTCAATGAAGGCGTGGTCGCCCCGCAGTCGGGCGGTTCCGGCCTGTCCGGCATCTACGTGAACTCGCGCTGGATGTTCAAGCTCTCCGGCCTCTACCAGCTGCCCTGGGGGCTTAATGTTTCAGCCGTGTTCCAGGCCCGCGAAGGCTACGTTATTCCCTACCGCACCCGCATCTATCTCCCCGGCGGCATTGGCTGGACCTATTTCTATGAAGGCGGCAAGAAGTTCGGCGACGACCGGCTGCCGACCTTTGCCATCCTCAACCTCGGCCTGGAAAAGTCATTCAAAATTTCCGACAACAGCACCGCCACACTGTTCGTTGACTGGTACAACGTGACCAACAAGCAGGCCACCCTGAAATTGGAAAACACCATCGGACCCAACAAGGACGAGATCCAGATGGTCACCAACCCGGGCAACTTCCAGTTCGGCTTCCGCCTCAACTTCTAAAGCTGCAACTCCAAACCGGGGTTTGAGCGATCAAACCCGATAAAGAGACCCCCTCCCCGAAACCGGGGAGGGGGTTTTTTTTTAAGCTGTTTTTAGCTGTGCTATAATGATTGCCATGAAGAGAAAGCCGGTTTTTCTTTTTTGGGCAGCATGGGGGTTTTGGCTCCTCCTCCTTGTTCCGGCCAACGGCCAGGCAGGCGAGACGGCCGGCAATGTCCTGCTGATCACCCTGGACACGACCCGGGCCGATCATATCGGCGTTTATGGGGTGAGGCCGAAATTGACTCCCAATATCGACCGCCTGGCCGGGCGCGGCTCGGTTTTTACCCGTGCTTTCTCGCATACGCCCCTGACCCTGCCCGCGCATGCCAATATCCTGACCGGCCATACACCCTTGTATCACGGCGTTGCCGACAATAACGGCTACCGTCTTGACAAGCGTTTTTTCACCCTGGCCGAACAGCTGCGGGGTCAAGGTTATGCCACGGCGGCATTTGTCAGTTCTTTTGTGCTGAGCCGGGCTGTGGGGCTCGACCAGGGATTCGATCTTTATCGTGAACCTTTGAACCAGGACACCTTCCTGGCCGCGGAAATCGTCCCCTTGGCGCAGGAATGGATCGCGGGCCAGAAGAGCGAATGGTTTTGCTGGCTGCACTTGTGGGACCCCCATTTTCCCTATGCTCCGCCCGCGCCCTTCGACAAGCTCTACAGCGCCGATCCCTACGCCGGCGAGATCGCCTACGTTGACGCTGAACTGGGCAAATTGTTTTCATTCCTGGAAAAATCGGGCCGCCTGGCTTCCACACTGATCATCATAACCGGTGACCACGGTGAAGCCCTTGGTGAACATGGGGAATTCGAGCATGGCTTCTTTGCCTACAATTCCACGCTCCATATCCCCCTGATCATCTGCCGGCCCGGGGCCCGGGCCGGGACCGTAAAAACCCTTGTCTCCCATGTCGATATTTTCCCCACGGTTTGCGATATTGTGGGCGGCGCTCCCCGGCCCGGGCTCGCGGGCCGGTCGCTGCTGCCCCTGCTTGATGGCCGGACTGAGGCGGAAAGGCCTGTCTACATTGAGTCCAAGGGCCCGTTTTTAAGCAAAGGCTGGGCGCCCCTGGAAGGATTTATTGACGGCAAAGTGAAATATATCGACCTGCCCATCAAAGAGCTTTACGATATGGAGCGGGATTTTGGCGAAACCAAGAACATCATTTCCTCGCGCAAGCTTTCCGATCTGAACCGGCAATTGGCGAAATTGAAAAACAAGATGTCGGGGAAGGAAACGGCGGCGGCGCACCTGACCTTGCCGGCGGAAACATTGCGGCGGCTGCGCTCATTCGGCTACCTGGCCGGGATCAAGGTCGAGAAAAAGGCGGTTTTCACCCGTGACGATGACTTGAAAACACTGCTGCCCATCCAGAACAAGCTGCGCAGCGCCAACCAGTTGTTCAACCAGAAAAAATATCGCGAAGCCCGGGAGTTGTACGAGCAGGTGCTCGCCAGCAAGCCGGACGACATCGGCTCCTATGCCCACCTGGCCGACACCCTGCATTATCTGCGCCAGCCGCAGGCCGCGGTGGATATTTTGCGCCAGGGACTGCAAAGGAAGCCTGACAGCATGGAATTGAAGTCGAAATTGGGTGTATTTTTGACCGAGATCAGCCGCTTTGATGAAGCCGTGGTTTTGCTCAAAGAGGTTCTGGCCGCTGATGCGGGCGATTCCGCAAATTGGAATTACCTGGGAGTGGCCTTTTTCCGCATGAAGAATTTCGCCCAGGCCAATGAAGCCTACGAAAAAGCCCTGGCCCTGGATCCGCAAAATGCCATGGTTTACGCCAACCTGGGCGCCTTGTACCTGGCCCGTTTTGCGGCGGCAAAAGACGAATCCCTGCGCGCCAAGGCCGTCAGCGCTTTCAGCAAGGCCATTGAGTTGGATGCGAAATCGGTCGCGGCCTACAACGGCAGGGGCGCCGCCAGCAAATTTGCCGGACAGGTTGAAGCGGCGCTCGAGGATTGGCGGAAGGTTTTGGAGTTGCAGCCCGATTTTATCGATGCCTATTTCAATATCGCTGTCACCTTGATCGCCGCGGGCCGGAAAGCCGAGGCCAACGATTATCTGCAGCGGCTGCAGGACACAGTACCTCAAGCTGCTGTCCACTGCGGACCGCGCCGTGTTGCGGCGCCTGCTTGCCGCAGCGGCCGGGCAGTGACCGGGGCCGCCTTTGCCTGTCAGCATACAGGGAAAACGGAGTTGAATCAACCATGAACAAAAAAAAATTGTTGGTCATCGTGCTGTTGCTGCTGGTGGTCAGCGGTCTTTTTGTTCTGCTGCGCCGCGGCGGAACCGGGCCGGCCTGGAATGTTCTCATCATCACCCTGGACACGACCCGGGCCGATCATATCGGGGCTTATGGCTATAAAACGGCCCAAACGCCAAATATCGATCTCCTGGCCGGGCAGGGTATCCGCTTTGAGAACGGCTACGCCGCCGTGCCTTTGACGCTGCCCTCGCACGCCTCTCTTTTCACCGGCCGCTATCCAATCGCCAACAACGTGCGCAACAACGGCAGTTATTTTCTGCCCGAGAACGAAGTCACCCTGGCCGAAGTTTTAAGAGACAGGGGTTACGATACGCGGGCGGTCATCGCCTCATTTGTCCTGCTGTCCAAATTCGGGGTCAACCAGGGCTTTTCACTCTACGACGACAGCCTGGATACCCACGAAATGATCCGCAACTACAAATCGGAGATCCCGGCCGAACTGGTCCATGAAAAGTTCAGCGCCTGGCTGGGGCAGAACAACAAACCTTTCTTTTACTGGCTGCATTTTTACGACCCGCACACCCCTTACCGGCCGCCCCTGGAATTCGCCAAGCGCTTCCCCAAGGGCAGCAAGGGGCTGTACGACGGTGAGATCGCTTATACCGATGTCTGGGTGGGGCGCGTTATCCAGGACCTGCGCCGGCGCGGACTGCTGGAGCGCACCCTGGTCATTATCGCCGCTGACCATGGCGAAGCCTTCGGCGAACATGTGGAACAGGGCCACGGCATCTTTTGCTACGAGGAGGCCCTGAAGGTGCCGCTTATCTTTTACGCTCCCAAACTTTTTGGCAAGGCCAGGACAACGGCTGCCAGGGTGGGGCTGGTCGATGTCATGCCCACGGTGCTGGACCTGCTTGGATTTGAGATCCCGCGGGCGGTACAGGGCCGCAGTTTCCTCTCCCTGCTCAAAGGCGGCTCCGAAAAAGAAGAGCGGACATTTTATTTCGAAAGCCTGTACGGTCGCGAAGAGATGAACTGGGCGCCGCTGACCGGGTTGCTGCACAAGGATTACAAATACATTTCGCTGCCCGATGCCGAACTGTATGACCTGGGCGTTGATCGCAATGAAAAGCAAAACCTGTTATTGCGCAAAAACATCGTGGCCCGGGACATGGACAAACGCCTGGCCAGGTTCATTGCCGACCATTCACAGAGCAGTGGCGAGACAAAACGAGAACTGAGCGCCGGCGACAAGGAGCAGCTGCAGGCGCTCGGTTACATATCGGCCTTTTCCAGCCAGGCGGCAACAGCCATCGATCCCAAGCAAGGCGTGCTGATCGACGCGCGCCTGAAGGAGATCAGCCAGTTGCTCAGCCAGAAAAAAACAGCGGCGGCGGAAAGCGGCCTGCAGCAGCTGCTGGCCGAAAATCCCGGTCTGAAGATGCCGCATGTTTTCAATCTGCAATACAAGATATTCATGTCCAAGCGCAACTTCAACGCGGCCTTGAATATCCTGAAACAGGCGATCGACACTTTTCCGGATGTAGAAAACTTCAAACAGACCCTGGCCCTGGCTTTGTTTGACATGAAAATATATGACAAGGCCGAAAGCCGCTGCCGCGAGATCCTGGCTAAAAACCCGCGCAATACCCGGGCCACGATTTTGTTGGGCGAGATCAGGGAGAAGCAGGATCGCCCCGCCGCCGCGGCCGAATATTTCGCCAAGGCGCTGGACCTAGAACCGCAGAACGTGTCCCTGCGCATCAAGTACGCCGAATTGCTGATCACCATAAAAAAGTACGATCAGGCTGTGCAGGCCTACAAGCAACTGCTGGAAAATGAAGAGGCCTCCGGCCAGCCCGAACTGCTCCTCAAGGTGGCATTGCTTAACACGCGCTATGGGAGCCTGGCCGATGCCGAGCAGATGCTGGCCCGGGCCGCAGCCATTAAGCCGGAGGGGAAATACTTCTTCAATTATGCCCTGGTCCTGGCCAGGAACGGCAAGCTGGAACAGGCTCTGGCCAATATGGAGACCGCTCTCCAAGGTCATGCCGCCGAACTCAGCGTCGAACAATTAAAGATTGCCGAAAAAGCATTGGCTGCCTGGAAAGGAAATATCTGATCCCGGCGTTACAATCCTGAAAAAAATTGAATTTAAAAAAGCAGGGACAGGCTTGAAACCTGTCCCTGCACGTGATCCTAGAAAGCTATTTTTTCTTTACCGCGGTTCCGTTTGAACTTTGCGAAGAAGATGACGCCGTGCTGCGGGAAGCGGTCGAAGCAGAGGAGCCGGAGCGGTAGGAACTGCCGGATCTGGATGACTGGCCGCTGCTGGTCGGGGAATATGATCTCGCGGTTGAACTGTTTTTGTAGCCAAGGCTGGCGGTTGAGGCCGGTGCCCGGTAACGGGTGCTGTAACTGGGGGAGGAAGCGGCCAGGCCGGACCTTGCCTGGGCGGGGGCCCTGAATGTCGAATAAGCCGATGCCGCGGTCGCGGTCTTGAATTTTGATTCATAAACCCGGCTGGAATAGCGGTAGGTTTTGCTGCCACTCGCAGAATATCTGCTCTGGGCACGGGCGTAAGGTGCGGCAGCAGCCGTCTCACCACTCGAATTTTTATAACTGTTGCTAGACAAATATCCGGGCTCGCCCTTTTTCTTTTTTTTCGCAGTGCCGGAACTGCTGCTGGATGAAGAAGAAGATGAGGATTTGGTTTTGCTGGCGCTGCCGGATTTGCTGCGGTAGCTACTGGTTTTCCCTGAAGATTTCTCGCCGCTGGAGCCCGAGGAAGAAACACGGGTGCTGGTGCCATTGCCTGAGGCACTGCCGCTCTTGTACCTGGTATAGGTGCCGCTTGAGGATTGGCTGGAACTCTCACCGCTCTTCTTCTTGTAGGTGCCTCCGATTTTGCTGCCGCTGCTTGAGCCATCGTATCTGTACACGGTGTTTTTGCCGCTCGCGGCTTCACCGCTGGATGTCCGGTATTTGTCGGTGCTGACAATGCCGCTCTGCTTGTAAGTCACGGACTTGCCATTGGCGTTGATGACCGTGACCTTGTTCAGGACCGGCCGGTCAGTGGGCGCTGTGCCCCGGTAGGCGATGATCTGGCCGGAATTCTGTCCCAGCGTGCCTTTTTTCAGGGCTACGCGCTGCGCGTTGGCGGACGAGAGTTCGTTTTTGCGGATGATGATGGTGGAACGCGAATGGTGGGGGATGCCGCGGCGGTAATCGTAATGGCGGTCCCAGCGATTGTTGATGATGACGACCGGCCGGTTCCACCAGCTGAGCGGGCTCCAGCCGTAATAATGGTCGTTGCCGAACCAGGACACCCAGGCCGGTGACCAATGGTAGCCGGGGAGCCAGTGCCAGCCGAAAGAATAACTCCAGTGCCAGCGGCCGTAGTGGTGGGTGAACCAGCCGCAGTTGTCGTAGGATATCCAGGTGTAACCGTAATAAGGATTCCACACCCAGCGTCCGTTGGCGTAAGGCATCCAGTTGGAATGGGTATTGTAGGGTATCCAGGCATAAGAGCGGAATTCGGGCATGTAGGACCAGCGTCCTGAACGGGACATTTCGTATTCGGTGTCTTCGTAGCCGTTCTGCAGATATCTGGAGGTGCCGTAGCGGGCGTAGCTCAGCTTGCTGTTCTGGGCTTCATTCCAGAGGTCGAAATCGTCTTTTTCCGAAGCGTAGAAATAGTAGGGCCTCTCCACGATATTGCCGCCGGACATGACGATCTTCTGGTTTTCCCTGACGTTGCGGCTGCTTTCCTGGCCGGCTACCTCGGCGATGCCTTCCATGACCAGCACTTCGGTTTCGGCGTTCTCGCTGACATTGACGCGATAAATCCCTTTATCCAGTATGAAGATGCCGCAGTCCGGCGTTTGAATTTCAATGCCTTTTTCGTTGTCCAGGTTTTCAATGTCCAGATAAATGCTGCCCCTTTCCACACGCACATTCAGGTCGGTTTTGCGCAGTTGGGGGATCTTTTCCAGCATGACGATGCTGTCGGCGTCCAGGCGCAGGTAGTTCAAGCGCCCCAGGTAAATTCCCAGCCGGCCTTCTGTTGTGCCCACCGTATCTTTTTCAAACAAGGGCAGGTTAACGGTCGCTTCTTCGTTGCCTTCTTCATAGGAACGCTGGACAAAACCTTCGCCATCCACATTCTTGATGCGGACAACCTTGGCGTTGTCATAATATTTGGCTTCATTGGCTTCCATGGTGTCGGACCAGCAGACTCCTGACAGCAGCAACATGCTCACAATTGCAATCATTGTTTTTTTCATGTTGACCTCCTCGATTTTAAGATAGCATTTTAATTGCCAACTCAAGGGAGGCAATTTGTCCTGTTTTTGTGACATGTAGCACCAAAAAACCCGAATTCATGGACATCAATTCAGCTTTGCGCTTGGCGATTGAAAAGAGTGGTCAAGTGCAACAGGCGGCGGCCGATCTCCGGGGTAAGGGCTCCGGGAGTCAAGCGCCAGCGCCAATTGCCCTCTGCCTGACCAGGGGTATTCATGCGGAAGCGTTCGTCATAACCCAAAATATCCTGAACCGGGAACAAGGCCAGGCCGGCGATCGATTGCATGGCCAGGCGGATGAAGTGCCAGTGAAATTCGTCACGGTTGGCTGAGGTTCAAATAGTCCATGACGGCCGATTTCGTCACTTCGCTGCTTTCAGGGCCGTAAAACCAACCGTTGCTGGTGTTGTTGTCATGGGTGCCGGTATATACCAGGCAGTTGGCGTGGCTGAAATTGTGGGGCAGGTAGGCATTATTGCGCTGACCGTCAAAAGCGAACTGCAGGATCTTCATGCCGGGAAATCCCAGGTGATCGCGCAGGGCCTCCACTGCCGGCGTAAGCTCGCCAAGGTCTTCGGCGATAAGGGGCAGATCTCCCATTTCGTTTTTCAGGGCAGCAAAGAAAGCCGCTCCCGGACCCTGCTGCCATTGGCCGTCGACCGCGGTCCGGGCCGAGACCGGGATGGCCCAGCAGGTATCGAAGCCGCGGAAATGATCTATGCGCAAGACGTTTACCATTTGCAGCAAGTGGCGGATACGGGCTGTCCACCAGGCCGAGGTGCCGGGATGCAGCCCTCCATCCTGCCGCCAGCTGAAAAGCGGGTTTCCCCAGCGCTGGCCGCTGGCACTGAAATAGTCGGGCGGCACGCCGGCCACAACGGCCGGCAAACCGCTGGCCCGGTCCAACTGGAATATTTCGGGGTGGGACCAGGCATCGGCGCTTTCAAAATTAACGTAGAAGGGAATATCGCCGATGATCTTGATGCCGCGATTGTTGGCGTTTTCTTTTAGCGCCCGCCACTGCTCAAAAAAAACAAACTGCTCGAACTGTCTCAGCAGTATTGCATCCCTTTTTTCATTTTGCCAGTGCGCAACGGCGGCTGCCTGGCGGCGGGCGATAGCGGCGGGCCAGGATGTCCACTGAAATGTCTGGAAGTGGTCGGCCAGGGCCCGGAACAGGGAGTAGTCCTCGAGCCAATGTTTTTGTTCGCTGCAGAAACATGTAAAAGCATCGGTGGGAGCATGGCTGTTCTTATTGAAAAAATGACTGGCCGCCCTGGCCAGCAATTCTGTCTTTTTGGCGGCGGTATTTTGCAGGTCGCAAAAATCCGTTCCGGGATCAGCTTCGCATTCCCGCAATTCCACTTCAGAGATCCAGCCCTGGGAATGCAGTGTTTTGGGGCTGATCAACATTTCGTTGCCGGCGAATGCCGATGGCGAAGAATAGGGGGAAAAATGCCAATGGGAACATACCGGGCCCAAAGGCAGTACCTGCCAGTAGGACTGACCGCTGGCGGCCAGGAAATCGACAAAATCGGCCGCCTCCTCTCCCATGGTACCGCAACCGTAAGGGCCGGGCAGGGAAGTGACATGAAGCAGCAGGCCGCTGGCGCGCTCAATGGTCATGGCTTCCTTCCTTCATTTTCCGGGACAGGCTCAGGTGCCGGAGCTCAACTGAATTCCTCAAGTTCTTTGCCGATATTTTCATTGTACATGATGGTGCGGTTGCGCCCCGACTCCTTGGCAAAATATAATGATTTATCGGCATGGTTCAAAATCTCCTCGGCGGTCAGTCCGTGCTCGGGGTAGGTGGCCAGACCGATGGAAATGGTGATCTTTTTATGCGGCTGGGTCTCGGCGCCGGGGAACGTCTGCTTTTCAACACTTTCGCGCAGCCTTTCTGCGGCCAGGTAGGCGCCGACCTTGTCGGTCTGGGGCAGGATAATCACGAATTCATCGCCGCCGTACTTGGCCAGCAGGTCGGTGGAGCGGAATTTCTTTTTCATGATGGCGCCGATCGCTTTCAAGGTCTGGGAACCGCGCAGGTGGCCATTGCTGTCATTGAAATTCTTGAAATGGTCGACATCGAAAATTATCAAAGAATAACTCAGGTTGTGGCGCTGTGATTTTTTGTTCTCCAGGTCCATGAGCTCAAAGAAATGCATCTGGTTGTACAGGCCGGTAAGTCCGTCACTAATGGAAAGCTCCCTGGTCTGCTGCAGCAGATTCTTGAGCAGTTCTTCATTGTGGCGCAGATTTTTGGAAAGGTAACCGGAGACGAAATAGGCGAAGATGAACATGAAGTCGAAAGCCAGCATGCTCATGATCTGCTGGCTGGAAAAAAAGTCCTGGCTGTCCTGCAGCAAGCCTATGGCCAGGAGCAGGAATATGGCCTTCAGGGTGTTGCGGAAAGCCTTGTGGTAATCTATAAGGAAAGTAGAGATCATTATGTAAACAATGAACATGGCAATGATCGGGCTATTGAGGGCGCCGGAAAAAAATACGGTTAAAGCCAGGGCCACCAGGTCAAAATCGAGTTGAAGTGAAACCAGGCGCAGCAGCTTGTTGTAATCCGGCAGGCCGTCGCCCAATTTTTCCTTTTTGCGGATATCCAGAATGAAAAGCAAATTGACGATGACCGGCAGCAGAAAAACCAGCAGCGCGTCCCGGGGACTGATCAGCGAGCGCCGGGCCAGAAAGCGGTAGGCCAGGAAAAAGGTTACGATGAAAAGGGGGTATATCCAGCGGATGCGGACCAGCCAGTGGTTTTTCCCGAACATGTGTTTCAGAGCCAGGATATCGGGGTGTAGAAGCTCGGGCTGCGGATCTTCCTGATTTTCCATGCCTATAAAATATTTTTTTTTGTCATAAAAGTCAAATTTTCAGTTGCAGTTGTCTCATTAAAATATTAAAATGTTTTTTCTTTGATATTTATTTAAGGAGGAGAAGCTTGTATAAAAGAACGCGCTTCTATGATTTTACCTATTACAATTTTATCGGCTCCTGGGCTTGGATTCTCCATCGACTCGCCGGCCTGGCGCTTATTTTTTACCTGTGCCTGCATATCTGGGTCATCAACAGCCTGACCCATGGTGAGGTCGCCTTCAACAATGTAATGGCCTTCCTGAACGGGGTTCCCTTCAAGCTTCTGGAAACCGGATTGTGGGGAGTCATCCTGTTTCATGCCTTCAACGGCGTGCGCATCGTGATCATCGATTTTTTCAAGGGCTCCCTGGTGCATAAAAAGCTGTTCATCGTGCTGATCGCCGTGGCTTTTATCCTGTGGGCGCTGGGTTCGTACTTGATTCTGCAACATGTGCAGTGGAGGGCAGGATGAACAAGGATTTCAAGCAAACTTCCCGGTCGGGTTCGCTTCCCTGGCTGTTGCAGCGCATTTCCGCGGTCATTCTGTTCGTTTTACTGCTGCTGCATTTCATCACCTATCATTTCCTGTCCAAGGGCCGGGCCGTGAACTATCAGGAGATCGTGGCCAAGGCCGGCAGCTGGTGGTTCCCGCTGCTGCAGTTCGCCTTCCTGCTCACGGCGCTGTATCACGGCCTTAACGGGGTCTGGTCGGTCCTGGAAGACTACACGGCCAACAAATTCTGGCGCCTGGTCTGGTATGGACTTTTGCTTACGGTCGGAGCGGTGCTTTTGTTCGTCGGTACCCTGACCATCATCAAGCTCTACACCCTGCCGGTCGCATAAAGGAGTGACACCATGAAAATCGCTGAAGCAAGGAATTACCATAAAATTGACGCCGTGATCGTCGGCGCCGGCCTGGCAGGTCTGCGCGCCGCCCTGGAAGTCGCCAAGAGCGGCTTGTCGGCGGCAGTGATCAGCAAGGTATATCCGACCCGCTCCCATTCGGGCGGCGCCCAGGGGGGCATTGCCGCCGCCCTGGCCAACGCCAGTGAAGATTCCCTGGAATCGCATATGTTCGACACCATCAAGGGCAGTGATTACCTGGCTGACCAGGATATTATCGAGCGCTTCGTCAACGAAGCGATCAAAACCGTGTACGAGTTCGAGCACATGGGCGTCCCCTTCTCGCGCACCGAGGACGGCCGCATCAACCAGCGCCCTTTCGGCGGCCATTCTTCACCGCGAGCCTGTTTCGCCCAGGATGTCACCGGCCACGTTCTGCTGCACACCCTCTACGAGCAGTGTCTGCAGCACAATGTCCTCTTTTTCAACGAATTCCAGGTGTTGTCGCTGCTGGTCAGCGAGGACGTATCCAGGGGGCTGGTGGCCTGGGATATCCGCGATGGCGGCCTGCATATTTTCCATGCCCGCGCTGTTTTGCTGGCCACCGGCGGCTATGGCCGGGCCTTTAAGATCACTTCCAACGCCCACGCCAACACCGGGGACGGCGTGGCCCTGGTGCTTGAAGCTGGCCTGCCGCTGGAGGATATGGAATTCGTCCAGTTCCATCCGACCGGACTCTACAAGCACGGCATCCTGCTTTCCGAGGCCGCCCGCGGCGAGGGCGCTTACATCCTTAACGACAAGGGCGAGCGCTTCATGAAAATTTACGCCGCGGCAAAAATGGAGTTGGCGCCGCGCGACGTGGTCTCGCGGGCTGAACAGACCGAGATCAAGGAAGGCCGGGGCATCGGCGGCAAGGATTATGTCTACCTCGACCTGCGCCACCTGGGCAGGGAAAAGATCTTGCAGCGCCTGCCGCAGATCTATGACCTGGCCCTGAATTACCTGAAGGTCGATGCCATAAAGGAAGCCGTTCCCATTCAGCCCACGGCCCATTATTCCATGGGCGGCATCCCGGCCAACGTGCGCACCGAAGTCATCAAGGATGCCGCGGGCACTGTTGTCAAGGGCCTTTACACAGCCGGCGAGACCTCCTGCCTGTCATTGCACGGCGCCAACCGCCTGGGCACCAATTCCCTGCAGGACGCGGCCACTTTCGGCCGCATCGCCGGCATCCACATGACCGAGTTCTGCCGGGAAAACCAATTTTCCGGACTTCCGGCCCAGCCGCTGGAGGTTGCCCAGGGCAAGATAGACCGGCTGTGGAACGGGCAGGGCAAGGAAAGGCACGCCCCGATCCGTGAGAAACTGCAGGAGAACATGACCAGGTATCTTGGTGTTTTCCGCAACCAGGATGACATGCTGAAAATGCTGGCCATTATCAAGGAACTGCAGGAGCGCTACCGGCAAGTTAGCGTGGACGATCACGGTGATGCCTTCAACCTTGACCTGATCGAGGCCCTTGAGCTGGAAAACCTGCTGAGTTTCTCGGAAGTGATCGTCGAGGGGGCCTTGGCCCGCCAGGAGTCGCGCGGCGCCCATTTCCGCAATGATTTCCCCAAGCGCAACGACGGCGAGTGGCTGAAGCATACGCTGGCCTGGCGCCGTGACGGCAAGATCGTTCTGGATTTCAGCAAAGGGGTGGTCATTTACCCGCAGTACCAGCCCCAGGAAAGGAAATACTAAGGAGGATGCAGCAATGGCCATGATTGATATCAGTGTTAAAATATTGAGATACCAGCCGGGAAAGGACGAGAAGCCGCATTGGCAGGTGTTCAACATCGCGGTCGAAGACGAATCAACTATTCTCGATGTGCTCAACGAGATCCACTGGCAGCACGACGGCACCCTGGCCTACCGCCGCTCCTGCCGCAGTTCCATCTGCGGCTCCTGTGCCATGAAGGTCAACGGCCGCAACGTGCTGGCCTGCGAAACGCCGATCCACCGCTTCGGCACCAAGCTGAAGATCGAACCGCTGTCCGGCTTCGATATCATCAAGGATCTGGCGGTCGACCTGGAGCCTTTCTTCGCCAAGCTGAAACGGATCAAGCCCTACCTGATCCTGGACAAGCCCGCTCCCGACAAGGAGTTCGTCCAATCACCGGAGCAGCTTGAGCAGATCGGCGAATCGACCCTGTGCATCCTCTGCGCAGCCTGCAGCGCCGCTTGCCCCAGCTCGTGGCCCAACAGCGAGTACCTGGGCCCGGCCGCCCTGCTTAAAGCCTATCGCTTCATCTTCGACAGCCGCGACGACGGCGCCGACCAGCGCATCGAGATCGTCAACGACAAGAACGGCGTCTGGCGCTGCCACACCATCTTCAATTGCGTGGAGGCCTGCCCCAAGAAGATCCAGATCACGGAATATCTGTCGCGCCTGAAGGTCAAGGTGGTGGAGAATTCGTTGTAATTTTGATTTTAATGTAGGGGAGGGTTCGCGCCCCCTTCAGGGGGACAAACCCTCCCTTACATAACATAAGAACAAAGAATTTATGGAGGATATATGTATAAGGTCATAAGATTTTTATTGATTATTTTTTTGCTGAGCCCGGGTTTTGTCCTGATCGGCGACCAGATGCCCGATCCCGACACCGAAAGCACGGTTCCGGAATTGATCGATTTCCATGACATCATTTATCCCATCTGGCACACCGCCTTCCCGGCCAAGGATTACCAGGCCCTGCGCGGTTTTCTGCCCGAGATCGAGGCCGGAATGGCCAGGATCAACGCCGCTGTCCTGCCCGGCATCCTGCGCGACAAGAAGCAGGTATGGGAGTCCGGCCTGGCCGAGTTCAACGGGGCCGTGGACGCCTACAGGAAAGCCGCCGCCGGCACGGACGACCAGGCGCTCCTCGATGCCGCCGAACTGCTGCACATGCGCTTCGAGATGCAGGTGCGTGCCATCCGCCCGGTGGCCAGGGAAGTCGACGCCTATCACAAGGTCCTCTATGTCGTCTATCCACAAGTATTTGCCCGAAAAAAAATACGCCGAGATCGCCGGCGTGGCCGCCGACATGGTGGCCAAGGCCGAAGCTGTCTGCAAGGCCACGCTTTCCAAGCGTTTGGCCGCCAAGACCGAGGCTTTCCAGGCCGCGGCCGCCAAATTGCTCACCGAGACCAAGGCCCTGGAAGCGGCCGGAAAAGCGGGACTGGATAAGGATATTCCTCATCTTGGTCGACAAAGTGCACAGCGCCTACCAGGCCCTGGAAAAGGTGTTCGATTAGATTTTTCTGATGTAGGGCAGGGTCTGTGACCCTGCCGCTGAAGATTTGAATTTTAAGAATGGGCGGGTCACAAACCCTTGATGTGAAGCAGGATTGCTATTTCGGTGCAAGCTTCATAAAATCCAATCATGAAGAAAATTGATTTTCCTGTGCGCTTGAATCCTGAACATGCCGCCAAGAACGGCCTGATCCTGCCTTCGTCCTTTACTCCGCTCTGGGACCCGCCGGCCGATGTTGTCCCCCGCGGTTTTTGGTTCGTTTTTCGCGCCGGGAAATTGCTCGTGACCACTTCCGCCGGATTAGCGGATCCACTCGGGATCGCCATGGGCGAACGACCTCCGCTGCCGGTAATGGACCGGCTTTTTATCGGCATGCTCGATGGCGTTGCCTGTTGGGCCGCGAGCTGTAATGATATCGAGCCACCGGCCGGCTTTGCCTTCGAGACGCTGCGCGGCCTCTTTAACCATCTCCCGGACAATCTCCTTGGCATCGCCGGGCGAGGGTTGCAAGTTGTCGAGTTCCATCGCACTCATCGTCACTGCGGCGTGTGCGCGGCACCGACCGCAGTCGACGATTTCGGGCGCGCCCGCCGCTGCCAGGCCTGCGGCGAGATCACCTATCCGCGTATCGCGCCAGCCATGATGGTCCTTGTCAAGCGCGACACCGGCCATGGCCGCGAGCTGCTGCTGGCAAAAGGGGCGCGCTTCGCGACAATCTACAGCGCGCTGGCAGGCTTCGTCGAGCCTTCGGAGTCGGTAGAAGATTGCGTCCATCGTGAGACCTTTGAAGAAGTGGGTGTTCGTGTCTGCAACCTGCGCTATTTCGGAAGCCAGGGCTGGCCGTTCCCCCACTCGCTGATGATCGCCTTTACGGCCGACCACGAAGGCGGGGACATCGCCTGCGAGGCCGGAGAGATAGTGGATGCGCAGTGGTTCCCGCTCGACAATTTACCGGAGCTGCCCAGTCGGTTCTCGATCGCGCGGCGGCTGATCAATGCCGCGATCGCCGAAGTTGCACCGGACCATCCGCTGCTCCAAAGGTAATGTCCTGTGGTTTTCACGTAGGGGTGGGTTGGCGCCCCCTTCAGGGGGGCAAATCCTCCCGGATATGACCGTGGGTTGAGGAACGGGCGGGTTGCAAACCCGCCCCTACGTTAGATCTGGATTTCTTTGCGCAGGCCCGGAGGCCTGCCCTTATCAAAACGCTTTTTGTTTACAGGTGCTTCTTGACCAGCTCGATCACCTCGGGCAGGTCCATGCCGATCTTTTTGCAGGTGCTCGACCGTGGGCACGCCGTCTTTTGACCAGCCGCGGCGCTTGAACACGGCGTCGATCAGGCTTTCGTACTGCTGCTTCGCGGTACTGGCGCAGCAGCTTGATCTTCTCCTCGGTGCTCTTGCCCTGCGGGTTGATGTTCTGTTTTTCCTGCAGCGCCTTGTCGTAGCGCTCGGCGCGCGACTCGTATTCCTCGACCGTGACCGGCCCCATGGCGCGGTAGGGCGGGTGATCCTCGGGACGCTTGCCGTGGCCCATCTTGAGGTTGAAGACGCGCTGGAAATTGTATACGCGCTCCGACTGCAGCATCAATTCCTTTTTATCGATCTTCTCGCCGGTGATGGCGTTGTAGACATCGACATAGTTCTGCACGTGCTCGGGCACCTTGTTGGGCTCGTCCTGCTCGGCGTTGTCGGCCGGCTCCACGTCGTTCCAGGGCAGCTTGCACAAGCCCTGCAGGCCGAACCAGGTGCGGAACACCGGGAAATAGTGCAGGGCCTCGGCCTTCTTTTCGAAGGTGGGGATCTGGTTGTTGACCATGTCCATGAAGATCAGCCAGGCCTCGTCGTGCTGCGGGCCCTTGTTGGTCAGGTAGTAGCCGCCCTGCTGGGCCAGCGATTCCTTGGACTGGTATTCCGACTGCTCGAGCCCCTTGCCGTGCATGCCGATGTCTTTCAGGAACTGGGCGTCGGCGCCGTACTCCCTGGCAAAATATTCCTGCATGTACTTGACGCCCTTGCCGGCGACCAGGCCGAAGCCCTGGCCGCGGGCGATCTGGTGCATCATTTCCAGGGCCGCCTGCCAGTTGCCCCAGGTCATCTCCAGACCGCCGGTGCGCTCCTTGTTGAGGATGCCGTTTTCGTAACAATCCATGATGAAGCCGGTCAGGGTGCCGAAGGAGATGGTGTCGAGGCCGTAGGTGTCGCAGTAGAAGTTGATCTCCAGCACGGCCTCGGGGTCGAAGATGGCCGGGTTGGAACCGCAGCCGCCCACCGTCTCGTATTCCGGGCCGTCGACCAGGACCTTGTGCCCCTTGTAGGGCCCGGTCTTCAACTCGAAATTGTCCACGCCGTGGGCGCAGGACATGGTGCAGCCATACCAGCAGCCGTCGGGGACGTTCTGGGTGAAGTATTTTTTCCATACCCACGAGGCCAGCTTGACGGCATCGGGGTGGCTGCCGAAACGGAAATTTTTCACTGGCAGCAGGTCATAATCGTTCATGATCTCGACCAGGTGGGCGGTGCCGATGGTGCGCATCTGGCACTGCTTGTCGTCCAGGCTGATGATCTCCTTGTGCAGCTTCAGGCCGGTCTTCTGCAGGGTCTCCAGGTCGTCCGGGTTGTTGGACTTGCCGGTCAGGCCGGAATACTTGACTACCAATGCCTTGATCTTCTTGTTGCGGAACACGGTGCCGATGCCGCCGCGTCCAGCCTGTTTCAGGCGCGGCAGCTTGCGGCGCTTATCCCAGTAGGAAAAGTTCAGGCAGCCGATCCAGGCATGCTCGGAACCGCGGCCGGCCGAGACCACCGATACGTGCTGCTTTTCGCGTTCGTTGGCGGCGTACATCTCGTGCAGCTGCTCGGCCAGCACGTGCGAATCCATGGCCTCCAGCGGCGCCTCGAAAATCTGGATCTTGCCCTGGTTGCCGTCGATATAAATAATGACATCGCGGTCAGACTTGTCCTGGATCTCCATGGCGTCGAATCCGGAGAATTTCAAATAGGGGCCGAAGTGGCCGCCGACATTGCTGTCGATGGGGATGTCGGTCTGGGGCGAGATGGTGGTGACGAGCGACTTGCCCGAACCGGGGTAGTTGGTGTTGCCGGCGATGGGCCCGGTGGCGATGCAGATCTCGTTTTCCGGGCTGTCCCAGCGCGTGCTGCCGTTGACCGCGTCCCAGAGCAGCTTGAGGTCAAAGCCCTTGCCGCCGATAAATTTCTTCTTCATTGCCGCCGGCACCGGTTTTTCCTTTATTTCCAGCGTGGCCAGGTTGATGTACAGAGTGCGGTCGTTGTAGCCTTTGACCACCGGCTTCAGTTCGTAGCTGAATTCCTTCAGGATTTTATGGGCTTTTCTGAACTTTTCAATATCGTACTTGGCTTGGTTGGCACTCATGGTTCAATCCTCCTTGACTTCGATTTTCAGGGCGCCGGTCGGGCATTGCTTGGCGCAGGCTTCGCAGGCGATGCATTTGAAAGGGACCAGGCCGCCGCGATAGGTCATCATGACATCTGTGGGGCAGGCGGCAACGCAGGCCAGGCAGTTGATGCACAGGGTCTTGTTGATCATGACCACTCCCAGTTTGTTAACCGTGATGGCCGCTGTCGGGCATTCGGCGACGCAGATCCGGCACTGGTTGCACACGCTCAGCGCAAAAGAGCTCTTGCCGGCGGCAGACACTTTGATGGCCGATTTTTCCGGATCGTCGACCTTGAAGTAAAGCTGCGAACACACGCTCATGCAGGTGTTGCAGCCGTTGCATTTTTCGGGAAAGGTTTGTAAGTATTTCATGCGGTTCTGCGACCTCCTATTTTTTTTCCGCTTGCAGCGTAATCTCGATTTTCTCTAAAGGCTGCGGTATCTTGTCCAGGGCTTGCACTGCCCCCAGCACAACGTTGCCGATGATCTTTTTCACGAAAGGATTCAGGGCAATGATCGTGTCGTTGACCTTTAGTTCAATGCTGTTTTTCATGATATTCCTCCATAAAAGCGCTGATGGCCGCGATCTGATCGGGATGGAAGCGCGGCGGCCGGCAGGGGGCGGCGGCGCTGCTGATCACGGCCGCCAATTTTTCCGGCGGAAATTTCATCGCCTTCTGCCGCTGCGGATCTTCCACTTCAATGACCGGGATCCCGGGCGGACAGAAACCCTCCAGCAGTACAATGTCGTTTGGCCGCAGCTGCGCTTGCAATTCCGTCACCAGGTCCCGGGGATCAGCGAGCCGGGTCATGCGCAGCAATTCGTTTTCGGCCACCAGGTAAGCTTCGTCTGCTCCGGCCTTCAGGAAACGGGCAGTATCCTTGGCCTCTGGCTGCAGGGTATAGCCGGCCCGGGTGCTTTTAACGGCGATCACCCGCTTCCGGTTGGCTTTAAAGTTTTCAATAAGGCGGGTGATGAGTGTGGTTTTGCCGCTGCTTGACCATCCGACGATTGCAAAAATCTTCATGGGCCATAATCTTATTATAGATGGGCCGATTAGTCAATCTATCCAGCTTTTAAAAGCGGCTGTGCGTATCGCATGTCAACCGGTTCTTTCGGGACGTTATGGTGTCCAGAAAATGGCTAACCGGCAGCCGTTAACCGGCCGGGGCCGCTGGCCGGGAGCTGTTATTCTACTATATCGCCAGTGCTTTTTTGCTGACTGGAGGCTACGGTATCCTTGATGGTGAAAACGCCGTCGCTGCGATCACTGTTCTTCTGGAGGTCGGCCATAGAAAGTTTTCCGGCCTTGACTCCGTTCAGGGCATCCTTGTCCATGGTCGGATGCACGCGCCATTGGATCTGGATGCGGTAATTGCCGCCGGCGCCATAAGCCATGCCGTTGAGCAGGGAATTGCCGATATGCCAACTGTAGCGGAAACTGGTGGCCGGAAGATTCTCGGCGATGAGGCCGAGCGGCAGGTCATCTTTCACCAGGGTCAGGCTGACAAAGCCATCTTTGCCTGCAAATGACCAGTTGATATCGTAGTTCACCCCTTTTTCCAGGATTTCGCCGCCATTGGGCGTCATCAGGGAGATGTTGGCAGCGGCCGGGACAATGCTGAAGGACGCATCGCTCAGGTCGTGGACCGAATCGTTTTCCATCAGCTCAATGATGATCTTGTAATTTTTATCCGGCTTGGCGAATGTCTTGTCCATCTTCTGCCCGGCCAGCCATTCAATGGAGCCTTGAGATACTTTGCTATAGGCGATGGGCCCGTAGTCCATCGTCCCTTCCAGGGCAATCATGATGGTTTCATTGCCGGTCAATTTGCTGTAGGTCCAGGTGATCATTTGCGGCGTGCCGCTGACCAGGGTTTCTCCGCCGTTGGGGGCGAGCAGGGTAATCTTCTGGGCATAGGCGAGCCCCATGCAGATTATCACCATGATGGTTGTTAAAAACATTTTTTTCATCTTTTCCTCCATTTGCCTATTATATATGATTAAAAGAAAACATATCTCAGTATTTTTATCCTCAAAACAAAATCAGTTTCCGTCCCAGCCGCTCAGGCGGGCCAGCAGCCACCAGAAAGCCCGGCCTTTGAGCACACAGTTCAAATTTTGCGAATGGGCGCAGTCAGTGCAGGCGGAAGCCAGGCGGGCCAACTCGCTGGTCGGGTTGGCCGCGATCCAGTCTGCTGCCCAGTTGCGGTCCCTTTGACCGTTACCGTCGCTGTCGTAGTCGCAGTTGTCGTCGGCCATTAACGACATGTAATTGGTCGTGCCGCCGGGGGCGTAGCTTTCTATATCGGCGAAATCGTAAAGAAATTTATTGTTGGCGCGGCAGTAGGCCCGAATCTGCTCGTTGCGCCGGTGCAGATTGCCGTTGTTGCCGCTGCCGTCCAGATGGCCGGTCATGTAGACGAACTTGACCTTGGGGTAGTCCTTTTCCAGTCCGGCCATGGCGTCAAGATACCTGCTGATTCCGCTTTCATTGTTATCGCTCACTCCGCCGCACCAGGACCAGACGACCACATTGCGGTCGTTGTTGGAGCGGGAGAGCATTTCGATCGTGGCCGACCTCCAGCCCAGGTCGCCTTCGTGGCCCAGATCATCGGCGCCGCCGGCATTGCCCCAATAATCGTTAAGAAATAATCCCGGCTGCAACCCCCAATCCGAATAGCTGAAATAAAAAGCCGATCCGCTTTCACCCCGGAAGGCCATCATGCCGCTGACCAATTGGCTGCCGTGCGAGGTGTGGCCATAACCGATGCGCAGGCTGGATCGGGCTTGCTGGATCCAGGAAGCCGGGATTTTTGCGGTATCGGTGCAGAGGTGGTCGATGATGGTTGATGCGGCCGGGGCGGGGCGGGTCATTGTCGTCCGGCGGCTGGTTTTCCTGGATTTCCTGTTTGCAGGAAAAAAAGAAACCCAAGGCTAATAGAAAAAAGATCACACTGACTTTTTTCATTCCTGCCTCCTGTGCCAAAATCTGCTTTTCATTATAATATATTCCGATTATACTGAATATCTCACCTGCGCTTCCGGCGGCACTGCACTTGCAGTAAAACCGCTACGGCTATTTACTAAGGGTGGGAGTTCAATTATAATTGTATCAATGAGAATTTTTACCGGCGTGAAACTGGATGATGGGGTAAGGGAACACATCATCAAGGAACTTAAGCCTTTCAAAAAAACGGGCACTACCATCCGCTGGACCGATGGCGGCAACATCCACCTGACCTTGAAATTCATCGGAGCCGCGGACGAGGCGATGACGGCGCGGGTCGCCGCGGCCCTGACGACGGCCAAGATCGCTGTTGCCCCTTTCCGTTTGCGGTTCAGCGGTTTCGGCAAATTCCCGGCCGGCGCCGACCTGCATGTTTTCTGGGCTGGCGTGGAAGAGAGCCAGAGCCTGCTCGCCCTGTTCACCGCCATTGAAGAGGCTCTCCTGCCTTTGGGCATCGAGCGGGAAACGCGGCCATTCCATCCGCATCTGACCCTGGGACGCAACCGGGCCA
Organism: Chrysiogenales bacterium; assembly: GCA_963700535.1. Lineage (GTDB taxonomy): Bacteria > Acidobacteriota > Aminicenantia > UBA2199 > UBA2199 > UBA2199. Next base: position 208,350 of record CAVOXU010000014.1, read on the forward strand.
GGTACAATTTCAAGACGTTTTTTGTCCGGCTGGCCGAAAAACGCAATCACTTTCTGGCCGAGATGCAGGTTGCCGCTTTCCAGCTTTTTGCCAGTCGCCTGACCCCGGCCGGCCCTGAATACACCATTTTAAAGGAGATAACACTTGTCCAGTCATGAAATTTTATTTTATCGTCTGTTCCTACCTGTTGGGTTCCGTTCCCTTCGGCTACCTGATTTTCTATTTAAGCGAAGGCAAGGATATCCGCGGCCTGGGCAGCGGCAATATCGGCGCCACCAACGTGCTGCGCAGCAAAGGCAAATTGGCCGGCCTGGCGACTTTGCTGCTGGATGTTCTTAAAGGTGCCCTGCCGATCGTTTATGGCCGTATCCATTTCGACTTGCCCTGGATCGTTCTTTTGGGCGGATTGGCCGTGCTTCTGGGCCATGTCTTTCCGGTTTTTCTGAAATTCCGCGGCGGCAAAGGCGTAGGTTCGCTGGTCGGTGTTTTCCTGGTCTTTTATTATCCGGCCCTGCTGGTATTTTTGCTTGTTTTTTTTCTCACTTTACGGCTGTCCCGATATGTGTCGCTGGGCTCACTGCTGGGTGCAAGCGCGCTTTTCTTTTGCATCCTGTTCACCCAGGTAGTGGAAGCGTCGATAGTGGTGTTTCTCATGTTGCTGCTGATCGTGTTCCGGCATCGCGCCAACATCCAGCGCTTGCTGGCAGGCAATGAAAACAAATTCAGTTTTCATAAAAATGGATAAAATACTGGTTGTCGGCGGCGGCTCCTGGGGAACGGCTTTCGCCGACTACCTGGCGCGACAGGAGAAAAAAGTCAGGATCTGGGTCAGGGAAAAAGAGGTTATCGCCGCCATTAATTCTAGCCGGGAAAACACGGTCTTCCTGCCCGGGATCGAACTGGCGGAGAATTTGCAGGCCTGCGCTGACCTGAAACGCGAAGCGGTTCGCGCCGATGTCCTGATCCTGGCCGTGCCTTCAAAATTCATCCGCACTGTGATGCAAAGCCTGAAATCCGTCCTGCGCGCCGAACATGTCCTGGTCAATCTTTCCAAGGGCTTTGAATCAGATTCGCTGAAGACCATTTCCCAGGTGGCGGCTGAAATTTTCGCTCCCGGCATCTCCCGGCAGTGGCTCACCCTTTCCGGACCTTCTTTCGCCCGCGAACTGGCCAAGCAGCACCCCACCGCCGTTGTGGCCGCTTCGGACAACGAAGGGCTGCTGGAACGATTGCAAAACCATTTTTCATCGTCGATCCTGCGAATTTATCGCTCCAGCGACCTGCAAGGCTTGGAAGTCGCCGGGGCGCTGAAAAATGTGATGGCTATTGCCTCGGGCATGGTCAACGGCCTGGGTTTCGGTTTTAATACCACGGCGTCGCTGGTCACCCGGGCCAATATGGAAATCTCGCGCCTGGGCATCCGCATGGGCGCCAAAGCGGAAACTTTCTGGGGTCTGGGAGGCATCGGGGATCTGATGCTGACCTGCTTCGGCAGCCTGTCGCGCAATTTCCAGCTGGGAAGAAAGATCGCCCTGGGTGAATCGCTGGCCATGATTGAAAAATCAACACCCATGGTCGCCGAGGGCGTCGAGACCACAAAGGCGGTTAATTTGCTGGCCGAAAAACTGACCATCGACATGCCCATCTCCAAAGAAGTGCACCAGGTGCTTTTTGCCGGAAAAGACGTACGGCAGGCCGTAAGCGATCTGATGAAAAGGAGTCTGAAGAGCGAATGGAATATAAATTAGAATACATGGACGATGTTGAGTTGAAGGTCTTTTACCTGACCAAAGATCTGGTGGTCATCGGCAAGCTTCCCAAAAACGACATTGAACTGAAAGACAACACGGTGTCGCGCCGGCACTGCCGTTTGCAGCGTTCGGGCAAAAGTTACAAGCTGGCTGACATGAACAGTACCAACGGCTGTTACGTCAACGGCCGGCGCGTCCAGTCCAAGTCCCTGGAGGTCGGCGACAAGATCACTATCGGCCGGACCATCCTCAGTTTTCTGGCGGTCGGCAAGGGGGAGAGCTACCACGACATCAACGACCAGAAGATCTCCCTGATGGTGCCCCTGGATGAATTGCTCAAGTCTGAAAAAAAACCGAAGCTGAAAAGCGAGGAGCCGAACTTTCTGGCTTCCTTGACCGCGCTGGGCAAGAGCCTGATCGCTTCGCAGGACATCGAGGCGAATTTTCAGAAACTCGGGGATCTGATATTCAAATTCGTCAACCCGGAAAAAATATTTATTTTTTATTATGACGAAAAGCAAAACGACATCCATCTCAAGTACACGTATTTCATGCAGGCCCAAAAAGACGATATCGTCAATATTTCCAAGACCATTGCCCTGAAAGCCATCCATGAAAAAGTGGCCATCCTGTCATCCAACACCCGCAGCGATTCGCGTTTCGACAGCTCCAACAGCGTCATCATGTACGGCATCAATTCGGCCATGTCGGTTCCCATATGGACAAAGGATTCCATCTATGGCCTGATCTATGTCGATACGACAAGCTTTTCCCAGGTGTTCGCTGAAAAGGAACTTGAGATCATGTCCATCATCGCCAACTTCGCCGGCTTCTCCATCGAGGGGATCAATAGCCTGGAAAAACTGAACCGCGAACGCCGGCTGCGTTCGCGGCTGGAAAGGTACCACTCACCGGCCGTGGTTTCGCGGCTGATGGAGTTCCAGGACAGCAATAGCGGCGAACTCATGCCCTACCGCGAATCGGAAGCTTCGGTCCTGTTCATGGATATCGTCAAGTTCACTTCACGGGCGGAAAAAATGACCCCCATCGAAGTGGGCATGTTCCTCAACAACTTTTTCAGTGAAATGACCGAGATCATTTTTAAGCACAACGGCACTTTGGACAAGTTCATCGGCGACGGCATCATGGCCGTTTTCGGCATTCCCCTGGAATTTGTCAACCATGCCGAAATGGCCATTGTCACCGCCCTGGAAATGATAGAAAAACTGAACGTTCTCAACGCCCAGATGGCGACGGACAGCCAGATCCAGGTGCGTATCGGCATCCATTCCGGCAAACTGATCTCCGGTGACTTCGGTTCGCCAAAGAGGCTTGATTACACCGTTTTGGGCAATACGGTCAATATCGCTTCCCGTCTGGAATCGGCGGTGGCCGGCGCCGATGAGATCGTGGTGTCCGAACATACTTATCAAGCGACGCGTGGACTTTTCGAGTTTAAACCTTTAGGAGAAAAAAAATTAACGGGCATTTCCAAACCGGTGAAAGTGTACCGGGTGAATTGCCTTAAGGAGGCAACATGAAAAAGAATATTTTTTGCCTGCTGATATTGGTCGCGTTCCTGGCCTGCGGCGGGGGCAAGCCGCGCACGGTCCCCGGCCAGATACAGCCCGGGTCAGCTGAATACCTGACCTCTGAAGGGATAGGGCATCTCAATGAGGGCAGGTTGGATCTTGCCAAAAAATCGCTATTGGAGGCGCTGCAGAAAAAACCGCGCCTTGAGCCGGCCTTGAACGCCCTGGGGCTGGTGTATGCCTATCAGCGTGATTTTGTCAAAGCCAGCCACCACGCTGAACCGCCTGATCCAGATCAGCCCGAAGTTCTATGACGCCTATAACCTGCTGGGTACGGTTTATACGGAATTGGGCAATTATCAGCTGGCCAAGGAGAAATTGCTGGTGGCCGCCAACGCCGAAGAGTATCTGACCCCGGAAAACGCCTTTGCCAATCTGGCGGTGCTGGAGATCAAATTCGAAAAGTATGATTCGGCCCTGAGGTATGTTGAAAAAGGGATGTTGCTGAACCGTCGCTTTGCCCCGCTCTACAATCTGAATGGCTTGGCTTTGGAAAATCTTGGCAAACTGGCCGAAGCTTCGGAAAACTATGAAAAAGCGATCGCGCTGGTCACTAGCCCCGATCCCGGTTACCTGATCAATAGTGCCCGGGTCTTGTCCAGGCTTGGCGACAAGAAAAAAGCCCTGGACAACCTGGAATTGGCGTTGGGCAAGTCCCAGGACCAGGCCCAGAAAGCCGAGATCGTCAAGATGATCAAAACTCTGGAAGGCGGCTGAGATAACGGCGTTGACTTCTACTGGTTTTGATTTTATAATTTATGGCTGTGAGGACGGTGCTTGAGATGTTTTCCGTTTGTTAATCCAAGGAGGTCGACATGAAAAAATTTGTTTGCAGCGTATGCGGATATGTGTACAATCCTGCCGACGGGGACCCTGATTCCGGCATCAAACCCGGCACCGCTTTTGAAGATATTCCCGAGGACTGGGTCTGCCCGGTCTGCGGCGCCGGCAAAGATGTCTTCGAAGTCATGGAGTGACCGCGACTCGTTTCGGGTTAAAATACTTGTCTGTCTTTGAAAACCGCGAGAAACGGAATGCTCGCATGCAATTGGAGGAAACATGGCGGCAATTGAAATAAAAAAGAATATTACCTGGGTGGGCGCTCTTGACTGGGATCGTCGCCTGTTTGATGAATTGATCCCCTTGCCCGACGGCACGTCCTACAATGCCTACCTGGTTCGCGGTGCTGATAAAACAGCTTTGATCGACACGGTCGATCCGAGCAAGACCGGGGACCTGCTCGAAAATTTGCAGGAAGCCGGGGTGACCCGCATCGATTATATTGTCAGCCAGCATGCCGAGCAGGACCACTCCGGCTCCATCGGCGCCATTCTGGAAATATTTCCCCAGGCTGTAGTAGTGACAAACGAAAAGTGCAAGGCTATGCTCATGGACCTGCTAGAGATTCCCGAGAATAAATTCCAAACCGTGGACGACGGCCAGACTCTGGATCTGGGCGGCAAGACCCTGGAATTCATATTCGCTCCCTGGGTGCACTGGCCCGAGACCATGCTTACCTACCTGCGGGAAGACAAGATCCTTTTCAGCTGCGATTTCCTGGGTTCGCACCTGGCCCAGAGCCGGCCGTTGCTCACCGACGAGAGCCGCACTTACCAGGCGGCTAAACGCTACTTTGCCGAGATCATGATGCCTTTCCGCCTGCCGATCCGCAAACACCTGGAACGGTTGAACGGTCTTGCCCTGGACCTTATCGCTCCCAGCCACGGCGTGGTCTATCCGCGCCCGGCTTTCATTCTCGACGCTTACCGCGACTGGGTCTCCGACAAGACCGAAAACCTGGTGCTGATCCCTTTCGTCTCCATGCACGGCAGCACCAGGGAAATGGTGGAGCACCTGACCGGGGCTTTGATCCGCCGCAACATCACCGTCATCCCCTGCAATATGATCCACACCGATATCGGCGAACTGGCCAAGGAACTGGTGGATGCCACTACCGTGGTCATGGCTTCTCCCACGGTCCTGGGCGGAGTTCACCCGGCCATTGCCCAGACGGCATTTTTGGCAAATGCCCTGCGGCCGAAGCTGAAATTTGCTTCCATTATCGGGTCATACGGCTGGGGTGGACGCCTGGTGGAAAACCTGTTGGCCTCTCTGGGCAACCTGAAGGTGGAGCTTTTGGAACCGGTACTGGCCAAGGGCTGTCCCGGCGAAAAGGATTACCAGGCCCTGGATAAACTGGCAGCGGAGATCGCCGCCAAGCATCGCGAGATCGGCGTCCTGTCCTGAACCGCCGCCGATTTAGTTTCTGCTTCGGCCGCCAGCCTGTTTGAATTATTTGCAGTTAACGTTATAATGACCATGAAATCATGTGAAGGGAGGAAAACAACATGTCAAAAAAAATCATAGGACTTGGTTGCCTGGGAATCGTGGTTCTGCTGGTTGTGGTTCTGCTGGCCAGCGTAATCGGCTCTTATAACAGCCTGGTAGGGCTGGACCAGAAGGTCCTTTCCCAATGGGCGCAGGTGGAAAACGTTTATCAGCGCCGGGCCGACCTGGTGCCCAACCTGGTGGAGACCGTTAAAGGCGCGGCTGCTTTTGAAAAAGATACTTTCACGGCCGTGACCGAAGCCCGGGCCAAGGTGGGCCAGGTTTCTCTGGGCGGCGGCCAGAGCCCGGCCGCCAATCCCGAGGCTTTTGCAAAATTCCAGCAGGCCCAGGACGGATTGTCTTCGGCCTTGTCACGCCTGCTGGTAGTGGTGGAAAAATATCCCGAGCTCAAGGCCACCCAGAATTTCCGCGACCTGCAGGTCCAGCTGGAAGGCACTGAAAACCGCATCACCGTCGAGCGCATGCGCTTCAATGAAGCCGCCCAGGCTTTCAACACAAAAAGGATGCGCTTTCCCACCGTGATCATTGCTAATTTCTTCGGCGAGCGCTTCCGCGAAAAAGTCTATTTCAAAGCCCAGGCCGGGGCCGAAACCGCGCCCAAGGTCCAATTCTAGGCAGTGAAATCGCGGCATTTATTCCGTCTGGCGCTGGTCGTAACTCTGCTCATCCTGGCTTTTGCCCCAGGTGCGGCAGAAGCCTCCGGCACGCCCATCCCCGCCCCGCCGCAGCGCTGGCTCACCGATGCGGCCGGGCTGCTTGCGCCGCAAGTTGCGGCCCAGCTCGACGCCCGGCTCCAGGAATATGAGCGAACCAGCGGCCGCCAGATCGTCGTTTATATAGGCAACAGCACCGGCGGCATCCCCATAGAAGACTGGGCCGTGAAAGCCTTCGAGTCCTGGCGGGTCGGACGCATGGGCTTGGATGACGGCCTGGTCCTGTTCATCATGGCCGAGGATCACCGCGTCCGCATCGAAGTCGGCTACGGGCTGGAGGGCCAGGTGCCCGATGCCATGGCTTCGCGCATCATCAACGATGACATGGTGCCAAGATTGCAGCAGGGGGACAACCAGGGAGCCGTTACCGCGGCAATCGACCGCCTGTTTGCCGTGCTTTCCGGGGACGGCGACGCCGCCGGTGGCGGTCAGGCCCAACCCCGGCCGGCGCCCAAATTGACCTTGTTTCAGAAGATCCTCATTGGCATCGGCATATTGGTTTTTTTGCTGCTGCTGATCACCAATCCATCCCTGGCCATCTATCTGCTGTTTTCCATCCTGTCGGGCGGCCGCGGCGGCGGGGGCGGCGGTTTTTCCGGGGGCGGCGGGCGATCCGGGGGCGGCGGCGCCTCCGGCTCCTGGTAGCCGGGGAGGAACATATGGGTTTTATAAGTAAAAGAAAGCTGCTGGATCTGATCGATGACGACCGAATCAAGGCTGCCATTGCCGCGGCCGAGAGGCAGACTTCGGGCGAGATGCGCGTCTCGGTGTCGCGTTTCTTCTGGGGTAGCGTTCGCCATGCCGCTGAAAAGGCTTTTCAGCGCATGGCTATGGACGCCACCCGCGACCGCAACGGCATCCTTTTCTTCGTCGTCCCCTCGCGCCACCGTTTTACAGTCATCGGCGATCAGGGCATCCATCAAAAGGTCGGCCAGGACTTCTGGGAAAAACTGGTTGCCGCCATGTCCGGCGATTTTAAAATCGGCAAATTCAATGAGGGCTTGATCCGGGGCATTGAAGAATGCGGCCGCCTGCTGGCCGCCCACTTCCCTTATCAGGGCGAGCGCGACGTCAACGAACTCCCAGACGATATCGATTTTGGCGGCAAGGGATAAGAAGGATTCGGCATACGGTTTACGGCGTACGGCGGACGGTTCGCCCCTTCGGCGGAAATAAACTATAGCAGGTTAAAGGCCGATCACGAAAAGAACTCGTCGTGGACGGCGCGCACGGCCCGGTCCAGGTCCGAGCGTTTGACCATGAAATAGCAGGCCACGGGCGAGGCTCCGGCCGCGGCCATTTCCACGTTGATCTTTTCCCGGGCCACGGCTGTAAATATCCGCGCGTAGATGCCTTCTTTTTCCATCATTTTTTCACCGACCACGGCGATCAGGGCGATATGCTCCTCCAGAACGATTTTTTTGATGACGCCGTTGGTCAGCACTTTGATTCTCTGCAGGCTTTTTTGGCCGTCGCTTTGATCGACCAGCAGGTTGATGCATGTTTGCGAGGTGATTACCGAATAGATGTTGATCTTCCGGGCGGCCAGCAGCGAACTGAGGGCGGACATGATGCCCGGCTTGCAACCGACACCGGGCCCGTGAATGCGGATATTGGCCAGGTGCCGGTTGGCTGTGATCGAGGCCACCACGTCATCCCGGCCCGATTTTCCTGAAAAAATCTCGGTGCCCCGGTTTCCGGGCCGGTTCATATTCCTGACGAAAAGCCGGGTTTTTGTTCCGGCCAACGGTTCCACGGTGCGCGGATGCAGTATCTTGGCGCCGAAATAGGAAAGCTCGGCGGCTTCGGCAAAGGAAATCCGTTCAAGCTGGCGTGCCGTTTCCACCATGGACGGATCGGTGCTCATGAAGCCGTCGACATCTTTCCATATTTCCAGGCGGTTTGCCTTTAATGCGAAGGCTACGGCGGCGGCGCTGTAATCGGAACCGTTGCGGCCCAGCAGGGTTATCGATCCGCTGCTGCCGCGGCCGAAAAAGCCGCTGATGACAGGAATGATGCCGCCCTGCAGCAGCGGCCTGACGCTGGTGCTGAAATGTTTTCGGGTGCGCTCACGGTCGATGCTGGCGTTTTCGAAATTTTCATCGGTATATATCCCGATGAGGTGAGCGTCCAATGCCCTGGATTTCAGTCCCTGGCTGACCAGCAAACCGGCCAGCAGCCGGGCTGCCAGCCGTTCGCCGTAACTGAGCAGTTTGGCCCTGACCGCCGGGGTCAGATCGCCGTGGTAGGCTATGCCGGTCAGCAGCCTTCTGATCTGGGCCAGTTGGGAGTCAATCGCCGCCAGCAGGCGATGCTTCTCCCTGGGGGCCAAACGCAGCTCATCGATGATAACGCGATGTTTTTGGGTCAGGCGAACCAGGATGGCGGGAATATTCTTTTCACTTTTTTTGGATTGTTCGATGGCGGCCAACAGCTGTTCGGTGACGCCGGAGACTGCTGAAACCACAATGGCGGTGTTCTTTTGCCGGCCTATGATTTCGCCCACTTTCAGAAAAGCGGGGCCATCCTGCAGGCAGCCGCCGCCGAATTTCATTACCGTAATCATTTCATTCTCCTCCCAGCAGCATTTTTTTCATGGCCAGCTCGGCGTTCAGAACGCAGCCCCCGGCCGCTCCGCGCACCGTATTGTGCACCAACAGGAAGAAACTGCAGCGCTTCCCCTGGCAGCGCAGGCGGCCCACGGTCACGGCCATGCCCCGGGCCCGTTCCGGCTCACCGGCATGAACATCAAGGGCAGGCTGGGGACGATCGACGTTTTCTTGAACCAGAATAGGCTGCAACGGCGCTGTCGGCAAGGCCATTTGCTGCGGTTCGGCCCTGAAGCCGGCTAAGGCAGCTGCAATTTCGCCTGAACTGACCGGCTCGGGGAATTCAACGGTAACGCTTTGCAAGTGTCCGTCTTTAACCGGGACGCGGCTGCAGGAGGGGTATATCTCCAAATCCTGATCGTGGATCCGTCCCGCCATCAGCTTTCCCAGTATTTTTCTGGTTTCGCGCCCGATCTTTTCCTCTTCATTGGCGATATAGGGAACAATATTTCCCAGAATGTCCCAGGCGGCGACACCGCGTTGGCCGCCTCCGGAAATGGCCTGGAAGGTAGTAACGGTAACGGCTTGCAAAGTAAAGGCGCTAAGTGGTTTTAAAACCAGAGCCAGTCCGGCTACTACGCAATTGGAATTGGTGACGATAAAGCCGGGAAATTCTCTTAATTGCTCCTCAGCCAACGCTAAATGGGTGGCATTCACTTCGGGGATCAGCACCGGCACCCGGTCATCCATGCGGTGAGAGCTGGCGTTGGTAAAAATATATAAACCGTTTTTACGTAATTCCAGCTCCAACTCTGTGGCGATGCCGGCAGGCAGGGCCGAAAACACGACCCGCGACCCGCTTTGCATTATAGCTGCAACCGTAGTATCTCGAATGACCAATGAATTTGTTTTGGCGCTGATGGCCAATTGCTGCCCAGAAGTTATAGTTTCGGCGAAGGGCTTGCCGCTGGAGCGCGGCGATGCGGTCAAGCATGACAACTCGAAATAGGGATGATTATCCAGCAGGCGGGCAAACTGTTGACCTACCAGCCCGTTACATCCCAATATGGCAGCCTTGATTTTTTTCATGATGGCCTCGCGGATGTGCTGATGATCCTGGTGTCGACGGGAACGCGAACGATCTGCGGCAGTTTCCCGCCCAGACCCAGGCGGTCGCCGGCCACGACCAGCAGCCCCTCGACCCCGTCCGCCAGGGTGTCGCGGATGGCCTGGTCGATGGTCTCCTCGCTCGCTTGCCTGACGCGATTGCCCAGGGCGGTAGCCATGGCGTCGGCCAGGCTGCCGCTTTCTGCGATGATTGTTGCCGCGTCGGCGCGACCGAAGGAGAGCGAATGACCCACGGTCCCCGACGAGGTGCAGACCGAAAAGATACCCGGCCGTGGTTCAAAGCTCAAGGCGATGTCGCGGATCTTTGCCGATCCGGTGAAGATGCCGATCCTCACCGGCTGATCGATGTGCAGCACCACGTCGCCGCCATTGTCCACGATGACGTGGCGGGCCCCGGCCGCGACCAACGCCTCCACCGTGACCTGGGCGATGGCGCCGGCTACTGCGGCCATGGGACCGACGCCGGCCAGGGCGGCGGCAGCGGCCATGCGCCTGGCCACTCCCGGTGCCTCCATGTCGATGAGCAGCGGTTCCAGCGAGGTGAGGAAGCGCGGCTGGGCTGCGATATACGTTTCGATCTCTTCTCGGGCTGCAAACAGCGTCCGCTCTGCCAGGGACATGAAGCGCTCCTCGGCGATCACCGTGACATGGGTTTCCTTGATATGAAATTGCTTCCTGATCACGTCATTGGCCATCCTGTCCTCCGTCAATAGCTCCCACCGGACAGAGGCGGTCGCAGCGGCCGCAGCCCGTGCACTTCCCGGTATCCGCGTTCACCCGCCACTGCGCATTTCGGCTGAAGACCTTCATGGGACAAATGCCCAGGCATTGTCCGCAGGAAAAGCACAATCCCTCATCCCAGGCTATGCGCGGCCAAGCCGGCCTGGACAGGACCGCGGGACGGCGCCTGTAAAAAAGATCCGGCCGCTGCGCAGGCGGCTTCATGGCCAGCGGCGCGGCGGAACCTTGAGCGGGAATTTTGGCCACCGGTTCGCTCAAAAGAAAACTACCTGCCTCGATCCATTGCTTCAGAGTCAGGGCCACTTCACTGGACTTGCTGAAGCTGACCATGGGGGAAGCGGGAACTTCACGGTCGCCGATGCGCACCGTACCCGACTTCAGCTGTTCGTAGCTGAACCTGCCCAGCACCGGCCTCTTGCTTGAGGCTACGGAGTAGTCCATGACATCGGTTTCAATGTCGCGGTCGCGAATGGCTGTTTTACTGGCGATGGCGGCGTTGAGAACCGGGATAGGAATGCCAATGCCGACGTACATGGAACTGCCGTAGCCATGAAAAAACGCCGCCTTAAGAAATTCACCGCTCATCTGCTTCAAATCGCCCTGCACCATCAGGGTGGCAAACTGGGCATCGGGATTGTGCTGGGTTCCTGAACTGGTGACATAACCGACGCCGCCGCCCAGGAAGATACGGGTGCCGATGCCGACGGTTTCCAGGTCGGGATCGTTTATTAGCGGTGACAGCTCTCCGGCGCCTGAAAAGTTGACATTGGCGCAGCCGGGCAGGAGCTTGCCCATATAGGTGTGCAGAATGCGGTCGCCGGAATTGGCGGCGGCATTGTAGCGCTGGTAGGCGTTGCGGGGATTGCTCATGACCGCCTGGTTCAACTCGGCTAGGGTGATCTCGCTGAGGAACTCTTTGCGTGGATAGCAGTCCGTGCCATAGGAGACGGCGCGCAGCACCACCGGTTTTCCCAGCAGCAAATCTTCAATGACATGGGCGCCGCCATAGCCCATGCTAAGAGTCTCGCAAGGCTGGGTGACGCCCAGGTATGCATCCACGGCCGCCACCCCGGCATAGGCCTCGACATCGTTGAGCCAGACACGGGTCATTTTTATCGGCGGGTCGGAGTGGCCGAAATTCAGCCAGACACCCGATGAGCACATGGCCCCGAAGGTGCCGGTGGTGACCACGTCGACTGCGGCGGCGGCGCCTTCGGCACCCAGCTCCTCCACAATTGCCGGCATTGCGGCGGCCGTGACCACGCGCACGGTTTTATCCAGGATTTTGCGATTGATTTCTTTGACAGTCTTGGACATGATATGCCTCCATTTTTGGTTTTTGGGGAATTGGTCAGATGGGGGGGATTTCCCGAACTCGCGCTTAAAGGGAAAGCGCCGAGTCCGGGCTGGGCATGATCATGCAGTGCGTGAAAAAGTTAATTTTGCACATGGCTGTCTCGGGCGGAAGTTTACAACAAACGCCTCCGCCTGTCAACTACCGCGGCATAAAAAAATATCTGGAGTCTTTAATTGCTTCAATAACTGGGGAAGAAAAAAAGAACTGTAAGGGTGACAAGAATCCCAGCCGGCGGCATCCATTGGTGATGCCGCCGGCGAGGATATCGATTTACATCTTCCTGCTTTAAAAACTCTCTTTTTTAATTGTGACCGGAAGAACTCTGGTCCGTAACCGGCACGGCGATCACTTTTTCGCCCGGCACCAGGCCGGCGGTGGCGCCGATGTCGAGCTTGGCATAATCGTAATGCAATTCGGTCTGCACATTGCCGCTGTAAAAAGGCAGGACGCAGAACCCCGGGATCGAAGCTGGAGTCACTGAACGAGTAGATCAGATAGCCGTTCAAATAAAAAGAATAATTGCTCCCGGCGCGAACGATCTTCATGGTATTCCAGGCTCCCAGACCTTTGTTGACCCTGGCATGGTAGCTCCAGATTTTGATGCTCGCTGATGTCCTGAGCCGGTTGCCAAGTTCTTTCCGGTTACTTCCAGATGGAATAATATCCATTGGTAGTGTAATTGAACAAGTAGCCATTGACCGAGTTCATGTTGGTGCAGGTGCTGAGAAGAATGGAATTGGAACTGCTTGTCGATCCGGCCACGCGTTTCATCTTCACTTCGACTGTATAGGTGGATGATGGAAAAACGGTGTTGTAGTAACTGTACTGCCAATCGGCAACCGTGGTGTTGGCTTTGTACAAGCCACCGGCAACGGTCCAGTCGCTGGCGATATAGGGCACCCAGCAGGTGGCGGGCACCAGGAAGTTGTCCAGGATCCCCTGCACCAGGGTGGTGCTGATATTGTAGGTCTGGCCCACGACCACGCTCTGGACCCTGGTGTAGTCCTTGTAGCCGCACTGGCGCAGCAGGTAGGTGTGCGTGCCGGCGCTGGTGTAGCTGAAACTGGCCGGGGTGGTCTTGCCGCTGTCGACGTAGTTGTCGTAGATCTTGGCGCCGCTGGGAGTGGAAGTGATATTGACAACCGCGCCGTAGGTGGCCGAAACATCAAGGGTATGCGCCTTGTCCATGGTCACGGTGCCGCTGGTCGCCACCGGCACACCGTCCAGCTTGACCTGCAGGTTGCCGTAGCCCGCCTCGGTGGAGTAGCTGTAGCTGACGACCGCGTTTTTCTTGAACTTGGCCGTTGCCGCCGGCGTGCCGGTGCAGCCCTGGCCGAGGTTGACCGTCAGGGCGAACTTTTTGTTCAAAACCAAAAAGAAAACTGCCGCCGCGCCGATCACGACCACGGCACCGACGATCAGCCAGGGGAATTTTTTTCCTTTCTTGACAACAGGAGCGGATTCCTCCTGTTCAATGAAGCCGGGGCTTTCTTCCTCCGTGCTTGCCGCTGCTGCGGTCGAACTTTTTTCAGTCGCCGGAGCTGTGGGCGCCGCCGGAGACTGGTTGGCCCAGAAACACATCATGATCGTGAATGCGACCATCACGAACATGGAAACGGGTTTGCGGTGAAAATTCACGAATTTCATTTTTCCCTCCTTTAGGGTTTATTTTACTAATATACGAGATTATTTTCAATGTCTCAAAAAAAAATATCATTAGCTCGTCCATGAAAATTTCGTTCATTCCGACCTGCGCGCATCCGGGGGAAATGGCCGGATTCAGTTGATTTTTAAATGAGGACGTGTTACATAAGCGATCAGGCTTTAAAACTGTCAAAAAATTTGTCCGTGAGACACCCATGATCATGTTCAGAAATGCCTTGGTACGACAGCCCTGCCGCAATATGGTCAATGGGCTTACGTCGGCCGCGCTGGGCCGGCCCGATTACGAAAAAGCGCTGACTCAGCACGAAGTCTATGTCCAGGCACTGCGCTCATGCGGGTTGAATGTCACGGTGCTGGCCGCCGATGAAGCCTATCCCGATTCGGTCTTTATCGAGGATACGGCGGTATTGAGCGAAAGGGTGGCCGTGATCGCCCGCCCCGGTGTTCCCAGCCGCCTGGGCGAGGAAAAGGCCGTAGCCGCGGTCCTGCGCTCTCATTATCCTGACCTGGAAGCCATTGCCGCTCCCGGGACCCTGGAGGGTGGGGACGTATTCAGGGCCGGAGAGCATTTCTTTGTCGGCATTTCCGGGCGAACCAATCCGGAAGGGGCGCGGCAGCTGGCCATGATTTTGAAAAATTACGGCTACAGCAGCACTACCGTTCCGCTCCATGATGTGCTGCACCTGAAAACCGGCTTGGCCTACCTGGAAAATGACCATTTGCTGGCCGGCGGCGAATTCCTGGATCACCCCTTGCTGTCCGGTTTCCAGATCATCCCGATCGCCCCGGCCGAGGCCTATGCCGCCAATTCGGTCTGGATCAATGGCCGCGTTCTGGTCCCATCCGGCTTCCCGCAAACAAGGAAAAACATAGAGGCGCTCGGTTATGAAACGCTAGCCTTGGATGTTTCCGAATTCCGCAAGCTGGACGGCGGCTTGAGCTGCCTGTCGCTGCGCTTTTAATTTTTTGGCGCGGGCAGGCGTTTCCTGATCTCGGCCAGGGGCAGGACGTAGACACCGCGACCATAGGTGGCCAGGAGCATGATCTTGTCGCGGCGGTGGATAAAGATGTCGAAAACCGGGACCACAGGCAGGTTCCCCTGCAGGGATTGCCAGGAGGCGCCGGAGTCAGTGCTGATATACGGGCCGCGGTCGCTGCCCAGGTAGAGGATCTCCTCATTGTCCGGATCTTCGGCCAGCGCGTTCAATGGTTCGGCCGGGAGCCGGTTTGACAGCGATTCCCAATCCAGGCCCGAATTTTCCGATGCAAAAAGGTAAGCCCGGGAATCATCGTCCCTGCTGCCGTTCATGGTCACGTAAACCTTTTGCGCGTGGAAGCGGGAAGCCACGATGCGGCTGACCCACTTTTTTGGCAGCACCCGGCTGATATTTTGCCATGGTGATCCGCCGGCGGCCTTCAACCACACGTTGCCGTCGTCGGTCCCGGCGTAAAGGGCGCCCGGTTTGAGTTCGGATTCGGCCAGGGCGGTTATGGTGGCGAAGGGCGTGTTGCCGGCGACTTCATGCCGTTCACTGAGATCGGGAGAGATTTCCTGCCAGGATGAACCGTTGTCGCTTGAGCGCAGCACCTTGTTGGCGCCGAAAAAAATCTCCCCTTCACGCTGTCTGGAGGCCAGCAGCGGTGCCAGCCAGTTGAAACGGTAGGGTTCGAAATTTCGCGGTGACTTGGGCTTGATGGACACGATTTTGTCGCCCCCGGCTTCGAAACGGACCAGGGTCCCGAACTGGGCCGCGGCAAACAGCACCGGCGGCGGGCCGGGCAGCGGTGCGACGTAAGCGCCATCGCCGCCGAGCAGCATGCGCCAGGATGTCTGGCTGCCCGGGGGCTGTGTCAGCGGCCGGGAAACCAGGACGCCGTTGTCCTGGGTGCCGATAAAAATATTGGCCGGGCTCTGGTTGTCGGCAATGACCGTATAGCATTGGCTGATGGAAAGGTTGTCGATCTTGCTCCAGCTTTGCCCGCCATCATCGGAAAGGTTGATGCCGCCGTCGTTGCCCAGGATGAGGCGGCGGGGATCATGGGGTGCTATCCACAGCGCGTGATGGTCACGGTGGACCAGGGCGTCGGCGTAGGGGCGCTGATCGGCCGCGATCCTGGTGAAGGTTCGGCCGCCGTCATTCGAAACATATGCCGATACGCCCAATATATATATGCGGTCTTCATTGTCCGGGGCCACGCGGATCTGGCCGAAATAAAATCCGTAGGTGTAATACATGTCCTCGATATAGTCGAGGTTCATTTTTTGCCAGTGGCGCCCGCTGTCACTGCTGCGGTATACTTCGGCCCCGACCGTATTCGGATTCAAGCGGCGCTCGTTGGCGTCGAAAAGCATCTGGGCGATCAACTGGGGAGTAAAGCGGCCGGAGCGCACGAAATTTTTCAGGATGGCCGGGCTGAAGACCTTGGGAGCTCTATTCTCTTCCAGAAAAAGGGCCAGGTTTTCGTCGGCAAGGTTGAGAAAATCTGCAGGAATCATTTCCCCCAGTTCGGCCACGGTCAAGCCGCTTCTTTTGTTTCCGAGCGCCGTGCGGCCCGAATTTTTGGCTTCCTGGCTGTCGAGCAGGGCGTAGACCACGGCCGGGTTGGAGCGGCTGACGGCCAGCCCGATGCGGCCGATCTGACGGTTCTGGGGAAGTCCGGCGCTTAATCTCTGCCAATTGCCGCCGCCATCAATTGTTTTGTAAATGCCGCTTTCCGGGCCGCTGGCAGTGAATTGCCATGGTCTTCTTTCCCTTTGCCAGGCCGCGGCATACAGGATCTTATGGTTCTGCGGATCCATGGCCAGGTCAATGACGCCGGTTTTTTCACTGATGAAAAGGATTTGTTTCCAGGTTTTGCCGCCGTCCGTGGTCTTGAACACACCGCGTTCGGCATTGGCCGCATAAAGGTTGCCGGGGGCAGCCGCGTAAACCGTGTCTGGTTCCCGGGGATCGATCAGGATGCGGGCGATATGCCGCGTCGCGGCCAGTCCCATGTGCTGCCAGTTTTTGCCCGCATCCAGGCTCTTGAACACGCCGCAGCCCGCAAATGAATAGGTCTGGGCGTTGCTTTCGCCGCTGCCCAGCCAGATCAGGTTTTCATTGCTTTGGCTTACGGCGATATCCCCGATCGATGCGCTGGCTTCCCGGTCAAAGGCGGAGCGCCAGGTCCGCCCCCGGTTTTCGGTCAGCCACAACCCGCCTGTGGCCGCGGCCGCCCAGAACTTTCCCGGATGAAGGTCATAGCCTTCGACATCCACCACCCGGCCGCCGCAAAAAGTCGGGCCGATGTTTTTCCAGTTGAGGTCATGAAAAGGAGAGTTGTTCCAGCAGGGCGCGATGCCGGGAAAATCCACCCGGGCTTTCCTCTTCGCCAGCGCTTCCCCGGAATCCCAGGACCAGCAAACCCAGCAAAGCGAACAGTGTGGTCTTGCTAACTGTCATTTTCTGCCTGCGCCATGATGCGACCTCCACATCCATTATAAGCGATTGGCAAAAAAAATGGGCGCTGTGTTAAAATAAAGGCATGAAAAAAATTGCTTTCATCGTCATGTCCGTTTTTCTGCTGCTGCCGCAGGCCGTTGAGCCGCAGGATGCGCTGAAGGAAAAAGTGGAAGTGGTCAACATCGAAGTGCCGGTGCGGGTTTTTCGCGATGGCGTCCCGGTCGACGGCCTCAGCAAGGAAGATTTTCGCCTCAGCGAGGACAAGGAACTGCAAACCCTGAATGGTTTCTATGTCCGCAAAAAGAAAATGAACGTGCGCAATATCAACCTGCAGGCAGAGAGCACTGCCCCGCCTTCCCGGTATTTTGTCCTGGTGTTTCGTGTTTTCGAATACAATGAGCAGTTGAAAAAAGGCGTACACTATTTATTTGAGCAGATTTTAAATAAAAATGACAGGTTGCTGATTTTGGTCAATGATCGCACCCTTTTGCTGAATCAGGACGTCTGGCAGCTGAAACGCCGGGAAATATTGGACCAGATCCTGAACGAGGAGGCGCTCAAGTCCCGGCAAAAACTGGAACAATTCTTTTTGGCGGTGCAGAAAGACCTGGACCAGACCAAGCTGCGCATACTGCTGGAAAGGAACAGCGGCTTTTATGCCCCGCGCATCATCGATTTCCTTAATCGCTACCTGCGTACCTGGAATGAATTCAAAACCAAGTACCTCATACCCGACCTGGACAAATTTTATAATTTCGCCCGCCACCTGGAAAATGTCAGGGAAGAGAAATGGGTGCTGACTTTTTACCAGATCGAAATGTTTCCCAATATGAAGATCAGCGGCCAGATCCACCAGCAGATCGTGCAATTGATCAGCGACCTGCAGGTGGCGCGCAGCGAGGACGCCCTGCATGCGCGCATCATCGAGCAGCTGCTGGAGCGCATCGACCGCGAACTTAACGCGGCCGACAGCTTCCCGGTCGAGGAGATCAGCAAGATGCTGGTCAAGGTCGACACCACCTATCATTGCTTCATCATGGGCGTGCGGCGCGAGGTCTTGTCCGAGGATCTGGCCTTCAAGCAGGTGGCCAGCGACATTGAAAATTCTTTGCGCGCGATCACCAGGCGTTCCGGCGGTGAAGTTATTTTTTCCGGCAACATCGGGTCGGCCCTGCATACGGTTGAGGAAAAAGAGGATATTTACTACGTGTTGACCTACGAACCGTCCAGACCTGAACGCAAGGGCAAGGTGAAGATCGAGCTGCCGGGAAATCCCGACTGCCGGCTATTTTACGATGACAACATCCGTGCCGACTATATCGGCGAATATCTGCAAAAAAAGCGGGAACAGGATCCGCTGGTGACCCTGGAAGGCCTTAAATTGAAGGAACGCACCCTGGCCATGAAAATTTCCAATTTTAAAATCGCCGGGAGCGGCAAGGAGCGCGGCGGCCGTTTGAGCATAGCCATCCGCATCCGCGACGATCAGAACCGGGAGCTCTATGACCAGGACCGTGCTTTTGCCGCCCAGGAATCCCAGATGGACCTGGATGTGAATTTCGCCTTCCTCAAGCCGGGCCGCTATATGTTCCTGGTCGAAGTTCACGACCTGCTGACCGGCAAGACCATCATGGATGTCCTGCAGGCCGATGTGGAGTGAAGTTTTACCCGGGGAGCAAGACGATGTCGGGATTTAAATTTGTTCTTAGCGGGCTGACGGCGATTTTCCTGCTGCAATCCGCAAGTATCGCTGCAAAAAAAACCGAGCAGGTTTTGAAAGAAAAAGTCGCAGTTGTCAATGTCGAAGTCCCGGTGCGGGTTTTTTTGGATGGTGTGCCGCTTGCCGGTCTGCAAAAAGATGATTTTCGGCTTTTTGAAGACAATGAACCCCAAGTCATCAATGGTTTTTACCAGCGCCGAAAAAAGATGAATGTGCAGCAGGTCAGGCTTTTGGCTGAGCAGGCAGCACCGCTGCCACCGCGTTATTTTATCCTTTGTTTCCGCATCATTGATTTCAACGACCGGCTGCGCCAAGGCATGGACTATTTTTTCAGGCATATTTTGCGAGAGCAGGATCAATTGCTGGTCCTGGTCAATGAGCGTACGCTGCTCCTGAATCAGGATGTCTGGCAGGTCAAGCGCCAGGAGATCCTGGAGCAGGTTTTGCGGGATGAAGCAAGCAAGGCCCGCCTGGAACTGGAAGCGTATTTCCTGAGGGTAAGGCAGGATGTCGACCTGACCCAGCTGAGCAATTTGGTGGAAAACAGCAGGCAGAGTTTTACCGTTCCGCAAATCATCATTTTCCTGCAGCGTTATTTGCATGTCTGGCAGGAGTTCAAAAAAAAATATCTGGTCCCCGATCTGGACAAATTCTACAATTTTGCCCGGCACCTGCAAAAAATCAAGGCTGAAAAATGGGTGTTGAATTTTTATCAGATCGAGATGTTCCCGAAAATGAAGATCAGCGGTCCCATTCGCCGAAAAATCGACGGCCTGGTCGCTGATATGACCGGTTCCGGAGGTTCGGCCGAACAGTTTGCCAAGGTGATCAGCCGCTCGCTGGACGCGATTGACCGTGAAATGAATACGGCCGGTGAATTTCCCGCCGAACAGATCGGTAAAATGCTGATCAGGGTGGACACGACCTATCATTGTTTTATCAGCGGCGTGGAGCGCGAAGGATTGTCCGAAGACTTGGAATACAAAAAAGTGGCCAGTGATTTGGAGAAATCCCTGCGTGAAATCACCGTGAGTTCGGGCGGTGAGATTATATTTTCCGGCGATATCGGCTCGGCGTTGCACGCCATTGAAGAAAAAGAGGATGTGTACTACGTACTGACTTATGAGCCGAAAAATCGGCAGCGCACGGGAAAAGTAAGGATCGAGCTCAACCAGCCGCGCTGCCGTTTGTTTTACGATGAGCAGGTCCGCTCAGATTATATCGCCGCCTACCTGAAAAAAAAGAATGCCGAAGATCCCATCCTGCAACTGGATCGGATCTCCCTGGCCGGATGGCAGCTGCAGCTGGAGATATCCTCATTCAAGATGGTTGGCACCAGGACGAAAAAAAAAGGACAATTGCGCGTGACTATCCGCATCCTTGATGATCGTGACCGGACGCTGTACGATAAGAGCCGCTCCCTGGCCGCCAGGGAGGCCAAGGTGTCGCTGGCGGTCGATTTTACTTTTTTGAAGCCCGGGAAGTATTTTTTCCTGGTTGATGTGTGTGATCTGCTTAGCGGCCGAACGGTCACGGACATGCTGCTGGCCGAAGTGAAGCAAGCGGTTGACTGATCTCCTCCAGAACAGGGATTGGATCTGAGCGCCCGTTTTCGCGGTGAATCCGGCCGCTGGTTCTTCGCATCCGGAAATGAACTGAACTTATACGAGATTCGGGAATATGCTATAATCCAGAATCAAGGAGAAGCACGTGATAGACAGGTATGAAGCGGCGGAAATCTCCCGCATCTGGAGCGAAAAAAACAAGTACCGGAAATGGCTTGATGTTGAACTGGCCATCACCGAAACCTGGGCGGAAATGGGTGAAGTCCCGGCGGCAAGCCTGGAAAACATCAGGAAAAATGCGGCGGTCGACCCGCTGCGTATCCGCGACATCGAAAAAAAGGTCAAGCACGATGTTATCGCCTTCCTGACTTCACTGGAAGAAGCCATTGGCCCGGATTCGGCTTACGTGCACAAAGGCATTACTTCCTATGACGTGGTGGACACGGCCCTGTCGCTGCTGATCCAGGAGTCATTGGACATAGCTGTGGCCAAGAGCGGGGAACTGGCAAAAATTCTTCTGGAAAAGGCGTTTGCCTATAAAGACCTGCCGGCCATCGGCCGCACCCACGGCATCCACGCTGAACCCATCACTTTCGGCTGCAAATTTTTGATCTGGCATGAGGAGATGGAGCGCGACCGCCAGCGGCTGCTCCGGGCCAAAGAGATTACGGCGGTGGGAAAAATATCCGGTTCGGTGGGGACCTACATCCATTTCCCCGCCAGCGGCGAGGAAAAGGCCCTGCAAAAGCTGGGCTTACGCGCTTGCCGCGTTTCTTCGCAGATCATCCAGCGCGACCGCCACGCCGAAGTCATCTGGGCCCTGGCCCTGCTGGGAACCAGCCTGGAGAAGATAGCTGTGGAGATCCGTCACTTGCAGAAAACCGAAACACTTGAAGTTGAAGAGCCTTTCAGCCGCGGCCAGAAAGGGTCATCCTCAATGCCCCACAAGCGCAACCCTGTCCGCTGCGAGCGCATCTCCGGACTGGCGCGGATATTGCGCGGCCACGCTGCCGTGGCCCTGGAAAACAATATACTCTGGCATGAGCGCGACATATCCCATTCTTCGGCGGAACGGGTTATCTTCCCCGATGCCTTTCACCTGGCTGTTTTCATGCTCGCTGACATGATCGACATCTTGAAAAACCTGGCCGTGTATCCGGAAAACATCCGCCGCAACCTGGATCTGACCCACGAGATTTATTTTTCGCAAAAGGTCTTGACCCTGCTGGTCGACAAGGGTGTGGCCCGCCAGCGGGCCTATGAGCTGGTCCAGGACCAGGCCATGAAGTCCTGGCAGGAAAAACGCAGTTTCCGCGAGCTGGTCATGGCTGATGCCGGAATTCGTGCCGTCTGTTCACCGCAGGAACTCGAGAAGGTTTTTTCCCTTGATGGTTTGCTTGCCGGGGTCGCTGGAATATTTGAGCGCTTTGCCAGGGAAAAATAAAGCTGGCCATGGCCCTGGCAACGATCGATTCGGTTCTGGAGCAGATCGACGAGCTGGTAAGGAATGCCGCCGACCATGACGATCTGCAGTTCCGCCTGCGCCTCGAGGAACTGGTCAAATTAGGAGGCCGGGACACCGAAAATGCCATTGCCCATTACCTGACCGGGAATTACGTCAGTGTGTCCACCCGCCTGAACCTGGTGCGCATAGCAGGCTACATCCGCAGCACGGCCTTCCTGGTGCCGTTGAATAAGGTCATTGAATTTGGCAAAGATGAACGACTGCGGGAAGCGGCCATCATCAGCATCTCCAAATACAACGACCGCCGCGCCCTGGATATCCTGGACCGGGCCCTGGAAAAAAACAAGAACAGGCAATTGCAGGAGACGATCGCCGCTGCGATCAACCGCATCAAGCATAACAACCCGCTGCTGCTCATGCTGCCCCGCTTTCTGCAGGGCGGCAGGAACAGCGAAGATTTTTTCATTACCGTGAAGGTTTTCAAGAAGATACTAAGCCCGGCCGACGCCAAGGGTTTCATCTCTTATTTGCAGAACGAAGATCCCCTGGTGGCCGCGGGGTCTTTTGAAATACTGTGCTGCCGGGGCAATGAAACGGTGTTTTTTTTCATCAGCGAATTCTTCAGGGAACGCAGCCGCAGCTTGATCCGGGCATTGAACCGGCCGCAGAGCGCCGAGACTTTGGCGAAACTGATCGCCGCCCTGCATGAGTACCTGAACCGGCACCCGGATTTTTTTCCGCAGCTGCGGCCCGACATCACCGCTCTGCTGGGCCGGGCCGGCGGCAGTCTTTGGGGAAAGCTGCTGAAGACCCTGCTGGCTGACATGGGGAACGGAAGCGGGGCGCCGGGATGATCCCGGGCGCTGAAGGGCAAGGAGTTTGCGCATGGCTGTGATCAGAAGAGTTTATGTGGAAAAAAAAGCGGGATACGATGTCGAGGCCCGGGCCCTGCTGCTGGATCTTCGGGATAGCCTTGCCGTGAAGGGCCTTAGCGGTTTGCGCCTGCTCAACCGCTACGATGTTTCAGGTGTCGGCGCCCGGGAAATGGTCCGGGCCCGGCATGCCATTTTTTCCGAACCTCCGGTTGATGAGTCATACAATGAAGATTTTCCGCTGGCTGCCGGGGAAAAGGCGTTCGCCATTGAATACCTGCCCGGACAGTATGACCAGCGGGCCGATTCCGCCGCCCAGTGCCTGCAGCTGCTCACTCCGGGCAGCCGGCCTCAGGTGGCCTCGGCCAGAGTAATTGTCCTTAAAGGAAAGCTGCTTCCCGGGCAACTGAAAAAAATCAAGCAATACTGCATCAATCCGGTCGACTCGCGCCAGGCGGCAATGGGCAAACCGCGCTCGTTGGCGCTGCCCACGGCCCGGCCGGGAGGCATTCCGCTTCTGAAAGGATTCATTTCCTTTTCGGGAACTGAATTGCAGCGCCTGGGCAGCGAATTGGGATTGGCCATGGACGCGGCCGACCTGGATCATTGCCAGGCCTATTTCCGCGACCGGGAAAAACGCGATCCGACCCTGACCGAGATCCGCCTGCTCGACACCTATTGGTCGGATCATTGCCGGCACACCACTTTTTTGACGGCCATCGCCCGGGTGGATATCGCCGCCGGCGCCGGCAACGAGCCTCTGCGCCGGGCCTACAGGCGTTACCTGGAAACCCGGGGTCGAGTTGCGGCGGTGCGGAAGCAGAAGATCTCTTTGATGGACCTGGCCCTGCTGGCCATGAAGGAACTGCGTGAAAAAGGGCGCCTGGACGATGTGGAGTTTTCCGAGGAGATCAACGCCTGCAGCATGGCGGCAACGGTCGACGTAGACGGCAAAAATCAAGAGTGGCTGGTCATGTTCAAAAATGAAACCCACAACCATCCCACCGAGATCGAACCGTTCGGCGGCGCGGCCACCTGCCTGGGCGGCGCCATCCGCGACCCGCTTTCCGGGCGCTCGTTCGTTTACCAGGCCCTGCGCGTGACCGGCAGCGGTGATCCCCGCCAGGCCGTGGGCCTCACCCTGCCCGGTAAACTTCCGCAGCGCAAGATCACGACCGATGCGGCCCAAGGGCTTCAGTTCCTACGGCAACCAGGTCGGGCTGGCCACCGGCCAGGTTGCCGAGATCTATCATCCCGGCTACGTGGCCAAGCGCCTGGAGATCGGCGCCGTGATCGGGGCCGTTCCCGCCAATAATGTCCGGCGCCGGGCGCCCAAAGCCGGGGACGTGGTGCTGCTGGTGGGCGGCCGCACCGGTCGCGACGGCATCGGCGGTGCAACCGGTTCCTCAAAGGCCCACAGCGAATCCTCCCTGCTGACCTGCGGGGCGGAGGTCCAGAAAGGCAATCCGCCCTGCGAAAGAAAACTGCAGCGGCTGTTCCGCGACCCGCGCGCCAGCCGCCTGATCAAGCGCTGCAACGATTTCGGCGCCGGAGGCGTGGCCGTAGCGGTCGGGGAGCTGGCCCCGGGACTGGAGATCGACCTGGACCAGGTGCCCAAAAAATACGCCGGGCTCAACGGCAGCGAGCTCGCCCTGTCCGAATCGCAGGAACGCATGGCCGTGGTGGTGGCAGCCGCGCAGGCACGACGCTTTCAGATGCTGGCCGCGGCCGAGAACCTCGAAGCAACAGTGATCGCCCGCGTCTGCCGTCGCCGCCGCCTGCAAATGAAATGGCGCGGCCGCACCATTGTTGATCTCGCCCGTGATTTTCTCGACAGCAGCGGCGCCGGGCGCCAGGCCGCTGTCGAAATAGCCTGCCCTGCCCCGGCCGACAATTTTTTTAAAACTCAGGCCGCGGCCGGAAAACTCCCTGACCTGCAGGCAAACTGGATGGCCATGCTGTCCTCTTTGAATGTCTGCTCGCAAAAAGGCCTGGTGGAGCGCTTCGACAGTTCCATCGGCGCGGCCACGGTTTTTTCACCTTTTGGCGGCAAATACCAGGCCACGCCGGCCGACATCATGATTGCCAAGATGCCCCTGCTTCGCGGTGAGACGCGCCGGGGCACGATCATGGGCTTTGGCTTCCAGCCTGACCTCTCCGCCTGGAGCCCTTTTCATGGCGGCCTGTATGCCGTCATCGAAGCCGTGGCCCGGGTGGCGGCCGGCGGCGGCGATTGCCGGCGCATCCGCCTGAGCCTGCAGGAATATTTTCCCAAACCCGGCCGCGATCCGCGCCGCTGGGGGGCGCCTTTTGCCGCCCTGCTGGGGGCCTTCACCGCCCAGCAGCAGCTGGAAATACCCGCCATCGGCGGCAAGGACAGCATGTCGGGTTCTTTCAAGGAGATGGACGTGCCGCCGACCCTGGTCGCTTTCGCCGTGGCCACCGTGGACGTGCGCCGGGTCGTTTCCCCGGAATTCAAGCAAGCCGGCAGCCGGGTGGTATTGCTGCCCCTGCCGCGTGACGAACAGGAAATGCCTGATTTTGCCGTTTTGAAAAAGAACTGCATCAGGGTGCATGACCTGATCGCGCAAGGGGAAGATCCTGGCCGCCCAAGCGCTGCACGGCGGCGGCCTGGCCGAGGCGATAAGCAAGATGAGTTTCGGCAACCGCGTGGGTTTTGCCTTCCACGAGCCGCAGACTCATGACGATCTTTTCACTCCGGCCATCGGCGCCCTGGTTCTGGAGGTGGCGGACACTGAAGATACTGATAAAGCTTTTTTCAGGGCTGGCCTGCCGTATACTGGGAAAAACACTGGCAAATGCGGTGATCAGGGTCAATGACCTGGAACTTGCCATTCCTTTTCTGCAGGAACTTTGGGAAAAGCCGCTGGAGAATATTTTTCCCACCAGGGTGGAAAAAAAACCGATCGAGGCGAATTCCGGCTACGAACGGCCGCTGTCACTTGAGCGGGCCGGCCGGCGGACGCGGGCTGCCATTGCCCGGCCGCGGGTGCTGCTCACGGTCTTTCCCGGCACCAACAACGAATATGACGCGGCCCGGGCTTTCGGCAAAGCCGGAGCAAAACCGGAAACTTTTGTTTTCCGCAACCTGGACGCCGCCGCTATCGAAGCGTCCAGCGCCGAACTGGCCGCCAGGATCAAGCGCTCGCAGATATTGATGATTCCCGGCGGCTTCAGCGCCGGCGACGAACCAGACGGTTCGGGGAAATTCATCGCCGCCGTGTTCCGCCATCCGCGCCTGCGCGACGCCGTCCATGACCTGCTTTATAAAAAAGACGGCCTGGTCCTGGGCATCTGCAACGGTTTCCAGGCCCTGCTCAAACTGGGCCTGCTGCCCCACGGCGAGATCCGCGACCTGACCCCCGATTCAGCGACCCTGACCTTCAACCTTATCAATCGCCTGGTATCGCGCCCCATCCGCACCAAGGTGATCTCGACCCTGTCGCCCTGGTTCAACCAGTGCCAGGCCGGAGACATCCATACCATACCCGTGGCCCACGGCGAGGGGCGCTTCGTGGCGCCGCAGGCGACCATCGAGCTCCTGTTCTCGCTGGGGCAGGTGGCCACGCAGTACGTCGACTTCGAAGGCCGCCCGAGCATGGATTCCTTCTTCAATCCCAACGGCTCCATGCTGGCCATCGAGGCTATTTCCAGCCCCGACGGCCGCATCCTGGGCAAGATGGCCCACAGCGAGCGCACCGGCAAATACGTCCTGCAGAACATCCCCGGCAACATGGACCAGAAGCTGTTTGCGTCGGGTGTGGAGTATTTTCAGATAAATATTTCAGGGGAGAAGCCAATGCAGAAAATATTGATCATCATCAATGACGCGCCCTATGGAACCGAGAAGGCGTACAATGCCCTGCGCATGGCCATGACGCTTCAGAAAGAACACGCGGGAGAAGTGGCGATAAAGATATTCCTCCTTGCCGACGCGGTTTTCTGCGCCTTGCCGGGCCAAAACACGCCCAACGGCTACTACAACATCGAGCGCATGCTTGAGTCGGTCATCCAGAATGGCGGCGAGGTGAAAAGCTGCGGCGGCTGCTCGCAGGCGCGCGGCCTTGGGGCCGTTTCCCTGCTGGCCGGGGTTCAGGCCAGCAATATGAAGGAATTCGCCCAATGGACGGTCGATTGCGACAAGGTGCTGAATTTTTGATTTAAGGGCAAACACGGGGGTTTGCCCCTACGGCCGGGAATGGTTTTTACGCGGGGGGATTGGGGGGATGGAAAAAGGGTTTGATGAATCAAACCCCTACATTTCGGATGGATATAGCTGTGATTTTTCCTTGTTTGGGTCATTGGAATGGAATTTGTTATTTGTTTGGAATTTGGTACTTGTGATTTGGAATTTTCTTAGGAGCGGGAGGGTCTGAAACCCTCCCCTACGTTAAACCAATATTTTCTTGAAATCTTGTTTGTATATGTTTATAATCGGATTGATTTTAATGACGGAGAGAAGCTGAATGGGCAATGATTCGCAATATTCTTTGCACCAGCCCCGACGGCCTTTATGCCCGATGTATTGAGCGCCT
Organism: Chrysiogenales bacterium; assembly: GCA_963700535.1. Taxonomy (GTDB): domain Bacteria; phylum Acidobacteriota; class Aminicenantia; order UBA2199; family UBA2199; genus UBA2199. Next base: position 235,816 of record CAVOXU010000014.1, read on the forward strand.
GGCCGGGATTGAAGCAGCGGTTTTTTCATATCGGCTGGACGCTCTGGTTCATGGGCTTGAGCCGGGTTTTTCTCCGCCTGCCAGAAATTCGAGGTAACTGAAATGACGAAAGAAGAAAAAGAGATCAGGGAAATGGTCGACCGCGAGACGCGGGGCTGGGATACCAGGGACGCGGCGCTGCTGACGACCCTGTTCCATCCCGACATGGTCTGGCCCTGGCCCAGGACTTTTCAGTCGCACGATCCGCTGGACTGGATCTTCGTGCTGGGCAGGTTCGACCGGGAACGCTGGATTGAGAACTGGCAGGACTTGTTCGACAACCATGATCTGGCGCACAACAACAGGGAAATCAGGAAGATCGTCGTGTCCGAGGAGAAGGACGGGGCGTTCGCCGTGGTGGACATTGATACTCTTTGGATTGAAAAGACGAGCGGCAGGCACAACCACTGGAAAGGCAGGGTGTGCAAGGTCTACGCCAGGGTTGGGAGCGAGTGGAAGATGACCATGCACACCGGGGTGCTGGAATATTGAAGCTACTGGAGAAATTTTGCTTGGGGCTTGGCTTCTTGACTTTGCCGGGGGGATTTGCGGTATACTGAATCATTCAACTGGCCCCATAAAACATGCATCCCTTGCGGATGGTGAAAAGGAGGGAATTGTGGCGATTGTTGATCTGAAAGATATTGAAGAGAAAGAAATCGTTCCGGGATTTCATGCCCGCTTTGTCCATTCGCAAAACATGACTTTTGCCTATTGGCGGATCGAAGCCGGGGCGGCGCTGCCGAATCATTCGCATGCCCACGAACAGGTTGCCAATGTCAGCGAAGGAGAATTCGAGTTGACGATTGACGGCGTAGCGACGATTTTGAAACCCGGGCAAGTGGCGGTGATCCCCGGGGGCGTGGCCCATTGCGGCAGGGCTGTCAGCGCTTGTAAGATCACCGATGTGTTTTACCCTGTCCGCGAAGACTACAGGAAAAAATAAAGAGCATCCGACTGATTGTTAATTTTCTTAAACGGCAGTCGGCCTAAAGGGTGAATAGGCATGGTTATAGAATAAGATTTTTCCCTCCTTTTTTTGTTGACAAAACAGAATTCTGATATTATAATAATCAGCGAAATCAGTTAAAACTGAATAATCAGTAAAGAAGGAGCGACGATGACCAAAAAGAAAGAAGGCGGAACGGGCAGCTGCTGCCAGGTGACGTCGCTGGTGAGCGTGGACGAGCGCGGGCAGATGATCCTGCCCAAGGATATCCGCGAGAGGGCGGGAATCAAGGCCGGCGACAAGCTGGCCCTGGTGGCCTGGGAAAAGGACGGGGCCATCTGCTGCCTGACCCTGATCAAGGCCGGCGAGCTGGCCGGCATGGTCAAGGACAAGCTGGGGCCGGTTATGTCCGATCTGCTCAAACCATGATTGCGGCTTTCCGCGCAGAAATCGGATCGATCAGAAAAATAAATCAAACATAAGGAGTCACAACATATGAAAAAAGACATGCGCAAGAAGGTTCAGGAAAAGTACGGTCAAATAGCGGCCTCTTCCGGCTCATGCTGCGGCGCGAAACGGACGTGCGGCTGTTCGGCGCCGTCCGCCGGGGAATTGAGCGCCAGCGTCGGCTACTCGGCCGCCGACCTCACTGTCATTCCCGAGGGGGCCAATTTGGGACTCGGGCTGCGGCAATCCCGTGGCCCTGGCCGCGCTGCGCCCCGGCGAGACGGTGCTCGATCTGGGCTCCGGGGGCGGCATCGACTGCTTCCTGGCCGCCCGCCGCGTCGGCCCCGGGGGCCGGGTGATCGGCGTGGACATGACCGAGGAGATGATCCGCCTGGCCCGGGAGAACGCGGAAAAGAGCGGTTTGAAGAATGTCGAGTTCCGCCTGGGCGAGATCGAGAAACTGCCGCTTGAGGACAACTCGGTGGATGTCGCCATCTCCAACTGCGTGATCAACCTCTCCCCGGACAAGGAGCAGGTCTTCCGCGAAGTGTACCGGGTGCTGAAGCCGGGCGGCCGCCTGATGGTCTCCGATATCGTGCTCGATGGCGAACTGTCCCAGCGGGTGCGGGAATCGACCGCCGCTTATACCGGCTGCATCGGCGGGGCGCTGCCGCGCCAGGAGTACCTGGCCGCCATGACCAAGGCCGGGTTCAGCGATGTGGAGATCGTGGCCGAAAGCGGGGTGCCCGTCGACCTCTGGGCCGACTTCCCCGAAGAGGCGGCATCGCTGTCGCGCGATGAGATCAAGGCGGCGCTTGCGGCCATCGCCAGCATCAAGGTCTCGGCACGGAAATAAATCGGCCGCTGCCCTGAAAATGCAATTTTATTGCCAAAATGCTAGTATGAACCAGCCATGAATTGCCTTTTGGGAGTAAAAAAGAAATGAGCACGGATAAAAAGAACAGGATATGCCCGGTCGAGCATGCCGGGGTGCTGGATTTTATTTTCCGCAGGTTTCTGCAGAATCCGAAAAAGATATTGCAGCCTTATATCAAGGAAGGGATGACCGTCCTGGACCTGGGCTGCGGCCCGGGGTTTTTCACCATGGAAATGGCCCGGCTGGTCGGCAAGACGGGAAAAGTGGTCGCCGCCGACCTGCAGCAGGGCATGCTTGAAAAAGTGCAGAAAAAAATTCAAAACACCGTTTTTGCGGACAATATTGAACTCCATCAATGCCTGCCTGACCGGGTCGGCCTGGCGCAAAAGTTCGATTTTATCCTGGTTTTTTACATGCTCCACGAAGTGCCTGACCAGGAAAAATTTTTGCGGGAGATCAAGGCGCTGTTAGAACCTCAGGGAAGGCTCCTGCTGGTCGAACCATCATTCCATGTTTCGCGGCACGAATTCCAGGATTCGATCGCCCTTATGATGCAGGCCGGCTTCACGGTTGCGGCGCAGCCCCGGATCTTTTTCAGCCGCACGGTCGCATTGAAAAACAGCGGCGTTGGGGAGTGAAAAGACAGGGCTGGACGGCTTCTATTTATCTTTAGTATAGGAAGGCCTGATCTCCTGAAAGGGGCGCGAACCCTCCTCTTTATTATTTCTTCTCGGCGGCTTTTTTTTCGCGCAATTCGGTCAGCAGTGCTTCCTCGATCGACTTGGGCAGCGGGGAATAGTGCAGGAACTCGATGGAGTGGCTGGCCCGGCCGCTGGAAACGGTGCGCAGCACCGAAGCGTAGCCGAACATCTCCTTGAGCGGGATGCTGCCGTTGATCTTCTGCGAGCCCTTGCGGAAGCGGCGCATGCTGTCGATGCGGCCGCGGCGGCGGTTGATGTCGCCGATGATCTCGCCCATGTACTCGTCCGGGGTGTTGACCTCGATCTTCATGATCGGTTCCAGCACATGAGGTGAGGCCTTGCGGATGGCTTCCTTGATGGCCAGCTGCGAGCAGGTCTTGAAGGCCTGTTCGCTGGAATCCACGGCGTGGAAGCTGCCGTCGAGCAGGACGAACTTGACATCAACCATGGGGTAACCGGAGTAGGGGCCTTTTTCCATTGAGGCCCGGAAGCCCTTTTCGATGGCCGGGATGTATTCCTTGGGAATGTTGCCGCCCTTGATATTGTTGATGAATTCCAATCCCTGGCCGGGATTGGGTTCGATGCGCATGACGATATGGGCAAACTGACCCTTGCCGCCGGTCTGTTTCTTGAACTTGTAGTTGCTGTCGGCTTCCTGGGTGATGGCTTCGCGGAAGGCCACGGCGGGCTTGCCGACCTGGACATTGACATGATGTTCTGTTTTCAGCCGGTCGACGATGATCTCCAGATGCAGCTCACCCATGCCCGAGATCACGGTCTCGTCGGTTTCGTCGTCGAAATGCACTTTGAAAGAGGGATCTTCCAGGGACAGTTTGTACAAGGCGGCCGAAAGCTTGTCGCGTTCCCTGGCCGACGGCGGCTCGATCTTCAGGTCGATGACGGTCTCGGGGTAGTGGATGTTCTCCAGCAGCATCGGATCTTTTTCGCTGCACAAGGTGTCGCCGGTGGTGGTGAACTTGGTGCCGATCAGGGCGGCGATGTCCCCGGCGCGGATCGTATCGATCTCCTCGCGGCGGTCGGCATGGATGCGCAGGATGCGGGCGATGCGCTCGCGCTTGTCCTTGACCGGATTATAGATATAACTGGAAGCCGGCAGTTCTCCCGAATAGACGCGGATGAACGTCTGCTGGCCGACGAAAGGGTCATTGATGATCTTGAAGGCCAGGGCGGCGAACGGTTCCTTGGCGGACGGTTTGCGCGAGATCGCTTTTTGCGGATCGTCCAGATCGCTGCCGACGATGATGCCGCGGTCGATAGGCGAAGGCAGGTAGTCCACCACCGCGTCCATCAGCAAGCGGATGCCCTTGTTCTTGAAAGCCGTACCGCAGAATACCGGGGTGATGCACAGGGTCAGGACGGCATGGCGGGTGGCGCGTTTGATGTCCTCTTCACTGATCTCCTTGTCGTTCAGATATTTGTCCATCAGTTCCAAATCGAAATCGGCCAGTCTTTCCACCATTTTGCCGCGCCATTCCCTGGCTTGTTCCTGCAGCTCCTCGGGGATGGGGCCAACTTGCAGCTCCATATCGCGGTAGGTAACGGCTTTCATTTTGACCAGGTCGATCAAACCGGCAAAGTTTTCCTCGCTGCCGATGGGCAGTTGGTAGATCAAGGCGTTGGCACCCAGCATGTCGTTCATCATGCCCACGGTCTGGAACAGGTCGGCGCCCTGGCGGTCCATCTTGTTGACGAAAGCGATGCGCGGCACCTTGTAGCGGTCGGCCTGGTGCCAAACGGTTTCGCTCTGGGGCTCGACGCCGCCCACGGCGCAGAAAACCATGACAATGCCATCCAGGACGCGCAGCGAACGCTCCACTTCCACGGTAAAATCGATGTGGCCCGGAGTATCGATGATGTTGACCTGGTGGTCCTGCCAGCTGGTGGTGATCGCCGCCGAGGAAATGGTGATGCCTCTTTCCTGTTCCTGCTTCATGAAATCCATCACAGCCTGACCGTCGTGGACTTCGCCGGTGCGGTGGATCAGGCCGGTGAAAAACAGGATGCGTTCGGTGGTGGTGGTCTTGCCGGCGTCGATATGGGCCACGATGCCGATATTGCGAATCTTCTGCATAAGCGCTTGTTCCATGGTTTAATGCTCCTTTCGGCAATTCGTTCCGACCGCAAAAGTCATTTTTCGACAAACACGGTGCTTGTCCGCATGCAGCTCTTTTGTGGTTCTTGATCAGGGGTGATTCGGAGTGGGAGGCCCGTTCTCAGGAAACAAATCGCCTAAATTCTATTTTCAATTATAGCACATCCCCGACCGTTTGCCAATATGGCTCAGTGCCTTGAAATTTCCAGTGGCTTCGGCTAAGATGATTTTAAAGCGAGGAGCCATGCTGCGCACTGTTTTCTGGTTTGCTTGTTTCTGGGTTTTTCAGCTGGTTTCCATCATTTTTCTGCTCGCTTATTTTTTTATCGGGCTTTTGGGACGCAAACAGGGCCAGGCGAAATTTCTTTATTTGGTTTCCCGCACCTGGGCCCGGCAGTTGATATTTATCGCCGGCGGCCGGGTGAAAATATCAGGCCAGGAAAATCTGCCGGCCGGCGGTGGCGTGCTCTTTGTTTCCAACCACCAGGGGGCCTTTGATATTCCCCTGTTGCTCGGTTATGTCCCCGGGCTTAAGGGTTTTGTTTCCAAAAAAGAAAACAGCCGTCTGCCCATTGTCAGCATCTGGATGAAACTGCTGCACTGCATCATCCTGGACCGCCATAACCTGCGTCAGTCGGCCCGGGCCATCGACCGCGGCATCCGCGACCTACAAGCCGGCCGCTCGCTGGTGATCTTTCCTGAAGGCACGCGCAGCAAGTCGGGAGTGATGAACCGCTTCAAGGAAGGCAGTTTCAAACTGGCCACCCGCTCGGGCGCGGTCATCGTACCCCTGACCATCGACGGCTCCTACCGCCTGCTGGAGGGCAATAAAGGCCGCATCGGCCCGGCCAGCGTCCGCCTGCACATCCATGCGCCGGTCATCCCGGCCGATCTGCCAGCCGACAACAAGAGTGATGCGGCTGAACTGGTACGCACCATCATTGCTTCCCGACTGCCGGACCAGCAGCAATGAAAGTGGAGCCCTTCGCTCTGGAGCGTTTTTTCGCCCGCCACGAGTTCAGTGCCCGGCAGGTGCTGTGCGCCTCGGATTGTGAAACTTTCTCTTTGGGAGAGCTTCTGGCCATGGACCCAGGGGCGGCGGAAGCTTTCTCGGCATTGCGCCTGGGCTACACCGAGACCGCCGGCCACCCGGACCTGCGCCGCGAGATCGCCGGACTGTACCAGGGAATCGGCGCCCAGGACATCCTGGTCTTTGCCGGGGCCGAGGAGGCGATCTTTGTCTTCATGAACGCCGTGCTCAAAGCTGGTGACCACCTGATCGTGCAGACGCCATGCTACCAGTCGCTGGCCGCGGTTGCGGCAGCCGCCGGCTGCCGGGTGACCCGCTGGGAAACCTCTGTCGGCCAGGGCTGGGCGCTGGATGCCGATTGGCTGGATGGCCAGATCACCGACAGCACCCGGGCCGTGGTCATCAATTTTCCTCATAATCCCAGCGGTTATCTGCCGCAAGCAGACCGCTTTGAAAGGATAACGGCAAAGGCTCGCCGGAGCGGACTCTTTTTGTTTTCCGACGAGGTCTATCGCTTCCTGGAGTACAAACCTGAAGACAGGCTGCCCGCTGCCTGCGAGATCTATGAGAACGGAGTTTCACTTGGGGTGATGTCCAAGGCCTTCGGCCTGGCCGGGCTGCGCCTGGGATGGGTGGCCTGCCGCAACCATGAAATCCTGCGCGCCATGGCCGAATTGAAGGATTATACGACCATTTGCACGGCAGCGCCCAGCGAATTCCTCTCGCTGCTGGCCCTGCGCCACCGCAAAAAAATTCTGGAACGCAACCTGGAGATCATCGGCTGCAACCTTGAATACCTGGATGCTTTTTTTGAAAGGCAGCAGCGCTTTTTCACCTGGCAGCGTCCCCAGGCCGGGCCGGTGGCTTTTCCGGCCGTCACTTTTTCCGGCAACAGTGATGACTTCTGCAGCGAACTGCTTCAGAAGCACGGCGTGCTGCTTCTGCCCGGCCGCCTGTTCGCCGCCGACCCGAGGCATTTCCGCATCGGCTTTGGCCGCCGTGATTTTCAGCGGGGCTGGGAGCGGATTTCCCGACATATGGAATCATACTCCTAGCGGATCGGAAGACCGGAGCT
>CAVOXU010000015.1:0-22201 GCA_963700535.1 Chrysiogenales bacterium
GCGGCTTTCCAGCCAGTGCTTTACTTCGCGAAAATTGTAGATTTCTCCATTGTGCAGCAGCCAAAGGCTGCCGTCTTCATTGCTGATGGGCTGGCGTCCGTTTTCGGAAAGGTCGATGATCGACAGGCGGCGGTGCCCCAGAGAGATCCCCGGAGTGCAGTGGTAGCCGCTCTGATCTGGTCCCCGATGAGCGATCTCATCGGCCATGGCCTGTACTGCCTGTCTGTCCTCCCAGGTAAATCCGCATATGCCGCACATGGCTCAGTTCTTCACCGCGGGGGGCGGCATTCGGCTGATCGCGGCCCAGGTGCTGCGCATGCCTTCAAGCACATCGAAACGTGGTTCAAAGTCGAGCAGTTTTCGAGCCTTGGCGATTGAAAAAGCCGTATTATTGGTGAAAAACTTCAATGTCCGGCTGGAAACGAAAGGTTCGCGGTTGAATTTCCTGGCCAGCCATTCCGCTGCGGCGAAAAGGGGGCGGGCCATGAGCAAGGGAAGATGAATCCGGGGTTTTGGAAAGCCGGATGCCTGGGCCATGGCGCCCAGCAATTCGCGCAGGGATACCGGACGGGCGTCGCCGATCACGAATATCTGGCCCACGGCTTCGGGGCGCGAGGCGCAAAGCCGGCAGGCGAGGTTGAAGTCCTCGACATGAATGCAATGGCGCAGGCTGTTGCCGCTGCCGATGTAAAAAAATGTTCTCTTGCGCAGCGAACTGAACAATTTTTCCGTTCGTGGACAGCCTGGTCCGTAAACCCATACCGGCCTGATCACGGTCAGCGGCAACTCGCTTTGGCTCGCAAATTCGAGCACGGCTTGCTCTCCGGCCAGCTTGCTTTTTTCGTAGATCAGATCGGGGTGGCAGGAGGTGGTTTCGTCGGCCGGCGGGTCGGTGATAGTTCCATAAACGCCTACGCTGCTCACGTGAACGAAACGGGCGACTTCTGCCTCATGGCACAAGCGGACCAGGTTGAGCGCTCCATCGCGGTTAATGCGCCAGTAAGCCTCTTCACTTAAAGTGACGGAAAGATGAGCGCTGGCCAGGTGGAAGACCACAGCGGCTCCGGCCACGATCTTTTTCATTGCGTCCAGGTCGCAGATATCGGCCTGGAATATTTTCAGGGCGGTCCCGAAATCCAGGTCCTGCAGGCGATCCGCATGCAAATCCACCGCATGCACGGTCATGCCCCGCGCCAATTGGTCCTCGACCAGGTGGCGCCCCATGAATCCGTTGGCCCCGGTTATGACGGCGATCATTTGACGGTCTCCACTACCACGGCATAGCCGCGAGTGAAGGCGATCAGGTAATCCAGGCGGGAAATGAGCCAGAAGACCGGATAGAGCAGGGCATAAAGCTTGTAACTCTTTTTAACCGAGTTGAGCTGGCTCTTGCTCACGGGAGCGATGGTTCCCGCTTCGACCGGGACCCGGCTTTTTTTGGCCAGTAATTTCACATAAAGGAAATTGATCGCCAGTTCCAGCATCTCGGTAAAAAAACGAGCGTAGGAACCGCTGCGTCTGAAAGTTAATCCGGCCGCTGCGGTGAGCCGGCGCAGATCGGGGACGTCGAATCCGGTGCAGCGATGACCGTAGGCCTTGGCGTCCATGCCTATGGCCTTTTTGATGCGTACCGCGAGCTTTTTCTCATTGCCGTTGGGAGTGGTGACGATCACCGTGCCGCCCGGGCGCGTGACACGCGCCAACTCGCGGGTGACGGGCAGGGGGTCGTCCAGATGCTCGTGCACGTCAATGCAGACCGACAGGTCGAATTCATCATTGGCAAAGGGCATAGAAGCCGTTTCACCGTCAAGCTTGAGAACCGGTTCACCCAGGAGCTCTTCCATGCCGGGAATGCCCTGGGCTTCAAAGTCGGCCCAGGTCCATAAGCCGCCCATATGGCGTATTTTATAATTGATGGCGCCATTGTTGTCGCCGCAGGTAAGGAGCAGACACTTGCGATTGGCGAGTTCAGGGAAAAATCTGGCCAGCGCCGCGACCTTCATCTTTTTCTTCAGAGAACGATTGAACATTTTCAATTGCCACGGGGTCTCCTTGCCGGTGTTTGCTGGGATTTCCATCAGGACATTTTACGGGATATCGGGATCAATTTCAATAGCTGCCAGGCCCTGGCAGCGGGAAAGCTCTAAAAAAGCCTATCCCGGAGGTCGTGCCTCTCTGCGAACACAGGCGATATTCCGCCAAGGCGCTGATTCCCCTGCTGCCAATAATGTGCTAAAATAAGAAAATGAAACTGAAAAGACTGATTGTGCCTTTGCTGGTTCCGGCGCTGCTGGCCATCGCAGTACTTTCTTATATTTTTTTCTCGTCTGCCAAAAAACCGAACATCATTTTGATCACGGTCGATGCCCTGCGCGCCGATTACCTGGGTGTTTACGGGCAGGCAAATGCTACCTCCCCGCAGATCGACGCATTCGCCAGGCAATCCCTGGTTTTCACCAATGCCTACTGCACAGTTCCTAAAACCTCGGCTTCCTTCGCTTCACTGATGACCGGCCTGCATCCTTTTGTCCATCAAACCTCCCCGATCAAGGATTTTCTCAGGGAAGAAAACTTGACCCTTGCCGAGTTCCTGAGCAAAAATGATTATGAAACTGCGGCCATAGTCGAGAATGCCAATCTTTCCAAATTTTTCAAGTTCGACCAGGGTTTCGCATCCTACACTGAAGTATGGAAACGTGTCGATGGCAAAGCTGCCGCAACGCCATTTATCACCGATGCGACCAGTAAATTCCTGAATCGCAAGCACGACAAGCCATTTTTTTTATGGGTGCACTACATTGATACCCATGCTCCCTATCTGCCGCCGGCAGAATTGGTGCGCTACGATGAAACCAGAAAGGGCAGGGATATCTCCCGTATTGAAAAAAAAATCGTCATCGGCAGCAAGATCGAAAAGCAAAAGATCCAGAACGGTCTCAGCGATGAAAATTATTTCATCGCCCTCTATGAGGGCTGCGTCCGCTACGTGGATGGCGAAATCGGCAAGACTCTGGAGATCATCAAGCGCCGCTACCCGGACAACACCGTGGTCGTTATCTCCTCGGATCACGGCGAAGAACTGGGCGAGCACAACCTCTTTTTCGATCATGGCGCGTTGACGTTCCAATCCAGCACGCGTGTGCCTTTGATCGTCAGTGTCCCCGGACGCAAGCAGGCCCGCATCGACCGTCCCGTCAGCCTGATGGATGTTTTCCCGACTATTGCCGAAGACATCCTGGGCAAGAAGAATCCCGACCACTATCCAGGGGATCTCCCTGTTCAAGGAAACGGCAGACCGCAAACTTCACATCTACGGTCAGTCCAGTCATGCCATTATCGCCGGCGGCCGCAGCTTCATTGAAATCAAGCAGCATTACGCGGACAGGCTGGACATTCCCACTCGCTACTGTTTTGACTACCAGGCCGATGCCGCTGAAAAGCAAAATTTGCTTCCCGGCAGCCTCTCACTTTTTCTGCTGAACAACAATCTTTATAACAATTATATTGCCAAGAACAAGTATCCTGTGAGAAAAAGTGGTCATCGCCAACTTTCTGAAAAAGATCTCGAAAGCCTGAAGGCCCTGGGTTATATCAACTGATCAACTCCGGGGATGGTCGGACGGGAACGATGGCCGGCGGCGGGCCAGCGGTTCGTAGAATTCAATGGTCGGCGAGACGAAGTCACAGGCGAACATCGGGTCCAGGCGGGCATAAATTTCACGATTGATGAATGGCGCATCAAAAACCCGCAGGCGGCGAAATTTACGCGGGTTCCTGCGGATCGAATTCCACAGACGCATCCTTTCAGCGGCATTTTCTCCCAGGCGCACGTCACGAAGAAAAACCAGGCTGCTGAGGATCAGGATATCGCCGCGGCCCAGTTTGCCGCGCTGCAGATCCAAAATGGTTCCCCGCAAATCCTTGGTCAGCACTTCGAAGTGTGAGCCGTCGAACAGCGGCATGTAGGATTTTCCCATTACAGTGGACAGGGATACGGAAAATGGCATGGGACCGGGGCTGTCGGCGGGAACGATAAATCGCCGGTCGAAAATGGGATCGACCAGAATGATCCTGCTTTTTGCAGGAAGCTCCTTTTCGGCCCATTGGGCAGCTTCAAGCCTGGTATCGCTGCGAAAACGGTCCACCGTGGATATATCGTAGGCCAGAGTGTAGGCAAATATCGGAACCGCGAGCAGCCAGGCCACTGCCCGGAGCCGGCCGCGGCAGGTGGAGAACAGCCTGAATGCGCCCCAGGATGCGAGTATCAGGATGATTGGCAGAACCGGAAGATAATAGCGGCTGGGAACGAATTTCCAGGAAGCCACGATGCCCAGGTAGAGAAACGGGAAAGCCAGTCCCAGGAGCACTTCTGTTTTTTTGCGGCTCATGGTGAAAAAAACCACTCCGGAAACTGCGGCCAGGTAAAGCGGCAGGCCGAAGGAGAATGGGAAAGCGGAAAAAAATTGATAAACGTACGGGAAATAGGGCCAACCTACCGGCGCAAGGTCGAAGCCGTAATGTCCGCCCTTGACATGCGCCGATTCAAAGAAGAAAGCCGATACCGTGGCTTTCAAGTGGATGATCGAAAAGGGGGAAACCAGAAAAAAGCCGACCAGGGCTGCCGCTCCGGCCAGAAACAGGAACAGCAGGACCTGCGGGAACGAGCGGATGCGTTTTTCCCGCCAGGCGGCCAACGCCGCCACCAAAAAGGAAATTCCGGCCAGCATGCCGTTGAACTTGACCCCGATGGCCACGCCCACCGCCAGCCCCCCCAGTATAAAACGGGCCGCGCCCGGTTTTTGGAAGGCGCGCAGTGCCAGCCAGAAAGCGGCTGTGATCCAGAAGACAAGGCTGATGTCGCTGGTGCCGAAGTGGGAGTGCCAGACATGAATTGGCAGCAAGGCCACCATCCAGGCTGCCCAGGCCCCGGCCTTGGCCTCTCTGAAAAAATCGCGGGCAGCCAGGTAGGCCAAGGGGATGGTCAGGGTGCCGAAAAACACGCTCCACAGGCGGTTGATCAGCAGGATGGTATGCGGATGCAAGGTTGCGCCGAACAGGCGCGCGATCTGGGCGGTAAAAAAATTCAGATAAAACGTCAAGCCGGAATAGTTATAAAAGTGAGTGTCAAGGTCCTGCCAGCTCAGCCCGGCGCTGATGTTCCAGACATTTAGCTCGTCGGGGCTCAGATCGACGCGCGGGAAACCCCAGTGGATGCCCCACAACCGCAAGATCAGCCCGGTCAAAACGGCACAGCCCAGGGCCAGCAGGGGGCTGGGGATGGACTGGAACCATTTTTTTTGATCTGAATTTGACAGGATGCTGCTCATGACTGATATCGCTTATGACTTCTTGGATAGAGGCACATTTCATTTTTCATTGTGGGGAATTCTAAGGCAATTCAATGTAAATATCAATAGCGGTTGGATGTGGCAGCAACAGGTGCCCATCCCCGCACTGGTCATTCCCAGGAAGCGGAGAGCCGTTCGTTGAGCCGGCGGACGACATCGCGAAAAGCGGAAGCCAGCCGGCGGTAATTTTCCAGGAACTCGTCAAGGAAAGGGAATTGGGCACGGTATTTTTCGGCCAGTTCAAAGACCAGCCATTGGTCCCGGTCGGGGGCACGTCCGGTGATGTTTCTTTTTAAAGTATTGAACTCTTTGAAAGCAGAAGCGTCGGCGGCGGAGTCTCTCCACCTCAGATCACTGGCCCGGATACGCTTCAGTTCTTTATCGGTCAGGTCGACCTGAAAAAGGGCCCGGCCCAGGCTTTCATCGTCCAGCCGGGAAAGTTTTTCCAAATGGTCGAGCAGTTTCAAGGATTTCTCCTTGACCTGCAAAGCCTGGTCGTATTCGTCCTGCATGGTAATGCCGATCTCCAGGGTCATGCCCTGGATGAAATGACCGACCAGGGTTTGAAATTCTTCAATGTCCCGATCCGCGGCCGGCGGCTGAAGCATTTCCCGCAAAAAAGCCAGGCGCTGGTCGGCGTCAGCGCCGTCGGGTATGTGCCTTTTTATCTTTTCAAAGGCCTGGTCGCTCAGATAATCACCTGCCAACCCCTTGTTGCGGAGGCCGGATCCCGTTTTGACCAGGATCCTGGCCAATACTTCTTCGCTCATGGCCTGCCTGATTTTCTTTTCGTCGCAACAGGTGATTCCGGCCGGAAGGATTTCCTGGGCGAAGGAAAAGGATAAGGCGGCTCCGTTCAGGCACAGAAAAAAAAGAAACATGATTTTGAGTCGCATCGTGAATCAATTCATTTTAAGTGAATCGGTTCCTGATTTCAATACGGGGCCACTTTTCCCCGTTGACTTTTGGGGCTTTTTCATTTATAGTTTTTTTTCAAGGAGTTGTAATGAACATCAAACACCATAAGACAAAGTTAATTTTAGATCTGTTCGAAGAGATCAGCGCCATACCGCGCTGTTCCAAGCATGAAGAAAAAATCTGCGCTTTCCTTTTGCAATGGGCTGAAAAAAACGGTTTGCAATCCAAAAAGGACAAGGTCGGCAATGTGCTGATCAAGGTGCCGGCCAGCACGGGTTACGAGGGATCCGGAGCCGTGGTGATTCAGGGCCACATGGACATGGTTTGCGAAAAAACCGCCGACTCTCCCCATGATTTCACCAAGGACCCCATCCGTTTTGTTTATGACGGCGAATGGCTGAAGGCCGATCGCACCACTCTGGGCTCCGATAACGGCATAGCCCTGGCCATGGCCATGGTGCTGGCATTGGACAAGGAAGCCGTCCATCCGCCCCTGGAACTGCTTTTCACCGTGGATGAGGAAACCGGCTTGACCGGGGCCAATGCGCTGCAGGCTGATTTTATTGAAGGCAAGATCCTGCTCAATATCGATTCCGAGGACGAGGGTGTGTTCACCGTCGGTTGTGCCGGCGGCCGCGACACCCACATCAGTTTGGCATTGCAGTACGAAGATGCCCCTCCCGGTTTCATCATGGCCCGTTTGAAAACCGGCGGCATGAGCGGCGGTCATTCCGGGATCAACATCAATGATGAACGAGCCAACGCCATCAAGATTTTGGCCAGGACCCTCATGCGCATCAAGGCGGAGTTCGACCTGCGCCTGGCCGATATCTCCGGCGGCACTGCCCACAATGCCATTCCCCGCGATGCCTGGGCCGATATTTTTATCCCCCGCGACAACTTCAAGGCAATTGAAAAAACCGTGGCCGATATGGAAGAGGTTTTCAGGCATGAATTCAAGAAAATCGATCCGGATCTGAAAATCTCGCTGGAACTGCAGCCAGAAACAATGGGCAAGCGTCCGCTGAATTCGGAAGACAGCGCCAGGATTGTTGACCTGATCATCGCCCTGCCGCACGGCGTGGCCGCCATGTCAACGGAAATGAAGGAGTTGGTGGAAACCTCCAACAACCTGGCCAGCGCCAAGATCGCCAACAGCAAGATCGATATCGTCACCAGCCAGCGCAGTTCGGTTATGTCGCGCCTGGACGCCCTGACCTGGAGGATCGAAGCCATAGCGCGCCTGGCCGGAGCCCAGGCCGTCAGCGGTTCCGGTTATCCGTCCTGGCAGCCCAACCTGCAATCGCCGCTGCTGGCCCGCTGCAAAGACGTATACCGCAAGTTGTTCGGCCGCGAGCCGCACGTGGAAGTCATTCACGCCGGTTTGGAATGCGGCATCATCGGTGACAAAAAGGCCGGCATGGATATGATTTCCTTCGGCCCGACTCTGAAAAACCCCCACGCGCCCGAGGAAAAAATTCATATAGAATCCATCGGCAAGATCTGGGATTTCCTGGTGGAGCTGTTAAAAAGTTTGAAATAATTTATTGCCGTTCAATTGACCCGCGCAGCGTTTTTTAATAAAATACGTTCATGAAAAGAAGAACTTTCGTAAAAAACGGCGTGTTGTTTTCCTCAGGCATTCTTCTAGCCCGCCCGAATCGTGCCCAGGTCAATCAGTTTTCAGCAGCTCCAGTTGTCCAGGTAAAGGGTGAATCGCCCTATGAAATAACCAAAAGGGCTGTGGCCGAGATCGGCGGCATGGGCAAAATCATCTCCCGTGGCGATGTGGTCATGGTCAAGCCCAACATCGGCTGGAACCGGACGGTGGAACAGGCCGCCTGCACCAATCCCGAAGTTTTACGGGCTGTGATCGAGCTGGCTTTCAACGCCGGAGCCAAAAAAATTGTGATCATGGACAACACTTGCCACAAGGCCGAGGACTGCTACCAGCGCAGCGGCATTGAAGCCATGGCCAAAAAACTTGGAGCCGATGTTCGCTATTGCGACGAAAACCGGCTGGTCGCCCACGACTTCAAGGGTGAGTATCTCGGCAAATGGCCGGTTTTCAAGGACTATTTGGAAGTTGATAAATTCATCAACGTGCCCATTCTCAAGCATCACGGCAGTGCCGGCCTGACCATCGCCATGAAGAACCTCTATGGCATCCTGGGCGGCAACCGCGGCAAGCTGCACCGCGACATGGGTGAGAACATCGCCGACCTGGCCGGGGGTTTCCACAGCCACCTGGTCGTGGTCGACGCTTTCAGGATTTTGTTGCGTAATGGTCCGGTGGGCGGACGGTTGAGCGATGTGGAAATGCGCAAGACCGTGATCGCTTCGACCCACATCATGCATGCCGATGTAACGGCGGCGGTCCTTTTCGGCAAGGATCCCAGGGAAGTGGAATTCCTGCAAGCGGCCCATGCCAAAAAAATGGGCGAGATCGACATCACCAGGATTCCGGTCAAGTCGTTGACCATTTGAGGACCGGTGGACTCCATATCCAGAAAACGGCTGCAGCGGCTGCGCATCATCAGCCAGGTTTTTTTTACCTGGCTGTTTTTCTTTTTGCTGCTCAAAAGCGGCGGTGCAGCCATAGAGAATTTGCCGCAAACCGGCCTTTTCTTTTATATCGATCCCTTGTTTCTTTGGGTGAACGTTTTCTCGGGACCTTTTTTGCAAGTATTTTTGCTGGCGCTGATCCCGCTCATCATGACCCTGGTCTTCGGCAGATTTTTTTGCGGCTGGGTCTGTCCCTTCGGAGCCCTGAACCAATTTTTTACCTGGCTGGGCAGCCGGCGCCAGCGCAGGAAGATTCCGGTCAGCCGCCCCTCACTGCGCTTGAAGTACCTGCTGCTGATCATCCTGCTGGTCGCATCCCTTTTTACCAGCCAGCTGCTGGGCTGGCTGGATCCTTTGGCATTGTTGACCAGAAGCAGCTCGGCGGCGCTGGTCCCGGGCGTAAATTTTCTGGCCCAGCACGCCCTGCAATCCGGGGCACAAAACCGAGGCTGGGTAGGGAAAATCGTCAAACCGCTGTACGATTTCAGCCGCCGTTCCCTGCTCACGGTCAGGCAGAGGACATTTCTGCAGGCCGCGGCCATCGGCCTGATTTTTTTCGGCCTGCTGATGTTGAACCTGTACCGCCGCCGTTTTTTTTGCAACACTCTCTGCCCGCTGGGAGCGGTTTATGGTTTCATGGCCAAGTATTCCCTTTTGCGCCTGCCGCTCAATGAAAACTGCACAAAATGCGGAGTCTGTTCCAACCATTGTACATATTACGGCAGTCCTTTCCAGGATTACCTCAAATCCGAATGCGTGCTTTGCTTCAATTGTCTGAATGATTGTCCGTTCGCCGCCATAGATGTGCGCTTTCAGCTGCCACGGTCCGGAAAAAGGCCCGCCCTGGACATGGGCCGACGCCAGGTCCTGGCCGCAGCCGCATGCGGCCTGGCAGCGGCGGCGCTGCCCCAGATCGGCGTAAATAAAAAGACCAGGGCCCGTGACTTCATTCGTCCCCCGGGAGCGGTTGCGGAAAAGGAATTCCTGAAAAAGTGCGTCCGCTGCGGGGCCTGCCTGCAGGCCTGTCCGACCAACGCCATTCAACCTGCCGTTTTTCAGGCCGGGTTTGAGGGGATATGGACCCCGGTCTTGATTCCGCTCAACGGATATTGCGAATACGAGTGCCTGCGCTGTACCCGGGTGTGCCCGACCCACGCCATCACGCCGTTGACGCTGGAAGAGAAAAAACAGTTCAAGATCGGCACGGCGGTCATCAACCGCAGCACCTGTTATACCTATGCCGACGGCTACAATTGCGCGGTTTGTGAAGAACATTGCCCGGTACCGGAAAAGGCGATCAGGTTCCGTGAAGTCGAAGTATATAATTTCCGCGGCAAACTCAAAAAAGTGAAACAGATCTATGTGGTTCCGGACTTGTGCATCGGCTGCGGCATCTGCGAAAATGTATGTCCGCGCACCGATGCTCCGGCCATTGTGGTCGGAGCCGAGGAAGAGCAGCGGGAAAATTTCTTATGAAAAACGCACCAGCGGGTGCGAGTGGCGTGTCTGCCGCTATTGACTTTCTGCTTGATTTATACTAATTTCAAGTGCAGGCAAGGAGCTTCATGATCAAACATTACGGCTTGGCAGCGCTGATGCTGGTTTTGCTTTTACTGAGCGGATGCACCTCTTCCAGTGAAGCAAAGATCAACGTGGACAACAGCGGGGAAGTGAGCATCAAGGTGACCATCTACTATTCAACAATGGAGATCGCTCCGGGCAAGAGGGAAGGTTTCACGCTCACCTGGCCCGGAAAGGACACCATGCGTGTCAGCATGGTTTACTTCCCGGTCGGCCAGCCGCTGCGTTCCCAGTATCAGGACCTGGAATTGAAAAACGGTGATGTCCTCGATCTCAGCGTGGGATTCACCAGGAACTGAAGAACAGCCCATGGATTTTCAGGATGGCATGATGTTGGTCCTGGCCGCCGATCATGCCGGCTTTGAATTAAAGGAAAAGCTCAAGGCGCATTTGCGGCAGCAAGGGAAGGCGGTCGACGATTGCGGCGTATATTCTTCCGCCGCGGCCAACTGGGTCGAGTTCGGCGCCCGGGCGGCGGCTAAAGTGTCGGCCGATCCGGAACACTCCATGGGAATATTGGTCTGCGGTTCGGGCATCGGCATGTCCATCGTGGCCAACAAGTTCAGGAACGTGCGGGCCGCGCTCTGCCACGATGAAAACGCGGCCTTCCTTGCCCGCAGCCATAACGATGCCAATGTCCTGGCTTTGGGGGCGCGGGTGGTGGACGGCGCCACAGCCCTGAAGATCGTCGCTGTTTTTCTGCAGACCGCTTTTGCGGGTGGCCGGCACCAGGAGCGTCTGGATTACCTGCGCGACGGCGTGGAAAATAAAATTCATTGAAATAATTTGCAAAATCAGGAGGTCACATGCCCGTTGACACAAAAGACATTTTTGCCATAGTCGAAAAGCAGAACCAATGGCGAGGCAAGCAATGCATCAACCTGATCGCCAGCGAGAACACTCCCAGCCCGGCAGTGCGTT
Organism: Chrysiogenales bacterium; assembly: GCA_963700535.1. Lineage (GTDB taxonomy): Bacteria > Acidobacteriota > Aminicenantia > UBA2199 > UBA2199 > UBA2199. The sequence goes on from CAVOXU010000015.1 coordinate 11,334, forward strand.
CGATCCAGCTCAATGATTTTATGGGCCGTTACGCCGAAGGCCATCCCAACACTCCCGACAAGATCAACCGCTATTACCAGGGAACCCGATACATCGATGAAATTGAAACAATGGCCGCCAGGGAGATCCGGGAACTTTTTCAATGCGCCCAGGCCGAGGTCAGGCCTTACAGCGGCAACAACGCCAACACGGCCATCGCCATGGGCTACCTGCGCGGCGGTGACGCGGTGATCGCCAATTCCACCGACGCCGGCGGCCATATCAGCCATAATTTTTTCGGGATCATGGGCCGGCGCATCCAGACGCGCGGCCAGGTTCTGAAAGCCGGAAAGGCGAATTCAGTACCATTGCATTTTTTCCCCTTGACCGAGGACCGTTACCATATTGATGTTCCCAAGACCGTTGAGCTGATCGTAAAGGTAAAACCCAACATGCTGATCATGGGCAAGAGCCTTTACCTCTTTCCAGACCCTGTCAAGGAGCTGGCCCCGCTTTGCCGAGAAATGCAAATCCCGATCTTATATGACGGGGCCCACGTACTCGGCCTGATCGCCGGCGGCCAGTTCCAAGATCCCCTGGCCGAAGGCGCCACCTGGCTGACCGGCAGCACCCACAAGACTTTTCCCGGTCCGCAGCGGGGTGTCATCCTCGGCAACCTGGACGCCGAAGGCGAAAAGAAATACTGGGGCGCGGCCGATCGCGGCGTGTTCCCGGGCACGTCCAGCAATCACCACCTGTACAGCCTGCCGGCCCTGCTGGTGGCTGTGCGCGAGATGAAGGCCCATGGCCGCGAATATGCCGCACAGATCTGCCGGAACGCCGTGGTCCTGGCCAAAGCGGTGGAGGCCAATGGCGTCCAGGTGGAAGCCAAGGAGTTCGGTTACACCCGTTCGCATCAGATCGCGGTCAACGTTTCCTCCTTTGGCGGTGGCGTCAAGGCAGCGCTGGCCCTGGAAGCCAGCGATATCATCTGCAATTACAATATGCTCCCCGGCGACGCTGATCCGATGAATCCTTCCGGTTTGCGCCTGGGTACCCCGGAAATGACCCGCTTCGGCATGAAGGAAGATGATTTCACCGCCCTGGGTGAGCTGATAGCCGAAGCCATCAAAGGCAAGAAGGTTAAGGACAAGGTCAACAAACTGCGCGCCCGTTTTACTGAAATGAAGTTTGTTTAAGCTGAACCTGCCCGGCGCCCGGCAGGTTTTCCGGCCTGTTTCCATTTACAGTGTCGTGGTTAAATGGTATAATTTTTCGCAATGACTGATTTAAAGTACATCGCCGTGGAAGGGTTGATCAAATCCGGAAAAACAAGGTTGGCCAGGATATTGGCCGAGGAATTCAAAGCCCGCTTGATCCTGGATAACCAGGGCAATCCATTTTTAAAGGAATATTATGAGTCATTTTCGTCCAATTACAGTCCCTTGGCACTCAAAACCCAACTGATATTCCTGATCAACCGCTTTAATCAGCAATTGGAGATGAAACAAAAGGACTTGTTCCAAAAAACCACTGTTTCCAATTATATTTTCTACAAGGACGGCATCTACGCCCATACAGTGCTCAATGACGAAGACCTGGATATTTACAAGAAAATATTGAATATTTTTGCCGAAAAGATATTTCCCTGCAACCTGGTCGTTTACCTGCAGACCTCTTTTGCGGAGATGATGCAGCGCATTTACAAATCCGGCAGCGAATTTGAAAAGAGGATGCCCAGCGAATACTGGCGTGAAATTTTCGAAGCCTACAATTATTATTTTTTCAATTACAAGTTGTCGCCGTTGCTGGTGGTCAATGTCGAAAAAACTGATTTCGAAAACCGTAAAGATATCGACAGCCTGATCAATGAAATAAAAAATCACAAGAAAGGGATCAGTTACTATGCCCCGGCCTGACCTGGAAAAACAGACAGTGCTGACCTTAAGTCAAAAAAAGGCCCGCGGGGAAAAGATCACGGCCGTAACCGCCTACGATTTTCCCACCGCCAGCCTGGCTTCCCTGGCTGGTATCGACCTGATCCTGGTCGGTGATTCGCTGGGCATGGTGCTCCAGGGCCACGAAAACACCCTGAAAGTGACCATGGACGAAATGGTTTACCATACCTCATTGGTGGCCCGCGCCCGACCGCGATCGCTGCTGGTCAGCGACATGCCCTACCAGTCGTTTCATATCAATCCGGAAAAGAGCCTGGAAAATGCCTGTCGCTGCATCAAGGAAGGGGGTGCCGAGGCGGTCAAGCTGGAAGGAGGGCGCAGAAGGTTCAAGGTGATTGAAGCAATGCTGAATGCCGAGATCCCGGTCCTGGCCCACCTTGGTTTGACTCCGCAATCGGTGCATCAATTGGGCGGATTCAAGGTCCAGGGCAAACTGCAGGCAAAAGCCCGCGAAATATTCCAGGACGCCCTGGCCCTGGAAAAGCTGGGCGTTTTCGCCATTGTTCTGGAATCCATTCCCCAGGAGCTGGCCCGTAAAATAACAGAAAGTGTGAGCATCCCAACTATCGGCATCGGTGCCGGCCGCTTCTGTGACGGCCAGGTGCTGGTTTTTCCCGACCTGGTCGGTTTCACCAATACGGCTCTGCCCAAATTCGTGCGCAAATACGCCGATACGCATTCCTTATGGCTGCAAGCCCTGCAGAAATACATCAGCGACGTGCAACACGGGGAGTTTCCCAATGATGAGGAAAGCTATCACTTGAAACTGGATATTGAAGATTTCCTCAAATGAAGATCTGCCGGTCCATACAAAGCCTGCATGCTGAACTTCCCGACCAAGCCGGAAAAACCACAGGTTTGGTCCCGACCATGGGGTTCCTGCACCAGGGACATCTCAGCCTGGTGCGGAGCTGCCGTGAAGAAAACGATCTGACCGTGGTCTCCATTTTCGTCAATCCCGCCCAATTCGGACCGGCTGAAGATCTGCAGCAATACCCGCGCGACCCGGAAGAGGACATTGCCTTGCTTGAAAAGGAGAGTACCGACATCCTGTTCATGCCCGAAAATGATGAAATCTACCCGCAGCCGTACCGCACCTATATCAATGTCGAAGGCCTGGACAAAATGCTTTGCGGCCAGACGCGCCCCGGTCATTTCCGGGGCGTGGCCACGGTGGTGCTGAAACTGTTCAATCTGGTTTGTCCGGCCCGGGCCTATTTTGGCCAGAAAGATGCCCAGCAAGCGATCGTCATTCGGCAAATGGTCCGCGATCTGAATCTGCCGGTGCAGATCAGGGTCTTGGCCATCGTGCGCGATAGCGATGGCCTGGCCCTGTCTTCGCGCAATGTCTACCTTTCGCCAACGGAGCGGCAAGCGGCGCTGCTCCTGCCCAGGTCCCTGCAAAAAGCCGCCGTCCTGATCGGCAGTGGCGTGGCGGAGAGCCAGGTCATCCGTGCATCCATGCAGGAAGAACTGAATCGCGATCCGCTGCTGGCGACTGAATATATATCCATTGTCAATCTGCAGGACCTGCAGGAGATCCCGGTCATCGAAGCGGGAAACACCCTGATCGCCGTGGCCGTCCGTGCCGGCCGGACGCGGCTTATCGACAATTTACTTTTAGGAGACCTGTCATGCTGATCCCGTTTTTGACTGCAAAAATTCACCGGGCCACCATCACCGGTTGTGATATCAATTACGAAGGCAGCATTTCCATCGACGAAGAGATCATGGAAAAAGCCGGCTTGCGCGTGTTTCAAAAGGTCGATGTCTACAACATCAACAACGGGGAGCGTTTTTCCACTTATGTGATCCCCTGGCCGCGAGCTTCCCGGGGCATCGTGGTCAACGGCGCTGCCGCCCGCCTGGTGCAGCCGGGCGACTTGGTCATCATCGCCGCCTACGCGCTTCTGGACGAGAAGGAACTGAATTCGCTGAGCGCCGTGATCGTCAACATGGCGTCCGGCAACGAGATAGAAAAGATCACACAAACCAAACTGTAAAAGCGCGCGTACGCTTTGCGCGCCAAGGAACGATCATGAAAAAAGTGCTGGGTCTGGGCAATGCCCTGGTTGACATTCTGGTCAAGATCGCCGATGAACGGCTGCTGGAATCCCTGCGGCTTCCCAAAAGCTGCATGACCCTGGTCGAGGAATCCCAGGTAAATGACATTTTAGCCAGGATCACCCATCTGGAAAAGCAGGAGACTTGCGGCGGTTCGGCGGCCAATACCATCAGCGGTTTGGCCAGACTGGGTATTCAAACCGGTTATATCGGCAAAATCGGCCATGACGCCTATGGTACTTTTTTCGATGGAGAAATGAAGAAACATGGTGTGGCCACGCGCATGTTTTTCGGCCGGGCCCAGACCGGGAGGGCATTGGGCTTCATCACTCCGGATTCGGAACGCACTTTCGCCACTTTTCTGGGCGCGGCAGTGGAATTGCAGGGTTCTGATCTGAAGGCGGAATTGTTCGCCGGTTACGATATTTTTCATATCGAGGGCTACATGGTGCAAAACCACCAGCTATGCGAAACGGCCGTCCGCCTGGCCAGCGCTGCAGGCCTGGATGTGTCGCTCGACCTGGCCAGCCACAACGTGGTCAGGGAGAACCTCGGTTTTCTGCAGGAAATAGTGGCCAGATATGTGGACATTGTTTTCGCCAATGAAGACGAAGCCATGGCTTTCAGCGGAGACAAATCTCCAGGTGAAGCCCTGGTGACGATTGCACCGCAATGCCGCATAGCGGTGGTGAAACTGGGCAAGAGCGGCTCCCTGGTCAAGCGCCTGGATGAGCGGCACGAGATCGGCTGCATCCCGGCCCGGGCAATCGATACCACCGGTGCCGGCGATCTATACGCTGCCGGTTTTCTTTACGGCCTGATCCGGGATTACCCGCTGGCGATCTGCGGCCGCATCGGCTCGCTGCTCTCGGGAAAGGTGGTGGAAGTGCTTGGCGCCAAGCTGGACGAGCAAAAGTGGCAGGAGGTCGAGGCCGCCCTGCCCGGGCTGATTTCCTGAGGTTTCTTGCCGAACCAGCTTAAGCTATTTCTCAATATTGACAAAAAAAGTAAAAAACTCTATAAAATGACCATGGCAAAGAAAATAAATACCAGCGAGGACGTTAAGGAAATCCTTAGACGTGAACTTCCGAAATTAAAAAGCGAATTCGGAGTAAAGCGCATCGGTTTGTTCGGTTCTTTTTCTCGCGGCAAGCAAAAACAGGCCAGTGATATTGATCTGCTAATCGAATTTGATAACCCCATCGGTTTTAAATTCATGATTCTGGCGGAATATTTGGAAAACAAACTGGGTCGCAAGGTGGATATCCTGACCCCGGCCGGGGTGCAAAGTATCCGCATCAAGCCCATTGCCGCAAGCATCCTCCGCAGTGTAGTTTATGTCTGATCGAGGCGATCTGGCTTTTTTACATGATATCGTTGAAGCAATTTCAGCTATATCTTCATATATTAAAGATGTGGACTATCCTTCTTTTTTGAAAGATGGGAAAACCCACGATGCAGTGGTTCGCAATCTGGAAATTATCGGTGAGGCGGCTAAAAATATACGTAATCCTTTTAAAAAGATGTATCCAGCATTGCCCTGGAAAGAAATGGCCGGAGTGAGAGATAAGTTGATTCATCAATATTTCGGCATCAATTATGAGGTTGTCTGGACAATTGCTAGCCACGATCTTCCTTCGCTGCAAAAATCGCTTAAGATGATTTTGAGAGAACTTAAGATAAAAAACTGCAATAAGGATTAGCCTTAAATTTAATCCAAAAAACGATTTTTCGTTTGAAAACAAAATTGAAGTGTGTTAAATTTTTTAAAAGAAAATGATGAGCGAAATTATATTCAACGTTGAAAAGTCCGATGAAAGCGGATTTATTGCCAAGGCTTTGGATTTCCCTAAATTCACCGAAGGCGTAACTTTTCAGGAATTGAAGGAGAATCTAGTTGACGCGGTTAAATGCCATTTTGACCCTCAATATCTTTCTTTTTATTAATCTTATAAGCTGGAATGAAATGAAAAACAAGAGTGAATCGGCTGTGGAGATGATGATTGCCGGCTACAACTGCGCCCAGTCGGTCTTGAGTGTATTTTGCCAAGACTTGAATTTCGACAAGGAGGCGGCCCTGAAACTGGCCACCGGCTTCGGAGCCGGCATGGCCCGCAGACAGGAGGTCTGCGGGGCGGTGACCGGGGCCATCATGGTCATCTCCCTGAAATTCGGCCGCGGCCTTGCCGGTGAAAAAGCGGCTGCTGAAAATACCTATCTCCTGGTCGGGGAGTTCATGAAACGCTTCAGCGATCAGTATGGTTCCTGCCTGTGCCGGGTAGTTGCTGGACGGCTGTGATCTGCAAAGCGAAAGCGGCCGGAAATTTTTCAAGGACAATGATTTGTGCGAAAAAATATGCCGTCCCTGCGTGGCCGCTGCTGTGCGCATACTGGAAGATATTTTCTCCGATCAGGCAACGGCAATGGGGTAGTTGAGGCAGTGCGCTCAAGATTCTCATTATTACCAAGCGCCAGGGCCATAAAATTCGCTGCTATTGAAACTCTAACGGCTCCGAAAACGTTAAGTGTTAATAGAAAATATATAGGAGGAAACAAATGTTCAAAAAACCACAACTTTTCATCCTGGCAGCCATGGTGCTGCTCATGATCGCCGGCCCTGCCTACTCTGCGGCCACGGCCCAAAGCGTGCCGCTCATCCCGCGCGATACGCTTTTCGGCAACCCGGTCAAGGCGTCGCCGCGAATTTCCCCGGACGGTACGCGCCTGGCCTATCTTGCCCCTTCCGACAAAAATGTTCTCAACGTCTGGGTGCGCACCATCGGCAAGGACGATGATACCCAGGTCACCAACGATACCCACCGCGGCGTCCGCATCCATTTCTGGGCAGAGGACGGCAAGCACCTGTTCTACCTGCAGGACCTCAACGGCGACGAGAACTTCCATGTCTACTCGGTCAATCTCATGTCCAAAGTGGTGCGTGACCTCACGCCGTTTCAGGGCATAAGGGCCAGCAACATCATGCTGGACAAGAAATTCCCCAACGAAATGCTGGTCGGATTGAACCTGCGTGATCGCCGTGTCTTTGACATGTATCGCGTTGACCTGGCCAGCGGTGCAATTACGCTTGATACCGAGAATCCGGGCGACGTACTGGGTTGGGTCACCGATCCAGATTTCCAGATCCGCGCCGCCCAGGCCCAGAATCCCCAAAACGCCTCCACGATCATGCGCATCCGCGACAACCGCGAAGCTCCCTGGCGCGACCTGCTGACTCTGCCATTCGGTGAGAGCGGCGGCATCGACGATTTCAGCGCTGACGGCAAATCACTTTATGTGGAAACCTCGGTTGGTGCCGATACCGCACGTCTGGTCAGGGTGGATATTGCCAGCGGCAAGGAAATGGAAACCATTGCCGTTGACCCCAAGGTCGACGTGGGCGGGGTGATCATTCATCCCGATACGCGCCGGGTGCAGGCCGTTGGCTTCAACTACCTGAAGAATGAATGGCTTGTTTTGGATCAGTCCATCAAGGCCGATTTCGCGGTACTGGCCAAGATAGGCCGCGGCGAGTTCTACCTTGGCGGCCGCGACCGCGCCGACAAAAACTGGCTGGTCATCTACCAGGTGGATGACGGACCGGTGGCATACTACATATACAACCGCGACGTTAAAAAGGCCGAACTGCTCTTTGTCAATCGACCCGACCTGGCCAAGTACACTCTGGCCATAATGAAACCGGTGGTCATCAAGGCCCGCGATGGTTTCAAGCTGGTCAGTTACCTGACCTTGCCGGTCGGCGTCAAAGCCCAAAACCTGCCGCTGGTTCTCAATGTCCACGGCGGTCCCTGGGCACGCGATGGCTGGGGCTACAATCCTGAAGCGCAGTGGTTCGCCAACCGCGGCTATGCCACCCTGCAGGTCAACTTCCGCGGTTCGACCGGCTTCGGCAAGAAATTCCTCCATGCCGGCGACAAGCAATGGGGGGTCGGCGCCATGCAGCACGACCTGACCGACGCGGTCAAATGGGCCATCGCCAAGGGCATCGCCGATCCCACCAAGATCTGCATCTACGGCGGCTCCTACGGCGGTTACGCCACGCTGGCCGGCTTGGTGTTCACACCGGAACTGTATGCTTGTGGGGTGGATATCGTCGGTCCTTCCAACATCAAAACTCTTTTCGAGTCGATCCCGCCATATTGGGCTCCTTTCAAGAAAGAGTTCGTCATGCAGGTCGGTGACGTGGAAAATGATGAAGAGTTCAATAAAAAGATATCGCCGTTGTTTCATGCCGCCAACATCCGCGTGCCGCTGATCATCGCCCAGGGCGCCAACGATCCGCGGGTAAACATTCGCGAGGCCACGCAAATGGTCGAAGCCATGCGCGCAAAGGGGCTGCCGGTAACTTACGTGGTCTACGGCGATGAAGGGCACGGTTTCGCCCGGCCGAACAACCGCCTGGATTTTTACGGCCGTGTCGACGAGTTCCTGGCCAAGCATCTCGGCGGCCGCAGCGAGCCCTGGCAGAAGATTGAGGGAACGTCGGCCGAGGTGCGCTGATCCTTTTTCGTTATCGGTAATGACAAATAAAAAAGGCGGGGACGCGGGTCCCCGCCTTTTTTTTATGGATAAAAAACTCGTTACTCGCCGAGGATTTCCTTGACCAGCTTTTCGGCTCCGTAGATCTTTTTCATTGCTTCGATTATGGCCGCACTGTGCACGGAAACGGTGCGGTTGGCGGTATCATCGTAGAAAAAGCGTCCAATGAAGCTTTCAATGTTGCCGTCGAAAACCAGTCCGACCACTTCGCCGGAACGGTTAATGACCGGCGAGCCTGAATTGCCGCCGATGATGTCGCCGGTGCAGACGAAGTTCAGCGGCGTGGAGAGGTCCAGCTTGTCCCGGGCCTCGGCGACACGCTGGGGGAGCTGGAAGGGGAACTTGTTATCAAAGCTGGCGGCCCGGTCATAAAGGCCGTAAAAAGTGGTCTTGGAGGGGGCGATGGTGCCGTTCATGGCATAGCCCTTGACCGTGCCGTAGGAGAGCCTGAGGGTGAAGGTGGCGTCCGGGTAGGCGTTCTTGCCGTACACGGCGAACAACGCCTGGCCGATCTTTTCCCCGGCCGGCCTGGTGATGCTTTCGATGTTGTCTTCCTGCCATTTCTTCAATTCGCGCACCATGGGATCGAGTGTGCGGGCCAGGACGATAAAGCTGTCGGTGCAGTTCTTCACTGCCGCCTCTCCGCCTTCGACCAGTTTCCTTCTGAAAGCCGGGTCGGCGAGTTTGCTGCCGGAAACAAGCGCCTTGGCCGTTTCCTCGGGCGTCTTGCCGCCCAGGGCTGCCTGCACGAAAGGGTCTTCGGGCCCGAGTTCATCAAGCTGCATCTTGAGGGAGTTGATGATCATCGCCTCTTCCAGGCCCGGGTAGATGGGGGCACGGGAAAACAGGCGGAAGCGCAGCGATTCGAGCTCTGAATCATGGAAACCTTCCAGCCGCTTGCCGTCCGGCTTCCTGATTTCGGTTACGTACTGAACGATCTGCTGGGCGATTGAGCCCAGACGCAGTCCGGGGATGCGGCGATAGTACAGCTCTTTCATACGCGGCTTTTGTTTCTCAATGGCTGCGGAAATCTGCTCCCAGGCGTCGGCGTAGGCGCTTTTCAACTTGGGATCGGCTTCGACCAATTTGCGGAATTCTGCTTCGTTGGCCGCTTTCTTTTTCAGAATTTCCGGGGCTTGCAAGCCGTCATACTCGCCGCTTGAAACCTTGATCCCGTTTTCGATGCCGAAGATCATGCCCGCGGCCTGGCGGGCCTGTTCCGGGCCCTGGGACGCGTATTCTTTTGCTGTTTCCAGCAGGCGCTTATAATAATTGAGGCGCATGGGATATGAGTAATCACGCTGGAACTGGATCTGGGCCAGGGTCAGCAGGCGGTTGGTCGAACCGGGGTGGCCGGAAATGAAAACCAATTCACCGTCGGCAGCACCTTTGTCACTCCACTTCAAATAATGGCTGACAACGGCCGGCTTGCCTTTTTCATAGGCGCGGAAGAGCGCCATGTCAAGGTCGTGGCGCGGGAAGGTGAAATTGTCGGGATCGCCGCCGTAGAATGCCGCCTGTTGCTCCGGGGCAAAAACAAGCTTGACATCGGTATATTTCTTGTAGCGGTAGAGCCAGTATTCCCCGCCATTGTAAAGTTTGACCACATCGGAGCGCAGGCCGGTCTTTTTTAGACTTTGGCGTTCAATGGCGGCAATGGCGGCTTTGCGGGCCTCCAGTGCCTTATTGGCAGCCATTCCAGGCTTGACAGCGGCCATGACCCTGGCAGTGACGTTGGTCATGGAGATCAGGACATTGAGCTCCAGGTCGGGGCAGGGGAGTTCTTCGGCAGCCGTGGCGGCGTAGAAGCCGTCGTTGACGTAGTTCTTTTGCGGGGTCGATACTTTTTGCAGCTGGCCAAGGGCCACATGGTGATTGGTCAGCACCAGGCCGTTGGGGCTGACAAAGGAGCCCGAACCGCCGTCGCCGACCCGCACCGAAGCCAGGCGGATGTGTTCGAGCCAGGCCGGAGTGGGTTCAAAGCCGTATTTTTCCTTGAGCTGTTTCATGGGCATGTTGTCCAGGGTCCACATGCCCTCGTCGGCGGCGAGCGGACTTGCCAGCAAAAACAGGATCGAGAGGACTGCCAGGGATAAGCCAATCGGCAGCCATTTTTTTTGGTTTTTTTTCACTAGAAACCTCCTTTGCTTAGATTGCTGATACGGAAATACCGCATAAAAGTTCAAAAAAATGAATCTTGGCTTTTTTATCCTCGGTTCGCTTGATTTTTTCATCTCTTTTCCCTATTTTATGCCAATTTTATTAAAATTTAAAATGTGAACTCTTTTTTTGACTTTGGCCTTTTGCATT